>NZ_JACOFW010000149.1 GCF_014284305.1 Affinundibacterium seohonense
GCTTAGGCGGTGGTACAGCGACAGCCGGTAGTGATTACAACACCACACCAACGTTCAGTAATGGCGTGACCTTAGTTGGCGGCAATTTGATCGTGCCAAGTGGCGTGACCAGCTTCACGGTCACCGTCGCCACAATCAACGACAGTGTCGTCGATTCCGCGTCACCAGAAACACTGCCATTGGTTGTTGGTGGCGTGACAGGTAACGGCGGTATCATCGACAACGATCAACCAACGATC
>NZ_JACOFW010000150.1 GCF_014284305.1 Affinundibacterium seohonense
TGTAAGTGGGAAAGAGATTTACAAGCATCGTAAAGAGACGGTCGAACGGAGCTTCGCCGATGCGAAGCAACTACATGGTCATCGTTACGCACGCTTTCGTGGATTAGCCAAGGTCAAGGCGCAAGCGTTGCTCGCTGCGGCATGTCAAAATATGAAGAAAATGGCGAGTTTATTAGAAAAGGCCCTGCGCCTTTCTTTATCGTCTTATTTGACTCAAGCAAAGCACCTATGGCGAC
>NZ_JACOFW010000151.1 GCF_014284305.1 Affinundibacterium seohonense
TAGGCGGTGGTACAGCAACAGCCGGTGCCGATTACAACAGCACAGCCACGTTCAGTAATGGTGTGACCTTAGTCGGTGGCAGCCTGATCGTTCCCGCTGGCGTGAGTACCTTCACGGTCACCGTCGCCACAATCAACGACAGTGTCGTCGATTCCGCCTCACCAGAATCCTTACCATTGGTGATCGGTGGTGTAACAGGCAATGGCGGTATTATTGATGATGACCAACCAAGCATC
>NZ_JACOFW010000152.1 GCF_014284305.1 Affinundibacterium seohonense
CGACGATGGCGTCATTGATTGTGGCGACGGTGACCGTGAAGCTGGAAACACCGGCTGGAACGATCAGGCTGCCACCAACTAAAGTCACGCCATTGCTAAATGTGGCTGTGCTGTTGTAATCGGCACCGGCTGTGGCTGTACCGCCGCCTAAGTTGTAAGCATAGGTTGAGGCGACGGTTGTTGTTGCGGACAAGGAGACTGTGTAGACCAAGTCATTGCCTTCGACCACATTGT
>NZ_JACOFW010000153.1 GCF_014284305.1 Affinundibacterium seohonense
GAAATGGAAACAAGTAACAGAGATTAAACTGAAGAGTTTGATCCTGGCTCAGATTGAACGCTGGCGGCATGCCTTACACATGCAAGTCGAACGGCAGCACGGACTTCGGTCTGGTGGCGAGTGGCGAACGGGTGAGTAATATATCGGAACATACCCTAGAGTGGGGGATAACGTAGCGAAAGTTACGCTAATACCGCATACGAACTAAGGTTGAAAGTGGGGGATCTTCGGACC
>NZ_JACOFW010000154.1 GCF_014284305.1 Affinundibacterium seohonense
TACCGCCGCCTAAGTTGTAAGCATAGGTTGAGGCGACGGTTGTTGTTGCGGACAAGGAGACTGTGTAGACCAAGTCATTGCCTTCGACCACATTGTCACCAGCAACGCCTGGTGCGCCTGGTTCGACTGTGGTGATGCTTGGTTGGTCATCATCAATAATACCGCCATTGCCTGTTACACCACCGATCACCAATGGTAAGGATTCTGGTGAGGCGGAATCGACGACACTGT
>NZ_JACOFW010000155.1 GCF_014284305.1 Affinundibacterium seohonense
TCCGTTCGACCGTCTCTTTACGATGCTTGTAGATCTCTTTCCCACTTACACTAAGTCGGTTCGCGTTGAGTTGTTCTTTAAAATGCTGCCAAACATGTCTGGTCACGACTTTGACATGATTTTTACTTGCTGTGCACTGCGCTCTTGTTGGGCAGTCACTACATTGTTTGGCATCCGATTTGTATTCGCGGTAGCCAAGTCGATTCGTAGTGGAGTACGCCAGTAAT
>NZ_JACOFW010000156.1 GCF_014284305.1 Affinundibacterium seohonense
ATGGCGTCCATTCCCTCATCACCGATACCCACGTTACACCAGCCAATGTCCATGATAGTGGTCCCTATCTGGATCGTCTTGATCGGATGCGTACCCGCTTCGGTTTCGAAATTGGCGCAGTGGGCCTCGATGCAGGCTACTTCACACCCCACATTTGCAAAGGTTTAGTTGAGCGCAATATCTATGGCGTGATTGGCTATCGTCGCCCCAATCATAAAGATGG
>NZ_JACOFW010000157.1 GCF_014284305.1 Affinundibacterium seohonense
ATGATCTCGTCTACACCGTCAGCTTAAGCGCAACAACAACTGTTGCCTCAACCTATGCTTACAACTTAGGCGGTGGTACAGCGACAGCCGGTGCTGATTACAACAGCACAGCCACATTTAGCAATGGCGTGACCTTAGTTGGTGGCAGCCTGATCGTTCCAGCCGGTGTTTCCAGCTTCACGGTCACCGTCGCCACAATCAACGACAGTGTCGTCGATTCCG
>NZ_JACOFW010000158.1 GCF_014284305.1 Affinundibacterium seohonense
GTTTGGCATCCGATTTGTATTCGCGGTAGCCAAGTCGATTCGTAGTGGAGTACGCCAGTAATTGACCATTCGGACAACGATACACATCTGCTTGCGCATCATATTCATACTCGCGCTTATAGAAGAAACCATCTTTATGATTGGGGCGACGATAGCCAATCACGCCATAGATATTGCGCTCAACTAAACCTTTGCAAATGTGGGGTGTGAAGTAGC
>NZ_JACOFW010000016.1 GCF_014284305.1 Affinundibacterium seohonense
TTGAGTCTTCGTTTGAAAAATACGTGGCGAAGTTCTTTTATTTTTAAAGTGCCTACTAGAGACGCAATCATTACCCAATAAAAAACCCCGCTTTTAATAAAAGACGGGGTTTGTCAGCGATCTGAGACGCTGCGGCGTCTTTTTTTTATTTAAGAATTATTTCTTACTCACAAATTCCTCTGCACAGGCTACACTCATTGAGATAGCGAAAAAACCTAAGGCAACGGGATGGAAAGTTCCAATTTAAGAGCGGTGTTAGTGAAGGCTTTACGTAAGTCCATACCTTTGCATTGCATTTTATCGGACGCAGAAGACACACGCCCTTATGAGTGCGACTCTTTGAGCACCTATAAACAATTGCCTTTGGTTGTGGTTTTGCCTGAAGATGAAATGCAAATCTTAGCGATCCTCAAGGTGTGTCGGGAACTGCAAGTACCTATCGTACCTCGTGGCGCTGGCACAGGACTGTCTGGAGGTGCGACGCCGATTGAAAATGGCCTTGTGCTGTCGACCGCTAAACTCAATAAAATCCTAGAGGTCAACGCCTATGCACGCTCCGCACGCGTACAACCAGGTGTTCGCAATCTAGCGATCTCTGATGCCGCTATCAGTTTCGGACTGTACTACGCACCAGACCCTTCATCTCAACTGGCTTGCAGCATAGGCGGTAACTTGGCTGAAAATGCCGGTGGTGTACATTGTTTGAAATATGGCTTGACCGTGCACAATGTCTTACGAGCCCGTGTTGTGACGATCGATGGTGATATTTTGGAATTGGGAAGTGAGGCATTAGATGCTCCGGGTTTGGACTTGCTTGGGCTTTTTATTGGTTCGGAAGGGATGTTGGGAATTGTCACCGAAATTACCGTCAAACTGATACCTAAACCGCAAACTGCCCAAGTGATTGTGGCGTCATTTAGTGATGTCGAGCAAGCCGGGAACGCAGTCGCGCAAGTGATTGCCCAAGGCATTATTCCCTCGGGCTTGGAAATGATGGATCAAACGTCGGTGCGTATGGTGGAGCCATTTGTTCATGCGGGATATGACGTTAATGCGGCTGCGATTTTGCTGTGCGAAGCTGACGGCAATACGGAAGAAGTCGCAGATGAAATAAGTCGCATGTGTGCCGTGTTGGAAAAGGCAGGAGCGAGTAGTTTAAAGCTGTCGATGAATGAAGCTGAACGTACCAAACTATGGTCGGGGCGCAAGAATGCGTTTCCTGCTGCAGGGCGAATGTCGCCAGATTATTATTGCGTTGATGGC
The DNA here is from genome assembly GCF_014284305.1 of Affinundibacterium seohonense. Classification (GTDB taxonomy): domain Bacteria; phylum Pseudomonadota; class Gammaproteobacteria; order Burkholderiales; family Burkholderiaceae_D; genus Undibacterium; species Undibacterium seohonense. The sequence goes on from NZ_JACOFW010000016.1 coordinate 1,264, forward strand.
ACGATCCCGCGCAAGCATCTTGCACAAGTTTTGAGATCGATTACGGAGATGGAGCGTCAATATGCAATGATCTGCGCCAATGTATTTCATGCAGGAGATGGCAATTTGCACCCTTTGATATTGTTTGACGCGAATGACCCAGGTGCCTTTGAAAAAGCCGAAGCCTTTGGCGCTGAGATTTTAGCGCTATGTGTTGCCTTGGGGGGAACCATCACTGGTGAGCATGGTGTCGGTATTGAAAAACTTAATTCCATGTGTTTGCAGTTTAACGCAGCTGAATTAGCCTGTTTCATGGCTGTAAAAGAGGCGTTTGATCCGCACAAATTGCTCAATCCTACCAAAGGTATTCCTAGCCTTAATCGTTGTGCCGAATTTGGTCGTATGCACGTGCAAAATGGCCGTTTAAATTTCCCTGAACTCCCACGTTTTTAAATCTATACAAAATCTGACAGAAATCGCCTAAGCATGAATCCAGTGTTACAACAATTTCGTGAACAAATTTTATTGGCGAGTGAGAGCAAACTGCCACTCTGCATACAGGGTGGCGCCACTAAATCTTGGTATGGAAATCAAGTGAACGGTGAGGTTTTGGATACCCGTGCTTATGCAGGCGTGATTGCTTATGAACCGACAGAATTGGTGCTAAGCGTACGCGCAGGAACTACGTTAAAAGAAATCGAATCGCTATTAGATCAACATGGACAGATGCTCGCTTGCGAAGCTCCCCATTTTGGTGAACACGCAACCGTCGGTGGCATGCTGGCGGCAGGATTGTCCGGACCTCGACGTGCTTATGCTGGCGGGATACGAGATTTTGTCTTAGGCGTTACCATGATGAATGGTCGAGGAGAGTTGTTGAAGTTTGGTGGTCAAGTGATGAAAAATGTGGCTGGCTACGATGTTTCCCGTTTAATGGTTGGATCGATGGGTGCGCTGGGCTTGATCACGGAGATTTCACTTAAAGTGATGCCACGACCTTTGCTAGAAACGAGTTTGGCCTTTGCGCTATCAGAGCAAGACGCATTGCACTGTTTAAATAAATGGGCGGGGCAAGCGCTTCCAATTTCCGCTAGTGCTTATCACGCTGGACGCTTGATGCTACGTTTATCCGGGTCGGAGTCCGCGATCAGATTGGCGAAACAGAAATTAGGCGGGCAAGACGTTCATGATGACAAAGCATTTTGGATAAGTTTGCGTGAGCAGCAGCATCATTTTTTCACCCCGGAACAGGGTCTTGCTTTATTACGTTTATCTCTGCCATCGACTGCATCGGCACTTAAATTGCGAACAAAAACCTTAATCGAGTGGGGCGGTGCACAACGCTGGATTTGGACGCACGAGCCGATACAATCGGTGCGTGAATTGATGCAAAATTTGGGCGGACACGTCACCCAGTTTCGTTATGCGGATGCATCGCAGGTGACCTTTATGCCTTTGCATCCGGCACTTTTAAAGATCCATCAACAGTTGAAAAAAACCTTTGACCCCTTTGATATTTTTAATCGTGGTCGCTTGTTTCCTAGTGATTGATAGATGACCCCAGTTGAATAAAGACGTATTGAACCAATGCGGCAAAAGAGACTATGCAAACTAAACTAAGCGCTGATTTTGTAGCGACTCCCGAAGGGCAAGAAGCAGACCAAATTTTGCGTCAGTGCGTGCATTGCGGAATGTGTAATGCGACTTGCCCAACTTATCAATTGCTCGGTGATGAACTGGACGGACCGAGAGGGCGTATTTATTTAATTAAGCAAGTTCTGGAAGGACACGAACCTAGTCAAAAAACGCAGACCCACCTTGACCGATGCCTGACTTGTCGTAGCTGTGAAAGCACATGTCCATCGGGCGTGCAATATTCACGCTTGTTAGAGATAGGACGCGATATCGTTGAGAAAAGAGTGGGGCGTTCTTGGACCCAAAGCCTATTGCGTGGTGCTTTGAAAAGTGGATTAAGTCATCCACGTTTATTCCAACATGCTTTGTTTTGGGGGCGAGCGTTGAAGTCGGTATTGCCGGCTTCGCTACAAGAAAAAATTCCAGTGCCGGCTGTGACTGCAGCGGATCAACTACCGCAGCGCCAACATAACCATAAAGTGATCTTGTTAGACGGTTGTGTGCAAGGGAGCTTGGCACCGAACATTAATGCAGCGACGGCACGCGTTTTGGATCGCATGCAGATACAGAGCATCCAATTGCCTTCGGTTGCCTGTTGTGGCGCTGTACGACTTCATTTGAGTGATCAAGAGGGCGCTAAGCAAGCGGCTAGACATAATATTGATGTGTGGTGGCCTCTAGTTAAACCTGATGCCGAACCTGAGCGTAAAGTGAGCCAGATCGTGATGACGGCATCGGGTTGTGGCGTGACTGTAAAAGACTACGGCAAGTTATTGGCACATGATAGTGATTACGCTGATAAAGCTTCAGCGATTAGTGCGCTGACCTGTGATTTGAGTGAGCTGCTGGTGGATTTTTCCGATACATTAGTTTCACAAATAGGCGGGCAAATAAGGCAGAAGATAGTCTGGCATGCACCATGTAGTTTGCAGCATGGTCAGCAGGTGCGTGGCAAAGTTGAAGGACTTTTGCAACGACTGGGAGTGGATGTCAGAATTTGTGCCGATAGTCATTTGTGTTGTGGATCAGCCGGAACTTACTCAATTCTGCAATCTGATCTGGCTAGACGATTACGCGACAATAAAGTGGCAGCCTTGGAAGCGACACAAGCCGAAATGATCGTCAGTGCGAATATGGCGTGTCAACAGCATTTGCAAACGGGTACGCAGCTGGCGGTTCAACATTGGATAGAGGTCGTTGATCAGGCCTTTGCGCAACTTCCACTGTTGTCGACACAAGACGCGATACTTGCAACTGATTCCTCAATGAGTGAGGAGACCGCACCTTCAATTGCAACTTCAACTTCTGCTGAGTCAATATCAGTAACAAAGAGTTTAAATTCTGAAAGCATCGTAGTCTCGCGAAAAAAATCGACGAAGAAATCAACTGCTAATCAATCCAAAACAAAATCGAAGACAAAAAAGTCGCTTAAATAGCATTGTTATCGACAAACAAAAAAGCCATCATGTTGATCAACATGATGGCTAGAGATTGTCGATGTTTGCGGATATAACTCCGCAATACGTCAACAATCATTCAACTTAATAACATAACCAAACAGCGTAGCTTAATGATGCAGCGCCGTCGTTCTATTTATGTTTAGAAACGGTAACCAATACCAACGCCAACCAACAATGGATCAACTTTGACCGCACTGGCTTTGGCACCTGCAATATTGACATCACTACGGATTTGAACTTTTTTCACATCCAGATTGATAGACCAATTTTTGTCGATTTTGAAATCGACGCCAGCTTGCACTGAGAAGCCAAAGCTGCTGCTTTCCAAGCCACCTTTACCAGCCAACAAATTCACTTTAGAGAGATTGGTGTAGTTCACACCAAAACCCAAGTAAGGATTGATATCGGCATTTGGTGCGAAGTGGTATTGCGCAGACAACGTCGGTGGCAAATGTTTGAATGTACCAATATTGGCGCCATCTAAATACACATCGTGTTTTTGCGGATATGTCAAAATCAATTCAGCAGAGACGTTTGGTGAAAAGAAGTAAGTAATATCGAGTTCAGGGATCGTTTTCTTGCTGACAGTGATACGATCTGCCGCGCCTACGCCACCGACTGGATCAGAGCCGTTTGCTGGGCTGATATTGACGATGCGACCACGTACCAACCATGGGCTTTCTTGTGCCATTGCTTCTGCGCTGACGAAACCAACTGCTGCTAAAGAGAGTGCGAGAACGAGCTTTTTCATTTTCATTTTCCTTGGTGATTAATGCAAATTATCAATACAGATTTTGATTCTAATGCTTGAGATTTTTTTCCTGAACCCAATGGAGCTAGTGTAGTTGCGCACTGCAACATACGTCTTGAGCTAGATCAAATTTGCTGTTTTCATGGCAAAAAAATTGAAAGATGTCTTGGATTTTCGTTGGCTATGAGTTTGCGTAGATTTTTGTGCATAAAAAAACGCCAGCATTCGGTGCACTGAATGCTGGCGCTTTTATTTATAGTTTTGATTTTCTTGGTGCGACTTCTTTCGGATGAATTCCGCTTACTGCCAGGGATATTATTCGACGAAAACTTTATATTCCCAAGGCTTTAATTCAAACTTAATATTTGTGCCAATTGGCGCTTTGGTGTTGTTGCTAATGTCGAGCATCTTACCTTTTGCGAGCGCTGACTTGATTTCTGCCGTTTTTGTTTGGTTTGATAGATTGAAGACAGCGACAATTTTATTACCCGCTTTTTCACGAGAAAAGGCGAACACGTGCTCATCATTACCAGTCGCTATCCGCTGCATTTCACCACCAGCTTGACCGTTCCATAAAGCTTTGTTGGTTTTCTTTAATTGGAATAAGGTGGTGTAGAGTTGTTTGAACGGGTGCGCCTTCCATTCAATAGGATCGCGTTCAAAGAAGTCCAATGCTTTGGTATTGCCGGCTTCCTGACCGCTATACATGAGCGGCATACCTTTCATGATGTTTGACAAAACTAAGAAAGTTTCTACGGCATCTCCAAGCCGTACAAACTCGGTTCCTTCCCAGCTATTCAAATCATGATTTGTAATATGCATCATGCGATAGGCGTTGGGATGATAATGTTTCTCTTCGCCGTTCAAGTAGGCATCCAAATCTTTCACAGATTTTTTACCTTGTGCGATGTCATTGAATAAGTCTTTGAATTGCCAACCGTAAGTCATATCAAAGGCTTTTTCATGCAATTCAAATTCATGGGCTTCCGCTAGCATAAATACTTTTTTGGTTTTATCTAAGGCTTTGCGAGTGTCGTTCCAAAAGTTGGTTGGCACCATCGCTGCAACGTCACAACGGAATCCATCAATATTGTATTCAGTCAGCCAGAAACGCATGGCTTCGACCATTTCTTTACGTAGTTGTGGATTGGTGTAGTCAAGTGCGATGACGTCGGCCCAATCGGGTACGGGCGGGACAAACTTACCGTCTTTGTCCTTTTTGTAAAACTCTGGATGTTGCGCTGCCCAAGGATGATCCCAAGCCGTATGATTGGCTACCCAATCGATAATCACATACATTCCCTGTGCATGAATTGACTTCACCAATTTTTTGAAGTCAGCTGGTGTGCCGAATTCAGGATTGACACCCTTGTAATCGCGCACTGCGTAGTAGCTACCTAAAGTGCCTTTGCGGTTCTTTTCGCCAATAGGATTGATCGGCATAAGCCAAATCACTTTGACACCCATTTTCTTTAATTCCGGCAGATAGTCTTCAAATTTTTGAAAGCTGCCTTCTTTAGAATGCTGACGAATATTGGCTTCATAAATTGTCGCATTCTTTGTCCATGCCGGATGAATAACCGAGCTCGTGGTTTGCGCAGTGGTCGGCGCAGAATTGAGTGCGCCTATGCTAAGTAATAGTGAAAGGAGTAAGTGCTTCATGGCTTGATCTCATATGGTTGGGATTGTGTTTGGGGGGGGGCTTTATTGCAGCTCAAAAATTAAGGCTGTTTTGGGGCTAACTTTGATTGTCTTTGGTAAGGATAGATGTTGATCGCTAATGAGTTCATAGGCCTGCTTTGCCCCTTGCATAACTTCTTCAAATCGCGACAGTTCAAGCGCCGTTGTCTTTTCATTGCGATTGATAATCACCATGACCTTATGCTTGCCATCGATGCGAAAATACACGTAACAGTTATTTTCTGGAATAAAGTGAATCAGTTTGCCGCGATGAATCGCAGTTTGATTTTTGCGCCAGTTAAATAAACGGGCAATGAAATTTTGCATATCCTGTTGTGCGCCGTTCAGATTTTTGCCTGTGTATGCGTTGACCACATCGCCATCCCAGCCACCTGGAAAATCACCACGCACTTTGCCATCGTCACGTTGTTTTGGACTAGTCATTAAGATTTCGGCGCCATAAAACATCTGTGGTATACCGCGCAAGGTTGCCAGCATGACCATCGCTAATTTATTTAGCGCGAGATCTTGATTTAAGGCTGAGAAAATACGTGGTGTATCGTGATTGCCTTCAAAGATGGTCAGTCGGTCGGGATCAGGATAGACGAAATCATTCGCGATCGCCTCATACATCGTCATCATGTTTGCGGCTTTACCATCGTTGCCCGTCAAGCTGGCATGCAGCGCCTGATAGACGGGGAAGTCCATTAAGCTGGGAAGCGACGAACGGTAGTCATCGTGATTCTGCTTACCACGCTGCCAATAGGCGATGATGTTCGGATTCATGCTCCACTCTTCACCGACGATGTTGAAGTTGGGATATTCCTCCATGATGCGTTGTGACCAACGTGCTAGGAAGGCTTTATCTGAATAGGAATAAGTATCGGTGCGCAAACCGGATAAATCCGCATACTCTATCCACCACAAACTATGTTGTATCAAATAGGTTGCCAACAAGGGATTGCCCTGATTCAGGTCTGGCATGGTTTTGACAAACCAGCCACTGGCAAATTTTTGTTTATCGATTTGTGCGGCGTGTGTGTCTTGTAAAGTGCTGCGTATGTGGTTGGTTTCAGTATAGTTCTGCGGAAAATTGAGCCAGTCTTTGCTCGGCAGATCGCGCATCCACCAATGATTGTCGCCGATATGATTGAGTACCACATCTTGAATCATCCCTATGCCGTGACGTTTGGCATCGCTAACCAATTGTTGGTAGCTGAGATTGCTGCCAAAGCGGGGATCGACTCGGTAAAAATCGGTAGCGGCGTAGCCATGATAGGAATTGATCGGCTGTGCATTTTCTACTAAGGGTGTTGGCCAGAGCATGGTAAATCCAAGCTTGGCGATGTAATCCAGATGTTGTCTGATGCCTTGAATATCACCACCGTGGCGAGAGCCCGGAATATGCCGTGCAAGTTTGTCACTGTAATCGGGGAGACTATCATTGCTGCTATCGCCATTCGCAAAGCGATCTGGCATGAGTAAATAGATCGCATCGTTTGCACCAAAACCTGCACGCTGCGCCGAGGCTGGGCGACGTGGTAGCAGGGTGAAGCTTTGGCTGACCAGTGTGGTTTCTGCTTGTTTGAACGCGATCGACAATTCACCAGCTTTGGTGTTCTCTGCAATTTGTACATCGATAAACAGATAGTTTGGGTTGTCGGTGCGTTGAACTTGAGTGATGGTGACGCCGGGGTAGACAATAGACGGCGTCAACTGAGCGATGTTCTTTCCATGCACCATCAGCTGCAGCTCTGGATGCTTCATTCCTACCCACCACGACGCAGGTTCCACATGTTGTATCTGGTAGGTGCTACTTTGTGCATGTGCTAAGCCGAAAGAGGCGAGACAACTACAAAAAAATACAGCGCCGCTAAGTGCCTTGCCAAGTACCTTAACTAGTGGGGAGAGTAAAGGTGCTTGCTGATGTAAAAGAAGATAACGGCGCTGCATGGGGATTAAGCTTCGCTTTGTTCGATCGCAAAAGCAGCACCGCTCAGTGCCGCCAACGTATCCGTGATTAGGGCAGTCGGGATCTGTTGTAAGTAATGTTGAAAGCGTCCCTTCGCTTCAAACTTTTCCCGAAAACGCGATTGAAAAAAATAGTCTCCGAGGCGCGGGACAATGCCACCGCCAATATATACACCGCTGCGAGCACCGACGGTTAAAGCAATGTTGCCGCAAAAGCTACCAAGCAGGGCGCAAAAACAATCCAAGGTTTGGACGCACACCGGGTCGTCTGACTTGAGTCCAAAATCGACGATTTGTTCTGTGCTCAAGGACTTGGGTATTTGTTTCATCGTTTTGGCAACAGCGCGATACAGCACTGGCATGCCGATTCCTGATAGGAGACGTTCGGCCGATACATGCGCAAATTCTTCGCGCGCGTGTGTTAACACTCTCGATTCAAAAACATCTGTTGCTGCCACTGTGGCATGGCCACCTTCGCCAGGAATTGCAATCCAGCCATGCTGAGTTTGAATCACAGTACCCACACCTAAACCGGTACCTGGGCCGATGACTGCCAGCGTGCCATCGTGCCGTGGCAGTGCACCATGCGCGCGAATATGCTGCGCTCCAAGACCCGGTAACGATAGTGCTAATGCTTCGAAATCATTGAGTACCAAAAATTTTTTCAGCTGTAAGGCTACTTTCACTTCTATTTGTGAAAAACGCCAATGGCTGTTGGTGAAGTTGATTTCATCTTGCGCCACGGCTGTCGCAACAGCAAAAGCTGCGCACTGCGGTGCTTGAAAACTGGAGTCTAGTTTTTGCTGTAAATAGCTTAGATAAGCCTCACTAGCGACTATCGGCGTTGCAAACTCGCTGACTGTTAAGGTGCGAACATGTTCTATACCTTGACTGGCAGAGGCGACCCAGCCGAAGCGAGCATTGCTGCCGCCGATATCTGCCACCAACCATGGATAGGGGGCGGTGGGGTTGTCATTTACGTGTGGGGCTGTTGTCATTGCGGGCAATTCCTGTAGCACAGATCACAAATTTTCGTGAGTCAGTAGGGAAACTAGTTTGAGTAAATGTAGCAAAACTACATAAATATCGCAATGAATTTGTTATGTGTTCTTAGATTTAGGTGGAAAGTGTGGTTTTCCGCCAAATTCACTTTTCAAAAGAATATGCTTGCGCCGTGATTCTGATACATGACGAAGCTTGAATGTTGGATTCTGATTTAACTGACTGATTTTACGTCAGATTCTTTTGCTTTTTGCGTTGGCTGGCGTACTACAATATTCTGTGTTAACCACGAGTTATTTTCTTAGATGACAAAAGACAAACTGAAAAATTTGTAGTCTAGTTACACGAGTTGCCCTTGCTTGCCTCAAAATAGATGACAACAAGTATGAATTGATCACTATATCGTGATTTGGTCTAGTCAGACTACAATGAGAATTGACAAGCAAGCAGCATGCTAAATCCTTGGTATATTTGCCAGCTGCTGCCGCATAATTACCTCGAAGAAATTTAGGAATCTCAGTCTATGCAAGCGAACCAAGCTTCACGAATTCAATCTGTGTCACATTCTTCTCCCCATTTATTGGCCGATATTGGCGGTACCTATGCCCGCTTTGCTCTCGAAGTCAGTAAAGGTGATTTTCAGCATGTGCGCTCTTTGCTCTGTGCTGACTACCCAGATTTCTATACCGCGATCAATACTTACTTGCAGAGCTTGCCAAACCTCCAAATTGAGCATGCGGCGGTGGCGATTGCGAATCCTGTCGATGGCGATCAGGTCAGCATGACGAATTACCATTGGCAATTCTCGATTGAAGAGATGCGCCAAAAGCTTGGGTTTGACACCTTGTTGATCGTCAATGACTTTACGGCGCTGGCAATGGCACTGCCACGCCTTGGGCCAAATGATGTACAGCAGATCGGTGGTGGTGAAGCCCGTAAGCAGAGCGTGATTGGCTTACTCGGTCCCGGTAGCGGGCTGGGAACATCTGGCTTGATTCCGGCGGGAGATAGTTGGATCTCTTTGGGTTCAGAAGGTGGACACACCAGTTTTGCTCCTAGAAATGAGCGCGAAATAGCCGTCTTGCGTTATGTTTGGCAACACTTTGAACACGTCTCGTTTGAACGTTTGGTGTCTGGGCCGGGATTGGAATTGATTTATCGCGCGCTGTCTGAGCAGGCACAAGTGGTAGCTAAAGATCTGAGTGCTCCAGAAATTACCCAACACGCACTACAGCATAGTGATCCTCAATGCGAGGTCGCGCTCGAGATTTTTTGCGATCTGTTGGGAACCGCAGCTGCCAATTTGGCCGTGACTTTGGGCGCGATGGGCGGTATTTATATCGGTGGCGGTATTGTGCCGCGATTAGGTGACTACTTTGCTGCTTCTGGTTTTCGCGCACGTTTTGAAGAGAAGGGTCGTTTCAGTCGCTATGTGGCTGCCATTCCCACTTACGTGATTACCGCCGAGCAGGCCACCTTTATTGGTGCTGCAGCGATTTTAGATGCGCAACTAAAAACCTTAAACACAGAACCTGGGTCAGCGATCTTGGGACAGATTCGTCGTATTCGTCCAGACTTGTCACCAGCAGAGTTACGTGTCGCAGAGCATGTTTTGGCGCATGCCCGTGCGGTGGTGAATGATCCTATTGCTGAAATCGCACGTGCTGCGGATGTTAGTCAGCCAACGGTAATACGTTTTTGCCGATCTTTAGGTTGCGAAGGTTTATCAGACTTTAAATTACGCTTAGCCTCTGGCTTAACTGGCACCGTGCCGGTGACGCACATCCAAGTGACAGATGATGATTCTGCCTTAGAGTTAGGCGCCAAAGTCTTGGGGAATACCGCGTCTTCGATTTTGCAGGTACGTAATCAATTAAATCGCGACATGATAGAACGGGCTATTCAATTGATTAGTCAGGCAAATAAATTAGAGTTTTATGCGATTGGACACTATGGCGTTGTCGCCCAAGATGCGCAGTTTAAGTTTTTACGCTTGGGGATTCCTAGTATTGCGCATACCGATTCACGTCTGCAGCTGTTGTCAGCGAGTGTGTTAAGTGACAAAGACGTGGTGGTCATCAGCAGCAGCAGCGGGCGATTACCCGAGTTATTAGAAGTCGCAGAAAAAGTGCGCGAACGTGGTGCCAAGATTATCGCCATCGCCGCTAGTCATTCACCTTTAATCCGTAAAGCCGATGTCGCGCTGATCGTTGATCATGTGGAAGATGTGAGTACGCATTTACCCATGGTCAGCAGGATTTTGCATTTGTTAGTGATTGATATGCTGGCAGTCGGCGTGGCAATGGGGCGTAACCCGGGTGCTGCTAGTCTATTGCAAGGCGAAGCCGATGAACGCTTAGACGAAGCCAGACCGACTCGATCCCCAGAAAGAAAAGTGGGAGCAAAAACTCAAGCGCCAGGTGTTAGCTTGGCTTCTCCTTTAGCGAAGTTGACCTCGCATAGCCGTTAAAAAAGCATAGCAAGTGTGGCAAGCATGTTTTTTTGTGTCGACGAACATGTTTGCTGCTGGCATTGAAAAAGTCGTTACTTGGTGCGCTTCATAAACGAATCATCTCATCCGATTTAGCCGCTGATGCCGCGTGCTACGTTACATGGGCGTCAATTGTTGATGATATTTCTTTGGTAGGCTAGCCAGTGTGAGGCTTTCGATTACCTACGATCAGTGTATCGTGTCGCCTACCGTTTTGAACTTGCTTCCAAGCTTTGCTTTCTTCCTGCGTGCACCTCTTTGGTACCGACTTTATCAAGAGGTATCTCACATGTAATCCTAATTTAAACCTGATTTTTGCAGCTTAAGGCCGCCTATTTGGCAGTTCGTCGCATGCTTATAGCACTTGACGCAAGGCTCCATTACAGTACATCCATCGAATCAAGATTCGATAAAAAAACAAACGAACATTCACACAAATTATTGAAATTTTTTAGGAGAACTATCATGAAAACATTCACAGCTACCGCCATCGTTTCTGCAGCATCTGCTTGCTTAACGTCCTTAGTTTTTGTTGGTATCGTCAACGTCGCAACGACCACACAAGTCGAGGCTTCACCAGCGCCAGTACAAACTGTCACAGTGCGTCATGCTCGTATGACAGAGGCAGAAAAACTCGCTTATGACCAAGAGAGCGCAATGATGCAAACGGTTGTCATCACTGCAAAACGCTTGACGCCAGAGCAAAAAGCGGCCATGTCTGCTGAATAAAATGGCCAGATCAAATCTGTCATTTGTAAGAAAAGAAGTGAAGTAAAATAAGAGTTCGAGTGCCGACTCTGTAACGCAAAAGCAAATCCGCTGCGACTTTCGTTAGCGTTGATATGAAGAGACATACGCCATGTAATATCTCCTCAGGCACTCATTTTTCTTGGTATGGTAGAGTTCAAAATCAATTGATGAACTTACCGGGTTGAGATGAACGCCAGCTACTATCAAGCCAGTCATACATCATTAAGCTGTAGCTCATTGCGAGCAATACCGTTTTCTCCTCCGCTGCCAGCGGTTCTCCTATCCACACTTTGGGTTGTTGTCCGTCGAAAGACATCGCGCCGATTGTTTGACTATCACGCTCAATTGTTAAGCCAGAGAATTGCTGGAAATGACTTGGCAAAGTCCGCCATTGACCATTCACCAAATAACTGCTGTCTTTGATCATTGTAAATTGCAAGGACTTACCAAGCTGCTGCCCATCTACTTGTAGCTTGATGATTGGAATCTCATTACGTAGCGTATCAACAGTGAGATACCAATGCTTCTCAGCTTTTTGTATATCACAACCGAGATAGCTATTTAAGCGAGTCGCTTCTGTGTTTCGTTGTGTCTTATTGCCATCCATTTTATAGGTGGTTTCTACCTGATCGTTCATCGACAAGGTACGACAACGAACTTGAACCATATCGCTTCGGCTGGCATTGACGGTAAATGCAAAGTCGTTCTCATTCTTGAGCAAGTAACGGCGACTGCTTTTTTGCCGCATATCTAACAAGTCGAGAAATAAGAAACGTAAAAACTTATCTTTAATTTCCAAACCTTGAAGTGAAATTCCAGATTCAGAAAACCAAAGATGACTCTGCTCTGATTTTCCCCAACCCGTTTTTGCGCCACTGATTTCGTAGCTTTCTCGTGGACTCTGTAAGGCTTGCTGATACACGGCATCACTTAATCGCCAGGTAGGGCGCTTGACACTGAATTGATTGGCGTTTTGTATGAATTCACGACCTAGAGGAATGGATTGGTCTTGCACAGTTTGGCAGGCGCTCAGTAGTGCCGTAATCGAGAGTAAAGTCAGCTTTAGTCGCATGATAGTTGGGTTTTGAGTGAAAGGTGCTAGGTCAATTGTCAGGTAAGCAAAGGATTATCGTTGACGTTGCTGAGCGTGTAAATTGTTCACTGATTCGTATCGTCATACTATCCTCGATCGACCTTTAGATACACCATGCCATTTTATTGTTGCTGGCGCACTAATTTGTACATTGGCAAGGCAGATTGTGCGATGTGTAAAACGCTTTTATTAAAGCGCCGGTCATCGCGAGACTACGCGCATATCCTCACGCGCACTTATTAAAGAAAGTCGGCGCGTATTTTCTCTTAGCCCTCGCTTTTTGGTAATTGATTCCCGCGATTCGGCATTTCATCGCATAGCGGTCGCTATTGACTCAGCGCTTGGTTAAAGTACACACATCGAAACACAAATCGATAAAAAATTAATCAGCAAAACAGCGAATTTAATTGCCCATTAAATAGAAACTTTAGGAGAACTACCATGAAAACAATTACCGCAACTGCCATCGTTTCTGCAGTGTCTGCTTGCTTAACTTCATTGATCTTTGTTGGCGTGTTAAACGTTGCGACAACTGCGGATGTGGGCGCCACTGTCACGCCGGTACAATCAATCACTGTTAGTGCTAAACGCATGAGTGACGAAGACAAATTGGCATACGACTTAGAGATGGCTCAGGTCGTTGTGATGCAAGTTGTTGAAGTGCGCGCCAAGCGTTTGACGGCTGCTGAAAAAGCTAGCATGGCGTCAGAATAATCGTTTTGTATTGCGAAGTTGTTTGTGTTTCTTGTTGTTTTATTTGTTTAGCGCATCGGCTCTGTAGTTGCCATTGCGCTGTTGGTTGGAGACGACTGTTGCCATGAGTCGTATGTAGGTTCACATACAGGCACGATAAATCTCAGCAATCGATGTATGTTTCAGACGCGCTTGCACGATCGCATTTTCTGCAATACTCGTCATGCCTTCTCTTTTTGCCAATTGCGACAGTTCATCAGCGGACATGCCGGGTTGTATGTGGGTACGAATTTTGTCATTGATGATTAATAATTCGTAGATGGCCAGGCGACCGGAAAATCCTGTTTGGTGACAGTGTTCGCAGCCACAACCTTGATAGAAAATCTCATCGTCTGTCAGTCCCAAATTCTTTCGCATCAGCGGCGTTACGCTTTCTTGCTGCAAACAATGTGGACAATTTTTCCGCACCAGCCGTTGCGCTAAAATGCCAATGACTGAAGCGCGTATCATATAAGGCTCTACGCCAATTTCCATTAGACGCACGATGCTGCTGGCTGCGTCATTGGTGTGCAGCGTGCTAAATACCAAGTGTCCAGTGAGTGCGCTTTCGAGAGCGATCTTACAGGTTTCAGCATCCCGCATCTCGCCTATCATAATCACGTCTGGATCGTGGCGCAGTATATGCCGCAAGGCCTGCGGAAAACTAAAATTAATCGCATTGACTAATTGTATTTGACGGGTGCCACTCAATTCATACTCGATGGGATCTTCGACCGTAATGACATTAACTTCGTTCTTAACGACTTCTTGTAGTGCCGCATATAAGGTCGTTGACTTACCCGAACCAGTCGGACCGGTAACTAAGATGATGCCGTGCGAGCGATCTAGTAGATCGTGAAAGCGTGCTTCGTCCTGAGTCGTAAAGCCAATTTGATCTATCGTGCGTAATCCTTGATTTTTATTCAGTACACGGATGACGATACTTTCGCCAAATTGCACAGGAATGACAGAAATACGTAAATCAATTTTATGTTTTTCGTATTGGTAGCCTATCCGCCCATCTTGCGGCAGACGGCGTTCTGCGATGTTGAGTCTTGCCAAAATTTTGATACGTCCCACGACGGCAGGCAATAAGCTCCTTGGATAGTCTTTGAGTTTTTGCAGGCTGCCATCAATTCGGTAGAGTAAGTCGAAGTGATGTGCTTCAGGCCGGATATGAATGTCGGAGGCATTCCGCAAGATCGCTGTTTGTAGGATCGTTTCTACCAATTTGACGATAGGCTGCTGTTTCGCCATGAATTCGGCATCTTGTGATGATTGTTGGTCCTGATCATCACTCTCGATACTAAGCTCAAATTCCTGTAAGCCTTCGTTTTCGGTTTGGCTGAGATAACTCTCTTTGATTGCTAGCCGTATCGCCTGCTCGTCAGCAATCACATTGAGGATATTTTTTTGACAGATAAAGCGAATAAACTCATTAGCCTGTTGCGATAATAAAGTCGCGCTCGCCAGGACCAAACTATCTTCGTGAAGCATGATCGGCAGAGTTTGATAGCGATGCGCAATTTCCGCGGGTAACAAGCTGATGACTTGTGGATCGGGGATAAATTTTTCGAGAAGAAGATGCGGTACTTCTAGCTGACTTAGTAGAGCTTGATTTAAATCAGCTTGCTTGAGTGCTTCCATTTCGACTAGTACTTCACCGAGCTTTTTGCCATCGCGATGACGTAGTTGTTGTAACGCTTCTCTCAAGGCTTCGGCGCTGACCAGGTGTTCGCGTAATAGGTATTGGCCGAGACGTTCATGCATAGCACTCGCTTGCATATTGAATAGCGCAGTCAATTCACTTGCTGAGTGAGCGATTGGTTGGTGTGCGTGATGATGGATTGTAGGCATGATTTAACTCAGCTGATGATTGAGCGACAGTTTGTCGAGAGAGGCTGATACCAGCATTTTCGAGTGTATTTTGAAACGGTACCGTACTTCGGGTATTGTGATGCATCAAAAATTTGTCAAAGTTGGGAGTATTTAGGTGACATGTGAGCTATGAATGTATCGTAGTCCAGCTTTGCTAGACAATAGCGCGAGACTGGAAGATAGGAAATGACTGTCGGGAGCTTCTCATTCTCCACGTATGAGACTTTTACAGCGTCAGTCATGTGCTTTCAAAGCATTACGCGAGGTATTTAAAAAA
This sequence comes from Affinundibacterium seohonense, assembly GCF_014284305.1. GTDB lineage: Bacteria > Pseudomonadota > Gammaproteobacteria > Burkholderiales > Burkholderiaceae_D > Undibacterium > Undibacterium seohonense. The sequence goes on from NZ_JACOFW010000016.1 coordinate 16,963, forward strand.
GCATCAAAAATCCGAAAAATTTGGTCGAATTTTAAACTTTTCGATAGTCTAGTGGCTCCAACTTTGACTCAATGCCTCAGCCTGTTTTAAACACAAATCGATCGCTTCATCCGCTTTATCCGGTGGATACTTCCACTTCTTCAAAGCGCGGCGTACCAGATTGCGTAACTTAGCGCGCACGCTATCCCGCACTTGCCAATCGACTGTCGTGGAGGTGCGCAATTGCTCGGTGACGTACTTGGCGAGTTCACGTAGATTATTGTCGCCCAGTTCTTTTACCGCAGATTCGTTTTGGATCAAAGCGCGATAGAAAGCGATCTCGTCGGAATTGAGTCCTAGCTTGGCGGCTTGTTCTGCATCGGCCGCCATTTCTTTCGCCATGTTGATCAATTCTTCGATCACTTGGGCAGTTTCAATCGCACGGTTATGGTATTTACGCAGGGTTTCCAATATGCGATCAGAGTATTTCTTTTCCGACACGACATCGGTTTTCATGCGCGCTTTGACTTCGTCGCGTAGTAACTTTTCTAGCAGTTCTACCGCCAGATTTTTGTGCGGCATGCGCGCCACGTCTTCCATGAACTCAGGAGAAAGTAGACCGATATTCGGTTTGTCTAAGCCCACCATTTTAAAAATATCGTCTACGCCATCGGCAATGATCGCGTTATCGATGATTTGTTTCAGCGCGCTATTTTTTTCCTCATCAGTGCGGCGTTTATCAATGGTTGTGAACTTGGTGATCGCGTGTTTTACTGCACTTAAGAACGCGATCTCTTTTTTCAAAGGTTCAACTTCGCTCATGGTGCTGCACAAGGTATAAGCTTTATTGAGCGCGGCCATTACGTCGAGAAAACGCTTCTTCCCATCGAGCTCGCCGCTCGCACCTTTCATTCCCAATAAATGATTCATTGCTCCAGGCAATAGCTGTAAGGCTTTGGTTTCAAATTGACTGTAGTCAAAGCCATGAAACATCGCATGCACGATATCCATTTTCTCTAACAAAATCGCATAGGCTTCACGCGTATCGTGGGTGGGTTGTCCTTTGCCTTGTGAGCCTGTGTAAGTGTGCAAAGCCTTTTTCAATTCGCTAGCGATGCCAATATAGTCCACCACCAAGCCACCTGGTTTATCTTTGAAAACGCGATTCACCCGCGCAATCGCTTGCATCAAGTTATGGCCTTTCATGGGTTTGTCGATATACATGGTGTGGCAATTCGGCGCATCAAAACCCGTCAGCCACATATCGCGCACGATCACTAATTGCAGAGGGTCGTTTACATCTTTAAAGCGCTTTTCAAACAGTTTTTTGGTGTCTTTGTTGTAGATGTGTGGCTGCAGTTTTGATTTATCCGAGGCCGAACCTGTCATCACTATCTTAATCGCGCCTTTGGTCGGATCGGCATCGTGCCATTCTGGTTGGATCGCCACGATCGCGTCATACATATCGACGCAAATTTCACGGCTCATACACACGATCATGCCTTTGCCCGGCATGCTAGCGATACGGTTTTCAAAGTGCGCTACTAAGTCTTTGCCGACTTGCTGCATACGCGGTTCGCTGCCTACCAATTTTTCTAATGCCGCCCATTGTGATTTGGTGCTTTCACGGCTAGCGACATCTTCTTCATCTTCGATCACTTCATCGACTTCTTCATTCAGTGTTTCAATCTCAGCCTGATTGATAGCGAGTTTTGCTAAACGTGATTCGTAATAGATAGGCACGGTCGCGCCATCATCCACCGCATCTTGAATATCGTAAATAGAAACATAGTCACCAAACACCGCCTTGGTGTCTTTATCGGCAGAATCAATCGGCGTACCTGTAAAGCCGATGAACGACGCCTCCGGCAAGGCATCGCGCATGTGCTTGGAATAGCCAAACGTGTATTGCCCAGTCTTGGTATTGAATTTCGCTTTGTCGCCATATTGACTACGATGCGCTTCATCGCTGATCACCACGATATTGTGGCGCGTTGAGAGAATAGGGTGGCTAGTTTCCTCACCCAACAAAGCAAACTTTTGCACCGTCGTAAAAATAATGCCACCTGCCTGACGAGAACTGAGTAATTCACGTAAATCATCACGATCACCCGCTTGCACCGGGGTTTGCTTGAGCGCTTCTTGCGCCATGCAAAAGGTATTGTAGAGCTGACCGTCCAGATCATTTCTATCGGTCACCACCACGATGGTTGGATTATTCATCTCAGGCTGCGCCAGCAGTTTCGCCGCATAGCACAACATGGAAATCGACTTACCCGAACCTTGCGTATGCCACACCACGCCCGCTTTACCCGAGCCTGCGACCACCTCATTAGCGTAATTGGCACGCGGCTGCGCGATGCTGCGACTATCCGGACGCTGCGCCGCAATCACCGTCGCACGCACCGCCTCGCGCACGGCATGAAACTGATGATAGCCCGCGATTTTCTTAATGATGTTGTCGCCATCTTGTTCAAATAAAATGAAATAACGGATGTAATCAAGGAATAAATCGGGCTTAAAAAATCCCTTCACCAAAGTCTCTAAGTGAAACTCAAACAGCGGCTTATCATGCTCATTCGCCACCGTGCGCCAAGGTAAAAAGCGCTCTTTGTTAGAAGTGAGCGAACCCACGCGCGCAACCAAACCATCACTCACCACGACCGCTTCATTAAAAATAAACAGATCAGGAATTTCTTCTTTGTAGGTTTGTATCTGTTGAAAGGCTTGCCAGATATCGGCGTTTTGATCGGCGGGATTTTTCAGTTCTAATACTGCAAGCGGAATGCCGTTAATAAACACCAACACATCAGGGCGACGATTACCTTTGCTGCCAGCCAAAGAATATTGATTGACGACCAAAAATTCATTGTTACGAGCATTGGCAAAGTCGATCAACTGCACATAATCGATCTTGCTATCGGCATTACCATTGGCATCGACTTCCTGCGACTTAAATTCCACCTTCACGCCTTCCAGCAAAAGCTGATGAAAGGCTTTGTTATTTTTGATCAGTATCGGTGTTTCTGGCTTAGCGATTTGTAGCGCGACTTGTTCTAAGGTGGCGGCAGGGATGTGCGGATTGATTTTTTGAAGAGCCGACAATAAACGTGCTGGCAAAATAATCTGACGATAATCACTGCGTTCAGGGCAAGCACCATCCGGCGCAATGTCATAGCCGCAGACGTAGTCATAACCAATTTCTTGAAACCAGGTGAGACAGAGTTGTTCTAGTTGGTCTTCAGTGATCATGCAATTTGTCCATGTCAGAATTTGTAAATCTTTATATGTAGGGCGCAATGCATTGCGCCATTCAACCAACCGTACAATACGCATGCTTTTACGTGTCGATGCAATGCATTGCACCCTACGGTCCTAAGAATCGTATATTCGCTATTCGCAAATCGCGAATATGATATTTCTAGTGTTGAAACGCGCCACACAGCTGATAAGTATTAGTTTACCGACATTATCAAAAAAATATGTCGATTTTCTTCCTCAAAATCGACATATTGAAGAAACGTGTCGATTCGTTAAAGGTATTGATGCAATTGCAACTTATCTGAAGCTAGCCTTTGCGTAACACGTTAATGGCATTTGGGAGTCCTTACGGAATATTTTTATAAATGACATTAATTATTATGTTGTCGACCTGACTTCATTCAGGTTCGTCTATTACGAACATTAGCAATCAAATTGGAAGTCATTGATTTTAAATAAGTTTATGTTTTTAATGTCCTTAGTGAGCATTAGCCTGCAAATAAACTTATGCCCAGTATGGTATGTACTTAGCATATCTTCGCGAGGCATTTTCAGGATCTTCAAGTTTAACCATACCTTCTTCAATTGCTTGACTAACAATACGAGAAGCAACATCAGATTGTCTCGATCCCAAGCCAAATCGCTCCCGTAAACTCTGATTCGTCATTTTTTCTCCAATCAGATAACGAAGCACGCAGTGCTGAAAACATGCTCTGACTTTATCTGACTTATCCATATCTTCAAATTGTTTGTGGGCAAATAAAGTTGTGTATGTGCGTTTTTCCCCAATACGAATATCCAAAGGAGGTAATTGAAACATCTCAATACTACTCACAACTTTATCGATACCACTGCCTTTTTCTTCACAAATTCTTAACCGTCGCATCAGGTCTGCTAGACGTTCGTTTCTAGATTGATACTCATCAATAAAGCGATTGGCTTCAATACAAGGCAAGCCCGGATTGCTGATTTCTAAGCGATTACTATAAATATCAATCGAAACGGATGAGCCAGGCTCATTGAGATCTTGATGAATAAGTGCATTGGCAACCAATTCCCGTATCGCTATTTCAGGAAACATTGGCACAGCTTCACGTAAGGCTTGGCCTATTACCTCATTTGCAGGTAGTTGACCATTGATGTATTCAATCAACCCAGAGAATCCTACCGCGTAACCTTTTTTTCCTATCGTGTCACGAAGCGTCCGTAATTTATCTTTTCCCTCGTAAGTCGTAACACGTACAGATTTTCGAGACAAAGTATCAAAGCTATCTAAATTTTTTGCGAACAACAACGCGCCGAGATGAGTGATCTTGTAGTGAGAACCTTCATGAATAATCAGTTTTTCTCGTATAAATCGCTCCAACACACCTTCTCTATCAATTGGATAGGGGAGTTGGATTAATTCAAAATAACTTTGCGTGTCGAGCAGTGAAATGACATCGGATGCACTGACTTTATCAAGCGCAATTTTTGATTCAAAAACCGGCTGACCCTCTGCAAATATCATGCGCAATCGATCTTCACTCATTGGCACCAGCTCTTCACCAGAGCGCATTAGATAACTACCTTCAAAATGATATGCCGTACCAGCAAGGCGAGCAGGAATAGAAAAAACAAGTACACGACCATCCGGATGTGCGACCTCTGATACATCAACGCGAAAACCAATTGCAATGAATATTTTAGAAGTAATATCCATCAGATCAGTGAACGCCTGTGTGCCGACAACTTGTCTAGGTGCTTGATCAGCAATGCCTAGCAATAAATGCCCACCACCCTCGTTGGCAAGCGCCACGCAATATTTAAACAATCTCTTGGTGTCAAATTGCGTCTTCGCCTCCTTAAATTCAAGGTTTTGCGTTTCAGATTTAACTTGTCGCCATTTATCGATTTGATCGACACTAATGTCCATTTTCTCTCCAGACTAAAAGCCATTTAACAGCGTAGGGCGCAATGAATTGCGCCATCCACCCCACCAAACACCAAAAAAATTCAACATTCCCATGCGGCGCAATTCATTGCACCCTACGATCTTACTCTCCCGCCCAATCCGCCGGATACACACCTTGCTCAACCAAACCATGAAAAGTCGAATGCGGCCAATCGGCAACTTTGCTCACCAAACCATGTTTGACGGGATTGATGTGCACGTAGTTCATGTGCGCCGCATAATCGGCTTCATTCCGAATCAAATGTTCCCAAAAACGTCGTTGCCAGATGCCGCGTTCACCGCGTCGTTGACGTGTCGCGGAAAGGGTTTCCGTTTTAGGTAGTGACTTTGAGAAGATCGCTTTGATCCGTCGCCAGCGCACAGCAAAATCTACATCCCCTTCGGGCAATTCCATCACACAATGCAAATGATCAGGTAGCACCACCCAAGCATGTATTAAAAACGGATGCAAGCGCCGCACCTCCCGCACCGCCTCACGCAATAGTCCAATATGCCGCACCAACAAATCATTGCCCGAGCGTTCCAGTAGATTCACCGTAAAAAAGTAAGTCCCACCCGGATGCCACAAGCGTCGATAATTCGGCATACATCATCTCCCATCGTAAACATAATCGGTGTAATAAGGTATCGACGTATTGGCGTATTGGCGTATCGGCGTATCGGCGTAAGGCGCAATGTATTGCGCCATTGGTTCAACCACGCGTCACGGTAATTTTAACCTTCCAATGCACCGTAAGGCGCAATGTATTGCGCCATTCATTTCGTCACGCATCACGGAATTTTTAACGATCCCATGCGGCGCAATTCATTGCGCCCTACGTCCCTAATTATGTGTGCAATCTCGCCGATATGAATTATTTCATCATCGAATTCTTTAAAAATTGGCGCCGAACATTCTGGATTGCCACAATATCCACCAGAATCAGCGAATAGACGAAGCTTCGTCATTTGAGTTGGTGCAACCCTTCCGTGTAAACAAGTCATGTGATCGCTTTCAATATGAGTGATGTTCGCTAGCGGCCTATTTGGCACCTTGCAATTCGTTTGGAAACTCTATGTTTTTAATTTTACGTAGCAACTTAGGTCGCGCAGAACTTGAATTTTTAAGAACAAAGACAGTCTCACTCATTATCTATTCCAATAGCTAGGCTTCCCGACAATAACTTAGGTAATAATGAATCACGAATTGAAATTATCTCTCTATTTTCCAGAAGCAGCGAAGTGATTTTTTCATAAATACTACTCGCCTCTTTTGTATAGGCCTGAACAAGCTTTTCATTTGGAACTAGCGTACGAATCAAACGAAAATTGGTCTTACTAATTTCTGCAAAAGTAGTGCCACTGGAACGTTGTTTGATCTCGTCCATGACAGACTCTGCCCATTGCACAATATATTCTGGACTCAGAATTTTCTCGCACTTCATTGCGATGTAACCCTGATTGATAGCAACTGGAATTTTCGCAATTGCTAAATAACCGACAGGCGCACGTGATGACATCAATACGGTGTTTCGAGGTAAAAGTCCTGAGCTAATCTTTTTTAAGCCAGCATCCGTAATTTTTCTATCTGTTTCCAAAAGAATCTTGTCCGTTAGGTTTGACATGTCTTTTGGCGTTGTCCAATGATGTTCTCCATCTTCCCAAAATTCAGTGTTCGCAGTGCTCGGCGTGCCACCACCAACGACATCAACTTCTTTTCCAATTTCACTTACATGCCACCCCTCCGGTATCTCTCCCAACTCCGAATCCACCAACGCATCTGGGAATAGGGCTGCGGTCCTTTTGAGGTTTTGTTGGGTTTCTGGTGGTAGTTGGACTAGTTGGTCTGGGGTTTTGCCGCTGATGGCGCACATGGCGGCGCGTTCTATTTCTTCAGGCGATGCGCCCGCTTCTTTGGCTGCGATCTTGGCGCGTGTGGGTTCGAAATTGACAAACCAACTTTTGAAGTGGGCTTGTGCGATTTGTTCTAGGGTTTGGTTGGTTTGGCGGTTGAGTTCGATTTTTTCTTCAATTGCTTCCAAAAGATCGACAATCTTTTCTCCATCAGCGTCTAATTCTGGGATCTCAAATGCGAAAAAATCTTCTCTGCTCAAGCCTAAATTTGTGGTGCCTGTCGCGTGGGATCGACAATGTTGCCGATACTGGGGACTTCTTAATACCCAATAAAAAAATGGCCTGTGTATATCAGTTTTAAAGGATAGTTTCACAGTGTCTTGCGTCATTCGACCAACTGCGACTTCAGGGGGAACCCTAGCGACCGAACCTAAAAGATCTCCTGATTGAGTTACGTCCTTTAAAGAAACGAACATGTCACCGGGATAAACCAATAATTTGTCTGGAGATGGTCCGCCGTATGTCCTTAATTTTTCTTGACGAAATCCTCCGTCCCGTGCGATCGATCCCAATCCTAGAAGATAGGGGCCTGGTAAATCAAGCAACGCACTCTTGTAGGTCGTTCCGCGTTGAAGTTCTACATGATCACCGATGCACTTAGAACTCATAACCCAACCCCGCCAAGTTCTTCTTAATCTCCACTTCCAAGCGATCACTCTCTTCAAACTGGTTTTTCAATTGGGCAGTCAAACGCGCCATCTTGTCAGCAAAGGCTTCGCCATCCTCCGCCACATCTTCCGCACCCACGTAACGCCCAGGTGTCAGCACGAAATCGTGTTTTTGAATATCGGCTAAATTCGCGCTAGAACAAAAACCTTTTTGATCTTCGTAGTCTTTCCCCATTTGCCATGCGTGATACACATCGCCAATTTTGTTGAGGTCGTCTTGCGTGAAGTCGCGTAGCACGCGGTCTTTCATGTAGCCGAGATTACGCGCATCGATGAACAGTACTTTGTTTCTGCGGTCAATCAATTGACGACCACTTGCCGCGGTGCGGGCGTTTTTGTTTTTAGTGAGGAACCAGATGCAGGCGGGGATTTGGGTGTTGGTGAACAGTTGCCCCGGTAGCGCGACCATGCATTCGACTAAATCGTTTTCGATTAAGGCTTTGCGGATATCGCCTTCGCCGCTGGTGTTGGAGCTCATGGAGCCGTTTGCTAACAACAGACCGAGGCTGCCGTTGGGTGCTAAGTGATACAGCATGTGTTGCAGCCATGCGAAGTTGGCATTGCCGGAAGGTGGTTTGCCATAGACCCAGCGCGGGTCATTGTCGTCCACCCCCGTGTCCCATTCTTTCATATTGAAGGGCGGGTTCGCCATCACAAAGTCGGCGCGCAGGTCGGGGTGTTGGTCGTTGGTGTAGGTGTTGGCGGGCTCTTTGCCAAAATTAAAATCAATGCCACGAATCGCCATGTTCATGGCGGCGAGTTGCCATGTGGTGTGGTTGTATTCTTGGCCGTAGATAGAGACATCGCCGATCTTACCTTTGTGGGCGGTGATGAATTGTTCGGATTGCACAAAGAAACCACCCGAGCCCATTGCCGGGTCGTACACGCGGCCTTTGTAGGGTTCTAGCATTTGCACGATGAGACTGACGATGGCTTTGGGTGTGTAGAACTGCCCGCCTTTTTTTCCTTCGGCTAAGGCGAATTGCCCTAGAAAATATTCGTAGACGTGGCCGAGGATATCTTTGCTCGAAAGCGATTCGTGCTTGAACGGAATGGTGGAAATTAAGTCGATCAACTCACCCAGTTTGGCTTGGTCGATTTGTAATTGCGTGTAGCGCTTGTTGAGTACGCCTTTGAGCTTGGGATTGTCGATTTCAATCGCGTCTAAGGCGTAATCAATGAGATGCCCGACGGAGTTGATTTTGATGTTTTTGATTTCGCCTTTGCTTTGTACGGGTAGCTCCGCACTACCGATGACGACTTTGTTATTGTCGCGCAAAAATTGCCAGCGAGCGACAGGTGGCACCCAGAAGGTATTGGTTTCGAGATAGTAGTCGCGACCTTCGAGTTCGCTGGCGATGTCGGCTTGGTAGTCGGCGTCGTCATCAAAATCGGCAGGGTCTACGAAGTAATCGTTATCGGGATTGGTGAATTGCGCCTTGAGTTCGTCACGGCGAATATCAAAGGCATCGGACACATATTTCAAAAACACTAGCCCCAGCATGACATGCTTGTATTGCGAGGCGTCGAGTGAGGGGAGGAGTTTGTTGGCGCTGGTCCAGAGTTTTTTCTCTAGATTGTTGAGGAATTCTTGTTCGTTTTGGTCGGTCATGTGTTCTTAGTTTTTTATGTTCTTGTTTGATGAGTCATTATTTCTGCCGTGTAAATCATGCTGATCTACATGGCACTTTCAAACTGTTCGCTTTCTATGCGTTGACGTCGTTCATCGAGCGTTTCACCTTCGTACATCCAAAATACCGAACCGCTGACACTGCTTACGCTATGGCCTTTGGCTTGCAGAATATTGAGTGCTGAGCGCGACAGGCTTGTGACGGTGCCTTGGTATTCAATTTGGGTTTCATTGAGCACTGTGCATTTGATGTCGGTATCGCGAGAGAAAACTAGTTCTGCACCGACTGGCACATCAATTGCGCGTAGATTAATGCGATCACGTCTGGCGCGTGTTTCGGTAACAGCACGTTGCTCTTCTGCGTCTTCGAATATCCCGACGCGTGGCGTGACATCTTGATGCGGTGTTAAGCGCAATGCCGTAACAACTTTCTCTGGCGATAGACGAAAGAATTCGCGATTAGGTCGAATGCGTTGTTCCGCAAACAGGGTATGCAAAATGCGTTCAATCTCGAACGCGTTTTCAACGCGGGCTGCGTAGTGGCATTCGAAAGGCAGGGGGAGGGACGTGCGATCTAAAGTTTTGATGCGATTTTCTATATTGTCGGTGTAACCAATTTTGATGATGCCAGGCATCGCTTCATTGGTCATTACGTAAACTATGTCGCCCATTGTGCTAGTCCTTAGTCACGGATTGATTTGCTTGCAAGCATTGTAAGTGAGTTTGCAAGGAATCTTAAAGGCAGAATGATATGTTTATTTCTTTCTACAACAAAAACAAAAAAGCCCTGTTATTGCTAACAGGGCTTTGTGTTCTGGTGGTGATAGGTGGATTTGAACCACCGACCCCAGCATTATGAGTGCTGTGCTCTAACCAACTGAGCTATATCACCAAGAAGCCCAAGATTATGCCAGCGGAAGTTAGAAGCGTCAAGAATTAATCTGAATTGCTTATGTGTGGTTAAGAAAATTCCTTAACGTCGCTTAAGTTCTACTAAGTTTGTCAGAACAAGGTGTGTGTATGCTGTACCACTTGCTCGTTAATATTATCTTTGGTGCAATCGATGATTAGGCGCTCGGGAATTGAGCGACACCAAGTTAGTTGGCGCTTGGCTAGTTGGCGGGTGGCGATGATGCCACGTTCGCGCATTTCTTGGTAGCTTATGCTGCCGTCTAAGTAATCCCAAGCTTGGCGATAGCCAACGCAGCGTATTGAAGGCAGATCTGCGTTCAAATCGGGTCTGAGTTTGAGCTGCCGCACTTCGTCGATAAAGCCTTGTTCCAACATGATGTCGAAGCGTTTGGCGATGCGCTCGTGTAGGAAGCTGCGGTCGCTTGGTTCTAATGAAATCGGTAATAGGTCGAATGGCGCTGCAGCTCTAGGTTGCTGGGCGATGAGTGAGGACATTGCTTGCCCTGTGAGCTGATAGATTTCTAAGGCGCGTTGTATGCGTTGGCTGTCGTTGGGTTGCAGGCGCGCAGCGGTGATGGGGTCAACTTGCGCTAGTCGTGCATGTAAACCCGGTGCGCCGATTGCAGCCATGTCGGCATCGAGTTGGACGCGGATGGCGGGATCGGCTGGTGGTAGGTCGTCGATGCCGTTGATCAGGGCTTTGTAATACATCATGGTGCCGCCAACCAAGATCGGGAGTTTGCCGCGTTCGCGTATGTCTTTAACCAGTCTGGCGCTGTCGTTTAAGAATTGGGCGACGGAATAGGTTTCGCTGGGGTCGATAATGTCGATCAAATGATGCGGGGCGGCGGCAAGCTCTTCGGCGTTGGGTTTTGCAGTGCCTATGTTCATGTCGCGATAGACTAGCGCCGAATCGACAGAAATGATTTCGGCTGGGACTTCGCGTGCAATCGCCAAGGCCGCTGCGGTTTTGCCGGAAGCGGTGGGACCCATGATGGCGATGATTTTTTGTTGTGGCATAAATTTTTTAAAACTTAAAAAGATTGAACCGCAGAGGCGCAGAGATCGCAGAGGTTTTTATATTGCAAAGGTGAAGCAAGTTTGAGTTAGTAAAACGCACTTCGTTTTTCTCTGCGTACTCTGCGCCTCTGCGGCAAAGATGTTTAATCACTGCCCACGCATAAACATTCTATCCAAGTCATTCAATCCCAATTGCACCCAAGTCGGTCGACCATGATTGCATTGATCCGCCCGTTCCGTTTGCTCCATTTGGCGTAGTAGGGCGTTCATTTCCACTATCGTTAAACTGCGGTTCGCACGCACTGCTGTGTGGCAGGCGAGGGTGCCGAGTAATTCGTTGCGTCTATCGATTAGCACGCGTGAGCCGCCAAATTCTCTGACTTCGCGTAAGACATCGCGTGCTAAAGATTGGGCGTCGGCGTTTTTTAATAAAGCAGGTACCGCACGCACGGCTAAGGTAGTCGGTGAGATAGCAGCGATATCGAAACCTAGTGACTTTAAGATGTCTTGGTTTTCTTCTGCAGTGCCGACTTCAACGCCATCGGCGTGAAAGGTCATCGGTATCAATAGTGATTGCACAGGCATGGCGTTTTCATCTAAGGCATTTTTGAGTTGTTCGTACAAAATGCGTTCGTGTGCTGCGTGCATATCAACTAGGACTAAGCCTTTGCTGTTTTGCGCCAGCACATAAATGCCGTGTAGCTGGGCTAGTGCAAAGCCGAGCGGGTGATCGTCGTTGGGTAAATTAGATTCCCCTGCTTGAGCTGTTTTGCCTCCAAAAAAGGCGCCGTAACTTTCTGCCGATTGAGCCACGCCTGCGCCTTGCGCACGTTGCTGCATGAAACTGTAATCGTAGCCAGTGCTATTGCCACCATTATTGCCAGCATTGCCACCGTAGCCGCCACTTTGGTTTAAGTCGCTATCTTTGATGGCAAATGCAGGTGATGCAAATTGCGCTGAAAAGCTGGTTTGTTCGCCACTTATCCAAGGCATACGTCCGCTATTGTTCGTCGCTTCGCTTAAACCTGCTGTCGCTGGGGCAGGTACTGTGCCGAACGCGGTCGCCGAGGTTTGTGCCAACGCGCGATTGACCGCATGGAAGACAAATTGATGCACAGCTCGGCTATCGCGGAAACGGACTTCAATCTTGGATGGGTGCACATTCACGTCGACGAGTGCTGGATCGAGGTCGAGTGCGATGACGTAGGAGGGATAACGGTCACCATGCAAGACATCTTGATACGCAGCACGCACTGCGTGAGTTAATAACTTATCGCGGACAAAGCGGCCGTTGACATAAAAATACTGGGCATCGGCGCGGCCTTTTGATGCGGTCGGCAGGCCGATGAAACCATGCAAGCGTAATGGCCCTGCGCATTCGTCAACGGCTAAGCGAGCGTTGGCAAAGCCATCGCCCAAAATCGTTGCACTACGTTTGTCTATCGCACTGACATTCCAATGATCGACGGTTTTGCCATTGTGCGTTAAGGAAAATGAAACGTCAGGCCGTGCCAAAGCGATACGACGCACGACTTCGGCGCAATGACCGAATTCAGTTTGTTCCGATTTTAGGAATTTACGCCGTGCTGGCGTGTTGTAATACAAATCTTGTACATCGACCGTCGTACCTTGTGCGCCGGAAGCTGGGGTGATGTTGCCATTTTCAATTTGCCAGGCATGCGGTGCTTCCGCAGTGCGAGTGGTCAGCGTCAAAATCGCCACCGAAGAGATCGATGCCAGCGCTTCACCACGAAAACCTAAAGTAGCCACGTTTTCTAATTCTTCTAGCGATGTGATTTTGGATGTGGCGTGACGTTGCACGGCAAGCGGCAATTGGTCGGCGGGGATGCCGCGTCCATTATCGATAATCGCGATGCGCTTGACGCCACCTTCTTCGAGGCGAACGGTAATATTGCTAGCACCCGCATCTAATGCATTTTCCAGTAATTCTTTTACTACGGCAGAGGGGCGCTCCACGACTTCGCCAGCGGCGATTTGAGAAATTAAATGGTCAGGCAGCGCCTGAATCGGGCGGGGAGATAATGTTGTCGTCATACTGGCATTATAACTGTGTTCGCTTAGTGTATGATGTCGCCGCGAGTCGATCTCTCGTGACTTTTTTATTCAATTTAATCAATAGAATTTGCCCTCACTGAAAGTTAAGCATTATGGATTTGATGCAGTTTTTAGATATGGTGTTGCATGTCGATAAGATGGGGCAACTGATTGAACAATATGGCACGCTCATCTATGTGGTGCTGTTTGCTATCGTATTTTGTGAAACCGCTTTTGTTATTTTTCCATTTTTGCCCGGTGATTCTTTGCTGTTTATCGCAGGGACTTTTTGCGCTGCTGGTGCGATGGATCCTTGGTTTTTGATTGCGATTCTATTATTTGCTTCTATCTCTGGAAATTCGATTAATTATTGGATAGGAAGCACGATTGGTCACAAGGTGATGGCAGGTAATTCGCGCTGGATCGATAAGGGCGCGCTGCAAAAGACACACGCGTTCTATGAAAAACATGGTGGCAAGACCATTGTGTTAGCGCGCTTTACACCGATTGTGCGTACCTTTGCCCCATTCGTTGCGGGTTTTTCTGAAATGAGCCATCGCAGTTTTCAATTCTATAATGTCCTTGGTGCGATCTTATGGATCGTCTCTTTGATTTTGGCTGGTTATTATTTTGGTCATATTCCTCTGATTAAAAATAATCTTTCCATCATCGTGATGGTCGGCGTTGGCGCCGCGATTGTTCCTATCATATTAGGACTGGCATGGAAGTTTGGTCGCAAATTGTTTAGCAAAAAAGTTTCTTAAACTTTTAGAAATGAAATCCTCTGGCACTGATCATCAAGTGATTTGGTTGCAGCCAGAGGCGCCGCCAAAGCCAAAAGCGGGACAAAACTGTAATGGCTGTGGCGTTTGTTGTGCTGCCAGTCCTTGTCCCGTTTCCCGCATTTTTCTGTGGCAGTGGCGCGGTCGTTGCCGTGCTCTGGAATGGCATGCCGAGGTGCGGCAATACCGATGCGGTATGCTGCTACGACCAGCCCATTATCTGTTGCTATTACCTTACAGGGGCGAGCCACTTTTTCAACGCTGGGTGCGTCGCTCGATTGCTGCCGATGTTGCCTGTGATTCGAGTGCTGAATTGCACTGATCCTCTTCGTTTATTTATTCAATCTATTTTTAATCTATTTTTAATCTATTTTTTTAATCTATTAAGCAGTTTGCGATCAAATGGTGGCTTCTGTGCATCGACTTGTGTCGTTCCGACTCGCTAAATGCTTTGCACGTATAAGCAAAGCGTTTTAAAAGATTGGAAAGTGGTATGCGAGTTCTATAGAATGTGTTGATGCTTGTTCGGGCTTTATCCTGCCTGCGCAAAACGCGAACAACCAGAAGGGAATTCCTCCGTGATAGAAATCGCGCAATTAGAAAAAGATTATGTGGTGCAAGGAAGACAGGTCTCGGCACTACGAAATATTAATTTGCACATCGCTCAAGGCGAAGTGTTTGGCATCATCGGTCGCTCAGGTGCGGGCAAGAGTACCTTATTGCGTGCATTGAATTTATTAGAGCGTCCAAGTCGTGGCAAAGTCGTTTTTGAAGGTGAAGACATCACGCAATTTGATACGACCCAGCTACAAAACTTGCGTCAACGTATTGGTATGGTGTTTCAGCACTTTAATTTATTGAGTGCAAAAACCGTCACGCAAAATATCGAGTTCCCACTCAAGTTGACCGGGAAATATACGGCAGAAGAGCGGGCAAAACGGGTTGCAGAATTGATCGAATTAGTCGGTTTGCAAGAGCACGCGAATAAGTATCCGGCGCAACTATCGGGTGGTCAAAAACAAAGGGTTGGCATCGCCCGCGCCTTGGCCAATTACCCGCATTTACTGTTATGCGATGAGGCGACGTCGGCGTTGGATCCTGAGACGACGCAACAAATTTTGCGCCTTTTGCTCGACATCAATCAAAAACTCGGCTTGACTATTGTGTTGATTACTCACGAGATGCAGGTGATACGTAGTATTTGCGATCGGGTTGCGGTGATTGATAGCGGTGAGATCGTTGAGACTGGCAATGTGGTCGAAGTCTTTTTACATCCACGCCATACGGTGACACAAAGCTTAGTCGCAGAAAATCAAGCCTTAGATCTGAGCTTGCTGCAAGAACTCGCGCAGCGTGGGCAAGGTGCCAAGCGCAGTCATTTGCTGCGCTTGACTTACGTTGGCAGTGCGACCCATGAACCGATTTTAAGTCGCATCACCGCGCAAACGAGCGCCGATATTACCATCTTACAAGGCGTGATTGCGCGCATCAAAAATACGCCTTACGGTCAATTGATTGTTGAGGTGATCGGCGAAGAGTCCGAAATCGATAATGTGTTAAAGCTCTTAGGTCAAGCCGATATTCGAGTTGATGTGCTGAATCACTTAGTCAATCAAACAGTCAATCAAACTCAGGAGATGTAAATGGATTTTTCAGTGATTGATTGGGAAGATATTCTGCAAGCGACTTTAGATACGCTGACGATGACCGGGGTTTCTTTGGTGTTCACCATATTGCTTGGTTTGCCATTAGGTGTGCTTTTGTTTTTGACAGGGAAGAAGCAGTTGCTAGAACAGCGCGGCATTTATGCGCTTTTATCTTTTGTCGTAAATATGCTGCGCTCGGTGCCTTTTATTATTTTGTTGATCGTTTTGATTCCTTTGACCTTGATCTTGGTGGGCACGTCATTGGGCGTGGCGGGAACCATTCCCCCATTGGTGATAGGCACCACGCCTTTCTTTGCACGATTGGTGGAAAACGTATTGCGTGAAGTTGATAAAGGCATCATTGAAGCATGTCAGGCAATGGGTGCTAAAACGCATCAAATCATTTTGCAAGCATTGTTACCCGAAGCTTTGCCAGGATTATTGGCAGCGACAACGGTGACGACGATCGCCTTAGTGTCTTACTCGGCGATGTCGGGCGTGATCGGTGGTGGCGGTTTGGGTGATCTCGCTTTGCGTTATGGTTATCAACGTTTTCAAACTGAAGTCATGATCGTGACGGTGGCGATCTTGGTGATTTTGGTTCAGTTGTTTCAATGGTGGGGCGATCTGTTGGTCGCTAAGTTTACGCGTAAGTAATTCTTGCTAGAACTGTTTAAAACGAATTTATTTAACTAATTTGCCGAAAGATTGAGAGCTTTTATGTCCGTAGTTTCCAAACAAAGCCGTCGTATTTTTACACTGACAGGTTTGAGTCTGTTGCTGTGCGCGAGTGCGGTGCAAGCGCAAGAGACTCTAACCATTGCAGCCAATCCTGTTCCACATGCAGAGATCTTGGAGTTTGTTAAGCCATTGCTGGCCAAGCAAGGTGTGACGCTGAAGATTAAAGTGTTCACTGACTACATACAACCTGGCGTACAGGTGAATGAAAAGCGTTTGGACGGTAATTATTATTTGACGCAACCTTACTTGAACGAGTTTAAGAAAAGTCACAAAAATGATCTGCAAGTGCCGCTGGTGAAAGTGCATGTAGAACCATTTGCAGGCTATTCCAGTAAATACAAAAAACTCAGCGATTTGCCAAACGGCGCGACGATTGCGATTCCGAATGATCCAGCCAATTCAGGTCGCGCTTTGATTTTGTTGGCGAAGCAGGGGTTGTTAAAGTTAAAGGATATGAACAATATCTCTGCCACCAAAAAAGATATCATCGATAATCCTAAAAATCTGAAATTCAAAGAGTTAGAAGCTGCTACCTTACCGCGTATATTAGGACAAGTGGATCTGGCTTTGATCAACACCAATTACGCGATTGAGGCGAAATTGAATCCATTGAAAGATTCCTTATTTATCGAAGATGCGAACTCGCCGTATGCGAATTTGTTGGTGGCGCGTGAAGATAATAAGAATAGTCCAGCATTTAAGAAATTGGCAGTCGCTTTGAATTCACCCGAAGTGAAGAAATTTATTCAAGAGCGCTATAAGGGCGCTGTGGTGCCTGCGTTTTGATGGGGAACTTGAGTCTGGATACTTATTGTTAAAGATGTGATGTGAATAATGGATTTAAATACCCCTCTCCCGCAAGCGGGAGAGGGGAAGGGGTGAGGGTGGTTAAGAATTCGCGAAAAGTTGAGTGAGATAAACTAAGCAAAAACCTAAAAGGTGTGAGCATTAGACTTAATTCGAATCTGGACGTCCCTCATCCCCGACCCTTCTCCCGCTCGCGGGAGAAGGGAGATTCACCCTAGGCTATCAAGAAATCTAATCTAGATGGTGTTATCACAAATCTAAGTGTGACAACAAACAGCAAATTCATGGGACGGGTGAAACCCGCGCTGCTTATGTGCTGCTCTGGTACTCGATAGACTGGCTGCGCGGGTTTCACCCGCCCTATATGTTATCGATGCATACAGTGCGGTATTTGCTCAAGCGATCTTTCCACGATTTAAAGGCGGATTTTTGGAAAAATATTTCTTAATCCCTCTGACGATCGCTTCCGCTAACTCATTCTGATAGGCTTCGTCGGTCAAGCGCGCTTCTTCTTCCGGATTGGAGATGAAGGCCGATTCAATCAAAATACTAGGAATATCCGGTGCTTTTAAGACGGCAAATCCAGCTTGTTCGACAGCCGGTTTATGCAAGCGATTCACCCCTGAAATTTCCTTTAAAACGACTTTGCCAACTTTCATGCTGTCGTTGATCTGCGCTGTGGTAGAGAGATCGAGTAGGACGCCCGCTAATTGCTTATCTTGATTTTTGAGGTTGATGCCACCGATCAGATCCGCGTCGTTCTCTTTCTTGGCTAGCCAACGAGCAGCGGTTGATGTTGCGCCTTTTTCGGATAGTACGAATACTGAAGAGCCGCGTGCTCTTGGTTCGATAAACGCGTCGGCATGGATTGATACGAATAAATCTGCTTGTACGCCACGTGCTTTCTTAACGCGGGTTTGCAGCGGTACAAAAAAATCACCATCACGCGTCAACATCACGCGCATATTGTCTTCTTGTTCTAATTGGTGTTTGAGGCGTTTCGCAATCGCCAGCACCACGTCTTTTTCGCGACTACCAGCACGACCAATCGCTCCCGGATCTTCACCGCCATGGCCGGGATCAAGGGCGATGGTAATCATGCGGATTTGTTGATTGCCGGCGGGTTTGTCGATTTTTTGTTCTGGCCTGCTGTCGACCTTATTGTCAGTCTTGTTGTCGGTTTTATTGTTGCTGCTTTCGTTCTTACCATTCCCAGACATGGCCGCAGTGAGCGCATCGTCTTTTTGCCATTCGCCTTTTTCAATTAAGGCCGTGATTGGATCAACTGGATTGGCTGGGTACAAATCGAATACCAAGCGATGTTGATAATCGCCAATCGGTTTTAAGCTAAAGACCTGCGGACTAATTTCTTCTTTCAAGTCAAACACTAAGCGAACGACGTTGGGTCGATTTTGTCCAACCCTGACTTGTTTGATGTAAGGATCATTGGTCTGAATCTTGGCGACGAGATCTTTTAAGGTGGCGTTTAAAGTTAAGCCTTCAATTTCGACCACCATGCGATTCGGGTCTTTGACCAGAAAATGCGTGGCTTTAAGCTCCGCGTCGTTTTCTAAGGTAACGCGGGTATAGTCAGCCGCAGGCCAAACCCGTACCGCCAAGATTTGCATGGCGTTGGCTGCGGCAGGCGCGAGCACGGATAAAAAAAGAGTAGCGCCTGCTTTTAGGAAGGTACGGCGGGGAGCAGGAGGGCGGCTGGACATAATCAACTCAAACTTAAAGATTTGGTGCAAAGTGCAATTGACTCAGACAGGCGTTACCTTTATCTGATAAAGCGCGTAATTCTACCTCGCGTCCGACATCTACAATAGCAAAATGAATTTCCAAATCCGGTAAAGGCAAAATGCCATCGGCTTTTTCTGGCCATTCGATGATGCAAATGGTTTGATCATTCATCTCATCGCGAAAGCCCGCTTCGATGAACTCGTCGGGACTGCGCATACGATATAAGTCAAAATGCATTAACTTGGTGACTTCCCCTTTCACCATGATTTCATAAGGCTCTGCCAAGGTATAGGTCGGGCTTTTGACCGTGCCTTGATGACCCGCAGCGTGCAGAATGGCACGGGTTAAGGCGGTTTTGCCTGCGCCAAGATCGCCATGTAAATTAATCACGATGCCTGCCACTAAGCAGTGCGCTAAACTTTTGCCTAGTGCCTGAGTAGCCGCTTCATCTGCCAAGCTTGTCTTATAATGTTGCATTCTGAATTCTTTGCTGCCGTAGAAGGCTCAAAACATACCATAACATGACTGACTACGTCCAACTTGCGCAAGAAATCAAAGAACTCGGCAAACAAGCTGGGTTTGCCGATGTGCGGATTAGCGATGTGGATTTGTCGCATGTGGTCGAAGGCTATCAAGCTTGGATTGACGCTGGTTTTCATGGCGAGATGGCGTATATGGAAAGCCATGGTAGCAAACGCTATCGACCTGATGAATTGGTGCCGGGAACGGTGCGGGTAATTACAGCACGCATGGATTATCTGCCAAGCGATACGCCAGACGACTGGCGTGATATCGAAAAAACGCGGGCGGCCGATCAAGCCGTGATCTCGATTTATGCGCGCGGGCGGGATTATCACAAAGTCTTGCGCCAACGCTTGCAACAATTGGCTGAGGCGATTGCCGCTAAAGTTGGTGACTTTGGCTATCGCGTGTTTACCGATTCGGCACCGGTGATGGAAGTGGCTTTGGCGGAGAAAGCGGGCCTTGGTTGGCGTGGCAAGCATACCTTGTTACTGACCCGTGAAGCTGGGTCCTTATTTTTCTTAGGTGAAATCCTAGTTGATATTCCTTTGCCGGTCGATCCGCCGACCAGTAATCATTGTGGTCAATGTCGTTCCTGTATTGATGTCTGTCCGACGCAGGCGATTATCGCGCCTTATCAACTCGATGCGCGGCGTTGCATCTCGTATTTGACGATAGAACTGCATGGCGCGATTCCTGTTGAATTGCGTCCACTGATTGGTAATCGCGTGTACGGCTGCGATGACTGTCAGTTGTATTGTCCTTGGAATAAATTTGCCCAAGCCGCGACGGTGAATGACTTTGATGTGCGGCATGGTTTGGATCAGCGCACGATGTTGGAATTATTTGCGTGGAGCGAAGCGGACTTTTTACGCAGGATGGAAGGTAGCCCAATCCGGCGTATAGGTTATGAGAAATGGTTGCGTAATCTCGCTGTGGGTTTGGGGAACGCCGCAAGCGAATACCAAGGCAGAGCGGATATCGTGCAGGCTTTGCAAGCGCGTCTCGAAGATAGCTCAGAACTTGTGCGCGAGCATGTGCAATGGGCCTTGGCGCAGCATCTGCAGTAAGACTATTTCAATAAGCCAGCTAATTCGACTGCCGACTTAATCTGCATTTTGTCAAAAATATGGGCACGATGAACTTCCACCGTTCGCATACTAATACCAAGTTCATCGGCGATGTTCTTGTTCATTTTGCCTTGTAGGATAAGTTCAAGCACTTCATGCTCTCGTTGCGATAAACTTTGCAAACGTAGCTGCACCTGATGTGCTTCACCCGCTTTGATCGATTGTTGCAAGGCTTGTTCGACTCTGTCCATTAAGGCATTGTCGTTAAAAGGTTTTTCGAAAAAGTCGAAGGCGCCGCGTTTTAAACTATCCACCGCCATCGGCACATCGCCATGACCAGTCAGAAAAATCACTGGCAATCGTTGTGTTAATTGACGTGTACTTAAAATATCAAATAGCGCGGTGCCGCTTAATTCTGCCATTCTGACGTCTAAAAGGAGGCAATCGCCTTCTTTAGCAAACACCAAACCTTGATCTATGGTTGCCAGAAAAACTTCGCCATTGGCATAGGTCTTTGCTTCAATTTGACGTGAGCGCGCCAGCCACAGCAGGGCGTCGCGTAGTACTTCTTCGTCATCAACAATATGTAGCATAGATGTCTCTCAATCGTGATTCGGCTTGCTTGCACAGGGTATGGTAAATTCAAACACAGTCCCACCCACGGGGTTGGGGCGGTATTTCAAACTACCACCGTGGAACTCTATCGCAGTCCGACAAATATTCAAACCCATTCCCATTCCATCTGCCTTGGTGGAGAAAAAAGGAGAAAAGAGTTTTTCTGCGACTTCTGGCGCAATACCGTGACCTTGATCAATCACTTGGATCAGAACCAAACGAGGAAAGTGTTTGTCAGGACTCATGTTCAGGTGCGCGTGAATCTGCATTTGTCGGTGTTGATATGCTACATCTTGCATGGCCTCGATCGCATTGCGCGTCAGATTCAGAAGGACTTGTTCAATCAAGACTTGATCCGCATACACTTCAGGTAAATCCGCATCGATTTGATAATGGACATGGATGTGTGAACTTTGTGCTTGTAAAGCAACGAGCGGCATCACGCTTTGTAGTAGAGCATTGATATTAAAGTTGCTCCTGCTCGCTTCGCGTTTCTTGACAAATTGATGGACGCTGCGTATTACTTGTGCAGCCCGTTGTGCTTGCTGTGTGGTTTTTTCTAGTGCCTGACTCAAAGATTGAAGATCGACATTGTCGCCTTGTTTGAGCAGATTGAGCGCACCAGTGGTGTAGCTAGAAATCGCAGCGAGTGGTTGATTTAGTTCATGCGCCAGCATCGAGGCCATTTCGCCCATGGTGGCGAGGCGGGCGTTTTGATGTAGTTTTTCTTCTTGTTGACGGCTCAGTTCTTGTGCTCGCTTTAGTTCGGATACGTCGAGAATAGAACTCATCCAACCAGTTTGTCGGCCCTTGTCGTCCACTAGGGGTGATTCATAAATGAGTACAGGAAAGCGTTCGCCATTGGCGCGCTGATAGATGGTTTCAAAGCCTTCCGGTTGTACCGTGCCGGTCAAAATCTGGGCGAAACGATTTTCGTATTCGGCAATTTCCTCGGGAGCCCAATAGGGCATGGGCGGTAATTTGCCGACCAATTCTTCTGCAGGAAAACCCAGCATTTTGCAGAATGATGGGTTGACATAGGTGAGGCGACCTTCCATGTCACGCGCGCGTAGCCCTGTGATGAGCGAGTTTTCCATAGCGGCTCGGAACGCAACTTCTTTGCGCAAGGCACCTTCTGCGTGCAGGCGTCGATTGATGTCGCGCCATAGGGCGATCAGACTCCAGACTAGGCCAAGTGACAATAAGACCACCGAAACGACAAGTAAATTCGATAATAGTTTGGGTTCGCTCTTGGTGCTATTGGTATGTAAATGTAAAGTGAGCTGTGGAAATTCTAAACTACGGTTATGGGTATAGACGCTTTTGCCAGCGCCACCTGCGGTGCGCTTGGCCAAAATGTTATCCTCCTGATCGAGCAAGGAAATTTCGTTCTCCTGCGCAAACCACCAAGGGACAGTTTCGTCTAGTAAGACTTGTAGCTGATAGCTGACGGTAATGCTGGCGCGATATTGGTTGTCGCGAAAAATAGGGTAGCGACAAACCAGGTTGTGGCTAGCCATTTTTGTACAAATCGGCTTTCGTAGTTTTTGAGTGAAGCTTTCGCTCGCGGCTAAAGCTTGTTTGAGTATGTCTGTGTTGACGGTAAGTCCGCTGGTGCTGCTGGTATTGCTGGCAATCTGCTTCTGCTGTGCATCCCATAGGATGACATCTTGGATCTCGTGATTATTTGTTGCATACAATCGCAAGCGATCCGTGATGGTGGCTGCTTCAATGTTGTTATCGACAAAATCTTCTGCAATGGTTAATAAGCTCTCTTCATTGCGTTTGAGCTGAAATTGCAGCGCTTGCTCTACCCATAAAGTATCGGCAATCAATTGCTCTTGTCGCTCATTGGCTTCCATGCGCTGTGCCTGCCAAGGCAACCAGATCAAGACGGCCACGAATAAGAGGACAAGGACGATAGGAAGCATCCACGGCAGTGAAGTGCGAAATTTTTTCGTGGTTAAGGGCTTGATTGGCATGGTAAAAGTGTAGCTGAACTCGCTTGACTTTCGCAGGGAGACTTGGGTTTGTCTATTTCTGACGACATTGTGGTAAACCACAGTTGTCTATTGTCGTTTAAACGGCTAATAATGCTTACACAATTATTAAACTAGGAGACTTCTATGAAACACCAAGATAGCCAACAACAAAAACGCCAAACTTTACGCCATGTATTGCGCGCGATTGGGGCGACTTCGCTGATCGCGACGGGTTTGGGGCTCAGCAGTATGGCTTTGGCGCAAACACCGATCGTGATCAAGTTTAGCCATGTGGTGGCGAACGACACGCCAAAAGGTAAAGCCGCGGAGCGATTCAAAGAATTAGCAGAAAAAGGCACAAAAGGCCGCGTCAAGGTCGAACTGTATCCGAACAGTACGCTGTACAAAGATAAGGAAGAGTTGGAAGCATTGCAATTAGGTGCAGTCCAAATGTTGGCACCATCGCTGGCAAAATTTGGTCCGCTGGGCGTGAAAGAATTTGAGGTTTTTGATTTACCCTATATTTTTCAAAATCGTGATGTTTTGCATCGTGTCACCGAGGGACCGGTTGGTGCCAGCTTGCTCGCAAAGTTAGAACCGAAAGGCATTACTGGATTGGGATTTTGGGATAATGGATTTAAAGTCATGTCTTCGAATATTCCTATGCGCGTACCAGGCGATTTAAAGGGGAAAAAATTACGCATACAATCCTCTAAAGTGCTGGATGCACAAATGCGTGCACTGGGTGCAAATCCACAAGTCATGGCCTTCTCTGAAGTCTACCAAGCCTTGCAAACAGGCGTGGTCGATGGCACAGAGAATCCACCGTCCAATTTGTATACGCAAAAAATGCACGAGGTGCAAAAACACGTCACGATGACCAATCACGGCTACCTCGGCTATGCGGTGATTGTGAATAAGAAATTCTGGGATGGACTGCCAGCCGACATTCGTACTGAGCTCAACAAAGCGATGAAGTCCGCTACACAATACGCGAATGCGATCGCACAAATCGAAAATGATAATGCAATCGAAGCCGTGAAAAAATCCGGTAAAACTACCGTGTATGCGCCGACGGAGAAAGAACGTGCAGAGTGGATTAAAGTTTTGATGCCAGTACAGAAAACGATGGAAGATCGTATCGGTAAAGAGTTGATTCAAAGTGTACATAAAGAAGCCCAAGCGTTGGGCTTAAAGTAAGCCTCATTCCTCCTGTCAATCCAGCATCCATTTGTGAGCTGGATTGACTCCTATAATAAATTTATTTTCTACCGGGAGCTGGCATGAAATTGCTTGATCACTTGGAAGAGTATTTGATTGCCTTGCTAATGGCAACGGCGACCCTTATTACCTTTGTCGCTGTATTACATCGTTATATGTCTGGCTTTAATATTCCTGTGGTGCAGGACTATTTGATCAGCCTCAACACCAGCTGGGCGCAAGAATTGACTATCTATTTATTCGTTTGGATGGCGAAATTTGGCGCTGCTTATGGGGTGCGTTCAGGCATCCATGTTGGGGTCGATGTATTAGTTAATCGTTTGGATGAAAAGAAGAAAAAACTATTCGTCTTGATTAGCTTGGGTTCTGGCGCTTTATTCACAGGAATCATAGGCACTTTGGGCGCTTATTTTGTGTATGGGATAGCCCACACCGACCAGACCTCTCCTGATATGGAAATACCGATGTGGTGGGTCTACATGGCCATCCCCTTAGGATCGTATCTGATGTCTTTTCGCTTCTTACAGGTCGGCTGGAATTTCTTAAAAACAGGTGAGCTACCTAAACACGATCACGCCCATGTTGAAGGCTTGGAAGAAGAGGTGCGCGCATGAACTCCCTGATTATCTTTTCGTTGTTGATCGCCTTGATGTTAACAGGCATGCCAATTTCTATCGCTTTGGGCTTAACGGTTCTCAGTTTTTTATTTACGATGACTTCGGTGCCGATCGAATCTGTGGCATTGAAACTGTTCACCGGCATAGAAAAATTCGAAATTATGGCGATTCCGTTTTTCATCTTAGCGGGTAATTTTTTAACGCATGGCGGTGTGGCTAGGCGCATGATTAATTTTGCGACTTCCATGGTCGGACATTGGCATGGCGGTCTGGCTTTGGCAGGCGTGATGGCTTGTGCTTTGTTTGCGGCTGTGTCGGGTTCGTCCCCAGCGACTGTAGTAGCAATTGGTTCGATTATCATGCCAGCGATGGTGAGGCAAGGTTATCCAAAAGGTTTTGGTGCTGGCGTGATTACGACTTCGGGTGCTTTGGGTATCTTGATCCCACCTTCGATTGTGATGGTCATGTATTCGGTCTCGACCAATACGTCGGTTGGCCAATTATTTATGGCTGGTGTCATTCCTGGTTTATTGCTGGCTTTTTTTCTTGGATTAACCACTTGGTTTTTAGCTCGTAAACATAATTACCCACGGATGAAAAAAGCGACGTGGGCGGAACGGCTTGTGGCCTTTCGTAAGAGCGCGTGGGGATTATTACTGATCGTGATCGTGATGGGTGGGATTTACTCCGGCATGTTTACACCAACGGAAGCAGCGGCGGTATCGGCTGTCTACGCTTTCATTGTCGCGGTATTTGTGTACAAAGATATGAGCTTAAAACAAGTACCTAAAGTCTTGATCGATTCTGCGGCGATGTCGGCCATGCTTTTGTACATCATTACGAATGCCGTCCTGTTTTCCTTCTTGATGACTAGCGAAAATATTCCACAAGCCATGGCAGCGTGGATACTCGATAGTGGCTTTGGTATGATCAGTTTTCTCTTGGTCGTGAATATCCTTTTGCTGTTGGCTGGCAATGTGATGGAGCCATCCTCGATCGTTTTAATCATGGCGCCTATCCTCTTTCCGGTCGCGATGAAGCTCGGTATTGATCCAGTACACTTCGGTATCATTATGGTGGTGAATATGGAGGTCGGTATGTGTCATCCGCCAGTGGGTTTGAATCTCTATGTTGCAACGGGGATTGCGAAAATGGGCATCACCGAATTAACTGTTGCCGTGTTGCCGTGGTT
Source organism: Affinundibacterium seohonense (assembly GCF_014284305.1). Lineage (GTDB taxonomy): Bacteria > Pseudomonadota > Gammaproteobacteria > Burkholderiales > Burkholderiaceae_D > Undibacterium > Undibacterium seohonense. Next base: position 43,273 of record NZ_JACOFW010000016.1, read on the forward strand.
GATGACGATGATAGGATTTTTAATGTTGATCACTTATGTGCCGATCATTTCGACGTGGTTGCCGCGTTTAATTTACAACTGAAATAACTACTGAAGGTCAACAAACAAGTTGCTTCAATTGTCAATTAAAACAGAAAACGCCACGACCAAAATCGTGGCGTTTTGCATGGATTAGATACATCGCATTTATCAAAATATTTCCCAACGGAATTTCTTATATTTCCCTATGGGAAATAAGATAAATCATTTTTGATTTAGCACATTTGTTTTGATATTTGCGATCTTTTTCTGCTGCAGAAGCACAAATGCAACAAAGCTTTTTTTTAATGAAATGTCTTGCTAGCTTTGCCCAAAAGACATGCTATATTTCGCACACCTTAATGATTTGCTTGATGTAGATATCGCAAATTGACGTAAAGGCAGAATATGGAAGTGCAATAATAGCGCTCTGTAGGGCGCAGTCAAAAAAGGGGGGGAGATTCGCGTTTCAAAATGAGCTGAGTCCTGTTCAAAGAGACTAAACAGCCAGAACGTGAAAAAATTTAGAAGGCGCATCCACTGGATGCGCCTTTTTTCTTTGGCGAATATGTAGGACAATCACGTGAACCGTTTGAATGGATATGTGATGGCCACCCCCGAATCAAATTTAGAAGCCGCAATTTTTAGTGCAATCGTGCCTGCCCCGTTTGGCTATATTGGGGTGCGCACCGAAGATCAGCAAATTAGCGAACTAGTCTATTTGCCGCCACGTTTTCAAGAGAAATCACCAGCGGACACAGTCTCATCACTTGCGGCGCAACAAATCGAGCGTTATTTTGCCGATCCGGATTTTCCATTTCAGCTGCCCTTGAAACAAGTAGGCACAGCCTTTCAGCATAAAGTCTGGCAAGCAATCTCGAGTATTCCTCGGGGTCAAGTGCGCACCTACGGACAAATTGCGAAGCACATCCTATCGGCACCACGCGCCGTCGGACAAGCTTGCGGTGCGAATTGGTTTCCATTAGTCATTCCCTGTCATCGGGTAACTGCATCAGGCGGCCTTGGTGGCTTTGCTCATCATGATGATGAGACTGGATTTCATTTAGGTGTGAAACGCTATTTACTGCGTTTAGAACAAGTTCCCGAGTATAGTCAGCTTGAGTCTACACAACATCAGGAGTCGATGTGGTAAAGCGTACGGAAAAGAGTGTGCCATCAGAATTACCCGTACTAGTCCAGGCGCAGATTGATCAATTTTGCGATAGTCTTTGGTTAGAAGATGGTTTGGCCAAAAATTCTTTGGAAGCCTATCGCCGTGATTTGCGTTTATTTGCGGAATGGTTGCAGCACACTCAACAAAAAGATTTGCTGCAAGTGACGGAGGTCGATATTTTTTCTTATGTCGCGGCGAAACATAGCAGTTCAAAAGCGACGTCAGTGAATCGGCGTATGTCGGTGTTAAAACGGTACTATCAACAAGCGTTTCGTCAAAATCTTATTGCTGTCAATCCATGCACTAAGTTGAAATCAGCCAAGCAGGCAGATCGCTTGCCGAAAACATTGAGTGAGAAACAGGTGGAGTCGCTTTTGCAAGCACCAGATGATCAAACCCCCTTAGGTTTGCGTGATCGCACCATGTTGGAACTCCTGTATGCCTGTGGATTGCGCGTAACCGAGCTTGTGACTTTAAAAGCGTTCGAAGTGAGTCTTAATGACGGCGTCTTACGCGTGACTGGAAAGGGCAGTAAAACACGCTTAGTGCCATTTGGCGAAGTCGCCCGCTCGTGGTTGCAGCGTTATTTGAGTGAAGGGCGTGCAGCGATCTTAGGCGAGCAAATCGATGACGCACTGTTTGTGACTGCCCGTGGTGGCGCGATGACGCGGCAAATGTTTTGGGTCGTCATTAAAAAATATGCGGTGATTGCTGGTATCACTTCACCGCTTTCACCGCATACTTTGCGTCATGCTTTTGCCACGCATTTATTGAATCACGGTGCCGATTTACGGGTCGTGCAATTGCTGCTTGGTCATGCCGACATTTCCACTACGCAGATCTACACCCATGTGGCACGTGAACGATTGAAACAACTGCACGCAGAGCATCACCCGCGCGGGTAAAATGCTATTTTTCAAGATAACTAGTGAGAAGTATTTTGGCAAAAAAAGAACACGTCTCCGAGACACCAGCGACGCAATTATTGCGAAAAAAAGGCGCGATATTTACTGAGCATCCTTATGCCTATGAGGAACATGGTGGTACTGCTGTGTCTTCCCGAGAGTTAGGTGTCGAAGAGCATGTCGTCATCAAAACTTTGATCATGCAAGACGAGCACGCCAAACCGATGGTGGTGCTGATGCATGGTGATAAAACGGTTTCAACAAAAAATCTGGCTCGGCAAATTGGCTGTAAGTCAGTTGAACCATGCAAGCCTGAAGTGGCGCAGCGGCATTCAGGCTATATGATCGGTGGAACCTCACCGTTCGGCACAAAAAAAGTGATGCCTGTTTATGTCGAGGCTAGTGTATTGGAACTCGACAAAATCTATTTGAATGGTGGTCGGCGTGGCTACTTGATCGGCATTGCCCCAGTGCTGCTGCTGGAGGTACTATCCGCAAAGTCAGTGAATTGCGCACTCTAAATGTTTTTAAATGACTAGAGTTTCATAAGGTGATGTGCAAAAATGTGCGGCTTGCTTGTTGTATAGCTTTAATAATCAAAAAATAACCAAAACTAAATTTAAAATAATAGGATGGGATAACAGATGAATGCAGTGATCGCAATTATTGCGGCCTACTTGATTGGTTCAATTTCTTTTGCCGTTGTGGTGAGTCGATTATTCGGCCTATCCGATCCACGCACGTACGGTTCCAAAAATCCTGGTGCGACCAATGTACTACGGTCAGGAAATAAGGCTGCAGCTGTTTTGACTCTGCTCGGCGATGGAGTTAAAGGTTGGTTCGCTGTTTGGCTGGCGATGGTTTTTCAAGAGCAGTTTGAGTTGTCGAGCAATACCATTGCTGCGGTTGGATTAGCCGTGTTTGTCGGCCATTTGTGGCCAGTGTTTTTTAAATTCGTCGGCGGTAAAGGTGTCGCCACCGCGCTTGGGGTTTTGTTGGCAATCAATATTTGGCTTGGCCTCGCGACGCTTGCGACTTGGTTAATTGTCGCTTATGCCTTCCGCTATTCCTCCTTAGCGGCTTTAATTGCCTCTTTGTTTGCGCCGTTTTACTATGCTTTATTATTCGGCCCGAATTTGACCTTGCTAGCGGTGGCGATCATGAGTGGCTTATTGATTTATCGTCACAGTCAAAATATCGCGAATTTGATGAGTGGTAAGGAAAGTCGGATCGGTAGTAAGAAGAAATAAGAAGAAATAAGTAGAAGTAGGAATTAAGTGGTGATCAAAGAAAATCCCTCGACCTTTCGGTAACGAGGGATTTTTTTATACCGTTACCAATTCTTGCAAAGGCCATCGTGGTCTGACATTGAAACTGTAATTTTTCGTTGCTAACGTTGGATGGGCTTGTAAGCGCATCGCACCAGCAAAAGCAATCATCGCGCCATTGTCAGTGCAAAATTCCAACTCTGGATAGTAAACTTGAAAGCGTTTTTTCGGATTGCTGGAGTTCGCAGCGGTATTTAATGCCGTGCGTAGCTGCTGATTGGCACCGACGCCGCCAGCGATGACTAAACGCTTTAGACCGGTTTGCTTCATCGCTGTCAGACATTTGGCGACTAAGACATCGACGATGGCATCGACAAAACCACGCGCGACATTGGCTTTATCAATTTCATTCAAAGCGTTGGGATACTTTTTGACGGCAGTGAGTACGGCCGTTTTTAATCCTGAAAAACTAAAATTCAAATCCTTGGAATGCAACATCGGTCGCGGGAACTGATGCACAGTTGGATCGCCGGTCAAGGCGAGTTTTGAAATGGCTGGGCCACCGGGATAATCCAGCCCAAGTAATTTGGCCGATTTATCAAACGCTTCACCTGCCGCGTCATCCAGCGTTTCCCCCAAGAGTGTGTATTGTCCTACTGCGTCAACCCGCATCAATTGCGTATGACCTCCAGACACTAGCAAGGCAATAAACGGAAACTCAGGCGGCTCACTGGCAAGTAAAGGCGACAGCAAATGGCCTTCTAAATGGTGAATGCCGATCAATGGCTTGTCCAAAGCCATTCCTAAACCACAGGCAACGGAAGCACCGACTAAAAGAGCGCCAGCCAAGCCCGGTCCTTGGGTGTACGCAATCGCATCGATCTGCGATGTATCTAGCTCAGCTTTATTGAGGGCCTCGCGCAAGAGCGGCAGGACACGTTTCACGTGATCACGCGAGGCGAGTTCTGGCACCACGCCGCCATACTCTTGATGCATAGCGATTTGTGAGTGCAGGGCGTGCGACAGCAAGCCACGTTCGGTATCGTATAAAGCGATGCCGGTTTCATCACAAGAGGATTCAATACCAAGAACGATCATAATTAAATTTCTATGGAAAATGCAAAAGAGCCAGCCTTGGCAGGTGGCTATTATAAATCATAGTGATGTCTAAGCAATTTGCGACGCTAAGTCGATGTCCACGATGGTGCTTCAGCCAATTGAATCAGCCAAGTGAATCAGCCAATTTTGTAGGCCAGCGCCGTGCAGAGGCTTGCTAGCGAAATAGCCTTGCATGGAATCGCAACCAAGGGATATAAGCGTGTCGCGTTCTGCTTCAGTTTCTATGCCTTCTGCAATCACATGGAGATTCAAACCATGGCCCATTTCGATGATGGTTTTTACCAGTCTTTGGGTCGATGCTTGCTGATCAATATTGATGACAAAGCTGCGGTCGATTTTTAATTCTGTGACAGGTAATTTTTGCAAATAGGCGAGTGAGGAGTGACCGGTACCAAAATCGTCGATGGATAGACCGATCCCTATGTTACGTAGTGATTGTAACAATGGAATCGCATTGCCTGGGTTTTCCATAATGCCGCTTTCAGTTAACTCCAGTTGCAGATTTTCCGGTTTGACTTGGTATTGTTGGAGTAATTGATGAACCCGTTCTGGAAAACTCTGATCTCGCAAATCCTTGGTACTCACATTGACCGCAATGCTCAATTGTGGATAGGCGTGTTGCCAAGACGCTAGAGTTTGTAGCGCTTGTTTCAACATCCAATCCGTCACATGGTTGATATAACCTGTGCGCTCCGCAAAAGGAATAAATTCAGCTGGGGAAATAAATCCACGTTGCGGGTGTTGCCATCGCACCAAGGCTTCGAAGCCATAGCAACTATGATCATTGAAGCGTATTTTGGGTTGCAACCACATTTGTAGTTCATCATTTTGTACCGCTGCGCGCAAATCAGAGAGCAGGCTCAGATGACTTAAGCGCGAGGCCTCTTGCGCATCGGAATACCAGGCTGATAATTGCGTACTTTCCTTGGCAACGTATAAGGCAACTTCGGCATTGCGGATCAGACTCGGCAGATCTTTGGTTGCTGCGGTTGCCAATGCAATCCCAAATACCAGATTCACATCGACACTATGATTACCGCAAATAATCGGAGTAGTGAGTTGCAAATTGATGGCATGCACGACCTGCTCAACAAATTCGGCCATATTTTGTTGTTCATCGAGTGCGCAAGACAATGCGAATTGGCCACCCGAGAATTTTGCCAAAAAGGTCCGAGAAGTTGGCAGGGATTGCAGCGCTGCTTTCAGTCGTTGGCTCGTCTCGACAATGATCGTGTCGCCAGTGCCAAAGCCTAAAGTTTCATTGACTATCTTGAGTCGGGCGACATCCATTAAGATCATTGCATGACCTTGCACGCTCTGTTGTTCAAATTCTTTTAATAACAAGATGCGATTGGGAAGGCCGCTAAGTGGATCAAAATAAGCGAGTTGCTCAATTTCAGCCTCGCGCGCAGCGATCGCATCACCCATGGTATTGAGCGCTTGGCCGACTCTGGCAACCTCGGTGGCACGGGTTGCCGGCACTTTGCTAGCGTAATTGCCTTCAGCGATTTGTCGTGCGCTTTGTTCCAACTGATTTAAAGGTCGAACCACGCTTCTTTGCGTGAAAAAAGCTAAAGCGATGCCAGTCAGAACCGCCAAGATAGAGATAGAAATCACTTGCAGCTTGAGGCGTGCCAGATCATTTTGTTCTTCCTCTTGTCTTTGTTGAATATGTTTCTTGGCTAAATCCAATAAAATGCCACTCTCAGTGAGGAAAGCCTGACGGGCTGGCGCCACCTGCGTTTCAAAAACGTCTTTTGCACCATCTGTGTTGTCTAACTCAATCTCGTCGAAGAGATTTAAATAGGACTGGCGAAACTCTTGATGGGTCACCGCTAATCGTTGCAAGCAGATCGTTTGTATTTCATCTTCTGATTCTTTGCTGAGTTTTTGAATCAATTGATCAATATGCTTTTTCTTAGCGTCGATGGCATCATAGGCAGGTTTGCGTTTATCTTGCGTGGTATTAAATATGAGCACTAATGCACTGGTTGACCCCTCAATGTCCAGAGCTAAATTTTGTACCTGTAAAAGCTGCTGTAAGTCATTTCTAGCAAATTCTTGGCTACGCTGTGAGACTTGTTGAACTTGGATCACGCTGCGAGCTACCACAATGATAAACAAGCACAAGATTAGGGAATAGCTCAGCGCTAGGCGATAACTGATTCTGCTTGGCAGAATTCGGTCGATAACATAAAGGTAGGCATTTTTTAACATGCGGTGGAAGTGCTTTCTTATTAGCCTGACTATTAAATCAAATTCTCGGTTAACTGGAAAGCGAATCTTTGCTTGCTTGTAAGATTCGTTGTAAAGCGTCCTGCGACGATATACTGTTAGCTTGAATTGCGCTGAAAAAACCCAGAGTCTTTAGGGATCAGCTACAATGAAATTCTTAATATTCTATCGATTTTGGGAGACAGTCTATGTTTTTAGATCATGCAAAAATTTCTGCGACGCATAGCGAAACTGAACCGGATCGTATAGAACGATTAAATCGAGTCTATGGATATGCAATGGCTTTGGCGGATAGTGATAGCAATCATGAGTGTATTACCAAGCTCGCCAAATTACATGATCACAAAGGGACGCTAATGGTGATCTGGCATGAAGCGCCAAGTGAATTCGAAAGAATTTATTTTATGAAAGCGTGGAAAAGTAAAATAGGCGATGAGTCCACGCATGTTGAGCATGCCTTAATGCTGCAAGAGCCACATGCAGAAGAGGGAAATGACGCCGCTGCGTAAATGCAGATGCCATCTTCATTTTGCTGAATTAAAAATGGCGAGATCGCTCCCAAGTTGAGAGCCTTCTCGCCATTTGCATTATTGGTCTTTAAAACGACTAGCCCAACTTCAAATCTTCCAATAATTCAGAAATGCCGCTCCAACCAATTTCAATCCCGATACATAACAAAATGAACGCGGACAAGCGCATTAAGACAGTGGCGCCGACATCACCTAAAAAGCTTTCCAAATTGCGCGCGAAACGATAGGACAAATAAATTGCAATCGTCGTGAGAAAGACACCGATTGTTGCTGCCAATCCTGTGATCAACCAATCAACTGGTTTGTTTGGTAACTGTGCACCTAAGGTAATTGAGGTGGCAATTGCACCAGGACCGACCGTTAAGGGAAAGCTGAAAGGAAAAAAGCTATGTCGACGTAGTTCTTCTTTGGTCCAATTCCCAGCCGACGCTGCGACAGACGTGCGCAACTTATCTTGGCCCTGATCGTTCAATAATTTCCAGCCTGCCATCCCTACCACGATACCACCCGCGACTCGGACAATAGGCAAAGAGATACCGAAAAAATCCAGTACGTAGGAACCAACGAAGACGGCTCCCATCAGTAAAAAGAAACAATTAAAAGCAATTCGCTTGGCTAGTCGATTTGCCATCACCTGATCCATAGGGCCAGTCATTGACAAGAAGATTGGCGCCACCGCGATCGGATTGAGTATCGGTAGCAAGGTCACCGGTACGACAATGAGTGCCTTCACAAAGACGGTTAACGCGATACTCATGTTGCCTCCAAAATGTTGTAATAATCCTAGAAACGGTAGTTGGACAGGTTCGAGTGTGCATTTTTCCGCCTCTCTGGCGAGGCGCGACGACGACGGAACCTCCATGTTCATAGGAGGAGTAACGAAGTCCAGAGTGGCGGAAAAGTGTGCAATCGTGCCTGTAGCGCTCTCACCCAAATGGAGCAATACAAAATTAACCGAATCTTACGATAAATCATTAACTTACTTTACCTTTGAAGCGGTCAACTGCCGTTTCTAGGATTATTGTGATTATGCAATATTTCCTCTCTATGGTGGGGGATTTCATACATCGAATTATGGCGTGAACTTTGTTGTAATTTTACCTTGTCATAAAACAGACATGCAATTGTCACAATCTTGAAGTATTCGCTCTTTATTCTGCTCGCTAAAGCTGATTTGAATAAAGGAGACCAGCGCATGAGAGTGTTGACGATACCGGGCGATGCCAACCCAAGTTTTTCTAAACTTAGCCTCAGTCTTGCCAGTACCAAGAAGGAAGTAAAGGAAGTCCAGCGCTTGCGCTACAAAGTATTTATTGAGGCCATGGGATTGTCAGCTTTAGCTAATGAAGACTGCCTCGATAAAGATGAATTCGATGAACATTGTGATCATCTGATCGTGCGCGATACCAAAACGCTGAAAGTCGTTGGCACATATCGCATACTCGGTCCGAATGCAGCGCGTGACGTGGGTCGTTACTATTCCGAAGGTGAATTTGATTTGTCGCGTCTGCAAAATATCCGTGGCAGCATTGCAGAAGCGGGGCGCGCTTGCATTCATCCTGACTACCGTAGCGGTGCCGTGATTATGTTGTTGTGGGCGGGTTTAGCAGCATACATGCGGCGTGAACGTTGTGAATTTTTGATCGGCTGTGCCAGTATCAGTCTGGCAGATGGTGGTCATAATGCAGCGGCGATCTATCGTAGTTTTGGTGAAGAGGCATTCGCACCATTGGACTATCGAGTGACGCCACATCTGCCTTTCCCATTAGAGAGTATGGATGAAGGACATGAAGCACGCATTCCGCCATTGCTGCGCGGCTATTTGCGAGCTGGTGCGTGGATCTGCGGCGAACCTGCTTGGGATCCTGATTTTCATAGCGCTGATCTATTCGTGATGTTGCCTTTAGCGAATTTGGATAACCGTTACGCCAAGCATTATGGCACTGAGGACCTCGTCAAATGATGCCAGCAGATCAGTTCCTCGATAAGAAAATGCAAAAGCTTTTAAAGACCCCGAAACCGCCTAAAAAAGACATCAAACATTTTCGAACGATATGGATTTCTGATCTGCACCTCGGTACTACAGGCTGTCAGGCTAAGCGCTTGCTAGAGTTTCTGAAAGCAACCGAATCGGAAACCCTATATTTGGTCGGTGACATCATCGATGGTTGGCAATTAAAGCGCCGGTGGTATTGGGATCAAACCCACAACAACATCGTGCAAACGGTCTTGAAAAAAGCCAAGAAGGGGACCAATGTGATTTTTGTCCCCGGCAATCATGATGAGGCCGCACGACAATTCATCGAGTTGGATTTTGGCGGCATACAAGTGCGTGATGAGCTAGTACATACGACCGCCGATGGTAAGCGTATGTTGGTGTTGCATGGTGATCGCTTTGACGGCGTGATTGCCTGCGCGAAGTGGCTAGCCTATTTGGGCGACAGTATGTACACCGTGATTTTAAAAATCAACCAAGTCTTTAATCAGTGGCGTGCACGCGCAGGCTTACCTTATTGGTCGTTGTCGCAATACCTAAAATCAAAGGTAAAGAATGCAGTTAGTTACATCACCAAGTTCGAAGATGCATTAGCCGATGAAGCCCGCAAACGCGGTCTGGATGGTGTGATCTGCGGTCATATTCACAAACCAGAGATTCGTGACATCAACGGGATTATGTATTGCAATGATGGCGATTGGGTTGAAAGCTTGTCTGCGCTGATCGAAGAGGCCGACGGAGAATTACGTTTAATCACATGGCATGATGTGGTGCATCAGTCTCACCATGTCGAGTTACAACACTTGGCCTTGCCTGCTTGAATGACTTTTTAGCTGGCATGGCTGTGAATGTTTATTCCTAGTCAAATTGCTAGAGTCAATTCTCCTTTGTTTTACACAAAAAACGCCGACCTTATTAAGGTTGGCGTTTTTATTTGTGACATTGAGGAATTCAATCTCAAATAACTAAGATTGAGCACCTAAGTCTTATGGATTCAACTGCCAGAAACCACGTCCAAAACTAGCGGCACGCACGAGCGTGGAAGTTGGTGAAATGTAGATATCGTCCACGTTCACCAATGGCATGCCAGAGCCAAAACGCGCCCACGTTGTTCCAGAATCGAGTGAACGATAGACACCTAAATGTGTACCTGCATATAAAGTTGTGTTGCTACCCGGATCAACTTTCAAGATGTTGACTGGAGCTCCAGCTGGTAAGCCGTTGTCAATAGCTGTCCAGCTTGCGCCAAAGTCAGTCGATCGCCATGCGTGCGTTTTCGTACTATCTGCAGCCACCGAGCTTACATAGATGGTGTTTGGATTGGTCGGATCAAAGTTGATTTTACTTAAAGACGAGCCATTGTTTGGTAGAGCCGCTGGCGTTGTCCAGCTGGTGCCACCGTTGTTCGTCAAGAAAACCCGACCACCACTGCCAACGACGCCAAGTACATTGACATTACTTGCGGCAACACCGACACCACGAATGGCGAATGCTGTCGTTGGTAAGCCTGTTGTACCGAGTGCCGTCCATGAGCCAGCGTAGTTTGTCGATTTATACACTTTTAAATTTGACCAAGTGAAAACCGTGTCCGCGTTAGCAGCGCCTTCCCAACTTACGATGCCCGTATTGAATGGCGCAGTAGAGCTGTTATTTGATTCGGTAATGCCGGTGCTGGCCGAGGTGAAAGTCAAACCACCGTTGGTACTCTTGTAAATTCGTGAATAATACAGCGAGCCCAACATGATGCTAGCGTTCGTCCGGTGAATAGCTGAACCAAAACCATCACCACCAATGTATTGATTAAAGGTCGTTGTGGCGCCGCTACGTACGCGGGTGCCGTTGTCTTGGAAACCACCGATCATCGCATTGACATTTGCTGGTGAGGAACCGACGCTATAAATCAAATGCGTGGTCAAACCAAGATTTAAGGCGTCGGTGAACGTGGTGCCGCCGTCGGTCGATTTAAACAAGCCACCGTCAGTACCAACGATTAAGGTGCTGCCCTGCATTGCACTGGTGTGGAAATCCGCATGCACGTATGGCAGACTGAATTGTGCTAACCAGTTTGATTTTTGTGTATAGGTTGAACCACCATCACTGGTTTTTACCAAAGCCAAAGCGCCACCAAAGTAGGCAATACTTGGATTTGTTGGGTCAACTTGTACCATATGGTTATACCAACCCTGACCATTGAGAAGCGTACCCAAGGTGCTCGACTCGGTATTGGTCTTTGTGTAGCGTTTACTTGGCGCGCCCACAGTTGTCCAAGTTGTTCCGCCATTTGTTGATTTTAGAATGCCGGCCAAGTCTGAAGCAGACGTCGCATTTGGTACAGCAGCCATCGCGTAGAGGATATTTCGATTACTTGCTGCGACGCCTAAACTAGATCGTCCAATGCCAGCGGTCGCTGTGAATCCAGTGGCCTTCGTCCAGGTTGCACCGTTGTTCGTGGTTGTCATCACTTGACCGTCCGAGGTGCCACTCGCGACACCAGGATTTGCTTCCAGAGAGATGGCAAAATTGGTACCGCCGGTCCATACCATCGTCCAGATGTACGGTACGGCGGTTTGCGCTGTTGGCAATGTGACTTGGGTAAATGAGGCGCCCGAATTGGTAGAGCGGAACAGTCCTTTGTTGGTCGCTACCATCACAATCGCGCTATTCGTCGGTGCAACTTGAATCGCATTGATGACAGTCGATGTGCCTAGGAACACTGGGGCACTCCATGTGGCACCGCCATCCGTTGATTTCACCATGCCGATGCCAGTGCCATCAAATGCGTCACCTAAACCCAGATAAATCGTTGAGCTACTATTTGGATCCATCGCCAAAGCGCCGACCGATAAGGTACCAAGATTTTCTGTCAGCGGTGTCCAGTTAGTGCCGCCGTTGATTGTTTTCCATAAACCACCACCTGCGAAAGAGGCATAAATGATGTTGGTATTGGCAGGATCAAAAACGATGCCAGTTGGGCGTCCTGCATCTGTTTTAGCTAACGAGGTGCCACCATTTTTTGCGACATCTGCTTTGGTTGGCCCCATGTTAACCCAGGTCGTACCAGCTGCTGCCGCATTCATATCAATCGATAAGCCGCCAATGGCATTGCGCTCAATTTGGCTAAATTCGGTTCCCATTTTTTCGATACCGGGAATCATGCGTCCCCATTTCGCACGTTCTTTATCTGCAGAACTTAACATTTGACGACGAAACTCGGCACTCAATCTACCGCCATTTTTTTCTTTCTTTTTGACGTTTTGCCCTGAGCCTTCGTCATACCAATCCGCACGCCATTTAGAACGTTCAGTTGGGCGGTCATACTCTTGGTAAAAACCAAAAGCAGAGCCGGCGCCTGCTGTTAATGTGAGGCCAATGACCGAGGCGAGTAAACCCTTCACCCAAGTTTGATTTGAAAGACGCTTGTTGTTAGTCTTTCGTGTTGACAGTGATTTTTTTTGATGCATTGTTAAGTCCCCCAATAATGGATTGATTTTTTATGTTTTGATTTTCTGATAAAAGGTCTTATCAGTGGATTGATTGTTTCAGAGTTGACTGGGGGCGTCTACGAATTCTTTTGGATTAATTACTCGAATTTGTCTGTCTCCTAGTACACATATTCTGCGCAATGACTGGTGTGTCGTTTTTTTGCAAGACGCCGATATGTAAAAAATATTTCTATTTTTTAATTGCGTGGCATTGGATGCAAAATGAAGAAGTGAATAAGATAATATGGCGATTCGGCTGTGCCGAATCGATCAACGAGCCATCGAACTGAACGCTGTGTGTAAGTGAGCTTGCCTTGAAAAACAAACTCACTTGATTGAAGATTCCTGTGGGGGTAGAGGCTATTTTTACAGAAGATTTGTAATTATGACTTGATCACCAAGTCGGGGGACATAATCGCTTTTAGATAAGTTCGCAAGCCTTCACCATCTCGTTCTTTTTGGGTAATCCACCAGACATTGCCTTTGCGTACAGCAGATTCGTTTTGCGCTGGCGTAATTAGCCTTGTTGCCACTTCACCTAAACTGGGTTGATGACCAACTAACAGTACCGTTTCACGTGATTCAGGCCAGTTCGCTGCTTTGAGTAAATCATCAGCACTTGCTTCGGTACCTATCTCTACTGCGATTTTGTATTTGCGATTAAGTTTAGCCAAGGCTGCCATGGTTTCTCGCGTTCTAATCGCTGGACTAACCAAGATTCTGCAATTGTCAGGTAGAACACTGTCTAACCAATACGCCATTTTTTGCGCTTGCTTTTGACCTTTGGGTGTCAGGCGGCGCAATGCATCGGCTAGCTCTTCGCTACCAGGTTCTGCTTCTGCATGGCGCCATAAAATCAAATCCATTGCTCGTCCTTTATCCGGCCTCGTCTTCAGGGGAGCCTAGCGTCTGCATTAAGTATTGTTGGGCACTAAATGGTTTTTGTTTGCCACGCACTTTTCGACGTTCATAGCTGCCATCGGATGCCAATACCCAGGCATTTTGGTTATCTTTTAAGTAGGGATCTAAACCCTCTGTGATGATGCGCTTTTTGAGATTTTTTTCTAGCACTGGAAATGCTACTTCAATCCGGCGGAATAAATTTCGACTCATCCAATCGGCACTGGCAAGATAAACATCATGTTGCAAATCGTTGCGGAAGTAATAGATGCGTGAATGTTCCAAAAAACGTCCGATGATAGAACGAACGCTGATGTTTTCGGATAAACCTGGCACGCCAGGACGCAAGGTACATGCACCGCGCACTATTAAATCGATTTTGACGCCATCGGCGGAAGCTGCGTACAAAGCGCGGATCACGGATTCATCGACCAGTGCATTCATCTTGGCGATGATACGCCCGGGGCGACCCTCACGCGCAATCCGTGCTTCATTGCGAATCGCTTTGATGATCTTAGGCTGCAAGAAAAACGGTGCTAGCCATAAATGTTCCAGCTTCTTTGGTTTGGTTAAGCCAGTTAAGTGAATAAAGACTTCATTCACTTCGGCAGCTTTCTTTGGATGTGCAGTTAATAAACCGAAGTCCGTGTAGAAGCGGGTGGTAGAAGGATGATAATTGCCGGTACCCAAATGTGCGTAATGGCGCAAACCACCGCCTTCTTCGCGACGGATGACTAACGCCAATTTAGCATGTGTTTTTAAACCCACCACACCATAGACAACTTGCGCACCTGCTCTCTGCAAACGATCTGCCCAATTAATATTTGCCTCTTCGTCAAAGCGCGCCATTAGTTCGACTACGACAGTGACTTCCTTACCCATGCGTGCCGCGGTAATTAATGACTCCATTAAATCGGAGTTCATACCGGTACGATAAATCGTTTGCTTAATCGCCAGCACGTTAGGATCGAGTGACGCGGTACGAATGAAATCGATGACGGTTTGGAAAGGCTGAAATGGATGGTGTAATAAAATGTCTTGTTTATTTAAGACATCGAATATATTTTTCTGTGCCAGCTTAGTGTCCGGCTTGGCCGAAAACGCGGGGAAGCGCAGATTGGCTTGACTCACGTGATCGATCAATTCAGACAACCGCACCATGTTGACCGGACCATCAACGGCATACAGACGATCTTTAGTCAGTGAAAATTGTTCGAGCAGGAATTGTGACAAGGCTTCAGGGCAGTTTTTTGCCACCTCTAATCGTACTGCAACACCAAATTGGCGGCCTTGCAATTCACCTTGTAAAGCTTGACGTAAATTTTTGACTTCATCTTCATCCACCCATAAGTCGCTATCGCGTGTGACGCGGAACTGCGAATAAGCGAGCACTTCACGATCATTAAACAAATCGCCGATGTGGGCATGAATAACGGAAGACAGCAGGCAGAAGGCTTGTCCTTTTTCTGTTAATTCATCGGGGATCTTAATGACTCGTGGCAATACGCGTGGTGCTTTGACAATAGCAATCGCCGTACCACGTCCAAACGCGTCTTTACCCGCTAGTGATACGATAAAGTTTAGACTTTTGTTGACGACCTGGGGGAACGGATGAGCAGGATCTAAGCCAATCGGTGTCAGCAGTGGACGAACTTCACGTTCAAAATAGGATTTCACCCAAGCACGTTGTGCTTCGGTTCTTTCAGTGTGGCGTAACAAATGTATGCCTTTGCGTGATAACGCAGGCAAAATATCTTGGTTTAAGACTTCGTATTGCCGAGTTTCGAGGGCGTGGCATTCTTTGTCTATGCGTTCCATCATACTAGTAAAGGTAGTATGTTGAGCCAATTGCCCGTCGACCGTATTTTGTGCCAATAGACTGGCTACACGAACTTCAAAAAACTCATCTAAGTTGCTACCAACAATGCACAAATACTTAAGTCTTTCCAATAAGGGAATGCTTTTATCTTCGGCTTGCGCTAGTACGCGCCAATTGAAGGCAATTTGGGACCGCTCTCTATCTAAATAAATAGCAGAACGAGATAGTCCCCAAGTGGCCATTAATGCAGATTCACTATCACTGCTTGCTTTGTGACTGATGTTACTGCCTGAGTTTGGCGTGGTGGCTGGTGCGGCTTCTATGTTTTCTGTTGTGCCATTGATGACATCGGGATTTATCATTGGATTTTGCATGTAAGTGTAGGAATGCCACTAATTAGGCGCTGGTGCTGAGACTCTGCCAGATTGTATTAATCTATTGTGACAAGTTTATGACAGAAAAAATGTTCAGAGACAAATATTTCATAGATAAATGACGAGTGTCATAATCTTGTCATATTCGACTTGTAAAGTTCGATCCATGTTAATTGAGCCGAGCGGTCCGAGTGCTGTATCTGGTAAATGATCAAATGACATACAGGTTTGTTTCCCCATTTAATCGAGGTAAATATGCAATTTAATCGTATTGTTAAGTCTTTAGTCATCGCAGCTGGTGCTGCATTGGCTTTCTCGTCCGTGCATGCCGCTGAAGTGACTGGCGCTGGCGCGACTTTCCCTTACCCTATCTACGCTAAATGGGCTGATGCCTACAAAAAAGCAACGGGAAACACTATTAACTACCAATCGATTGGTTCCGGTGGTGGTATTAAACAAATCAAAGCAAAAACTGTTGATTTTGGCGCGACGGATATGCCATTGAAAGCGGAAGAGTTGAGTGCGGATGGCATGATGCAATTCCCAGCAGTGATTGGTGGTGTAGTTCCAGTGGTGAATTTGGAAGGTGTAACTCCTGGTCAGTTAAAAATGACTGGTGAAGTTTTGGCAAAAATTTACATGGGTACTGTGACTAAATGGAATGCCGCAGAAATTACTGCAATCAATCCAGGTGTCAAGCTGCCAGCAGAAGACATCACAGTGGTACATCGCTCTGACGGCTCTGGTACAACTTTTATTTGGACAGATTATTTGTCTAAAGTGAGTGCGGAATTCAAATCGACTGTCAGTTCTGGCACTGCTGTTAAATGGCCAGTTGGTCTTGGTGGTAAGGGTAACGAAGGCGTTGCAGCAAACGTACAACGTATCAAAGGCGCGATTGGTTATGTTGAGTATGCTTATGTTAAGCGTAACAAAATGATCCACACACAAGTGAAAAACTTGGATGGTCAATTTGTACAACCAGATGATGCTAACTTTAAAGCAGCAGCATCAGGCGCTGACTGGGCAAAAACACCAGGTATGGGCGTGATCTTGACAAACCAAGCGGGTAAAACAGCTTGGCCTATCAGCGGCGCGACTTTCATTTTGTTGCACAAAGTGCCAACGAATGCTGCGAATACACAAGAAGTTGTTAAGTTTTTTGACTGGGCTTTCACTAACGGCGACGCGATGGCAACGGAATTGGAATATGTGCCTTTGCCAAATGATGTAGTTAAGTTGATTCAAGCTAGCTGGAAAGCGAACTTGAAAGATGCATCCGGTAAAGCTTTGTATTAATCCAGTCTCGTAGTTAAAGAAATATAGACGTCCCAACCATGTGTTGGGATGTCTGCACATAAAGCCATAAAAAATGTCTACTCCAGCGATGAACTCTTCATTCCCTGTCGGCAGGGATGAAAAACAGGAAGTCAGTCAAGTGATGACAAATACGCAAACAACTCAGCATGGTTCGGCTATGCGCAAACAGAAATTACAAGATTTTCTGTTTCATAAACTCACCTTTAGTTTCGCGCTATTGGTTTTGTTGGTGTTAGTAGGTATCGTCGTATCGTTGTTTCTCGGTGCCCTACCTGCAATGAAAGAATTTGGATTTGCCTTTATTACGACGATAGAGTGGGATCCAATCAACGATAAGTACGGTGGCTTGATCGCTATTTTCGGAACCTTGGTGACCTCAGCGATTGCGTTGTTGATTGCGTTTCCGATCAGTTTTGGTATCGCCTTATTTTTGACCGAAATTTGCCCGAATTGGCTCAAGCGACCTTTAGGTACCGCGGTTGAGTTACTGGCAGGCGTTCCAAGTATTATTTACGGTATGTGGGGGCTGTTTATTTTTGCCCCATTTTTTAGTGAATGGGGTCAGCCACTACTCGCAAATACCTTGGGTAAGTTGCCTGTTATCGGTGTTTTGTTTTCTGGTTCGATGATTGGTATTGGTGTACTCACGGCCGGGATCGTTCTGGGAATTATGATTATTCCTTTTATCGCTTCTGTGATGCGTGACGTGTTTGAAATTGTGCCGCCAGTGTTGAAAGAGTCTGCTTACGGATTGGGATGTACGCGTTGGGAAGTTGTTCGCAAAATCGTATTACCTTACACCAGAGCCGGTGTGATCGGTGGTGTCATGCTGGGTTTGGGGCGGGCGCTTGGTGAAACGATGGCAATTACGTTTGTGATCGGGAATGCGCACAAATTACATTGGTCGTTATTCGGTGGCGGTAATAGTATCGCTTCTAGCTTGGCAAATGAATTTGCGGAAGCCGAATCCGAATTGCACGTTGCCTCGTTATTTTTACTTGGTTTGATTTTGTTTGTTATTACTTTTGTCGTGTTGGCATCGGCAAAGTTACTGTTGTTGAGCATGACAAGAAGAGAAGGTGTGAAATGACTTTAGCCGCAAATAATGCAACACCTAATGCAGCACTGAATTCCGTCTATAAGTCGCGCTTGTTGAAGCATAAGATAGGGATTTTCTTCTCAACAGCGGCGATGGCCTTGGGCGTTTTCTTTTTGATGTGGATTTTGGCTACCTTATTAATTAAAGGTGTCGGCTCGTTGGACTGGACCGTGTTTACCCAAGCAACGCCGCCGCCTGGCGAAGAAGGTGGTGGTTTGGCTAACGCGATACTCGGTAGTTTAATGATGGTCGGTGTCGCAACCTTGATCAGTACACCAATTGGGATTTTGGCGGGGATTTATCTCGCTGAATACGGTGAAAAAAATTGGTTCAGCGATGTGACGCGTTTCGTGACCGACATTATGCTTTCTGCACCTTCTGTCGTGATTGGTCTCTTCGTGTATGCGATTTATGTTGCGAAGATTAATCATTTCTCCGGTTGGGCTGGTTCTTTCGCTATTTCCTTAATCGCGATTCCAGTCGTTGTCAGAACGACTGATAATATGCTGGGATTGGTTCCGACGAGTTTGCGTGAGGCAGCGTTTGCACTCGGTGCTCCGCGCTGGAAAGTTGCGCTATTTATTCGTGTTAAAGCGGTAAAAGCCGGGATTTTGACTGGTGTATTGTTGGCAGTGGCGCGTATTTCAGGCGAAACCGCACCTTTACTTTTCACGGCATTGAACAACCAGTTTATCAATACCGACATGAATAAACCGATGGCGAACTTACCGGTAGTTATCTACAATTTTGCGATGAGTCCTTACGAAAATTGGCGCGGTTTAGCTTGGACAGGCGCTTTGTTGGTGACCTTCAGCGTATTGGCATTAAACATTCTGTCACGTACCGTATTCGCACAAAAAGTGCATAAATAATTTAGAGCTTAGACCATGATTCCAAATACAAAACCAGTAGCAGTTGAGCCAAGAGCCTGTATCGAAACCAAGGGCTTGAACTTCTTTTATGGCAGCAATCGTAGCTTGCAGGATGTGAATTTAAAAGTTTACGACAAAAAAGTAACCGCATTTATTGGCCCGTCAGGCTGTGGTAAATCGACTTTGTTACGTACTTTTAATCGTATGTATGACCTGTATCCTGGTCAAAAAGCCGTGGGTGAAATTATCTACAACGGCCAAAATATTTTATTGCCAGGGCATGACATTAATTTGTTACGCGCTAAGGTGGGTATGGTGTTTCAAAAGCCAACGCCTTTCCCAATGTCGGTCTATGACAATATCGCCTTTGGTGTTCGTTTATACGAAAATCTTTCTAATGGTGAAATGGATGAGCGCGTTGAATGGTCGTTGAAAAAAGCCGCGCTATGGAACGAAGTTAAGGATAAATTAAGCACCAGCGGTCTTAGCTTATCTGGCGGTCAACAGCAGCGTTTGTGTATTGCACGCGGCGTTTCAGTAAAACCTGAAGTGTTATTGCTCGATGAACCAACTTCAGCACTTGATCCAATTTCGACTGTAAAAATTGAAGAATTGATCAATGAATTGAAAGAGGACTACACCATTGCCATCGTGACTCACAATATGCAACAAGCGGCACGTTGCTCTGACTACACAGCCTATATGTATTTGGGTGAATTGGTCGAATTTGGTGAGACCGATAATATCTTTATGAACCCTGTGCGCAAAGAAACTCAAGACTATATTACGGGTCGCTTCGGCTAATGCTAGCCAACTTTTTGCAGGCACTTTGACGAACAATCAGAATTCAGGAGTAACCATGACAGGCGAACATTCATCGAGTCAGTACAATCACGATTTAGAATCCATCCGTTCCCAGGTTTTATTAATGGGTGGTTTGGTAGAAAATCATTTTCAAGATGCGATGGCTTGCTATCGCACAGGTAATAGCGAACAAGCAGCATCAGTGGTGAAGTCGGACGAAGAAGTGAATCGTCTGGAAGTGATGTTAGACGACATGTGTAGTCACTTGATCGTTAAACGTCAACCGGCGGCCAATGATCTTCGTACGGTGATGGCTACCGGCAAGGTGATTACAGATCTTGAGCGTATTGGCGACGAATCGACCAAGATTGCCCGTATCGCGCAAGAAATGGCGAACAAAAGCCGTAACAACGCAATGTTTAGTGGCTACGAAACAGTGCGGGTTTTGGCCAATAGCGTTGGTCAAATGCTGCATCAATCCTTGGATGCTTTTGCGCGTCATGATGATGCAAAAGCAGTCAAATTGATTGCCTACGACGAAATTATCGACAGCGACTTCCGCTCTATTATGCGTAATCTCATTACGTTTATGATGGAAGATCCAAGCACAATTTCATTTGCTTTAGACGCTTTGTGGGTGGCGAAGGCAATTGAGCGAATTGGTGATCACGCGAAAAATATTGCGGAACATACGATTTATATTGTCGAAGGTCGTGATATCCGTCATTCGGATTACGTGGCAAGTAAGCAGGAAAAAAATAGTCAGCAGCCATAAATGATGGCTCAGGCGCTGTGTCTACAATGAGGCACAGCGTGTTTGGTGTTGTAAAAATAGATACTTAAAAAATAAAATCCTATGTCAGTTGATAAAACCACGATTTTGATCGTAGAAGATGAACCAGCAATTAGTGAATTGATTAGTTTTACCCTGCGTGCCGCTGGTTGGAATACGATGCCAGTTGGCACAACCGCAGAGGCTTGGGAATTTTTGCAGCATCGTACACCCCAATTGATTTTGCTCGATTGGATGTTACCTGATCAAAGCGGCTTGAGATTATTGTCGCGTATCCGATCAGATCGTAATTTTAATGAAATGCCAGTGATCATGTTGACTGCCAAGAGCATGGAGGAAGATAAGATTTCCGGCTTGGATCATGGTGCAGACGACTATGTCACGAAACCATTTTCACCACGTGAATTGACCGCACGTATCAAGGCAATGCTACGCAGAAAGAGCCCAGAGCATGCCCAAACTAGTCTAGAGATTGGCAATGTACATCTTGATCCAGTGAGTTGTACTGTGAAGATTGATGACAAAAAAATTGAGATCGGCCATGCCGAATATAAACTTTTAAAGTTTTTCATGGCACATCCAGAACGCGTTTTTTCTCGTAGCCAATTACTCGATAAAGTCTGGGGTGATCATGTGGTGATCGAAGAGCGTACCGTGGATGTGCACGTGCTACGATTGCGAAAAGTATTAAAAAATGCCGAAGGTCTAATTAAGACCATCCGTAGCGTCGGCTACATGCTATCGGAGAAGTAAGTTCGCCCATGGCTATGGATTTACCACAGCTTGTCATATCATGGGCTTGGTTCTTCTCATCAAGCTCACTTTTTGAAACACCCCTACAATGCGCCCACACTTAGTTTTTTGGATTTCAGCCGCTGTTCGCATCACGATTATTTTGGCCGCTGCTGGTGTTGGTGCCTATTTTTTTGGGCAAACCACTGGCTTAATTTTGGCTCTGCTCGGCATGATCACTTTGATCGTGGTGCAGTTGCAGTATCTACTCAATTTGTCTGACTGGTTAGATAATCCGAATAGTGCACGACTGCCTGATGGGTGGGGTGCTTGGACCGAAATTTTCTCACGTCTGTATAAATTGCGGCGTGGCGATGAAAAAAACCAATCTGAATTGGCGGAGTGGCTCGCTCGGTTTCGTCAAGCCATGACCTTGCTGCCTGATGGCTTGGTGATCATGGACGACGTGATGTTTTTGGAGTGGTGTAATCCAATCGCTGAACGTCACTTAGGCCTGGACCTCGGCCGTGATAAAGGCATGCGTGTGACTAACCTGGTGCGCACACCCGAATTTATCGATTACATTATTCTCGGTCGATATGAGACGCCATTGACGCTGTCTTTGCGCGATCGCAAGTTGATTGTGCATGTGATTCCATTTGAAAATCGCCGCCAGATTTTGGTGACACATGACATCACTGAATCTGAGCGCATTGATATGATGCGTAGAGATTTCATTGCCAATGCATCGCATGAATTGCGTACACCATTGACCGTGATTAACGGATTTTTGGAAATCGCATCGATGCAGCCTGATCTAGAGGTATCTATTCGTGCTTCCCACATCAAATTGATGGTAGAGCAGGGCGAACGTATGCAACGTTTAGTCGAGGATATGTTGACGCTGAGCCGACTTGAATCGACGGATTTTCAAGTTCGCACAGAACGGATTGATATTCCTTTGATGTTGCGTCATATCAAGCAAGAAGCGCATGCTCTTTCAAATGGTAGGCATCAATTTAGTCTTGAACTAGACGGACCAGATATACAAGGTAGCGCCGATGAAATTCGTAGTGCCTTTAGTAATTTGGTGACGAATGCCGTTAGATACACCCCGGAGCATGGTGAAATTAAATTAATTTGGCAAAACAGTGCACAGGGTCCTCGGTTTATCGTTCAGGATAATGGCATTGGTATTAGCCAAGAGCATATTTCCCGCTTGACTGAGCGATTTTATCGAGTCGATAAAAGTCGCTCACGTGAGACACAAGGGACTGGCTTAGGATTGGCGATTGTGAAGCACGTGTTGATTCGTCATGATGCGCAGCTGTTAATCGAATCGACCGTCAATGTTGGTAGTAAATTTTGTGTTCAATTCCCCAATCGGGCGGTCATTGGCGCCGTTTGAAATTAAGCTTGGGGTGCTATGGCAATATGTGCCAAGTGAGGGCGCGATGTAACCTAAACGTCGCATCCAAAACAGCCATTTTATCTTCACCAATTTCCGGAATTTTTTACAGGCTTTTGACTCTGATTTTATTGCCCTCAGAGTATAGTCCTTATACAATGCGTTTAAGGAGAAAGCCTATGTTTCGTGTGATGTTAGTTGAGGATGATGAACGCCTCGCCAGTTTAATTGTTGAGTATCTCCAGGCCTATGAATTCGCAGTTGAACTTGTGCCGCGTGGCGATTTAGCGCTCGCCCATTTTCAAAGCAATCCGCCAGATATGGTGGTGCTTGATTTGATGTTGCCAGGACTAGATGGCATGATAGTCTGCAGACAAATCCGTGAAATTAGTAAAGTACCGATCCTTATTTTAACTGCGCGTGAAGATTCCTACGACGAGGTATCCGCTCTCGAACAAGGTGCAGATGATTTTGTCAGTAAACCAGTCCAACCGCGAATTTTGCTGGCACGGCTACGGGCCTTGGTACGCCGCATTCCGAATGCCAATAATGCGACCAATTCGCTCGATCATGACTCATTGCAATTTGGCGCTCTGCATATTTCTCGTAGCGATCGCTTAGTACACTGGCGTGAACAAGTCATTGAGCTTTCAAATACCGAATTTAAGTTGTTAATGGTATTAGTTGAAGCGCCAGGAAAAGTCTTATCGCGCGATGATATTTTAAAGAAAATGCGTGGGATAGAGTTTGATGGACTTGATCGCAGTATCGACAATCTTATTTCTCGTCTGCGTCGTCGTTTTGACGATCAAAATTCTGAAAAAATTAAAACTGTCTGGGGCGAAGGGTATTTATTTTCCCCGTCTGCTTGGGAATAGCTTAAGTCGGGAAATGACCCGACCTACTCAATTAATGCAATGATCGCTAAAGGGCTGGTACGCGTATGTATCTGCCCTTTTTCTATTTGGGGGGATGGTTGCGTGTGTGTAGCCATGTTAATTGCTGCGCCGAAAATAACATTGCTGATTTTGAAAATCGCAGCGGTATCGTTCCAGACTGCACTGTTATCAAGAATAGGTAGAGCGGTGTTTTGAGTCAGATACTTAAATTCCACTAGTGCGGTATTGTCTTTTTTTGCAAATACAAATCGGACTCCAACGCAGCGTTTTCCCCGATTCGCACCGATATCCACATAAGACTGATAGGCCAAAGTTTGTTCGCAAGCGGCACGTAGATCGGCAATTTCGTAAATGCCATCAGTGCGCAGGTTAATGCTGGTTCTGAAATGAAAAGCGGCTTGTCCATTTTTTTGATTCACAACCAATTCTGCGTTATCGTCATAAGCGACTTTTAAGAGCGGTAAGGTTGTGCGCCCGAGTGGATCAAGTGGTAAATCAAGATGGGTGGTTTTGCCAACAATATGCATGCGCAAACTGTCAAAGGATGTATTTTTATCCTTAGGTAGGACTTGCAGTTGTAGTTGAATCAGATTCTTTGGTTTGCCATATTTTTCGAACCACAGCATGGTTTTGTACGCATCCCGGTAACTCATCCATTCTGCATCGCGCGCACGCATACCATCATCGGCCGACTGCGCTACCGCAGTGCATGCGGTAGTCAGTAGAGAGATAGCAAAGAATGCGTTACGGAGATTCACGATTTTTATGTAGTAAAAAATTTAAATTAAATACGTAAGTGATCAGGTCAAGTAATAAAGTGAGGCAATCAGTGTTAGTCAGAATCGATAAGCAATGGCACTCGATACTGTGAAATTTGTCTTCCGCTCCACTAATGGGCTTCTGCCAGCGCTATTTATAAGTTGACTTAGATTCATTTTCGAAGTGATTAACCACGAGGAATTTAGGTTCCAATTCCAGTAAATATCTGCGTGGATATCTTTCACTCCGGCTTTGGTTGTAAATTGTTCGTTCACACTTCGACCGGCTTCAATGTCACTGACACCAAAATAAGTTTGGGCATAAGCCTGATTGACCAAGGTTAATCCAACGCCAAAAGTCAATTGGTGGTGTGGGAACATATCTTTTACGTGATAGCGCAGATCGCTGCTCAAACGAAGTCCTTGTCGATTATTCCCTGCACCAAACAGTAAAGTATTGGTCTGCCTTAAATTCTCCGCGAGCTGATAGTTGTAAAATCCACCGTAAAGTATGCGGGTACGAATGTCCTCTAAGCCGAGTAATTTATTGCTGGCTTTAGAGTGGCTTCTGTCACTTAAACCAGGGCCGACCACACTCGATTGCAGGTTGGCAGGCGTTTGAATACTGTTCGATAAGCCAGATGAGGTGCGATTTGGCTCTAAGCTGATAAGCGGTCCAAACTCATGATTAAATTGGTTTGATAAGTGCCAACCAGCACTCATGCCAGCAAGAAAAACGCCATTACTCCATTGCATTTGCATGACAGGGATGACGTTTGCTTTTTTATGTTCTGCGCCTTCGTAGACAGGACGTGACATTACACCTATGCCCAAATACATATCATGACTGCCATCGGGCATCAGATTCTGTGCGGGACTTTGCGCGTGTGCAGTCACACTAAGTGTGAGCGCCGCGATCAAAAAGGTATAAATTTTATTCATTGTTCATTCTCAACATTGCAATCAGTGATGAAGCTTTTCGCCATTCTACAATTGAGAAATACTTTCAGGTTTGAATCATGCGTAAATCACGCAAACGTTGCGAAGCTCGCCTTATCATTGTACAGGTGTTGGCACGCGATTGAATTCGACAGCCTCATTTCTGGTATCGATTTCCGTAATATAAAAAGGTGTTGTGATGCTAGCGATACACATACTATTTGCTGACGGTTCTAGGTTGTAGTAGCTCACCGCGACCTTATCGGTTTGCTGCCAGATCCTGACATCCTGTATGCCAGAACAACCGGACGATTGTGTTCCAAGAAAAAGGCCTATTACCATTTTCTTTGAAAAATCAATCTGTGCTGGCGCAACACCATCGACCTGATGTTCTTGCCACAGCTTATTCCAACTCGCCTGATCTTTGATCACTACGGTGCGTGCGTCTTGAATTCTGGAATAGCTACCATTGGCGATGGTTCTGCTATTGATTAGCTGCTTGCTTACATTGTTCATAACCAAGGGTAGGTCTGATTTTTGCAATTCGATCATATGCATGGGTGTGCTATTGAGTGTCGTTTCGAGATCGCAGCGGGTAATTGCTATGCGTTCTTCTTCAAAGAAATTGGCAGTCAATGTCTGCCCGTCTGAACTGAGTTTTAAAAAACGTGTAAGGCTGCAATCGTTGGCTGTTTTGTAAAACTTGGCCAAAACCATCTTGGAGGTGAAATCCGGTGTCATTAAGGATGCTGATGGTTTGATATTGGCTGTACTCCAAAAACTGTTCCAGGCAGCGTTGTCTTTAATGAGTACATAGTCGGGTGGAACGCCTCGATGAAAACTAGCCGATAAGACTTTGAACGCGACGGTTTGGCTGTTTGGCGTGGGAATGGTGATCATTTGTACTTGATGGGTGCTACCTAGACCTAGATCGGCTTTGTCGAGGTTTTGGATGATCGTTTTAAATAAACTCTCGACGGCAGTGTCTGTGCAAGTGGTGCGCTGACCAGCAATGCTATCTGCGTGAGAGCAAAGTAAGTTTTGCGGTGAGCTGCCGTATAAATTTTGTGCGTATGACGCATCCGCACAGCTGCCAGATTTATCCCACATGACATATTTTTGATCAATTAGGAACAGGCGATTTTTTAAGTTAGCACAGGTCGCATCTTTGACCAAATTCAAAAATTCATTGGTGGCGATAGGCGCGGGTGTTTTTCGAGGCTCTTGCGGAGTGACACTCCCGCTACCACCGCAGGCGCAGAGGCAGATAATGAGGGTGAGGGCGTAGAAGCGAGAAAATAAAGCAGACATGTGGCTACCTTCTATGCTGAGAATAAATTCGATATAGGCATTGTATGTTGATTTTGTTTCTCGCTTCACCCTCAAAATGCTGGCAATTTGTCCTCAATTTGTAAAAAGCTTGGAATTTCAATAAAGCGAATGAAATTCTGTGAAAACAGTCGGTATCTTGCAAATATTCTTATAGAATAGTTCGCAAGGAGAATCTATATGAAGTTGTTTGGGTATGGAGCTATGAATCGTTCGTGCTGGGGTGCGCTGTGAATCGTTTGTTTCTGCGCTTTCTGGCGCCAGTATTACTGTCGATCGCGTTCGCTACGGTATTGGTGTATGCGGTGATTAGCTGGATTTTCGGAAATCCGATTGAAAAAAATGCAGAGCGTCAGGTCGCGCCACAAATTTTTTTGATTGAACAATACATCGATAAAGCCGCTACAGATGAATGGCTTTCTCGTCTGAACAAAGTGCGTGAAGTCTCGCAAGTGCAATTTGAGTTGATTCCATTACCCAAAGCCCTAGAGCAAATGAATCAGGCGCAGGCAGTGAAATTACAAAGTGGACGTGTGGTTCTCGATGCCGCGAATCGAACCTTGTATCGACGCGTCGATCTCGATGGAGAAAAGTATATCGGCAGCGATATGGATGTGCTGTATCTGCAAAATTTACCGATTGATTATTGGTTCAATATTCAACTTGAAATCGTACGTTACATTATCATTGCTTTCGTTTTGTTAATCCCAATTGGCTTTTGGTCGCGAGCTCATTGGCGTGATATTCAATCCTTGTCCGAGGTGACAGCGGCAATCGGCGAAGGCAATCTGTCGGTACGCGCAAATACCTCAAGTAGTGCCAGCATTTATCCGTTGGCGCAGCAAATTAATCAGATGGCAGGGCGAATAGACCAGTTACTGAGTTCGCAGAAAAATCTCTTACACTCGGTGTCTCATGAGTTACGCACACCGATAGCGCGGCTAGAGTTTGCTTTGGAAATCTTGCAGGAAAGTGCGGATCACGGGCTTGCAGGTGATAAACAAAAAATGCGCGTGGAGGCCATGAAAGCAGATTTAAAAGAGTTGGACACCTTGGTTTCTGAGCTCTTAAACATGGCGAAATTAGATGCACAAGGCCAATTGCTGGTGGAACCAATCGAGGTGCTGGATTTGATGCAAGCGTGCCTGCAGCACTTGCCACCCATCCCTGCGCAAATTGAGTTGCGTCAGATCCTAGAGGTCAGACATCGGCATATCAATGGAGATCAGCGCCTGCTTGAACGTGCGATACAAAATTTGTTAAAAAACGCTCTGAAATATGCGGAACGTCAAATCATCTTTCGTGTGACGCAACAAGTTAATACTTATGTTGTGCAAATCGATGACGATGGCAGTGGCATACCTGAGTCGGATCGCGATAAGATTTTTGAACCCTTTTATCGCCTAGATCGTAGTCGTGATCGACATACCGGCGGCTTTGGTTTGGGACTCGCAATTGTTAAACAAATCGTGTTGTTACATGGCGGCAGCGTCCGTATTTCACAAGCTGACATCGGTGGTGCAAGGTTCGAAATCGTTTTGCCTTATAAAATCTAAGTAAGACATTTAGCTCAAAAAACGATCGTATTTTTAATGCACTTTTCAGGAGGTTTATTTTTTGCAGCATGCCATCAACCAACAGCATTCAAATCGACGTGAGCATGTAATCGGCCTCAGCCTAGCCATCGTGGGGGCAATTTTATTTTCCGCAAAAGCGATCGTGGCAAAGCTGCTTTACGCGCATCAACTTGACGCTGTCACGGTGATTGCATTTCGTATGCTATTTGCGCTACCAATTTTTGCGCTCGTCGCTTTTTGGCAGAGTTGTAAACATCCGCCGCTTTCTGGTACTGATCGTTGGCGACTGATTGGATTGGGGCTAGTCGGCTATTACCTGTCTAGTTTTTTAGATTTCCTTGGCTTGCAGTTTATTTCGGCTGGCTTAGAGCGGCTCATTTTGTTTTTGACACCTTCTTTCGTATTATTTATCCATGTAATTTGGTTCAAGCGCCAAATCCGGCCGATTGAATACATCTCTCTCGTGATTGCCTACTTGGGAATTGTATTGGTGTTCATGCATGATTTAAGTTTTAATGGTCAGCAAGTTGTTTTTGGTGCGGCTTTAGTGCTGGGCTCAGCAATCGCCTATGCAACTTATTTAGTACAGTCTGGCGAAATGGTCGCGCGCATTGGGTCGTTGCGCTTGGTGTCATATGCGATGTGCATATCTAGCCTTGCTTGTCTTGCACAGTTTTTTATCCTGCGACCTGCTAGTACCTTAATGCAAAGTTGGCCGGTGCTTTCCCTGTCAGTTTTTAATGCGATAGCATGCACAGTGTTTCCTGTTTTTTTGACCATGTTTGCGATACAAAAAATCGGTGCACCAAAGGCATCGCAAGCCGGCATGATAGGACCAGTCTCAACCTTGGTTTTAGGTAGTATTTTCTTAAACGAAGCGATCACGACTTGGCAGTTTGCCGGCGCCAGTTTGGTGATATTTGGGATGTACTTGCTGAGTCGAAAATAGATTTATTTATCTCTATGCAAGGCGTTTGTAAATATATACATTCGGAATGTCATGTTTGATGAATGACTAAGTCGATTTTCTTGCTTTTCTCTAGTCGATTTAACACAAAACAACATATACTCAAGAAATCATTTCAGCACTTCACTGATACATGCACTAATAGGAACGCTATGACAGAACAAAATCAATCCGAGCAGCAGAATCAAGGCGTAAGTGACGATGGAAGTCCGAAGTTTGGCCGACTTTTGCTCGTTCTCTTATTTGCCGTTGCTTTGATTGTTGCGATTACTTTCGCGACAGAGGCTTACTACACGATATAGTGCATTACCAATAATGCTTAACACTTTGAGTTGAACCATGGATACCATTCCACTTATCCCCGCCACGTCAAATCTGGTAAAGAGAAATCTTGCCAGCTCAGAGAGTTCTGAGAGTAAAAAAGCGGAATCATCAAGTGCTGCACGCCTATTGGTCCTGCAAAACATGGTGCCGTTGGCGACAAACTTAGTGTCCTCACAACTGGAAGCTTTTTCGACACGCTTAGCTGATCAATTATTTAAATTGTCAGATCAGGCGGTTCGACCAGAAGAAGCCAAGGTAAGCTATGACGCCCATCAACTATTGAAGAGGAATAGCACCGCATTTTATCGGCTCGTTGCCGGTCAGATTAATGCTGCACTCAGCAAAGAAGTTAGTGTTTTTAATACCCGACGTCGACTTAAAAAAGACGAGCAATATTTAGATAAAACTGCCCAGACTTACGAGGAGATGGAGGGTAAAATTTTGTTGCGCAATGCCAGTCATGCGCTCGAAGTTTTGAATGCTGAGTCGTTAGTGATGTTGAATACTCTGATAGGCAGAATACTCAATCGCATGCCAATTGATGTTACGCAAAATCCTTTTCGTCCTGAAATTTTTGTAAAGGCCGTTCATCAAGCGTGGATGGAATTAGACGACAATCCTGCATCACATTTGGTAGTTTTGCGCTTATTGCAACCAACAGTCTTTCTGCAACTTAGCCCGATATTGGATGAAATTAATCAAGAGCTGATGGCTCGCGGTATTCGTCCAGATAGTGATGATGGATTTGACACTTCTGCAGGAGGTGTTGCGTATTTGCCAGTACAAAAATTCTTCAGCCTGGATCCGTATTTGCAAGATAAATTAAAAAGGGTTTTTTCTGGTCAAATTGAATTGGCGCATACGGATCCAAACTATGATTTTAGTGGCTTGGCTGCAGTGAGCGATACGTTGACGAATCAATTAGATTTAGATGCTGATGAGGATCGCGCAGACAAAGCGAGTATAGACCAGCAATTTTTCGAAGACTTACGCGAAATGCAAAAACGCTTTGCGCAAGAAGAGCATGCAAATGCACCATTTGAGTCACGCTTACACAAAGTTTTACACGCGAGCTCAGCGCAGAAACTGAGTGTGGTTGAAAGAAACACCATCGAATTATTAGCCCGTATTTTTGACTATATCTTTGCCGATCAAAGTTTAGGCAAAGATATTAAAAGTATGATGGCTCAATTACAAATTCCAATCGTCCGAGTGGCATTGTCGGATCGTGACTTTTTCTTTAGAGAGTCTCATCCTGCCCGTACTTTGTTAGATATTTTGGGTAGTTCAGGCATCGTGTTAGATCATGATGCAAGTGCTTTAGACCCGTTACTTGGCGTGATTGGCGATGTGGTCGAGAGGGTGCAAACCGAATTTGATGCGCAAATTGATTTGTTCTCTGATGTTGTGTCTGATCTTGAACTGTACCTGAAAGAAGAAGATTGTAAAGCACAGGCCGCGATCAGTCAGCCCGTGCAAACGGCACTAACAGAAGAAAAAATGCGCGTGTCGAGGGAGCTTGCTGAGCATGATGTCGCCATCCGCGTGGAGACTGGAGAAGTTGCTGGTTTTCTCGAAGTGTTTTTAGAGGAGCAGTGGATACGCATCTTAACTATTGCGCACAGCGTGAAAGATGAAAAACCACATGCTTTAGAAAATGCGTTGAAGACGATGGATGATTTGATTTGGAGTCTCAAACCGAAGAACAGCCCAGACGAGCGTAAAGCCTTGATTGCAAAGTTACCTGCGATGCTGACATTGCTCAATGCTTGGTTAAATGCGATTCGTTGGGATGAGCCTGATCGTGTCTTATTTTTCTCGAAATTGGCGGAACGTCATGCGGCGATGGCGCGAGCACCATTGGAATTGTCGCCCCGCCGTCAATTAGAGATTGCTGTGAATATTGCACAACGCGCGAGTAATCGCCGTCTAGATCGTTTCGTGAATGAAAAAGCGGTGCAGGCCAACGATGAAGCGACTAAGCAGGTGGCGGATTTGGAGCGTGGTATGTGGTTAGATTTTAGTGATGAGCTTGAACAGATTACTCGTTTCAAGCTCGCTTGGATCAGTCCGAAACGTAGCAGTTTTATTTTTGCTAATCGGCAGGGAGATCAAGCATTCTCGATAGCGGCAGCGGATTTGGAAGACAAATATCGAGCAGGTACCGCGAGTACTATCTTAGCAAATTCTTTAGTTGATCGAGCCTTGACATATGCGCTGAGAGATTTAGCGATTTGATCTTGAGTTCGTCAGTTCAAAAAAAATCCCAAGCGTAAACTTGGGATTTTTTCTTATGAGTCCTACTATTTTTCCAATTGAATTTCTATTCTGCTTTCCCCAGTTTTACTTGGGAAGTCTCTCAGTGCGCTTTCGATAAGCAATTCAATGTATGGCGCGATTTCTGTATCGTTTTGTGTTGATTTGGCAAGAACAGAGTACAACACTTTACCAGAACTGCGATCGCTGATGACGATTTCTATCCCATGATCGACATACTGACGTACGTTTAAATCTGCTGCGTAAAATGGATGCAGGTGATTCCCAAATGGGAAGGGTGAGTAAAACGGACTGCTGAGTCTGTACTGAAACCTCGAACGAGGGGAAAACCGATATGGCGTATTGATGAATCCAGGATAGTAGCGAGAAGTCCAAAATCCTCCCATAGGAATCACCATGCCGGACGGTGTAATCAGATAGCTCCCAGAGCCAAAAATAGATGAAACATGCGTGTTTCCTGGGATGGAAATCAATTGCATGCTGACTTTAAGTGCCGCTTTGGATTGATCGATTTCCTCAAAGCCTAATTCTTTTAATCGTGTTTTGACCTCTTCGCTGGCATGCAGATATTCTGGTTCTTTTGCTTGTTCGGCATGTTCAAGGATGGTGTAGGTTTTATTATTTAGGACTTCCGGTAATTGATTGATCGTACTGATTTTGCTGTAAAACGTACTGGCACATCCGGTGAGTAAGATTGCGCTTAAAAAGACTAAGCTTGCACGGAAATGTTTCATTTTATTGCCTCCGGTGATACTTGATCGGTAAAAATTTATGAGCAGTTTGATGCTAAATAGCGTTGGTTTATTGCGTAAATAGTATGGGCACTTTCTATGCAGACTCTATCATGAACCTAATGATTGTAAAAGTCTGTACCAGTGTGTAATCGTTTGTCTGTGTGCATACCAGTTTGCATGAATGTTGGTTTTTATGTCGTTTTAGCGGTTTTTTTGTTCTGCTTCTGCGTTTCTCAGACTTTTGCCGCCGATCGACGACTGCGCTTGGTAAAATACGGTTTTGATTGCTTCAGACCGTCTGGATATAGGCTTGTAGCAGCGTCATCATTAACTGCAGAGATTGTTTGAATATATGCGAAAACCGAATCAAGATATGAATGCACCAACACCAGTGACTATTTATCGTAAAGATTATGTAGCCCCCGGCTTTTGGGTGGATACCGTAGAAATGGGTTTTGATCTGCATCCCCAACGCACGCATGTTGCGACCCGCATCACCATGCGACGCAATCACGACAGTGCCGAAAAAGATTTGGTCTTGTTCGGCGAAGATATCAAGCTGTTGCAATTACGTATGAATGGCGTGAATCTGAAAAAAAACGCCTATACCCTGACAAAAGAGCGATTGGTCATCAGCAGTGCGCCAGATCAGGTCATGCTGGAAATTGAAACAGCGATCGCCGCCGACAAAAACACCACGATGTCTGGTTTGTATGTATCGAATGGTAATTTCTTCACCCAATGCGAAGCCGAGGGTTTCCGCAAGATTACGTTCTTCCCTGATCGTCCTGATGTGATGGCGAGTTATACAGTGATGCTGCGTGGCGATAAAAAATTGTATCCCGTGTTGCTGTCAAACGGTAATTTGATAGAACAAGGTGACCTCGGCGATGGTCGTCATTATGCTAAGTGGGAAGATCCGTTCAAAAAACCTTCTTACTTATTCGCTTTGGTTGCAGGTAAATTAGTTTGCCAAGAAGAAAAATACAAACTCAAATCGGGTCGTAAAGTTTTGCTGCAAGTGTGGGTAGAACAGGGCAATCTAGACAAAACCCAACATGCGATGGACTCGCTAAAGAACAGCATACGCTGGGATGAAGAGCGCTTTGGTTTGGAACTGGATCTCGATCGCTTCATGATCGTTGCCACCAGCGACTTCAACATGGGGGCGATGGAAAATAAGGGCTTGAATATTTTCAACACCAAGTATGTGTTGGCGAATTCTCGTGTTGCTACTGATGCCGATTACGCTGGCATTGAATCAGTGGTCGGTCACGAATATTTCCACAATTGGACTGGCAATCGCGTGACCTGTCGCGACTGGTTCCAATTGTCTTTGAAAGAAGGATTGACGGTCTTCCGTGATCAAGAGTTCTCTGGCGATTTGGTCGGTAACGAAACAGGTCGAGCAGTCAAGCGGATTGAAGATGTGCGCGTGCTACGGCAATTGCAATTCTCGGAAGACGCAGGCCCAATGGCGCATCCTGTTCGCCCAGATTCTTTTGTCGAAATCAATAATTTTTACACGGTGACCGTGTACGAAAAAGGGTCTGAAGTTGTCCGGATGTATTACACGCTGTTGGGACATGAAGGCTTCCGCAAGGGTATGGATTTGTATTTCCAGCGCCATGACGGACAGGCGGTCACCTGCGACGACTTCCGTGCGGCGATGGCCGATGCGAATGGACGCGATTTGAAGCAGTTTGAACGTTGGTATAGTCAGGCGGGTACGCCACGCTTGAAAGCCCAAACAAGCTACGACGCGATCTCTAAGACTTATACTTTGAGTTTGAGTCAATCCTGTCCAAAAACGGCAGGCCAAGCGAAGAAACTCCCTTTCCATATTCCGGTCGCGGTTGGCTTGATTGATGCCGAGGGCAAAGATGTCGCTTTACAATTGCTGGGCGAGTCTGCCACTAGCACAACGCAAATTTTGGAATTGAAAGAAGCGCAGCAGAACTTTGTGTTCACTAATAGTGATCGTGAAGTCACGCCATCCATCTTGCGTAATTTTTCTGCACCAGTGATCTTGGAATTCGATTACAGCGACGAGCAATTAGCGCATTTGCTGGCGCATGATAGTGATCCTTTCTGTCGTTGGGAAGCTGGGCAGCGCTTAGCGATGCGTCGTTTGCTCAAGTTAGTCAAGGCGGTGCAACAAGGCGACACATTGAGCTTAGATGATCTGTTTATCAATGCATTGCGCAAGACTTTAATCGATCAAAACCTTGATCCGGCATTCCGTGAATTGGTGTTGACTCTGCCGTCGGAAGTCATGATTGCCGAGGAAATGGCAATCGCTGATCCGCACAGTATTCACATCGCACGTCAATTTGTGCGCGCGACACTGGCGCAGCATTTGAAAGCAGATTTGCTAAAAGCCTATCAGGATAATTTGACGCCTGGCAAATACAGTCCTGATGCGCAATCAGCGGGTAAGCGCGCTTTGAAAAATTGTGCCTTGGCGTATTTGGTGGAATGGCCAGATGCGGCGACCTATGCTTTAGCGCATACGCAGTATCAAGAGGCCGAGAATATGACTGATCGTATTGCTGCTTTGAGCGCGATGTTGCACTGTTCCTCCGCATTGGATAAAGCGTATAGCAAGACACGCAAACAAGTGTTGGCGCATTTCTATAAAGAATTTGAAAGTGAAGCGCTGGTCATCGACAAATGGTTCACACTGCAAGCGACAGCGCCAACAGCCGATGTCGAGCAGGTACGCGCTTTGATGCAACACAAAGCCTTTAGCATGAGTAATCCGAATCGCGCGCGTAGTTTGATCTTCGCTTTTTGCAATGCGAATCCAGCGCGCTTTCATGCTGCTGATGGCAGCGGTTATGGCTTGTGGGCTGATTGCGTGATCGCCTTGAATAAGCTCAATCCACAAGTTGCTGCACGTTTGTCCCGCAGTATGGATCGATGGACGAAATTGCCAAAAGCGAATAAAGCTTTAATGAAAGCCGCTTTACAAAGAGTTGCAGCGACTAAGAATTTATCGAAGGATGTGTCGGAAGTGGTGACGAAAGCGCTAGCGGCATAACGATTAACAAGACAATATTTTTAAGATTTACTATAGAGAAGGAAGAATATGAAACGCATTAGTCTGACCCGTTTTCTGGTCGAAGAGCAAAGGCTCAATAATAGTATCCCCGCAGAATTGCGCTTGTTAATTGAAGTCGTTGCACGCGCTTGCAAAACCATCAGTCACGCGGTTGGCAAGGGCGCACTCGGCGAAGTTTTAGGAACTGCGCATACAGAAAACGTGCAAGGCGAAGTGCAAAAGAAACTCGATATTCTGTCGAACGAAATTTTGTTAGAAGCCAACGAATGGGGCGGCCATTTAGCGGCGATGGCATCAGAAGAAATGGAAACCATCCATCCGATTCCTAACCGTTACCCACAAGGCGAATACATGCTCTTGTTCGATCCACTTGATGGCTCCAGCAATATCGATGTCAATGTATCGATCGGTACTATCTTCTCCGTCTTGAAAGCGCCAGATGGCATGGGTACACCGACCGAGCAAGATTTCTTGCAAAAAGGTAGTCAGCAGGTCGCTGCTGGTTATGCGATTTATGGTCCGCAAACCATGTTGATTTTCACGACGGGCAATGGCGTCAATTGCTTTACCTTGGATCGTGAAATGGGCTCATGGGTACTGACAGAACGCAATATTCGAATCCCAGCCGATACCCAAGAATTTGCCATCAATATGTCGAATGTGCGTCATTGGTATCCACCTGTCACACGCTATGTCGATGAGATGTTGGCAGGTAAAACTGGCCCACTCAATAAAAACTACAATATGCGCTGGATCGCATCGATGGTGGCAGACGTGCATCGTATCTTGCATCGCGGCGGCATCTTCATGTATCCAGCCGACAAGCGTGAACCGGACAAAGCAGGTAAATTGCGCTTGATGTACGAAGCCAATCCTATGTCCATGATCGTCGAGCAAGCTGGTGGCGCATCCACTGATGGCAAACAACGTATGCTAGATGTTCAACCGACGTCCTTACATCAACGGGTAGCGGTGTTCTTGGGTTCTAAGAATGAAGTGGAACTGGTGACGCGTTATCACGCTGAGCATATCGAGTCTTAATGTAATTTAATCTGCACAAGAAAAAGCACACTTTGGAGTTTCTGAGTGTGCTTTTTTGTTGGTAAATTTTGTTGTGAAATTGATTGCTTGTGTTATGTAGGCGATATACTTGATAAATACTATTTTTCACTTTCGATTTTCTAACGGATGCCTATGATAAATTTCATTCTTGGCTTGCTGATCACGATCAGTCTTCATTCCATTTCCCATGCAAAAACTTCCTTAATAGAAAAAGACAAGCCGACAGAATATGGCGTTTGGGTTGGCACGCTGGGTGGTGAACACATCATAGCTTGTTTTGAAAATCCTGACGACACCGGTTCGCGTTACTTTTCATCAATTCCGAACCGCTCAAGTTATTTCTATTTGAAATATTCAAAACCGATTTCACTTCGTCAAAAAGAAGGAGAACGCGAGGTTTGGGAGGAAATTTCTGAAAACAAAATCACTGGCGAATGGCAAATCAAAAAAGTCACGGAGCGTACGCTAGATGTGAATTGGCGAGCAACTGATTCGGGAAAAGTGATCCCAATGATTCTGCACCGATTTGAAGATTTATCTGGTTATCGTGAAAGCTGCGTGGGTGAAGACGGCATTCATAATCCATATAAAAATCAAAAATTCCATAAGGCAAAGATGAACCGAGGGTTGATCCAAGAAATTTCGAATAAGAAGTATCGGTTACTAAACATCGAAAAGATGAACGCATCATCGCTTGAATTATTGGAAGATATCCCCGCTCGCAAGACACTCAATTTTCTTTTGAAAAACCAACTCCGAACTGATGCTTATGGAAATTTAGCTTGTCGAAATCCTAATGATGAAGAAATTGAGGATGTTCATTCTTCTCAATCTGATTCTAACTCTAGTGTGGCTCCTGTCTTTTGGAATGACCGATGGATTTCACTGTTGAATAATGTGAATGGAGACTGTGGTGGTGCATCTCCCTTTTCAATTTTTTCATACAGTACATGGGATACGCAGAGCGGCAAGGCAGTGCATCTTTGGAAATGGTTTCAGGAGACTAGAATTGGCAAGCTAAATTCACTCATTGTAAAAAAAGCGGTGAAGTCAAGACGAGCGTTTAATGGTAATGGGGCGGAAAAAGATAGCTGCATTTCTGAAATTAAGGAAAACACCAAATACCAACTTCATTTGTCGACCAAGGGAGTCATTTTTTCACACGATTTTCCGCGTTATTCGCAAGCATGTAACGATAATATTGAGCTTTCATTTTCTGAGTTAAAGCCCTATCTAAGTGAGCAAGGATATCAGGCAGTCCATGCCTTAATGCGCTAGTGTCTGGTATATCTCATTCATTATTCAGTTGATATACCTATCAGATAGATTAATCATAAAAGACGCATAATGACCATCAATTACCAGCAAATCCTAGAAGACATTCACCAAGAGATCCAACCCTTGCTCACACAGGGCAAGGTTGCGACTTATATCCCCGAGCTTTCCAAAGTCTCACCGCAACACTTTGGCATGGCGGTGTATTGTTTGGACGGAAGCAGTTATACGGTAGGTGATGCGCAACAAAAGTTTTCTACCCAAAGTATCACCAAGTTATTCGCACTGTCATTAGCCTTTGAACGCGAAGGCAATGCGATTTGGAAACGTGTGGGGCGTGAGCCGTCCGGTAATCCATTTAACTCTTTATCACAGCTCGAATATGAGCGTGGCATACCGCGCAATCCCTTTATCAATGCCGGTGCCTTGGTGATTAACGATATCTTGGCGCAACGCTTTGTGCAGGCAGATATTGCGGTTTTGCAGTTCATGCGTATGTTGGCGGATGAAGTGAAAATCGATTTTGATCGTGAGGTTGCGATCTCTGAAGAGAAACACGCGCATAGGAATAGTGCGATAGCGCATTTGATGAAAGACTTTGGCAATCTTCATAATCCGGTTGATTCGGTGATCGCCAGTTATTGCCGCCAATGCTCGATTACGATGAGTTGTCTGGAGCTGGCAAAGGCCGGCAGCTTTTTAGCCAATCACGGCACGATCCCCTGGAATGGCACCAAAATTTTAGACTCTAGCTCAGCCAAGCGACTCAATGCTTTGATGCTGACTTGTGGCACCTACGACGTGGCTGGGGACTTCGCTTTCCGCGTCGGCCTGCCTGCCAAAAGTGGCGTGGGTGGAGGTATTTTGGCGCTCGTGCCTGGCGAGTTAGCAGTCTGTGTTTGGTCGCCTGGACTTGATCCTGCCGGCAATTCTTTAGCTGGCGTGATGGCTTTGGAGTTGTTCACTACCATGACCGCGCGTTCGATTTTTTAATTCTCTCATTGGCGTGTAAGTAATTTCTTAACACGTCAAATTTTCAAATATCTTTTCAGAATTAGCAGAGTGATGGAGCAGAGCCAGCTTCAGGATTTCCGTCGCCTTTTACTCTACGCGCCCTGCGTTTCTCCCATCAAATTCCTGATTGGCATGCAAATTGCTCTACGCAAAATGTTCGCAGTGTTTATGCATGTTTGGCTTAAAGCTGCGTCGATCAGTCAGTGATGATCTTCAAATAATCATAAGGAATGTCCATGATGAGCCGCCAACCATTTACCGTAGCCGATTACCTGCTAACCCGCTTATTGCAGCTGAATGTCACCGATGTGTTTCAAATTCCCGGTGATTACGTTAAACATTTCACCCAAGCACTAGAAGACTTTGATGGTGTTAAGACGATAGGTGCAGTCAATGAGTTAGATGCCACTTATGCCGCTGATGCCTATGCGCGTACACGTGGACTCGCTGCAGTTTCTTTGCAATATGGTGTCAGCACCTTTAGTGCCTTAAATGCAGTCGCTGGTGCCTATGTTGAACGCAGCCCTATCGTGGTGATTAGTGCTTGTCCTGGCGCCGATATGCGCAATCAGACCAATATGTACGGCATGATTTTTCATCATTCCACGGGTAATTTGGACGCTGATCAAAATGTCTACAAGAACGTCACCGTGGCGGCAGAGACGCTCAGCACTTCTGTTGGTGCTGCGGAGAAAATCGACGCCTTATTGATTGCTGCACTCACGCATCGTCGTCCTGTGTACATCGCTTGTTACAAGGAAGTGTGGGGCGAACCATGCCCACGCCCATCAGCAACACCACTAAAAGCTGCGCGTCTGGCTAGTGAGAAACTTGCTTTAGAAAACGCCGTGGAATTGGCTTGGTCGCAAATCACCGCAGCAAAAAAACCATTGATCTTTGCAGGCGTAGAAGTCCTGCGTTTTGGTCTCAGCAAGTTACTACAAAAAATTATCGATGCCAGCGGTATGTTGTACACCACGACCACGTTGGGAAAAACCGTGGTCGATGAAGTGGGTGAGCAATTCATCGGAACGTATGCTGATCAAGCTTCTATCGCCAGCGTGATCACAAAGGTTGAAGAAGCCGACTGCATCATTTCACTAGGCACGATTTTGACTGATGATTATCTGTGGCTGATGGAAAACAAATATCCGCAAATGATACAAAGCTCATTGGGGCAGATGCGAGTCGGTTACTTTCAATACGAAGGCGTGTTTATGGAAGACTTTATGGAAGCGCTCTTGAAGCGTTTTCAAAAATCCAAGTCCTACCCGTTAAAAGTACAAGCGCCCGCCAAGCCAGTGTATCCCGAACCGTGGATATCAAACTCGGATGCGCGCTGGAATGACAAGCCTGAGGTCATCACCTACAACCGCTTTTTCCAACACACCATGAAGTTTTTGCTGGACCAAAAAATGATGGACGATATCGTCATGGTGTATGGCGTCAGTAGCGCGATGTATGTCGCTAGCAATGCGATGGGCATGAAGCAAGGTAGCTATATCAGCTCTGCTGCTTGGCAATGCATAGGATTTGAAACTGGCGCTGCCTCTGGCGCACAACTCGGTAGTGGCAAACGCGCTCTGACGATAGCGGGTGATGGCGGCTTTATGATGGTTTGCCAATCCTTGTCCACGCTGGCTCGCAATAACTTGAACTCAGTGATCTTCGTTATGAGTAATGGCGTGTACGCGATCGAGCAAGTGTATGTCGATGTCACCGCCTTTGAAGCAGGCCCACAGCACAAATTCGATAGCTTCGACATCTTGCCGAAATGGGATTACATGGCACTGGCGCAAGCCTTTGGTGCTAAGGGTTTTAAAGTCGAAACGGTAGAGGAATTAAAGCGCGTTCTACCACTCATTAAGAAAATCAAATCGCAGCCTGTCTTGGTGGAAGTCTGTATTCCAGAAAAAGACTTGCCGCAACAAATGGCACGTTTGGGCAATGAGACTTTGCCGGTGTGATTTTGAATGACAAAACAAGCCCTCGACGCAGAGGCGTAGAGTACGCAGAGAAAGACAATGAGTATTTTCTGCGTACTCTGCGCCTCTGCGGTGAAAGTAGTTCAATTTAAAAAAACTAAGTAACTAATTTATTAGGAGATTCTCATGGCGAAAACAAATTCAAATACAAAGACATATTCCATCTTCGGCGCTGGTGCTGCGGGTTTATACACAGCTTGGCGCTTGCTGAATGGCGAAGTCAAAAACAGCAAAGATAAAAGTAAAAAACTCGCTAAAGGCGACACCTTAGAACTCTACGACTGGGGACGCTATGATTTCTCCAAAGCCCATCCTGGTACACGTGCTGCGGGTGCGCGTATCTGCACTTGGCACTACAAAAACGATAAGACGCAAGCCTACTTAGAGCTCGGCGGCATGCGCTATTCCGATTGGGATATGAATGCCAAAGACGCCAATAACGGCACTGCACCCGGGCATCGTGTTGTCACCACTGTAATTAAACAATTAGGCCTAGATAAATATGCAGTGCCGTTTAATGAATCCACCAATCCACTTTACTATTTACGAAGCAAAAATTTTTTCTTAAATCAAATTACGTCGCAAACTCCTGCGCCGTATCACGTTGATCATTACGGTGCAGATGGCGCGCCAGACAATGGTTTCTCGACTTTAGAAAAACTATCCGTGACAAAAAACATGACGCGCCGTCAGTGGGATACTTTTTATCGCGATGGTGTGATTAAGGTCAATACCGGTGATGGTTCGGTCTATCAAAAAGGCGATAAGCTCAAAGACATCGGTTACTGGAATTTGATGTACGACCAATTGGGCAGCGAGGGTTTTAACTACGCCGCGGACGGCAATGGCTATAGCTCCAACGTGATCAATTGGAACTCGGCTTATGCGTTCCAAGCGAATAATGAATTCACGCCGGGTAATCAATACAAGACGATTAACATCGGCTATTCCGGTATGTTTAACGCCTTATTTGATCAGATCGTCAAGCTCGCCAAAGCGCAGGGCGTGAACTTTAATTATCAACCCAACACGCGCCTGCAATCTATTGTCGCCAAAGATAAAGTCATTCATTACAGCTACGCGACACGTGAAAATCCATGGAAGAAAGCGGGCACCAAAACCACCGATGCGGCGTGGTTAGCGATGCCGCGCCATGCGATTGAGCAAGTGGCCCAAGGTTCTCGCTTTGAAGCCGATGTGGGCGTGACCGATGTCCTCAATCATCGTAAAGTCCAGTTGTACTTAGAAGCTGCGATCATGCAGCCATCTTACAAAGTCGGTATGTTTTTTGATGCGCCATGGTGGACCGCCGATTCGCAAAATCCACCAATCTACATGCCGCAATTGACAGGCTATGAAGTGACGCAACGAGCTGTCGTGCAATTAAAAGCCTTGGGTTTATCGAAATCGACTTTGAAAGCCTTGAGTAGTTTAGTCGGCACACCATACGCGAGTTCATCGGATTTGATTCAAGCCGTTGAAGCGATTACCGAAGAGCGGCTAAGTCTCAAACATGAAAACGCCTTGCTACAAGTGACTCTAAATAACACGATTGGTCCGAGTGTCACAGACACACCAATTCGCCAAGTCGTGTATTTCGGCAATAACGCCAGTGACGCAACAGCCAAACCTATCTATGGTTTGCTAGCTAGTTATGACGATGAGGCTTACACGACATTCTGGAAAGAGATGGAGCTAGAGCCAGATCAAGAACAGCATATTCCAACGAATGAAAATGTACAGACTCTACAAGGCCCGAAAAAAGTGCCAGACCGCATGGTCAAAATGCTGCGCAAGCAGTTAGCCGAAATTCACTTCGGTCCAAATTCGGATTACAGCATGGTGCCAGCACCTGTCGAAGCAGCCTATATGGATTGGTCATTGCCACCGTTTAATGCTGGCTATCACGCGTGGTCTTCGCATTTTAATATTGGTGACGTACAACAAAAAATTCGCAAACCTTCGCAGTTGATGGAGAAGACTGATGTGAATATTTTCATCGTTGGCGAGGCGTATTCGAATGATCAGGCTTGGGTGGAGGGCGCTTATTGTACGGCTGAGTCGGTGTTGAATGATTTCTTTGGCGTGGAGCCGATTATTGATAATTGTGAGTATCCGTTTATTTGTTCGGCGAAGTAGGGGATGGGTTTTGAATTTGATTTAGGTCTTTTCTTTAAGGGAAGACCTTTCAAATTACTATTAGTCTCGTCACGCCTGCGAAGGCAGTAGTCTAGTGGCGTTCGTCGATATGGATAACTTCGTCCGACTCATCCGATATGTAATTCTTAGCTAATTTCATTGACCTCTGGTCGGTGGTATGCCGACAGCTACCCGTCTCGTCACTCCTGCGAAGGCACGAGTCCAGTGGCTTTCGTTGATGAATATTGATGTTTGTCGATATCGATTATTTCGTCCGACTCATCCGATATGTCATTCTCAGCTAATTTCTTTGACCTCTGGTCGGGGGTAGCCCGACAGTTATCTATCTCGTCACTCCTGCGAAGGCAGGAGTCTAGTGGCGTTCGTTGATTAACACTGATGTTTGTCGATATGGATGGTTTCATCCGACTCATCTTATATGTAATTCTCATCTAATCTCGTTGACCTCTGGTCGGTGGTAGACCGACAGCTACTCACTTTCTTTGCTTCGCCAAAGAAAGTAAGCAAAGAAAGGCGACCACGCTGCCACTGCCCTTCGGGTGCCCAATTGTGCAAGACAAAAAATGGGAAAGTGTTGAAACTCGCCTTCGGCTCAGACAACAACACTTTCTTTATCCATTTTCTGTCCCGCACAATTGGCAGTGTCAGAAGTGGATGAAGGTCAAAGGCAAAGGCAAAGTCAAAAGCAAAGTCAAAAGCAAAGTCAAAAGCAAAGTCAAAAGCAAAGTCAAAAGCAAAGTCAAAAGCAAAGTCAAAAGCAAAGTCAAAAGCAACGACCTACTGCTGCCAGTAGAAAAATGGATGTCCATTGAGATTGATTGTCTTGATGTTGCAGTTGTTTTTGACCGACCCCCGTTTGAGACGATGTAATTTGTGCGTCACAGAAAATGGATAAGAAAGTGTTGTTGTTTGAACCGAAGGCGAGTTTCAACACTTTCCCATTTTTTGTGATGCACAAATTATGCTGAAGCGAAGCGTAAGTACCCCGAAGGGGCGAGTCTACGGTCGCCTTTTTTTTGGATTACCTTTTTTGGCGAAGCAAAAAAGGTAATTGGCTGTCGGGCCACACCCGACCTGTGAACGACCAGCAAGTTGAAAAATGAACTAGAGTCAAATAAATCGACAACTTATTCGTTAAGAATGAAGCATGGGTTAACTCCAATACGAACGGTTTCAAGCTCAAATTAGTCCTTATCCAAAATTAAAAGCGCAGTCAATAAAGCACGGTATACTTCTTTCAAACTGAAGACAGTATTGATACCTAAATGCCACCCCCAACAACCCACCACGCCCACTTCCAACCCCGCATCACCCTACAAACCCTACACCGAGGTGACGGCTTATTAGGCATGAAACCCACAGGCACATTCGGCCCCCGTGGCGGCAGTGTCACGGTAGTACAAATTGACTGGCTCTACACAACAGATACAGGCTTGAGCTGGAAAACGCCAGCACCAACGACTTTACTAAACCGTCGACCTCACGCCACCCATTTAATGGAAGACGTG
This sequence comes from Affinundibacterium seohonense, assembly GCF_014284305.1. Lineage (GTDB taxonomy): Bacteria > Pseudomonadota > Gammaproteobacteria > Burkholderiales > Burkholderiaceae_D > Undibacterium > Undibacterium seohonense. The sequence goes on from NZ_JACOFW010000016.1 coordinate 87,993, forward strand.
CAAGGCCAGCCAGTTGTGCTCGTTCGCGATCTCGGTGCAGAAGCGGATGCTTTAGATAAAGTCTGGGACCTGAACTTGCAGCCTGTGCCGGCAAGCAGTTTGCAATGGCGCAGTGAAGATGCGGCTTTGCAATTTGGTCCGCTGTGGAGTTTGCAGCAAGAGGATTTTTTTGCGGATTTTTGGGCGGAGGAATTGCCCCGTTTGCAGGCGCTCGGTTGGCGTGTTGTTGTGCGTCCGGGCTTTGCGCATGAGAGCGTACCTGTGGAGGCTTGGCATTTAATAATCGACCCTGCCAGCGGTGAAGTGATAGGCAAAGAAGTTGCCACACCTATGCGTGGCTATGCGCAGACTATTGTGCCTCTAGGTTTGCCGGCGCGTGAAGGTTCGTGGTTGTTGAGTTTGGGTGTGGAGATTGATGGGCAGATTGTGGATCTGGTACCTATGCTGGCCAATTTGTTGCGACGTGATGCGCGATGGTCAGATGCGAAAAAGGTGATAGCAATCGATGATCTCGAGGTCATACAGTTGCGCGCGCCCGGTGGCAAGCGTATCGATGCCTTGGCAGCGCCATTGAAAGCCATTGTCACCCACATGCTGGAATTGCTGACCGATGAGCAGCGCCTGCAAGATAAAGTGGCTGGTCCCTTGCATTTGTCGGCTTGGGATGGTTATCGATTGGAGGCCTTACGCCAGTCTTTACTCGATAGCCAGGCCGCGCGAGCCGGTGTGCACGGTGGTTGGCAATTACGTGGTGATCTGGGGTTGCGCGAACTGGCACAACGCTTGCAAATGGTGGGCGAATTAAAACCGGTCGCTGCGCCAATTGGTTTGGGCATCACCTTGCGGCCATATCAATTGCATGGCGTCGCTTGGTTGCAGTATCTGCGTGAACATCATCTTGCAGGTATTTTGGCGGACGATATGGGTTTGGGTAAAACCGCGCAGGCGCTGGCACATATTTTGATCGAGAAGCAAGCAGGGCGTTTGGATAAACCGGCGTTAATTGTATTGCCGACCTCGTTGGTGTTTAACTGGCAGGCAGAAGCACAACGTATGGCGCCAAGTTTGCGCGTGCTGGCGCTTCAGGGCGCGCAGCGTGCTGAGAATTTCGCGCAGATGGCTGAAGTCGATATCGTATTGACGACCTATCCATTGTTGTGGCGTGATTTGGCCATTTTAGAGCAACAAACTTTTCATCTTCTCATTTTGGATGAGGCACAAACCGTGAAGAATGCTTCCAGTCGTGGAGCAGATGCTGTGCGTCGTTTGCGTACGCGGCATCGATTGTGTATTACGGGCACGCCATTGGAAAACAATCTAGGAGAATTGTGGACGCAGTTTGATTTTTTGATGCCAGGCTTCTTGGGGGATATGCGTAGTTTCACACGACTGTGGCGCAAGCCTATCGAAGTCAACGGTGAAACCTTGCGAGCACAGTTATTAGCGCGCCGTGTACGGCCTTTTATTTTGCGTCGCCGTAAAGATGAAGTCGCAAGCGAATTGCCAGCCAAAACCGAGGTGATTAAGCGCTTGCAATTGCAGGGTCAGCAGCGGGACTTGTACGAAAGCGTACGTGTCGCAGCGGATGATCAAATCAGAAAAATTCTACAGCGCAAAGGATTTTCTGGTAGTCAGATCACGATACTCGATGCGCTCTTGAAGCTTCGCCAGGTTTGTTGTGATCCCTATCTTTTAAAGGGTTCCAAAACACCCGACACCATGGAGCGCGCCAAGTTAGAAATGCTCAGTGATATGCTGCCTAGCCTAGTGGCAGAAGGTCGACGCGTTTTGGTATTCTCTCAGTTCACCGAAATGCTAGATTTGATTGCAGTGCAGTTGGAGAAATTGTCTTTACCATTTTTGAGCTTGACCGGAAAAACACCGGTCGCGCAACGTGGAGCGGTGGTAGCGCGATTTCAAAATCAAGCTGAAGACAATGCACCGCCTATCATGCTGATCAGCTTAAAAGCTGGTGGCGTGGGTTTGAATTTAACGGCTGCTGATACCGTGATTCACATGGACCCGTGGTGGAATCCTGCAGTCGAAGAACAAGCGACCTCACGCGCCCATCGTATCGGTCAGGATAAGAATGTGTTCGTATATAAACTGGTGGTCGAGGGAAGCATCGAAGAACGCATACTCGGTTTGCAAGAACGTAAAGCGGCGTTGGCAGAAGGTGTGCTCGGCAGTGATGTGGCGTTTTCGGCGAAGTTTAATGCTGAGGATTTGCAGGCTTTATTGCAGCCTTTGAGTTTGTAAGAGAGGCGTGTTTTCTTTTTGATTTGCAGGCTGGAAGAGGTGATGTAGCTCAGCTTGCAAAATCTAGGAAACGTCCTGCTATTAGGGTTGTCCCATGCTGCGGAACACCCAATCCCAAAACTTGCTGGTGACGCCGTAACGGCCAGGTTCTTGTCGGTCGTGATGCAGTCCATGCCAATATTGTCGGCGTTTGAGCCACGCGTTTTCACTCACCGCGTGGTGTATCAGATGATGTGTGACGGTGTACATAAAGTAGCCGACTAACATTCCCAAGGTGAGCGCGCAGGCGTGCCAAAGATTGTTGCTAAATATGAGTGCAGGAAGAAATATCAGGGTCAAAATTAAACTTGCGCTGAGAATCGTTGGTGTACGTATTAGTGCAGCGGGTCGGCGATGATGTTCCTCATGCCATTGTTGAAATGGCGCGACGCCATGCAAGATGATGCGATGAACCACATACTCCACTGCAGTCCAGGACAATACGCCAGCGACCACTAAACCCGACAGTACCAGTGCCTCATTTGATGGACTCATCGTGAATAGGAAGCCCGCCAATAATATGATGGCCAATCCATATAAAAGAAAATCAGCTAAGTAGGCAGCCTTACTATGTTCTGGCATTGAGATTTTCATCTCTTTCCTTTTAGTTTGAATTTGGTCGACTTGGTTTAGGGTAGACGATTGATAGCGAGGGATCGGTGCGGTGTCGAACTCACTCAACGCCACGCGTGAGATTGATCCCTTAGACTCTGATAAAGGAATGACATGGACTTCCGACCATTGTGGATATGCGCACTGAAGTGATGAACGCTAAGGGAGTCTAGGTGGGCTCGCGGTAATCTTTGCCAAGAATAATTTTGGCGTTGGCGTGGCTGATATGTTTGAAATAAGGTCTCGCCTCATGATTTGATACGAACATGAAATATTCGCCGTGACTATTTCTGGCATAGCAGGTCAGCGAGTAGGACTCGATCACGCCTTTATTGTTAATGATCGATTCATCTGATTTGATGATTTCAGCCTCTTCGCCGATGAAGATAAATTCGGGCGTACTAGAATGCGTTCGAAAATCGGTGAATTGCTTTCTTGCTTGTTTTCTGTAGACATCAATCGGGATTGATTTATTGAAAGATACAGTCGCTAAGAAACTTAGCCACACAAACAGAATGAAAACGCTAATGCTGAGAATTGTGTCCATAAAATTGTTCGCATGAAAGCCAGTTGTTAATGGAAATTAGTGGATTGCAGCAACGTCTAGCTTGATTTTCTGATTGTTTGTTCTCGTCTATTTTTGTGACGTCGGTAACGCCTAGCTAAGCATATTACACCGAGACTGAACGATTCAATGAGGCGCAATGCCGTTCGTCGTCACGACGCAAATAGGAAACGTGACGCCGCTGCACTCATACGACATAGCTGATGCATCCGGCGCCCACAATACTCGCCTCAGCTCGGCGTACAAGATCTCGCCTTTCTGTAATGCCAAGATGGCAGACTTAATTTCCACTTAGGAGTAAGGAGATTCTCATGCATCTATTCATAGCAACAGGCAGTACTTATCGGAAAGTTTGACCACTATTGCCATGTTGAAATGACAATGGCGCGCTTCATCAGGTGTTTTGTTGCGCTCGGTCTTTTACGGCTAAGGTGTTTTTCAATTTAATTCTTTCTTCGATTTTCTCTGGTCTATTTATGAAAAAAAACTCTGTTCTATCAGGCAGCGCGTCGTCCTCGACTTTACCTTATTCACGGAGTCTGTCTGCAAAACCAGGTTTTCGACAGCACAGGTTTGCACGTCATATCAATAGCGCGATGCTGGTGCTTATTACTGGTGGTGTGACGCTGAACGCTAACGCTCAACAAGAGGCCGATGTCAATAAGAAGGAGCCTGTAGAACAGACACAGAAAGTTGAAGTCCATGCCGCCAAACCAGTTCAGAGTACCAATGAGAAATTGAGCCTCACAGGTGAAGAACTCTTTAAAATGCCAGGCTCTGGTGGCGACCCTCTCAAAGCCTTACAAACCTTACCTGGCTTGGCGTCCAATAATGATGGTGATAGCGGATCAGCGGTTCGCGGTGCTAGACCGTCTGACAATGCTTACTACGTGGACTTTTTACCGGTAGGTTATTTATTCCACATGGGTGGCTTTGTCAGTGTATTTAATGCAGATTTAATTCGTCGTTTTGATCTGTATAGCGCTGCATGGAGTCCACAATATGGTGACGTGATCGGCGGTGTCTTTGACGCTTCACTACGCAATCCAAGAACGGATCGCATCGGTGGTAAAGTGCGGGCAGGCGTCTTAGATGATAGTGTCTTGCTAGAGGGGCCTTTATCCGAAAACACTTCATTCTTTTTATCGGCGCGTCGTAGCGTGATTGATTTGTTTGTGAAAGAGATAAAAGACGAAGAAGCAGGTACTAGTTTTAGTTTTCCATCCTACAGTGATGTGCAAGGGCGATTTTTGTGGAATCTCAATAGTAAGAATCGTTTGCGTTTCGATCTAGCTACGGCGCAAGACAGGGTCAAATTTAATTTAAAAAAAGACTCCATCGATGTGCAGCATGATCCGATTTTACTTGGGGAGAGTGCAGAGAGTAGTTCGTTTAATAATATGGCAGTGGTGCTAGAGACCGACCTTGGTGCGAAAACCAGCAATCAAGTCGCCTTAGGCCAGATGGTGACTCATCAAAAAACAAAAATAGGCAGTGCGGGTGCCTATGCGAGTACGTCGACTCTCAAGTATTTCAGGGAGCAGCTCACGACCAATATCATCGATAATCATCAAGTCATAGCGGGCGTTGATCTGAGCTCCAATACGCTAGATATCGACGTGAATATTAAAAATCCACGCTGCACAGAATTCGATCCAAATTGTGATGCGACTAGTGCCGACTTCTCACGTACGAAGCGCAGTCAACGAAATAATAGTGCAGCAGTTTATGTGAGCGACCGCTGGACTCTGTCGCCGCAATGGACGCTCACCGGTGGCTTGCGCGCGACCCATGACGATTATCTGAAGGAGAACGTCCTTGATCCACGGCTCGGACTTGAGTACCGCTACTCACCGCAAACCGTATTTTCTGTCGGCGTAGGTCGACATCATCAAGAACCATCCAGAGAGCAGAGCTTGAGTGAAATTGGTAATCCGTATTTGAAATCGATTCGTTCCAAGCAAGTCGTATTTGGTGTGACGCAAGATTTAGAACAGGGTTGGTCATGGCGCGCCGAGTTATACAACAAAGATTTTGACAATTTCGTGGTGAGTGACCCGTTACAAAATTACCGCAATGGTGCCAGTGGTAGTGCTCATGGCTTGGAAGTCTTGGTAAAGAAGGACATGGGATATGGCTTGTCTGGCTTTGTTTCACTTAGTGTTTCAAAGTCTAAGCGCCGCAATGACCTCACTGGAGAAAACTTCACGTTTGGATTTGATCAGCCTGTGATAGCCAACGCCGTGCTTCAATACAAAGCCTCTGAGAAGTTGCAATACGGCGCTCGCTGGAGTTATCACACCGGGCATCCAGACACACCTATCATTGGCACGCGCACGGATACCGATGGTCGCATCCGTCCCATCTATGGCGCACTGAATTCTGAACGCATGCCGGCTTATCATCGCTTAGATTTGCGTGTGGATTATCAATACAGCGACAAGCTCTCGTATTACGCTGAATTGATCAATGCCTATGCACGCAGTAATATCGGACGCTATGAATATAGTGTTGACTATAAAACTCGCAAGCCAGAGGCACAGATGCCGATTTTCCCTTCGATTGGGATGCAATATAAGTTCTGATGTGTTGCGCAGTTTGATTAGTTAGGATGATCGATTGATGTTGTTGAGGCGAGGTAGTAGTTCGTCGAATAGCGCAGCGTCAATCGATTTTTGCAGGATGTGGGTTCGTTTTTTTTGTGATGGTGTATTGATGAAGATGAGATACCACGTTGACAAGTGATTTCCCTTTCCTGCACCTTGATTGGCAAACGAGAGAATACGCATTAGCTACCAACAAGACTTTATGGCAGACTACGTCTTTTGTTAAAAATCACAGAGACGATAAAGACACCATGAGCGCCAATGACACGATCGACAATCGCGATACCAAAGACTGCCCTGTTTGTGGCGAAACCATCAAAGCGGTAGCGATCAAATGTCGCTTCTGTAATACCGATCTACAGGCATACAAGGCTCATACTGAGCATGATGTAGAGAGAATTCTGTTTGCCGGTCATCCCGCCACCATTTTTAGTGCTTGGCAGTGGATTATCGTCGTCCTGACACTGGGTATTGGTTACTTATACTATTGGCTCAAAGCGCGCGGACTCCATTATGAAGTCACGACGCAAAGGGTGAAGCTAGAGCGCGGTATTTTTTCCAAAGTCAAAGATAATGTTGAGCTTTTCACGATAGAACATTTTGACTTGAATACGCCGTTTGGGATGCGCCTGCTGGGTTATTGCATATTGCAACTCAGATCGTCCGATACCAGCTATTCGCAGCTACATCTTTATGGCATCAAAGACTTGGAACAGCTCGCAGACACCCTGCGCGATTGTTCAATGCGTGAACGGGCAAGACGTCGGGTGACTGCGATTATTCAACCCTAAGAGCGTGTTGAAAACGACTGGCGCCGATACGATAGCAACACGCTCGAATATGAGGTCAAAACTATTTCGCTAATTCCACCAGCACCGCTGTGTACATCTGCAAGTTCAATAGCAACTGTTTGGTGGAAATAAACTCATGCTCCGAGTGTCCTGAATAGACTTTACCAGGCATGCTTGGGCCAAAGCTTACTGCATTCGGAAACAGGCGTGAATTAGTGCCACCACCGATGGAAATCGGCTGGGGGTTCTTGATGCCGGTGTAGTGCGAAAAGACCGACAGCAGGGTAGGCACCTGTGGCGCATCATTGCGTATCCAGGGATCGCTTAATTCGATAGCGACATCGCGCAAGGTCACATGCTTTGTTTGCCAAGCGTCTAATGCCTCTTGCATCTCTTGCTGTAATTGTGTAGCTGGTTTTCCTTGTGGACGACGGATGTTGATGCCTAGTTGTATGCCTTCCGCTGTTTGTTTGATGACAGTTGGGGCGACGCTCATCGATCCCATAAAATTGTCATGATAGGCAGCGTTGCCAAATTTTTCGCCATACAGGCTGGTACCCAATAAATCGTTAATCAGATTCACCATGCTGCCCGCAGTGGTCTCTTGCCAAGTGCGCAAATTGAGTGCATCGGCTAACATGGCAATCGCGTTCACACCATCTTCTGGTTTGGAAGAGTGGGCTGAGACGCCACGCGCTTTGATCTCTAGCTCCCGGTCTTGCCAACGGTAGGTGTACTGCATTTTGTTTTGTTTTGCTGCACGTTGTTTGATTGCCTGTTCTATCTCCGGCGTTGCATTGCTGATGTTGACGTAGGCGTCTTCAGGAATCTGACTGCCAAAAAAGCCTCCACCAAAGGCGCTCAAGTGCGCGTCATTGGGCGTGATGTTTGGGTGCTGCGGAGGGACAGTTAGTTGCACCGTGCCATAGCCTTTTTCGGCGATCACGACAGGATATTCTGCGTCCAAGGTGATATTTATTTGCGGTGGTGTATGCGTCTTTAGGAAGTCTTCTAGCGGCGCCCAATCGGATTCCTCCGCCATGTACACATACAACTCTATGCGTTTGCTTAAGGCGATTTTTTTGCCCTCAGTGCTATCCTTGATCGCTTTCATCGCATACAGTCCACTCGCGATTGGACCTTTATCATCTTCTGTGCCTCGTCCTAATAATCGTCCAGGCTCGCTTTTTGCATCGAGTTGAAAGGGTGATTGCTTCCACTTGGTCGGATCGACTGGTTGCACATCGCCGTGGGTAATCACGCCAACGCGCTCGCTGCCTTTACCAAATCCGATCACGACCACATAGCCATGATCCGCAAAATCAAAACCCAGACGCGCCGCTTCCGATTGTAAGTAGGTCTTAAAACCCACATGTGCGGGGTTCTGTTCAAAGGGGATAGCAGGGTTGGCAACTGTATTAAAGCTCACCATTTTGGCTAGTGTCTTGATGATATCTTTGTCGTATTTTTGCACGGCATAGCGGGCTGTTTTCTGCGCCAGTGCACTAGGTTGTTCAGTGGCAAAGCAAGAACCTATACCTAGGCTTGCAAGACTGAGAGCCGCAATGACAGGCAGACGCTTGAGGCGCATCGCAGCCAATCGTAGCGAAGTCGATGTAAAGGTGAGGGCAAGAGGCGTGGCAGTAGAAGACATGAGCAACACTTTGTGAGGAAAAATCATAGTGTAGCCCAAATGGCTTGCTCTTCCATCGTTGAACGAAACGCTGAAAATAGGTTGGCGATATTTGCCGCTGTGATCGTTGAAGACGCGTGGCAGGTAATTGAGCGATCGAAGTTGAAAGATAGCCTGATGGAGCTTAAACCTCATGGTCGAGATTGGGGATCAGTCTAGTGCAACAAGCTGTAAAGTCTAGACCGAACCCCATGCTTTCAATAATATAGATGGCGCATCTCGGGAATCACGCTTTCGCTTAACTGCGCTTTAATTTATCCCTTTCCTTTACCGATCGTATCAGCACTTTCCATTTCGATCTCGCGGCTATTTTGTCGAGTGGCGTTTGTTGATTACGGCGGGTTTCGCGTAGTAGTTTTTGGTAATTGTTCAGCCTGTCCGCATCCACAGCCATGCGCACGGCACAGCCGGGTTCGCTTTGGTGACTGCAGTCGCGGAACTGGCATCCTGCGGCAAGTTCATCGATGTCAGCAAAGCTAGCGTTGAGCGCGACTTCATCGAGATGAAGTTGCAGACTACGCAGACCCGGTGTGTCAATGATGCAGGCTCCACTGGGACATTGGTGCAATGATCGTGCAGTGGTCGTGTGATGACCACGGTCATCACCTGCGCGTACAGCGCCCGTTTCTTGTCTGCTGTTGGCGAGCGTATTGGTCAGCGTTGATTTGCCAGCGCCAGACGACCCCAATAAAATCAGGGTTTGTCCAGCCGACATCCATGGTGCTAGTAAGTCTACAGTCGCAATGCTCATGCCATTGATCGCAAACACAGGCACGCTGGCGGACAGACGTTGCTCAACTTCTGCTTGGCGGGCAGCCGCATGGGGATGTAGATCGGCCTTGGTCAACAGAACAACAGGCGCGACACCAGCGGCATGCACTAGTGCCAAATAGCGTTCCAGCCTGCGCAAGTTAAAGTCGTTGTCTAAACCCATGACGAGTAATGCCGTGTCGATATTGCTGGCGAGGGATTGCAGTCTTCCTTCATTTTTGCGACGTGCCAGATGCGTTAAGGGGGGCATGCGGGCAATTAAGTTATAGCCGCTGTCCGCTGTGCCACTGACTAGGCCCCAATCACCCACAGCTAGACTTAGTTCATCGCCCGCCAGCGTGTGTAAGAGACGTGGCATGGCGCGTGCCTGTAGCGTGGTGCTTCCGTTGTGGAGTATGAAGCTGTCGCGATGTACTTCGGTAAGACGTGCCACTTGTAGCGTCGCGTCTTCCGTAAAGTCGCTGGCTAGCAAGTGCAGTTGATTGGCGATTGCCGGCGTTAAGCCGATCAGACGCAGTGATGCGAAATTAAAATTGATCATGATAAGTGTGTCTATTTACATTCATGTTGCGTAACTATGGTCGATACGCAAAAGTAGCCCGCAGCCGTGGTGAGAACCAGGGCATGCGAGGACGAATAAAAGAAAACAGAAGTCGGCGCGTGATCAGTCGCGCATTAACACACTAGCCAAGAAACGATTGAAACTTGTAAAGACGCCAGAGAGGATGTAGGCAGATCAGGCAGCCGACAGGAGGGTAATATCAAATGGTTTCATGCTGTTATCTCCTGTGGTTTTGATTGGGAGCTTAGTGTGCCAGTAGTTAAACGGAGCGTCAAGTTTGGATAGGTTGGAATTGGTTTTTAATTTGGGCCACCGGGTCAAGGCACTGTGCCCACGCGTGACAAGATCGCATAAAAAAATTGCCCGCGATGCCCATGTGTCAGGATTTGTCCCCCATCGATACACGCGTAGGTTTCCTCCTTCCTATCTGGTGGATACCCTACGCGTGGATACTTCTGGATTTATTTCAACTTGTGATGACGTGCGATTTCTTCCGGCGTAAATCTCAGGAAGCGTGCCGCGTTGTTGTAAAGGATGTCGCGTTTTTGCGTTTCAGAGAGGAAAGGTGCTTTTTCTATGACTTTGATGGATCGCTCAATGACGCCTGGCCAAACCATTTGATCTGAGCCAAACATGATGCGTTTGCCAAAACCAGCATCGACAATCGATGTTAGATAGGCGTAGAACGCCGCTGGAGGCTGCGTGTAGACGATCACACCAACATCGACATAGACCTGTGGATGGGCGTATAGCACTGCCAGCATGTCATCAAGCTTGGGGTAGCCTGCGTGCATAATATAAACCCGAAGTTTAGGATACTTGACCAGAACCTCTTCCATGGTCAGTGCACTATGAAGGCGCGCCCGATATTGTGAATTTCCAAGGTAAATGACGCCAGGTGGGCCTGTCCCAATATGTATTCCAACAGGGACATCTAACTCTTGTGCTACCTTCCAGTAAGGGTCCATTCTCGGATCGTCTGGCGCGATGCCCGCATATTGGTTGGTAATTTCGCCGAATACCGCGAGCCGACCTTCTTTGTTAAGTGCGCGCAAGTCTTCGGGAGAAATCTTATCTTCCCCCAATTGAAAGGCCAATCCTGGAATGAATCGTTCAGGTGCTCTCTTGCGCCATGTTGCCACTTGGTCGGCTGTGCCGCTCAGAACGCCAATGACATTAATTTTCTTCATCACTGCAACCGTTTCACTCAACAGTGCTTCGTCTGTTTTTGGAGACCAGACGGGATCCTTGCAAGGCGGATTTTTAAAAATACCCATGAAAACTTGACCGTACGACGATTTCGCCGGATCCCACGCAGGGAAATCGGCAATCGGCGTGCACATCGCCAAGGGCGGTGGCCCTTGATCCGCAGCACCCGAAGCATGAAGATGGACGTCAATGATCGGTGGGCGTCCTTGGGCGAACAAGACAAAAGGGACGAACAAAAAAACTAAAAAAAAGTACCTGAATTTCATAATGAACCCTCGAAAATAAACCAAGCGTTAGTCAAGAAACAGAGAATTAGGTATTTCAGAATCTTCCTTGAGAGGAAAAGCAGGGTGAGATTTGGATCGGAAGATCTAAGCAAAGATTAGTATATTTTTACTCGCGAGTAAATAATGACGAATTCTGTATGGGGAAGGCGAATTCTCGGGGCAAACTTGTTGCTGTCTATGGTGATTGTCATTGTGACTTAATGGGCGATCAATAGAAGGTGCAGTGTTTGTGCGTAGAAATACACTTCAAGTTTCTCGATGCAACTAGCAAGTCGTTCGAGAAATTGCTGCTTGTCGTCAACATCCAGACATATTTTCACCTGCTCGTTGACGCGCGAGGTGATGTGATAGATCACTCTGGGAAAGCTTAGGTGTAGCGGTCTGGAAATTGCGTTTAGTCTAGCTCAAAAATGTGTAATCTCAAGACTTAGCCCCATTCGATTTTAGACTAACGTAAAAATGGCAATTGCCTTGAGTTTAGTAATTGCTGGCGCTACTGATTTTCGCCATGTCAACGCATTACCCAATCGCACTAGTCTTAATCAGCGTATTTCACATCGTTCTTCGCATGGCACACGGCTTAGAATTGCCGCAAGATGCATTTGCTTCTCTTTGTAAAAGGGTGGGCGTGTTTCTAATGTTTTGATACTCGTATTGGATTTATTACTTGTGGCAACGTGAAAATGTGTCTTTGGCCTTGGAGTTGGCGGCTCGCCATGTTTGTTATTGGATTGTTGATACCTCGTTTGTTTTACGTCGCGCTAGCATTAGCACCAAAGACTGAGTGGTGGGTCTTTCATCATCACCCTTAGCATGTCGCTACGTGAAATAAAACCGACCAGTCGTTCTGACTCATCGACAATGGGCACGCCATCGACCTCAAAATCTAGCATCACACGTGCAATGCGACGGATATCGGTCAGCGGTGAACTGGCGACAACAGGCGTACGCATGACATCACTCACACGCCGATCTAGTACATTGGTCATGCCATTTTGTGTGAGATTGAGACTGGTGAGTAAGTCGCGCTCACTGACAACGCCAATGAGTTTAGCGCCATTGTCAAACACAGGCGCTTGATGAATGCCGCTTTCTCGCATGAGTTCCCATGCGTCAGATACGGAATCATTGACGTTGACAGTAATCACTTTGGTTTGCATGATCTGTCGCGCATGAAAAAGTGGGCCACGTTCAAATTCGATCGGTAATGTCGACCGATAGGCATTGATTGCACGTTGTTCCGCCGCAGTCGGTGCCAAGGTTTTTGTAGGAATTGGGCTGGGAATAATATCGGTGCCTAGTTCAAATCCGTCTTCCTGCACTGTGCGGCTCCGTCGTGTTTGACGGACTTGGTTGACACGACTGATGCCTTCAAATGAGCCTGAATACACTTGCCCTGTGACGCCATATACCGAAAACATAATAACTCCTTCATAATGAACACGCACCGAAGCATCGAACGTACAAGCTATGCCACTCATCAGCTTCTAGACTTCGGGATATTTGTGGATCACAGCTTCGCGCTTGCTAACTACTTTGCATCGTCATTTTTTCAATTTTCAATTGTACGACCTTAGGTGATTTTTGCGTGGTCGTTAACTTGTAGCGATCTTTGCCCTTCAGGTATTCTTGTACCTCGGTTTCCTGAGTTGCTGAAACGATCGTCTCTGTATATCCTTGCTCGATAAACCCAGTGCTGTAGTGATGACGAACTTGCTTGAAGTCGGCTTTGCCTTCATATTGAGCGACACCCGATTGGTCCCATGCAATGCGTACCAAACCATCGTACCGGGCGACAGGAGCGACATCAGTCCCGCTGACTTCGCGTTGCGTCGATCGTTTTAAGTCTAAGCCGCCTAGCACACTCTCCAGAGCGCCAGTTGCCCCTGGCACGACACCTTCTACTGCTTCTTTTGCTTCAGGTATCGCACCTTCGAGTGTCTTCTTCGCTCCTGGCATCACTTGTTCTACTTTTCCTAAAACGGTCTCAGATATTTTTGGCGCGCCATTGATCAGATCGACTGCAGCATCCTTGCCTTGATATAGCAGCCATTGCGCCGAAGCAATGACTGCCCAAATCAACAACACTGTCACCGTTAAGATACTGCCGATTATCCAGTACAAGGCCTTGCGAGAAATGCCAAATCTCGGTCGGGAATTGCCGGATACATTTGAAAATGGGGTACGTGAATCCATAGTTTTACTCCTAGTAATAAGTCACTTTGACGACCTGCTAGCCATGATCAAATGTCAGCTTTTTTGCGATGCAAAGAACGATGAAAGGACGATGAAAGGAACGATGATCTAGCCGTTTCAGGTGTTTGTGATGCTTTGTTTTTCTATCTTGCCGAACGGTTCTATTGTCCTCAAGATGGCATCATTTTCAGATTCACTTTGGCTAAACGTGTCGGCTTCACTTTCGTCCCTTGATGTTCAAACCAATGAGAATCAGCCTCTCTAAATCTGCCAAATTTTCGAACCATGACACGCGCAATACGATCAACCGCTTTATCAACCGCAGCGTTCACATCAGTTTCACTATCCTCGGTCACCACGACGGGCTTGTTGGACAAGGAGATCTGTATCAAGCAACGCGTGGTATGGCATCGATCGAAGCGATCAATTTTAGAAAAACGAACATAAATCGTCTTAACATCATCGCTTGCCCAATCCATCGCGCCGTGCAATCGATGTAAAGTATGCTGACGCAGATCGTCGTCAAGTTCTAAACCGTTTGATTGAATATCAACGTACATAGATCCTCCAAGGTCTTTAAAATGGTCGGTACGAGTCAATCAGCAGTTGGATAAAAGTAGCTCTCACCATTTAAGATCTGCTATCTTTGTAATGGTACCGTGAGATCATTATAAGTAGCTGGGATACCTCTAACAAATCGAATTATTTGCGCATTCACATCAATTATTTAGAGGTGTTTCGTATGTAGAAGTATTTGTAAGCGTAGGTGAGCAATAGTGAGCAATAGTGAGCATTAATAAGCCTTAGGGTCAGGCCCCGCTATAACGTGTCGCAGGTTCTATGTTGCATGTCATGACTTGAGCGTTCGTAGCATGCACGATTCCAAACTGCGCAATTCGCTTCGCTATTGACGCAGGATGACAAGATTGCGCCTTACCGAGTTCGTTCGGGCGGCGTCAGGGGATTTAGATAGATGTCTAGGCGCCCCAGCTTTGGAAGGCTTGTTGATCACAGAGACAAGTTTTTCCATCGCGGATGGATGAGGACAATACCGTAACTATCCCTACCTACCACTTTTTAATGATTCAATCCTGAAATTCTAGACTTTAGTCCTCACATTCCCTTGTTCGTCGGAAGTGAAAGGGGACGTCAATCGACGTCGACTACTATCGCTGCGAGCTAATTCAACAGGAGACATGATGCACACATTGATTCGATTACTAATTGTCGGATTCTTGACTGCAAGTTGTATTGCTTGCGCCGCGGACTTAGTTAGCGATCCTAGGTCTATGCACACTGAGACTCGTCGGCATCGCGAATTATCGACAGAGAAGACTAATGCGGATTCTGGTTCGCGGCAAGCTGAACTCTGTCAGACCGGCATCTTTAGAAAACATGGGTCGACTTTTGTTGCGCTTACTAAAGCGAGTCGAGGTTTTGACTATACCTTTAGCGACGGCATTGTTGGCAACACCTTAGATGCCAATTCACTAGTGATGTGTGGTGATGCTACTGTGTTGGTTCGAAATAAAGAGACTTGGGCGAGAGCTGCTATTGTTGAAACGGATACGCGTTTTGAGTCGAATGGAATTTCGCTCGCAGGTCGTCTAATCGAACCAAGTCAGGCCGATAAGCATACGCCTCTCGTAGTTTACGCGCATGGTTCTGAGGAAGGTGCTTGGATTGACCATGGGAGAGATCCTTATCAAATGGTGGGACGCGGCGTGTCGGTTTTTGTTTATGACAAACGCGGTACTGGACTCTCTCAAGGACACTACACGCAGAATTTTCCCATCTTAGCGAATGACCTGGTCGCAGCCTCGCACGAAGCCAAACGTTTGGCGGCTGGTCGTTATCGTCGTTTTGGCCTGATTGGTTTGAGCCAAGGTGGTTGGATCGCTCCGCTCGCCGCAGCGCGCGTTAAGGCAGATTTTTTAGGCATTGGGTACGGTCTCGCGGTGGATATTGCTGAAGAAGATGCGGCACAGGTGACAAAAGAACTGGAAGAACGTGGCTACGGCGCAGACGTGGTCGATATGGCGCGCATGGTTACTGACATTACCGCACGCATTGTTAAATCGACTTATAAAGACGGGCTCGATGACCTTGATTCTATCAAAAAGCGTTTCGAAAAAGAGCCGTGGTTTTCGATCATCAAAGGTGCTTATACCGGCGTGTTTCTGAGTATTCCAGTCAATGTACTTCGTAGCGATGGCGTTCCGCATTTGGATAAATTCGATGTCGACTGGTCGCAAGACCCCATGCGCGTTCTGCGAGCGATTGATGTCCCACAGCTATGGGCATTCGCGAATGAAGATCGGCAAGCACCGATTGCACTCACTGTGGAGCGTCTACAGAAATTGCGAGGTGAGGGCAAAAATAACGTGCTGTATATTTTCCCCAACACCGAGCATGGCATGTGGCGTTATGAGCAGGCACCTGATTTTTCACGCAAACACACTAGTGTGACGCCAGGGTTTTACGATTTGATGGCAGACTGGGCGAAAGGACGATTGAAAAAAAATTATGGGCAGTCGTTCCGCAGATAGGAACATCGCGTATGGCATGCTTCGGGGGGGAGCGTACGCACAGTTGTGGGTGCAATTTTTATAGAAACGCATCGCTGAGCTTATGTGGCATATCAAGACATGTCGGTCCGCAGCATGCCCGATTCCATTCGGCGCAATACACTTTGCTATCGACGCGCCACAGAAAGATTGCGCTTTACCAAATCGTCTTGCAAAACGGTCTCACCGCATGAACGCATCATATCCATAACCTAGCACCCAAGTGCTGGCACTAAAGCTGATAAAACCGAGAACATAGGCGACGCCAGATTTTAGAAAGCTTGCAAGCTTTCCCTGATCAAAAAATTGGCCGATGGCCCAAGAAAGATAAATGAAAGTCACACCACTAAGAGCTGGCATGACATTGAATCCAGTAACGCCATTGAGAACCGCTGCCAGAGCGAAAAAAAGCATGCCGATACCCATGACAAAAGCAAGTAATATCAAAATTTCAAAGAAATTCACATCATGCTTTCTAAAGAAAATCCGTAGCCAACACGCAATGAAAAATCCCATAATAATGTTGGCGTAACCATAGTGACCATGTACCCAGCGGGAAATTGCATCATAGGTGGGCGTGGTATCGGCACTGATTTTGAAATAGCCTTTTTCGATATGAAAGAAATGCTCTGCCAACGTATAAATCAAGGACGTGACGATAATAAATATAATCGGCTTGACTAGCCGACTACGATTTTCAGAAATGTACTCCCTGACGCATTTTCCGGGACGCAGCAACAACTCTTTGATCGTAAAAAAGAGTCCCTTTTCGAAATGCAAAACATGCTCGATCTCGTGCAAAATAAAATGGCCGTCAATTCTTTTTAGCTGCTTCGCATTGCCGCATTGCGCGCAATAGTTTCCTTGAATCTTACTCTTACAGTTTTTACAGTTCATAGCGTTGCTTGTGAAAAAATGAGAGAACTTCGGCGATGCGGTTTAAAGATTGTCGTTCGCGAAAATAGCAGGCAATGCGAGCGTGAATTTGAAGTGTGATGTATTTTTAATTGACCGTCAAAACTATTTTGATTATCGAGTGATCCTATCCCAGTTAAAGGAGCAAGCGCAATCTTAGGTCTTGTCTTCAAGAGTCCAGCGACTGACTTTATAGTTGCTAACGTGGTGGATCGATACAGCTATCGCGGCGACATTGACCTGCACCGTTTTGCGCGAATTTGACAAGCCAAGCGAAGGTTTTTTTGCTTTTCTCCGCTGCATATCTTGCGCAGCTATAGATCATTTTATCGGTCTTGTTTTCCCATACATAATCCTGATACAGCAAACCTTCTTCTCGTCCATCAAAAGGACCATAGGGTTTGCCGTAAAGCTTAGTGAGTTTCTGCAGCGTTGGTTCACATGGTGGATTTGTGTTGGATGTTTTGCGCATGAACGCATCGGGCATCGGCTTGTCGAAATGACGCACGATCGGTAAGAGCGCGTAGTGCGGCTTTTTGTTGTGCAGAAAAATGACGGCGAAATTCACATTGTCTTTGGCATCTGCTTGGTTGATATGCACCGTGATACTTTGATCTTGCGCGTCAAAATACGAATGTGGCAAGTTGGCTTTAATTTCGGCAGGGATAATGTTGAGATGTAAACCACCAAAGCTAAAAATGGCTTTGCCTGTGACCGTGGTGGGAGTCGCATCGCCCTTTGATTGATCTTGACCTAGGGCGAAGGTACTCACACAACATAAGCTAAGCAAACTGAGGTATGTTTTCCATCTCATCGAAGCCTCTTTTCCTTTATTTTTTTGTTGCGGTGGCGTCAAACCATGGCGCGGTCTGCGTTCATGAATGCATCAGGATTTGATCTATTTCCCAGCCGCTCCACCATCTGCCGGCCGACGGTCGACACCGCCTTCTAGTAAATTCTCTTTCGCATTCAATATGATCACTTCGGCGGCACCTTGATTGCCACCTTCTACCACGTTGTGTCCCATCGCTTTGAGTAGCTTGATGGTGTCAGCAGAGAAGCCAAAACGTTCAATAGTTAAGGTATCCGGTAACCATTGGTGATGCATGCGACCAGCATCGACCGCTTCTTGCGCGTTCATACCAAAATCAATCACGTTAAGGATGGTGGTGAGTACCGTGTTAATGATGGTTTTGCCACCCGGTGAGCCAGTCACCATAAACAATTGGCCATCTTTGCTGATGATAGTCGGCGCCATGCTGGAGAGCATACGCTTGCCGGGTACGGCGAGATTAGGCTTGGTGCCGATCTGTCCGCGCTCGGTCGTCAAGCCTGGCCCTGCATTGAAATCGCCCATCTCATTATTCAATATAAAACCCGTGCCCGGCGCAACGATACGTGAGCCGTATGGGTATTCCAAAGTATAGGTCAAGGAGACGGCATTGCGCTGTGCATCGACCACCGACAGGTGCGTGGTTTCTAGTGATTCTGCAGGCCAGGTGAATGATGTGGGTGTGGATTTAGATGCCTTAGCGGGGTTAATTGTCTTGCGTAAGTTGGCTGCATAGTCTTTCGACGTTAAGCGTGTGATAGGCATGTCGCTGACAAAATCAGGGTCACCCAGATGCTGCGCTCTGTCTGCAAAAGCACGGCGCATAGCCTCGGTAATGAGATGTTGATTCTTGGCAGAACCATAGCCGTTGGCTTTCAGATCATAGCCTTCGAGCATGTTGAGCATCTCGACCAACGCGACACCGCCAGAGCTGGGTGGTGCCATGCCGATAATGTCATAGCCACGATAACTCCCTTTGATCACGTCGCGCTTTTTTGCTTGATAGGCTTTTAGATCTTCGCGTGTGATGAGACCGCCATTGGCCTTCATGTCTTGCTCGATTAATAGTGCGGTTTCACCCTCATAGAAACCTGCTGGACCTTGCTCGGCAATGCGTAGCAAGCTGCGCGCAAGATCGGCTTGTTTCAGTGTTTCACCTGCTTGATAAGGCTGTCCATTTTTGGAAAATTGCGCCAGCGTTGCCGGATATTTTTTAAAAGAGGGCAATACTCTTTCTAAGGAACGCGCCAAGCCATGCGAGACTTCAAAACCATCACGCGCCAAAATGACGGCTGGCATGACCAGTTCTTTCCAAGGTTTGGAACCTTGTTCTTGCCATGCCATATACAAACCCGCAACCGTGCCAGGCACGCCGACGGAACGGTGGCTATTGTGATGTAAATCGTAGTCGTATTTACCGTCTTTCAACCACATCTCAGGAGAGGAGCCGCTAGGGGCGGACTCACGAAAATCATACGAGACAGCTGCCCCACTAGTCGAGCGATACACCAGAAAACCACCGCCACCGATATTGCCAGCCGTAGGATGCGTGACTGCCAGCGCGAACGCAGTGGCTATCGCTGAGTCCATCGCATTGCCGCCGTTTTTGATCACCTGAAACCCCACTTCGGAGGCGATATCGCTTTGCGATACAACCATGCCCAGCTTGGCACGGGCTGGCGTCGATCCAGCGTGTACGGTTGGTGTTGCAAGCACAAGTAAAGAAACGGCGGAAACAAGAACGAGAAGCTGACGGCGTAGCATGGAACATCTCCAGAAAGAGGGAAGATCGAAACGTGTAAATCAAATTAATCGAGCGGTGAAAGGTTCACGATCAAGCAGAATAGGCACAACTATACCTTTTTTAGGTGCTGATCATATAAACGCAGTGAGGAATTTTGGTTTAATACCTCTCGACTGCCATCGATCGAACTAACGAAGCTTTTTTGAAAGGCAGCAACAGGAAAAATGTAGGGCGGGTGCGACCCGCGCCGACAGAATGTTCAAAGTGCTGAAAGGGTAATTAGATACTTGAAAGAATACTTTAACGATAAATCGTTGAGGTAATTTACAGCGCGGGTCGCACCCACCCTAGATGGCGAGTTTTGCATTTACCGACAGTCATCGATAGCACTAACGAATTCTGATCACGATGGCTGAAGCGCAGCTCTTACCAATGGTAGCGCTTTTTCAGCCTGAGCTGCCGCCGAACTCAAAATCGAGATCAGCAGATCAGGAATCAAAGGATTTATTGATTTTCGTCTGATTAACTTTGCATTGAAATGAACAATCTCTTCGCAAATTTTAATCGTTCGATTTAAATGCAATATCCCATTTTCAGCATCGTGGGCAATCGTGTTAATTTGCTGATTGATCCCTTCTATCTCAGAATAAATTGATGAGGTAGACAAATCTGCCATCATGATGTTCAAAGCAGCGCCTATGTCGGATGCTAATGTGATCAGTGCTTGTTTGGCTTCAACGACGGCGTTTGAATTGGAGGTGTTGCAGGGCGCATTCATGAGGGAACTCCTTCGTTGTTGCTTGTTGATGTCGGGGTTTGAATGATACGTTGAATTTCGGACGTCTTGCGTATTTTAGAATTTCAAACGTCGTTACTAATTGTGCTGATGTTGGAATGTCAGCATCGTAGGGTGTAATAGCGAAGCGTATTACACCGTTGCTGAACGATGCCATACGGCGCAATACGCTTCGCTATTGAAGCCTTACGAAAAAACTGCACCGTCCCGAGTTGGGTATAAAAGAACCAAAAATCTGGCTAGCACCAAAGCCAGCAAACTTAGTTAAACTCTGCTTAAACACGATATTAAACACTAGCTAAGGTAACGATAACGGCAAAAAACGAGAGCGACATAAGCGCAATAAATAGCAATACGATCGTGCGCCACAAAGCCTCGAATTTGGTTAAGCTATACGCATTGCGTAACTGAGAAAACATATGAAACGGGGGAACAAATGCAAATAAGAGTGACGCGATCACGATATATTCATACTTAGCTAATATGGCGATGATGCTCATCAATATGCACATGAAAGACAAAGAATAAAGTGCAAATACAGCGTGGTCAAACATCACAAATTGCCGTCTAAATGCAAATAACATCCATAAAAATGGCAAGGACAAAGGTAACAATAGAGCCTGTAAGAATTTCTGTGTAAATGCCACGGAACAAGTTAGTGATCGTGTTTTTGAATACGATCACCGAACTCAATCATAAAACGATTTAAGGCCATACGCCAATTGTGAATCGGCATCGTCCAT
>NZ_JACOFW010000159.1 GCF_014284305.1 Affinundibacterium seohonense
GCTACTTCACACCCCACATTTGCAAAGGTTTAGTTGAGCGCAATATCTATGGCGTGATTGGCTATCGTCGCCCCAATCATAAAGATGGCTTCTTCTATAAGCGCGAGTATGAATATGATGCGCAAGCGGATGTGTATCGTTGCCCGAATGGTCAGTTACTGGCGTACTCCACTACGAATAGACTTGGCTACCGCGAATACAAATCGGATGCCAAAC
>NZ_JACOFW010000160.1 GCF_014284305.1 Affinundibacterium seohonense
GTTTGGCATCCGATTTGTATTCGCGGTAGCCAAGTCGATTCGTAGTGGAGTACGCCAGTAATTGACCATTCGGACAACGATACACATCTGCTTGCGCATCATATTCATACTCGCGCTTATAGAAGAAGCCATCTTTATGATTGGGGCGACGATAGCCAATCACGCCATAGATATTGCGCTCAACTAAACCTTTGCAAATGTGGGGTGTGAAGTAGC
>NZ_JACOFW010000161.1 GCF_014284305.1 Affinundibacterium seohonense
TGGTCTACACCGTGTCTCTGTCAGCAACAACGACAGTCGCCTCAACTTACGCTTACGACTTAGGCGGCGGTACAGCAACAGCCGGTGCTGATTACAACAGCACAGCCACATTTAGCAATGGCGTGACTTTAGTTGGTGGCAGCCTGATCGTTCCAGCCGGTGTTTCCAGCTTCACGGTCACCGTCGCCACAATCAACGACAGTGTCGTCGATTCCG
>NZ_JACOFW010000162.1 GCF_014284305.1 Affinundibacterium seohonense
GTCTACACCGTGTCTCTGTCAGCAACCACAACAGTAGCAGCGACTTACGCTTACAACTTAGGCGGTGGTACAGCGACAGCGGGTGCCGATTACAACAGCACAGCCACATTTAGCAATGGCGTGACCTTAGTTGGTGGCAGCCTGATCGTTCCAGCCGGTGTTTCCAGCTTCACGGTCACCGTCGCCACAATCAACGACAGTGTCGTCGATTCCG
>NZ_JACOFW010000163.1 GCF_014284305.1 Affinundibacterium seohonense
CCTTACCATTGGTGATCGGTGGTGTAACAGGCAATGGCGGTATTATTGATGATGACCAACCAAGCATCACCACCGTCGAACCAGGTGCACCAGGCGTTGCTGGTGACAATGTGGTCGAAGGCAATGATCTCGTCTACACCGTCAGCTTAAGCGCAACAACAACTGTGGCGTCGACTTACGCTTACAACTTAGGCGGTGGTACAGCAACAGCCG
>NZ_JACOFW010000164.1 GCF_014284305.1 Affinundibacterium seohonense
TTTGGTTTAATAGCGGCATGCTAAAAACACCGACACCTTTCCAACACGAATTAGAAATGGTCACCTTGGAACAACTAGTTCCGAAAGACCACCTGCTTCGTTTAATTGATCGTCACATCTCCTTCGACTTCATCCGTGAACGCACTCAAGCGCTTTACTGTGCCGACAATGGTCGTCCCGCGTTTGATCCGGTTTTGCTTTTTA
>NZ_JACOFW010000017.1 GCF_014284305.1 Affinundibacterium seohonense
TGCCAGATCGATACCAATTCGAGTAATATTCATTTGGACTTCTCCTCTGTGAACTAATCAGTTTTACCTCTAATTAGTTTGGCACATTTGATGCCGTAGGGGGAGGAGTCCATTCCATTGCCTTACGTCGCGACGCTGTCGCCCAACATGAACAAGCACGCGTGAATTTGTGGCAGCGTCCTTTGCGTGAAGCAGCACAAGTGCCTTTGGTGCCGTTCCCAGAAACCACGCTGACGTATTTGGCCAATGTGTACAACCACAAAGCCAGCGAATTCTATAAAAAACACGGCGTGCAACTCATCGCAGCAGCGTACGAATCGCATGAAGAACCGGGTGAAGTGCCTTTGATGATTACCAAGCACTGCTTGCGTTTTTCATTTAACCTCTGCCCAAAACAAGCCAAAGGTGTAACCGGTGTGCAAGGTCAAGTCAAAGCAGAGCCGATGACTTTAGTTAATGGTGATGAAAAATTTACGCTGCGTTTTGATTGTAAGCCCTGCGAAATGCATGTGATGGGTAGTATGAAACCGCATATCTTGAAGTCACCGCCACCAAGCACGGTAACGAGTCCTTTGGTTTTCCACAAATCCAGACCGCAGTAAATATTGAAGTAAGTCGTTTGTCACTGAAGCTGGTAGCGCTCAACGATTTCGAAAAATAAAAAAACCGACAGCCTGTAAGCTGTCGGTTTTTTTGTAGGGCCAAGCAAATGTAATCTTACAAATTATCCTGCAAGAATTTCCATTTAGCTTTTTGCATGGACCAGTTTTGCCATGCATCCGCCACACCGTGACCTTGGCCTGGATACAGTTGTAAGCTGTATTCTTTATTCCCTTTGGCAAGGGCGTCGATGAACATGATGGTGTTTTGTGGATGGACATTGTCATCCATCGTACCGTGCATAATCATGATTTTTCCGCTCAAGTTTTTCGCCGCTTTTAAGCTAGAACCTTTGTCGTAACCTTCTGCATTTTCTTGCGGCAAGCCCATGTAGCGTTCGGTGTAGATGCTGTCATAGAAACGCCAGTCGGTGACCGGGGCGCCGACGAAGCCGACTTTCCAAGATTGACTGTGAGTCATGGCATACGATGTGAAATAACCGCCATAGCTCCAACCATTCAAAGCGATTCTATCCATGTCGGCAAAGCCTTGTTGGCGCAGCCATTCCAAGCCGTCTAACTGATCCTGCAATTCTAGTTGTCCGAGTTTTTTGTGAATTGGCCAAGCACTCGAAACCCCTTTGTTGCTGGCGCTTTGATTATCCATGATCCAGACGACATAGCCTTGCTGTGCCAGGAAGTGGTAGTAGGCATTGGCACTCCATTGGTCACGCACTTGTGGTGCCATTGGGCCGGCATACAGGTGTTGATACACAGGATATTTTTTAGTCGCATCAAAATTTGGTGGCAGGTACAGCACACTTTCCATTAAAAAGCCGTTGCGGGATTTCACTTGTTGATGCTTGACTGTCGCCAATTGTAAAGCTTTGAATTTTTCTGGTACGCCTACATCATCAACCAATTTCACTTGCACACCTGCATCGGTGAACAAAGCTTGCTTTGGTGTTTGTGTCATGCTGCTCCAGCTGTCGACATAGTGCGTGAAGGTTTTATTCCAACGCACCATGTGCGTGCCTTTTTCTTCCGTCAGACGCTTGAAGTTACTACCGTCAAGATTGACGCTATAGGCATCATTGCCAATAGGATTGCGTTCGTTGGCGGCAAATAGCACACGACCTTTGGCTTCATCTACACCATGTACGGTACGTACATCCCAGTCACCTTGTGTGACCGCTTTGACTAACTGGAAGTTTTTGTCGTAGTGATATAAATGATGATGACCAGTACGGCTCGATTCCCAAATGAAGCTGCCATCTTTTAAAAAGTGTGGCAATGGCAGACGTTCAGTCCATGCTGGACTGGTTTCTTTTACCACCGCTTTGCTATTCAGTTTTGCGTCGTAGATACGCAAATCCAACCAAGTTTGAACGCGGTCTTGCCAAGCGGCCATGAGTTTGCCATCAGGTGTCCAGTCGACTTGAACGATCAGCGTTTCTTTGCCTGCGTATGGGTCTTGTGTCCAACTGATTTTGCCATTCAAATCGACCACGCCGAGCTTCGTAATAGGGTTAGAATCGCCAGCTTTAGGATAACGGGTGCGATCGGTTTTGACTGGCTGAGCATGATCGCCACTTAAGGTGTAGACCGGTACTTTGGTTTCATCAAAACTTAAGAAGGCTAACTTTTTAGAATCAGGTGCCCAGCGGAACGCGCGAAAATCACCGCGACCATAGACTTCTTCCTGATACACCCAATCTAAGCGACCATTAAACACGGTTTCGCTGCCACCTGTGGTTAAGCGCTTCTCTTTGGCTGTCGCAACATCAGTCGCGTACATGTCATTGCCTTTTAAGTAAGCGACCGTTTTGGCATCGGGTGAAAGCAGAGCTTCGTCTTCTTTGACGTCCGGTGTATTCGTTAAAGCACGCGCTTTATTGGCATTGAGATCGAGTAACCAGATATCGTTTTTGTAGGTAAAGATATAGCTCTTGGTTTCTGGTTTGATACGAGCACTCAATTGATCTGCCAATTTGGCCAATTCTTTTTCATCCACCTTGGCTGTTTTTAAGATATTGAGAACATTGCCGTCGGCTGGTAGGGCTGTTTTTTCCCAAGTTGATGGGTTGATCACGAAAAGTTCCGCAGTGCCTTTATTCACTTTGGATTCGATTAAGCGATTTTGATTGTCCCAAGATAGGCGCGTCATCGGCGCCGCATTGAAATTTTGTTTTAATTCTGGGTGATACAGCATTTCTAAAGTCAATTTGCTATCACCAGCGTAGGCTGTACCGCTAGCCGCGAAACTTGTAACTAAGGCTAGGGCGATTGTGTTCAAGGGAATAGTGCGTTTCATACCTGATCCTCCAAATGATTTTTCTTGATAGTTGGATAAAGCAAAATAATATTTTTAGGGTCAAAAAGCTGACTGTTTAAGATGCCTATTTTGTTCTTTAGTTCAATTTTTTCAATGACTTAATGACGAGAGGTAAAAATTTTTCCTGCAAGGCAGCTTGCTTACTTTCTTGCAGATTGAGGTACATCGCTGATAAAAAAGCAGTTAGATTATGTTTGCGTGCCAAGCTTGCTTGAGTCGTTCTTTTTGAGTCGAGTGAAGTCGTCAATAAACTGTCAAACCAGTCATTCCATTCTTCCGGCGTGAGCGCCGAGCGCAGTGCTAAATAAAACACGGGCGTCATCAAGCGCTCACCTTCACCATACTGATAAAAGTGTTGATCATTCCGAATCTTCAGACACAAGGCTTCTAGCATCAAACTGTGCTGAGATTTATTCAATGCCGGATTAAGAGATAGCTGCATCATCCAATCAGCAGCATGTGCTACACCATGCCGCCAACCTTGTTTTTCATCATAGCCACGATAGTCTTGAATACTACGTAAATACTGCGCAGCAAGGCTCACCATTTCTTGTCTTTGTGCCTCGCTCATAAATGCTTTGCGTCGGTCAACTCGCGCCACTTCAGCTAACACTAATGCCGCAAACGGTTGCTGAAATCCGGGATCATTTTTCGTGCGTGGAGCTGCGATTTGCGTCTGAAGTTGTTGTCGGATAGTTTGCATGGTTTCGGTTGTAAGCAGTTCGCTGCGCATCCAAAACGACAGCGCCTCGAAAGCAATCTCATCGCGCAACTGTGGATTAGGACTGGCTAAACAATCGAGTAAGTTGAGTGCGCTTTGCTGCCGTTGTTGTGCATCCGCGATTTGCCATTTGCTCTCTTTTAAAACCAGTAAATTTTCTTGCGTCTTGCCGTCGGGCGGGCAAGCTGCAATACTAACTGCGCTATAGCTGAGCAGGATACTTGTGATTGCATATCGGTAAAACGATTTCATGGCGTCGCCTTCCGTAAAAAAACTGAGTCTTAATGAGCTTTGTTAGCGTTTATTGAATGAACGGCTTAATCGCTTGCATGGTTCTATCGGTTGCGCCTTGATGCTGCAAGAAAAACGCGTGTGCGTGTGTTCCCATATGTGTACGTGTCGTTATATCGTCGAGTAAAGTTTGGGCACGCTGCATCAGGTCTTCGGCATTGCCAGCGCGTTGCGCGCAGTTGGCAGCAATCGCTTGTTCTGTGATTTCAGAAAAATTGAAAGTATGCGGGCCAGTCAAGACGGCGCGGCTCATGGCAAATGCTTCAATTAAATTATGTCCGCCCAGAGGAACTAAGCTCCCACCAACGAAGGCAAGGTCGCTAGCCGCGTAGTACATATACATCTCCCCCATGCTGTCACCTAAAAAAACCTGAGTATCGGCCGGGATCGGCAGCGCATCTTGCGCAAGATCTAACGTGGAACGGCGTACAAAGCGCAATTGGTGTTGACTCAGTAGTGCGGCAACTTGATCAAAACGCTGCGGATGTCGTGGCGTGATGATGAGCAGGGCGCGCGGCAATTGTAGGCGCATAAAAGCTTCGAGAATTAATGGCTCCTCACCTTCGCGGGTACTGGCACAAATGAATACGGGACGTTGCCCAAAATAGGCACGTAATTTGGCGCCACGTTCGGCCATCATCGGCGGTGGCGTGACGTCAAATTTCATATTTCCGGTAATACATAAATCACGTACACCCAAGGCACGCAGGCGATCAGCGTCGGGGCCAGATTGCGCAGCAACATAATCAATCGCTTGGGCCGCAGGCAGCATTAAACCTGATAGACGTTGGGCTTTTCGTAAAGAACGCTCGGATAAACGGGCATTCACCAGCGTCACAGGAATCTTTGCCGCTTTACATTGCGCGATCAAATTTGGCCAGACTTCTGTTTCAATCAACACGCAAATCGCGGGCGAAAAATGACGCAAAAAGCGGCGAATGATCCAGTTGATGTCGTAAGGAATGAAAGTCTGGGTCAGACGATCCGCGATATTGGCAAACAGAGTCTGACCGGTGCTACGACCAATAGGGGTCATGTGTGTGAGCAAAATGTGATGCTCAGGATAATTCTCTAATAGGGCTCTGATGATAGGTTCGGCTGCACGCGTCTCTCCTGCAGATACGGCATGTACCCAGATAAATTTTTGCGCTTTGACTGCTTTGTACCAACCCAAGCGTTCGCTAATGTGTTGGCGATAACCAGGTTCTTGTTTGCCTCTTAGCCATAGACGAAAAAGGATAAAAGGAAGGGCTAGTGACCAGGCGATCGAATAGAAAAAACGCATTATCTTGTTATTGGCGGTATGTTTTGGTCATACCCGCAATTGTTTTTGTAAGAATCGAGAATATACCTGAAGTTAGACTCTTCCCCATCTTAACTTGAGTAATTTAACAAGTGCATTTGTTATAATTGTTTAAAAGAGAATAAATTACGACTTAGCTTTTGTTCTAATATTTTGATATGCCATTAGATAACATTTAATTTTAGGGTTTTATGATAACAACTTATACCAAGAAGTTTTCTATGTATGTGCGTCTAGTGTTGTCGACGCTGCTGTTTTTTGCCTCGACGTCAAGCGCATTTGCCCAGAATAAGAAATTGCCTTTGGAGTCGTTTTTTGAAAATTCTAGAATGAATATGGTCGAGCTATCGCCTGATGGGCAATCGCTGGCTATGTTGGTGGCGATGAAAAATGGCCGTGTGCAGTTAGTTTCTATGAATTTGAAGACTAAAGAGCCAAAAATTGTGGCCGGCTTTAATGATGTCGATATTAGTGAGTTTCATTGGGTCAATTCTAAGCGTTTGGTGTTTACGACTGCAGACAATACCGTTGCAACGGGGGAGTTGAGATACAACCCGGGTTTGTTTGCGGTCAATTTGGACGGTAGTGATCTGCGAACTTTGATTGAACGGGTGTATGGCGCCAAAATGACGACCGGTACGATGATTCAGAAGCGAACCTTGCCCGCTGAGAGTTTCTTTTATGCTGTTGATTTGCGTTTGCATTCCGAAAATGTATTTGTAGCACAACCGGTATGGGATTCTATTTATGATTTGAGGGCCCTGAATCTGATTAGCCTAAACACCAATACTGGAAAGGCCGAGACTTTGACTCGCCCAGGGGATTCCCGCGCTTGGCTGATCGACTACGACGGTAAGCCCAAGGTGAATATTGTGTCGGAAGGAGACAAAGAAAAAATTATGTACCACGATGAACAAAGTGGTCGTTGGGAAGTGATCGCTGAAACCGGTAAGTATCGTGGTGGTAAGTTTACGCCACTGGAGCTGGGCCCCGACGGCACTTTGTATGTGGTGGCGCGAAAAAAACAAGATACCTCTTCGCTCTATCGCTTTAATTTAAAGACGAAAGAAGTGGAAGATCAAGCCATCGTGTCCATTCCAGGATACGATTTTAACGGCAATTTGATTTTCGATCGTGCCAGTAAAAAATTACTTGGTGTTTCATTCTTAAATGATGCACGCACCACGCACTGGTTGGATGAAGGCATGCAAGCCTTGCAAAAGAAGATAGATGCTTTGCTGCCCGCAACGATCAACCAAATAAGTATTGCCAGAGATGGCTTGAGTCGGTTTGTCGCAGTGCGCTCTTATTCGGACGTGCAACCATCGGTATACACGGTCTATGACACAGAAAATAGCAAGCTTGAGTTGATCGGTCATCGTCATCAAAAGATCGATGCGAAAACGATGGCAATCCAAGATATGGTGCGTTACTCCGCCCGCGATGGACTTCAAATTCCCGCCTACTTGACCTTGCCAAAAGGGGAAAAGAGCAAAAATCTCCCCATGGTTGTTTTGGTACATGGCGGGCCTTTTGTCAGGGGAGCGAGCTGGGAGTGGGATGCACAAGTGCAGTTTTTAGCCTCACGTGGCTATGCTGTCTTGCAGCCAGAGTTTCGCGGCAGCACTGGCTTTGGAGTCAAACATTTTAAAGCCGGTTGGAAGCAATGGGGATTATTGATGCAAGATGACTTGGCCGATGCTGCCAAATGGGCGATTGCGGAAGGAATCGCCGATCCCAAGCGCATTTGTATTGCTGGTGCAAGTTATGGTGGTTATGCCAGCCTAATGGGGATTGCCAATCATCCTGAATTATTTCAATGCGCAGTCAATTGGGTCGGTGTCACGAGCATTCCTTTACTTTATGAGTCAAGTTGGAGCAATGATTATTCTGCGGAATGGCAAAATTACGGGATGCCATTATTGATTGGTGACCCTGTTAAGGATGCCGAACAACTGCGAAATACCTCACCAGTCAATTTAGCCGACAAAATAAAAAAACCACTGCTGTTGGCCTATGGCGGTGCTGATAGGCGCGTACCAATTGCGCATGGAGAAAAATTCTATACTGAAGTCAGCAAACACAATGCCAAGGTGGAATGGATAAAATATCCAGACGAAGGACACGGCTGGAAACTTGAACGTACCCGCTTAGATTTTTGGGGGCGTGTCGAAAAATTCTTACATGAGAACATCGGACAATGATGGACTGAGGGCTGGCATTCAGACTGCCGTGATGAGAGACATTAATTGATCTCAGTATGCAAATGCTAAGATGTTATCAAAGAGAAAACCGAAGAAGCAGCGCTGGGTCAAAGCCCGCCTCTGCGCTTTTCCCACGAATGCTTTTCGATACCTTTCTTCATTCAGTGAATAGCAGTACAGACCATGCGTTGGGTAGAAAATAGCATTGAGATTGGTTAATTTTGTGTTGGAGCTGTACCAGTGCGAGGTGGGCGTTCTCGTCTTGGCGAAAAACTGACTTACTGACTTTTCTTACATAGTTTAGATCTAAAGCTTCACTCACACTGACCGAGCTGCCATTCCGAAACTCGTATTGCACTCACGCGATTCGCTGCGATCTGCACTTTGGTGCGCAGGGCAGATGAGATCTGGCGACTTTATCTATTACTTTACACCCACATAGAACTCAGCATTGATTATTGCCTCGGTGAGGCGAGAGCGGTCCGAGAGTAGATCACGATGAATGATGTATCTTGGGGCAAACTCGTGCTCGGAAAAGTTTGAGTTAAGAAACCGAAATGATGTTTAATTTTGGTTTTTTAGTGGTTTTACTTTACCTGTAAATAGTTTAGGTTTAAAGTATTTGTTCGTCACGATATCGCCGCTGTAACTTCTCACAATAAATTAAGAAAACTTGGCGCAGTGTGCGAACTACAATATGGAGACTGACCGATGTCTAAGTATTTTCACCAATCCGCGCATGTCGATACGTTCCCCTTCGAGCATCTGCCGCCACCTGAACAGTGGCCAGAGTTGCTGTTTGATTTACCTGAATTGCAGTATCCGGAACGCCTCAATTGCGCGACGGCTTTTTTAGAAGACATTGCTGCGCTAGGGTTTGCTGACAAGGTGGCGATACGCAGCGCTAGTGCGACCTGGACTTATGCCGAGCTGTGTGCGAGAGTGAATCAGATTGCACATGTTTTAGTCGACGATATGCATCTAGTGCCGGGAAATCGCGTGTTGTTGCGCGGTGCAAATAATCCCATGATGGCCGCATGCATTTTGGCCGTGTGGAAAGCCGGTTGTGTAGCCGTACCGACCATGCCCTTGTTGCGCGCTAAAGAGTTGAGCGTCATTATTGAGAAAGCACAAATTTCTGCCGCATTATGTTCTTCAGCTTTGCAAGAGGAGTTGGACGCAGCACAGAAATTGAGTCCAGTGCTGCAGCAGATCAAGATTTTTAATACCGATGTTGTGGGTTCGGTCGACCAATTGATGACGAGCAAATCAAGTAATTTCAAAGCAGTTGATACGCATGCCGAGGATGTTTGTCTGATCAGCTTCACATCGGGTACGACTGGAATGCCGAAAGGCACCATGCATTTTCATCGAGATGTGTTGGCGATTTGTGATTGCTTCCCGCGTTCGATATTGCAATCGCAGGTGAATGACACATTTATCGGTACACCGCCTTTGGCATTTACTTTTGGCCTTGGCGGCTTATTGCTTTTTCCTTTACGCATTGGCGCAACTGCCGTGCTGCTGGAAAAGCTCACGCCAGAAAGCTTACTCAAAGCGATCGACGACTATCAAGCCACAGTTTGTTTCACAGCGCCGACTTTCTACCGTCAGATGATGCCTATGCTGCCCAATTTTTCGCTGAAGTCATTGCAAAAGACAGTGTCTGCCGGTGAAACTTTGCCCGCAGCGACTCGCGAAGCTTGGCAAGCTGCGACGGGCTTAATCATGATTGATGGCATCGGTGCGACGGAGATGTTGCATATCTTTATTTCGGCAGCGGGCGAGCATGCGCGTTCAGGAGCGACAGGTAAAGCGGTTCCCGGTTATCAAGCTTGTGTTCTCGACGAGAACGGTAATCCAGCGCCGGTGGGCGTGACAGGCCGGCTGGCGGTGAAAGGACCGACGGGCTGCCGCTATCTGGCTGACGACAGACAAAAAAATTATGTTTTGAATGGTTGGAATCTGACTGGCGACGCTTATGAAATGGATGCCGAAGGCTATTTCCATTATCGTGCTCGCACTGACGACATGATCATTACCGCTGGATATAACGTGGCAGGTCCCGAGGTGGAAGAAATTATCCTTAAACATCCTGACGTCGCTGAATGTGCGGTAGTTGGATTACCCGACGAAGAGCGCGGTCAGATCGTCAAAGCCTTTGTGGTCTTGCGCGATTCGAATAAAGCGAGTGACGCCTTAGTTAGCGATATCCAGCAATTCGTCAAAGCGAACGTCGCACCTTATAAATATCCGCGCTGTATAGAATTCAAAGACGCTTTGCCTCGTACGGAGACGGGCAAAGTGCAGCGGTTTAAGTTGAAGCTGACCAATTAAAATAAGTGAACAAGATCTGGTAAGTTGTAGGGCGGGTGAAACCCGCGCCGCCAATACACCGAACACCTGAGCAGCGTGGGTTTCACCCGCCCTACAAGATCTAGATTGAAACCAAGTTTGCACAAAAAACGAATCGATAAAAACATGAACATACTTTGCATAGGCGGTGGTCCCGCAGGTTTGTACTTTGCGATGCTGATGAAAAAGCAAAACCCAGCACATCGTATCGTCGTGGTCGAACGTAATCGTCCTTACGATACCTTCGGTTGGGGTGTGGTGTTTTCTGATCAGACTTTGGGTAATTTGGTGAAGGCTGATGAACAGACTGCCAGAACCATCTTGCAAGCCTTCAATCATTGGGACGACATCGATGTCCATTTCAAAGGCCAGGTCGTCACTTCCGGTGGACATGGTTTTTGCGGTATTGGTCGCAAACGCTTGCTGAATATCTTGCAAGAACGCTGCGAGCAGCTCGGCGTGGAGTTGGTATTTGAAACCGATGTACAGGATGATCAAATTTTAGCGCAAACCTATGGCGCCGATTTGGTGATCGCCAGTGATGGCTTGAATAGCCGGATTCGTACGCGTTATGAAACGACTTACCAACCCGATATCGATACCCGCAAATGCCGCTTTGTCTGGCTCGGTACCAAGAAACTTTTTTCCGCTTTTACTTTCGCGTTTGAAGAAACTGAGCATGGTTGGTTTCAGGCGCACGCGTATCAATATGATGGTGATACCGCGACCTTCATCGTCGAGACCCCAGAAGAGGTGTGGTTGAAGGCTGGCCTTGATCAAATGGATCAAGCGCAAGCGATCGCGTTTTGTGAAAATTTATTCGCCAAGTATTTGGATGGCAATGCCTTGATGAGCAATGCTAGTCATCTACGTGGCTCAGCGAGTTGGATTAAATTTCCACGTATTATTTGTAAGCAGTGGGTGCATCAGAATCACATCAACGGCAAAAACGTACCCATCGTTCTAATGGGTGACGCTGCGCATACCGCACATTTTTCCATAGGCTCAGGCACCAAATTAGCGCTTGAAGACGCGATCGAACTCGCTAATTGCTTCGCGCAACATGGTGCGAACGGTATGCAAGCGGTGATGGATGCCTACCAAGATTTGCGTGCGATTGAAGTATTGAAGATACAAAGTGCAGCACGTAATTCCATGGAGTGGTTTGAGAATGTGAGTCGCTACACCGCGATGGAAGCGCCACAGTTTGCTTATTCAATGTTGACGCGCAGCCAGCGTTTGTCACATGAAAATCTGCGTCTGCGTGATGCCAATTACGTGCGTAGTTTTGAAGTCTGGATTGCGGAGCAAGCGTTTTTTAAAGCTGGTATCGCCATGCCCAAAACCAAACAGACTATTCCACCCATGTTCACACCTTTCAAAGTGCGCGATGTGGTTCTGAAAAATCGCATCGTGGTGTCGCCTATGGCACAGTATTCTGCGGTCGACGGTGTGGCTGGTGATTTCCATTTAGTGCATCTCGGTAGCCGTGCGATGGGTGGTGCGGGATTGGTGTTTGCTGAAATGACTTGTGTCTCGGCTGAGGGCAGAATCACACCGGCTTGCCCCGGATTGTATGCGAAGGAACATACCCAAGCATGGAAACGTACCGTTGACTTCGTACACGTCAACAGCGATGCCAAGATCGCGGTACAGCTCGGGCATGCGGGCGCTAAAGGCTCCACTAAACGCGCTTGGGATGGTATCGATCAGCCTTTGGATTCCGATAATTGGCCTTTGATTTCGGCGTCTGAACAACAATATTTACACGGCGTGTCGCAAGTTGCTAGAGCAGCGACCAAAGCGCAAATGACGCAAGTCTTGAATGAATTCGTCGCATCGACAATTGCTGCTGATGAGGCAGGCTTTGACTGGCTGGAATTACATTGCGCACACGGCTATTTCTTATCGAGCTTTATTTCTCCCATAACCAATCAGCGCACGGATGAATACGGCGGCAGCTTGGAGAATCGCTGTCGTTATCCTTTAGAAGTTTTCGTTGCGATGCGTGCAGTTTGGCCAGCACATAAGCCGATGTCAGTACGTATTTCTGCGCACGATTGGGTCGAAGGTGGTATCACCCCTGACGATGCTGTGGCGATTGCTAGACTGTTTAAACAGGCCGGTGCAGACATGATCGATTGCTCATCGGGTCAGGTCAGCAAACAAGAAAAGCCGGTGTATGGACGCATGTTCCAAACTCCATTTTCAGATCGCATTCGTAACGAAGTTCAAATTCCGACAATTGCAGTCGGCGCAATTTTTGAAGCCGATCATGTCAACAGCATCATTGCTGCTGGCCGTGCTGATCTGTGTGCGATTGCAAGACCGCATTTGGCTGATCCCGCCTGGACTTTGCATGAAGCTGCCAAGTTAGGATTTGCCGACATCAGCTGGCCACAACAATACATCGCCGGTAAATTGCAATTAGAACGCAATTTGGATCGTGAACGCCAAGTTGCTGCAGCGAGTCGTGGCATGAACCCGCAAGAAATCGCCGCAAAATTATTGGAAGGCTGATATGAATTTTTTTCATCCTGCTTTAGTTGGGAAACACGCTTTAGTCACCGGCGGCGCGACAGGTATAGGTCTAGCTATCGCGCAGGCATTGCTAGCGCAAGGAGTCAAAGTCACCATCACCGGACGTACCGAAGCAAACTTGCAAAAGGCAGTGCAGCAGTTGAATGAAGCTGGATTGATGCAAGCTATTGTGATGGATGTCAGCGATAGTGCTTCAGTCAGCGCTGGATTTACGCAAGCCGTCGAACAATTTGGTACGGTCGATATTTTAATTAACAACGCAGGACAGGCAAGCTCCGCGCCATTTTTAAAAACAACGGAAGCGCAATGGCAGCAAATGCTGTCAGTCAATCTGACTGGCACCTTCCTTTGTACACAACAAGCTTTACCCGCCATGTTGGCGCAATCATGGGGGCGCATTGTGAATGTCGCAAGCACCGCAGGATTGAAGGGTTATGCCTATGTCGCTGCCTATGCAGCCGCGAAACATGGCGTGATCGGTTTAACTAAGTCATTAGCATTAGAAGTCGCGCAAAAAGGGGTAACGGTCAACGCCGTGTGCCCGGGCTATACCGAGACGGACATCGTACGTGAAGCGGTCGCCAATATCATGGCAAATACAGGTCGTAGCGAAGAGCAAGCGCGTGCAGAACTCTCGGCAGGTAACCCGCAAAAGCGGCTGATTCAACCCGAAGAAGTCGCCGATGCAGTGCTTTGGTTATGCTCACCTGCCAGTGCGTCCCAAAATGGGCAAGCCATTGCCGTTGCCGGCGGCGAGGTGATGTGATGAGCGAGCGAGACGCGACTACTTACCCTACTGATCCCATTGATCTAGAAACTCGCTTAACCCAAGATCATCATCAGTCTTTAAAATTATGGCTGCGTATGTTATCGACGACGGTCATGATAGAAAACGAAATTCGCAATCGCTTGCGTTCAGAGTTCGATACTACCTTGCCCCGCTTTGATTTAATGGCGCAACTAGAGCGCCATCCCGACGGTTTGCGTATGGGTGAATTATCCAAGCGTATGATGGTTACCGGTGGCAATATTACTGGTATTACCGATCAGCTAGAGCAAGAAGGTTTGGTCATGCGTGTGACCGATAAACAAGATCGACGTGCATACAGCGTGAAACTGACGCCAGCTGGGCGCAAGGCATTTAAGACTATGGCAAGTGTTCATGAAGCCTGGATTGCGGAGTTGTTTTCCGGTTTAGACGCGGAACAAAAAAGTCAAATGATTAGCTTGTTGTCGAGTGTGAAGTCGGATTTGAGCGCAGGTAACAAGCAAAATGAAAAAGAATGAGAACGATATGAACTACCTCAACGGAAAAGCCAGCGATCTAGCTGGCAATCATCAAATGCTAGCGAATTATCAGGCCACGCACTTTGCCTATCAGGTCAAGGATAAAGTCGCGACGATCACTTTAAATCGTCCTGAACGCAAAAACCCGTTGACCTTTGATTCCTATGCAGAATTACGCGATCTGTTTCGTGTTATGTGCTATGCCGACGATATCAAGGCGATCGTAATCACGGGGGCGGGTGAAAATTTTTGTTCAGGGGGCGATGTACACGAAATCATCGGGCCACTGACCCAACTCGACATGCCAGGCCTGCTGCGTTTCACTCAAATGACGGGTGATTTGGTCAAAGCCATGCGTGCCTGCCCACAGCCTATCATCGCTGCCGTTGATGGCATCTGTGCCGGAGCAGGAGCGATTATTGCGATGGCGTCGGATATTCGGATAGGAACCAGTCGCAGCAAAACGGCGTTTCTCTTTACTCGTGTTGGACTAGCAGGGTGCGACATGGGCGCTTGCGCAATTTTGCCACGCATCATAGGCCAAGGTCGCGCTTCCGATTTGCTATACAGCGGACGCAGTATGTCAGGCGAAGAGGGCGAGCGCTGGGGATTTTTTAATCAATTAACTGAACTAGATCAATTGATCAGTGCAGCACAAAGCTACGCTAGCAATCTCGCAAATGGCCCAACATTCGCCCACGCGATGACCAAGAAAATGCTGCACGAAGAATGGGACATGAGCGTCGATCAAGCGATTGATGCCGAAGCAAAAGCGCAGGCGATTTGCATGATGACGAATGATTTTCATCGGGCTTATCATGCGTTTGTGAATAAAGAAAAGCCAAAATTTGAAGGTAACTGAAATTAGGCTGATGCTTTGAAGATGTAGGGCGGGGGCAACCCGCGCCGCCAGAACCTAGAGCACGGCGGATCGACCTATGTGCGGCGCGGGTTGCACCCGCCCTAAAATTGGCAGCGGTTATGATCGACCTTGGAATTGAATTTTTCTACGTAGATTGATGAAGGATTTAAGCCCCTCTCCCGCAGGCGGGAGAGGGGTTGGGGTGAGGGACGTTCAGATTAGCAAAACGTTCGCGGAGTGTAAATTCTCGAATATTGAATTGATGGTGTCGTTTTGATGTTTCGACTTTTTTTCGACATACTGAAACACCCTCATCCCCGACCCTTCTCCCGCTTTCGGGAGAAGGGAGATTAGCGTCTTGAAATAGAATTGATTAGAAATTGATGAGGAATTGATGAGTAAGCATTTCTCTATCGCATAAATAACAGGAAACACATGTCAAACACTTCCCACCTAAACTGGCCCTTCTTCAACGAAGATCATCGCCAATTACAAATGCAATTGGATCATTGGGCAAGCGAGAACATTCATCAAACGCACGGCAAAGATGTCGATCAAGAATGTCGCGACCTAGTCAAACAATTGGGTGAAGCAGGCTGGTTGAAGCATGCAATTGGTGGTAGAGCATACGGTGCGAATCAAGATGTGATTGATACCCGCGCAATCTGCATATTGCGTGAAACTTTAGCGCGCTATTCAGGCCTCGCCGATTTTGCTTTTGCCATGCAGGGCTTGGGTACAGGCGCTATTAGTTTGTTTGGTAGCGAGCAACAAAAAAACATTTACTTAGAAAAAGTCGGACAAGGCAAATTGATTTCGGCGTTTGCATTGTCAGAACCCAACGCGGGCTCTGATGTCGCTGCTATGCAATGTGCAGCAACTCTGGTTCACGATGCGCAGGGCGATTACTATTTACTCGAAGGTGAAAAGACCTGGATTTCGAATGGCGGCATCGCTGATTTTTACGTGGTGTTTGCCCGCACTGGTGAGGCAGCTGGTGCACGCGGTATCTCAGCTTTCATTGTTGACGCTGACATTGATGGATTTGACATCGCGGAACGCATAGACGTGATCGCCCCGCATCCCTTAGCGCGATTAAAATTCAATCAATGCCGTATCCCCGTCGGCCAGCGTATTGGTGAAGCAGGGCAAGGCTTCAAAGTGGCGATGGCGACGCTCGATGTCTTCCGTACTTCGGTGGCTGCAGCAGCTTTGGGTTTTGCACGCCGTGCTTTAGATGAAGCAATGGCGCGTGCCACAAGTCGAAAAATGTTTGGGCAAACGCTCGCTGATTTTCAATTAACCCAAGCTAAGTTAGCGCAGATGGCAACCACTATCGACAGCGCGGCTTTATTGGTGTACCGCGCAGCGTGGCAACGTGATCAAGGAGAGCGTGTCACTAAAGAAGCGGCGATGGCAAAAATGGTCGCGACCGAAGGTGCACAACAAGTGATTGATGCGGCTGTGCAGATGTTTGGCGGCATGGGTGTGATGAGTGAAGTACCAGTGGAAAGACTGTATCGCGAAATCCGAGCATTGCGTATTTACGAAGGTGCTACCGAGGTGCAACAACTGATCATCGCGCGTGAAATGTTGAAGGACTATAAGGATGCGAATCTATGAGCCTGGTGTTTCGCGCGCCTATTAGCATCCGTTTCGCGCATTGCGATCCCGCCGGCATCGTGTTTTATCCGCGCTATTTTGAATTGATTAACGGCGTGGTAGAAGATTGGTGCGCGCAGGGTTTAGGAGTGAGTTTTCATGAAATGCATATGGTGCAAGGTATCGGATTGCCGACCGTGCATATAGAAACCGATTTCGTGAAAACCAGTGTAATGGGTGATAAGTTAATTGCTGAATTACGTGTGATTAAACTAGGGCGTGCATCGGCTACCTTGGAAATTCGAATGCTAGGGCAAGAACAAGATTTACGACTAAAAGCCCAACTCGTGTTGGTGATGGCGCATGTCAAAGAGCGCAAAGCCATCGCATTACCCGTGGCTTTACGTGAACAAATGCAGAAGTATCTGACGGACTAATCGCGCCAGCACTGAACGAATTATCTTGAAAGGAAATACTATGGATTTTTTACAACCACCGGGCTGGGTACGGCCACGCGGTTATTCAAATGGCGTTGCGGCCACAGGACGCACGATATGTGTCGGCGGCATGATAGGGTGGGATGGGCAAGAGCAATTTCATTGCGATGACATCGCCGGACAAACACGTCAAGCCCTGCAAAATATTGTGGAAGTCTTAGCCGAAGGCGGCGCGAAACCTGAACATATCGTGCGTATGACTTGGTATGTCATCGACAAAAAAGAATATGTGGCAGCGTATAAAGAAATCGGTGCTGCGTATCGTGATGTCATCGGCAAGCATTTTCCAGCAATGGCGGCGGTGCAAGTGGCGGGATTGATCGAAGACCGCGCCCGTGTGGAAATTGAAGTCACCGCTATTGTTCCCGATTAGTTTCTTTCTTGGTAGTCTTTCGCAATGATGGTTCTGGCGGTTCGGCTAGGTCGCCAAGTTTGGGCAAGGCGGTTCGGGTCTTGGTCTGAATATTTGCTACAACATCGTCAGCGGTTTACTTGGCGGGGAAATTCATGTGAATTCTATCGTCGGTGTCGGCACGAAATTTATGATGACTATCCCCTTAGTTGTTCAAGAAAACTAGGCTGAGTTAAGTTCTGATGTTTTCCTTCTCAGGTTCGAGCGAGCAAGTTGGTTGCGACATCTCTGATCACTGCCAATAAGTAATCAATCGATACTTCACTCTTACGATGATTAATGATGCAGGCACGCAAAACAAATTCACCGCGTAATTTCGTACCGGTGATAAAGATTCTTCCATCGGATTCTAAAGCAGGGATTAAATCTTGATTGAGTTGAATGATTTTTTCGGAACTTAATTGCGTGCCGATATAACGGAAGCAGGCAATCGCTAAATCGCTATGTGTTTTTAGTTCAAAATCACTGGCTGCATCTAGACGTTTTTCTAAGTAACGCGTCAGGTCTAGGTCCTTTTGCATCATTGCTTGAATTTTGGTGAAACCATAGGCTTTCAATGACATCCAGACTTTAAACGCTTTGGCATTCCGTGAGAGCTGAAAATAATGTTCGTTAAATTCTAATCGTTCGCTCTTTGCTTCCAATGAGGTGTCGAGATAGTCGGCTTGTTTAAAATACGATTCGCGCAATACCTCCCAATTACGCACGAGCGTGCAGCCGATTTCAAATGGTTGGTACAGCCATTTGTGAAAATCGAGAGCAATCGAATCGGCTAATTCCATCCCCGCATACTTCGCTTTAAGTTCAGGCAGCGACGACACTAGGCCGCCATAAGCACCATCCACATGGAACCACATTGCATATTGCTTGGCGATATGCGCGAGCGCCGTTAAATCATCAATCGCACCCGTATTCACTGTGCCGGCATTGCCAACGATACAGAACGGCGTGTAGCCTGCTGCTAGATCGATTTCGATTTGCTGCTTGAGTGCTGCCAAATCAATTTTGAAATCGGCATCCGTGGCGATACGACGGAGTTGATTGCTACCAATGCCGAGTAGCGAGACGCTTTTGTCGGTGCTGCTATGGGTTTCGGAACTGCAGTAGACGGTGAACGGCTTCAAACCAAACAAGCCGTTTTTGTTAACGTTGTATTGACGTAAAAAAATATTCCTCGCTACGGTCAGTCCAGTGAGCGTGGCTGCCGAACCACCGGAGACCATCACACCACCAGCTTCCGGAGTATAGCCAACCATGTCAGCTGTCCATTTAACGACCCGTTTTTCAATTTCTGTCATGGCCGCGCCCAGATGCCATTTGGTCGCATTTTGACTAATCGTCGAACATAGAAAGTCCGCGACAGTTGAGATTTGATTGCCGCCAGCCATGACGTAGGCATACATATTCGGTCCCAAATTCCCTGTCGCAGTATCGAATACACGATGTTTGACCAAATCTAATAAATCTAGCGCATCACATCCGCGGAGTGGCAATGGCTCGTCAAACCATGAGGCGACTTCGCTCTGCGGGAAATGGTGAAAACCTTCTTGCTGATCGACTCTTGCATATTGATCCAATACAAGAGCCGTGGTCTTCTGCAAGATAGTTTGTAGCTCTTGTGGGCTGTAGTCGAGACTGTCGTTCATGGCTTACCTTTCAATGTTTTCTGCGCGATCTTTTTACTAAATTGTTGTTGGCGTTGTCAGTAGCGAAAGCTCTAGAACATGCAAGAAACGCATACCGAGTTTGTTAAAAGTTCACTCTCTAGTAATCCATGGTCAAGCCAGAGTAGTGCGCTTGTGTTGTGAATACGTCGATAGCCGGACTAGTCATGACGAAAACGAAGGTGAAGAGTAATGGCTTTTTCATACTTGTTTTCGTCACTGCAATGTGGAGATCCAGATTTCACTAATAAATTGGCTTTGTTCAATCTTGATCGATAGCTTTTCGCGCCAACATCGATTGACAGTGAAGTCCCAGGATTGACCAGAACTCGACTCGTATTGGGGTTGGCGCAATGAATTTTTAGGGCGACCATTAAGAACGTTTTTTCTGCTTACTCCAGTAAGTAAATTCTTCGGCATGCACTTCAAAATCTAATTCTTGTACGCGAGTTTGCAAATGATTCTGAGCATCATTGACGGCTTGGTTGTAAATGCTGGGGCCAATTTCTTCCAATAAAAAATCTAATAAGGCATTGGCTTGCAAATTGCCCAATTTGTCGTCCATATTCAGATCGAAATAGCGTTGCAAAGATTCGATGGCTTGTTTGCGGATGTCGGTTTTGAGTTGTATGGTCATGCTAAGTTGTCGACGATAGAGGGAACCCATAGTTTATCGGAATCCCTTTTGACTTTGTACTAGCTTAGCGGGGTAAAGCTTGAGGGTTTGTTCAATGGTTGTTTAAATTGTTCTAGTATTAATTAAATATTGGCGCGAGATTGTTTTATTGGCAAATATAGGCTACTTTACCGAACCTGTTTCTGCTTTCATGGATTTTTTATGCGCATCATCACTTCCCAGTTGTTACTGTTAGCCGCTTTATTCGCCTCTGCTACGTTCGATCGAGCCCATGCTGTCGACAGTTCCAGTAAATATCCGGCTAGTGCTGACATCCCGTATTCCAGCAAGCTCATCAAGGGAAAATTTGCCAATGGCTTGACGTATTACATACAGAAGAACACGAAGCCAGAGCAAAAGGCCGAATTGCGCTTGGTGATTAAAGCCGGATCGATTTTGGAAGACGACGATCAACAAGGCCTCGCGCACTTTACCGAGCACATGGCGTTTAACGGCAGTACGCATTTTCAAAAGAATGAGCTAGTCTCATTTCTGGAATCGATCGGCGTGAAGTTTGGTGCCGATCTCAATGCCTATACGAGCTTCGACGAGACCGTGTATATCTTACCGATACCGACCGATAAGCCCGAGCATCTGGAAACAGGTGTGATGGTTTTGGCGGATTGGGCTCAGGGTTTGCGTTTCGATCATACTGAAATTGACCGCGAGCGTGGCGTCGTATTAGAAGAGACGCGTCTTGGAAAGGGTGCTGGTGACAGACTGCAAAAACAAACTTTGCCAAAGATTCTACATGGCTCGAAGTATGCTGATCGTCTGCCAATCGGTAAGGAAGAGATTCTTAAAACCTTTTCCTATGAGGCTTTGAAGCGATTTTATCGTGATTGGTATCGTCCTGATCTGATGGCCGTGGTGGTCGTTGGCGATGTTGACCCAGTTAGTGTGAAAAGCGTACTGGAGAAACACTTTGCAGGATTAAAGAATCCATCCAAGCCGCGTACCCGTGAAATTGCTACGCTGCCATTAAAGAATGTGAATGAAGCGCTGATTGCCACGGATAAAGAGGCGAATATCTCTGCGGTCAGTATTTCTCAAGCTCGCTTCTTGAGTAAAAATGACGGTAAGTTTGGGAGTTATCGCCAACGCCGAATTCAGACATTTTTTAACACGATGTTGAATAATCGTTTGCGTGAGTTAGCGCAATTGCCAACGCCACCTTTCCTCGGTGCCGGTAGCGGCATAAAACCCGTGGTTGCTGAGTACCAAGAATTGAACTCTACCGCCGCAATTGGCAAAGCTGGTGTGCAGGCTGCGATAGATGCCTTAGTACAAGAGAACAATCGAGTTGCACAATTTGGTTTCACCCAAGCTGAATTTGAACGTGCTAAAGCGAATGCCTTACGCGGTATGGAAAATGTCTACAATGAACGGGATAAAACCCAGTCCGCAGACCTTGCCGCGGAATTTATTCGTAATTTCTTAATTGGTGAATCCATTCCTGGCGTCGAACAGGAATACGTCTTTCATAAAGACATCGTTAGTCAGATCAGTCTCGATGACGTGAATCGTTTCGCCCAATCAGTACTCAATAAACAAGCGCCAAAATTAATTATCTATCAGGGTAGCGATAAGCCCGACCATGTCATTCCTGATAACAAGAAATTGCTTGCGATGGTAGCAGCGGCAGAACAAAAACCAGTGCTCCCTTTTACCGAGAAATCGGTGACCACATCTTTATTTGATACGCCACCCAAAGCTGGCGTGATTGTGAATGAACATAAGAATGCGCAGCTGGGGACGACCGAATGGACACTCAGTAATGGCGTCAAAATTGTTTTAAAACCGACGGATTTTAAGAGTGATCAAATCTTGTTAAATGCGACTCGGGCCGGCGGCACTGGCTTAATTGCGGATGCGGATTTTTTACAGGCGCGATATGCGACTACCGTGGTCGGCGCGATGGGTGTGAAAGATATTTCTCCCATCGAATTAGGTAAATATCTGGCTGGGAAAAGTGCCAGTGTATCGACTAGTTTTGGGGAGAATGCAGAAGGTATTTCCG
Source organism: Affinundibacterium seohonense (assembly GCF_014284305.1). Taxonomy (GTDB): domain Bacteria; phylum Pseudomonadota; class Gammaproteobacteria; order Burkholderiales; family Burkholderiaceae_D; genus Undibacterium; species Undibacterium seohonense. Next base: position 21,370 of record NZ_JACOFW010000017.1, read on the forward strand.
GTGCATCCAATAAGCAGGATCTTGAAACCATGCTGCAAGTGTTGTCTCTCGCTCTGACTGCGCCACGGCGTGACCCTGCCTTATTTCAATCTTTCATCGGTAAACAACAAGATGCCCTGCGCAATCAAATGGCCACACCGTTTGCCGTGTTTCAGGAACAATTTATACAAGCGACTTATCCGCCTCACCGACGTATTCCAGTCGTGGCAAAACCGGAACATATTGCGCAACTCGACTTGGATCGTTTGATGGCCCTGTATCAATCACGTTTTTCTAGTGCCAAGGGCTTTACCTTTTTTCTCGTTGGAAGTTTTGATATCGAGAAAATCAAGCCACTGTTGTTGACTTATTTAGGTAGCCTGCCTACCCACGATATCGAGATAGGGGTAAAAGACCATGGCCTACGCCCAGTCCGGGGCATCGTCAAAAAAGATGTCTATATTGGTAAAGAGCAGCAAAGCATGGTGACTCTGCAATTACACGGCGAACGTGCCATGCCGCTTTCAGAACGCCTACGCTTCGATGCCATGATCGAGGTCTTGCAATTACGATTGACGGCAAAAATGCGAGAAGAGATGGGTGCTGTGTATAGTCCGCGCGTCAATGCGTCAATGCGTTTAATTCCCTATCAAGGATATGCAATCGTATTGGGTTTGCCAAGCGGTCCGGAAAATGTTGATAAATTATTGCGTAGCAGTTTTGATTTGATCGAGCAAATGAAAGCAGCGCCGGCCAGCGAAGATGAACTAAATAAGGTTAAAGAAAACTGGCTAAAGAATCGTAAAGAAAGCTTAAAGACGAATGGCTTTTGGCTAGCAACTTTGAGCAATGCCTTGCAACAGCAAGAGGATCCAGCACACATCTTTAGTTTTGAAGAACGTGTGAAGTCCTTGACGACAAAAGATATTCAAGAAGCAGCCAAGATTTATCTAGATATCAACAACTACATTCAAGTTGTGATGTATCCAGAAAAATCAAAGTAAATGAAAGTAAATGAGAGTCGGCATGATTATGCGGGAACTTGCTCCATCTCGTTAAACTCAAATTCTAGATAATCGTATTTCGTCGAGCTCACTGAACTAAAAAATGAAGAAAGAGAGAATTTCTATGTATGCAAAAAAGAAAATTGTTACCGTTCTTGCGCTCATGTTGAGTACTAGTGGCGTGGTGTTTGCGCAAACCAAGAACGCATCTGCCAAAGCCTCGAAGCCCAGCATGTCGGATATTTTGAAAGCTTCACAAGCAAGTGACTGGCGTCTACTCAACCCAGAAAATACTTTGTATCTGGATATGGAAAAAGGGCGTGTCGTGATCGAATTGGCACCTGAATTTGCGCCAAAAAATGTGGCGAATATTAAAGCCCTGGTGAAAGAAGGCTATTTCGATGGCTTGGCCATGATACGTTCGCACGACAATTACGTAGCGCAATGGGGTGATCCCGGTGAAAAGCGTGAATTCAAAAATGCAGCAAAGGAGGTCGAAGGCGAATTCACCGTTAAGCTGAATAAGCACGATAAGCAAGACAAACAAGCGACATTCACGCAACTGCCAGATGTGGATGGCTACGCACCGCAAGTTGGGCATGCCAATAGTTTTGCCGCTGCGCGCGACCCAAAAACGCAAACAACTTGGCTGACCCATTGCTACGGTGCGATCGGCGTTGCGCGCGGTAACGAAACGAATAGCGGCAATGGCAGTTCTCTCTATGCTGTGACCGGTCATGCACCTCGTAATTTGGATCGTAATATCACTGTAGTTGGGCGCGTCAGGCAAGGTATAGAACTGCTCTCCAGCTTGCCACGTGGCACCGGCGCATTAGGTTTTTATGAAAAGGCCGAAGAACGCACACCGATCAAATCGGTACGTCTCGCCTCTGATGTCCCCGAGGGTGAACGGACAAAGCTAGAAGTTTTTCGGACCGATACAGCTAACTTTAAAGCCTTGGTTGAAGCACAAAGAAATCGTGAGGGTGAATGGTATAAATTTGCTGCGAATCATATTGAACTGTGTAACGTGCCGATTCCTGTGCGGGTGGTGAAGTAGGAATAAGATGGCTGTAGGCTGGGCTGCAAAGCCCAGCATTTTTCTGTAGTCGCGCAATGCTGTTGGGCTTCGCTTCGCTCAGCACCAACGAACTTATTACTGCGCAGGATTTGCACCTTCCGCATGAATTTGATTTACCGCAGCAATTAGCTCATCACTCAAACGAATGTCAGCTGCACGAATATTTTCTTCCAACTGCGCCAAATCGGTAGCACCAATAATCGTGCTCGCCACAAACCAACGTGAATAACACCAGGCTAACGCGAGTTGCGTTGGTATCAGTCCATGTGCGCGAGCCAAGGCCGTGTAACGCGCGCTGGTGGCGATGACTTCTGGACGCATATAACGTGGACTCCAAGTGGGTGGGAATTGAGTTAAACGTCCTTTCGCCTGCGCGTCATCCACGTATTTACCCGTTAAACGTCCAAAGGCTAGTGGGCTGTAGGCCAATAAGCCGACTTGTTCGCGATAGCAGGTTTCAGTTAAACCTTGTTCAAAGCTGCGATTCATCAAGTGGTAAGGGTTTTGGATGGAAATGATGCGGGCTTGTTGCTTGCGCTCGGCATGTTTGATGAATTCGCCGACGCCCCAAGGTGTTTCGTTGGAGACCCCGATGTGACGAATCTTGCCTTCTTTAACGAGACTATCAAGGACATCTAGCGTTGCTTCAATAGCGACGCATTCGCGTTCCAATGCAGGATCAAATTCTTTTTGACCGAAGATAGGCGCGTTGCGGCTAGGCCAATGCAATTGATATAAATCGATGTAATCGGTATGTAGACGTTGCAAACTCGCTTCGACTGCGATACGGATATTTTGGGCATCGAGATCGTTCTCGCCATTGCGTATCCACGGCATGCCGCGTGAAGGGCCGGCAACTTTAGTAGCCAAGATGATATTGTCGCGTTGGCCGGATTGTTTGATCCAACTGCCTATGTATTGCTCGGTGCGATGGACTGTTTCTGCTCGCGGCATGACGGGATACATTTCGGCGGTGTCAATGAAGTTGATGCCACTGGCGACTGCAAAATCAAGTTGCTGATGCGCTTCGGATTCAGTGTTTTGTTCGCCGAAAGTCATGGTGCCAAGACATACCTCTGACACCATTAAATCGCTGCTGCCTAGTTTTTTGAGTTTCATGATTAATCCGAATTTTGAGGTGGGATTCGTAGGGTGGGCACGGCATCATCGTGCCCACGCGTTACGGTCGAAAAGGGCGAAAAAAAATTGAATGCAAGAGAAAAATCGTCGGTCAACTAATCGACCGTATGGGAACATAAAGCGTACTTAGCCTACGAAATTACTTGTTATTCCGTATCGCCATTGCAGCTTCACGCACTAGGGCTGGGCCGCGATAAATCAAGCCCGAGTACACTTGCACCAAGGATGCGCCTGCGTTCATTTTTGCCACTGCATCGCTGCCCGAAAAAATACCGCCAACACCAATAATGGGCAGCGTGTCACCGAGCTCTGATTTTAAGGCACGTATGACTTTGTTGGACAATTCAAATACGGGTTCCCCTGATAATCCACCAGCTTCTTCGCCATGCTGCAAACCTTTGACCGCATCGCGCGTGATGGTCGTATTGGTTGCAATCACACCGTCTATCTTATGGCGCAGTAAGGACTCGGCGATGTTTTTGATTTGCTCGCTGTCGATATCCGGAGCGATTTTTAAGGTGATGGGCACATAGCGTTTATGTTGATCGGCTAGACGCTGTTGCGCATCTTTGAGTTTGGATAATAAGTCATCGAGTTCAGATGCGCCTTGTAATTGGCGCAAGTTTTTTGTGTTCGGTGAAGAGATGTTGATAGTGACATAGCTGGCGTAAGGATAAACTTTGTTCAGGCACAGCAAATAATCGTCAGCGGCCTTTTCTATCGGTGTGTCCGCGTTCTTGCCGATGTTTAAACCGAGCACGCCTTGCTTCTCTTGATAAAAGCGCGATGCTTGCACATTGGCAACAAAGGCGTCAACGCCACCGTTATTAAATCCCATCCGATTGATAATCGCATTGGCTTGCGGCAGGCGGAACATGCGTGGCTTAGGATTGCCAGCTTGCGCGCGTGGAGTAACGGTGCCGATTTCTATCGAGCCAAAACCTAAGGATGCCAAGCCATCAATATAACGACCGTCTTTATCTAAACCGGCAGCTAAACCCACCGGATTCGGAAACGTAATTCCCATGATTTTTCGCGGATCGGCTGCTGGCTTGGGTAGCAGGCGGGTGAGTCCCATGCTGTGAGCGCGCTTTAAACCCGGCAGTGTTAAGTCATGCGCGCTTTCTGGATCCATGAAGAACAGGAAAGGGCGGGCTAAGGAATAGAGCAATTGATCGGACATAATATTGAGTAGTCTTAAATGAAATAAATTTAGAGTAATTGCCAGCTGTCATCGAACAAGGCTTGCAGCGGTTTGAAATTAGTTTTGTACGACATTTTACGGCTGGCTTCTATCCAGTAACCGAGATATAAATAAGGCAGACCGAGAATTTTGGTTTGCGCAATTTGCCACAAAACATTGAATGTGCCATAAGAACTATGTGGTACGTCGGGATCGTAGAAAGTATAAACGGAGGATAAACCATCATTCAAAATATCGATGATACTGATCATCCGCAAAATATTTTGTGCATCACGAAACGCAACCAAGCGTGTATTAACTCGACTCTGCAAGAGGAACTGCGCGTATTGATCGCGCCCATCTTCATCCATGCCACCGCCCGCATGACGGCGGCTTTGGTAGCGTTGATAAAGTTCAAAATGTTCTTCGACAAATTCCAGTGGCAAAATCTCGGCATGTAGATCAGCGTGCAGTTGCAATGCGCGACGCTGGCTGCGATTGGTTTTGAAATCACTGACGACTGTGCGTACTGGCGTGCAAGCCGAGCAATGATCGCAATACGGGCGGTAGATAAAAACACCGCTGCGCCGAAAGCCGCGACTGACTAATTCCGAATATACATCATTGCCGATCAGGTGCGCTGGCGTCGCTACCTGCGAACGTGCTTGGCGGTCACCCAGATAGCTGCAGGCGTAGGGCGCTGTCGCGTAATAGTGTAGCGTGATGTACTCGTCCGTATTGCTGCTGTCATCAGTATCGTCACTAACATCGTTAGCAATGGGTGATGTTGGCGGATTAGTTCGAGATTGCATCGCTATTCATCTTTCTACTGGCTGGGGGATGCGCGGTTTGTAAGTAATCCTTGAAACTGAGTAAATCTAAAGGCCGCCAATTTTGAATCGTCTCTTGAGTAATCGCTAGTCTTAGGTGCTGCATAAAGTCACTTCGGCTGATGGGCTTCGCGCCGAATGTTGCCAGATGCGAGGTCTCTTGCTGGCAGTCTATCATTTTCACATCATGCTTGCGTAAGAAAACCACTAGCTGACTTAAGGCCATTTTAGAAGCATCCGTGACCTTAGCAAACATTGATTCACCATAAAACATCTTACCTATACAAATACCATAGGCTCCACCGACCAAATCTCCATCAAGCCAGACTTCTGAGCTATGTGCATATCCCATTCTATGTAGTGCGGTGTAGCCTGCAATGATGTCTTCTGAAATCCAAGTGCCGTCCTGATTCTTGCGTGGTTCTGCACAGTGCCGCATGACTTGTTCAAATGCAGTATCAAAACGAAAACTCCAGTGTGGATCTTTGAGTGACTTGCTTAGGCGCTTCTTTAAACTATCTGAGAGTTTGAAATCACTAGTCTTTAATACCATGCGCGGATCAGTCGACCACCACAAGATTGGTTGGCCTTCAGAAAACCAAGGGAAGATACCATTTTGGTAGGCATTTAATAGACGTTCTGGGGATAAATCGGCACCCGCGGCCAATAGACCTGCGGCTCCTTGTTCGTCCGTCAAGGCTTGCTCTACATCAGGGAAGGGGCTGTCAATTTCTAACCAGGGAATCATAAGTGAGGAATACGGATACGCTTATTCAGGGCGATGCGATTTATAAAAATCATGTTCGTGCAAACTAAACTGCCCGCCAGCGCGGACTCTCTTCAGATCTTCAAAAAAGAATTTCAAAGTTTGCCCTACTGTAGCAAATGCAATTTCATCCCAAGGGACTTCATCTTCGGCAAATAAGGCGACTTCAAGGCTCTCGGTGCCGGCCAGATAATTAGTATCAATTAGAGTCGCTCTGTAGAATAGATGGACTTGATCCACATGTGGCACGCTGAGGACCGAGAATAATTCGTGCAGCTCGATATTCGCGCCAGCCTCTTCTATCGTCTCGCGCTGTGCCGCCTGCCGACAGGTTTCTTGATTTTCCATAAAGCCTGCAGGTAAAGTCCAGAAGCCATAACGCGGCTCAATCGCGCGTTTGCAAAGCAGCACTTTGACTTCGCCTTTAATATTCCAGATCGGTAATGTGCCGACCACCATGTTCGGATTTTGATAATGAATCGTGTTGCATTCTGTGCAGACAAACCGTTCACGCGTATCGTCAGGGGGAACTTTCAAAGCCACAGGCGCAGCACAAGCAGGGCAAAATTTCATGGTGTAACTCTTTCGGGGCGGGCACATAAATCGAATCTGTGAAAGTGTATCACCGCCTGCAAGGTTCTCTTAGTACGGAGCTGAAAAACTACTTGGTGTCATGAAGCTGCAATACAAATATGCTTGCGAATAATGCTTAAGCATAGAAAGAAATTGCGCAAAGCAGCAAAGTCCTGTATAGTTCTACTTATCAGACGCGGGGTGGAGCAGTCTGGCAGCTCGTCGGGCTCATAACCCGAAGGTCGTAGGTTCAAATCCTGCCCCCGCAACCAAAATTCTTCAGTAAAATCAAAGGCTTACGTAAATGACGTCGGCCTTTTTTTACGTCCTTCGGGTTTTTTGCTGCAATTTTGCTGCAGTTCATATAAACCGATATCTATACCTTGTTCCCATCAACACTTTTTGGAGCAATGTATGGCATCAATTATCAACAGAGGACCGTATCAATTCCAAGCGTTCGTCCGGCGCAAAGGCTACCCCACACAAACGAGAACTTTCGAATCTCAGCGAGAAGCCAAAGATTGGTCACGCGACGTCGAAGCAAAAATGCGCCGTGGCGAATTCGCTGATTTATCTGAAGCAGAAGCAACGACACTTGGCGAGCTTCTCGAACGCTATCGTCAAGAAGTGACTCCGGAGAAACGCGGTCACGTTCAAGAAAATTATCGTGTCTTGCAACTTATACGGCATCCGATTTCACTTCGTTCACTTGCTAGCCTACGGAACGTCGACTTTTCTGATTATCGTAACGAACGAATTAAACAAGTTGGGCCGAAGACAGTTCAGCTTGAACTCGCATTACTTTCTGCCGTTTTGAATAACGCGCGTCGTGATTGGTCAATTCCTATCGAAAACTCTGTAACTGATATTCGCAAACCGAAATTGCCAAGGGGGCGGGATCGTCGCTTGGTTGGTGATGAAGAGACACGTCTGTTCGAGGCAGCGGCGGAGTGCCGTTCGGAAGGTCTCGATGTCTGTATTCGGCTTGCGCTGGAGATGGGCATGCGCCGAGGCGAAATTTCAAACCTTCGATGGTCTCAAGTCGATTTTGAACAACATGTTATTCGCCTCGACCTTACAAAAAATGGCGAGGCGCGTGTTGTTCCCATGTCGACTACCGCAGAAGACGCGATTCGTTCACTTCATACACCGACAAGTATGGGGCGGTTATTTGAATTTTATGATTCAGATGGACTCGGCAAAGCTTATAGCCGTGCTTGCAAACGTGCTGGCATTGTTGGCTTGCGTTTTCATGATTTAAGGCATGAAGCGGCATCGCGTTGGGCGAAAAAAGTGCCAGTAGCAACTCTCGCCAAAATCTTCGGTTGGAAAACACTGCAAATGGCAATGCGCTATTACAACCCTACAGCAGAAGAACTCGTTGCCGCAGTGCGTGATGTCGATGATCGGAATCCACCGCCATCCGTAAGTTCTCCGCAAGTAAATCACACACGCCCGAAATTAACGACGGTAAGTGTCATTCCTCAAATGAAAACAAACCTATTAAGTAATAACGTGATTGAAGTTCAATTTAATCAAAGGAGCGCAGTATGAAAACGACATTACCTATTTCAGAAATACACGCATTGATGCAAAGCTCCAATGCGTTGGGTTGGGTATGGCAGCGTGTTGAAGAGAATCAGAACGTACAATGGTCGCTTGTGCAAGCAGAGACAGGTAGTCCGTTACACGTGTATGCAGTGGGCGCGGTATTGACAGCAGAAACACGTGCCATTGTGCATCTTCTACCCATTCTGCTTGAGAGCATAGTCGACATGGAAAATGTCAATGCTGAAGTACTACAGCGATTAGAGTTCGTCTACCTAGCATTCACAACAACTGCGGAACGCCTGCGTGAGATAGAGCAGCTTGAGTTGTATGAGCAGTTAATGCTATTCAATAGAAGACTTAAAGATGCAATGAATTTGCTTAAGCAAAGTTTTAACGTGACATAAGTACAGAGTGCGTCAATTAAAAACCAACAAGTCATAAACGAAATTTTTTGTCTTTAGAAGCTAGGGGCGCCAAATTCTTTTTGGCACCCTATTTTTTTGGGGATACACGAATAAGTCTTAGAATATCGTCCGAAAAGATTTCTCATATACCGGTGCCCATTCGTTGATACTGTGGAGATATATTGGCGCTAGGATCAAATTCTATGGCAAAGGACCTAGCTTTTCCATCGCCTTTCGAACTAGTGGCGTTGTGCTCGGTAGTTGCTGCTTGATCTTGAAATACTTGATGGCGAGTCTTGAATTTCCTCTGCGAAAATTCAAGCACATGGTCCAGTGAACTAATAACTTGTCGATAACGACCATTTGATTTTCCTATCGCAAAAAAAGTGGATGCACAGTGATCTGATAACTGAGAAGCTCGTTTGTCACTATCGGTTTCTTGTAGAACTCCGCTAATTCTTCTGTGGTTCGTTCTTTACTTCGCCGCTATCAGCTTGGTTGATGTCGAGTAGCATAAAAATATTTTCATGTTAATTGCAACGCGCGACATTAGATGTCGCACTAGGCCCCAATACTCGGCCCCACAAAGCTTGCCTGTCACTTCTTTTTTGAATGGCAGCGAACTTTTATGGCGAACGGGTAGGTTGACGTTCATACCGAAAAATATTGAGGGATAAGATTGATGAAAATAAATACCTTGCGATTAGCCTCGTTGACAGCTGTGATTGCCACCGTCATGTCGGGGTGTGCGACACAAGCACCACCGGTCACTCAACGCGAAGCGCCTGTATCTCAGGCTGCGCAGCAGCAAGCGCAACTTGCTATGAATGTGCAAGCACCTGTCACACCTTTATTAAAGCGCAAGATTGCACTCGGTCGCGTAACGAACGAAACGAATTACGGTAAATCGCTGTTAAGGGATCAGAACGATGATCCGCTCGGCAAGCAGGTCACGGATTTATTGAGCAAAGGTTTGACTGAGTCAGGTGCGTATTTGGTGTTTGAACGTCCTGATATTTCTAAGCTTCAGGCAGAAAGTCGCCTCACTGATTCCAAAATGAATTTGATCGGGGTTGATGCACTCATCATCGGTTCAATTACTGAGTTCGGTCGCAAGACAGTCGGCGAGACAGGATTTGCCTCCGCGAGTAAAAAGCAAGTCGCTTTTGCTAAAGTCGATTTACGTGTCGTCGACGTGAAGACATCTCACGTATTTTTCTCAACCTCTGGTTCTGGTGAGGCTTCAACGGAAACATCGTCTGTATTTGGCTTTGGTTCGCAAGCTGGCTATGACGGCACCTTAAACGATGCCGCTATACTCATTCCACCATTGCACACGCTCTGCAAAGCGCCATTTACCACTGGTGTAAAAGGGGGCTTGTGCTTCGCGTTCTACACCAGAGGTCAGTACGCGTAGAGGATTGTTGTTCTGATTGACTACATCTTTTTGTGCGTGTGCATGTAGCATTGGTGGTACTTCATGTTTGTGATGCAAACTATGTGGCCAATCTTGTTTCTCTTGCGCTACTGAGGGTTTGATCGCGTTGAGTTCGTCTTGTGTCGCTTGATACCATTCTTCATAAAGTTCGAGAATTGGCCGACCTTCATTGGCACGCACTTTTTCGATGGCTTCGGTATCCCAAGTGGCGTGAACAATGCGAATATCTTCGCGTTCAAGGGCAATTGGAAGCGTCAAAAGGAATTCACGTATTTCTATTCGTTCTTGTTCGGTAGCTTGCTTAAATGGTGCGAACTTTTCTTGGTCGTGCTCGAATTGTGAATCAAAATACCAGCCAGATCCGTCCTTGGCATCATTGCGCAAAAGATTGAGTTCGTGATTGCCCAGAATCGCTGATGCCCGTTTGGTTTTGACGAGGCGAGCAACTAGGGCAATGACGGCAGGGCTGTCTGGACCTCGGTCACAGTAATCGCCCACGAAGACTAATCGCCGACTATCTGGATGGTTGCCATCAGCGTCGTATCCTAGTTGTTGCAACAGCTCGCGCAAAGAATCGATTTCACCGTGGATGTCACCGATGATATCGAGTTTTCCTGGCGGGAGGGTTTGAATTAGCGAATACGATGTGGTCATAAATTTAGTGGTTTTCCAAAACGATTTTCTGCAAACTGCTAAGCATACCAGCAACGCTCATCTGATTGCCTTCAATACGCGCTTCACCGCGTAAATCTAAACTGTATTTGCCATCGAGGTAGAGCGTGACGATCCCTAGACCGACGAGTTTGCCAGATTTCGCCTCTGCTAAAAGTTCCTCTAGAAAATCAACAGTCTCGTCTGAAACCTTTGCAGGGAATTTGCTGACTGTTTGTAGGTTTGATTGATTCGTAGGTATCCAAGCGTTTTCCATTTTGCTTTCCTCTTTAGTTTGGTGATTTGCATATTCCATTCGTTCTATCGATAACCAAATGATGGGGGAAAGTTGCGACAGTATTTGTCGCGATGCGCATTTATGATCGTAACGTTTAAAATCGTTCATATAGATTTGTGGTTATAGACAAGGTTTATGTCGTAGAATTTTCGCATCGCAAGTTTGTTGATAAAGGGACCGTTAAAGAAATCAGGATATGAGATGACTCTTACAGAAATTGAGAACTATTTTCGACATGTCTTACCAAGGAAGGATGATCAGGTCTTTTTTTTATCTCAGCTGCTGGAATCTGTTTCCCTAGCTAGGGAATATTCTGGTGCTTGGTCTACAACAATGTTGAGCGATGGTTTCCGCTTAAATGTTGGCCAAGTTGAAGCTTTAAGTTGTACATTTAAAAAAGTTGAATCGGCACAGAAGTCCTGCTGCCAGATCGAGCTCCGCATATTGCTTGCTGGTGACGATTGTGATTTGGTATTCAATCTCAATCCGGAATTTGAATCAATGGTTGCTATGAATTATGCATCGATTGGACAAAGTCATTGGTGTTATAGCTTTTTGTTTGATGCCTTGCCTTCGATGAGCTTAGAAAGTATTTTGAATGAGGTTGGTGGGCAGATAAAGCGCATGGCTGGATTGCGTAGGCAATACATTGATCGTGCAAGCCACACATCGATTGGAAAGGTAAGAAACAAGTCCAATTTCGCAGCGAGTCATTGTCCTACTTTAATAGAATACGCAGAGTTAATTTGCAAAGTCGAGAATAAGTCCACGGACGGTTGGTACAACGGATATAGCTGGAAAGAGCGCGAAGCAAGATTAAAGGAAGCCCATCGGCTTCAGAAATTGGGGTTGTTACAGCACGCATCCGGCCCGTGCCAATTATGTGGTGACCCTAATGCTGAAGTGAAATATCATGATGAAGATTATAGTCTTCCGTACTTGTGGGGAGGGATCGCTGCATATGCCCTCTGCCTCCACTGCCACATACACAAACTGCATCGTCGATTTAGCAACCGGCAATTGTGGTTAGATTTCCTGGCACATGTACGCCGAGGAGGTTACGCTAGTGATCTTAAAAATAAAAAAATCAGCAAAGAATTTTCTCAGTACCGTAAAGCCGTTGCATCTGGTGAAGTATTTACTTTAGTTAGTTTAAGACCTTATGCCCAAGAAATCGGGCAAGAGTGGTTCTCTAAATTAAGTACCGATCCCAGCAGCCTGAGAGATCCGAGCGCCAGACCACGTCCATAAACCAAATGAGGGTTCATATCAAATGACATTACAAAATCGTGTTACGCCTTTTGGCCAACTTAAAGCCATCAATGCGCGAGGACTTTTTTTAGGTAATCGTGGAAAACTTCATAATGATGAAAAGCGAATCATAAAACAATGGGACAGCAACCGCTGGATAACATGTTCGATTGAATACCAAGGAATTCGACGTGAAATTTTTAGCGAAGGGAGCTATTCCGAGTTGTTTTTTCTGGACGAGGCAACCGCATTGTCAGCGGGGCATAGACCTTGTGGTGATTGTCGTCGAGAACGTTTAAAAGAGTTCAAACTTCGTTGGCAGCAAGCAAATTCCGAGGATGGTGATACGAACGGTATTAAAGTTGAACTGATCGATACTCAGATGCATGCCGAGCGCACTAAGCGCGATGGGACAAAAGTTACTTACCAGACGAAATTAGGCGAGCTTCCTGACGGCGTTTTTATTTCAATTGACGGGATCGCATTGTTGAAGTGGAATAATAAATTGTTTGAGTGGTCGGCTTCAGGATACATAGAACGGTTCGAAACTTTTCCAGATGAATTGGTTGTTGATGTGCTCACACCAAGATCGGTGGTTGGTGTGATTAGGGCCGGATATATTCCTCAAGTTCATCAATCGGCCACGGGATAGTTTCGAAACCCACCGCGCATCTCCTCCCCGTTACTCTGCCTTTTCCACCTCGATTTCTTAGATGAGATCGAGGTTTCTACATGTCTACTTAGGTTTCCTTGTCAAGAGCGCCGCGTCTGACTCCTAGGTCGCTTCTAAGTGCGACCGAAATCGCGTCGTTTTCTTCATTTTTTTCAGTTTGTTAATTATTTGACACTCAGTGCTTCGATTTGAAATGCTAGTTGCTATACATGTTGTGAGTAATCACAAAGGTCATATGAAACGGCAAAAAAAGAGGAACAAATGAGCAATTCAAATCATCTGCACGCTCTACTAGAACTTCTAGTCGAGCTAGCAATAACAGAACAATCGGAACAATTTGGGAGCGATATATGCAAAGAGCAGCAATCTACGCGCGATACTCGACTGACGGGCAACGAGCAACATCAATCGACGATCAAGTTCGTCGAGCTAGAGAAAAAGCAGTGAGTCTGGGATATGAAGTTCCAGAAGATTTAATTTTTTCAGATTCGGCTATTACAGGTCAAGAGCACGGACTCGCGAAACGTGTGGGGTATCAACGATTTCTTGATGCTTTTGAAAAACGACAATTTCAAGCAGTGGTAGTAGACGAGCTCTGCAGAGTTGACCGCGACAGCCTAGGAATTGCGACTCTTCAAGATAAAATTGAAAGAAGCGGTATTAGATTTATTTCAACTGATGGTTTAGATTCAAATGTCCCGGGCTGGCAATTGACTTTCGGGTTACAGGGTGTGATGGCGTCGCACGCAATTCGCGAGACACGTCACCGTGTTGTTCGTGGAATGATAGGGCAACTCGAGAGAGGTTACATGATTGCAGCGGCGCCGTTTGGTTATCGAATGAGACGAGCTGACGGAGATGCTGGTACCTTCTGGGAAAAGCATGAGACCGAGGAAAAATTGGTTGGAGAGATTTTTGCGCTACGCCGCCAAGGCGCATCATTCGTTGCAATTGCGCGCTCGTTGAATGAACGTGGCATCGTGTCGCCTCGACCATCGCGGAAAAATAATGTTCCTAGGTATTGGAGACCTGCAACAGTTCGGCAATTACTAGGTAACACCATCTATCGCGGAGTATTTGTGTGGAATGGAAGTGCATTTGCAAAAGCAAAAGCGAAAAAGAACCACAAGGAGCTTCAATCGATTGAGTATCAGCGACCAAGTTTAAGAATCGTTGAGGATGATTTGTGGTTCGAGTGCAATAAACCATCCGCGCATAAAGCTTTTCGGGGTGGGGGTAAGAATATCTTGGCGGGATTATTGACATGCGGAGTTTGTCATGCAAAGTTGACGATATCGTCGGGAGGGTCTGCGTTAACAGCACATTGCGCGCAGTGTTCTCAAGCGAAAAGAGTTGGCGTAGCTGACAGAACTACGCGATATGTGTCGATTGACTCGATAAAGATGATGCTGACCTATGTGATGGAAAAATTATTGTCTGATGATGAGATTAGCAAATTTCGTGCACTTTTGAGAGAAAAGTTGAATCAAGGTCAAGACGGGAAAATTGCAGAAATTCGAAGAGAAATCTCGCTCAAAGAACGAACAGCATCAAGATTTTTAGACCTTATAGGATCGGCGGAGATTGACGACCCTATTTTGAATAAGAACTATAAAGAAGCTATTTCCGAAAAAGCGAGACTTCAAGCGGAGTTAAGTAGAATTGAGGCTGGGTTGTTAAATCAGGATGTGGCATCTATTGAACGTCAATTAGCGATAAACCCAACCAGTTTGTTGCCACGTTTATTTGAGGGTAGTTTACCGCCTGAGCGCGTGAGGGCCGTTCTCTCAAAATTGTTTCCAGTAATAAGATTAGATGACAAGCCAAGAAAATTTATAGCTAAGTATCATGTCGAAGTGTCCCAAGGTAGTATTTATGCCGAACTATCAGAGTCTAACGTTGTCGATGAAGGAATAGTCGAATTGAACTTGATTGTAAGCGGTGGTGCTGCGCGACCGAGTTGCTGGATAGTTTCTGAGGTTTAATTGATAACTTGATTGAGAAATGGGCTGCAGTTATCGTAGCCCATTTTTTTGTTGGTAAATCGACCAAACTTGAAACACGAATGCCGATAAATGCTATTCGCAATTTGTAATGTTCTGGGATCCTAATAATACAAAATATTAACAGCGTTTAGCACTGTGAATTAAAGTGTAATAATCTCTATCTGATCTGACGGTTGCCCACATCGACTTCGATTTCGTCTAGCATGCTCAGCAATTGTTGCATCGTTATCGTTAGCCGTAATCGCGTTCATTGAAGTGGATTAATTTTGCGAGCACACAAATAGATTTGTGGATTAATTGATATTTTTTGATGTATATATGCATCATTAATTTAATTTTGATGCATATTCACATCATTAATAGTGATTTCTGATATTTCTACTATTGTAGATATACTGGAAACCAGAATAGAATGCTTATATGCATCTAATTTATGAATAAATTGTACATATGCGACAAAATTTACATTTTTCTTCAAATTCAGTGACTGAAGGCGCGCAGCGTTTAGGGGAGCGGCTTCGTCGAGCGCGAAAGGCAAAGAAATTAAGTCTTGCTGACTTGGAGCGCATTTGTCGTATCCACCGAACAACGCTTGGACGTTTAGAGCGTGGTGATTTGGGAGCTTCTATTGGCGTATTGCTGAGTGTTCTTGAGGCATTACATGAGCTTGCAGATGTTGAACTTGTTCTCAGTAATCCTGACACTCCAGAGCATCGACGAGTCATCAATATACCTGTACTAGACCAGGAATTCTAATGAATAACTCGTGTACAGTCTTTGACTGCAGAGATCCCTACAATCCTGTGCCAGTCGGTAGTTTTGGCTTAGATGATATTGGTAACGGACATTTTGCATACGGTCGATTTTATGTTGATAAAGAAGGGGCGTTTGCCCTTGACCCAATTCATCTAAAGTTATCAAAAGAACGTCAAGAAGTGCCGCGCCAAGCAGATGGCTCATATGGAGTGCTCTCGGATGCTGGCCCCAATGCATGGGGAGTTAAGCTGACCGCAAGTATCTTGAAAGGTAACAATCAACCGTTACCCGCCAATCCCATCGAATGGTTCCTTCATTCATGGCACTACGGATCAGGGTGTATTGGTTTTTCGCAGCACCATACACAGAAACCCAATTTAGGAGTAATCGCGAATCGCCGTGAGGACCTTTCAGCCAAACTTCAAAGCACCATCGACCAATTGACGATTGATCCTGATACATCGTTAACGGATGCAGATATACGTTTGCTGGCTCCTGGTAGTAGTCTTGGCGGTGTTCGACCTAAAACGGTTGTGATGTCTGAAGGCTTGGAATATATCGCGAAGTTTTCTCGACCAGATGATGTATTTGATGTGCCGTCTGTCGAATATGCAACGATGCGCCTAGCGCACAAAGCTGGAATAAGTACTCCCGACTTCGAGCTTCTCAATATCGCCAACCGCTCAGTATTCCTTATCGAGCGCTTTGACAGGACGAAAGAAGGAGGGCGGAAGCATTACATCAGCGCTCACTCGTTACTTGCCCCTTCTGGACTTAGTATCGATAAGCGAGAATTAGTTACGTCGTTCTCGTATGCTGGGATTGCAGAGGCGATGAGGCCATTTAATATACGGGGGCAGCTAGATAGTCATCAACTTTATCGGCGAATGATATTCAACATTTTTATCGGTAATGTTGACGACCACCTTCGCAATCATGCCTTGTTGATGGAATCACCTAGTCGCTATGTTCTATCGCCTGCATTCGATGTCATACCTCATTCAGCTGCCTCGACAGCACCTCAATCTATTGGCGTTGGAGCCCAAGGAGCGGCAAGCACGACCGCGAATGCGCTATCACAATGCGGTCGTTTTTTACTAAAACGCGACGAAGCTACCGCCATTATTGAAGAGGTTCGCGCGGTGACAGCCTGCTGGCAACAAGAGTTTTCCGATTCTGGCGTCACCAAACGTGACATCCATCTCTTGAGCTCCTGTATAGATTTCCAGCGATAAGTCGTAAATTTTTCGACGCTAGCAACTATAGGCTCGCTTTGAGAATCTTGAGTCCTTTTAGTTTATTAATGGTTTTTTCCGCATTTTCATAAAGCGACTGAAAAACATCATTGTCATCATCGCCATAGCCATCGTCATCGAGCTCATCGTCCTGATAGATTGAATAATGCAGCGCTGCATATTCTCTTTGCATGTCTAGTAAGAGCTCTGCGCATTCTTTGAGTAGTGTTTGGTATTGGCACTTGTGTTCAGTTGATTCTGATTGCTGTTTGCACAGAGTAATAGTATTGGCTTTTTTAGGCATGATAATTCTTTCTTAAATTGTGCCAACATTGGCTAGACATATAACACCTAAGTTTATATTTGACTTTTAATCAATTCAGTGTGTGCCAATAAGCCCGAGTTTTATCCTTGAAACTGGGATCATTAAGAGTACGCGCCAACAATCGAGGTGATTGACACAGAATTTCTTATAGGCTCCGCGTGCCGGTGGAATGATCGCGCTTGAGACTTTTTGGCATGACTACAGAGACTCGCCTGCAGCGCGCGAGCCCTGTAGGCTCTCCCGTCGCTAGGTCAAGTACTTCCACTGCGACCGTCTCAGTAACGTGGCAGCTTTGTCTAGCGAGCTTCAAAGGAGTCCATAACTTATATAAAGATGCTACCTGTACTTCAAAACGAAGCTAAGAGCTTGCGAATTGAGTGTTGCACTAGAGGGTCGCTGAGTCCTAGACGATCGTCAGTCTTGATGAGATGGTCTCGGCACAAGTCCGGCCACCCGTGCTCATCATTGTCAATCGCAAACCACCGTTCCGGATTGCGGCGCTGGACGTCTGCCCAAACTTGACTACCGCGAGACATATTATCAAAAAGAAATTTTTCCGTCTCTCTATTGTGAAATGTCGCACCTATAACTCTGGACTGTAATGCCGGTGTCAGCTGGCTTTTTGCGAATGCGAAACTCCTCGCCCTCACCCACGATGTACTTAGGACTATTTTCACGTTTGGATAAGGAGCTAGGAGCTCCTCCAAGATGGGGAGCCATTCGAAAAGTGTTCGTCCTTGCGTGCGCATGTATATGCCGGTCCGGGGCGACCAGTATACTGCGTCATCATGGACAACTCCATCGTAGTCGCAATAGCAGACCCACAATGGAGCCCGGGGCTCGACTCTAGCACCACTTATCTGTGACATTTAGGTGCTCCAATAAGGCAACAAAAACGCCTAATCGCAAAGGCAACACCCTTGGCTAAATAAAGGTTCGAGCGGCTATGGAACATTCGCGACGCGAAAGAATTGTTACATAGTTCATCAAAGTTTAAGTAAATTGCTTTTGTCATATCAATTTTTGGATGGATGTCTGTTTTTTGTAGGAGCAAATCTTGGTATTTATGGCATTCTAAAAATAACAAAAAATTGTTTTGATTTAGAAATTATTAGATGACTAGCGACGCAGTTTTTTTGGGGGACCATTAATTTGTGCCGTTAATTTTTGTATCGCTTTATCGAGCTTTGTTTTGTCAAAGCCTAATCTAGGCTCGCATAAAACAAGTTGATCATTTTGTTCAAAAATTGAATCAACGAGATTCCAGCCACTTTCGAAATCATCAATGATTAATATTGGCTACGTCGTCACACCGAATTTCGAGATCCAAGTTTGAATTTCGATGAGGCGCCCAATAAATTCGGTTTTCGGCGTTCTCCATTCCCGATGAAGATTTTTTGCAATAAAATCAAGCCCAGCGGAATTAAAAGCAAACGCTACTTGATCTCGGTTGAGATAATTCGTCCAACTTGAGCTAATCACATACGAGGGGGAAAAATCCTCATGCATTAGCGATAAATTACTCACTGCACTTGATAAGAATACGCTGGCCCAGAATTTTTCTTCAATATTTCTATTGTTTTTTAACGCAGCGACAACCGTACTACCCGAGAAGTTTGGGTCGATTGCAACAACATCATCTATATCTAGAAAAACAATTGGTTTCATTTTTTTTGCAATGTTGGAACATGATGGAACTGTCAAATAAATTTTTGTATTGGCGCAAATATAGCCATACTAATTTCGTTGGTCAACAAAATTTTATTTCGTAAAAATACACTTATACTGGATGTTTATTTGAAGATAGCAGATGTATCTGTAGATATTATTTGTTTATTTTGAGTTCTAATTGAATCGTAATTACTTGAGTGTCAAGTATCTTAAATGTCAATAACATATTTATTTCGCGTAAGTTTTTTTGGAATTTGTGTCCATTGAACCGTTCAGATCATTTCAAAAACCATGTTCAGTACCTTTGCATGGTTTGTGAGTGCTGCGGTTTTATTGGGGGTTGGAACAGCCATGGTATATCCAAGCTTGTTGGCCGCCATTGGCGATGTAGTTAATCCAGTCTGGCGCGCATCGACAGTCGGCGTATATCGTTTATGGCGTGATATGGGCTACGCATTTGGAGCCTTGTTATCTGGCGTGATGGCAGATGCCTTTGGTGTGGCTAGTGCAATTGGTTTTATTGCGTTCTTAGCGTTTATGTCTGGGGTAGTTGTCGCTTTTCGCTTTAAGGACCAAGTACGAAGTTGAGATTTGACTTTTTGAGTCAAATCTCAAAGGTGCTCACTTCGATTTTTGCTTGAAGACCAGAGTTTTCAATCATTGCATTAAGTAACGTGTCGCATCTCCGAGATGTTTTTTGCAACTTCGATTTCCACTGTGATCAAAATGACTATTCTAGGAAGAGAGTTGACTTAAGCCGTTCATAGGTATCTGCAGACATTGCATTCGGTTGTGTCACCAGGGAATTCGATAAAGCGGTAGGCGAGCGCGGAAGTGTGACTATGCTGCACTACTGGCGATTCGAGAAAGAGTGTTGAATTGTTGGTGTGGATACGTTGTGCTTCAAGTCTAGAGTGTTCTCAGGGAGGAACCTATTAATTTCATTCTAAGTGAGCAAGGCCTTCGTCGATATTATGGATTTATTAATGGTCTCCAGATTGACCGCAGTCAAGCAAACTAGATTTTGAATCCGTTATTGTTAATTATTGTTAATTCACTCTTTTTTCTCGACGCTTAAAAGCGCAACATTGCCTGATGGGAATGTTTTTGCGATTGACTTCATGAGAGAAATAAGATGAATGACTTAAAAATATCTACCAAACTGTTTGGTGGGTTTGGTGTGATTGGATTTTTATTGATGTTGATTGTTGGTATTGGTTTATATAACCTTTCGAGTGTGAACGATAACGTCAAAGACATTATTGGCGACAAAGTTCCAGCGACTCAGCTCTCGACCGAGACGCTAAGACAAGTTGATGTTATTGCGATTGCGCTTCGTAACATGATGCTTAATCATGACAAAGTAGACCAGCAGAAGCAGCTAGATACCATTGAGAACGCACGTCAGCTTATACAAGCTTCCACAGAACAGTTAGGGAAAGTCACGCTCACGAACGAAGGTAAGGAGCTGTTGCTTCAGGTCAGCGAGGCTGGTAATAGATATGCGAATGGAACCACTGCATTATTAAAACTAATTACTAGTGCGAGGGATGATGAAGCAAAGGCCTTCCTTGCAAATGATTTACGGCCAATTCTAGCGATCTATAAAGAAGCAACAAATAGACTAATTCAATATCAGTTTACTGCCATTGCAAAAAAAGGTGAGCAATCTGAGGACACCTATATCGAGTCTAGAGTCTTAATGCTTGGCTTGGGTACGATAGCGCTATTTCTGGCAACGATTATAGGTGTACTCATTACTCGTAACTTAATGAACGCCATTGGGGGCGAACCAAAAGAGGCTTCGGATATGGTAAAGGCCGTGGCGGAAGGCGACCTGAGTATTGAGATTACGGCAAAGCCTGGTGACCAGACAAGTATCATGGCGAATCTACAAGCGATGCAATTAAGTCTATCAAAAGTCGTTTCTGATGTCAGATTGGGTTCTGAAAGTGTTGCTACCGCAAGTGCCGAAATTGCACAGGGAAATATGGATCTGTCTGCTCGCACGGAAAGTCAGGCAAGTGCATTGGAGGAGACCGCAGCATCAATGGAAGAGTTGATGTCCACTGTTAAACAAAATGCGGATAACGCGAAACAAGCAAATCAGCTTGCTCGTAGTGCTAGCTTGGTGGCGTCACAGGGGGGAGAGGTGGTGGCACAAGCTGTTGGAACGATGAGAGAGATTAGCGAGTCAAGTGTGAAGATCGCTGACATCATTAGTGTCATTGATGGGATTGCTTTTCAAACGAATATTTTGGCACTCAATGCCGCGGTAGAAGCTGCTCGAGCAGGCGAGCAAGGTAGAGGATTTGCCGTTGTAGCTTCAGAGGTCAGATCTCTGGCAGGTAGGTCTGCAGAGGCAGCAAAAGAAATTAAATCGTTGATTAATACAAGCGTCAGTTGTGTACGTAATGGCACTGAGTTAGTTGATCGAGCAGGCATAACTATGATTGAAATTGTGAACTCGATTAAGCGGGTCGAAGACATCATGAGTGAAATTAGTGCATCAAGTCATGAACAAGCGTTAGGCGTTACTCAAGTCGGTGAAGCGGTCACCCAAATGGACGAAGCGACTCAGCAGAATGCAGCATTAGTTGAAGAAATGGCTGCTGCTGCCAGCACCTTAAAGTTTCAGGCTGTTGAATTGGTGCAAACAGTGTCTGTATTTAAGATGATTTCAGGCGCTGATGACGTTAAGCGTAATCCAAACCATAAAGATTCAAAGCGCATTAATTTCAGGAGTGAAAGAGATCTAGTTTTATTGTCTTAGTTTTTAGAAGTAATACGATGTTTTTGGGGGCATTCACTTATGTAAAGATTCGTGTGGTCTAAATAAAACTGACTTAGCTATAAAAGAAGTGTCACCTGATGTTGCTGGCATTATGAAAGTTGCTGCGTTTTAAGTTATGATTTTAGACTTTGCTCACAATAATTTTGCCGCTATTTAAATGATCAATAAGTCTGTAGTATCTAATGAAGGTATTCCGCTAACACCGTTGCAGCGCCGAATGTCTTTACTGAAAATACTTTCCTCACTGTTCGGAATATTTACACTTTTGGGCTTATGGTTAATCTTTGAATTAAGAGACGGCTATGATCAAGCTCTGAAGCAGGCAAGCTACAGGGCAGTACAACGTAGCCAAATTTTCGGACAAAGTTTGCGCACTCAAATTTTGGCATCTGACTATGTATTACGTGATGTCGCTAGTAGGATTCAAATCATAGACGGCGTATTTGTAGATACTGGTTTTAACCAAGGTAAAACCTTGTCGACTCTATTAAAGGAGAAGGGTGACACTGTCCCTGACTTTTTTAGTATGGTTTTATTTGATCGAGATTGTAAATTTATTGCGACAGCTACCGGGCAGAATATCGGCATACGCTCAAAGCCCGAACTATGTGAAGCTCGAAAGAAATTCAAAGGTTCAGGGCCCATGGTTGAATATGTGGCAGGTAATAGATCTGCTTCGGGTCGACCAGCGCTCGTAATTTCAAGGCACTTCATTAACGCCAGTGGTCAATTTTCGGGTGGTGTGTTGGGAGTCATTGAGCTTGAACGAATGCAACGCTGGCTTGATTCACTTGATATCGCCAGCTATGACGCCGTTTCTTTGATCGACAATTCTCAACTACTATTGGCTCGCAGACCGGCGATGCATTCCTACTTGGAAAAGCGGATGATGAGCGAAGCGGATATGAATTCTTTGAGCGAGAAGTTTGCGAAATCAGGTATCGCTACCTCAATTGACATCGATGGACTTGAACGTCTTTTTGGTATTTATCAGATTGAAGATTTTCCTTTCACTGTTGTTTACGGGTTCGAAAAACTCGCGATTCTAAAACAATGGAGGAAGCGGGCAATTGATATGAGCATTGGATATTGCCTCTTATTGCTTTTGGCAGGATTTGTCGTTCGCTCACACATCACTGTACTGCGTCAACATAATGAAATAAGCAAGAACAATGCATTATTGCGTTCAAGTGAAGCAAATTTTCGCATGTTGGCTGAGAATATGGCTGACATCGTTTGGCAAATCAATTCATTCTTTAAGGTCACATACACAAATGCTGCGGATGAAAGAGTGCGTGGTTATTCCAATAGTGAAATAATTGGTGTTGACATTCGTGAGCAATTTACCGAATGTGGTCAAAAAATTTTTCAGCAAGAAATAGACAAGCGGGTTGAACTTGAAAAATCCGGTAACAAGGACCTGGCGATGAAGTTTGAGTTGCCGATGCGTTGCAAGGACGGCCGTGAACTATGGATGGAAATTTCTTCATCGCCAATTTATGGAGAAAATGGCGAGATCGATGGGTACCAAGGGGTGGCTCGCGATATTAGTCTGCGAAAGCTGCACGACGAAAAACTACTTCAAGCACACCAGGAAATGGAAAGCCGACTGTTAGAGGCAGCTGAAGAAAAAACAGCGTTACAAGAATTAGCCTTACATGATGCGATGACCGGTTTATACAATAGACGGTTTCTTGATGCGGCAATTGTGCGAGAAATTGCACTTTCGGAGCGAGAGCAAAGACCACTTGCGGTGATTATGTTGGATTTGGATCATTTTAAGAATATCAATGATCGATTTGGGCATAGTGCTGGAGACCAAGTCCTGAAGGCCCTCGCAGACATCATGCGACAAACATCGCGTGAAAGCGATTTAATTTGCCGCTATGGCGGAGAAGAATTTATCGCAATTATTCCAAACATGACAGCTTCTCAAGCATTCGAAAGAGCCGAGATATGGCGTAAGCAACTGGAACAAAATACGGTGAATTATGGCGGAAATGAAATAAAAATCACATTATCCGCAGGCATAGCTATTTATCCCGGTCATGGTAAAAATGGTGAAGAGCTTATTTTGTGTGCTGATGAAATGCTTTATCAATCTAAACACTCTGGGCGGAATCAAGTGAGTATCGCTTAATCCTATTCTTATTATTCAAAACGAGTTACAAAGAGATCAAAAAAATTACTGCTTTGCTAAACAACATGGCCGACGAGGTAGGTAAGTTACAAATAATTGAATTGAACTGTGTTGATTATCAAATCTGATGCAAAGTCGCAATCAAGCGTTAATCCTTTAGATGCAAATGCTGACGTGAGCGGTGAAGATTTTGTAGGGACTGAGACTTGATTTGATCTGCTTTCATTACTGTCCCGCCGCGTTTTTTAGCAAAGTCTTGTGCGTCTTCGATAAGAGAAAACGCGGGGAAGTTGCCAGCGCGCATGGGTCCCATTACCTCCGATCCGCTCACAAAAAAAGCTTCGCTGGTTTTAATCCATTGGCCTTGGGACGTATCAGTGACGTAACTGACCGCGATTTCACTAGCATTGCGGCCACGGCTATATTTTGACGGGTCTAGCAGATAGATAAATAAAGTTAATGGCGAATCAAAGAAGTGGGTATCGCCATTCTTGAAGATTACTTGCGCGGCCCATTCGCTGGTGCGAGCTGGATACATACCGCAGACAGGGCAGCGCGCATCGGCGGGGATCTTACGTGGCGCGAGTAGGCTGATACCCCAATTCGGATCGAATGGCGTCGCAGGGGCAACGATGCAGATGTCGCCGCTGGTGATGGTTTGATCGTCCGTAACTGTTGGCTGCCATGGAACCAGTTTGGTCAGCATAAGCGCGATGATTAATGTGCCAGTTGTCCAAGTGAGAAGCTTGGCTGACGGAATGCGCAGTAACATCATTTACATCCGCGTATCGTGTAAAGCACCGCCACTCAAATCCACCATGTCAGGTTTGATTTCTGCATAGCGCAGGAATTTCCCTCCCCATTGTCCTATAAATTTTTTTGCATCTGCCTCCTGGGCAAAACTGGCAATGGTGGGGCCCATAGAGCCATGTCGTTTACTGCCCAAAACATAGCATCCCTCTTTTGCAGGTATCCAGTTGCCACGCGGTTGATCCCAATCCGCTTTGCCCATGTCTTGTACATAGGCGGCGCTAACTGCCTTGACCTGTTCAGGTGACAATAAGGTGTGAAACATTTCTACCGTATCGCAAAAAAATGTGGGTGACTCTTTGCCCTCATAAAAAATCTGTGCTTTCGGGCCTGGGTAGTCGGCCAGTAACATGCCGTCGAGATCGCAGGTGGTGTGCGGATCAATTTCTACCGGGGTGATGGATTTGCTGGTCGTTGATTGACCGCAAGCCATCAAGGTACTTCCAGCGACGGCGGTGATGAGCATATTGATGATAAATTGTCGACGATTAATGATCATGAGTTAAATCTCCAACGTGCCAACGCCAGCGGCACAACGATCCAGGCACACATAACAGAACCCATAAGCCAGGGTTTGGCGAGGGCAGCGGGAACGATGCTCGAAAGCCCATAAAGGGTGCGTACATCATCCATAGAAAAGACATTCAGAATACGAAATACATCGGTCGGATTGAGTAACAGTAAGTAGGCAAAAATATCCCCACCATAGCTGCCGCCAGTACCGACCAGCGCACCTAGTAATAAAAGATCAAAGACTAAGACAAAGAAAAACCAGAGTGCGATTGCCAAGCCAGATGCACGGGTACGTTCGCGTGCAATCACTGACATGAAAATAGCAAGACTGAGAAAGGCCAGGCCGAGCAGTACGGAGCTGATGATGAAGCCGAGGTAATGTAATAATCCGGCCCATTTAAATTGTTGGTATAGCAGTGCTGCCACCAGTGAAAATCCTGCGACGGTGGATAGTGTTAAAGCGCCAGCGAGACCTAAATATTTACCGAGTAAAAATTCAGTACGGGTAATCGGAAAAGACAATAACAAATCCAGCGAACCGCGTTCACGTTCGCCGACAATCGCATCGAAGCCGAGCAGTAGGGCAATTAAGGGAATCAAATAAATCACTAGACTGACCAAACTTGTGATGGTTAACTCTATCGATTTAAGGCCTATCTGGCCTTGTTGCGCACCACCCAGATAGGTAATCACTAGCGAAAATACGGTAAACACCAGTGCTACCGCCAGTACCCAACGATTGCGAATCCGGTCACGAAATTCTTTCGCTGCTAGGGTGAAAATTTGATTTATTTCCATCATGGTTTCTTTTATCCTGGTTTAATCTGAAAACCCAAAAAAGACATCTTCCAGTGACGCTTCTTGTATGTTGAGGTCGATCAATTTGCTGCCAAGACGACTGACTACGGAAATCACTTCCATCTTGCTGCTACGTGGACAATTCACTGTTAAGCCATCACCGTTCACTGCGCAGTTCACATACGAAAGCTGACTTAGTGCATCTTGAGCTAGCGGAATATCATTTGCTGCAAGACGGAGAGTAATGACGAGTGGCATCTGCATTTGCTCGCGTAATTGCGCCACGCTGCCTAGGGCTTGTATTTTTCCCGCCGACATAATGGCTAGGCGATCCACCCGTTCTTGCAACTCTGCCAGAATGTGTGAGGTAATAATGACGGTAACGCCGGTATCGCGTAACTTATGCAGCGTAATATAAAAGTCTCTTATCGCTTGAGGATCAAGGCCATTGGTTGGTTCGTCGAGAAATAGCACGCGTGGCTTGCCGAGCAAAGCTTGCGCAAATCCCAGACGTTGGCGCATTCCCTTGGAATATTCGCGCAAGGGGCGATTGAGTGCATGAGCCAAGCCAACTTGTTCTAACATAGGCGCACATTGTTCTATCGGTGCACCTTTGAGTTTGGCAAAGAATTTTAAAGTTTCGATGCCGCTGAGATTGTCGTATAGCACCACATTTTCCGGGAGATAACCGAGCTGACGACGGGTATGACGAAAATCGCTACCTGTCACCGCTGTGCCATTAATTAAAATCTCG
Source organism: Affinundibacterium seohonense (assembly GCF_014284305.1). Classification (GTDB taxonomy): domain Bacteria; phylum Pseudomonadota; class Gammaproteobacteria; order Burkholderiales; family Burkholderiaceae_D; genus Undibacterium; species Undibacterium seohonense. Next base: position 47,994 of record NZ_JACOFW010000017.1, read on the forward strand.
CCAGCGCTCGGTTCCGTCAGGCCCAGCATCATTTTGAACAAGGTACTTTTACCAGCACCGTTGTGACCGATGAGGCCGAAAATCTCGCCATGTTTTACCGTCAAATCAACGCCATCAACCGCGTGTAAGGCGCCATAATGTTTGCTGACACCACGTACCTCGATGGCACTGTCTTCAGAGTGAGACCTGTTATTGGCCGGGATAGTGCTTGCCATGCCATTGCCTCCATTGCTTATTGGTTGGTTGCATACGCGGCTTGGGATCGACCACGCTCGGTACACGTAATACAGGAAATTGTTGCGATACCAAGCGCAGTGCTTGCACCGCTGGACTGGCAAGTAATAACTGGGTGCTGGGGTAGCGCCAGTTTAAGCGGTCTACCATGTCATTGGCTTCGTAGGAAACATCACCGAACCCATCGGCATTTCTATCCCAGCCTAAATAATTGCTCCAGTGATTGCCACTTTGAACACCCCATTTTTCGTCTTTCGCACCCACATATCGAATCTGCTCACGATTGCCTATGAAATCATTGCCTTCGACTTGATTGCGGGTAGAGCCCGCTGATAGATGCACACCGACGCGATTATCTACCACCAGATTATTTTTAATGTTGACGTACTCAACATCGTAAATAAATAAGCCTCGGCTATTGCCCGCAATGACGTTGTTTTCGACTAAGGAATCCTGCATGGTACGCAACATGATGCCGTGATCAGAGTTCCCCCAAGTACGGTTATTGCGTACCACTTGGTCACGTACTTCCATCAATGCCAGACCACCCCGATTGAAATAACTATCGTTGTCTTCCCATAAGTTGTAATAAGAATTCATGTAGTGGCTGCCGTAACGGCTGTGATGCAATTTGTTGCCGCGAAAAATGGCATGATGTGAGACGTCGACATACAAGGCATCGCGTACAAAACTGATGTTGTTGCCGATGATGCGCGCACCTTTGGTGTTGTAAAGTTGTACGCCATTTCCACGTTGAGATGAATTGTATTCGCGCTTGCCCGTGATCAAATTGTTTTCTATCAACACATCGTTGGATTTTTCTATCCACAGACCAAACAGGTTGTAAGTGATGTCGCAATTTTTGACGATGGTGCGGTGCGCGCCGGGAAAAATATAGATACCTGCATTTTGATCTTTCAGGCTGTCGCCGGAGTCTCGTACTATCAATCCTTCAATAACCACGTCGGGTGAGACGATACGGATAGTATCGCCACGATTTTCGCCGCTAATCGTGGGACGATTGATTCCTCTTAAGGTCAGTTTTTTATCGATTAAAAAATTACCTTGATACCGGCCACGCGTGATTTCTATCGTGTCACCAGCTTGCGCTTTCGCAATCGCCTGTTGTAGTGACTCACCTGGTTTTACTAAGATGGTCGCTGCGTCGCCAAAGGTGGGAACAGCCATCATGCAACCTAGTAGCAATCCCTTTATCGCTGTCATCATACGATTAATAAGCCCAGCGTTTTTAGTGATAAAAATAATGCGGCACCAATGAGTAAATTTTTAAAACTCACATAACTGATCATGTCCATCACACTGGCGTAACGATAATTGTCCTGCCACCATGGACCATCCTTGACATAACGTTTTCCTGATAGACGGATCAATACTTCATACACACTCCAGCCGAACCACCAGGCGATAATAGCGGCGGATGAGAGTTGGCCAATCGCCGTTAATATCCAAGCTAGGCTGGCTGCAATCGCTAGCGCGACGCCAGCGATTTGCAAGCCGCGTTGCGATGACCAGGATTTCGCACTCCAAGGCCAGACATGATCGACAATCTCTAAGATTATCCAGCGCAATCCAGTGGCGTTCGTCTTATATGCGGGCTTCACGGGGTCAGTTGGCATACGCGGATCGAGGCCAGCTTTGATCGCCTCGGATGCCGGAGTTGCTGGTATCGGATAAATGGGGATGAAGTAGCCATCTTTGCCTATGGCTTTAATTTCTAAACCTTCTCTGTCGCGTCGTTTGCGTTCTTTAGATAGCGGCGGGCAGCCTTTGACGTCGGTGTAAAGCACCATACAGTCTAAGCAGTGCAAACATTCACGGTGATCAATTCGTCCAGCTTTATCAATCGCCAGCGAACCGCAACCGACTGCGCATGCCTTACAGCTATTGCAGTCTTGTTTGCGTTTCAGACCAAACCAGCGGAAAGTGCTAGGCATAGCTAAGGCGGCTCCCAGCGGGCAAATGTATTTGCAATAAGGCCGTTCGATGAATAAAGAGATGCCGAGTATGAGTGCGACAAACAATCCATAAGGCCAGGCACGATGCGTTATGCCGACTAAGAAAGTTGTTTTGAAAGGTTCAATCTCTGCTAATTTTTCTGCCAAACCCATGGAAAACATCGACACCGCTAATAGTCCAAAAAAGATCCCATATTTGAGCCACTTTAGCTTGTCATGTACGGCTTGGGGTAAATGAGTTTGAAAACGTTTAAGTCCAATTTTTTCGCCGACTTTGTAGATCGCTTCCGACATCGATCCAAATGGACACATCCAGCCGCAGAACAAGCCGCGTCCGAATAAGAACACCGTGATAATGATGAAAATCCAAAAGACAAAAATAAAGGGGTCGGTTAAAAACAGTGACCAAGTCCATTGAAATAATAGCGAGTGAAACCAGGTCAGCACTTGCGTAATCGAGGGTTGTGCCATCACGCCAAAACCCACAAAAGTGATACTCAAGATCCAGGCGCTGTATTTGAAAATATTTACCGGCCATTTGTTTTTGTGATTCGACATACGTGTCAGTTTTTCTCGACAGGCATAGGCGATGGTGACGACGATCAATAAGAGACAAAACAAGCCTATTTCTATAGCACGTGATTTCCAGATGCGAACATAGGGTGCTGCTGCTTCTTCGACCACTGGTCTACCGCCCTGTAATAGCTCGTCAGCTAACCAATATTTAGCATCAAAACTGGCGAAACTGCGTGTGCCCGTGGCACGGTCAACCCGATTGCCGAGGAAAGATAATTTCCATGGATAGGCAGTTGAAAACGCTTTGGAGCGAATGATGAAAATGGCGGATTCGTTGTAAGTCGGCGCGCCATCGGCGACGATGCCATAGAGATTGAGATAATCGAGATCGCGGAAGGTATACGAGTCTGCATCTTGTTTTACTTGTATTCGGTCGTACATGCCACCACGCACAAATCCTGAGCCTTTGAAGGATTCTATGCCATCGGTGCGGATGATGAACAACGCGTGTTCGTCGGGCTTTAGCTGAGAACGTAAATTATTGAAACTGTTTTCCCCCAACAGGCTGATGCCAACATCTGGGTGATTCAGATCACCAAACCACAGTTCGATAAAAGGTACGACATTTTTTTCTAAGCCCACTTGTTCTGGTTTAACTAGCAGGCGTTGTACACTGCCTTGTTTGACCAACTCGGCCCATGTTAGACGGCGGCCGCTAAGCACATATTTTGCAGGTTCACGTACCGTCGGTGCGACGATACCAGTCTGTCTGGCGATCGCCATGCCAGAAGTCATCATGACCTGGTTTTGCACGATAACGGTGACGGTCGCGCCAGAGATGGCGTCCACACCCAACACGCCTTCGTCAGGGCGGGATTGACCCACCTCAATTTTATCGGTGACCGATTTACCAAGATATTGTTTATTGAAATTAAGCAGAGCTGATTCGGGGATGCCCAACAAAAGAATCGGTTCAGAGTGTTTGAGCACTTTGATCCCAACGAAGCGGCCTTTGAGATCCATGCCCATCAGTGTCACGACAGGTTTGCCAGAATAGGCTGGGGTGTCGGTAATGTCGGTTGAGAGCATGACATAACCAAGCAAGTTTTTTTTGCCAGCGATGGGGTCGCCATAGGCTTCTACGTAAGGCGGCTGTCCCATGCGTTCTGAAAAGCTTTTCGCGCCAGGAAATACATCGGTGCAAGCAACTAATGCACACATGTTTTTGGCAGTTTTGAGTTCTGCTGGCAAAGCCGCTTCATACGCGCTCGATCGCGCAATCGCCGGATTGATGATGCAGCTTAGCAGTAACAGAAAAAATGCGACCAGGTAGAAATCTACACTAGTCGCCAAGTTTTTACGCATTAAAGACATTTTTATTCCTACTTATTACTACTTGCTTATTACTACTTGGCGAGACATTTTAAAATGCCTCACTGGGATGGTGGCGCCCAGAAAAATCCAGACGCCACCGGAGCTGCAACTACCGGGTTAGGCTTCCACGATCATGCGAGTGCGCATTTCCAAATGCAAGGCGTGGCAGAAATGTGTGCAATAACACCAGTACACGCCTGGATTGCCAGCGATGAACGTGACAGAGGCAGTTTCTTGTGGATTGACAATGAAATTGACGTTGTGGTTGGGAATAGCGAAGCCGTGTGTCAAATCTTCGATTTTGTCCAAGTTGGTCAAAATCAAAGTAACTTCATCACCTTTCTTAACGGTGAATTCACGCAGGCTAAATGCTGGTGCCTGCGATGTCATTTTGACGGTCACTTTTTTGCCGTTACGTACAACGCCAGACTCTTTTGGATCTTTAATAGCATTTGGGAAGTCGTTCAAATCATAGACTTGCTTTGGACGAACCAAGTCACGTTTGAAGATGATGAAATCATGTGGCTCGCCGCGTACTGGGTGATCTGCCATCAAAACCATTTTTTCACCAGAGATGTCGATCATTTGCTCATTTTCTGGATGCAAAGGGCCTACTGGCAAGAAGCGATCTTTGGAGAATTTACAACCAACGGCAAGGTATTTACCGTCAGCCGCTTTGGTTTCGGATTGTGATGCGTTCAAGTGACCTGGTTGATACTGTACATCGAGGCGATCCACGACATATTTTGCAGTCTTGTCGCCAGCGTGGAACTTGATCGCAGCTTCGACATTCCATTTCACTACTTGGCTGTCAAGGAACAAAGTGGTGAACGCATTGCCGCGACCATCAAAGGCTGTGTGCAAAGGACCCAGACCGAGTTCAACTTCCGCCACAATTGCTGCATCTAATTTTTCCAGCTTACCGTCAAACCAGTCCAACACTTTGGATAGATCAATGACAGTGCCAGTAGGGGAGAGTTTGCCTGCACAAATGAAATATTTTCCATCTGGACTCGCGTTAACACCATGCGGATTTTTTGGCACAGATACATAAGCGGTGAGGGCGGTTTTTGGATCTTTGTTGGCTTCGTGCGTGCCATCCACTACAGGTACTTTGGAGTCGCCAATGGTTTTGAATTTTCCTGCTTTGACCGCTGCTTCAATACGTGCCACGTTATAGAACAGACAGGCATCACGTTCGGACGACATCATGTCTTCATAGTGTGCACCCATTTCAGTGTTGTACTGATTAGTCGCGGCTAATTTTCCGTCGTAGGAAGTTGCTACCAAATCGCAATTGCCGTCGATCAGCACTTGCCAACGCACTTCCATCGTTTCGGCATCGACGCAGCTAAACATAGAGCGATATTTGCTGCTGTCTGCACTACCTGCATTTGGCAAAGGAGTCGCAAATTCACCGCCGCAGAAAACACGGGTGGTGTAGTTGATTTTCTCATCAACCGGATCACGTTTGTCTGGGAAAATACCGTGGAAACCCTGAACATTCGGCAATTGTGTGATTTTGTCGCAGACGAAGTAATCAAGACGAACACGCGCGATACGGCTATTGATTTTGTCATTGATCCAAGCGTAACGACCATCGTAGTTACCGTCTTTGTAGGAAGCGTGAGTATGATGCGTATCTGCTACGGTGTACTTTAGGCTACCGTCAGCTTTAGTGCCCATGACCTTTTTAGATTCGTTGGTAACACCCCAACCAACCAATGCATCCGGTACGAAGCAGGGAATGCGATGGATCTCGCGACCAGAAGGAAGGCCCAGTACACGCATGTCGCCAGTATGACCGCCACTCCACAGACCGTAATAGGTGTCTAGTTCGCCAGGTTTTAAATGTGGTGCATTGCTACTTGCATGACTGCCACCAGCTGAGGCGGAAGCAGAGGGGATCGCCCCGGCTGTACCAGGTTTTTCGTTACATGCGACCAATGTTCCTATGCTTGCAATCGCGGCGGTATTGAGAAATCTGCGGCGACCTAAAGCAGGTGCTTCGGTTTCTTTGATTTTGTCTTGACTCATGATGTGATCCTTATTGGCTGGCCGTGGTTAATAGATACTAGATAGATGCTAGATATGACAACGGTTGCCATGATGCAAGGTTTTCTTGAAAATTAAATTGATGCTGGTCAAGAAAAAAAGGCAGAATAATTGTTTGTGACGCATGTTTGTTTTAGCGCAACTTACAATAGGTGGGGCGATTTTTGTCGAATGTTATTGAATATAATCATGCTCATGCGTGTCGCCAATCTTCCGTCTTTCGTCTCTGGTTTTTTTATACCTTACTCATTCAAGGAAAAACATGAAATTATCTACTCAATTGTTGAGTGCGCTCACTCTGGCAAGTCTGGCTTTAATCAGCGGCTGCAATAAAAAAGAAGCAGAGGCGCCAATTGCTTCCGCTAGCGCTGTAGTGGCTGCCGCTGCGCCCGCTGCTGCAGAAAATGTGATTGGTAAAACGACTTATGGAAAAACTTGCTCTATGTGTCATGCGGCCAATGTGGCTGGTGCGCCAAAACCAGGTGATAAGGCGGACTGGTCACCACGCATTGCCCAGGGAATGGATGTCTTGTATAAGCATGCTTTAGAAGGATATACCGGTGCGAAAGGGCAGATGCCTGCGCGCGGAGGTGCGGCAAATTTGAGCGATGACGATGTGAAAGCAACGGTCGACTATATGGTTGCTCAGTCTCGCTGATCTCTGTTGAATTAAATGACGTAATTTTGGGTTTATGCATGTTGTGTGTGGTGAAAATTTGCTGCACACCTAGTGCTTGAGTCAGCGCACATAACTGAAATAGTTTTGTGAGAAGTTTGCCCTCTCTTTGTGAAGAAGATTTCAATTCATGACTACTTTATCTGCCAAACTAGCATCGCCTAAACGCCGCCAACTGGCGATCGGTCTTCCTTTGTTTGCTTGTGGTTTGTTGATTGCTCCGGTGCAGGCAAAATCTGATATACACCAATTTTCCAAAACAATGATGGGCACCCGCCTTGATCTGACTTTGCAAGGTGCAGATGCAAGTTTGATGAAAACTGCTGCGGTTGCAGCTTTGAGCGAAATGGCACGGCTCGCTGATATGATGAGCCGCTACCGCAGTGATAGCGAGCTTAACGCCATTAATTTGGCTGCAGGCTTGCAAGCGGTGCAGGTATCGGCTGAATTATTGGAAGTACTTGAGATGGCACAGCGTGTCACGAAAATGAGTAAGGGAGCCTTTGACGTTACCGTTGGTGCGTTACGTGATTGGAACTTTGATGCGGCGTCTCCTTCCATCGCTAGTGCCCAGCAAATTGCGTCACAATTGCCGCTAATTGGCGCCAAGGGCTTAATTCTTAACGCTCGTAAAAGAACTGCTTTCCTTAGTCAACGAGGTATGCGGCTCGATTTGGGAGGTATCGCCAAATTACCGATTATGAAGGCGGGCATGCGTCAACTTCTCGCACATGGTGTGGTCAATGCCATGATCAATGGTGGTGGAGATGTGCTGGTGAACGGCCAACTGAATGGACGAGATTGGCGAGTTGGTTTGCGTGATCCGCGTCAACCTGATCAGTTACTCGGCGTGGTGGCATTGAACAAAGGTTTTGTTGCTTCGTCAGGCGACTACGAACGATATGTCATGCACGAGGGACAACGCTTGCATCACATACTTGATCCCAAAACAGGTTACCCGACCAAAGGGCCGCATGGCGTAACATTAATTAGCGATAATCTCGAAGCGATTAATGGTCTGGGGGCGGCCATTATGGTGGCCGGCGCACAATCTGGTCGCACCAGACTTCAGCAGATGAGCGATGTGGATGCATTGATCGTCGATGCCAACAATCAACTCTGGACATCATCTGGAATGGCGCGTCGCTTGGTACGTAGCTAAGCTGACGATTGACCTTTGTTTGACCTTCCTCAGCTACACTTTGAGGCGACTAACGCGATAGCAAAATACTGACCGCATTCCCGCCAAAACCAACCGCATTCACCAGAACTTTTCGAATGTGTTTGCGAGGTGTTGGTATCGGAATATATGGCACAGGTATAAAATGTTGATGCTGGAGCATGAGTACAGCCATATGCAAACTTAGTATGCCCGAGGCACCAAGGGTATGCCCAATTTTCCACTTATTTGTCGTGCACATTGGTTTCTCGTGTGAGAAAACTTGTTGAATCGCTTGCCACTCGTAGAGATCGCCTTTGATTGTTCCTGGCGCATGCATCACGATGACATCTATCTCGCTAGGATCTGTATCTCCGATTGCCATTCGCATCGATTTTTGAAAGCAAATTGCGGCCTCAGACATGCCAGTGCTAGTGAACGCATCATCGGTTGCGTAACCGACTTCATCAATGTACGCTATCGCAATCGCTTCTGGGTTAATGTCTAAGCAGGCGACACCCGCAGCTTCACCTAACACCATGCTGTTATACGTTTTTGTCAGATCCAAGGCGCGGCACGGATATTCCGCATCATCCTTCGCATAAATCTTCAAAGCTTGCATCTGATGCAAAGTAAACGACGTGAGTGCAGCTTCGCTACCGCCCGCAAGAAATCGGGTCTCCATGCCAGAACGCAGCCACGCGACCGCATTCAATATGGCATGCAGAGAGGTGGAGCAGGTGACCGATAACGAAGTGCTAGGTCCCGTTGCTTTAAGATCTCTGGCAACTGAACTAGCTAGATTGCCTAGCGTGGTCGTTGGTGAGGTATGAGGAGAAACAGTCCCTCCGTCTAAAAATGTCCTGTGATATGTCTCCAATTGTTGTGTCGCTCCTCTTGATGAGCCGAGAAAGACGCCGAATTGGCGATCATTTCCCCACTTCGCTTGCTCTATTGCCTGACGTGCGACCCACATGGCATTGATAACACTCGCATCAAGATGTTGGTACTGTGTATTTTCTGTACGAATTGATTGTAGTTGCGTTTGTAAATCATCAGGAATACTAGCCACGAATTGTGTTTCACCGTTGATTAACTTCTTTTGAATATGAGTTTGTGAATTTTGATAATGACGCCAAATTTCCTCTGGATTTGATCCAAGCGCAGAAATGGTATTGAGTGCGGTGATGGCAATTCTTGATTTCATATATAAGTTTGGGAAAGATAAAAGCAAATGCAATCAAGTCGCTCATTGCACAAACTTGAATGTAAAAAAAACGAACTCTAGTGGCTTGCACGTATGACTGCAAGATAAGAGAGGTAAAAGCTTTACTCTCATCAAGAAAGCTTGTCATAAGAACGGAGAGAGAATGATTTACTAGCCGTTGCGATCCCAATTGCGATCGCCACGCGAGCATAAAAAAACGAAATAAGACTTATTCGACGTTTGATTTTATTGATCTAAGGCAAGGAAGCGACTTGGAGATAAGGCGAAACCAGTGGAATATTAAGTTTCTTTCCAGTTGACGTACTGATGCCAAAATCTTGTGATTCTCTAGTGAATAAAAGCTTCTATCTCTCTGATGTTAAAGCAACATTTGGACGATTCTTGCCCCTAGCAAACAAGCTGGGATACAAGGATCGTTTTCTCATTGCAGCAGGTGCTTTGTCGAGCTTGTTATTCGCGAGTGTATCGAGCTTTCTCATTTGGGGCAGTTATGGATCGATTCCTCTATTGGTAGCGCCAATGGGAGCCACTTCTATACTAATATTTGCTCTACCATCTAGCCCTCTAGCGCAACCATGGTCGGTATGCTTTGGCAATTTTATATCCGCAAGTATCGGTGTTGGGTGTGCGACCTTGCTCGGTCATCATCCGTTTGTCGCTTCGCTGGCTGTTGGGCTTTCGATCTTGGTAATGTTTGCTACTAGTAGCCTACATCCACCAGGCGGAGCGGTTTCACTTTTGGCAGTGCTTGGTGGGACACAAATAGAGCACCTTGAATGGTATTTTGTGTTGGGAGTCGTTGTGCTGCAGTCGACATGTTTGGTCATCATTGCGGCAGGATTTCACCATTTGCGAAAGGTGAATTACCCGCAATCTGCAAGGTTAAGCGAGAATTTGCATCGAACAGGCGATCCGCAAATAAGCGCTAGATTAGGTGTTACCAGCGCTGATCTCGATGTTATCTTGGCTAAGCACGGAAAATTACTCGATATTAGTCGAACTGATTTACAAACATTGATTACGAATACCGAGATACAAGTGCAACGTCGGCGACACGGAGTGATTCGGTGTAGTGAAATCATGTCACGCCATGTCGTCACAGTTAAGTTTGAAACGAGGCTCGAAGAGTGTTGGCAATTATTACGAACCCATAAAGTCAAAACACTGCCAGTCATTGACGATCAAAGAAAAGTGATTGGAACAATAAGCCTCATTGATTTCTTAAAAAATGCGGGTCTTGATGTTTACCATGATTTTGACCTGCGTTTGCGGCAATTGCTGGAGAATGCACATCGTTTGACTGGTAGTAGATATGAAGTTGCAGGTCATATCATGAACACTTCAGTCCAGGCTAAAGTAGACGATTCCGATATCCTTGAACTGGTGGCGCTTTTTACCGATCTTGGTCTGCATTCTGTTCCGATTTTGAATTCGAGTGGCGAGTTGCAAGGTGTGATTACACAAACGGATTTGATCGCTACTTTGTATCGTATGCAGATTGATAAACCGCTCGATACTTAGACCATTGTTTATGATTGCGATGGTTTTCAATGCTTGGTGTTGACGATCTTCAGATCGGTGGGAGTAATGAATTTCATCTAGGTAGTCGTTGACGACACACTTGTGGTTGGCTAAGTTTGATGTTCAAGATTTTTGAATTATGTTTTTGCGGCATTACTAGATATCTAGTAACAGAACTTCATAGTGCATGAAGTAGGTTGCACCTGCCAACCTTTGTTACTGTTTGGTGCATCCATGATTTCATTGACCTAAGACAAAGACACGCCTACAGCGTATCGCTACCATCTTGCGCATGAAAACAATCGATCTCGTAGCGCCTGCCGGCAGCTTAGTTGCACTCAAAGCAGCCATCGACAAAGGCGCTGATGCCGTTTATCTAGGCTTACGCAATGCCACCAATGCACGTAATTTTGGTGGTCTCAATTTTACCGATGCCGACATTCGGCTTGGCGTGGAATATGCCCACCACCGCGGCAAACAAGTTCTGTTCGCGATCAATACTTACCCGCAAGCGCAAATGGCGCACGAATGGCGCGCTGCCATCGATACCGCAGTACTGCTAGGTGCTGACGCGATTATTTTGGCGGATCCTGGTTTAATGGCTTACGCACGTCATCGTTATCCTGATGTGCGTTTGCATTTGTCTGTGCAAAGTTCATCCACCACGGTCGATGCAATCGAATTGATGCGCGAACAATTTGGCATACGTCGCGCTGTTTTGCCACGCGTATTAACACTGACTGAAATTGAAAAAATCATTCGTCAGACCGAAGTTGAAATTGAAGTGTTTGGTTTCGGTAGCTTATGTGTGATGGCTGAAGGACGTTGCTTGTTATCGAGTTATGTCACGGGTGATTCACCGAATAACAAAGGCGTATGCTCGCCTGGTCATGCTGTTAGCTGGGAAGAAAAAGACAAGGTCTTATCCGCGCGTTTGAGCGGCACCTTAATCGACCGCTATGCACCGAATGAAGCGGCTGGTTATCCGACGCTGTGCAAAGGTCGTTTTGAAGTCGAAGGGCAAGTCGATTACGCCTTAGAAGAACCGACCAGTTTGAATGCCATCGGCTTGCTGCCGCAGTTACTCAAAATGGGCGTGAAAGCGATCAAGATTGAAGGTCGTCAACGTAGTCCAAATTATGTGTCACAAGTGGTTGGGACTTTGCGCGCAGCGCTGGATTCAGCTGAACGTGATCCTGAGCGATATACAGCGAGGCCGGATTGGAATGCGACCTTGGCGAAACATGCTGAGGGAGCGCAGGTGACGCAAGGAGCATTCGAACGTCCCTGGAAATGAGCGTAGTTTGCAAATTCAATCACAGGGCGGATTACGGCGTTGACTATGCTCGCAATACTGACGCATCGCAGTGCTTGGCGCCTAGCCCTGCATCCATAGAGTCGAATTCCTGAGCACGATTATGGCGTATTGGATTCACTAGTCGTCGTTCTACTGTTTGTTTGAAAATATAAACTTAAAGACCTTATGAAACTATCCCTCGCACCACTGTCTTATTACTGGTCTAAAGAAAGCACGATGCAATTTTATGTAGAGGCGATGAACTGGCCTGTAGATATTATTTATCTGGGCGAAGTTGTTTGTTCGCGTCGGCATGTGATGCGTTTGCCGGATTGGATTGGTTTGGCGAAAGCTTGTCGCGATACGGGTAAACAAGTGGTGCTTTCAAGCTTAACTTTGATTGATAACGAAGCTGATCGACGAGCCATGCATAAATTGATTGATGCGGCGGTTGCGGAAGATTTTCTGATCGAAGCGAATGATTTTAGCGCCGTACGTGCAATGCAAGGACGGCCCTTTGTCGCGGGACCACATTTAAATGTATATCACACTGGCACCTTGAATTGGTTGCGTGAATTGGGCGCGATGCGCTTTACCCCGCCAATAGAATTAAGTGGTGCGGATTTGGCGGTATTGCAGGCGCAACGGCCAGTTGGTTTAGAAACCGAAGTGCAAGTATGGGGACGCATGGCGCTCGCCTTCTCTTCTCGATGCTTCACTGCACGCCATCATCGCCTGCGCAAAGACAATTGCGAGTTTCGCTGTGAACATTATCCCGATGGATTGGCATTACAAACCCGCGAGCACAGCGATTTTCTGACCATTAACGGCATACAAACCCAAAGCGCGAATTGCTTGGATTTGAGTGCACAAATTCCTGCCCTCAAAAACTTGCAAGTCGATATCTTGCGTCTGCAAGTGCAGTCCAACTATATGGAACAAATCGTCCACGCCTTTGATACCGCACGCCGCCGCGAACAAGCAGCGGTGATTGAACCTGCATTTTTGCCGCCGCAATCTGAGCGCTGCAATGGTTATTGGAACGGTAGTTCAGGCATGCAATGGCAAACGATTCCAATTCATGCAAACTAAATTTATTCTATGATGAACCTCACTGATTTTCGTTTTCCCCGTGTCTTTGGCCAAATCGGCCGACACTTGCCTTCACCTGTTGCCAGCGCACCTTTAATGTTGATTTTGGCGCTGGCGCGACAACGCAGCTGGCTCGTCGCACCAGAAAATTTATACGACAAAACTTTTCGAATCTACGTCGAAGATCTCGGCCTATGCCTTTGCTTTCGTTGTGATCATGGTCGTTTTAAAGCCATCCAACATCAAACTACCGACGTCAGTCTGAGCGCCTGTGCTATGGATTTTTTGAGGCTGGCAACTGCCTTGGAAGACGCCGACACTTTATTCTTTCGCCGTCGCTTAAAAATCGAAGGCGATACAGAGCTCGGCATTGCGGTGAAATATTGGATCGATGCGAGTGAACGTCCAGCTTGGTTGAATCTGCTCGCAGAAAAACTGAATTCGGGTTTGAATACGGGATCAGTATAGTTGTTTGCAGCTTTGTATAGCATTTGTCGGTGAGGATCATCATATGTTAGAACAACTACCACTGGTATATTCATGCTCAGGATGCTCCAGTGTCGCCCAACTGGCTAACGACTGTGCATTGGAATTGGACAGAGCCGGGCGGGCGCAAATGTCTTGTATTAGCGGGGTGGGCGGTGGTGTGCCATCGTTGCAAAAACTTGCACAATCTGGCCGTCCCATTTTAGCTTTAGATGGCTGCGCACTAGCCTGCGTGAAAGCTTGCCTGGCGCAGGCTGGCATAACGGCCACGGTACATTTGATTTTAAATCAAGAGGGCGCACGTAAACGATTTCATGTCGATGCGCAGCCTGAGGAGCGAGCGCTCATAGCACGAGTGGTCAATCAAGGCCTGCTTGAAGTGTATCGTTTAAGTGAACTAGAAAATGAACAAACTTGACAACGTGAATGGTCTGTATAGAGGAAGGGGTAGGGCTTCATTGCTTGCACTTCCAATACTATTTTTTGCGATTAAATAGTGATTTTTGTTAACTGGAGGCTCATGAAAATGAGTCTTTTTTATTATCGAGGCGGGAATGAAGAACTCAACATCTTGTCGATATTTCTTCACCTACTTTCTACAAGCTTGAGTCAATTCAATCTTCAAACGATCGAGAAAATCGACCTAGTTCTAAAGAACTATCTCAGTCTAGTGCCAACGCCTGCTTTTAGGCACCGCTCCGAAGAATGGGCGTAATACATATATATAACTAAAATTTGATCATGTCAAAGTGGCGTGAACATCAGGTTCACCGCTCGCATATTAAGGAGCTTGAGATGAGTCATTTTCTGGATAGATTGAAGTTCATGTCTAAGGTGAAGTCCACCTATTCTGATGGGCATGGTGCGGTGGTGGATGAGGATAGACAGTGGGAGAATGCGTATCGCAGCCGCTGGCAGCATGACAAGATCGTGCGTTCTACCCATGGTGTGAACTGTACCGGTTCTTGTTCTTGGAAGGTGTATGTCAAGAATGGATTGATTACTTGGGAAACCCAGCAAACTGATTACCCACGTACCCGTCCTGATTTGCCGAATCATGAGCCACGCGGTTGTCCACGTGGTGCTTCGTATAGCTGGTATGTGTACTCTGCCCAGCGCGTCAAATATCCTATGATACGTGGTCGCTTGATGGAAATGTGGCAAGAGGCACGTAAGACTATGGACCCGATCCAAGCATGGGAAGCCATTAGTCAAAATCCAGAAAAAGCGACACGCTATAAATCTGTGCGTGGTTTGGGTGGTTTTGTGCGTGCCGATTGGGATACGGCGCAAGAAATTATTGCGGCATCGAACGCCTTCACCATCAAGAAATTTGGCCCTGACCGCGTGGTGGGTTTTTCGCCGATTCCTGCGATGTCGATGGTGTCCTACGCGGCAGGTTCGCGTTACTTGTCTTTGATTGGTGGCGTGCCACTTTCTTTCTACGATTGGTATTGTGATTTGCCGCCGTCTAGCCCGCAGGTCTGGGGAGAACAAACAGACGTACCTGAATCAGCGGACTGGTATAACTCTACCTATTTAATGGTCTGGGGTTCCAACGTGCCGCAAACACGGACACCAGATGCCCATTTCTACACGGAAGTGCGTTATAAGGGAACCAAAACGGTGGCTGTCTCTAGCGATTTCGGCGAGATGGTCAAATTTGGTGATATCTGGATGGCGCCTAAGCAGGGTACGGATGCCGCACTCGCGATGGCGATGGGTCACGTGATCCTGAAGGAATTCCATTTAGAGAATAAATCAGCTTATTTCCGTCGCTATGTTAAGCAATATACCGATATGCCAATGTTGGTGCGCTTGGTTGAGCGTAATGGTTGTTATGTGCCGGATCAAATGCTGCGCGCGTCACAGATGCCAGGCGGCTTGGATGAAGCGAATAATGGCGACTGGAAGACGTTGGCGATTGATGAGACAACAGGCACTATCGTTTCACCCAATGGTTCTATTGGTTACCGTTGGGGTGAAGGCAAGTTTGATGACGGTGCGAAAGTTGGTCGTTGGAATCTGGAAGCCAAGGATGGCGGTTCCGGTCGCGAAATTGACCCGCAATTAAGCTTGATCGGCAAACACGATGAGATCGTCAGTGTCGGTTTTAGCTACTTTGGTGGTGCTGATGCCAATGATATGTTGCAGCGTAATTTGCCCGCAAAACGTGTCACGCTGGCTGACGGTAGCGTCGCCTTAGTCGCCACGGTCTACGACTTGTCAATGGCGAACTACGGTGTTGATCAAGGATTAGGTGGCGCCGTTGCTACGTCTTATGATGATGACGTGCCATACACACCAGCATGGCAAGAGAAGCATACGGCGGTCAAACGTGATCTGGTGATCCAGGTGGCGCGTGAGTTCGCACAGAATGCGCATGACACCGAAGGTAAGAGCATGGTGATCGTTGGTGCTGCTCTAAATCACTGGTACCACAACGATATGATTTATCGCGGCATTATCAACATGCTGATGATGTGCGGTTGCATCGGCAAATCTGGCGGTGGTTGGGCACATTATGTGGGTCAAGAAAAACTGCGTCCACAATTTGGCTGGGCACCATTGGCATTTGCTAGTGATTGGGTACGTCCTGCACGCCAGATGAACGGTACCAGCTTCTTCTATGCACACACTAGCCAATGGCGTCATGAGAAATTGGCGATGGATGAAATTCTGGCACCGACCGCAGATAAGTCCAAGATTAGCCACATGAGCATGATCGATATGAACGCCAAGTCTGAACGTCTGGGCTGGTTGCCATCAGCACCGCAGCTGGAGACTAATCCTCTGGATATTTGCGATGCGGCGGCCAAGGCTGGTGTCGAGCCAGTTGAGTATCTGACCAAAGGTCTCAAAGCAGGTACGCTGAACATGAGTTGCGATGATCCCGATAATCCAAAAAATTTCCCGCGCAATATGTTTGTGTGGCGTTCGAATATCTTAGGTAGTTCAGGCAAAGGTCACGAGTACTTCTTGAAGTATTTATTGGGTACGCAAAATGCCTTGTTTGATGATCCTTATGATGCGGTCAAACCATCGGAAGTGAAGTTCCGTCCGGTGGCAGCTGAAGGCAAACTCGATTTGCTGGTGGTATTGGATTTCCGTATGAGCACGACTTGCTTGTACGGCGATATTGTTCTGCCGACCGCGACTTGGTACGAGAAAGATGATTTGAATACCTCCGACATGCATCCTTTCATTCACCCATTGAGTGAAGCGGTGCAGCCATTGTGGGAAAGCAAAACTGACTGGGAAATCTACAAAGGTATCGCTAAGAAATTTACTGAAATCGGTGGTGAGTATCTGGGCACACGCAAAGACATCGTCTTGCAACCATTGATGCACGATACGCCGGGCGAACTAGGCCAAGCATTTGAGCCTAAAGATTGGAAAAAAGGCGAATGCGATTTGATTCCTGGTAAGACAGCGCCAAATATGATCGTGGTGGAACGTAACTACAAAGACATCTTTAAGAAGTTCACGTCGATCGGACCTTTGCTCGACAAATTGGGCAACGGTGGTAAAGGAATTAACTGGAATACCGAGCACGAAGTCAAGGAAATTGGTGGCATCACCAAGTTAGTAACGGAAGAGGGTGTCAGCAAAGGACGCCCACGTCTGGAAAGCGCGATTGATGGCTGTGAGATGATATTGACGTTTGCACCTGAAACAAATGGTCATGTGTCGGTCAAAGCGTGGGAAGCGTTAGGTAAAATCACGGGTCGCGATCACACGCACCTAGCTGTTGGTCGTGAGCATGACAAAATCCGTTTCCGTGATGTGCAGGCACAACCGCGTAAGATTATTTCTGCACCAACCTGGTCTGGTTTGGAATCGGAAGAAGTCAGCTACAACGCCGGTTATACCAACGTGCATGAATATATTCCTTGGCGCACATTGACCGGTCGCCAACAGTTTTACCAAGATCACCGCTGGATGCTTGATTTTGGCGAAGGTTTGTGTGTGTACAAGCCAGCGATTGATACCAAGACCGTTGCGCCGATGTTGAACAAATCATCTAACGGTGAAAAAGAGATCGTGTTGAATTGGATTACACCGCATCAAAAGTGGGGTATTCATTCGACTTACTCTGATAACTTGCGTATGTTGACCTTGTCACGTGGTGGCCCTCACGTATGGGTCTCTGAGATTGAAGCCAAAGAAGCAGGATTAGTCGATAACGATTGGGTAGAAGTGTTTAACAGTAACGGTACTTTGACAGCGCGGGTCGTGGTCAGTCAGCGCGTACCAAAAGGCATGTGTTTGATGTATCACGCTCAAGAAAAAATCGTGAACACGCCAGGCGCAGAACTCTCTGGTATGCGCGGCGGTATCCATAACTCGGTCACACGTGCGGTATTGAAACCTACGCACATGATTGGTGGTTACGCTCAACTCGCATACGGCTTTAACTACTATGGCACGGTCGGTAGTAACCGCGATGAGTTTGTGGTCTTGCGTAAGATGAAAAAAGTAGACTGGTTAGAAGGCAAGTTAGAAGAAGGAGCAGCGTCATGAAAATTCGCGCACAAGTAGGCATGGTGTTGAACCTAGATAAATGTATCGGTTGCCACACCTGTTCCGTGACCTGTAAGAACGTCTGGACTAGTCGTGATGGCGTTGAATACGCTTGGTTTAATAACGTCGAAACTAAGCCTGGTATTGGCTACCCTAAAGAATGGGAAAATCAAGCCAAGTGGAAGGGCGGTTGGCATCGTAATGACGCAGGTAAATTAGAGCCAAAACAAGGTGGTAAGCTGCGCATCTTGGCGAATATTTTTGCCAATCCTAATTTGCCATCGATCGACGATTACTACGAGCCATTCACCTTTGACTATGAGCGCCTTCAAAACGCCCCATTGTCACAGACGCCACCGACGGCACGTCCTATCTCTGTCATCACTGGCAAAAAAATGGACAAGATTGTTTGGGGCCCGAACTGGGAAGATGACTTAGGCGGCGAATTTAGCTCACGTAGTCGTGACGCATTATTCGAAGGCATACAAAAAGAAATGTATAGCACTTTCGAATCGACTTTCATGATGTACTTGCCACGTCTGTGCGAACACTGTTTGAATCCAGCCTGCGTAGCATCTTGCCCATCCGGCTCGATCTACAAACGGGAAGATGACGGCATCGTTTTGGTCGATCAAGATAAGTGCCGTGGCTGGCGCATGTGTATCTCTGGTTGCCCTTACAAAAAGATTTACTACAACTGGAGTTCAGGCAAAGCAGAGAAATGCACATTCTGCTATCCACGTATTGAAGCAGGTCAGCCAACTGTCTGTTCCGAAACTTGCGTAGGTCGTATTCGTTACCTCGGTGTTCTACTGTATGACGCAGATAAAATCGAAGCCGCGGCATCGACGCCGAACGAGCAAGATTTGTATCAGGCGCAATTAGATTGCTTCTTGGATCCGCACGATCCAGCAGTGATTGCTGAAGCGCGCAAGCATGGCATTCCTGAGAGCTGGATAGACTCTGCTCAAAAATCGCCAGTCTACAAAATGGCGATGGAGTGGAAGATTGCTTTCCCA
This sequence comes from Affinundibacterium seohonense, assembly GCF_014284305.1. Classification (GTDB taxonomy): domain Bacteria; phylum Pseudomonadota; class Gammaproteobacteria; order Burkholderiales; family Burkholderiaceae_D; genus Undibacterium; species Undibacterium seohonense. Next base: position 67,151 of record NZ_JACOFW010000017.1, read on the forward strand.
TTGCATCCAGAATATCGCACCTTGCCTATGGTTTGGTATGTACCACCTCTGTCTCCAATTCAAAAGGCAGCAGAAGCTGGTCACATGGGCATGAACGGCATTATTCCTGATGTGAAGTCTTTGCGTATTCCTGTGCGTTACTTAGCGAATCTTTTGACTGCTGGTAAAGAAGAGCCAGTTTTGAAAGCACTTGAAAGAATGCTAGCAATGCGTGCTTACAAGCGTTCTGAAGTAGTGCATGGCGAACTTGATCATGAAGTGTTGAAACAAGTCGGTTTGACAGCAGCACAAGTCGAAGACATGTATCAAACCATGGCGATAGCAAACTACGAAGATCGTTTCGTGATTCCTTCTTCGCATAAAGAGATGGTGGAAGACAGCTTCAACGAAAAAGGTAGTTGCGGATTTACGTTTGGTAATGGTTGCTCTGGCGGTACTTCTGACGGTGCGCTGTTTGGCAAGAAGCCGCAGGGTAGTGTGATTTTTGTGGATATGCCGAAGTCGCGGAAGAAAATGTCGACGACGGAATAAGTTTAGGGGGCTCGCTCCTTCCCCTTCAAGGGGAAGGCTGGGATGGGGATGGGTTTTTAGTCGGGAAATTTGTACGTTAATTATTCCACCAAAACCCATCCCCACCCCAACCCTCCCCCCATGTAATTGATAGGGGGAGGAGACTTCAAACCACAAAACCAGCCACAAAGAATAAAGGAAATCGTATGCAAATTTATCGCATTTTATCCGCACTACTCAGTTACCCGCAGGCAGATTTGATCGCGGCTTTGCCTGAGATTCGTGCTGAGCTTGCTGGCGATCAAGACACTTCGGATGCCTTGCAGCCTTTGCTCAATTATCTGCAAGAGAGTGATCTAATCAGCGTGCAAGAAAACTATGTAGGCACTTTCGATCGTACGCCTTCGGTAGCCTTGCACTTGTTCGAACATATCCATGGTGAAAGCCGTGATCGTGGTCAGGCGATGGTGGATTTGATTTCGGAATATCGTCGTTATGGTTTTGAGCCAGAAGCGAGCGAATTGCCGGATTATGTACCGCTATTCTTAGAATTTTTAAGCTTGGTCGATGCAGAAACCGCAGAGAAATTATTGGGTGAAGCAATCCACGTGTTAGCCGCGATTGGCATTCGTTTGCAACGCAAAGACAGTCCGTATGCGAATGCGTTTTTATTGCTGACTTCATTTACCGATGTGGTTCCGCAAGAGCAGGGCGAGCCGCCAGTACAGGATATGGATGATGCGATGGAAACCTTTGGCCCGGGTGCGGATGGTGTTGAGCCTTTGTTGAAGCCAGGTTTATCTTGCTCATCGAGTGGGGCATCTGGTGGTGCGCAGGCGATTAATTTTTATCCACGTCAGGCTAAGGCGACGGAAACAGAGCTACGAATCTGACATGGTCGTCATTCCCGCGAAGGCGGGAATCCAGTGACTTTAGACACGATCGGTTGATGGACGAAAGACACTGGGTTCCTGTCTACGCAGGAACGACAACATCAGACAAAGGAATCTTCGTCGCATGCAAGATGGTATTCAAGGCTACATTATTTTAGGAGTTTATGATGGACTACTTACATCAATTTATTTATGGGATCTATCCCTACATCGCCTTAGCGATTTTCTTATTCGGTAGCTTGGCACGCTTCGAGCGCGAACAATATACGTGGAAGAGTGATTCTTCCCAGATGCTGCATGCCGGTAATTTGCGTGTGGGTAATATCTTGTTCCACATCGGGGTACTTGGCCTATTCTTCGGTCACATGGTCGGTTTGCTGACGCCGGTGATTGTATGGGATACCTTGGGAATTTCACACGGCTTTAAGCAAATGATCGCGATCGTCATGGGTGGCGTGTTTGGCACTTTGTGCATGGTCGGTTTGCTGATTTTAATGCATCGTCGTTTTACCGACGCACGTATCTCAGCCGTGACGAAAACTGGCGATAAGGTCTTGTTGTTGTGGATCTTCATTACCTTAGGCTTAGGTTTGTCTACGATCTTTGAATCTTTGCATCATCGAGATGGACACATGATGGTGTTGTTGATGACCTGGGCACAGCACATCGTGACTTTCAAAGGTGATGCTGCCAGTTACATCGTGACTGCACCATTCATGTTCAAGGCGCACTTATTTATGGGCTTAAGCTTGTTCGTGATCTTCCCGTTCACCCGCTTGGTGCATGTGTGGAGTGGCTTCGCATCAGTCGGCTACTTGAGTCGTGCATGGCAATTAGTACGTCCTAGATAAAACTTTGAAGTACAGAGGTATAGAAATTCACTCAATTTCTATACCTCTGCGGCGAATGAATCTCAACAGGAGGCAATCATGCCCGTCATAGTTAATGGTTACGAACTCAGCGATGCTGAGATGGAAAAAGAACTGCCAGAGCATCAAGGTGCTGCTGATCCGATGAAGAGCGCAATGACCGCTTTGGTCTTGCGCCGGGTCTTGCTCGATAAGGCGAATGAATTAGGCTTAACTGGCAATGATGAGGATAAAATCGAAGCCTTGTTGGTACGTGAAGTTGTCGTTCCGCAGCCGAGTTCCGAAGAATGTTTGCGTCATTATCAGACCCATCCGCAGCGCTTTACGGTCGGTGAATTGGTCGAAGTAAATCACATTTTATTTCAAGTCACCGCCGCCTTAGATTTAGATAATCTGCGCAAACACGCAGAAATCGTGTTGCAAGACTTGCTCGATAGTCCAGCCAATTTCACCGCAATGGCAAAAGCGAATTCAAATTGCCCATCGAGTGAAGTAGGTGGCAATCTAGGTCAACTGACACGCGGCGACACAGTTCCCGAATTTGAAAAAGTGATTTTCAATGCGGAAGAACACAAGATCGTGCCACGCTTAGTTGAAACACGTTTTGGCCTGCATATCGTGCAGTTAGGCCGCAAACTGGCGGGACAGTTACTGCCGTTCGAACAGGTAGAAAGCAAGATCGCTGATGCCATGCAAAGAGCTAGTCACGATCACGCCATGCGTCAGTATTTGCAACTGATGGTGGGGCAAGCCAAGATTAGCGGCATTGAACTTGAAGGGGCGGATACGCCTTTGGTGCAATAAATTAGAAAGTGTGATGGAAATGTCTCAAGCAATGATGAATTTGGTAAAGCAGCATGTGGAATGCGACGATCAATTGAACCGCGTAGAAGCAGCTTTGCATAAAGCTGATATGGCGTCTGCAGGTAGGAATTTTCGCCTGTTTGATGAGCAGTTAGAACATCACTTCCATCTTGAAGAGGAGCGCCTATTTCCGGCCTTCGAAAAAGCCACAGGCATGACAAATGGACCGACGATGGTGATGCGCGGTGAACACGCAGAGATACGCCAACTGCGCGATCAGGCCATGGCGCAAATTGATAGCAAAGAGATCGCTGCGGCCTTAGCGACAATCGATACTCTCAATGTATTGATACAACAGCACAATGTGAAAGAGGAAAATATTCTCTACCCTATGTGCGGTGGAAGCATTCCAAATTTAGCGTCTCTGTTGGGGATGGGCGGCTGCGGTGGTGCATGCTCATGTGCAGGAACAGGTGAGAGTACAAACGCAAAAGCAGTGACATAGCCTCTATGTATTGTTGTGGCTAATAAAATTCTCAGCTACGAGCTGGCGCCGTCGCCAGCGACTATTTTTGGTTGCCTACTTCCCGCGCCATGGATAGGAGCCGTCGCAGGGCTTCTTCTTGCATTTGGCCCTGCTGAAGGTGTGCCGAACCGCTTCGCTCCCTTGCTGTTAGCGGTGACCCACGTGCTGGCATTGGGGATGTTGGCGCCGATCATGATCGGCGCGTTGTTTCAACTATTCCCCGTGGTCGCTGGGCAAGCTGTGCCTGGCGCAAAAAAAATCAGCCCGTTTGTGGCGCTTGCCTCTTTTGGTGTATCGCTATCACTTACATTTGGTTTTTTATATGGGAATCGCATAGCGTTTATCCTCGCGATGTTGATGGCGATTCTCATATACGGTGCTGTCGTTTGCGCGCTCGCCTTAGCAGCATGGCGCATGGTTCTCCCGACTCATCACGATGCAAGTTTGTTGACCTTGCGTTGGATTGCCTTGCCTCTTCTTATGGTGCTCGGATTGGGTGTGGCATTGGCCGGTGGATTTGCTGGCGCTTGGGAAATCAATCTGACTGCTGTACTAACACGACATGTGGCATGGGCAGGTCTAGGCTGGGTGGCTGCGTTGGTTTCTGGTATTGCCTCGACCGTCGTTCCTATGTTTTGGCAGAGTCCCAAACCATCTGCCAGATGGCATCAATCAGTTCCTGTCGTGTTGTGGCTACTGTTGATGTTAATGACGCTTTTTGATTCGCAAGATGGGATACCGTATTGGACAATCTTGCTCGCTTTGGTGGTGATGTGTTTAGCAGCCTTTGCCTTTAAAAATGTGATGAAAGCAAAGCGGCGTTTCGATCCTGCGTGGACGCTCTGGGTCGCTTGCGTGTTAAGTTGGTTTTCAAGTGCCATGTTGTATTTGATGTTAGCGGTTCCTCACGACTACTTGCCAGCGTTCTTTATCGATGCTTCACCTTGGTGGATAGGTGTACTCGGGCTAGTGGGCGGGGCGGTTTTTCCGGTCAATGCGATGTTGGGAAAAATTATTCCCTTTCTTGTTTTTTTACATTTACGGCGCCAGATTCCTACGCCGCAACGTATTCCAACGATGCAAGAAGTGATTTTGCCACAGCATTTACGCCTACAAGCACGGCTAGTGGTCGTCGCTTTCCTTAGTTTGCTCTTGGTTCCTGTGACCCCCTCAATTATTCTTCCGCTAGCTGGATGCATTTTTGCAGCGTCCCAAATGCTAATTGGCGCACTGATTCTACGCGCCTTGTTTCGTTATCGTCACGAATTGAAGCGTGTGATTTTTGCAAAAAATTAAATGATCGCCACTGACACTTTTGTTTCCTTCCCCCAAGAGAACTAGGTAGCCTTGGCTAGCAGAGGAATTGCGGTTCAGCCTGCTGCGGTCCACAATTCAAGTATGAAAATCCAGCCACTTCAAAGACAGGACACCGTTACTGCACCACTGATAGACCGCTTTGGTCGTCGTGTCGATTATTTACGCGTCTCGGTCACGGATAAATGTGATTTGCGTTGTAGTTATTGCATGCCGAAAGGTTTTCGTGGTTTCGAGGAACCGGAGAACTGGCTGCGCTTTGATGAAATTGAAAGAGTCGTGGCTGCATTTGCGCGTATGGGAACCCGCAGAATTCGCCTCACGGGTGGTGAGCCTCTATTGCGTCGGGATTTGCCACGTTTGGTAGAGGGAATTGCTCGCCATACGCAGGTGACCGATATCTCTTTGTCGACCAACGCAACACAGCTTTTCAAATACGCCGATGATTTGTATTTAGCTGGGGTCAATCGTATCAACGTCAGTCTCGACAGCTTAGACAAAGCCTGTATGCTAAAAATAACGGGTAGCGATAGTTACGCTAGCATCATGGCGGGTCTGCAAGCGGGTAAGCAGGCAGGTTTTAAGCCAATTAAACTTAATATGGTGGTAATGCGTGGCGTTAACGATCACGAGATATTACGTATGGCGAAATTTTGCTTTGAGCAGGGTTTCATTTTGCGTTTAATTGAAGCAATGCCGATTGGTCACACGGGGCAAAATTCTGCGTACATGGATATTGGTCCCATCCGGCAGCAGTTAGTAGATCAATTCGATCTCGTTCCCGTTGCGAGTGAACTGGGCGGCGGCCCTGCACGTTATTGGATGAGTCGTGACGGCGCATCTACTTTAGGTTTCATTACGCCAATGAGTCAACATTTTTGTGCAAGTTGTAATAGGGTTCGTTTGGCAGTGGATGGAACTTTATATATGTGTTTGGGACAAGATGAAAAGTTTGAACTTCGCCCCTTACTACGGGCGGGTATTAGTGACAATGAGTTAGAGGCAGCGATTCGTACAGCGATAGAATTGAAGCCGGAGCGACATGAATTTAACACGCAGTCAACCAAAATTATTCGCTTTATGTCACAAACGGGTGGCTAAGTCCTCAATCTTACACAACAGTTCACGGTGGAAAACGGCACGGAAAGCTGTAGTGATCGATACCTGGCTGTTCAAATAGTGGTGACGTGCATGTGCGAGTCAATAATGATCGTGATCTTTCAATGACGGTGCACGAAAAAGGCGATAGCTATGTCGGCTTGCGTACAATGTACGAATGGGTTTCCTGCTCATTGGCAAAATTTGATATTCTCAGTAAAATTAATAGGCGCACTGCTGTCTCCTTACAATTAAAGCGTGAGGAAGGGCTGGTTGCCCAGAATGACTATGGCAGCACGAATTGAAACGTATGGTTTACGTTAAATTCTTCCGTCAGTCACTCAATAAAGCTGGGTGAAAATTTAACAAAGAAGCGAACAATGTCAATTAAAATTTTGCTAGTAGATGACCACACATTGTTTCGAAGTGGCATACGTTTGATTTTGCAACGCAATCCCGAATTTGAGATTGTTGGTGAGGCTTCGGATGGATTGGAAGGTGTCAAGCGGGCAAAACAATTAAAGCCCGATGTGGTGCTGATGGATTTGAATATGCCGGGACTCTCAGGCTTGGAAGCGATGCAACTTATCGTGGAAGATTTGCGAGAAACTGCTGTTCTAATGTTAACCGTTTCTGAGGAAGCAGAAGACTTAACGGCGGCGCTAAAAAGTGGTGCACGCGGTTATTTGCTGAAAAACATCGATGCGGATTATTTAAACCAATCAATCAAGCGAGCAGCGGCAGGCGTGCCTGTGATCGCTGACGCCATGACTGCTAAGTTAGTGATGCAATTCCGGTCTGGAAATAATGTAACGGTGGAGCCTGAGCGTGAAAAATTGACACCGCGCGAACGTGAAACCATGGTGTGCTTGGCGCGTGGCGAAAGTAACAAAGAAATTGCTCGAAATCTTGATGTCGCGGAAAGTACTATAAAGATTCACGTGCAAAACATTCTGAAAAAATTGAACTTGAGCAGTCGCGTTCAGATTGCCGTTTATGCCGTCGAACATGGCATGGATAAATGAGGCTTTTTAAACTATTCAATAGCTTGAAGTTTATTCCACATCAATAGTCGTTTGATCTCTGGTTCTTTTGCGTTGCTCGACTACTCCCTTTGACGGATAGTCGCATGGGCTGTTAGCTTTTACACTTCCACTATTTTGAGACATCAGCACAACTTACTGTGCGACCGAATTTTTGATTCTGCCAAAGCTACAAGCTCGTCGCTGTGCTCTAGTATAGGTGCGCTTTTCGACACAAAATTCGACCGCTCGCTTCAGTTGCGCAGAGGTCTCATTCCTATAGTGGGGGAGGTAATATGGGTAAGATAAATATTGACGGTTTGCTGGCTAACCAGGCTTTGTTTAAACATATCTCGCCATTTGAGTTGGAAAGTTTGAAAACGAGTGTGGTGAAAGTGGACCTGGAAAAAGGGCTAATGCTTTTTCAGAAGGGCAATCTGGCCGACGGTTGCTATATCCTCGTTTTTGGCCTCATCAAGCTGGCGATTCCCTCGTCTGCTAGTAGCGACAAGATCGTTGAGTTAATACGGCCAGGTCAATCCTTTGGCGAAGCAATGATGTTCCTTGATGAGCCTTATCCTTTTTACGCTGAAGCGCTGGAACCATCGTTGTTATTACGCCTTCCAAAAAACGCGCTGCTCACCTTGCTTGAGCATTCGCCTGTCATAGCTAGACAGATGATGACGGGCTTGTCTTATCGTTTGCTGGGGTTCATTCGCAATGTTGAACGACATGCTTTACACAACGCCATGCAACGTGTGGTTGATTATTTAGTCCAAGTATCCGTATCGCAAAATAGTACCCACATTCGACTTGAGTTAAAGAAAAACGTCGTCGCTTCTTTGTTAAATCTCACACCAGAAACATTTTCCCGCACCTTGCATCATTTGAGTGGGCTTGGACTGATACAGGTCAGGGCATCGCGTATTCATATTCATTGCCTAGAAACATTAAAAAATTATCCAGTGGATGAGCCAGCAACAGTTTCTTGCCCGAAGAAGCGCATTCGGTAGGATCACAATCACTACGGGAGGATGTCCGCCATTGCGAGTTCTTTTGGCTAGGGACTAAACCCATTTGTATTCAGCGAAAAGCAAAGAGAAAAATTCTATTCGTCGTTTGGATAGCCTATGTTGATTGCACGATTGGTAGTACGACGGATTAAGTGGTTCTTCATCGGGGCGATCTCGTATTACAGATATCAATTTAATGTGACATTTTCGGAAGCCACATCGTGAGTCATGTTTTAACCAGATGGGCGCAAGAAAATTCGTAATCTTGGTCTGAATGGTATTGAGCGTGGTCGCTGCAAATCTAGAAATTGTCAGATTTAAGTTCAGCAAGGAAAAGTTGTTTTTCTTGATTACCTTACCTGCTCTGACGGGTACGGCCTTACGGATTCTCTATTCCTTTCTTACTTTAACGTTTGGTGGGCGTTGATTTACCGCAAGTTCGAGCGCAGGTTTATTAATTCCAATAATCGGCATGAGCTTTGCATTTTAATATCCGACGACGAGTTATTTTGTGCTGCTAGTGGAGGTGATTTTAGGTTCTCGGCATGGCGAAACATCAATTTCTTCGTTCCTAAATCACTTAAAGACTATGTGATGGAAATGAATGCAGGTATTGGTAATCTTGGCGTACCAGCCGTCTAATTTATTGAGCCGCTGGCTAATTTAAAAAAATAAAAAATAGTCAAATTGTGTCAGTCAAGAAAGTGGCTTTGGGATAAACAGTTTTCAATTCATTGCTTGCAAGCGTTTGATCAGATACTATGAAACTGGCAATACGCTAATGGGATTTTATATTTTTGGAGAAGTAATATGGCCATTTCGCATCTCGCATCAGGTCAGGTGACCAAAGTATTGCCGATTGAGGCATCGCTTGCTGAAGTTAAAACTAGTGCTTTGTTTAAAGGACCTCACTTGGAAGTCATACGTATGGTTTTGCTTGCCGGGAAAAAAATCCCGCCACATCAGGTCAGCGGGCCAATTACTATACATTGCCTTAAAGGTGAGGTCGATGTCGGTGTCGAAAGCGAGCGGAAGGTTCTTCGGCAAGGCGATTTATTGTATTTGGCCGGCAACGTGAAGCATGATTTGCTTGCATTAACAGATGCCGCGTTACTGGTTTCGGTAGTACTCTTGAGTAACACAGATTAAAGCTTTCTTACTCTAATTGGATTTGATTAATGAGAGTTAAATTCTATCGCTCGCCAACCGGGATGGTCGAAATATTTGCCGTAGGTGTTCAAAGTTTCCGCCATGTTGATCACTCCTAATTCCTTTTCTTGAGTTCCTCGCTTAGCTGTTACGACATCCATTCCGATGGCGAAGCGGCCAAGTATGATATGAAGGTTCTCGTCTGCTTTTGGATCAAGTTTGCAGTGTGCCACGATAAAGGCGATTTCCTTTTCTATGCTTTTAGTGAGCACATCGTAATGCGTGGATTTCAGATTGCCACTATGGATAGCTGTTAATGTATTTGTTATGCTGATACGGATGTTTGTCATGGCGTGGCGCAAGGCGTCATCGGTGCGCCACTTTTTACCATCGTTTAGGTTTAGTTGTGTACGGATCTCAGCATCGTGTTTGTGTCCGCTATGCTGATCGGCAAGCACCAATAGCGGCGCCGCTGTGCTTATGTTAAGAGTTACTACAAAACTCATTACGAACAACAATAATTGAGAGATTTTCATGTTTTCCACCAGTTTTTCTTGAGTGGAATCAACACCAAACTAAGAGTTCAAAATGATGCATCTGATGTTGGCGTTGATTCATAGTGTCGTTGAGAAATGCCTCAGTAATCAGCCGACTATCATGAAGTCAATGACGATTTCGCCAGGTGCACGTGAAACATAGCTCATCTTGATACCGCTGCCAAATCGTTGATCAAGCTGCGCCAATAAAGGTAGAGGATCGTGGTCATTGCAAAAGCGCATAGTCTCGCCCACTTGGAGCGATTGCAGAGCACCGAAGATAGCCGCATGGCGAAAGCGTTTTGCGACGCCACGTGCATCAAATGGATAAGTGCCATCGGCAACAATAGCTGTAGAACAGTTGTGTGTCATGGTGATACTCCTTGTAATGTGAAATTATTAAAAAATGCTCCACGATAAACACGGAAAAATTAAAAAAGATGCAAAGGCTTTTCATGATTTTTTTCGTGCCCATCGTGCTACTCGTGGAAATACTGATTTTTAGAGTTGTATGAAAATAGTGTTATTAAACACGTTTGGTCTGTGCCGTTGGTGCCAACGCCGACCGCTCACGTTTGCCACCCATCAACAAACGCCAGGCAAACAAGGCGAGAAATACGCAACCAATCGCGAACACGATGTCACCTGGTACGCGCATCCAGACGAAAGTTTCCATCAGGTTCGAGTGTATGACTTCCGGTGAACGCGCGAACCACATGCCCTGAGTTATACTGGCCCAGGCCTGATAGATACCGGCTGGAACCAACGAAATGAAGACCATCATCGCCAAACCAATATTCAGCGACCAAAACATCGGTGCTAATAACTTGTCTGACCATGCTGCGCGATCAGACAGCCCACGCAGGCAAAACAACAGCAAACCGATGCCCAACATGCCGTACACACCAAACAGTGCGGCGTGTCCATGAGCGGCAGTCATGTTCAGTCCTTGCATGTAATACAGCGCGATCGGGGTATTGATAGCGAAGCCTAAAAGACCGGCGCCGACCACGTTCCAGAAGCCTACAGCGATGAAGCAAAGTATCGACCACTTGTAGGCTTGTACCCAAGCTGCCGCTTTCGAGCGTTGATAATTTTTGTAGGCTTCGACACCGATCAGTGCCAGTGGTACTACTTCCAATGCAGAGAACATCGCACCGATGGCAATCACGAAAGTAGGAGTGCCCGTGAAGTACAAATGATGCAAGGTGCCCAAAATTCCGCCAAACAGAAACACGATGGTTTCTAAGACGATGGCACTATTCGCAGTGCTGGCGCGTATCAAGCCGAGGCGCGTGAACAGCAGTGCTATCACCGCGGTAGCAAACACTTCAAAGAAACCTTCTACCCACAAATGCACCAACCACCAACGCCAGTATTCGATCATCGAATAATGTGTGCGCGGGCCCCAAGTTAAAGAGGTCGCATAGAAGCCTCCGATACAGAGTGCGGCCAGAAATACCATGGCGATCAGGCCACGGCTTTCAGATGGCGTTTTCAAAGCGGGCATTAAACCACGGCCGAGTAAGGTTACCCAAAACAGCAAACCAATGAATAATAAAACTTGCCAGACACGCCCCATGCTGGTGAATTCCAAACCCTGATTGCCAATCCAGAAACTGAAATCGTTGCCTAAATTCTGCAAAGTACCGAGCCAGCCAAAAGCGGTAGAGCCTACTACGATAAATAGCAGGGCATAGAACAAGACATCAACACCAAGTTTTTGATATTTTGGTTCATGTCCGGAAATCGCTGGTGCAATATACAAGCCGGTGGCCAGCCAAGCGGTGGCGATCCACAATACCGCGAACTGCGTGTGTATTGTGCGGCTAACCGTAAATGGTAGGATTTTTGCGAGTGGGAAGCCGAAAAAACTCTGACCTTCAACTGCGTAGTGGGCAGTAATCACGCCCATCGCCACTTGCGCCAAAATTAGGCCGATCACGACATAGAAATATTTCTTAGTGGCCTTCATCGAAGGAGTCGGTTTTAGATCGAATAGTGGATCGGTTTTAGGAGGCGTCGGATCAGGCGCTTCCTTGCTGATCGAATGGAGAAAAATCATTCCTGCAATTGCTGCAATCATGAGGATGATACTAGCGATCGACCAAATACCGGCACCAGCAGTCGGCGTATTGCCGACCAGCGGTTCATGCGGCCAATTGCTGGTGTAGCTAATTCCAGTTTCACCCGGCCTGTCGGTCGCTGCCGACCATGCCGACCAAAACATAAATGCAGGCAGGGCTTGCAGATCTCGCGGATCTCGAAGTGCCCCACTAGTCATCGCATATTGTTCACGCAGTTTATCTAGTTTTGGGTCATCACCAAACAGGCCGACATAATGTTCGACCACTTGCGCCACTGCCTGGGCCCGTGCCGGGGAGAGTGTGATGTTGCCACTCTTGCTGTCGTAGCTATTGAGCCGCATTTCATTCTTCAACTTGGCATCGAGTTCAGCCTGCTGGCCAAGGCTCAGCTGCTCAAAATTTTTGCCAAATTCTTGCTGTGCCCAGATAGCACGTAAGGTCAATGCTTCACGATGCAGCCAATCGGCGGACCAATCCGGCGCGACGTAACTACCATGGCCCCATACGGAGCCAAGCTGTTGACCACCAGCTGAGAGCCATGCTTCCTGGCCAAGTTGCACCTGACCTTCTGAAAACAAAATCTTGCCATCGGTACTGATGACTTGCTTGGGGATGGGTGGCGCCGTTAGATAGATTTCTGTGCCTACGCAGCCGAGAACGGAGAATGAGAGTACACAGATGACAGCGAGCCAGGTCCAGAGTTTGCGCGTTGCATGCATGGCGTGGTTTCTTTTTTTTTGCAATAGTGAGAAAGCGGTAAAAACAACGATATTGATAAAGATGGATTCTATATGCATCATTTATAAGATGCAAGTAAAATACATCTTATTTTCTAAAGACTACTTTTTTAGCTCCATAAACATATATACTAAGTACTGCATAAATTTTTCTTTGGAACTTTGTGATAACTTCATTACCAAGAATATTCAAGCCATGAGACTCACTGCCTATACCGATTACACACTACGCACCCTGATGCATTTGGCGACCAATCAAGATCACCTAGTGACAATTCAAGACATCGCTGACTTACACTCTGTATCAAAAAATCACCTTATGAAAGTAGTGCACCAACTTGGTTTGTCGGGCATGGTCGACACGGTGCGCGGGCGCAATGGAGGCTTAAAATTAAGTAAGGATCCGAAGCAAATTAATATTGGCGAGGTGGTGCGCAATTCCGAGAGTGATTTCTTTATGGCGGAATGCTTCGACCATAGCGATACCTGCTGCGCCTATGCTTCAGCTTGCGCCTTGAAAGGGGTGTTGAGCTCGGCCACTGCAGCCTATTTGGCGGTGCTCGACGGTGTGACCTTGGAAGACTTGGTTAGTAAAAAAGTTGGAGGTGCAGGCTTAAAAGCGAAAGCCAGCCCTATCCATTTGCATGCAAAAATAAAGCAAACATAGCGAAATAAGCACGAACCGGATAGCGGCCAATAAAGCTGTCGATATTGCCGGTGAGGTGACGTATCACAAGAAGCATTTTGAATCATTATCATCAGCGAAATACCCTAGTTAAAATAGCGTGATTGCCGACTAACCCGAACATCAGAATGTTTCTATTCGGGAAGGTCGCTTCACTATTGAGAAACCAATAAATAAGTAAGTCTATGAATACTTTGCCAGAAATAGAAATTTCCGAGGATTTGATACGCCGCTTTGACAAACTTGGCCCGCGTTACACCTCGTATCCAACCGCAGACCGTTTTCATCCAGAGTTTGCCGAACAAAGCTACATCGCCTATCTGGAACAGCGTGCTTCAAATACGGATAAGAATCCGCCGCTATCAATCTACATCCACGTGCCATTTTGTGAATCGCTGTGCTATTTTTGTGCCTGTAACAAAATCATCACCAAAGACCATAGCCGCACCACGGAGTATTTACACTATCTGGCAAAAGAGATGGCGATGGTGGCAGCCAGAATCGGACCAGACCGGCGTACCGTTCAGCTCCATTTTGGCGGCGGAACGCCTACTTTTTTGAGTTCAGACGAACTGCGCGAATTGATGTTGATGATACGCAGCCATTTCGAGCTTTTGCCTGATGCGGAACTCGGGATAGAGATTGACCCGCGTACCGTCAGCGATGACACTTTAGAGCTACTCGCCGAACTCGGTTTTAATCGAACTAGTTTTGGTGTTCAAGATTTTGACCCAGCGGTACAGCAAGCTGTGAACCGTATCCAACCATATGAAATGGTCGAGAAGGCGGTCATTGCAAGTCGCAAGGCGGGATTTGAATCGATCAATGCCGATCTGATTTATGGCTTGCCCAAGCAATCCCTGCCGAGCTTTAACCGTACCTTGGATAAGGTGATTGAACTTTCGCCAGACCGCATTGCACTTTATAACTATGCTCACTTACCGAGCCGCTTCAAGGCGCAACGGCAAATCATTGAAAGCGAGCTTCCTAGCGCTGAAGAACGCCTGCAAATATTTCTAATGTCTGTGCGCAGGTTGCTCGCTGCTGGCTACATTTACATAGGGCTGGATCATTTCTCAAAGCCAGATGATGAACTGAATAAAGCGCGTCTCGATAAAAGTCTGCATAGAAATTTTCAGGGTTATACTACGCGCGCCGACTGCGATCTAATCGGTTTTGGAGTGTCTGCCATCGGTAAGGTAGGGCATTCATATAGTCAGTCAGTGCGCACGATCAAAGCCTATTACGAACACCTGGATGCTGGCCAGTTACCGATAGAAAAAGGGTTCTCTTTGACTGATGATGATGTCTTGCGTCGTCAAGTTATTATGGAATTGATGTGTAGCGGACCAGTGGATTTTGTCGCAATCAATCATCAGCATGGAATCGATTTTCGCAGCTATTTTGCGGATGAGCTGACGCAATTGCAGAAATACGAAGAGGCTGAATTGATCAAGGTCGATGCGCACAGTATTCAAGTTACCGCAAAGGGGCGGATGTTTGTGCGGGCGGTGGGTATGGTGTTTGATAAATACTTGGCTTTGCAAACCGGAGCGAAATATTCAAAATTAATCTGATTTAAATTGGCACTCAAAGGCCACGCGCTAATGCGTATTGTCGATACGCATTAGCGGTGGCTTTTTTTCACTCTTATGAGGAAATTTGAATTTGCATTTAACTATCCCTCTCGGCCGTCAACCCGAGCACGTAACAAATAGGGACCGTATGCGATGACAAACAACAGAAACGCACCGCTCCAGCAGAGCATGGCGACGATCAAACTTGCTTGATACAGTGCCGGCGCGCTAAGTGAAGCAGCCACACGTGCTACGGCGCCAGTCTGAATCAGCAGATACATGGCTAACTCGGCGTGGCCAGTCTTCAGTAGACGCCCCGTGTGTCCTAGCGTGGTACGGGTCATCATCCCTAGTATCAATCCAGCCATCGAACCGACCGTTAACGCATGCCACGCTGCGCTGCTTGGGATGAGTCCTATTGCACTAAGCGCCAGCATGAAAAAACCCAACGGTATCCAGGCGTAGGACAAGTGCAAAATCCAAACAAGTGGCGTGCCTAAAGTGCGATGTGGTTGCCACAGTGCGAACCGTGCCAGTACCATGCAGCCAGCACCCCCGCACAACGATGCTATCAGCGCGGAAGGCAAGGGTGAGATCGAGGCCAAACTAGCGATGACTATTGCGGTAATTGCGCTGCGGTTAAGCCATGGATAGGTGACAGGTATCACGCCTGGCACACCATTCTGGGTAAACATCGGTATCACGCGCGCGCCGATCACTGACTCAATGATGACGACGATTAGGATCGCGGCATGTATAGGCAAGGCTGGGTTTAGCGTAATGAGATTTAACACTGCAGCATGAAAAATGGCATTAGCTACGGTTAACAGCGCTAGCAGCATAATCAGGAACATATTGCGCTTGTTACCAGATTGTTTCAGAACACGGTAAATCGGCCAGGCGGCCAAAGGCAAAAACGATAAATCGACCAATGCGGCTAAACTCGGTGGCGCAGCCAACATCGCCACGCGGCCAATTAACCACCAACAGGCAAGCCCTGCTAGATGCAAGTTGGTCGGCGTTGGCAGACCGGTCCAGTTACGCCCAGCGGTAAACAGAAAGCCAATGATGACCGCGATAACCACTCCAAAAATCATCTCGTGCATATGCCATGCAGCAGTGACCTGCGGCCAAGCGCTGAACCAGCCTAAGTATTGCGCGATCCATAAGGGCAGACTCAATGCGGAAAAGCATGCAGCCAGTAAATAAAAGGGCCGAAATCCCAAACCCCAGACTGGATGTTGTTTATGCCATATAGCGGAATCACTCTTTGTTTCTGGTTCTTCAATTGATAATAAAGTCATCATTTATCCCTCTTTTTTAATACATGGATATAATATACATCTTTAATCGAATTCATGCTACTCTTATGCCTTCAGTGTCATCAAGCCAGTAAGGCTAGGAAGCCTTGCTTCGGATGGCGAATGAACATTACCTATCAAATTAAAGGAAGAAGTGAGAATAATATGCAAACCGAGATCATAAAAGTAAACGGCATGAAAGGTCAGCCATGCGTCGAGATGATTACCCAGACATTGCGTGGGATGGAAGGCGTGATTGAAGTCAGCGTGACGCTCGCCAGCGGTCGCGCGACGTTACGCTACGAAGAACATGTTGCGAGTAGTATCCAGTTGCGCGCTGCCTTAATCAAACTTGGCTTCGATGTCGATCCCGCCGCTGGCAAGAGTCACAGTGGGTGCTGTGGTAGTTGCGGCGGTTAATGTGAAGTGTGAAATGTGAAAGCGAATTCTAGGAATGCGTGCAATTCATGAGTCGTGCAGATAAATGTCTGCATGATGCAATAGCGTTTGCGTCTTTTTGACTCGCAAAGTGCTCATGCCATTGGCGATCAGCTAGGATTTAATTTCACACTGGCGAATACTGAACGCAAATATGACATCATTGCCTACGCTTGGTGTCGCCTCAATGAATCGTTTGGAGTCGTATTTTTAGCCTTGTTCGAATAGTAATCCTACAATCCGTGAAATTTTCTATAAGCGACCGACTGCGGAAAACGCAACTAGAAGGCAACATGGGAAAATCAAGAAGCCCATGAAAATATTGAAAGAGTGTTATTGAGGGCTTCCATTAGACTTCTGAATCGCGATCGCCAATTCTTTATCGGCCATGTAAATATGAGAAGTAAGCCAAAACTTTAGCAGTTCAGCCGTTTCTTTGGCGACGTATTCTCTTTTTTCAGCTAAAGAAGCTTGCAGACGAACTACGCGCTCCAGTAATTTCTTGTGCTGCTTCTTATGGTTTTCAAAGCCTGGATAACCAGTTAGTTTCATCATTTCTTCTTCGCGATCAAAATGCTCACTGGTGTAATCAAATAGGCGCTGTAGGATGTCTCCCAAGATGTCGCAATCCTGCTTTAGATCGGCAGCCGTATAAAGTTCATTGACAATGTCGATCAGATTTTGATGATCGCTATCGATGAGCGTATTGCCCACACTCAATGCGCAATTCCATTGAAAGTACACCATAATCAATTCCTATCCTTAGTTACTTACGAGTGAATTTCTCCTAGGTGCCTTAGTGTAAATCGGTGGTTGTTTGTGGGCAAGTGTTTGATTGATAATAGGCGAAGTAGATCTATCTTTCAAATGGATGAAAGCTTTTCAGATGGTTTGAAGAGTTGCACTTTGAAATCTGTACTTTGAGGTAAATTGAAGCTTCAAACCAGCTACTTTTTGAGATGCGCTTTGTTGTGCATTTCTTAGTGCGCATTGCACGGCGATTTAATGATTCTGTCGCAATGTGAACTTGGGGAATAGATCTTGAAGAGTTTGCAGCGTTGTCGCATCCAGATAATCGTTTGGCAGACTTGTTTGTAAATTTGTGTCTAGACAGCCTAGTGATCGAAATAGTTGTATCGCATAGTTGGTAACACCCATTTCTGATAAATCGTAAGCCAAATTCAATATATCCTCAGAAGACAACAATGCAGGATGAACCGTGGTACGGCATTCGTAATCGACGCCACTAGCCATTATCATCTGTGTGCATGCCTGAATATGCTGACCACTATCCGCTTTGCCCGTCACAACGGGGTAGCGATGAAAGGGGGCTTTGATATCAAAGCCTACCCAATCTAGTTTGGGCAAGATGGCTTGTAGTTGTCGGGGATAAATGCAAGCAGTATGCAAGCCAACTGCAAATCCTAGTTGACGCACTTCATCAATGGCAGAACTTAATGCTGGATCTATTGTTGCCTCACCACCGCTAAAAACAACGGCATCGATAAAGCCGACGCGTTGCCTTAACAAATGTAGAACGGACGCCCAAGTAATCGGCGCATTGGCTGTTCTGGTTTGCAAATGCGGATTATGACAATACCCGCAGCGCCATGGACAGCCTTGCACAAACACGACTAACGATAATTTACCTGGATAATCGGTGCTGCTAAATTTCGTTATTCCACCAACTTTGAGTGTGCGCAATGCTGTCGCTGCTGGCATCTCAGTAAGCTTTCTCTACTGTATTTTCTTCAAAATAAGTGCGTTCATAAAACTCCCCTTTTTTGCCGGTATTAAATGAACTCACTGGTCGATGATAGCCCATGACACGGGTCCAGACTTCACAGACTTGACGTTCTGCATCATTTAAGATGATCGATGGATTTTGTGTTTGAGAGAGAGGGGCATTGCTAGTGTTCATAGAGACTCCTGTTTAAGTTAAACAAACTGATGCTGCTTACGAGCGATTAATTCTTCATCGCATTTTGGACAAAATTCATGCTGCCCACGAAGATAACCATGCTTAGGGCAAATCGAAAATGTCGGTGAAATAGTGATGTAAGGTAGGGTGAATCGGCTGAGCGCCTTTCGTACCAAATGGCGGCAAGCGTCGGCACTGCTGAGCGCCTCACTCATATACAAATGTAAGACCGTTCCCCCTGTGTATTTGCGTTGAAGATCATCTTGCAAAGTGAGGGCGGTAAATGGGTCATCTGTAAAGCCGACCGGTAATTGCGACGAGTTAGTGTAGTAGGGCATATCCTGGGTGCCGGCTTGCAAAATGGTGGGGAACTGTTTACGGTCTTCTTTTGCAAAACGATAAGTTGTCCCTTCTGCTGGTGTTGCTTCTAGGTTGTACATGTGCCCGGTTTCATCTTGAAACGCCAACATACGTCCACGCACATGATCCAATAAGCGGACGGCTATCGCGTGCCCTGTGTCGCTGCTGATATCGTGTTGATCGTCGGTGAAGTTACGTATCATTTCATTGATACCATTCACGCCTAAGGTAGAGAAATGATTGCGCAATGTGCCGAGGTAGCGTTTGGTGTAGGGGAATAGACCATTATCCATATGGCGCTGTATGACTTTGCGTTTGATCTCTAAGCTAGTTTTTCCTAACTCAAGCAACTTATCGAGTGCAGACAATAAGCTAGGTTCGTCGCCACGATGCAAATAACCTAACCTCGCACAATTGATGGTGACGACACCAAGAGAGCCTGTTTGTTCGGCTGAACCAAATAAGCCGTTACCACGTTTTAGTAGTTCACGCAGGTCTAACTGGAGTCGACAGCACATCGAACGTATCATGTTCGGTTTCAACTCAGAGTTAATGAAATTCTGAAAGTAAGGTAAGCCATAACGTGCCGTCATTTCAAAAAGCAATTCTGCATTTGGACTATGCCAATCAAAATCCTCGGTGATGTTGTAGGTAGGAATAGGGAAGGTGAAGACACGCGCTTTTGCATCGCCCGCCATCATGACTTCGATATAAGCGCGATTGATGAGATCCATTTCTGCCTGTAAATCACCATAAGTGAAATCCATCTCAACACCAGCAATCACAGGTACTTGCTCACGTAAATCTTCTGGACATGTCCAATCAAAAGTCAGATTGGTAAATGGTGTTTGGGTGCCCCAGCGCGATGGTACATTTAAGTTGTAAATGAGTTCTTGTAGATATTGTTTGATGTCCTTGTAATCGAGCTTATCTTTGCGAACATAAGGCGCCATGTAGGTATCAAAAGAACTGAATGCCTGCGCACCAGCCCATTCATTTTGTAGCGTGCCGAGAAAATTGACGATCTGCCCGATGGCGCTAGAAAAATGCTTAGGCGGATCAGATTCCACTTTTCCTGGAACCCCATTTAATCCTTCGTTTAGTAAAGTGCGCAAAGACCAACCTGCACAATAGCCTGCCAGCATATCAAGATCATGAATGTGCAAATCGGCATTTCTGTGTGCTTGTCCTACTTCAGGTGGATAGACATGATTGAGCCAGTAATTGGCAATAACTTTTCCTGAAACATTGAGTATCAATCCACCTAGTGAATATCCTTGATTGGCGTTTGCATTGATACGCCAATCTTGTCTGTTTAGATATTCATTCATCGATAATTCAACATCGACTAGGGATTTGTTATCGACCCTTAGTTTCTGATGCTGTTCACGATAAACGATATAGGCGCGTAAGGTCTTTCGGTAGTTTGCTTCAAACAAGCATGATTCAACCAAATCTTGAATTTGTTCAACAGAAAGTGGCTGAGGTGCCGGAAATTTCTCAATGAGGCTGAGCACTTGCATCGTAATTTTGTGCGCTTGATCGGCTACAAATTCATTGCTTGCTGTACCAGCGCGCTTGATTGCAGAAGCTATTTTACTTGCGTCAAAGCTGACAACGCAGCCATCTCGTTTGATTACTTCACGATGCAGCAAAGGAAGGGTTAAGCTCATTTATGCTCCTTAAAACACAATATGTAGTGTGTTTTTAAAGAATAGTAACTAAATGTAGTTAGGTCAACTGCTGTTAACCCCAATCTTATTTTCATTGATTTGAGTCAAATCAGGAAGCGTAATCGACATGGGCACATAGCTTTTAATTGAAGTTATATCGCTTCACTTCGTTTTGTGAAGAGAGGCTTGTGCCCGCAGTTACATTTAAAAATTTTTGTACTTCGAGGAGAATCGAGCTGAGTAGTTCGGTACATTTGATCGACTTCAATAATCGTTATTAGCAGATATTAAAGCCTAGTTTAAGGAAAGGATCACAAGAACGATTCATGATATTTATCATCCTTTCGAACAAATAAAGACCGTAGAATTAGGTCTTATCTGCATGTTGTGGAAACCGTGATCCAAACGGCTCAATCAAGAATCGAGTTTGGGTTTGATCGCTACTCTTATTTTTACTCAAGTTGTTTTTTATTTCGTAAGCTTCGATGCAAACCTTAGTACAACAACGCTCAGTTTTTTTACGTTTAGTACAGCTATTGCTGCTGCTTTACGGATTGACTTTGGCTGTTGCAATCGTTTCTCCAGTTGTTAATCCCAAGATTCTCAATCTGGTTTGTACCAGCACTGGCTATAAATTTGTCGCGCAAGAAACTGGTATCGATGGTTTGGGTATTGACGAATCAACGAGCGCATCCATGCAAGGGCACTTACTTGATTGCTCTTTGTGTCTACCGTCGGGCATCTTACTAACGACATATTACGGTATTACTTATCACACGTCACATCGATATGTTTATTTGCTGCCACCTATTTCCGCAACTGGATTTTATTCATTTATCACGACGGTATTTTTTGCTCGTGGCCCACCTTCAAATTTCGCTGGCTAAGTGAGGATTAAAGCTTGATTGATTTCCTTTATTTAAGGAAATGCATTTCTATGATTGATCAACAACCGTTCATTACTATGACGAAGCTCAGGGTAATGAATGGATATCTCATTACGCCTCAATAGAACAATAAGAGTAATGGAGTGAGATATTTGTTCTGCCTGAAAAAAGGCAAACATTTTATCTCGTGACGAGTCCAATTTTTTGCGTAGCGTGCGCTACTGCCTACACATATCGTTCACAAGAACATTCTTATGAATGTTCTTAACGAAAAAATTTATTGAAGAACTAATTATGAATACGCTTTATCGAAAAAAATTAATTGTTTTGGCTATTGTCGCTACATTCACAAGCCAATTTTCCTTTGGAAAAGTCCAGCAAAGTGCTTCAAAGAAAGATCAAATCCTTAGTCAAATCACGATTCGTGGAGAAAAGATTGCTGCACCTAACGTTGATGGAGAAAGTAAAGCTGGGGCAGCGAGCATTTTGAGTGATACAGCGTCACTTTTAGAAAATATTCCAGGCATGAGTTTATATAAAGCTGGGGGACTTTCGAGCCTACCATCTTTACATGGTTTGGCAGATGATCGCTTGCGAATACAAGTTGATGGTATGAATTTAATTTCGGCTTGTGCCAATCATATGAATCCACCTCTGTCCTATATTGATCCAAGTAATGTTGGGAATGTACAAGTGCTCAATGGCATCGCCCCTGTCAGCAGTGGTGGAGATAGTATCGGTGGCACAATCAAGGTCAATTCCTCTGCCTCCGTGTTTGCCAATGAAGATCAAGGAAATATTTTAAAAGGGCAAGCCGGAGTCTTTTTCCGAAGTAATAGTCATGCTCGTGGCGCTAATGTAAACGCCAATTATGCGACACCAAGCTTCAGTTTTAACTATTCAGCTGCAGTTGCAAAAGCCGATAATTATCTGGCAGCGAAGTCTTTTAAATTGAATGGATTGTCAGCCTTAGGAAGCGTGACATCTGGCCGAGAAGTTGGTTCATCCGCTTACCAAAGCGAAAATCATGCATTGGGCTTTGCGATAAGGGGCTCCGATCAATTACTTGAACTGAAACTAGGGTTGCAAGATATTCCCTTACAAGGCTTTCCAAATCAACGAATGGATATGACGCGCAATCGTAGTGAGCAAATCAATCTGCATTATCGCCAGCAACTTGAGTGGGGCAATGTCGATGCACGGATTTATCATGAACAAACGCAACATAGAATGAATTTCTCTGATGATAAGCAATATTGGTATGGTAATGCGCCTGGCATGCCGATGGAAACAGCGGGACACAACACGGGTGCGGTACTCAAAGCAGATTGGGTGTTGTCTGAGCGTGATAAATTGATTCTTGGCTCCGAATTGCAGCGATATCGCATGAACGATTGGTGGAATGCATCAGGTACGGGCATGATGATGGCACCGAATACCTTTATCAATATTAAAGATGGCGAACGCAATCGACTTGCTATATTCGCTGAGTGGGAAACGCAGTGGAGTCCTACTTGGTTTAGTCAGCTCGGTGTGCGCAGTGAACGCGTCAGAATGGATAGCGGTGCCGTCGCTGGATATAACAATATGGCCTATGGTGATCCAACTTCCACCACATCTATTCCTGGCATCTTCAATCATAGTGATCGTCAAGGAAACGATCATAATATTGATGTAAGCGCGGTATTTCGTTTTGCCCCAGATAGTAATTTTAGTGTTGATGGCGGCTATGCTTACAAGACGCGTTCACCCAATTTATACGAGCGTTATACATGGGCAAATAGTAATACCATGGTGATGAACATGAACAATTGGTTTGGCGATGGCAATGGTTACGTTGGTAATTTGCAATTGAAACCAGAGATTGCACAAACCTTGAGTGCGACAATTCATTGGCAGAATTTTGTTGACAGCGGAATTGAATTCAAGCTTGCGCCATTTTATACAAGGGTGCGTGATTACATTGATGCTGTCGCTTGTTCGTCTATTGGAAAAATTTGTGCTGCGCGCAAAGATGGTTTTGTTAACTTGAGTTTGAGTAACCAGCAGGCCGAGTTATTCGGAATCGATTTGTCGTTCGAAAAAACGCTCGCACAATCCCGCGATTTTGGAAAAATTCATGCGAAAGGCGGTATCAATTATGTGCGCGGAGAGAACACACAAACGCGTACTGGTCTCTATAACATCATGCCATTGAATGCAAAATTCAGCTTGCAGCAACAAATTGATCGATGGACAAATACCTTAGAGTGGCAGGTGGTCAATGCTAAATCTCATGTTTCAGAAATTCGCCGTGAGTTAAATACTTCTGGTTACGCATTGGTAAATCTGCGTGCAAGTTATGATTTTCAGCAGGGACGAATTGATTTTGGTGTGGAAAATTTAACCAATCGTTTTTATTCTTTACCCTTGGGTGGTGCTTATCTAGGACAGGGTGCTACGATGGGAATGGGCGTTCCTCATGGGACGACCGTGCCGGGAGTTGGACGTTCTATGTATGTTAGTGGCACATGGAAGTTCTGATTTGATTTATTGATCGGCATCTTTCAAAATGCGAACTGATTCGAACTGTATAGCGATACATTCTATGCAGAGTTGTCCTCATCAGTTAGTTTTTGATATCTAGTCGAGATTTGTGTTTTGAATTTTTAGACATCCCCATAGATGTGTGTCAGTACATCTATGGCCCCCCTTATTGTGCAAGGTCACATCATCGATAAATTCTGTAAGAAGTTTTCACGAGTCAAAGACAACGAAGTTGCGATTCATCGAGACCCTAAGCAAAGTTTCTGCCTTCTCCAGCTTCTTCATAAGTCACGCCGTCGCGTATGTGATAAATCCGCTTGAACGTGGGGATAATTTTTTCATCGTGAGTAACAACGACGATGGCGGTATCGAACTGTTTAGCCATTTGGTTGAGTATGCGGATGACAGCTAATGCGCGCTCACTATCAAGTGGTGCGGTTGGCTCATCGGCTAAGATGACTGGTGGCCGGTTGATTAATCCACGTGCAATCGAAACCCTTTGTTGCTCGCCACCAGATAATTGGGATGGCATTGCTTTGGCTCTATGTCCTACATCCAACGCCTCGAAGAGTGCGACCGCACGTTGACGAGCTTCGGCATTGGCAACACCTGCCAGCATTGGTAATAGAGCTACATTATCAGTGACATCTAAGAACGGAATTAAATACGGTGCTTGAAAAACAAAACCAATCTTGTCACGCCTTAGTGCTCGTAAATCTTTAATATTCCATCCATTCTCATAGATCACATCTTGGCCTAAAATCATGCGCCCTGAAGTGGGCTCAATGACGGCACCGAGACATTTTAAAAGGGTACTTTTACCAGAGCCAGATGGCCCCACCAGACCAACCACTTCGCCGGGGGCTACCACCATATTGACATTTTTTAAGGCATGGACTGCAGTATCTCCTTGACCATAGGTCTTGGTTAGATTCTCGATTCGAATACCTTTGCCTTTTGTGTTTAGTGATTTATCCACCAATGGCCTCCGCTGGGTCTACCTGTAAAGCAACGCGTATCGCGAGTAAGCTGGCCAACATACAAATCGCCATTACTGCAAAAAAACCACTGACGGCGTCGCTATTTTCTAGCAATACATATTTGGGGAAAATGGGTGCCCAAAATGTTGCTGATATTTTTCCTACTGCAAAACCGATGACACCTAAGGCTAAGGATTGCTGCAGAATCATGGTGGCAATTGTGCGGTTTTTTGTACCAATTAATTTTAGTACTGCGATCTCACGAATTTTCCCTATCGTTAGTGTGTAAATAATGAAGGCAACAATCGCGGCACTGACGATCGCTAATATCACCAAGAACATACCAATTTGTTTGGCAGAAGTGGCGATTAATTTTGCAATCAATATGTCTTCCATTTGTACGCGTGTATAAACTGTTAAATGCTTCCATCGACGGATTGGCTCTGCAACACTTTCGGGATCGGTTCCAGGGCTTATTTGCACTAAAACAGCGTTAACGGAGTTGTTCACACTTTGTGACTGAATTACTGCTGCCAATAGCGTTGGCGTATTAGGTCGATTTAGTGCCGGATTTTGTGCGGTGCGTGCACGTTGCCGGACAATCGCATCGTTGTCTTTTAAAAATTGTGCCTCTTGCGCATCACGCAATGGAATGAAAATCATCGGATCGCCGCCGGACGACACCATGCGACGGGTCAGTCCGACTACCTGATATTGATTGCGGCGAATTTTGATGTTCTCTCCTAGTTGTAAGCCTGAAGAGATGTCTGCGATAGCTTCATAGTGATCACGCGTGATGTGTCTGCCAGCGACTAGATAGGCTGGCTGCCCTGGTTGCGCAGGTGCGTTGGTAACGGTGCCGACAATCATCGCACGAACCTCATTCGCCATATTTGTACTGCGCGCTTGGGTTTTACGTACTTGCATCGTAAGGTAAGTCACATTGCTAGCTGCGGCTACGCCTTGCATGCCAAGTAGGCTGCGATAAGTGTCGTCATAAATACTCGATGCCTCTGCGTATGGCCCGAGGGTATCTTGTTGCACGATCCATAAATCAGCGCCGCTATTATCAAGCAGAGTTTTGGCATCATCTACCATGCCGCGATAAATGCCTGCCATAGTGAGAGTTACGCCGATCAATAGGCCAAGACCGATCCCAGTAAAAACGAATTTACCCCAGCTATGTAAAATATCGCGGCCGGCCAGGCTAATCATTTGGATGTTCCGGCGAGTTGATCGACGACCTTAATTCGACTGGCTGTATCTAATTTTTTGAAACTGTGGACGACGATACGCTCACCTCCTAGCAATCCCTCTAGCACTTGGACGTTGCCAGCGAGGTCACTAATACCGATTTTGACCGGGACGAATTGCAATTTTTCCTGATTAAGTTTCCATATTCCAAGTTCCCCTTGTAAGCGTTGCAGGCTGGCATTCGGCACAACTGGCATGATTTTTTCCAATGGCATAGCGACATTGACTTCAACTAATTCACCTATTGAGGGTAGTGGTTGCGGCAAATGATCAAATGAAATTTTCGCTAACAGCTCTTCAGTAACAGAATCGGCATGTGGCTCAATACGGACGATTTTGCCGGGCAACGCAGAGGCTCGTGTATGTAACGAGATTTGCACTGGTAGTGACGAAGTTAAACCGAAAGCTCGTTGTTGATCAAAGCGTGCATTGATCCAAATTGAGCTCGGTTCCACTATTTCTAGCACAGCTTGTCCAGCAACTACAGTGGTTGCTGGATCTATTTCACGACGCATCACGATACCATCCACGGGTGACAATAAGCGTAAATGTGATCTTTGGCGCGCCATGCCATCCCGTTCGGCGCGAGTGCGTTGTTGTTCATCACGCATTGCATCGAGGTTAGCTTGTGCAGCAATAGCATTTGCCTGTGCAATACGTAAATCTTGTCGTTTCACTTCCATCGCTTCTTCGCTAATAACCCGCGATGGCACAAGTTGCTCGTAGCGCTTCACTTGTAGCTCTGCAAATTTTTTACGTGCTTGCGACTCTTGAGTGTTTGCTTCCGCACTCAAAATATTCGCACCTGCGCGTTTGACACTCGCATCTAGCGCACTTATTTTTTCCTCAAAATCGATAGGGTCAATTTCAGCTAATATTTGCCCTTGTTTCACGACGTCACCAGTTTGCACCTCAACGCGTTTCACACGGCCAGCAACTGTGGGACCTATCTTATGGGTGTAACGCGCTTCTACGGCTCCAATGCCAAATAGGGAAGGCTGAATTGCACGCTTTTCAACATTGACAGTTGTGACGCTAATGGGAGCCAATGGACCCGAACGCAGAAAGACATAGCCTAGCAATCCAAGCATAAGGCTCATGACGATGGCAAGTGCAAACTTACGTCCATACTGTTGAATCACTTGTTTCATGGGGTACTCCTGAGGCCGCGTTCGTAAATAGAAAAAACTTCTGGCGCATCCAGTAGAATTTTTTGAATATTTCCAGATAAAAGCGATTGCATTACCAAACCTTGAATGGTGCCGATGAACAAAATGGCACAAGCTTGAGTATTGATCTCGGCGGAAATCTCACCGACGGATTTTCCACGCTCTATGATTGCGCGCAGCCGTTCTGCGTATGCTTGAATTAAGGTTTGCGCTAAATGTTTTGCCGGTGTCATCTCCGCTTTTTGCAGCTCGCCAAATAGCATGCGCGGCACACCTGGATGTTCAACGACAAATTCCAAATGGCTTGTAAACATGGCATACATCGCTTTCAGTGGTGACTCAATTCCCGCAGATGCTTTATCAATTCGCCCGAGAAGATGTTGGCTAACCCATTCCATCACTGCCTGCCAAATCGCAACTTTGGTTGGGAAGTGACGAAACAGAGCGCCCTGAGTTAATTGCATGTGTTTAGCAATGGCGGCGGTAGTGATATCGCCCGGATTCTTGGTCGCAGCGAGCGCAATGACTGCTTCTACAGTAACAGCTTTGCGTTCATCAGCTGGGAGGTGCTTTGCATGAATTTCCACGATTCGACATTCTTTCTTTGGGGGTATCTTTTGAATAAAGTAAGTAATCAGTTACTATCTTACTGCACTAAATGCAGATTGCAAGGGATTTCTATGGGATTGTTAAGCAATTTGCGATGCCTCAATATCCACTAAGAAGAATGCTTGTATTCAATTAGTGCTGAGACATAATGTCGCCATCAACATCGATCAAGGAGTAATTTATGAGTAAGAATTATCGCGATATTACAAAGTCAATTTCTGCATCATTAGCGACATTGCGGACGGATGCGCCGGATGTCATGAAGGCCTTCTCGATGCTGGCACAAGCTGCAAGCAACGATGGCGCTTTGGATAAAAAGACGAAGGAATTAATCGCACTTGCACTCGGCATTGCCGCCCATTGTGATGGCTGCATCGGTTTTCATGTGCAAGCTTTAATTAAACTAGGCGTGAGTCGTGCTGAGTTTGAAGAAATGCTGGGAATGACCGTTTACATGGGTGGTGGGCCATCATTGATGTATGCAGCGGATGCTCTAACTGCGTTTGAGCAAATGTCGACGCCGATGGCGACTGTGTAAAGCGATGATGATCATTGTCTTTCTTTAATGTGAATTTACTTTGGATGCAATTCAAATAGGACCTTTTTTGTTGTCTGCTCAAATAGTAATAATGATCTTCTGCGTCATATTGGTGCTTAGCTTCGCTGAGTATTTTGGAAGGAAGGCGTGAGAAAGCTCTTTGGATAGTCGTTTTGATGACAATGCTAGCAGGTAGTTTGCTATTCTTCTTCCCGCATTTTTTTATTTGCGTGGACAAACCATTTGGCATTGTCGATCTTCTTGATGGGGGGATAGCTGCAACAGCGATCCTTGGAGGAATTGTGGCAGCATTTGTTTTGACTTCTCATGTACCAGCACTATATAAGTTGAGCAAAATTAAAAATGCTACTTTGTGATAAATCTTTTGATAAAAGTATTCACCAAAAACTGCTTTATTAGTTCTTGGCGCCAAAGTAAATATGAATGGTAATCCTCAATAATTATTGCAGCCGACGTGCAGCGATTTCCTCCTTCTTAGATGGACGACCGCGGCGGCGTTTTGTATTGGTAGCAATGGGTGGCGGTGAGCGCTGCATTAATTGTTTCTGATCCAACCAAGTCATAACGTCAGAGGGACGAAAGCGAAGTAGGCGACCAATTTTCACCGAGACTGGCAAGTCACCTCCTGTCGAGTGTCTGTTGTAAATTGTTTGTTCGGCGATTCCAAGTAGTTTTGCAAGAGTTTCTGGGCTGTATAGTTGTTCCATTTTGAGCGACTCACGTATGCAATCACATGACTGCCACTAGTTTAGTAACCAGATATTTGTAGTTACCTATAATTACTTTAATGCTTAAAATCTGCTGCAAATTTAACGCACCTATGTCGGTAAATTGAGGTATAATAGAGTAACTCAGGGTATAGAAGTCCTTGATTTTGTTAGGTTTTTTGTTTTTCGGTGGGCTGCCCGACGGACTCATAACCCGAAGGTCGTAGGTTCAAATCCTGCCCCCGCAACCAGTTTTAAGAATAAAGCCACGTTTCATCGTGGCTTTTTCGTTATGCTGATGGATTTTTTTGATTGGTTTGTGTTTAGAACGTATTTCTAGACTACAATCGGGCATCTACTAAATTGATCGACTGTTTTGACTGACTTTTATTCGTTACTCTCAATATAAGTTGGCTGCAGACTGATCCACCAGGCGCACATCGATGATTCGTGCTGCGCAATGTCCTACAAGACTAGACTGGTTGGGATAATAGCTATCCCGAGTGCTTCACTGAATACTTCTTAAGATCAACACAACCTGTTAGCTAAAGAGTTTGCATGAATACTGCAGATGCCAAGCGTGTACTCGAAACCGCATTGTTATGCGCACATGAGCCGCTGACCATTAACACAATGAAAAAATTGTTTGTCGATAGTAGCGATCAAGAGGATTTGGTTGGTGCTGATACGATTAAATTAATGCTGGAAGAAGTACGCCAAGATTGGTCGGACAGGGGAATTATGTTGGTTTCCTTATCGACGGGCTGGCGCTTTCAAAGTCGCCCTGAGATGCGCGCTTTCATCGATCGTTTGAATCCAGAAAAGCCGCCCAAATACTCACGTGCGACTTTGGAGACTTTAGCGATCATTGCTTATCGTCAACCTGTGACTCGCGGCGACATTGAGGAAATACGCGGTGTTGCTGTGGCTTCTCAGATGGTAAAGACCCTAGAGGATCGTGGCTGGATAGAAACTATTGGTCATCGTGAAGTTCCTGGACGGCCAGCTTTGTTTGCAACAACCAAGCAGTTTTTAAGTGACTTGGGTTTGGCGTCCCTCGATCAATTGCCGCCTTTGCAGCAAATTGGCCAGGAAGAGGCAGAAGATGTACTTCCTTCTAAAGATGATTCTCCAGAATTGAATATGTTTGACGGAATTGAAGCTTTGGTTGAGGTCGCTGATGCACCGACGGTGAATGTTGAGGCTGTTGGCGATGAGTCTCATTCTAATGATGATGTCAATGTTGAGCTTGCGGCAGATGTTTCTGAGGGTGACGCGCCAGAAGCTGAGATTGAAAATAATACGATTGAAATAGATAAAAACGAAATTGAAGTAAATGAGCAAATAAGCGCAGAAATAAGTGCGCAAGAAGAATTGAGTGAAGTTGCATTGGAAGACCGCGCAACAGACGCTCTTGAAAATGAAGCAGCCAGTGATGTGATCTTGGATGATGTTGCAATGATGGCTGATACGAATATAGATGAAGTAGCGGAAGCGGATGCTGAAGCTCTAACACCTTTCAAACCAGAATCAGATAATGAACACAAATAATCCAGACGATACTTCCAGCCAGCACAATCCTGGTGCTGATACCGATGCGCCGCGTCCTCGTGCAAAGCGTGTCGCACGTCCAAAAGTTGCTAAAGTGGATGATGCCACTGTTGCTGCAAGCGATGGTGCCGTTGCTGCAAAAGCGCCGCGAGCGCCGCGTAAGCCAAGATTAAAGCCGGAAACTGTTAATGTGGAGGCGGCTGCTCAAGCGCCAGTTTTTGCAGAGCAGTCAGAGCCTGTTGCTAGAGCGCCGCGTCAAGAGCGTCAGCCACGTCAAGCTCGCGCACCACGTCAAGTTGAGGCGCGAGATCTCAATACAACAGGTGTTGAGCAGCAATCTTCGCCGCAATTAGATCCGATAAATCAAGCAAGTGCTGGCGACAACAACGAGCGCCCACGTCGCCCACAGGGTGATAGAAATAACTCCCGTAATGTGCGGCCTCGTGATGGTCAAGCGCGCGATGGTCAGCAACGCGATGGGCAACCACGCAATCGTCAACAGCCGAAGCCTGGGCAAGGTGCGCAAAATCGCACTGGTGATCAACGTAATCAAAATAATCAACGTCGTCCAGGTCAGCAAAGTAATCGTGGTGCAGTACCTGATGCGGATGATGTGTTTTCATTCGTGACTTCCGATGCGTACGACGCTGCAGATGATGCTCAGTATTCACGTAACGACAAAAATA
Source organism: Affinundibacterium seohonense (assembly GCF_014284305.1). GTDB lineage: Bacteria > Pseudomonadota > Gammaproteobacteria > Burkholderiales > Burkholderiaceae_D > Undibacterium > Undibacterium seohonense. The sequence continues at coordinate 98,592 of NZ_JACOFW010000017.1, forward strand.
AGAAGCCTCGTCGTGATTTAACTGCCGATGATGATGCGCCAAAACTGCATAAAGTCTTGGCAGAAGCAGGCCTCGGTTCGCGTCGCGATATGGAAGAGTTGATTATTGCTGGTCGCGTATCCGTTAATGGTGAGCCAGCGCATATCGGGCAGCGTATTTTGCCGCAAGATCAAGTGCGTATTAATGGAAAATTAATTCAGCGTAAAGTCAGTAAAAAGCCGCCACGCGTGCTGATTTATCATAAACCAGCTGGTGAAATTGTCAGTGCTAGCGATCCAGAGGGTCGCGCATCGGTGTTTGATAGTTTGCCGCAAATGAAGGTTGGTAAATGGTTGGCAGTTGGTCGCCTCGATTACAACACCGAAGGTTTATTGTTGTTCACAACGTCGGGTGATTTGGCGAACCGCCTGATGCACCCACGTTATGGCATTGAGCGTGAATACGCTGTGCGTACTTTGGGTGACTTGGAAGAAGGTATGCGTCAGAAACTGTTGGCTGGCGTGGAGCTAGAAGACGGTATGGCGCAATTCTCCAAGATCTCCGATGGTGGTGGTGAAGGTGTGAATAAGTGGTATCGCGTCATCATTGGCGAAGGTCGTAACCGCGAAGTGCGTCGTATGTTTGAGGCTGTTGGCTTGACCGTGTCGCGTTTGATTCGTACGCGCTACGGTGTAATGACTTTGCCATCCGGCTTGAAACGTGGTCGTTGGGATGAGTTGGGCGAAGATGCTGTGCGTAGTCTGCTTAAAGTCAGTGGTTTGGAAAAAACTGCTGGCGAAAAATCCGAAAAGCCTATGGGTAAGCCAAATGGTAATCGCGTGCAGGGTGGCAAGGTGCCACGCAATGTGAATCCGTTTGATGCGCCAGTGCAAAGAAGTTTCGAGCCTACGGTGCGTGGTGGTTTTGCTAATCCGCAAAATGGTCGTCCGCCGCGTGGTGCTGGTACTGGTGGGTATGCTGGGACGCCAGGTGGTTCTAAGGCTGCTAAACCGAATGCAAATGGCGGCAAGTCGCGCAGTCGTCAGCCGGACCCTTTGCAAACGGCTTTAGGTTATCCGAGTCGTGATCAAAATCGTCGTGGGCCAACTGAGCGTGGTAGCGGCCCTGCTATTGGTCAAGCGATTGCCGCACGCCGTCGTCGCGGCACTTAAATTATTGCCTAGAAGTGGGTGAAAGATGTTGCTCATGCTGCGTTTTTCACCGACTTCTCATTGCGATTGAGTAATTAATCGTTTATAATCTTGTAGTTAGCAGATTTTTCCTTGAGTTGGTTTTTGATTGAAGTTGAAACTTTTCAAGGCGCTAAGAAGATGGGCTAGTGCCCATTTTTTTTTGGCGAATCGTTTTTGGGCGTGAATTTGAGTTAATTCTACTTAAATTGATCTGCTGCAAAATCGAGATCTGTGTTTATCGGAGAATTGTCTTGCAATTGTTGGAATTAATTGAAAAGACTGTCAATGGGACAGGCTATGATCTGGTCGACTTTGAGCGAGCAGAGCGTGGTTTGTTTCGTGTGTATATCGATCTTTTGCCAGAAGATGTTGAAGAAAAAGGTCATATCACAGTAGAGGATTGTGCGAAAGTCAGTCATCAATTGTCACACGTATTGACTGTAGAAGAGGTGAACTATGAACGCCTAGAGATTTCTTCTCCTGGCTTAGATCGACCTTTGAAGAAGATGGCTGATTTCGTCCGTTTTGTCGGCGAAAAAGCCAATGTGAAATTGCGATTGCCTATGCCAGGCATGGCGAATCGTAAGAGTTTCGAAGGTGTATTGCATGAGCCAGAAGGGGAAACTCTGAAGCTCGAATTTGAAACAAAAGATGGCGCGGCGATGCTTGAGTTTACGCTCGCTGATTTAGATAAGGCACGCTTAGTGCCGCAAGTGGATTTTAGGAGTCGCAAAGCATGAGTCGCGAAGTTTTATTATTGGTTGATGTGCTGGCGCGTGAAAAAAACGTTGATGAAGATATCGTTTTTGGCGCATTGGAACATGCTTTGGCAACGGCTACCAAAAAGCGTTATGAAGGTGAAGTCGATATTCGTGTAGAGATCGACCGTGATACTGGCGAGTATCGTACATTCCGTCGTTGGCACGTGGTGGCTGATGAAGCTGGTTTACAATTGCCAGATCAGGAGATTTTGCATTTTGAAGCAGTGGAACAGTACGCTGATATTGAAGTCGATGAATACATTGAAGAGCCAGTTCCATCAGTAGAACTGGGTCGTCGTTTTGCACAAGATACGAAGCAAATCGTTTTGCAACGTATTCGTGATGCGGAACGTGAACAGATTTTGGCTGAGTTCTTAGAGCGCGGTGATTCCCTGGTTATGGGCACGATCAAACGCATGGAACGCGGCGAAGCAGTGGTGGAATCTGGTCGTATCGAGGCACGTTTGCCACGCGATCAAATGATTCCGAAAGAAAACTTGCGCGTTGGTGATCGCGTCCGTGCTTATATCTTGCGCATTGATCGCAACGCACGTGGTCCACAAGTGATCTTGTCCCGTACCGCGCCAGAATTCATCATGAAATTGTTTGAATTGGAAGTGCCAGAAATCGAACAAGGTTCTTTGGTCATCAAATCTGCAGCCCGTGATCCAGGTGTGCGCGCTAAGATCGCGGTGCACACGGATGATAAGCGTATCGATCCTATTGGTACTTGCGTTGGTATGCGCGGTTCGCGCGTACAAGCAGTGACTGGCGAATTGGGCGGCGAACGTGTCGATATCGTGTTGTGGTCTGAAGATCCAGCGCAATTCGTGATCGGTGCTTTAGCGCCAGCGAATGTGTCCTCCATCATGGTTGATGAAGAAAAACACGCAATGGACGTCGTTGTTGATGATGAAAACTTGGCGATTGCGATTGGCCGTAGTGGTCAAAACGTACGCTTGGCAGCAGAATTGACTGGCTGGCAAATTAACATCATGACAGCAGAGCAATCTGCGGATAAAGCAGAACAAGAATCTGCGGGCATCCGTGCGCTGTTCATGGAAAAACTCGACGTGGATCAAGAAGTTGCAGACATCTTGGTTGACGAAGGCTTCTCTAGCTTAGAAGAAATCGCTTATGTACCAATTAGCGAAATGCTGGAAATTGACGCCTTAGATGAAGATACAGTGAATGAATTGCGCAATCGCGCACGTGACGCACTTGTGACAGAAGCGATTGCTTCTGAAGAAGGTGTAGAGGGTGTGGAAGACGCATTGATTAATCTGGAAGGTATGAGCCGTGCAACAGCAGGTAAATTGGGCTTGGCTGGTATTAAGACCCTCGCTGCTTTCGGTGGCTTAGCTTACGATGAATTTGGTGCGATTTTGGCTCTGTCTACAGACCGTGCGCGTCAATTAATTGATAATGCATTTGAAGATGTGACTGATGATGAGATGAAACTCATCGACGCTAAATATGATGAACATGCTAAAGCCTTATTGGAAAAAGCATGGAAACTCGTTGAAGCAAAATAATCACGAGTAAACAACATAATTGAAGCGTGGATTTAACTTAATTTATAACGTTAAATCACAGCGCAAACAAAGAAAGAGGACTGAATGGCGAGTAATAATGTAGCTCAATTTGCCACCGAGCTGAAAATGTCAGCGGATTTACTGCTCACGCAATTGAATGCCGCAGGCGTTACAAAAGCGTCTGCGTCCGATGTCTTGTCCAAAGAAGATAAGGACAAGTTGTTGGAACATTTACGCCGTTCGCACGGCGTGGCTCCTGATGCCGATAAGAAAAAAATCACCTTGACTCGCAAGGAAACAACCGAGATCAAGCAAGCTGATGCGACTGGCAAAACACGCACCGTACAAGTTGAAGTGCGTAAAAAACGTACTTTTGTGAAGCGCGACGAAAGCTCGCCTGAAGACAATGCGAAACCTGCGATAGCAATTGATCCAGCAGAAATGGCGCGTCGTGAGGCAGAGGCGCAAGCCGAGGCAGAGTTGGCAGCGCGTCGTGAAGCTGAGCTGTTAGCTAAGCAAGAGCAACTGGCAAAACTTGAAGCAGAAAAAGAAGCAGAAGCGAAAGCGGCACGCGAAGCCGAAGCTGCTGCGAAGGCGAAAGCAGAAGCAGAAAAAGCGAAGCAAGCGGAAGAAAAGCGTGCGAAAGCAAGCAAAATTCCAGCGGTTTCGGAAGTCGCTTCTGATACCCCTGCAGTAGATGAAGAAGCCAAACGCCTAGCTGCTGAAGAAGCAAAGAAAAAAGCGACTGCCGCTGCTGCTGAAGCCAAAGAAGCGGTGAAAGAAGCGGCTGCACGTGCTGCAAATGCTGAAAACGCTCGTAAGAAAGTTGCTGACGAAGTTGCGCAGATTAAAGAAATGATGTTGGCAGCGCGTAAGCCAAAAGTTGTCGAAGCCCCAGCACCTGTCGTCCCATCGCCATCAAAAGTCGCTGAAGGTACTTTGCACAAGCCAGCTGATAAAAAACCTGGCGAGAAAAAGCCCGGTGACAAGAAAGATGTGAAACCGGCAGTAGCCGCACCAACCGACAAGAAGGCCGTCAAATCTGCCAATGTGTCGTCAACATGGCAAGAAGATGCTGCTAAAAAACGTGGCGGCGGGTTGAAAACACGTGGTGCTGCACCAGTTGGTCGTGACGGCTGGAAAAGTGGTCCTAAAGGTCGTCGTAATAATCATCATGACGATAGAGAAACGAATTTCCAAGTGCCAGTTGAAGCTGTCATCAAAGATGTGTATGTACCAGAGACCTTAACGGTTGCTGAGTTGGCGCATAAAATGTCTGTAAAAGCCTCCGAAGTGATTAAGCATTTGATGAAACTCGGTCAAATGTGCACGATCAATCAGGTTCTCGATCAAGAAACAGCAATGATTCTCGTGGAAGAAATGGGTCACAAAGCGTTTGCAGCGAAGATCGATGATCCAGAAGCGATGCTGACTGACGTTGCAGAACACGCTGAATACGAATCGTCACCACGTGCGCCAGTCGTTACAGTGATGGGTCACGTCGATCACGGTAAAACGTCGTTGCTTGATTATATTCGTCGCGCAAAAGTGGCTTCTGGTGAAGCTGGTGGTATTACGCAGCACATTGGTGCTTACCACGTTGAAACACCACGCGGCATGATCACATTCTTAGATACTCCGGGTCATGAAGCATTTACTGCGATGCGTGCGCGTGGTGCGAAAGCAACCGATATCGTTATTCTTGTTGTTGCAGCAGACGACGGCGTGATGCCACAAACGAAAGAAGCGATTGCCCATGCAAAAGCCGCTGGTGTGCCTTTGGTGGTAGCGATCAATAAAATTGATAAACCAGGTGGTAACGCGGATCGTGTGACGCAAGAATTGATCGCTGAAAGCGTCGTTCCTGAAGCCTACGGCGGTGAATCACCATTTGTGTCTGTCTCAGCAAAAACGGGTCAAGGCATCGACGAGTTGTTAGAGCAAGTATTGTTGCAGGCTGAAGTTTTAGAATTGCGTGCTCCAATCGACGCACCAGCGAAAGGTTTGGTGGTTGAATCTCGTTTGGACAAAGGTCGCGGTACCGTTGCAACGATCTTGGTTCAGTCCGGTACTTTGAAACGCGGCGATGTAGTCTTGGCTGGTTCATCTTACGGTCGCGTTCGTGCGATGTTGGATGAAAACGGCAAAAATATCAGCGAAGCAGGTCCATCGATTCCAGTAGAGATTCAAGGTTTGACCGAGGTTCCAGCCGCTGGTGAAGAAGTGATGGTCATGGTCGATGAACGCAAAGCACGTGAAATCGCTTTGTTCCGTCAAGGTAAATACCGTGATGTTAAATTGGCGAAACAGCAGGCAGCGAAGCTCGAAAACATGTTCGAAAACATGGGCGAAGGCGAACTCAAAAACTTGCCTATCATCGTCAAAACCGACGTGCAAGGTTCGCAAGAAGCTTTGGTTCAATCCTTGGTCAAGTTGTCGAACAACGAAGTACGCGTACAAGTGGTACATGCGGCGGTCGGCGGTATTTCTGAATCCGACGTCAACTTGGCGGTCGCTTCCAAAGCGGTCATCATCGGCTTTAACACCCGTGCTGATGCCTCCGCCCGTAAGTTGGCTGAATCGAATGGCGTGGACATCCGTTACTACAACATCATTTACGATGCAGTAGACGAGATTAAATCTGCCTTGTCCGGTATGTTGGCACCAGAGAAGCGCGAAACGATCATTGGTATGGTCGAGATTCGCCAAGTCTTCTCCGTCAGCAAAGTAGGTTCGATTGCAGGTTGCTTGGTTACTGAAGGTGTGGTTAAACGTACGTCCTCAGTTCGTTTGTTACGCAACAATGTGGTGACATGGACTGGCGAGTTGGATTCTTTGAAACGTTACAAAGACGATGCCAAAGAAGTTCGTGCAGGTATGGAGTGCGGTCTCTCACTCAAAGCCTACAACGATATCCAAGTCGGAGATTTCTTAGAAATCTTCGAGATCCAGGAAATTGCTCGTACTCTGTAAGCTAACAAGAAGTAAGACTAAAGAGGAAGCGCGAGCTTCCTCTTTAATTTTGTAGTGTTGAAAAGAGATTGGAAGTTTCCCCCCTTTAAGGGTTGAAATTCTAGTTCGCAGCATATATTGAAATTTATAGGTAACCCTCGTTACCTGTTGAAACATGACGACTAATATTGAGAAGGTCTTACAGACTTTCTCGATGATGAATAAAATATTAGAAGCAGTAACCGGTAATCCTTATGGCCAAAAATAGTAAATCCATCCCAGCTCGCGGTTTGCGCGTCGCTGATCAAATCCAACGTGATTTGTCCGAAATCATATGGGCGGAACTCAAAGATCCACGCGTTGGTATGATCACGCTCACTGAAGTGCAGTTAACGCCAGACTACGCCCATGCAAAAGTGTATTTCACGACATTGGCAGACGATCCAGCGGCAATTAAAAACACTTTTGATGGCTTGAATAAAGCCGCAGGTTTTTTGCGTAATCAACTCGGCTTAAAACTGCGCATTCACACTTTGCCACAATTGCATTTCGTCCACGATACTTCCACTATGCGCGGTATTGCGATGTCGAAATTGATCGACGAAGCGAACGCGACTCACGTTCCAGAAGATAAGAACGACGACGAAGACTGATTCGGTTCTTCAGTAGCTGGAACCGCAGAGGCTTAGAGACTGCAGTTTTCGTAGGGCGGGTGAAACCCGTGCTGATCGGGTGCTCAATAGGCTGGCGGCGCGGGTTTCACCCGCCCTACGTCTCTTATGAGTGCTGAGTAGAAATTTTTTGAAATTCCAATTCTAATCTGCATATGAACCAACCCATTAAGAAAAAAACGCGCCTACCCATCAACGGCGTGCTGTTATTAGATAAACCTGTGGGTTGGTCGAGCAATGATGCGCTAATCAAAGCCAAGCGTTTGCTTAACGCGATTAAAGCGGGTCATACTGGCACTCTAGATCCGTTTGCTACAGGCTTATTGCCATTGTGTTTTGGTGAAGCAACCAAGTTCTCCGCAGATTTGTTGGATGCAGATAAAACTTATCAAACCGTAGTGCATCTCGGTATTAGCACCAACACAGGCGACACCGAAGGTGAAACAATACAAACGCATGAAGTCAATATCACGGAAGCGCAAATTCAAGCCGTCTTAGCACAATTCAGAGGCGATATTTTGCAAGTGCCACCGATGTATTCGGCACTCAAACGTGACGGAAAACCACTCTATGAATATGCACGCGAAGGCATCACGCTAGAACGTGAAGCGCGTACAGTGACGATTCATTTACTTGAATTCGTTAAATACGAAGCGCCATTTCTCACCCTAAATGTACGTTGTAGCAAAGGTACTTACATTCGTGTTTTAGGTGAAGACATCGGCAATGCTTTAGGCTGCGGTGCGCATTTAAATACATTGCGTCGCACCCATGTCGGTCATCTCATTTTAGAAAATACCGTAACGCTCGATCAGTTAATTGAAATGAGCGAAGAGCAACGCCATGCCTTGTTAGCGCCTGTCGATGCTTTGCTGTCGAGTTTTCCTGAGGTGCTCTTAAACCCAGAGTTGTCTAAACGCTTTTTGCAAGGCCAAAGGATTTCCTTGACGAAGGAAGCAGTTGCGCATCCAAGCGAACTCGGGCGTGTCCGAGTTTATCGCGCTGAGCCTGAACAAACAACGAAACAATTACTGGGCTCGGCACAGCTACAAGAGTTCGGTGTCTTGGCACCAGAGCGTTTGATTTCCACTGTGGATCAACACTAAACTTGCCTGTCTCGACTTCACTTTCGGGGGTAGAATAGTCTAATTGCCCCCCGACGAAAGCCTCTCATGTTTCAAGACATTATTCAATTCTGGTTCGAAGAAATCGACAGCAAGAAATGGTGGAGTGTCGATTCTGAATTTGATCAACTGATACACAGCCGATTTCACAGCGTGATGCTGTAACCATCCCGTAAAATCAAGCCATGCATAACTAGAGTTCTTGAGGCAAACTTATGTGCCAAAGGAGAACAGAAATGCGTAAAAGCAGATTTACAGAAACACAGATCATAGGAATATTGAAGGCA
>NZ_JACOFW010000018.1 GCF_014284305.1 Affinundibacterium seohonense
GATATCCTTGGCAAGCTCTTTTGCCAAAGCTTTCAGTTTTTCTCTATCCATTAAAATGTCCATCGGTAATTCCTCGCTCGAGAGGTTAATAGACCGTGGACATTTACACAAATTTATTCACAGGCTCAACAGTCGGGATTAAATATTTTTATAGGTCCTGTTTTTGTACTACATCATTGGTGTTTTTTATCTTGTTTTGATGCAAATCAAAGGTGTAGTGTATTGTCGCTTTTTTATGTCACATGGAAATGTTGTTGTTCAATAAAACAGAAAAACAGTTCATACTCGCCGGATTTAAATTGTTGTGAACTCTTGATTATGTTAATTAGTCGATTTCGATTTTTGTGCACTTGCTTGACGATTATTATGTTCACAACTTCGATTCATGTGTCGAAGGCTGAGACAGTTAAACACGTTGATCTCTACTACCCGGAAAATTTAGATGCTAAAGGCAGGCAAGTTCCGTTAACCTCGGAATTACAAAATGTCTTTGCTAATATTGAACGCCAATCGGGGTTGAAGTTTACGATCGTGATATTGCCGTGGAAGCGCGCGCAAATAGAGGTGGCACGGGGTAGAGGAATTATTTATGGATTATCGAAGTCAATCGAGCGCTTGGAAATTTATCGATTTTCTGCGCCTGTCTTGACGTTGCCGGTATGGGCGATTTCCTATGGACCAGAAAATGCGAATATCGCCGAATTGATGGATCTAAAAGGAAAGATCGTCGCGACAAGCGTTGGTGTTACACATGGCGTCGAATTTGAACGAGCTAGAAAAAATTTTTTTGTGGTCGAAGAAGATTATTTGCCTTTTCAAGAGCGGCTTAAGAAGTTGATTACAAAACGTAGCGATGTGATTTTCGTTCCCTTCAGTTTTCAATTAAAGCGCGAGGAGATTGAGTACCGATTTCATCGCATATTGGTTGATGGTTTTAACGATCCAGAGCTCAATGGTCGTCGTTTTAATGTTTCCTTGAATCCCATTTTTTTAGACTCGATACATTTCGCAAGTTCGAAGCGCAATTTGCAGGATGTCATCGATAGAATTGATATTGCTCTTGCACGCGGATCAAAAGATGGTAGTTTATTAAAATTGCTAAACAATTACTAAGCGATGTAAATTTGCTCAAGTTTTTTTGAAATTGTTTGCCAATAGATAGATCGGGCGTTGAGTGAGTTTTTTGTTATGCTAAAGAAATTGCCCACTTCTTCACGTATAATCAAAGGTTAAATTCACTTTTTGCATGGCCTTTGCCTCTATATAAACTATGAACTCGTCAGAAATTCGCGAAAAATTCCTCAAATTCTTTGAATCTAAAGGACATAGCATCGTCCGTTCTTCCAGTCTGATTCCGGGCAATGACCCAACTTTGTTGTTCACCAACTCAGGCATGGTGCAATTCAAAGACGTGTTTTTAGGTCAAGATAAGCGCAATTACACGCGTGCAACTACAGCACAACGTAGCGTACGCGCAGGTGGCAAACATAATGATTTGGAAAACGTCGGCTACACAGCACGTCACCATACTTTCTTTGAAATGCTGGGTAACTTCTCGTTTGGCGATTATTTCAAACGCGATGCAATTAACTATGCTTGGGAATTGCTGACAGTCACTTATGGCTTGCCAAAAGAGAAGCTGACTGTGACCGTCTATCAGGAAGATGACGAAGCCTACAATATTTGGAAAGATGAAATCGGTGTACCTGCTGAGCGCATCATCCGTATCGGCGACAATAAGGGCGCACGTTACGCATCAGATAATTTCTGGCAGATGGCAGATACTGGCCCTTGCGGTCCTTGCAGTGAAATTTTCTATGATCACGGCGCTGAAATTTTTGGTGGTCCTCCAGGTTCGCCTGACGAAAATGGCGACCGCTTTATTGAAGTATGGAACTTGGTCTTCATGCAATTCAATAAAGATGAGCAAGGTGTCTTGCACCCATTGCCAAAACCATGCGTTGATACCGGCATGGGCTTGGAGCGTATTGCGGCGGTTTTGCAGCACGTGCACTCCAACTACGAAATTGATACTTTCCAAGCTTTGATCAAAGCAGCAGCGCGCGAAACTGGCTGTGCAGATTTGAACAACAACTCGCTGAAAGTCATCGCCGACCATATTCGTTGCGCAGGCTTTCTGATTGTCGATGGCATCATCCCAGGTAATGAAGGTCGCGGTTATGTATTGCGTCGTATTACGCGCCGTGCTTTGCGTCATGGTCATAAACTCGGACAAACCAAACCATTCTTCTTCAAATTGGTCGCTGATCTGGTGAAAGAGATGGGCGTTGCTTATCCAGAATTGGCTGAGGCAGGTGAGCGCGTTGCACAAGTCTTGAAGCAAGAAGAAGAACGATTCGGCGAAACGCTGGAACACGGCATGAAGATTCTCGAAGCAGCGCTGGCCAAAGATAGCAAAAATCTGGATGGCAATACTGCCTTCACTTTGTACGATACCTATGGCTTCCCACTCGATTTAACAGCGGATATTTGCCGCGAACGCAATGTGGTCTTGGACGAAGCCGGTTTTGATGCAGCGATGGCGAATCAAAAACAAATGGCGCGTGCTGCTGGTAAGTTCAAAATGAACACCGCGATTGAATATAACGGTGAGAAATCGAAATTCGTCGGATACGAGCAGTTGAGCTACGATAGTAAAGTCATCGCTTTGTATGTCGATGGTGCAGCGGTGCAAAAAGTTGAAGCAGGTCAGGCAGCGATTGTGGTGTTAGATGTAACACCGTTCTACGCTGAGTCAGGTGGTCAATGCGGTGATGCTGGTGTGTTGCAAGCCGCTAATGGCGTCGCTTTTGACGTTACCGATACACAGAAAATTCAAGCAGATGTATTCGGTCATCACGGCGTATTGAGCGCTGGTAGTTTGGCTGTGGGCGATGCTGTCAGTGCCCAGGTCGATAAAGTCTTGCGTGGACACACGATCCGCAATCACTCTGCAACCCACTTGATGCACAAAGCATTGCGCGAAGTCCTAGGCGCACACGTTGCGCAAAAAGGTTCTTTGGTCGATGCGGAAAAAACGCGTTTCGATTTCAGTCACAATGCACCGATGACCGCCGAAGAAATTCGTCAGGTAGAAATCATCGTCAACCGTGAAATTTTAGCGAACGTCGCGACACAAGCGCAATTGATGTCATTCGACGATGCAGTGAAGCATGGCGCAATGGCCTTGTTCGGTGAAAAGTATGGCGATGAAGTTCGCGTCTTAGACATCGGTACGTCACGTGAATTATGCGGTGGTGTACACGTTCATCGTACCGGCGACATTGGTTTGTTCAAGATTGTGGGCGAGGGCGGTATTGCTGCTGGTATTCGTCGTGTTGAAGCGGTGACTGGCGAAGTGGCGTTTAGTTTGGTGCAAGATATGGATGCGCGTATCAGTCAAGTTGCTGCGACCATGAAAGTGCAGCCAGAAGATATCGGTGCTCGTCTAAATCAATGGCAAGATCAAATGAAGTCATTGGAAAAAGAAGTTGCTGCCTTGAAATCCAAATTAGCTGCGAATCAAGCGGACGCGATGTTGTCACAAGCGACAGAGATCAATGGTGTGAAAGTCTTGGTTGCGAGCTTGGATGGTGCTGATGCGAATGCACTTCGTGATTCAGTCACGCGTCTAAAAGATCAGTTAAAAACAGCGGTGGTTGTATTGGCTTCTGTGATTGATGGCAAGGTGAGTTTGACAGCTGGCGTGAGTGCGGACTGCACAAGCAAAGTTAAAGCCGGTGATCTGGTGAATTTTGTGGCGCAACAAGTTGGCGGTAAAGGTGGCGGTCGTCCAGACATGGCCCAAGCGGGTGGTACGAATCCAGAAGGCTTGCCAGCGGCATTGGCGGCAGTTCCTGCTTGGCTGGCGGCGAAACTGTAATTGAACGAGTAAAAGTGAAAATCAACGAAGGATTGCGCTTAGAAAAGCGAGCTCCTTCGTTGCAGTATGGTAAGTGTTGATTTTTCCTTGTATAAAATTCTTTTGAACCGTTAATCGACGAAAGAAAAAGTGATTTTGCGTGTTGCGTTGCACAAAATCTTTGAATATACGGTAAAATCCTTTGCACAATGTTTCAGCAGGCCGAGTCGATTCTGTTTGTTGGTTTTAGAGTTTTAAATCATTTTCTTGCTTCAAGGAAAATCATGCAATTCAATAAAGAACTGGATGCCCGTGGATTAAGTTGCCCGCTTCCTATCTTAAAAGCAAAAAAAGCTTTAGCCGAAATGATCACGGGCGAAGTCTTGCGCGTGATTGCGACCGATCCCGGTTCTGTGCGTGATTTCAAAGCTTTTTCTAAGCAAACTGGCAATGAGCTTTTGTCGCATATCGAAGTCAGCAATGAATTCGAATATTTTTTGAAGCGCAAATAGATATCGCAAGCCGCGCAAATTAGATGTTTAACATCGAGTTTGATATAAGCTCATAATGACAAGATCTTAAAAAACCACAAATATTTTTGTGGTTTTTTTTTATCAAAATCGTGAAATTTCATAGAGTAATTCATCGGTTTTCATAAAAAAGAACGAACGTACTAAAAATACAGACTCGTTTCCTGTTAACATCTATAATCATCTGCTTTACGTTTACGTCAATTAGAAACGGTTAATTCCACTTTAGCGTAAGCTTGCAACAGAATTCTTTGGTTTTATTATTCGTTTTTTATCTTACTTATTTTTATCTTAGTACCGCACAGTAAAGGCAAAACTATGAAAGTCTTAGTACCAGTTAAGCGCGTGGTTGACTATAACGTTAAAGTCCGCGTCAAATCCGATGGTTCTGGCGTTGATGTTGCAAACGTCAAAATGTCGATGAACCCATTTGATGAAATCGCTGTAGAAGAAGCAACCCGCCTTAAAGAAGCAGGAGTTGTAACTGAAGTGGTTGCAGTTTCTTGTGGCGTATTGCAGTGTCAGGAAACCTTGCGTACTGCGATGGCAATTGGTGCTGATCGCGGTATTCTGGTTGAAACTGACGAAGAGTTACAACCATTGGCTGTTGCGAAACTATTGAAAGCTTTGGCTGACAAAGAGCAACCACAATTGATCATCTTGGGTAAGCAAGCGATTGATGATGATTGCAATCAAACAGGTCAAATGTTGGCTGCCTTGTTGGGCTGGCCACAAGCGACATTCGCTTCTAAGGTTGTGGTCGCGGATGGCAAAGCAATGGTCACACGTGAAGTAGACGGCGGCTTGGAAACCTTGAGCCTGACTTTGCCAGCAATCATCACGACTGACTTGCGTTTGAACGAACCACGTTATGTGACGCTGCCTAACATCATGAAAGCGAAGAAAAAGACTTTGGATAACGTCAAGCCAGCTGATTTGGGTGTGGATGTGACTTCTCGCATTAAGACTTTGAAAGTCGCGGAACCAGCAAAACGCTCTGCCGGTATTATCGTTCCTGACGTCGCGACTCTGGTCAGTAAGTTGAAAAACGAAGCCAAAGTGATTGGCTAATTTCTCGTTTTTGATCTTTTTCGAAATTCATTTCAATCAAATTTTTAAGCAAATTCATTTTTGAATTTGCGGAAACAAGTGGAAAACATCATGACTACACTCGTCATCGCTGAACACGATAATACTTCCTTGAAGGGAAGTACATTGAACACTGTTACTGCCGCTGCTAAATGCGGTGGTGACGTACACCTATTGGTTGCTGGTCACAATGCTGGTGCTGTAGCTCAAGCCGCAGCACAAATCGCTGGCGTTAGCAAAGTCTTGCACGTAGATGCAGCTTACTTCGCCGAAGGCTTGGCGGAAAACGTCGCGGAACAAGTCTTGACGATCGCTTCTGGCTACACACATATCTTGGCACCAGCAACCGCATACGGCAAAAACATTTTGCCACGCGTTGCAGCCAAACTCGACGTCGCGCAAATTTCAGAAATCACCAAAGTGGAATCTGCTGATACATTCGAACGTCCAATCTACGCTGGTAACGCCATCGCGACTGTACAATCAACCGACTCCATTAAAGTCATCACCGTTCGTACAACGGGTTTTGATGCAGCTGCAACTGGTGGTTCTGCAGCAGTCGAATCTGTTTCTGCGGTCGCTGATAGCGGCAAGTCTGCATTCGTTTCTCGCGAAGTAGCGAAATCTGATCGCCCAGAATTGACAGCAGCGAAGGTCATCGTTTCCGGTGGCCGTGGTATGGGCTCTGCGGAAGCATTCAAAGTATTGGAACCATTGGCAGACAAACTCGGTGCGGCGATGGGTGCATCTCGTGCTGCGGTGGATGCAGGTTATGTTCCAAACGATTGGCAAGTCGGTCAAACAGGTAAGATCGTTGCGCCAACTTTGTACATCGCGGTAGGTATCTCCGGCGCGATCCAACATTTGGCTGGTATGAAAGATTCCAAAACCATCGTAGCGATCAATAAAGATCCAGAAGCGCCGATTTTCTCTGTAGCAGATTACGGTATCGTTGGTGATTTGTTTGAAATCGTGCCACAGTTGGTGACAGAGTTAGGCTAAGCGCTAGCTACAATTAGATGTTGTGATTTTCGACTAACGAGAATCATCGATCGTAGAGGGCGTAGAGAAATCATCAGAATTCTCTGCGCCCTTTGGTTATCTGAGCACAAGAATGAATTGAGACATTGGGAGACTGTATGAGTTATGTAGCGCCGATCAAAGATATGCTATTCGTCATGAACGAATTGGCTGGCCTGACTGAAGTAAATGGATTGCCAGGCTGCGAAGATGCTACGCCTGAAACCGTAGAAGCAGTGCTCGAAGAAAACGCACGCTTCACGAGTGAAGTGATTGCGCCTTTGAACTGGGCTGGCGATCAAGAGCCAAGTTATTGGAAAGACGGCCAAGTCTTCACCACCAAAGGCTTTAAAGAAGCCTTCAAGATGTTCGCCGAAGCAGGCTGGCAGGGTGTGCAACACCCAACAGAATTCGGTGGTCAAGGCCTGCCAAAATTAGTGGCAACGCCTTGTATCGAAATGCTGCACGCAGCGAATTTGTCTTTTGCATTGTGCCCATTATTGAGCGATGGCGCGATCGAAGCCTTGTTGACCGCAGGTAGCGATGCTGACAAAGCGACTTACCTTGAGAATTTGGTGTCAGGTAAGTGGACAGGTACGATGAATTTGACTGAGCCACAGGCTGGTTCGGATTTGGCGATGGTGCGTACTCGCGCTGTGCCGCAAGATGATGGTACATACAAAGTGTTTGGCACTAAGATTTTCATCACTTATGGTGAGCATGATATGGCGGAAAATATCGTGCATCTGGTGTTGGCGCGCACGCCTGATGCACCAGAAGGTGTAAAGGGTATTTCCCTGTTTATCGTGCCTAAATTCCTTGTGAATGCCGATGGTAGTCTAGGTGCTCGCAATGATGCACATTGCGTGTCGATTGAGCATAAACTCGGTATCAAAGCGAGTCCAACTTGTGTATTGCAATTCGGTGATAACGGTGGCGCGATTGGTACTTTGGTCGGCGAAGAAAACCGTGGTTTGGAATACATGTTCATTATGATGAACGCCGCACGATTTGGTGTTGGTATGCAAGGTGTAGCTGTTGCTGAACGCGCGTATCAAAAAGCGGTTCAGTATGCGAAAGATCGCTTGCAGTCTCGTGATCTGGCTGGCTCACCAGGTCCGGTAAGCATTATTCATCATCCTGACGTGCGTCGCATGTTGATGTCTATGCGCGCGCAGATTGAAGGTTCACGTGCTTTGGCGTATGTGGCTGCTGCGATGAGCGATAAGGCGCATCATCACGCAGATGCAGAAGTGCGCAAACAAAATCAGGCAGCGTATGAATTTTTAGTACCGATCGTTAAAGGCTGGTCTACTGAGTTGTCTTTAGACGTCACTTCAACTGGCGTGCAAGTGCATGGCGGTATGGGTTTTATCGAAGAAACTGGTGCGGCTCAGTATTATCGTGATGCGCAAATTTTGACGATCTATGAAGGTACTACAGCGATTCAGGCAAATGATCTGGTGGGACGTAAAACCTATCGTGATGCTGGCGCTGTCGCGAAACATTTCATCGCGCAAGTGCGCGCGACAGAAGCGGAATTGCTCGCGACTGGCGATGCGAATTTGAAGGCGATTGCGGTGCAATTGGCAATCGGTGCGCAGGCGATGGAAGAGGTGGTTGACTTTGTTGTTGCAAACTTCAAGGCTGATATCAAAGCCGTATTCTCTGGTAGCGTGCCGTATTTGAAGTTATCCGGTGTGGTGTTGGGTGGCTGGCAAATGGCGCGTGCAGCGCTGATCGCGCAGGCGAAATTGCAATCAGGTGAGGGCGATGCTAGTTTCAATCAAGCGAAAGTCGCGACCGCGCGTTTCTTTGCTGATCACGTTTTGAGTGCTGCCCAGGGATTGCGTACCTCGATTGTGGATGGCAGTGCTGGTGTCATGGCTTTGGCGGAAGAGCAATTTTAAGATTTAGCTTTAATATTGCATTTAAGAAAATGGCGCGAAGTTTTTGACTTCGCGCCATTTTCATTTTTAACGATAGTCTTTTGTTTAGCCGTACGCGCCACCTGTGTAAAGCAAATCAAATCCGCGAGCCATCACGAACAATAACGAGATCGCGCCAAGGCCAACACTGAAAACTAGCATGATTGCTAATGGCCAAGACGAGGAACTCTGTTTTCCCGAGTTCGCATTAAATTGGGCATCCCAATGTTCATCTGATTTGAGACCTAGTACCAAGCACATTAATATGCTGATTAAAAACGACAGCATCCAAGGCGCAAAAGTTACAAAAAAATTCAAATTGAAGTACAGCTTTGAAAGCATAAAAGATAGCGGTAGGCTGATGAAGTGCAACCACGCGAAATTGTCGCGTTTGCCGTATAGATAAAAACGGTGTCCACCAAGGCTGCCAAAAAGCAAGCAAATTAGAACGGCGAGAGTCTTATTCTTATGTGAGTTTGTTGTCATAATGAAATTTTTAATGCCTTTAGGTAAATTGTGATTTTATCGGATTTGCCGTCATACGTCGTAACTCATTCTTGTCGGCGCTGGAAATGCGCTGGCATTGAAAATTCTTTGTTCGAAGCTATAAACAGTCAGTAAAAATCAGGTAAAATGCTTGGTTTTACAAAGCCACCATTGAATAGTCCTTGCGAAGTTACTGCTTTGCAGGCTATAATTTGCGGCTTTTTCCGTCCTTTGACAATTTTTTGGAAATATTATGGTCGTTATTCGTTTAGCTCGTGGTGGTGCAAAAAAGCGCCCTTTCTACAATATCGTTGCAGCTGATTCACGCAATCGTCGTGATGGTCGTTTCATCGAACGTATCGGTTTTTACAATCCAGTAGCAACTGGCAATGCTGAAGAAGTTCGCGTTGCTGCAGATCGTTTGGCTTACTGGCAAGGCGTAGGTGCACAATTGTCACCAGCTGTTGCTCGTTTGGTTGCTCAAGTAGCAAAAAAAGCAGCTTAATTGTCTGCTTTAACTGAAGTAGGGCAGGCAGTGCAAGTATCTGCAAATCAATCTGCTCCTGATGATTTAGTTATAGTTGGCTATGTCTCAGGGGCATTTGGTCTTCAAGGGTGGGTGAAAATTCGTCCTTATTCGACTACCGCGGATGCCTTGTTGGAAGCGCCCCTGTTCTGGTTGGAAAGTGCAGCGCAAGCTGGTGTTGCTCCGAATCTGCGTGAAGTGAAGCGTCTAAGCTCTAAGATACATGGCGAAGATGTGGTCGCGAGATTGGATGAAGTACCAGATCGCACGGCGGCAGAAGCCTTAAAGGGCACTGTAGTCAAAGTCTCGCGTCAGGCCTTTCCTGCGCTTGAACAAGACGAGTTTTACTGGGTCGACTTAATCGGCTTAGCAGTACAGAATCTACAAGGTGAAGACCTTGGCGTTGTCCGCGCTATGATGGACAACGGTGCGCAGTCAATTTTGCGGGTCGCGGCTAGCGATGTGCCTGAAACAGAATTGATGAAGCATGAACGCTTAATTCCTTTTGTCGATCATTTCGTTAAAGAAGTCGATCGTGAAGCGAAAAAGATCGTGGTTGACTGGGGCAGTGATTATTAAGTCCCAGTTTGTAAAGAATCGTGGTTGTTTGCATTGTGGAGCGTGATGGATGCAATTTGACGTCATTACGCTGTTCCCAGAAATGTTTGCTGCGATTACTGAATCTGGTGTGACGCGACGGGCATTTGAGCAAAAAAAATGCGCATTGCAGTTTTGGAATCCACGTGATTTCACGACAGATAAGCATCGCACTGTGGACGACAGGCCTTATGGCGGTGGTCCTGGTATGGTGATGATGGGCAAACCTTTACAGCTGGCCTTGCATGCAGCGAAAGCGCGACAGCAAGATCTAGGATTTGCAAAGCCTAAAGTGCTGTATCTCTCGCCACAAGGCAAACCTATGAATCACACCCGTGTGATGGAGTGGGCAAAGCAAGATGGTTTGGTTTTGTTGTGTGGTCGTTACGAAGCAGTTGATCAGCGATTGCTTGATCGAGAAGTCGATGAAGAAATCAGCCTCGGTGATTTTGTGTTATCCGGTGGTGAGTTGCCGGCTATGGCTTTGATGGATGCAGTGATTCGTCAATTGCCTGGCGTCTTGCATGATGAAGCATCGGCAGTCGAAGATAGTTTCGTGAATGGTTTGCTGGATTGTCCGCATTTCACCAGACCAGAAGTTTTTGAAGATCAATCTGTGCCGACGGTCTTGATGGGTGGCAATCACGCAGAGATCGCAAAATGGCGACGTCAGCAATCCTTGTTGGTGAGTTGGCAGAAACGCCCAGAATTAATTGAGCAAGCACGCAAGTCGGGTTTGCTAACTAAAGCGGATGAACAATTTTTAAAATCGCTGAATCCGATCTGATCGATTTCTTCGATTTTGTCGCTTAGGCCTTAGTAAAGAATTCGTTACTTTTGTACGAATAGAACATGCAAAATTTTTGCATGTGTTTAGAGTGAACTCAAAGTAGCAATGAGCTCACATGTTTAACCCCATCCTCTACTGAGCAAAGTTTTATAGGCGTCAGCAAGATGGTATTTGGAGTGATAAAAATGGATTTGATCCAAACATTAGAGCAAGAAGAAATTGCTCGCTTAGGTAAGAATATCCCTGCGTTCGCGCCTGGTGATACAGTCGTTGTTAACGTTAATGTCGTTGAAGGCACACGTAAGCGTGCACAGGCGTACGAAGGCGTTGTTATTTCCCGTCGTAACCGTGGCTTGAATTCGAACTTCATCGTTCGTAAAATTTCCTCCGGTGAAGGCGTTGAGCGTACATTCCAATTGTACTCACCATTGATCGCTTCTATCGAAGTGAAACGTCGTGGTGATGTACGTCGCGCTAAGTTGTACTACTTGCGTGAACGTTCAGGTAAATCTGCTCGTATTAAAGAGAAATTACCAAACCGCAAAGCAGCTGCTGTTTAATCATAGCAATGTCTGTTTTGTGAGTCTTAAAGAAGGGGTGCCAGTGGCATCCCTTTTTTGTTTTTATTCACCTTGAATATTTGAAATTATCGTGACCACTAGCTTTGATCCACAGTCGTTAGCGATTCATTCCTACGCCGATGAGCCGGCTTTGCCATTGACTAGTATCTCCTTGGATTTTTTGCGGCATCGTTTTCTTCAAGATATTCTCTGGTCGCCTGAAAATACTGAAGAATCAAGTTTATTTAAAGGCGGTGAATTCAGGCCTGCGTCGGTGCTCATGCCTATCATCGCGCGCGAGCATGGGTTGCAAGTCTTGCTGACGCAAAGGGCGGCACATTTGCATCACCATGGCGGTCAGATCAGCTTTCCTGGTGGTCGGGTTGATGCGACAGATACTTCTGCGGAGCACACAGCTTTGCGTGAGGCGCAAGAGGAGATCGGCTTGGCTGAGAGTCAGGTCGAAGTGTTGGGGCGTTTGCCGCAATACTATACAGGTACCGGATTTTCGGTGACGCCGGTGGTGGCGCTGGTGCATCCGCCTTACGAGTTTATTTCTGATCCTTTTGAAGTCGCATCAATTTTTGAGGTACCTTTGAGTTTTCTGATGGATCCGCGTAATCACCAGCGTCGCCAGATTGATTTTCCAGATGGGAGTGGATCGCGCAGCTTTTACGCGATGCCTTACCAGGATTATTTTATATGGGGAGCTACCGCAGGCATGCTGCGTAACTTATTCCATTTTTTACGTGTTGATCTGCCTGAATGAGGGCTTGATCTACTTCATAAACAGCGCAAATCAGTTTACACTGGTGTTCTTTTCTAAGTCAGCCCTCAACCGGGAAGTTTGAAGACCCAATATGACATTTCTCTCCATACTCTTCGCGCTCTTGATTGAGCAACTCAAGCCACTGAGAGTGGATAATCCTGTATATACCCAAGTTCAACAATTCGCCGCCAAAGTAGAAGCCTGGTGTAATGCTGGTAAGGCACATCATGGACGTACTGGTTGGTTTGTCGTGGTTGGTGCACTAACACTGCCGACTGCATTGGTATATTGGTTGTGTTTGCGATTGAATCCGTTTGCGGCCTTTATATGGAATGTCATCATCGTTTATTTGACTTTGGGCTTTCGTCGCTACAGCCATTACTTTACCTCGATACAAGTTGCATTAAATTCTGGTGACGACGATGCTGCTCGCAAATATTTGTCAGATTGGACGAATAAAGATTGTTCGGCTATGGATGCGACCGACGTTGCCCGAGGTGCTGTTGAGCGTTCTTTGATTGCTTCGCATCGTAACGTATTCGGAGTGTTTTTCTGGTTTTTGATGCCAGTCGGCCCAGCTTGTGCGGTGATGTATCGTATGTCGGAATTCTTATCGCGTGAATGGTGTGAGCCAGAGCATATGCAGAATGAAGAGTTTGGGCAATTCGCGAAAAAAGTGTTTTACTGGATTGACTGGGTGCCAGCACATTTGACGGCAATCGCATTTGCGGTCGTCGGTAATTTTGAAGATGCCATTTATTCTTGGCGAAATTATGCGAGTCGCTGGACTGATGAATTGCTTGGAATTATTTTATCTGCAGGTGGTGGCGCGATCGGTGTGCGTTTAGGTGAGCCTGAAACTAAAGCATTAGTGGTTTTGAATGCCGATTCTAGTGCTGTTGATGTAGATAGTTTGGAGCTTGAAAGTCAGCCAGGAGTGGAAGCGAGTCCGCGTGCTTTGCAAAGTGCGGTCGGTCTAGTCTGGCGTGCTTTATTGCTATGGATGCTATTGCTCTTGTTGTTGTCGTTCGCAGTCTGGCTGTAAATGTCTTGAATTCTATAAAAAACCCACTCCTTACTTGAGTGGGTTTTTTTTGTATTTTAGATACTTGATTTATGCACTGGTGTTGATTGTTCCGCCAGTGACTTCACCGCGTGTATTGACTACAGGAGCCGGTTTAGCTTCTTGCACAGGTTTTGCTGCTTGCTTGGATTCTTGTGCATCGCGCGCCGCTTTGGTTTCTACTGTTCTATTGACATCATCTTTTGCTTTGACGGTTTCCGTGTCACTGACTTTGTTTTTTGGGGCAAATGATTTTAATTCTTCGTTTCTGTTTGCGAAGACTTGGTCTCTAGCGGCTGTCGAGGTGATGGGAGCTGTTGCCATGATATTTCCTGTTGAAAATGGATTTCTTAGTTGATGACTGTAATCAAGAATAGGTGAGATTGCCGAATTCTTCAAGACGGATTTTAAATACCTGCTGCTCTCGCAAAGCTATCGTTAAACTTAGTGCAAGTTATGTTTTGGACGAAAAAAAACGCTGTTCGGTTAAACAGCGTTCTTTATGAAACTTAGTGCAATTAGTTACGAACTACGCGCTTATATTCATTTGTGCGTGTATCGATTTCGATAACGTCATCTTGGCTAACGAATAATGGAACTTGCACAGTATGGCAATGTGCTTCAATTGCATTCTCGATTTTCGCTTCTTTCAAAACGTTACCGGAAGTATTGCCCTTAACAGCCGGCTCAGAGTAGATCACCAAGCGAGCGATTGTTGTTGGCAATTCTACAGAGATTGCTTTGCCATCATAGAAAACGGCTTCGCATTCCATGCCGTCTTTGAGGTAATACAAGGCATCGCCCAAGTTCTCTTCTTCGATTTCGTATTGGTTGTATTCTGTGTCCATGAATACATATAAAGGATCTGCGAAGTAAGAGTAAGTTACTGGCTTTTTATCCAATACAACTACGTCAAACTTGTCGTCGCCACGGAATACGTTTTCCAATGGGCTGTTTGTTAACAAGTTTTTCATTTTCCACTTGTAAGTGAAGCCAGTGCGGCTGGAACCGTTAACGTCAGAGCGCAGAACGATCATTGGCTTGCTGTCGACCATAATAATGTTGCCGACGCGAATTTCTTTTGCAGGTTTCATAGTAATTGATATAAAAAGTAGGTTGCTTAAAAATCATCTGTTGCCTACTGGAATATTAAAAATATTGCCCTGCAAGCTCAGCATTGATTGAATCGAAAAATACATTAAAAATTAACCGCACATTTTAACCTATTTTTCTGGGGCTTTTATCGTTTCCCGTTGATGAAGCGTAATAAATTCGATGTCATGTCGCCTATATCTTGCATTTGGCGCTGCCAGAGAATGCTTTGGATGTGTGTCTCTGGCAATTCATGACGCAAGTCTTTCCATAAGTTAAGCCAATCTGGTGCACCTGATGCATCGTTCCACGCAAGAGAGAACGCTTGGTTGGCTCTGCTTGACGCGGTATGACGCCCCAAAAATGCACGCAATTTTTTATGATGCAAGTTTTCATCTTGAGGGTAAATGTGCCAGATGAATTCTTTTTGTGCCCATTGTGCACGTACAAAAGAATCCTCACCCCTGACAAAATTTAGATCGCAGCTCCATAGTAATTTGTCGTAGTCCTGTTGCGGCACGAATGGAATGACACGTACATTTAAATTACCTCGTTTCACTTGTGTACCCGGCGTCGCTTCCTTTTGCAAAAAATTTTCTACGGCTTTTTTTGCTACGCCAACAGGTACCAAGCAACTAATCGCTTCTGTACCATTTTCCCACACATGAAATAGCTGTTCGACGGGTGCATGGGGATAGCAGAATAGCGAAATAGTGAGTGCTTCTGACTCCTCCACACTTACGCCTAAACTGCCTAAGAACGCACTTCGATTTTGTGTTGCTTGATTAAATTGTTCGTATTCGTGAATTAAATTTTTTTCGAGCAAAAGTCCACCTGTTTTTTGCGTAAATCCAGGAAAGAAAAAATATTTCGTCAGGGAGTACTGAGGATGTGAGGAGGGTAAGGTGTGGCAACCTTCAACCCATTCTTCTGCGCTCAAACCTTCAAGATTGATCCAAACCGGAGGCGGTTGGCATAGCGCCATACTAGCAATGTAGGCAGGTGGAATATCACAGCCAAAAAATTCAATAACGATATTCGCTATGTCGCTAGCCGCAAATTGATTATCTTGGTTGCGCCAGTGGCGAATGGCAATATTCTGGATGTATTGTTGCCCAGCGTTGGTGTCTAATTCAGGACAGAGTTTCTTGAAGCTGATTAAATCATCGACCCATAAGGTGACTGCTATCTGATGTTCTTGTTCGAGTTGTCGCGCAAGGCGCCAGCAAATGCCAATATCGCCGAAATTATCAACAACTTTACAAAAAAGTGCGAGGCTCGTTGGTTTGTGTAGATGACTCATAGAGGAGAAAAGCCGATTGAAAAACCGACTGTCAATTCAGTCGGCAAATAAGAGGAAAAATAGACTGATATGATTAACGGAAATTATTCTTCCATTCGCGCAAAGCCCCAAAGTTTGCTGCTTCGTCTTGTCCGGCTGCGACCTTATTTGTGCTCACCAATCGTTCTATCACTGCGGAGACTCTTGTACGCAAGAAAGGATTAGTTTGAACCTCTAATCCTACAGTCGTGGGTACAGTAGGGATATTGCTGGATCGTTTTTCTTGCTCACGCAATACACGTTCTTGCAGTGCCGTGTTTTCAGGTTCGACTTCGAGTGCAAATTTCAAATTGGATAGCGTATATTCATGGGCGCAGTAAACGGCTGTAGTTTCAGGTAAAGCTGCTAAGCGATCGAGTGAGTCGAGCATTTGCGCTGGCGTGCCTTCAAATAGGCGTCCGCACCCGCCTGCAAAAAGCGTATCACCACAAAAGACCGCAGCCATTGTTTCTGAATAATAGGCAATATGTCCAAACGTGTGGCCAGGTACGGCGATAACAGAGAAGCCTAAGTTTAGGTTATCAATGCGTATGTTGTCGCCATCATCCAGCGGGATGGTCACCGCCTCAATGCCATCATGTGCCGGCCCATATACAGGAATTGGGTAGTGCGTGAGCAGTTCCGCAACACCGCCTATATGATCACTGTGGTGGTGGGTCAATAAGATCGCGGTCAGACGCAAGCCGTGTTGCTCAAGAGCCTGTAAAATGACTGTGGCATCGCCAGGATCAACGACGATGGCATCGCTGCCATTGTGAATCAGCCATAGATAGTTGTCGTCAAAGGCTGGCACAGTCAATATACTGAGAGTTTGCTTAGTGACCTGGTTAATCATAGTGGGCTTGTCCTGATTTTAGAGAAGTGAATGAAGTGAACGCATCAAATTCTACGCAAGCTGCCATTATAGACTTAGGTGATTGGCTGATGCAGCCAGCCGGTAGTTATATCTGCGCATGGGAGCAAGCACAGTTTGATTTGTTGACGGCGGATATCTTTGGTTTCCACGCTTTGCAAATTGGTTTGCCACAATTGCCTGCTTTGACGGCCAGCCGCATGCCACATCAATGGCAGACCGCGCAGCAAGTGCCGCAGATGAATGCAATGCTGCGTCAACAAGTGGTATTAGTGCATGATTTTGCTGAATTACCTTTCGATTCCCAGAGCATCGATTTGGTTATCTTGCCGCACGTGCTTGAGTTTGCTAAAGAACCGCATCAGATTTTGCGCGAAGTCGATAGGATTTTAATTCCTGAAGGTCGGGTTATCATCAGTGGTTTAAATCGACGTAGTTTGTGGGGCGCGCGGCAAATGGTGGGGAAATTGGCACGCAGACCATTTTTGCCCGAGGAAGGTGAATTTATTAGTGCGCATCGGTTGAAGGATTGGTTGAAATTGCTGAGTATGGAAGTGAGTGAAACGTATTTTGGTTGTTATGCTCTGCCTGTGGATAATACGCAGTGGCTAGAAAATTCTAGCTTGATGGAAAATTTGGGACAGCGATGGTGGCCGCGCTTTGGTGCGGTTTACATGATTGAAGCTGTTAAAAGGGTGAGAGGAATGCATTTAGTTGGGCCGGCCCTAACCCAAAAAAGAGTAAGGCGAACGAGTGCCGTTCCCGTAGCAAATAAGATGAAAGAACATGGATAAAATTAAGATTTACACTGATGGTGCCTGTAAAGGAAATCCTGGTAAAGGTGGCTGGGGGGCACTACTGATTGCGGGACATCGGGAGAAAGAGTTATTCGGCGGAGAAGCTGAAACGACAAATAACCGCATGGAATTAATGGCAGTTATTCAGGCCTTAGGCGCACTGAAACGCCCCTGTGAAATTGCGATGCATACTGATAGTCAGTATGTTTTAAAGGGGATCACAGAATGGATTGACGGGTGGAAAGCAAAAGGCTGGAAAACTGCTTCGAAATCCCCCGTAAAAAATGTCGATTTGTGGCAGCAATTGGATCTAGCGCGCAATATGCACAAGATAGAATGGATCTGGGTTCGCGGACATGCCGGCGATGTAGGAAATGAACGAGCAGATCAGTTGGCAAATCGTGGTGTTGAGACCGTGATTTGACGGGTGTAAAAAAGTCCGTACTCCGCGCACTTTTGTTTTGATTAGTGATTATCTTTTTCTGAAATTTAACAAACGCGAGACAATAAGGAAACAGCATGTCATATGCGGATGTATCTCTAGAGACAGATTTATCAATGTCGAACAAACGTACCAGCAGGCTTGTTTGTTGATTCAGGGGATTGACGCAAAAAATGAATTTGTTTTGACCTCGTTAAAGTGCAACTTGATCTCTGCCACGTTCTTTCGCGCGATAAAGTGCGGCATCTGCAGCAGCGATGATCGCTAGTCCATCTTGACCACTGCATAGCGTGGCCAATCCTAAGGAGGCCGTGATATGCGGTAATGCTTTGATGTCGTTTTTGAAAATTTCTACATGGCGTATCCTGTCACACAAACGTTCCGCGACCACCAACGCTGATTCCCTACTGGTATTGGGAAGAATAATGATCATTTCTTCCCCGCCATAACGTGCGGCAAAATCACTCGGGCGCAGGCCAGAACTAATTATTTTTGCTGCAGCCTGCAGAGCTTCGTCACCCATCACATGACCGTAATTGTCATTGAATTTTTTAAAGTGATCGAGATCCAACATGATAATACCGAGCTCGGTTTGAGTCGCATGAGCATTGTCAATTAAGCCGGGCAATTGGGTGTTGAGCCAAGAGCGATTGTGTAAGCCCGTTAGTCCATCGACCATCGACAACTGTCGATAAAATTCTCCGACTTTTTGGCGATTGCGTAATTGTGCATTGGCGGCACGAATGCGAAACGAGAGTAGCTGTAAGAGATTGCGCGCTACACCGTTGGACTCATCAATCAGGTGCCACATGATTGGCGCATCAATCAACAATAGTTCGGCATCGGTCATCGCTGCTATGGTTGCGGTACTTGCCTCTTCATCTAATACTGAAATTTCGCCCACACATTCACCGGCAAAATATTGGGTGCTGGCGTTCTCTAATTGACGACGTGAAGTATTGGAAGCCTGTGCCAATATTCCTGATAAGACGACGTAGAGACATGCGCCTGAGCTCTGGCTGTCAAGAATGATGTCGCCCGACTTAGCCTGTACAACAGGGCAGGAGTCCAACTTATTTTTTACAATTATCAAGTCATCTTTATTGATGTTCTTGAAAAGTTGGATGTCACTTACTTTGAAATCTGTATCCCGAAAATGCTTCAAATGTTCCAAAGTATCCTCAAATTTAATGTAGGCAAATTATTGACAAGTTTATGATGCTATTTTATTCGTAAATTTGCGTAGTTAGTGAAGGAATCTGAGGTCTTGTCTTTAACTTAGAGCTTCAAATTACATCTATGCTGGTGGTGTGACCCACCTAATGCAGAATCTGATTCATGGCTTCAAAGCGTAATTCCGTTTCATGAAAAATCGAAATATAGGCTTCTTCGTTAAGCCCTAAATTATCCCAAGCAAATTGTGAAATGGGTGGAACTAGTTCATCTTCAACTTCACTTAAATCAAGTGCATGTACGATGGAATTTGCAACATGTACGATGGATGCTAGAGAGTTGAGATCTTTGTCCTCGGGAGAGTGATGACCGCGAATGGCATCTTGAATGGCATCGGAAAAATTCCATTGCAAAGCCAAAATTAGTCCTACTGCGACATGATCAACACCAAGTACGGCACGTTCTGCATCAAGCAAGGAGCAGTCGCTTTCCTTCGCACATGTAATAACTTGTTCGTATTTTTTGGGGAATTTCATGACCAAAACCAAGCGACCAATGTCATGCAATAGGCCAGCGGTAAACGCGAAATCGTGCTTCATATGAAGCGTACGCGAAATTAATTCAGCACAAATTGCTGTCGCGATATTGTGACGCCAGTAAGCTTTACTATCAAATCCACGGCATTGTGCATGCGGTAAGTGATTGGTGAATATCGTGGTACGAATCAAATTTTTCAAATGTTCAGTGCCGAGCAAAGACACTGCCTGTTGAATTGTGACGACTTTTGAATTGGCACCATAGTAGGAAGTATTCGCGAGTTTGAGGACTTTTGCTGCTAGCGCTTGATCCATTGACACTTTTTCTATCAAACTATCTAGGCTGATGTCCTCGTTGTTTAAATCGTTGAGCATCTCTGTGGTGATTTCAGGCAAGCTTGGTAGGTCATTAAGTTTGTTAATGACTTCCTCGAGCGAAATTTGATCGTCGTTGTGATCGGTGATTGACGGTATCATGATGTCTCGTTCCTTCGATAGCGTTCAATGTAAGTTCTCAGTGTTTCGGTCGGTTTTTCGTACGGTGCGTGACGGAAAATTTTTTCTAAACGTTGTAATTGATGTGCTTTATTCTCCGCATCGGCATGCACTTCATCTTCGCTTTGATCATGATCAATCGTGATCGAAAGGTGGTGTATGTTGTGGTTCGCAACCGCTTTGAGTATGGCTGGCGTGAGTGAAGTCCCGGCAGGGAGTAGCACATGGCCGAGTTTATCTAATAACTCGTCGGCCAAGACTGTTCCTGGAATAATTTGTTCTAGTGGAACATATCGGTGTTTCTTATTCATGGGGAAAATCTCCTGTTACGCTAGTGTAATGATTTTCTAGTTGAAATATGAAACATTGTTGTAATTTAGCGAGCATACTCGTTTGTTTGGTTTTCGGAGCAAAACAGGAAAACCTGAGTGGCGACTGACGAGGGATCGCCAGAGGACAACTCGTCGGTGTGCAATGTCACTTGGCGCGTATAGTAAGAAGAATATCAGTTTTTTCTTGATAGTTGCTTGCAGAGAACTTAAGTGTGAAAAATAAATTATGAAGAAATTTTTTCGAGATGTCATCGCGCATCGGTCACGATTCCTGTTCACATTTTTGTTAGGCGTGATGAGTTTTTTTATCCTTCCGGATGATTGGAGTGTGATTAGTCGTGCATTACTTTGCTGGAACTTAGCAACGTGGACTTATCTCATACTTTTAACTTCACTATTTTTCGGCTCAAGTCATCAGAGTGTTATCAAGGTAGCACAACGTGAAGATAGTAGTGCTTTAGCTGTTTTGTTGATTTTGGTGACATCAGCGACCGTTAGTTTGCTGGCCATCATTTTTGAGTTAAGCCACTTGCGTGAATTGACCGCAGAGATGAAGTTGCTGAAGTATTTGTTTGCCGGTATGACGGTGTTAGGAGCATGGTTTTTATTGGGAACGATTTTTACGTTTCATTATGCGGTCTTATATTATCGTTCACCAAAAGACCTGCGTGCACTCAGTTTTCCGAATCATGACGACACGCCGGACTATTGGGATTTTCTCTATTTCTCATTCACAATCTCAGTCGCGATGCAGACTTCGGATATTGTGGTGGTCACTCGTCAAATGCGCCGTACGGTACTGGCGCATTCGATCTTGAGCTTTATGTTTAATGCTGCAATTTTGGGCTTTTCGATCAATATCGCAGCAGGAATAGTAGGCAATTAATTATTCAAGCTCACCAAGCTTGGTACTCATGTCTGCCTTGGTGGTGTCGACGGTGATGCGGATGTCGATATTCACGAATGACATAGTTGGGGCGGGGATGACGAGCTTCTATATAACGGTGCTCATAGTAGGGCTCAGAATGTCTCAACAAAATCGGGATACCACCGATTTGTACATTGATCCCATGAGGTCTACGATAGCTAGATCGCCAATAAGATCCTTCTAGCCAAAACCAGGTTTTTGAGTGTGGCGCAAAGTAGGCACGATATTTGGGATAGTAAATGTGTTGTGAGCCGTGATATTGAGTTTCACGGTGACGAGGTTGATTCCATTCATCGCGGCTGTTTGCATGACCATACAAACTGATACTGGTAAGGCAGAGGCAAATAAGGCCAGACATTATTCGTTTGAAATTGAGAATATTCATTATTGGTCCCCCAAATTTAGTTCGTAGCTCAATAACGCCAGAGTCATGATTAGGTGCACAAGTTATTGTTCGTGAATTTGCAACAAGATGTATCACGCAAAGAACTGGCAAAACATTGTTCATGGCACGACTTCGCATTCGACGTGACCACGCCCTGGCTGAGTGCTTTACTTTGAGGTTTCAATACCTCTCGCGCAGCATCGTGCGGGAATTTTTTTATATTGGCCTGCCAGCATTAGTCTTTCAAATGCACCTGTGATCGATGCCGCACCCTATCTAATTTTGCGAAATTGGCACAAGTCTTGTTATGATGTTTGCTTTCTCCTTTTGCAGATATACAAGAATCTCTATGTTTGAATTTCTCTCTAAATTGGTTTCGCGTCGCTCATCCAACAAACTTGACGAACAAGTAATGGCACAAAGTTTGCAAAAAATACATAACGAGGAAGTCAAACAAAAAAACAAAGAACAAGAGCGACTAGAATACCGACAAAAAATCGACGCATGCGCCAAGAATGAAGAAGATACATTGGCGCTTTTGCTGAATTGTGATTTCGCAGATGGTCGCTACGCGGCGGCACAGAATCTTTATTCAGTTGCTTGTCTTGAGCAGGCTCTGCAAGCGACACGGAATACGGATAAACGTGTGGCCAAGTTAATGCAGACGCGTCTGGAAAAAATCGCGGAACATGCGCGAATCATCACGGCAGCGCAAGCCTGTTTGCAACAAGCAGACCAATTGTTGTCACAAGATATCGTGTTGGCAAATCAACTAATTGAATTAGACAAACAGGTAGCGCAGTTAACGCCATTTCCAGCCGAGTTCTCTCCACTTCTGGATGAGCGACGAGTTACTTTGCAATCGCGACTAAATTCGCAAATGGAATTGCAGAGAAAACTTTTGCAAGTGCAGCAAGAAGTGGCTCAAGCTCAGGATTTAGCTGAGGGCGATGTTGCCTCCCAACTGACGCAATGGAAAGAAGTCGTTTCTACATGTGCGAGTAGTTCACTTGTTGCGGCGTTGCCTAAAAATTTACTGAGCGATGTTCAGAACAAAATCGCGATGTTTGAGCGAGCTGGGCAAGACAAAACTGTGCAGACACAAGATCAAAGTCATGGTTTGAACACAGAAGTCAATTCGGCAGCAGAGCCGAAAGTTATCAAACCCACTGAAGTTGTCGTCAAACGACCAAAAAATTCTGAACTCGTTATCAATTTAAGCTTGGCCCAGATCGAAGAATTGGTATCGCAATTTGAGGAGGCTTTGGAGCAGGGCAGCATTCAATCCGCACGTCAAATCGAAAAGAAATTACAAGAGATCGACACCAAACAGAACTATCGTCAGTTTCAGATGAGTGCGGCGCTGAAAGAGCGTTTGAATAGTGCCCGCAAAGAGTTATCGAATTTGATGTCTTGGGCAAAGTGGAGCGGCAATGTATCGCGTGATGAACTCATCAGCACCGCAGAAAAATTGACGACACTGAGCTTGACGCCGAAAGAGATCGTCGAGACCGTTTCTGCTCTCCGTGAGCAATGGAAACAGATGGAAACGAAAGGCGGCGGTGCGCCGAAAGAGTTGTGGTTACGTTTTGACGCTGCTTGCAATCTGGTTTATGCACCTGCAGCCTTACATTTTCAAAACCAAGCAGATGTCCGCAAATCAAACTTACACAAAGCAGAGGAGTTACTTGCACGGCTTTCGGCAGAGGCGGTGCAGTATTTGAATGATTTTCAGGATTGGAAATTATTGCGTGCCAAAATATTGGAAATGCAGCAGGAGTGGAAGAAGCTCGGTCCTGTTGATCGTAAAGACAAAGCGCGTTTAGAAACAGCGTTTGAAGATTTATTGTCCTCCTTGGAGGCACCTTTAGAGCAAAGACAAAAAGAAGAAATTTTGTCGCGTGAGAAAATGATTGCCGAAGTTGAGTCACTCGATGCTACACAAAAATCATCGATCAATCAGTTAAGAAGTCTACAGCAGCGTTGGCAATTGCAGGCGGCAATGGTGCCTTTACAGCGTAGAGATGAACAGAAATTATGGGAGCGTTTCCGCGCGGCTTGTGATGGCGTTTTTGAAAAAAAGCGTAAAGTTGCAGAATCAGCGGATCAACAACGTCAGCAAAATTTGGAAGCTAAACTAGCCATTTGTCAGCAATTGGCATTAGAAGAAACGACAGACCAAGCAAGTATTCGTCGCGTGATCGAAAAAGCGAATACAGAATGGCGTGCAATCGGTCACGTACCTCGCGCCCAAGAGCAACAAATTGATAAAGACTTTCAGGGACAAATTCAGCGCTTGCAGGATGCGATTGAACAATTGCAGTCCCAGGTACGTCAGCAAAAATTGCAGCAATTTTTGGACGGACTCAGTTTCTGCCAACAACTGGAATCGGCTGTAGAGGCTGAACACAATTGGAGTGAGCAAGTCGCTTCAGTTGTGAAACAGTGGGAAGAATTAGCGCTTGGAAGCGCAAAATTGAATAATGTATTGAAGACACGCTTTCAGTTTGTCGCCAAGATCAGTACGGAAAGCATTGATCAATGTCGCCAGCAGTTGCAAGACAATGGAAAACAATGGGATGCGATGTGTCTGCATCTAGAAATCTTGCTTGGTGTTGATAGTCCGGCAGCTTTGAGTGAAGAGCGTTTGCAAAAGCAAATTGAGGTACTACAACAAGCACTGCGAAGCGGCGGGGATAAGCAACAAGTGCAGGAGCTAATCTTTAAATTAATTGGTTTGTCCGTAAGTCAAAATGACAGCCGTGTTCACCGTCTGCAAAGTCTCATCGCAAAACTGGATACCAGTTTATTCGCTTAGTACGCATGTAAATAATTAAAGGGAAGAATATGCAGTTATACGGTTATTTTCGTAGTTCCGCGTCCTATCGGGTACGTATTGCACTGAATTTGAAGGGTGTGAGTTACGAACAGATTCCTGTACATTTGGTGAGGAATGGTGGCGAGCAGTTTTCGGAATTGTTCAAAGCCGTGAATCCAGAGTCCTTGGTGCCAGCTTTGGTTGATGAGTATGAAGGGCGTCAATTGGCCTTAAGTCAGTCATTGGCAATCATCGAATACTTGGAGGAGAAATATCCAGAAACGCCTTTGTTACCGAAGGCAATTGATGATCGTGCCTATGTTCGTTCTTTGTCTTTAGCTGTGGCATGCGACATTCATCCCGTCAATAATCTGCGGATTTTGAAGTATTTGACGGCAAATTTTGGTGCTAGCGATGATCAAAAAAATGCCTGGTATCGCCATTGGTGCGAACTGGGTTTGCAAGCAATCGAGCAACGCTTGGCTAGTGATCCGCGACGTGGTTTGTTTTGTTTTGGTGATCAACCGGGGATGGCGGATTGTTGTTTGATTCCGCAAATTTTTAATGCGCAAAGATTTCAATCTGACTTAAGTAATATGCCGGTGATTCTGGAAATTAATGATCGCTGCTTAGCGCTAGATGCATTTAAAAACGCTGCTCCTGCAAATCAAGCAGACGCTGAATAAAGAAGAATTTGGTTTTGAAAAAGCCCCCGTAAGAAAATTTCACGGGGGCTTCTTTTATTTTCGAGTCTTACATTGCTATCGTTTTTTCTGCTTGGAAGACAAAATTAGCTGTATTAGCTGTATTAGCTGTATTAGCTGTATTAGCTGCATTAGCTGTATTAGCTGTATTAGCTGGATTAGCGCATCCCTGCAATGATCGCCTCTAATTTGATCGTATCGGCGCAAAACAGACGAATACCTTCTGCCAATTTTTCAGTCGCCATCGCATCTTCGTTGAGCATGAAACGGAAGGATTGTTCATTGATGTCGAGCTTTTCCAGATCCGATGCCAAAGCCGCTTCTGGATTCAATTTCGGCGCGACCTTTGTTTCGGTATCGTTGAGCTTCTGCAAAAGATCTGGGCTGATCGTAAGCAGGTCACAGCCCGCCAATTCTAAAATTTGTGAAGTGTTACGGAAGCTGGCACCCATGATCTCTGTTTTGTAGCCAAATTTACGATAGTAATTGTAGATACGCTTTACTGATAAAACGCCTGGATCTTCAGCACCAAAAATTTCCTGACCTGTTTGCTTTTTAAACCAATCGTAAATACGTCCAACGAAAGGGGAGATCAATTGTGCGCCAGCTTCGGCACAGGCCGCTGCTTGTGCCAAGGAGAACAGTAAGGTCATATTGCAGCGTATGCCTTCCTTCTCAAGAATTTCCGCCGCACGGATTCCTTCCCAAGTTGACGCTATCTTGATCAAAATACGCTCACGTGGAATACCTGCCGCTTCATATAAGGCGATCAATTGACGGCCTTTGGCGACTGTCGCTTGCGTATCGAATGAAAGACGAGCATCAGTTTCAGTGGAGACTCGACCTGGTACGATTTCTAGAATCTTGACACCGAAACTGATGAGCAATTGATCGATAATCGCATCGGTTGATTTAACAGCATTTTGGGTTACCGCTTGTGCTAGCAATGGTTGATATTCGGGCTTTTGCACTGCCTTCAAAATGAGTGAAGGATTGGTGGTGGCATCGCGCGGTGTGTAAGCCTGCATGGATTGAAAATCACCAGTGTCTGCGACGACGGTTGTGTATTGTTTGAGTTGTTCTAATTGATTCATGATAGAAGTCGATATTGGGTTCGGAAAATAAATTATTTGATGTGCACTTGTGGGGTACCAGCGACAATTTCGCCGATGACTGCGGCATCTTGAAAATCATTCTTATGAAATAATTCCAAGACTAATTCAACTGTTTCAGGGGAGCAGGCAACTAGTAAGCCGCCCGATGTTTGCGGGTCGCTCAATAATGCTTGCATGATCGCATCAGTTTCATTGAGGACGACATCTGCACCGTAAGCGGCAAAATTTCTTGCCGAGGCGCCAGTGATGCAACCTGCCATCGCCAAGTCTTTGACTTGCGGTAGGAGCGGAATGTCAGCTACGTTGATGTGCGCTGCCACTTGCGCGCCGCGACAAATTTCTAGTAAATGACCCAGTAAGCCAAAGCCTGTCACATCAGTCATCGCGTGCACGCCGTCTAACTGCGAAAGTCCTTGTCCAGGCTTATTGAGCTTGGTCGTGTTTGCGATCATGCTGATATAGCCTGCTTCATCCAGTTTTTGTTTTTTGAGTGCCGCAGACAGGATACCAACGCCTAGCGGTTTACTGAGAATGAGTTTGTCGCCGACCCGAGCGTTTGAATTACGTTTAACTTTAGAAGGGTGAATTAATCCCATGACCACTAAACCATAAATCGGCTCCACCGAATCGATGCTGTGACCGCCAGCAATAGGAATTCCAGCTTCACGACAAATGCTTTCACCACCTTGGATGATTTTACCAATGACATCAAGTGGTATCTGATTGATGGGCATGCCAACCAAGGCCAGCGCCATGATCGGTGTACCACCCATAGCGAAAACATCCGAAATCGCATTAGTGGCGGCGATGCGACCAAAATCATAAGGATCATCGACAATCGGCATGAAGAAATCGGTAGTAGCGATCAATGCTTGCTCGTCATTGAGTCGATAAACTGCAGCATCATCCGAGGTTTCGATGCCGACCATTAAGGCTTCTGGAAGGGGAAAGCCAGATGAATTTTTTAGAATTTCTGCCAAAACTCCGGGTGCAATTTTGCAACCACAGCCACCGCCATGTGAAAATGAAGTGAGACGTATCGGTTCTGTGCTCATGAATTTGACGCTGACATTAGAGAATGGAGTGTTGATTATAGGGGAGAGCACGAGCAAAGTCGAAAAAACTCAGCGTAGATTTGTTACATATAAAAAAAGCGACCTCGCAGAGATCGCTTTTTTCGTTTTGCTAAATTCGCCTACGCTATGTTTGTGCGTGGCTAATCGTCAATTAACGGTCGCCAAAAGTACGGCGGTTAGCATCGCCGAAACGTGATTTAGCGCCACCACCAAAACCGCCACCTTCACTACGTGGTGCTGCGTTTGGCTTGCTAAAACTACGTTGTGCTGGCTTAGCGCTATTGCCAAAACTATTGCCAGTTGTGCGCTTGTCACCTGGTTTCCATCCACTTGCTTTGCGTGCTGGTGCACGTGCTGCCATGGCAGCTTTTTTCGGTTCAAAACCTTCGATGACATCGACAGGAATCAATTGTTTAGTGAAACGCTCGATCCGTTTGACGTTCATGCTTTCTGCATGATTGACCAGAGAAATTGCCAAACCTTTACGTCCAGCGCGGCCAGTACGACCAATACGATGTACATAATCTTCTGGGAATTTAGGTAAATCGTAGTTGAATACGTGCGTAATGCCAGGAACGTCAATACCGCGTGCGGCAACATCAGTTGCTACCAGAACACGAACTTGGCCGCGACGCAAAGAATCTAATGTACGGTTACGCGCACCTTGGTGCATGTCGCCATGTAAAGCAGCAGCAGCGAAACCAGCGATATTCAAACGATCAGCAATCGTATCTGCATCACGTTTTGTTGCGGTAAATACGACGGCTTGATCCAAGGATTCATCACGTAACAAATGATCGAGCAAACGATTTTTGTGGGACAAGTCATCAACGAAATGCACTTTTTGTTGAATGTTTTCGTGCTTCGTTGCAGAGCCAGCGATTTGAATAATCATTGGATCTTTGGTAATGCGACGAGCCATATTGCCAACGACGCCATCTAAAGTTGCGGAGAACAACATGGTTTGACGTGTTTCTGGAGTTGCTGCAACGATTTTTTCGATATCGTCGATAAAGCCCATGTCCAACATGCGATCCGCTTCGTCTAGAACCAAAATTTCTAATTCTGAAAAATCAATCTTGCCTGATTCCATATGGTCGATCAAACGGCCAGGTGTCGCCACCAAAATTTCTGGATTACGTGACAAAAGTTGCATTTGTTTTGGGTAAGGCATGCCGCCCAGAATTGAAACAGCTTTCACACGACGTGAATACGCGCTGTATTTGTCTGTTGCCGTCGTGACTTGGAGAGCTAATTCACGTGTTGGTGTCAATACCAACATTTTTGGTTTAGCTGCTTGGAAACGTGGACGCTCGCCACGTGAACGTGCTGCTTGACGTTCTTGATTTGGTGTTTTGTTCGCAGATGGCGTTAAATCATCCGCTGCGGCTGCAAATTTATGCAAAGCTGGCAGCATAAAGGCGGCAGTTTTGCCTGAGCCAGTTTGTGAGGATACCAATAAATCACGACCAGCAATCGCAGCAGGAACGGCTTGTTCTTGTACTGCTGTTGGCGTGGTATAGCCTGTATCAGCAATAGCGCGCAGGATGGACGTGTGGAGGCCTAGTGTTTCAAAAGTCATTGTGTTCTTCTTCCGTTATTAATCTGCGCAGGGCAAAAACCAAGCGCGCAAAAAAGCAGCGTCAACCAATCGAAATGAACAAAGAAAACCAGTACCGAAAACGGTACAAATAAGGAATACGATGAAATTTCGGCACAAAAGCTTTGCGCCGGGACGATGTCTATGTGTGAAACCAGACATACAGGGCGGGAGGGCTTTACATGGCAGTATCAATAATTCACGATACGCAAGGGCTACGGTGCTACCTACTACAAAGATCGCAAGGCAATTTATATTGCAGTGCAAAAACGAGACTATACAGCATTTTCAATCTTCACGCATCTAAAAACTTACGGCTCTTTAAATTGCTCAAGAAAAATCAATCTGGATTTGATTATTTAATTCGTTGTGTTTGTCACTCAAAGAAATGAGCGAAAATACGCGCTGCTTCGATTATTTAAGTGAAATCGCTAAGATTATGAAATGTAATATTCGTGTGAGTAATGTTTGTATGCGCGATGTGAAACTGCTATCTATCAGTTTCGCTTTGAGCTTTTTTAGTATGGGTTTTAGTAAAGCCGATACCTTGAGTGTGGCTGTTGCTGCCAATGTGCAATTTGCATTTGATGATTTAAAAGAGGAATTTAAAAAGCAAACTGGTCATGAATTAAAAGGTATTTTTAATTCTTCAGGTAAATTTGTAAGTCAAATTACGAATGGTGCGCCATTTGATGTGTTCATGTCGGCCGATATGGATTACCCAAATGTACTATATCAGCAAGGTTTTAGTAGCGCAGCACCGAAGATTTACGCTTATGGTTCTCTGGTGTTATGGACGAACAAGAATATAGATTTACAGTCATGGCAAGTCTTATTGGAAAACGAAAAAATTCAAAAGATCGCGATTGCGAATCCAAAGACTGCACCCTATGGAAGGGAGACCATGCGAGCACTGAAATTTTATAAATTAGACGCTGCAGTAGAATCGCGTCTTGTTTATGCAGAGAGCATTTCACAAACGAATCAGTACATTTACTCAGGCCTAGTTGATGTCGGTTTTACAGCCAAATCTGTCGTGGTGTCAGCGGAGATGCGCGGCAAGGGGCAATGGATAGAATTACCTGTAAATAGTTATACGCCGATAGCGCAGGGCGTGATTATTCTTAAACATGGGCGCGAAAATGCTCCTCAGATGAGTCAGCAGTTTTATGAATTTTTATCGAGCGCCAAGGCCAAAGCAATCTTGCAGAAAAATGGATATGCTGCACCGTGAATAAATTACCCGGAAAAATAATTGGTATCGAGTCCGAAGGCAGTATCGCTATGATTGAAGTCGCGGTCGGTGACTTGCATTTAAGTGCGAGCTTACTTGGTACTGCAGAAGAATTTTCATCTTGGAAATTGAATCAAGATGTCAACCTGATTTTTAATGAAATGGAAGTTGCGATTGCTAAAAATCTGCAAGGCCAAATCAGCCTCAGGAATCGTTTTCCAGGAAAAATTGTTGGCTTGGAAATTGGAAAGGTTCTGACACGTGTCGTCTTTGTCATCGCAGGCTCTTATCTGATCAATTCGGTGATTACCAGCCGATCTGCACATAAATTAGCGCTGAGTTTGGGAGATGATATTGAGGGTTTGGTGAAGTCGAACGAAATGAATCTGTTGCGGACGAACGCGCTATGAGTCTAGCGTCCTTTGATTGGCAACCGCTGTGGCTTAGCTTTCAACTTGCTTTGATGACGACTTCGATTCTATTTTTTATTGGATTGCCGATTGCCTATGTCTTGGCATTTTCTACGAGTCGTATGAAACCCGTCTGGGAATCGCTCATCAGCATGCCTTTGGTTTTGCCACCCTCGGTATTAGGGTTCTATTTGTTATTGGCTTTTAATCCTCAAGCTGGCGTTGGCGCATGGCTAGTTACCCATTTTGATTTGCGTTTGAGTTTTAGCTTTGCAGGGATTCTAATAGGATCAATCATCTTTAGTTTGCCATTTATGGTTCAGGCATTACAGGCGGGCTTGCAGAATTTGCCGCCAGACTTGCGCGATGCCGCATACACGCTAGGTCAAACGAAAACACAAACTTTGTGGAAGGTTTTATTGCCAAATATGAAGTCGTCGATTTTGAGTGGCGTAGTCTTAAGTTTTGCCCATACCATAGGTGAATTCGGTGTCGTGTTGATGATCGGTGGGAATATTCCAGGCGTCACCAAGGTCGCTTCCATCGCGATTTATGATGAGGTGGAAAGCTTGCAATATGCGTCCGCTCATTTCTATTCATCAGTGCTGGTCTTGTTGAGTTTCTTCATTCTACTAATTGTGTATGTGTCTAAGCGACGATTCCCGGAAAAATTCTAATGTCTACAAAGTCGTTTTTAAACGTCCAAATTCAAAAAAAATTGAGTGGTTCGCAAGGAAATTTTGAATTGGATCTGGCGTTCCAAACAGATAGAGCGGAAGCCTTAGCCTTGTATGGGCAATCTGGTGTAGGCAAGACAAGCGTACTGCGGATCTTAGCCGGGCTAGCAGCTCCAGACCATGGACGCATTGTATTTGATGATGAAGTCTGGTTTGATTCATTGCTCGGAGTTAATGTACCAACCCACGCACGTTCTATCGGCATGGTGTTTCAAAACTATGCCTTATTTCCCCATTTAAATGTACGAGACAATA
Organism: Affinundibacterium seohonense; assembly: GCF_014284305.1. Lineage (GTDB taxonomy): Bacteria > Pseudomonadota > Gammaproteobacteria > Burkholderiales > Burkholderiaceae_D > Undibacterium > Undibacterium seohonense. Next base: position 31,545 of record NZ_JACOFW010000018.1, read on the forward strand.
TCGCATTTGCTGCAGGTAAGGATGCTCGTGACTGGGTAGATCAATTGCTGGAAATGAGTGATTTACAAAATTTAGGATTTCAGTCGATCGACCAATTGTCTGGTGGGCAAAAACAACGGGTTGCCTTGGCACGGGCGCTTGCCCGTAAACCTAAGTTATTGTTATTGGATGAACCTTTGTCCGCGTTGGATCAGCATGTTCGCCTGCAAATGCAAGATCATTTATTCAAGATGCATCAAGAATTTGGATTCAATATGATTTTGGTTAGCCACGACATGGCCGAGGTGTTCAAGTTGACTCAAAAAGTCTTGCAGTTAAAAAATGGTCTTGTCGTACGTCGTGGTAGTCCGCATCAGGTTTTTTTGCTGCAAGCAGCTCATGGGAAGTTGCATTTACATGCGCAAGTATTGGCAATCCGTTCGGAAGAGATTGTCCATATTCTCTCGCTTTTAGTAGGGCAAGAAATTATCGAGATTATTGCTGCTTATGAAGATGTAAAAAGACTGAAAGTTGGTGACAAGATCGCAATCTCCACCAAAGCTTTCAGTCCACAAATTACACGACTACATTGAGCTGATTTGCTATTTGATTAGTCAGGAGTCAGACCCATGACGTGAGAGAATCCCCCGTCGACATAAGTGATTTCGCCAGTGATGCCGCTTGCTAACGGTGATAACAGAAAGGCTGCAGTATTGCCGACTTCTTCAATCGTCACGTTGCGTCGTAGTGGTGCATGTTCTGCAACAAAACCTAGTAAGGTGCCGAAATCTTTAATTCCACTCGCGGCCAACGTCTTGATTGGGCCGGCAGAAATACCATTTACGCGAATACCTTTTTTGCCTAAATTCTCAGCCAGATAACGGACACTTGCTTCCAAAGAGGCTTTTGCTAGGCCCATCGTATTGTAGTAAGGAATTGCGCGGATCGCGCCTAGGTAAGACAGGGTAAGCAGGGAGGAATTTTCATTCATCATAGGCAATGCGGCCTTTGCTAATGCTGGGAAGCTATAGGCAGAAATATCATGCGCAATGCGGAATGCCTCGCGTGAGAAGCCGTCTAGGAAATCGCCTGCAATGGCTTCGCGCGGGGCAAAACCAATAGCATGTACCACGCCATCCAATTTTTCCCAAGATTTCGCTAAGTCTGTAAATACAGCGTTTATCTGGTCGTCGCTGCTGACATCGCAATCGAAGACTAATTCACTATTGAATTCCTTCGCGAAATCAGTAATGCGATCTTTAAAGCGTTCTCCTACGTAGGTAAAGGCTAGCTCCGCGCCTTCGCGGTGGCAAGCCTGTGCGATGCCATAGGCGATAGAACGGTTTGATAATAAACCAGTAATGAGAATTTTCTTGCCTTGCAAAAATGCCATATCAACTCCAGGTGTTAGCGTATATTTAATGCTTTTCTTTTATGTAAAAGAAAGGGCGGGTATCTTGCCGCATCATGATTTCGCTAAGGTTTTTAGACGAATGTTACTGCGCTGATGAGCATGAACCTCTATCTTGAAATGGCATTGCATAGCATTGATTTTGAATACTTCAAAATTGCGTAACACATATGTAATCCAAGCAAACAATTCAAATCTTGTTCAGGCGCAGAATTTACTGACAGGTCGGAATTGTAGTTGCTCAGGAGAGTTAGGGCAAATAATAACGAAATCGAGAGTACACAAAATTTAATGACTGAACGCAAATTGCTTGAGTATTTGCTAGTATTATCCAGATGCATTCGCATTTGAAGTATGTGTGATTGTTTTTGCTGTGTTTCAGGATGGTTTGTTTTGCCCTGCAGCAGCATTAATTTACACATTTTAAGTATTTCCTATTAGAATCATCGCCTCAGTGGCCGAAGTTAATATATCGGTCGATGACTTGGCTATTGTTGTAATTGAAATCACTTTACAATTTATTGTTGTAGATTTGTTTCTAAACTGAGCCTAAATTAATGCTGCGAAAAAGAAGGTGTTTGTTTTTAAGGTAATTTAATGTTGCATAGCAGCATAGAAGCAACTTCCATTCACGGCTTCACTTGTGTCAAAATAGGCGCTGTTTTTCGCAAAGATTTTAAAAAAACAATGTTTTGTTGATAGTTATTTAAAGAAGTATGTTTGAATGACTTAGATAAAACAGCCGCTTCAATTTTTGGTATATCTTCTAGATATGTTTAAATTTGGCGATTGTAGTACTAGTAAGCAATGCAGTCGTCTCATGGTGACTAAACGATTTGTAAGTAAATAGTAATACCCACATGAGTATGTTAAAACCGAGGTTCTGACAGTTCAGCGTGTGTATGGGGGCGCAAACGGTGAGTCAATAGAAGTTTATTGATGAGCGAATTGCTTGTTGTTTAAATGGGTTGATGTTGATAGTTTTCAAGACTATCGAATAAATCAATTTGAAGCTAAAGTTTCGCGCGTTTGAACCTAATTGAAATTGTTGTGGTATTGGAGGAGTAGGTATGGATTTTTCAGGACGCCAACAGGAACCGGGAAAGAAATTTTTTGGTTTAGGTTTGGTAATTGTTTTTCACATTATTTTGGGCTGGGCGTTAATGAACGGCTTAGGTAGTAAGATCGCTAAGTTTATTCAGAAACCGATGGAAGCTGTGGTAGAACCACCGAAACCACCGCCACCGCCACCACCAGATACACCACCACCGCCGCCGCCAAAATTGATGACGCCGCCGCCGCCGTTTATTCCTCCTCCAGAGGTGCAGGTTGCGCAGCAAACGCCATCACCAAACGCGATTTCGACGGTATCTAACGTTAAGCCAGACACAAATACGTTGACAAAAACAGTAGCTCCTGTAGCTGAAGCACCGAAGCCGTCTGCAGGTCCAGTTGTTATTCCGGGTCGTGTTGATTTTAACCAGTCCGGTTGTACACCAGAATATCCTCGCGCTTCATTGCGTAACGAAGAGACTGGCGTAACAAGGTTGACAGTTACTATTGGTGCAGATGGAACAGTCACTGATGTAGCAATCGCAAAGTCTAGTGGTTTCAGGGGGCTAGATAATGCAGTACGCGCTCAATTGTTATCAGGCTCGTGCAAAAACAAACCTGGAACAGTGGACGGCAAGCCGCAGGCTACCACGACTCAAGTTGAATACGTTTGGAAGCTTGATTAAAACAGAGCCAACAAGTAACAAGAGTCATAAAAAAGTATCGTTTTACTCACAACCAACGTAAGTATTAAATTTTTTTAAAGGAAGTATCTACATGAAAACCCGCGCTAAAGTAAGCACATTCCTGGCGGCAATTTTGTTCGCATTGACAGCAACAATGGCAACCGCTCCTGTATTCGCTCAAGAAGCTTCTGCATCTGCTACAACAGAGGCTGCAGCATCTGCACCAGCTGAGGCAACTGCCGCACCAGCACCAGCTGCTGATGTTGCTGTACCTGCTGCTGAAGCGAAACCTGAAGTTGTTGATCAATATAGTTTGGCACACTTGATCAAAGAAGGTACTTTGGTCGATCAGGCAACATTAGCAATCATGTTGATCATGTCTATGTTCAGCTGGTACATCTTGATCACAAAGATCATTGATTTGTCAAAATTGAGCGGTCAAGCAAAAGAAGCACGCAAGTTCTGGAAAGCAGCGAACGTTGCGGCCGGTTTGTCGACTTTGAAAGAAGGCAGCCCATACCGTTTTATCGCGGATTCAGGTATCAGTGCTAGCGAACACCACGAAGGTGCTTTGTTGGAACAAATCGATTTGAATTCATGGGTAACAATGTCCATCCAACGCTCTGTAGATAAAGTACAAAGCCGTTTGGGCGAAGGTTTGACATTCTTGGCTACTGTAGGTTCTACAGCACCGTTTATTGGTTTGTTCGGTACAGTTATGGGTATTTACCACGCTCTGGTCGCGATCGGTTCTACAGGTAACTCTTCGATCGATAAAGTTGCGGGTCCAGTTGGTTCTGCTTTGATCATGACGGCGATTGGTTTGGGCGTTGCGGTTCCAGCTGTTTTGGGCTACAACTACTTGTTGCGTCGTAATAAGTCTGCAATGGAAGACATCAATGCATTCGGCGCTGATTTGCACTCTGTTGTATTGTCCGGCGCAATGAGCAAAGCTAACTCAAATAAGTAATCTGAGTAATAAGAAGCAAGTTGTTTTTATTACGAAAGTTCTTTCGCTTCAAATAGATTCAGATCGAATCTATTTGGAGTTAAGCGACAAGAATTCACTAAAGAGAAAATATTATGGGAATGCAAATCGGCGGTGACAGTGGTGAAGACCAAGTCAATAGCACCATCAATACCACGCCACTTGTGGATATTATGTTGGTTTTGTTGATCATCTTCATCATCACGTCACCAGTAGTTTTAGACTTGACCAAAGTTCAGCTTCCAGCTGAGAAAAACGAAGATTATCACCCTGATGCGAAAAACGTCATTATTACTGTAAGTAAAGACGGTGATATTTATTTTGGAGGTATGCGTACACCGGTAACTTCAGAAGATGCTTTGTTTGAACTGATGGCGAAGGAAGCGGTTAAAGTTCCACAGCCTGAAGTACATATTCGTGGCGATCAAAATGCGCGTTACGAAGCAATCGGTAAAACGATGTTGACTGTACAGCGTGCAGGTATTGCAAAAGTTGGTTTTGTACTTGAACCACCACCAAAAGGCTAAAAGGAGAATCGCATGGGCATGAATATGAGCTCCGGTTCTGGTGGTGATCCAGAACCAATGATGGAAATGAATATGACACCGATGATCGACGTTATGTTGGTGTTGATTATTATGTTTATTACGACGCTTCCAATTGCAAATCACGCGGTGAATTTAAATATGCCGCAGCAAAACAATGCGCCACCACCAGACGTTCCACCGACTGTGATCAAAATTGACGTGGATTTTGATGGTACTATGACTTGGAATGGCGAAGTAGTTAGTCGTCCTCAGTTAGAAGCTAAGTTGTCCGAAGCAGCAGCGATGAATCCGCAACCTGAGATTCATTTGCAGCCAAATCGTTTGGTTTCTTATAAATCTGTAGCTGCAGTTATGGCATCAGCGCAAAGCCGTGGCATCACGAAATTGGGCATGATCGGTAACGAGCAGTTTATGAAGTAAGTCCGTTGGTTTGAATTGATTTACGTAGTTGACATGAGTTCAAACAATTGTTAAACGAGAGAGGGCAGGGGTTTCCCTGCCTTTTTTTGTATAGTGAGTTATGCTTTGTCAGGCTAAGATAAACAGCGAAATGACACTGTTTCCTATAGTTTGTTAGGCTCAAAGTTTATTAATTTTATTGATTTTTATTGATTGAGAGATCAAATATGAAGCACCTACGCTTATCACAACTAGCTATTCTGATCGCCGCCATGGGTTGTGCGACTATCCCTGAATTAACCGGTGTTGCAGGTAATACAGCAATTGCACAAGAAGCGATGCGTGCTGAGGTCGGTAAAATTGTTCAGCAGGCTGGTGAACTATACAAATCGAAGAAATTCCGTGACGCCTTGGTCAAGTTACAAGAAACTGATCGCATTAGCAATAAATCCGTGAACGAGACGTTTACGATTGAGCGTATGCGCCTTTCAGTCGCTTCTGCGGCAGGTGATAATGATGCGGTGATTCGTTCCGGCGAGTTGATTGTCGCTGCAAATAAGTTACCAAGCAAAGATCAATTGCAATTAATTCAGGTTTTGGCAAATGCTTACTTTAAAGCGAATAATTACGCCAAAGCGACCAAAATGTATGAGCGTTATTTCAGTGAAGGTGGTACTGATAGCTCTTCCCGCCAATACATGATTCAAGCGAAATCAATGAGTGGTGATAGTGCTGGTGCTTTGAAGGAAACCCGTGCTGAAATTCAGGCCGCAGAAAAAGCTGGTCGCGTACCTAGTCAAACAACTCTCGAGAGCTACGCTTATGCCGTACAAAAGAGTGGTGATAAAGCAGCTTACTTAGCGACTTTGGAAAAACTTGTGATGCACTACGGCAAGAAAGAATATTGGGTTAACTTACTCAACAGCATAGAGCGTAAGCCAGATTTTTCTTCCCGTTTGTCTATGGATTTGTATCGTTTGAAATTGGCGGTCGGCCAGATTTCTAAGACTGGCGATTTCATGGAAATGTCGCAAATGGCGATTCAAGATGGAAATTCAATGGAAGCACTGAAGATTATTGATCAAGGATACAAATCAGGTGTTTTGGGGACAGGTCCTGAGGCAGCCCGTCACGGACGTTTAAAAGATTTGGCAACGAAACGTGCCGCTGAAGCGAAGTCAGGATTGGCGGCAGCAGAAGCGGAAGCACAGAAATCTGCTGATGGCACGGCTTTAGTTAATATTGGATTTTCATTGGCCACTGGTGGTGAATACGATAAAGGTATCAGCTTGATGGAGCAGGGCATCAAGAAGGATAGTTTAAAGCATCCAGATGACGCAAATTTACATCTGGGGATGGCGTATTTGTTGGCCGGTAAGAAATCTGCAGGTTTAAAAGTTTTGAAAACAGTACAAGGTAAAGACGGTACTGGGGATCTTGCCCGTTATTGGATAATTTACGCCAATCAGTCGAAATAACATGAATTGATTTTGTATGTAAAAAAGGCAGCTATGATGGCTGCCTTTTTTTACGCCCCTGCTTTTTGTTTCAGGCAGGAATTTCAACGTGATTTGTGAAGGTCTATGCTAGGTCAGCTACGGGTCTTTTTCTTGCTGTTACTTGCGAGAACTTTCTTTGATGTCTTTGTACTTAATTGACCTGATTTGCGTGCAGTTATGCGCTTTGCCAACTGACTTTTACTATTTACAGTTTTCTGTTTGACGATGCGTGTATTAGTTGATGCTTTGGGAATATGAAGAACCAGTTTCTGTCCAAATGTGAGCTGATCTTTGCGTAAATTATTCCAAGATTTAATATCGTCAGAAGTGAGCTTGTAGCGTTTGGCGATACTCGCCAAATTATCCTTCCGACTAACTTTGATTTGTATTTTTCGGGTGCTGCCGCCAGCTTTTTCAATACTTAATTGTGCTTGTTCGGCAATTTGTACGGGGATATTCTCATCCGGTGACTTCGCGGATTTAGGAACTAAAATAGTCGAGCCAGCCTTGACTATCATCTTGGCTGGAATCGCATTGACCTCTCTTAGTATTTCGGGTTTGTAGCCGAAGCGATTCGCCAGGGTTTCAACGCGCTCAGATTTGTTAATGCTTAAGGTTGTCCAGGAAGAATAAGAGCCTTTCCAACTCAGAAAATTACTTTCAAAAATGCTGGCATTTTCGACTGGCAATAAAATACTACTGCTATTGCCACCAGTTATGACAGGGCGATTAAACTGTGGGTTCAGTGCCTTGAATTCACTTAATGGCAGCTCAGCTAATTTGGCAGCAAGATGTACATCAATATCTTTACCATTTTTTATACTGGTGAAATAGGGCTCATTATCCAGTCTTGGCAAGACAATATTGTATTGTTCTGGGTGACCGATGATATTTTTTACTGCCTGTAATTTGGGGACATAATTTTTTGTCTCATTCGGCATCAGTGCAGACAGACTATCAAAGTCGATCGGCAGTCCCATTGCTTGCTGGCGTTTGATGGCGCGTTGCACAGATCCTTCGCCCCAATTATAGGCAGCCAGAGCCAATTGCCAGTCACCAAAAAGATTGTATAAACGTTGTAGATAATCGAGTGCGGCTTCGGTCGAGTCCAATACCCCACGCCGGTCATCTTTGAAAATGGTTTGGCGTAAATTGAAATCACGTCCAGTGGCTGGCATGAATTGCCACATGCCAGATGCCTTCGCCGTTGAAATCGCATTTGGATTAAATGCCGACTCTATAAATGGCAGTAAGGCCAAATCGGTTGGCATACCACGTTTATCTAAGGCATCGACGACGTGATACAAGTAACGTGAACCACGTTGAATTATCCTAAGCAAATAATCGATGCGGGAGCTGTACCAGTTTGTCTGATAAGTGACTAGTTGGTTTTCTAAATTGGGAATGGCATAACCATGACGAATCCGGTTCCAAAGATCAGATTCGGTAAATATTAGTACTTCATCTCCAGGGTTCTTTTCTATATCCGATGTTGTTTCAAATTCAGAATGTGACTCAATACGGGGATCACTTAATTTTTTACTGAGTTTTAGCGTATCTTCGGTGCTAGCATTTGCGTAATGCGGCATTGAGCAAATGAGGCTTACGCAAAAAAAATACAGACCGTGGTTAAATCGTTTCATGGGAACTTGAAGAAAATCGAAGAGATCGACTGCTAGATGGGTAACAGTGGAGTGTACGCAAATGCCTATTTCAAGGTCAAGAGAAATAGCAACCAAAAAGCTAGAAAATGCGCTAAAGTTTTCATTGGGCAAGTGGTTTGCATTTTGGTGCCAATTCTCTATTTAATTGAAGCACTTTGTAACTGCCAATTAAGGTCTGATCGTAAAATTAATCGCATTAATCTTTACTTGAATATTTAGGAGACAAGCATGACAAGAAAAAATAATTTACGTTTGACCGCATTGAATTTGATGCTACTAAGCGCGTTTAGCTGGCAGGCGCATGCAGATACCTTATTTGTGCATGCAAATGCATACACCTTAAATGCCAAACAGCAACTGCAAAAATTTGATGCCATGTTGGTCGACGACAAAGGAAGAGTCCTGGCGACTGGATTGCAAAAAAGTTTACAAAAGAAAAATCCACAGGCCAAGTTAGTTGATTTGGGAGGCAAGACGGTATTACCTGGCCTAATCGATGCCCACGGCCACGTGTTCGGTTTAGGGACAGCTGCGAGTCAACTTAGTTTAAGGGCAACCAATAATTTAACTGAGGCGCTAGCGGCGATTAGTCTTTACGCCAAACAGGCAACACAGCAACAATGGATCTTGGGTGGAGAATGGAATCAAGCGATCTGGAAACTGGATCGTTTTCCAAACGCAAAGGAGTTGGATTCCGTTGTCGCCGATAAACCAGTGTGGCTGCGTCGGGTCGATGGGCATGCGGGCTGGGCTAACTCTAAGGCGTTAGCCTTGGCGGGCATTACAAAATCTACGCCTGATCCTGCCGGTGGGAAGATCGAACGTGATGAACAAGGTGAGGCATCCGGCATCTTAGTCGATTCTGCAATGGATATACTTGAAAAAGTCATCCCGCCACAAAATGACGCAGAGTTGAGAGTCGCATTGGATGCTGCACTTAAACAATTGCGTAGCGTTGGTTTGACCACCGTACATGACGCTGGTGTTGATGCCCAATCCGATAAACTGTTCCGCGAATATGCTACACAGGGGAGATTAACAACGCGCGTTTATGGAATGATAGGTGGTGTCGACCAATTCTTTGATGTGGTTTCTGCCGCTGGCCCCTTAAAAAATTTGGCAGATGATCGTTACGCGTTGCGGGCTGTGAAATTGTATTCCGATGGAGCATTGGGAAGCCGCGGCGCAGCTTTGTTAGCGCCATACAGTGATGCGCCTCACACCAAAGGACTTTTGTTTGTGCAAGATAAACAGATGCAAAGTATGGTGCAAAAGGCTGCTGCGAAGGGATATCAGGTGAATGTCCATGCTATTGGCGATGCCGGCAATCGACAGGTGATTGATGCTTTAGCCTCAATCCCAAAGCAACATGACGCGAAAATTTTGCGCCATCGAATTGAACATGCACAGGTATTGGAACTAAGCGATATTCCGCGCGTGGCTAAGGCAAATATTATTCCATCGATGCAGCCGACACATGCAACATCAGATATGAATATGGCTGAAGACAGAGTTGGTAAAGACAGAATTAAAGGTGCCTATGCATGGCGGAGTTTCTTGAAGCAAGGATCGAAGATTCCTTGTGGTTCGGATTTTCCTATTGAAAATCCGAATCCATTTTGGGGCATCTACTCAGCAGTAACGCGCCAGGATCATCAGCAGATGCCTGTCAAAGGCTGGTATCCAGAACAAGCAATGACGGTGCAGGAAGCATTTCGATGCTTCACTTTAGATGCGGCTTACGCCGGACACCAAGAGAAAATTGTCGGTAGTTTGGAAAAGGGGAAGTGGGCTGATTTTATCGTGATTGATCAAGATATCTTTACCATCCCAAGTAAAGATATCTACAAAACAGTGGTTCTGCAGACCTGGCAGGCCGGTAAGCAAGTTTATACGAAGTAACCAAAGCGGATACTTTGTTTTGGAAAGTAAAAAGCACTTCGGAAAAAATTCTGAAGTGCTTTTCTATGTATCGAGCTAATACAAATGAACCGATTTTAATCAGGTCCAAACGAACAAAAAATCAGACTTGATGGAACTGTAGAGAGGCGAGATGCGCATAGACGCCACCATGTGCGATCAATTCAGCGTGGTTGCCAGTCTCCACGATGCGACCATGTTCCAGTACAATAATTTTATCGGCACGTTTCACGGTCGCTAAGCGATGGGCGATGATCAATGTCGTTCGTCCTTGCATTGCTGATTCTAATGCTTGTTGAACCAAACGCTCAGATTCCGCATCCAAGGCGCTCGTTGCCTCATCCAATAGCATCAGACGTGGATTTTTCAAGATAGCTCGAGCGATCGCTATTCTCTGTTTCTGTCCACCGGATAAGCGTACACCTCGTTCACCTAAAAAAGCTTGATAGCCTTCAGGTAGTCGTTCAATAAATTCATGTGCTGCTGCTAGCTTGGCAGCTTGAATGACTTCTTCGTCACTGGCGTCAACGCGTCCATAGCGTATATTTTCCAATGCGTTCGCTGAAAAAATCACCGTATCTTGCGGCACGATACCGATGGTGTCGCGCAAGGTATGTAAATCTAAGTCTTTGATATTCACGCCATCAATACAGACATGACCTTGCTGCGGATCATAAAAGCGCAATAGAAGTTGAAACAGCGTAGTCTTGCCTGCACCCGACGCGCCCACTAAAGCAATGGTCTCGCCAGCTTTAATCGATAACTCAATGTTGGAAAGTGCCGCAGCATCAGGTCGTGAAGGATAATGAAATACGACTTGGTGGAAGTCGACGGTCGCGCCATGCGTATCTTGTCCCTGTAATGAGGGGGGCATAGCAAGTGGCAGTGCTGGATTCGTGATGGATGATTGCACTGACATTAATTCTAATAGCCGTTCGGTCGCTCCCGCTGCTCGTTGTGCTTCGCCCATCACTTCAGATAAAGCACCAATAGCGCCAGCGACTATCGAGGCATATAAGATGAATTGCCCCAATTTGCCACCGCTCATTTCTCCTTGCATCACCGAATGTGCGCCTAGCCATAAGACGAACACAATGGCGCCGAAGATCAATAAAATGGCGATCATGGTCAACAGCGATCTGGCACGAATACGCCGCATGGCGGTGCTAAAAGCGTGTTCGACCGAAGCAGAAAAGCGTTTGGCCTCAATATATTCATGGGTATAGGCCTGCACCGTTGGCATGGCATTTAAGATTTCACCAGCAACGGCGGAGGCATCGGCGATACGATCTTGTGAATCACGTGATAACTGCCGCACGCGTCGGCCAAACATGATGATCGGTAAGATGACCAAGACCAACATGACTATGATGATAGAAGACAGCATGGGACTAGTGACAAATAACATCACTAAGCCGCCGGCAAATAACAATAAATTCCGTAAAGCCAAACTGATGCTGGTGCCAACCACCGCTTGAATAAGTGTCGTATCCGTGGTTAAGCGAGATAATACCTCACCTGTTTGTGTGGTTTCAAAAAACTCAGGGCTTTGCGTGACCACGTGGGCATACACCGCATTACGAATGTCGGCAGTCACGCGTTCACCTATCCACGACACCATATAAAAGCGCGCCGCAGTAGCGATGCCTAAAATGACTGCGACACCGAATAAGGCCAAAAAGGTCAGATTCACATGGTCGATACCTTGCGTGCCACCTTCGCCAATTTTGCTAAAACCCATGTCTATCATCTGACGGAAGGCATAGGGAATCGTGAGTGTCGCACCTGCTGCAATCACCAAGGCAATCGCAGCGAGGATGAATTGACGGCGGTAAGGTCGAAGAAAAGGTAGTAGGCCACTGAGGGTTGCAATGCTACTGCGGTTTTTGCTTGGGTCGGCGCTTGAGCTTGATGAAGTGTTTGACATGGTCGCTACTGTAAATGAGATGGGGTATATTGTGGCAGCTTTTTGTGAGGCACGTAGAACAGACGATTTACAATAGTTCACATTCTTGTCAACACGAGTGCCGCTCAGTCGTTATTGGTTTTACTTCATCTACGTTTAACTACATCATGTCGATATTACCCCTTCCTTTTTATATGAGAAATTTTCTTATCATTTGTATCCTTGCGATCGGCTTGAGTGGATGTCAGTCAACGATGCGGCAAATTAAAGATTGTAAGCAAGGTGATTGGAGTGTGATCGGCAATAAAGATGGTGCCAAAGGTTTGCCCGCTAATTTTGAAGAGCGACGTTCATTTTGTGCTGGTGTTGACGGAGACAAAATTAAAGCAGAATCGGCAGGTTTTTACCAAACCGGATGGGCTAGCGGTAATACGCAATTCTGGCAAAAACTAGGCGAAGCGGATGGGCGTTTTCCAAGACCAGCTAGTTATTATCAAACGCAAACGCGGTCTGAAAGCGTGATCGACAATAAAACCCCGCTCAATTCGACCGCCTATGACCTAGGCTGGCGACAAGGTAACGCCGATTATTGGAGTGCGATAGGCGATCAGGATGGTGTTGCCGGCTTGGCGGCGTCGATAGAGACTCAGAGAGCGGCAAATGCAGCAGACATCCCGTTTAATGCGATTGCTTTTCAAACGGGTTGGCAGCGAGGTAATCAAGCTTATTGGACACGTCTAGGCTACGAAGACGCGCGTCAAGGTGTGTCCGACAAGATGCTGCAGCAGCATGTAAAGTCCGCCAAGGAGCGTCAGGTCTTAGTTCGTAATGATGCTTATCAGATCGCCTGGGACACCGAAATTGTTGAGTATTGGAAACGTACTGCGTGGGACGATGCGACCAATGGCTGGGATCGATATATGCGTCGAGTGGATGCAAAAAAGCGTGATTTGAAATTTGTCGAAGAAGCGTATCAGGCGATGTGGGAAAATCGTTTACAAGCGTATTGGCGCGATGCGGGCAAAGATGACGGCTTTGGTAGGCCACAAAGAATCGAAGAGCGTATTGCCAATGCACGTAAAGACAAAGTATTTGTCATCGAGCAGAGCAAAGATATTTACTTGCAAGCTTGGCATGCTGAAAACATGCGTTATTGCAGTCCCGAAAACGCGTTTGGTTTTGGCCGTCAATCAGCGTATTTTGAACTGAGTGTTTGTCACTTGACAGTGCAAGCGAGGGTAAAGCATGCCTATGATAATGGACAAAAATATGAAATAACTTGGCGTGAAAAAGAGCGAGTAGAGCGAGATATCCGCTATGCAATTGACCGTCGCAGCGACGCGGATTATCGAATCCGTCAATTAGATAAAGATTCTCGCAAGGATCAGGACATTATCAAAAATAGTAAAGATCAGAACGCGGTAAAAGAAGCGAGCGATCGCGAAAAACGTCGCGATCAGCAAATGCATGACATTCGTCGCACTATTCGTGATCTCAATCGTAGTTTGGATGATTTAGACGCCTGGCGCTTACGTCATGAAGAGCGTATGGAGCAACTGCAACGAAGTATTTAATCGAAGAGACCTTTACTTAATCTACTACGCGGCCGAATGTTGAATTTCCGGTGCTCGTTTTTCTCTAGCACAGGTCTGCTCCTCAATTCAAACTTCGATCGCTCGCTACGGTTGTGCAGAGGTCTCGCGAAGTGAATACCGTTAAGTAAAAAAGGACGCGAGTTATTTGCGTCCTTTTTTACTCTAGTTTGGAAAATTACTTTGCCCTACCTAAGTGCTGCAAGAAAAAGCTTTCATATTTTTTGTGCCAGGCTTTTGGCTTGACGGCACCACCCATACCGTGCTCGCCATCTGGATCAAGGAATAAATCCACTAGACTTTCTTTGCCGTTTTCCAATAAAGCACGATAGACATTGACAGTATCTTGATACAGGACATTCGGGTCTTGCATGCCATGGACCAGCATCAATGGCTTTTTAAGGCCAGCAGTCAGCGGCAACAGTGAGTAGCGGCGTAAGTTTGGCTTGCTACGATCCACTTTGCCGATCGTGCGGCCGCTATACCAGCTGTTATAGTTTTCCCATTCGGTCGGACCTGCACCTGCGATACCTGCAGCGAAGACATCTGGACTGGTGTACATCGTATATTGCGTTTGAAATCCGCCAAAACTCCAACCGTTTAATCCTATACGTTTACCATCGACACCCAGTTTCTTTTGCATGTATTTGGCAAGGTCTTCGAGATCCTCGGTTTGCGGTTTACCAACCTGTTCCCAATTGGCGTCGCTGAATTTTCGTCCATAATTTGAGTGTCCGCGTGGGTCTACCGCAACTGTCACGTAACCATGTTTCGCAGCCATATACATGCCAAATAAATAGGCAGTTGGTTGGAAGCTATCGGTCTCGATGATGTGACGATCACCTAGTGGACCGCCATAGGTGTAGACGATAGCAGGGCGATTATCGCTACTGCTCCAGTTTTGCGGTTTGAAAACATAGGCTTCTATCGTATCGCCGTGACGATTGCGAAAATTGAAGCGTTCAGCTTGTAGTAAATGGATAGCATTCCATTGCGGGTCATGGCTATCTGTCAGCGTTTTGACGGCAGTTTTATTACTCGTTAAATCGAATAACTTTAATTCTGGACGGCTAGACCATTGTCCTGCCATTGAGGCTAGTCGTTGACCATTTTCGGCGACTTCCGTGGCACGATGGAAATCGCCAGCCTGACCTACTGCGGTCATTTCACCAGTTACTAGCTTGACTTTGAACACATTCATCGCGGCGAAGTCATCCTTATTGGCGAGTACGAACATGTCTTGACTATCAGCGGTAAAACCGAGGATACGATGGGCTTCAAAATTTCCTTTTAGTATCGGTGTCGCACTAGCATTATTCGTCTGAATCACATAGGGTTGGCGGTAGCCGAGTTCATCGAGAACAGCGATTAACTGCTTGCCGTCAGGGGTGAACTGCGGTGACACGACATCAACCACTTCATGACCGACATTGCCACGGCGTTCAAGCACGATTTTTGGTTTGCTATTGTCATTCGTCGTGCCCAGATAAATACGCAGCAATTCTTTTTCTCGCTCCCATGTTGAGAAACTATATTGGCTGCCATCTTTCGAGAAAGCGACTTTACTCATTTCAAACCACACATCGCCACCTTCGTTCGTAAAAACAGGGGTGGGTCGACGCATTGATTCGTCAGTGACTTTACGTATATAAAGGGCGGTCGCAGGGACTGTCCGTTTGTCATCTGAGACTTCACGGTTGACCTTCTTTGCAGTTGCGAATCGCTCGTTGTAATTCATGATCTCCACCTGGCGACCGGGCGGGGTTTTACCTGGTTCGCCGACAGTCGCACTAGCACTGATGGCCATCCATTGTTTGTCTTCGCTTAGGATTGTGCTATTGAGACTGTATTTTTTTTCTACGTCGTCTGCATGAATCAATTCGGGATTGAGTTGACGTAACTTACCATGGCTAAAACTTGCCGCATAAATACGCTTATCATCCATGTACAAATAGCCGCTATCGTCTGCGGTATATGCAAGGATACGTTCCACTTTATCAGTTTTAGTCAGTCTCTCGATATGCCCGGTTTTGGCTTGCAAACGGAATAGATCACCACGGTATTGGAAGATTAATTCTTGTGCTGCATTTGCCCAAATGAGGTTTTCTACACCAGGATAGAGGTCGGTGTTTTTGAGCTTTTCTTTGGCGAGTTTCTTTTTGAGTTCATCGCGCAGCTCCCATAGTTCTTTATCGACGTCACTCTTTTTTGCGTTGTCGAGTTGCGCGGACTTGTTGTCAGCCTTATTGTCGGTCTTGTTGTTGGCTTGATCGTCGGACTGATTGTCAGTCTTAGCATCGTTGCCGTTGGCTTTGCTGACTTTGGTCGCTGCGACGGCGGCTTTTTCTTTCGCTGCTTCTGCATCTTTTTCTGATTTCTTTACCGCATCGCGGGTTTTCTTCTCAGCTAGTTCTCGCTTGATGTCTTCAATTGCCGCACGTTCCCACTGCAATAAATCCACTTTTTCACCACGTAAGTAGGCCGCCTGTGCTTCGGCTTTGGCTTGACGCTCATTCAGTTCTTTTTCTTTTTGTAGTAGTTTCTTTTCGAAGCGATCCCAATCTTCAGGAGCATCATAGGTTTTCATCAGCGTTGGTGATGTGATGCGTGTTGTTTGACCACTCTCGGTATCATGAAGATACAGGTCATTGCCTTCTTCTCCATAGGGATTCCAAGCATAAGCAAGGAAGCGTGCATCTTCACTAAACTTTAATTGACTAGCGGCTTTACCCGCATAAGATTTACTGCGATAAAGTTGTTCCAGTGTGAGTTCCGAGGCTCTAATTTTTTGGATTTTAACGTCATTGGATTTGCTGTCGGCATGTGCCAACGGACTACTTAGACAGCTCAAACTTGTATATATCAAGCTAATACTGAGGGCGATGGCCTTCTTTTTCATATTGACTCCCTTGAGGTGTTCATTTGTTATTTTGTGAAATGTACTTTAATAGCGTATTTCAACTATTTGCCAGTATATTTTTAAGTGTGGATAGACTGGCTTTTGAAGTGAAAGTTCATACATTTCTTCGTGATGGTGATTGTTGTTTCATTTCACCAGACAGATTTGCTAGAAGAGTGCTGCTTTGTACAGTAGAATTTTGCTTTCGTTTCGCGATTGCCTTGTTCTAACGCTTTAGCGATTTCCTTTTTTAATCTACAGAAAGTTTTTATGCCAGGTGCTAGCCTTTTAACCCTACTCGACGATATTGCGACAGTTTTGGATGACGTAGCTTTGATGACTAAAGTCGCAGCCAAAAAAACGGCAGGTGTGTTAGGCGACGATTTGGCTTTGAATGCTGAACAAGTTAGTGGTGTACGGGCTGAACGTGAATTGCCCGTGGTGTGGGCTGTGGCGAAAGGATCCTTGATGAATAAAGTGATTCTTGTGCCATTAGCTTTATTGTTGAGTGCTATTGCGCCATGGGCGATCATGCCATTGTTGATGGTTGGTGGAGCCTATTTGTGCTTTGAAGGATTTGAAAAATTAGCCCATAAGTTTTTGCATAATGAAGCCGAGGATGAAGCGCATCACCGGGAATTAGTTGAAGCGATTTCGCATGAAGACGTCGATATGGTGCAGTTTGAAAAGGATAAGATCAAAGGAGCGATACGTACAGATTTCGTGCTCAGTGGTGAGATCATCATTATTACTTTAGGTACCGTGGCGGAATCGTTGTTTGCTACGCGTGTCGCTGTTCTGGTTGGTGTTAGTTTGATTATGACGGTGGGTGTTTACGGTTTTGTTGCCTTGATTGTGAAACTGGATGATATGGGATTTTATCTGCAGAGAAATCAGGAGCAATCTTGGTTGAGAAATATGCAGCGACGCTTGGGTGACGGCTTAGTGGCGTTCGCGCCGCGTTTAATGAAGGCATTAACCGTGATCGGCACCGCAGCGATGTTCTTGGTTGGTGGTGGGATTTTGTCTCACGGTATTCATGCCGTCAGCGAGTTTTCAAATCAGCTTGCGCATAGTGTGAGTGCAATGGCTTGGATTGGTGGCGTTTTGCAATTTGTTATCCCTAGTTTGATTGATGCCGCGTTTGGTATTCTCGCTGGCGCGTTGGTGTTGTTAGGTGTGACTGGCTTTCAAAAAGTCCTTAAGAAGTAGGCTTTAACATTATTTAGTTTGGTAAAGGCGAAGGGTGCGGGCATCTTTCGCCTTTTTCATTGTTAAAAACGGGTATGTCATAACAAGTTATTCGTACTTCGTCGCTTTCCGTTTTTCGTACTTCATTCTTATCTTTATATTGTGCAGGTATGACAGTTTTTCATAAAAACGAGTATGAATATGAGATTGAGAATTCAGTTAATTGAAGACACAAAGTTTTAAGAGAGGTTAGCAATGATAAGTATAGAAGTTGATCGGGTTGAGAAAACATATAGCACCGTACAGGCGGTACAAGCGCTCAGTTTTAAGGTCGAGGCTGGAACTATTTTTGCTTTGTTAGGGCCAAATGGTGCGGGTAAATCGTCCTTGATTCGGATGTTGGTTGGCTTGACGATGGCCGATGCGGGAGAAATCCGAATTTTTGAAAATGGCGAAAGGATAGGCAAAATTCCGGAAACGAGTTTTGCTTACCTACCGGAAGATCGTGGTTTATACCCTGATAAAACGGTCACCGACAATCTCACTTACATTGGTAAATTGCGTGGCTTAAGTCAAACGCAAATCAGTGAGCAGCTTGCGATCTGGCTGCCGCGTTTTGATCTGATGGATAAAGTTAAAGATAATCTGAGCAAGTTATCCAAGGGCAATCAGCAAAAAGTGCAATTGATTAGTTGCTTGATACATCGGCCGCAATTATTGATTTTGGATGAGCCGTTTTCAGGATTGGATCCGATTAATCAAGAGCATGTGTTGAGCATACTGAATGAGCTCAAGCAAAGCGGCACCACTATCATCCTGAGTGCACATCAAATGGCATTGGTCGAGCGTCTGGCCGATGGCATGCTACTACTGAACAAAGGCCAACAAGTTGCGCTTGGTAGTTTGTCAGAAGTGATCGCGCAATTAAGCCCGGAAAAGTATTACCAACTGAATTTTGCACAAGCGATCGCGGGCGACGCGATTGCCGCCTGTGCCGCTGTGAAAACAGTCGAGATTACGAGCTCCACGCAATTCATTGTGCAAATGCATGAAGGCGCCAGCGTCAATCAGCTCCTGCAACAGGTGATGGCGCTTGGTGAATTGTTAGATTTTGGTCGAATTCAAGCCAACCTTCACGAACTATATTTAACCGCGGTGCAAGCACATAATGCGCAGCATCCTTTGCAGGGGCTCAGTAACAAAGGAGACCTGACATGACGACATGGAATATCGCGGTGTTTGAATTCAAACGCTATTTCAAATGGAAGCAAGAAATTATTTCTATTGTCCTGATGCTCGTAGGTATGGGCTTTTCATTTGTCTGGCCGCATGTCAAAGGATTCTTAGACAAAGACTATCAAGTCGCTGTGATCGGCGTGAGCCATTTACCTAAACTGGAGGGTTTTCAATTCAGTGAAATTAGTCCCGACACGAAAAGCCAGGTAATGAAAAATATAGGAGACAGCTGGCATGCCGTGATTGAAATCGATAACGGACAAGTACAACTTACCTTAAAGGAAAAAGCCAGTTGGCAAGCCAAGTTAAAAGCCAACTTACAAAGCTGGCAGCAAGAACGCCAAATTGCGCAGTTGCCTTTGACTGCACAACAACGGCAGCAAATCACTCAGCTTCCAGAGATCAAAACGGTAATGTTGACGCCAGAAAAGGATGATAAGGATGAGAAAGGTCGTGCTTTATTGAGTGGCGCTCTGCTTTTTCTTTTGATCATGGGAATTTTTTCTGGGTTCGGCTATCTTTTTACTGGTATCACCAGCGAAAAGCAAAATCGCGTGACCGAACAATTGTTAACCTTGATTACACCTTCACAATGGATACAGGGAAAAATTCTGGGCATTTCTTTGTTCTGTTTAAAGACCATGCTGACCTACGGCATTTTGTTTTTTGCCGTGATTCAAGGCGCAGCCGTGATCGCTGGTAAGCCAGATGTCAGTATTCCTGTGACGGCTTTTCAGCTGTTGAGTACGCTCTTATTTGTCATTTTAGGATTGTTGTTGGTGAATAGTTTTATGGCAGCTTTTGCTGCGACGATCGATGATCCTAACCACTCTAGTCGTAGCATCATGATGTTTTTGCCCGCATTGCCGGTTGGGCTCGCTTACAGCGGCATTGATAATGCAGAAGGCATGATGATGCAAGTCTTGAGTGTGTTTCCGTTGACTTCGTTTGCCGCGATGCCGTTACGGATGGCGCACACTGAAGTACCGATGTGGCAGTGGTTGTTAGCAGTTAGCTTGTTGCTCGCCTGTTTGTGGTGGTTCAAGTCTGCGGCAACGCGGGTCTTTACATTGGGAATACGTATGTATGGTAAAGAGCCTAGTTGGAAACAACTGTTGGAGACTTTCTTGTTCCCGGTAAAGCACTAGTGTTTTACTTTTTCTAGAACAAACGGCACCTGATTTGTCCGGTGCCATTCTTTTTAGAGCTGCCTATGTTCGATTTTTGCTCTTAGTCTTTGCGTGTAAATTGCTGATCAATTTGCATAACCGCTTTCTGTAAAAAAGCGATGCAGGCATCAAAGAACTTGGGATTGATTTTGTCAAAAGTATCGGTCGGCTTGTGATAATCGGCATGATCTTCGACACCAAAGTATAAATGTGGGATTCCGGCTTGAAAAAAGGCGTAGTGATCGGATTGCGGTGTCCAGTCATTGCTGCCTTGCTCTGGGCGGTCGTGGTCAAACAATACCTTGATGTCATCGCTCGTATTCAGGGTTTGCAGTATAGGTTTGAGGGTCGGGTTTTGATAGGTTCCACTGACAAATAATTCTTTTTTATCGCCGCGCGCGATCATGTCGAAATTCAAATTCGCTGCGATGTCTTTGCGTGGAATGATGCCTTCCTTCACGAAGGCATGCGCGCCTAAAAGTCCACGTTCTTCACCATCAAAAAATGCGTAAACGATATGATGTTTGGTTGATGAATCTTTCAAATTTTGTGCGACTGCCAGCACCCCAGCTACGCCAGAAGCATTGTCGTCTGCACCGTAATAGATCTTGTTATTATTGACTCCGATATGGTCATAATGCGCAGACACGACTAGATATTTGGCTGCCGGATTTTGTTTTGCGTACTGGCAGGCTAAGATATTTTTTCCTTGTGTCGCTTGTTTCAGCTTATTGACTTTGAATTCGTGGACATAGTTTCCACCGCAAGGCTTAAGCCCTAATTCTGTGATTCGCTTAATGATGTACTCACGCGCCAAGGCATTGCCTGCGCTGCCAATTTCTCGACCTTGCATCGCTTCGCTAGCCAAGTACTGTACGTCTTGCATGGCTTGCGAAGAGTTTGATTGTGCCAAACTAGTAGCGCTTACCAGTAATGCGCACAAACTGAAGATAAATCGAACTGAGAGATGGTTACGCATAATGAACTGGAGAGTGAATGGAATAGAGCTTAGTGGCGACGATACAGATTAAGTTCCCGACGAATAAAAAAGCCTGCGAGGCTGTTTGACCTCGCAGGCTTTGATGAAGCGAATTTTATTATGCGAAATTAGCTGCAGCAAAATCCCAGTTCACTAAGGCCCAGAATGCTTCCAAATACTTTGGACGTGCATTGCGGTAATCGATGTAGTAAGCATGTTCCCACAAATCACAAGTAACCAAAGGCTTGTCTGTCGTTGTCAGTGGTGTTGCAGCATTCGATGTGTTGACGATGTCTAAGCTACCGTCAGCTTTTTTTACTAACCATGTCCAGCTGGAACCGAAGTTGCCGACGCAGGATTTGGTGAAGGCGTCTTTGAATGCGTCAAAAGAACCCCATTTTGCATTGATGGCATCTGCTAATGCGCCACTTGGTGTGCCGCCGCCGTTTGGTTTTAAACCATTCCAGTAGAAAGTGTGATTCCAAATTTGCGCAGCATTATTGAAAACACCGCCAGAAGATTTCTGGACGATTTCTTCCAATGTGGAATTTTCAAACTCGGTACCTTTGATCAGATTGTTCAAATTGGTTACATAAGTTTGGTGATGCTTACCATAATGGTATTCCAATGTTTCTTGAGAAATGTGTGGAGCCAAAGCGTCGATGGCGTATGGTAAAGCTGGCAAAGTATGTTCCATGGCAGATCCTTTTAGATTGTCGAAATGATGCAAAAGAGTAGTGCAAAAGCCTCATCCTGTTTTGAAAAAACAGTAGCGAGAAAAGCAGCATTGTAAGCTTTTGTCTGAATGCTTGCAGCTAATCTACAGATTTCTGCTTTTTTACAGTTGCAATTTTTAGTTCGCCCACATCCTGTGCTGTGCGTAAGTGCAGGACATCACCAGTATCAATTTGTTCGACACTGCGGATAAATTGACCGTCGGCTTGTTGCAAAATTACGTAACCCCGCTCTAAGGTGCGCTGCGGATTGAGCATGTCGAGTTTGTCTTGCAGACTAGCCAAACTGGCCTGATGCAGCTGTAATCGATGCCGCATGCCGGTGCGCAATTGCATCTGTTTATACTCAAGTTGTCTTTGACGATCTTGGATATTTGGTCGTTTCTGGGTTAGCCTTGTCTCTAACTGCAACAGCCGATTTTGCGCTGCCTGCAACGGCCTGAGTACGGCAAAGCGCAAACTTTGCGCACATTGATTTATTTGCTGGCGCTTCGATGTTAATGCGGAACTTGGGCTTTGCAGGCGATGGCTTAGCCAGTCTAGATTTTGCGCTTGGCTATCAAGCTGACGACGCATCTGCCGTTG
The DNA here is from genome assembly GCF_014284305.1 of Affinundibacterium seohonense. Classification (GTDB taxonomy): domain Bacteria; phylum Pseudomonadota; class Gammaproteobacteria; order Burkholderiales; family Burkholderiaceae_D; genus Undibacterium; species Undibacterium seohonense. The sequence continues at coordinate 53,983 of NZ_JACOFW010000018.1, forward strand.
CATTACATTTTGCCATTGGTTTAGGTTGGCGATCCAGTCTGTGCGTGGTGTTGCCGCCATTTCTGCCGCTGCAGTTGGCGTTGGCGCGCGTAAATCTGCAACAAAGTCTGCGATAGTGAAATCCGTCTCATGCCCGACGCCACTGATGATCGGCAATTCGCAATGGGCAATGGTGCGCGCCAGAATCTCTTCATTGAACGCCCACAAATCTTCGATGCTGCCACCACCACGGCAAACGATCAGCAATTCACATCGGTTGTCAGCATCCGCCTGCGCGACCATTTGTGCAATTTTTGCAGCCGCACCTTCACCCTGTACTGGGCAAGGATAAATGATCAACTCAATGTGTGGTGCACGTCTTTGTAAAGCTGTGATGACATCGCGTAAAGCTGCCGCATTCGGACTGGTGATGATGCCTATGCGTCTGACAAAACTTGGAATTGGCTTTTTTCGTTCTTGGTCAAATAAACCTTCTGCGGCGAGTTTGGCTTTTAGTTGTAAAAAAGCCTCGTATAAATTCCCAACGCCAGCACGCCTGATCGCTTCTACGTTAATTTGATAGTCGCCACGTGGCGCATACAGACCAACTAGCGCACGCACTTCAACTTTGTCGCCTTCGCGTGGCGTGAAGCTAGCGTATTGCGCTCGACCACGAAACATGACAGCCCTTACTTGTGCAGCGCTATCTTTGAGCGTGAAGTACCAATGTCCAGATGCGGCGCGGGTGAAATTGGAAATTTCACCAGAAACCCACGTCAATGGGAAGTTTCGTTCCAATAATTGCGCGACAGCTTGGTTTAGGGCCGAAACTGGTATGACAGACTCGGATTTTTGCGGGATTTGAGGTGGAAAAGTTGATGCCATAAGCCTAGTAACAAGAAAGCTGTCCACAGATCGTGAAAAGTAGGCGCAAGCATGTCATGCGCCTTGCCTCCTGTCAAAAATAATTTAGAAGGTCTTTGTAAGTAATTGATTTTTAAGTGTTTAATTACATTAAGTTTTATCTTTAAATCTTTAGTTAGCAGATTTTGCTACGAAAAATGAAGGCGAGAATAGGAAATTTTTGTGCTTATGCACAAAGTTATCCACAGGAAATTAGATGCCTCGATGAAAAAGTGCTTGAGTGAAATAAAGTAGGGCCCTGCCTTTTTTTGTGGCAGGGTAACAATATTCTTTAAAATCATGGGCTTAGCATCATGTGCCCGGTTTGTTCACAAAGATATCCACATTTTGTGTGCAGAACTACGGCTTTATTCACAGCGATTGGTAAATTTGTAGGATATAACTAGGCAAAAATATCATTAAATAGCAATTAGTTGCTTTTGGTAATGCTTTGCTTAAAATTCTTGCAGGGGTATTTTTTCTATAGTAATCAAAGACTTAAGATGATGTGAAGAGTTTGTTCACAAAGTTCTCCACAGTTTGTGTGCAGAACTTTTGGACTTATTCACAGTCGTGAAATTTTCAATGATTCGTCTCCAAAATTCGCATTTTTAGGGCCTGCTCAATTTAACAGCTTGCCTATCATTGTATTTAAAATCAAACACTTAGAATTTAGCCCCAAGGATATCCACAATCTTGCGCACAGATTCTGTGCACAACTTTGACCATATGTTTTTACCTAGTATTAGTCTTACCTCTATTCATGTGAGCCGACCTGATGAAAAATATTCCTGTGCATCTACTTGCCCAGTGCTTAACAACACGATACATTGCGGGCTGAGTGTTTATTCGTAGTCGCTACGACTTATTAAGATTTTTCTGGCAAGGAGTTTCATTTGTTCGCAATTATTCAGGCGGCTGGTTGGCCGATTTATTTTTTGTTGGTGGCATCGATTGTCGCTTTGGCCTTGATTATCGAACGGACGTTGTCATTGAGACGGCAAAGGATCTTGCCTAGGACTCTGCTCGAAGAAGTGATCAGGGTCTATCAAAGCGGCAAGATCAAACAAGAGGTGATCGATCAGTTGGCGATTAACTCACCTCTTGGTCGCGTGTTGGCAGCTGGCTTGCGCAACGTCAATGCGCCACGTGAAGTCATGAAAGAATCGATTGAAGAAGCGGGTAGTGCGGTCGCTCACGAATTAGAAAAATTTCTCACGACGCTGGGGACGATCGCGTCTTTAGCGCCGTTGATGGGTTTGTTTGGTACGGTCGTCGGTATGATAGAAATTTTCGGTTCGCAAAATGCAGCGGGTGCGAATCCGGCGCAACTAGCGCATGGTATTTCGGTTGCACTGTATAACACTGGTTTTGGTTTGCTAATTGCAATGCCAGCGATGATTTTCTATCGACATTTTCGTGCCCTCGCTGATGGCTTCGTGGTTGAGATGGAGCAGCAAGCGGTGAAGTTTGTCGATATCGTTCACAGCACGAGAAAGTAGTCGTATGAATTTTCGTAAAGGACGGGGCAAAGAAGATCCAGAGATCAATTTGATACCCTTTATTGACGTCTTATTGGTCATTTTGATTTTCTTGATGGTAACAACGACGTATAGCCGATTCACCGAGTTGCAAATTACCTTGCCAACCGCAGACGCAGAAAAGGCGCAAGACAAACCAAGTCAGATTGAGATTGGTATCGATGCGCAGGGGCGCTATAAAATTAATAGCGAGGCGGTTAGTTTTCTTGACGCAGCGACGCTGGCGAATGATTTGAAGAAAGCCGCAGAAAGCCTAAGTGCTGGCAAAGCTGGTAATGCTGATCCAGTCGTTATTATCAATGCTGATCGGGCGACGAGCCATCAGTCGGTAATCGATGTGTTAGAGGCTGCACGTCTAGCCGGATTAGCGAAAGTGACGTTTGCGGCTCAAGCAACTTCTAACGCGAAATAGCGATTATTCATTTGTATTGCCTGTTTCAAAAAGAGAGTGGCAGCACTCTCTTTTTTCTTGCTAACGATCTTTAAATCAATTCGCAGATCGCCTTTTTTGCTGAGGAGTAGTCGTTGCGCACCAGTCTCGAATCCTTTTTTATTCAAGCATGGTCAAAGCGTGGCATTGTCGCTGGCTTGTTATGGCCGATCTCCAAATTATTTGGGTTGCTACTGAATTTTCGCTTTGGCCTGTTAGTACTCGGCTATCGTCCGCAAACGCAGCTCAAAGTGCCCGTGATCATCGTTGGAAATATTTACATCGGAGGCACCGGAAAAACGCCGATGGTAATTTGGTTGGTGGAGGCCCTGCGTCAGGCAGGTTGGAATCCAGGTGTTATTTCACGCGGCTATGGCGCGCATGTTGAACGTATTCAAGAAGTTGGTGAGGATTCTCTAGCGGTTGAAGTCGGTGACGAGCCATTGTTGATCGTGCAGCGTACAGGCTGTGCTATGACAGTTGGGCGTAATCGCGTTGCTAGTGCCCAACAATTGTTAGCTCAACATCCAACAATCGATGTGATCATTTCGGATGATGGCTTGCAGCACTATGCCTTAGGACGTGATATCGAAATTTTGATGTTCGATCAACGAGGTGTTGGCAATGGTTGGTTATTGCCAGCCGGGCCATTACGTGAACCGTCAAGTCGCCGCCGCGATTTTACGATTTTAAATTCCGCGAAACCTGAGCAATTAACTGGTTTGGGTACTGACTTGGGTACTGACGTCTTTTCTATGCGTTTGCAAATGACTGAATTAATCAGTTTGAGTCAGCCTGCATTGCGCCAGCCACTATCCACCGTGCGCGATAAGAAAATACTCGCAGCTGCTGGCATCGGAAATCCTCAGCGGTTTTTTACGATGCTAAGTTCCCAAGAGCTGATTTTCAAAGCCATGCCACTCCCTGATCATTTCGCTTTCTCAGCACAATTATTTCAGCAAGAAGATGCGGAAATCATCCTTATCACAGAGAAGGATGCAGTAAAATGTCGGCAAATTGCGGGTCTCTGTGACGATCCGCGTATCTGGGTGGTACCGGTTGCTGCAGAGCTCGACGCAGAGTTTACGAACCAGCTATTCCAGTTGCTCAAGTTAACCTCGGAGAAAAAACATGGATGCTCGTCTACTTGACGTTCTGGTTTGCCCTTTATGTAAAGGGCCATTGGTCTACGATAAAGCTGCGCAAGAATTGATTTGCAAAGCAGATCGTTTAGCATTTCCGATTCGTGATGGCATTCCAATTATGTGGGAAGACCAAGCGCGTTCCATCCCTGTTGATCATCCTTAAATAAGTCCATCATGAGCTTTATCGCGATAGTGCCAGCGCGTCTGGCCTCGACTCGTTTGCCCAATAAACCTTTGGCCGACATTGGTGGCAAGCCCATGGTGGTTCGTACTGCAGAGCGTGCAATGTTGTCTGGCGCCGCGCAGGTCGTAGTCGCTACTGATCATGCAGATATCTTTTCAGCTTGCCGTGAACATGGTGTTGAAGTGCAGATGACGCGCTCTGATCATCCTTCTGGCACGGACAGAATCGCTGAAGTTGCTGCCGCGATGGGTTTGTCCGCAAATGCGGTAGTGGTAAATGTACAAGGTGATGAACCTTTGATTGATCCGGCATTAATTGCTGCCACGGCCGCTTTGGTTAACTCCCAGACGCCGATGGCAACAGCAGCACACGCGATCCACGAGGTACGAGATTTGTTCAATCCTAATGTGGTCAAAGTCGTGCTGGATAAAATGAGTCGTGCTTTGTATTTTTCACGTGCAACGATGCCTTGGGCGCGTGACGCTTTCGCGCAAGATCAACAAACGATACCGAGTGGATATCAAGCCTTACGCCACATTGGTTTGTATGCATATCAAAATCAATTCTTGCAAGCCTATCCGAATTTACCAATGTCGCCGCTTGAGCAAATTGAGGCACTTGAGCAATTACGTGTGTTATGGAATGGCATTGCCATCGCAGTACATGTAACAGACCAGAGTCCGGCAGCCGGGGTTGATACACAGGAGGATTTGCAACGCGTCAGAACATTTTTTTGAACTTCTGATAAAAATCCATGGGCTAGCTCGTGGAAAGCGTTTCAAGCGGAAAAAACTGTGGTAAATTTCGTAAAGAACAAAATAAATGATGGTGACTTCTCGTCGTCCTCAATAAAAATAATCAGTCTTATCTCAAGAATTACCAGGTCTTGCCGAGCGTGAAATGCAAGACTTACAGAATATTAAACTCGTCTAGGAAATAAAAATGCGTCTTATTTTGTTGGGAGCCCCCGGAGCTGGCAAGGGCACGCAAGCCAATTACATTAAGGAAAAATTTGGTATTCCACAAATCTCTACTGGAGACATGTTGCGTGCGGCGGTGAAAGCAGGAACACCGTTAGGCGTGGAAGCAAAAAAAGTGATGGATGCTGGTGGATTGGTATCCGATGACATCATCATTGGCTTGGTCAAAGAGCGATTGAAACAGGATGACTGTGCGAATGGTTATTTGTTCGATGGGTTTCCAAGAACGACGCCGCAAGCTGATGCGATGAAAGACGCAGGGGTTACTATTGATTATGTTTTAGAGATTGATGTCCCAGACAGCGCAATCATCGAGCGTATGAGTGGCCGCCGTGTACATCCAGGTTCAGGTCGTACTTATCATGTAAAATTTAACCCTCCCAAAGTCGACGGCAAAGACGATGAAACGGGTGAAGATTTAGTACAACGTGATGACGATAAAGAAGAGACTGTGCAGAAGCGTTTGTCTGTCTACCATAATCAAACTGAAGTCTTAGTGAGCTACTATGGCGATTGGGCAAAATCTGGAAAGCCAGGCGCGCCTAAGTACCGCAAGATAGCAGGTGTCGGGGCGGTTGATACCATACGTGACGCGGCATTCGCGGCATTGTCAGAATAAAGGAAGCGGACTTTGTGTCCGCTTTTTTTTCGCCTACGGAGTTTACTTTTAAATTCCAATCGGTAAATAGGTTTTTTCTTATTTTCTATTTCTTTACTTTTTGTAGGAGGTTCTTGATTCGTTAATGTCAGTAAATTTCTGTGTAGTTTTTTTGTGTCCCAATACCAGATTCAGTTTTAAAAACAAAAATGTCTGTTGTTCTATTTCGCTTATTTCTATAAACGGTTTGATGCGTAACAAGTCAAAAGCTGAACGCAATCAACACCAACAAAAATTGGAGGCGTCAACATGGTATTAAGTCTTTGGATTGTCGTAGCGTGTGGAGTACTCGCAGTACTTTACGGTCTCGTCACAAGAAGTTGGATTTTGAAACAGGATGCGGGAAACGCCCGTATGCAGGAAATTGCGACAGCGATTCAACAAGGTGCAGCAGCTTATCTGGCACGTCAATACAAAACGATCGCGATGGTCGGTGTGGTCTTGTTTATCGCCATTGCCGTTTTACCCGGATTGGGCCCGATTACCGCTTTCGGTTTTTTAATCGGTGCGGTGTTGTCAGGGGCCTGTGGTTTTATTGGAATGAATGTCTCAGTGCGCGCTAACGTACGTACAGCACAGGCAGCGACTAAAGGTATGAATCAAGCTTTAGATGTGGCATTTAAAGGTGGTGCCATTACCGGTATGTTGGTCGCTGGTTTGGGCTTACTCGGCGTCGCCTTGTTCTATATTTACTTGAGCAGTGGTTCTGCCAGCGGCCTGTCTCAGCACGATGTGATTAAGCCTTTAATCGGCTTGGCTTTCGGTGCATCTTTGATTTCTATTTTTGCCCGTCTTGGTGGCGGTATTTTTACCAAAGGTGCAGATGTCGGTGCTGATTTGGTCGGTAAAGTCGAGGCTGGTATTCCTGAGGATGACCCACGTAACCCGGCCGTTATTGCTGATAATGTTGGCGACAACGTTGGTGATTGCGCTGGTATGGCGGCCGATTTATTTGAGACCTATGTTGTGACTTTGATTGCGACCATGTTGCTCGGCGCTTTGATGGTGACGACTGCTGTGACAGAGGCGATTGTGTATCCGCTGATGTTGGGTGCAGTATCGATTCCAGCCTCTATCGTTGGCTGTTCGCTCGTAAAGCACACTCCCGGTAAAAAAATTATGTCAGCCTTGTATAAAGGCTTGTGGTGGGCGGCTGGATTGTCTTTGATTGGTTTTGTGGCTGTCACGTATATGTTATTCAAAGACGATGTGATGCGTCAGCAAATGCTAGTTTCTGCAGTCGTCGGTATCGTATTGACTGGCTTAATGGTCTACATCACTGAGTATTACACTGGTACCGATTTCAAGCCAGTACGTCATATTGCTGAAGCTTCGACCACGGGCCACGGCACAAATATTATCGCTGGCCTCGGTGTGTCGATGAAGTCGACGGCGTATCCCGTACTGGCAGTTTGTGTGGCGATTTTAGTGTCTTACAAATTTGGTGGTGGCTTGTACGGTATCGCGGTGGCTGCGACATCGATGTTGTCAATGGCCGGTATCATCGTCGCGCTCGATGCCTACGGCCCGATTACCGATAACGCTGGTGGTATTGCGGAAATGTCCGGCATGGATGAATCTGTACGTGCGATTACTGACCCACTTGATGCTGTCGGCAATACGACCAAAGCGGTGACGAAAGGTTACGCAATCGGTTCGGCTGGTTTGGCTGCCTTGGTATTGTTCGCCGACTACACGCATGCCTTGAGTTCAGTTGGCTTAGATGTGAAATTTGATTTATCTGACCCACAAGTGATCGTTGGTTTATTTATCGGTGGTTTGATCCCCTATTTGTTCGGTGCGATGGCGATGGAAGCCGTAGGGCGTGCCGCTGGTGCTGTCGTGGTGGAAGTCCGTCGTCAATTCCGTGATATCAAAGGCATCATGGATGGCACCGGTAAACCTGAATACGACAAAGCTGTCGATATGCTGACGGCTTCTGCGATTAAAGAAATGATTTTGCCATCATTGCTGCCAGTCGCCGTGCCGATTTTAGTTGGCCTGACTTTAGGCCCAGCAGCCTTAGGTGGTATGCTGATGGGGACGATTATTACAGGTTTGTTTGTGGCAATTTCTATGACCACCGGTGGTGGTGCTTGGGACAATGCGAAGAAATATATTGAAGACGGTCATTTCGGTGGTAAAGGTTCTGAAGCGCATAAAGCCGCAGTAACTGGCGACACTGTTGGTGATCCTTACAAGGATACAGCAGGTCCTGCGGTGAATCCTTTAATCAAAATTATCAATATCGTCGCCTTGTTATTGGTGCCCCTGTTTCCTTTAGTGCCATGGCTGAAAGCGCCAGCACAACCTGCACCAGTGATTTCACATAAAGCAGACGTGTTACCTCAGATCGAAGCGCCTGTTGGTTTAGATGTTGTTAAAGTGAAAGCGGCTTCAGCGAGTGATACAGCAACCAAATGAGGTTCGCTTACCCATTAGCTCTTAGCTGATTGTTGAAAAAAGTGTTTTTTTGTGGAGGCAGTGATTGTGATGCAATCGCTGCCTTTTTTATTGTTTGTGTATTTTTTACTTTCTACAAATAGCGAAAAGCGAGATAATTGACGTTTACGTTAACGTCATAGCGCCAGTATTTATAAAGAGCTTTTGGCGAATTTCTTATTCAACTTATTTATTCCAATTTAGAGCAGAGGGAAGTATGCAAATTCAAAACAATGTATTCATCATCACTGGCGGCGCTTCGGGTTTGGGCGAAGCAACGGCACGCATGATTACTGCCAATGGCGGTAAAGTGGTGATCGCGGACGTGCAGGTCGAGGCCGGTCAAAAATTGGCCGCAGAATTGAATGCGACTTTCGTGAAGTGCGATGTGACACAAGAAGCTGATGGTCAAGCAGTTGTTGCTGCTGCGACCACGGCTGGCACGCTGCGTGGTTTGATCAATTGCGCTGGTGTGGCGCCAGCTGTTAAAACAGTCGGCAAAGAGGGGGCACATCCTTTAGAACTATTCCAACGCGTCGTGAATATTAATTTGGTCGGTACTTTTAACATGGCGCGTCTGGCAGCAGAAGCGATGAGTAAAACAGAAGCAATCCAAGACGAACGCGGCATTATTATTAACACCGCATCTGTCGCCGCCTTCGATGGTCAAATGGGACAGGCTGCATATGCTTCCTCAAAAGCTGCGGTAGTTGGTTTGACTTTGCCAATGGCACGCGATTTATCGCGTAATGGCATTCGCGTGATGACCATTGCGCCAGGTATTTTTGAAACGCCGATGCTGTTGGGTATGCCGCAAGAAGTGCAAGATGCTTTGGGTAAAATGGTACCGTTCCCATCTCGCTTGGGTAAGCCAAATGAATATGCGCAATTGGCAAAATCGATCATTGAAAACATGATGTTGAATGGTGAAACGATCCGTTTGGATGGCGCGATTCGTATGCAACCAAAATAAGTTCCCATTTTTTGCTCCAAAAATCACACTTTCTTGCTTTCTTACAGACATTTATCTTGTACGCGAATACACTAGATGGATAAGAAAAGTTTGCTTTTTGGAGTCGAATAGGAATGAATAGTAATGCCACAACTGGCTTAATTCTGACCGGAGGCGGTGCACGCGCTGCCTACCAGGTTGGCGTGCTTAAAGCAATCTCTGATATCTTGCTGGAGCAAGGTTGGGACGCCAAAAAAAATCCCTTTGGCATCATTTGTGGCACATCCGCTGGTGCAATTAATGCCACTGCATTGGCCTCTCGCGCCGATCACTTCCAAGAATCTGTGAATAGTATTTTGCATGTCTGGAGCCATTTCGAAGCGGCTCAAGTTTATCGTGCCGATTCTCTGGGTGTCATTCGTTCGGGTGCGCGCTGGTTGTCAATCATGTCTTTTGGTTGGTTGTTGAACAAATGGCGTAAGTCGCCACCAACCTCTTTGCTAGATAATTCTCCTTTGGCTGGTTTGTTACACCGTATGCTGGACATGGAGCGCCTTGATCAATCTTTCGCGACAGGTGATCTGCAAGCTTTGGCGGTGACTGCGTCGTCTTATACCACGGGACATCACTTAACTTTTTATCAGACTTTGAATGATATTCAGCCGTGGGTTCGCAGTCAGCGATTGGCGCAGCGGGATTTTATCGGCGTTCAGCATTTATTGGCTTCATCGGCAATTCCCTTTATTTTTCCTTCTATACCCTTAAATTGGGGCGGGCATCTTGAATATTGCGGTGACGGATCCATGCGTCAGTTAGCGCCGATTTCTCCTGCGATTCATTTAGGTGCAAACAAGGTGTTGATCGTCGGTGCAGGACGATTGTCTGAGCCGCCACGGCAAAATTTTGAATTGGCGACTTACCCTAGTCTGGCGCAGATTGCAGGCCATGCGATGTCGAGTATTTTTTTGGATAGCTTAGCGGTAGACATTGAGCGCTTAACACGTATCAATAAAACTTTATCGATGTTGCCGCCGGATTTGTTAGAGAAAACACCCTTGAAGCCAGTTGACTTATTGGTGATCGCACCATCTGAGCGCTTGGATGAGATTGCCAGTCGACACACCCAAAGTTTACCGCTGCCAGTGAGAACCATGCTTGGAGGTATCGGCGCAACTGATGTGCGTGGCGCAGCCTTAGCTTCTTATTTGCTATTTGAGTCAAGTTACACGCAGGAGTTGATCGCTCTCGGGGTAAAGGATACGCTGGCGATGAAAGAAGAGGTCATTCACTTTTTTCAGCCGCAATCAGTCGCAAAACATCATGCTTCAATCATGGAGGCGGTTCCAGCGTAAGCCACAATTGATTGCCAAATTGTTTGTGGACTATTATGCTACTTCATCTTAAATTTAATTTGTCTTTCATAATGAAATTGTATCTACGACAGTTTTTCGTCATATTGTTGTTTAGCCTTGGCTTAGCGTCCAATGTTGTCGCGCAAGAGTTAGGTTCAATCAGCATTCAGGAATTGCCGCGAGAAGCACAGCAAACTTTGAAGTTGATTCAACAAGGTGGCCCATTTCCTTACGATAAAGATGGATCTGTCTTTGGAAATTACGAACGTCAATTGCCTAAGCGAGCTCGTGGTTATTACCATGAATACACTGTAAAGACACCGTACGCTAGAAACCGTGGAGCCAGACGAATAGTTGCAGGTGGTGTGCGCTTGTCTTACTCCGAGTTTTATTACACGGCAGATCATTACAAAAGCTTTATGCGGATTAAAAATTAAAAATTAAAAATTAGAAAAATATCGTTGCATGAACCAAAAATGAGGGTGAAATGAGTTTGTTAAGTACAGTTAGTCCAAATGCAGTGCAATCTATTCGTGCCTTTAGAAGTCTTGAGTTGCAGGCAGAGGCAACTTTGACAGGGCAGCATTTTTTATATGTGCATTGTGGTGAAGCGAAGGATAAGCAAGACGTGCTCAGCATGATTGCAAATAGTTTCGGTTTTCCTGATTACTTTGGACATAATTTTGATGCTTTATATGATTGCCTGACAGATTTGGTACATAAAGCAGGACAGCAAAATGGATTCGTCATTGTGATAGAGCATTTACCAAATACAGAACATTTCGATAAGGAATTGCGAGAAACTTTGTTAGATGTGTTTCGTGATGCGGCGGAATATTGGGCAAAAAAGAAAATTCCATTTAGAGTCTTCTATTCCTTCGAATAATTAGTTTAAATGCATTGAAAAAGCCTGAATTGATGCAAATTCAGGCTTTTTACTTGGGCTTAGACCACGACAGAGGTACAATGCCGCAATGAAAAAAATCGTCATCCTTATTTCTGGACGTGGTAGCAATATGCAAGCGATCGTCCAAGCCTCACAATCCCAACAATGGCCAGCACAAATCGCAGCAGTAATCAGTAATAAACCTGATGCTGCCGGTTTGGCGTATGCTGCAAGTCAAGGCATTCCTACTTTGGTGGTAGAAAGTAAAACTTTTCCAAATCGAGAGAGTTTTGATGCGGCTTTGCAGCAAGCAATCGATGGCTTTCAAGCAGATTTGGTTGTACTCGCTGGCTTTATGCGAATCTTGACGCCGCAATTCGTGCAGCATTATGAAAACCGGATTATGAATATCCACCCATCTTTGCTGCCTAGTTTTGTTGGCTTGCATACGCATCAGCAGGCTTTGGATGCAGGAGTGAAGTTCCATGGTGCGACTGTTCATTTTGTAACGGCAGAGTTAGACCATGGTCCTATCATTGATCAGGCTTGTGTGCGCATTGAACATGGCGATACAGAAGACACACTGGCGCAGAAATTACTGGTCAAAGAACATCAAATTTATCCACGCGCCGTGCGTTTATTCGTTGAGGGCAAATTAGTGGTTGAAGGCAATCGCGTGATTGTTAATGGATCAGAAGCAGACACCTGCCCGATCTAAGCAAATTTACAGAGGAAAAACATGAGATTACCACCAGCCATAATTGGTCATACTGAAGCCGTTTTGCGTGAGGTTTTGCGCTTTACCGGTCCTGCTGACGGCACTTTATCGCGCTATTTCAGAGAGAATCCACGACTGGGCGGGCGTGAGCGCGGTGTGATCGCTGAAGCGATTTACGGTTTGTTGAGGAATAAAAGTGTGTACACCAGTTTCTCTGAGTCAGGCACTGGTTCCGCGATGCGTCGTATTACGCTTTTGGGCTTAGCGGATGCGGTCGGTATTGATTCCCTCGGTGGATTGAGCGAAGAGGAAGATGTTTGGCTGCGTCGCGTGATGGAAATTGATCGCAGCCATTTGCCGCTGGCATTGAAATCGAATATGCCAGAGTGGTTGTGGCAAAAATTATCGACTAAATTCGGTGACGAAGAAGCGATGAAGTTGGCGAGTGCATTAAACACACCTGCCTCATTGGATTTGCGTGTGAACGCATTGAAATCGAATCGTGAAGATGTGATTGCTTCTTTGGCGCAAGCGCCGATTCTGGCAGAAGCGACACCATTCTCTGCACTGGGTTTGCGCATCATTAAAAAACCATCGATACAAAATCTGCCTTTATTTAAAGATGGAACGATAGAAGTGCAAGACGAAGGTAGCCAGGTTTTGGCGCAATTGTTAGGTGCGAAACGTGGTGAGATGGTCGCCGATTTCTGTGCTGGGGCAGGTGGTAAAACCCTGGCGCTGGGTGCTTCAATGCGTAACACGGGTCGTTTATATGCGTTTGATATTTCTGAAAAACGATTGGCAAAATTGAAGCCACGCTTGGCACGTAGTGGTTTGTCGAACGTACATCCGGTCGTGATTGCACATGAACGTGACGCCAAGATTAAACGCTTGGCTGGCAAATTAGATCGCGTTTTAGTTGATGCGCCATGTAGTGGATTGGGAACCTTGCGTCGTAATCCTGATGTGAAATGGCGTCAGACTCAGGTTGGTGTCGCAGAATTAAACGTTAAACAAGCATCGATCCTTGATAGCGCCGCACGTCTTGTTAAAGGTGGTGGTCGATTAGTGTACGCGACTTGTAGTATTCTCGATGAAGAAAATGAAGGCATCGTTGAGCAATTTTTAACGACGCATCCAGACTTTACTTTACTGCCAGTTTCTCAAGTGTTGGAAGAGCAGAAAATCGAATTAGAGATGGGTGACTATTTGAAGCTCTATCCACACATACACAATACGGATGGCTTCTTTGCTGCGGTATTTCAGCGCAATAAAGTTGTCGCGAAAATCGCTGTGAAAGACTCTTCGGAAGCAGATGAAGTTGCGGAATGAGTTGCAGAATAATTGATTGAATTTGGGTTTGAGTTTTGTTTAAAGATTTCCCCGCAGTTACCTCCATATCCATGATGGAAACACATTCATTGTCACGATTGATCACTGAAATATCGGCAGACTTGGGCAACCCAAGTCTGCTATTTCAATTGGTCGCTTTAATGAGCTGTTTTTTGCTGGCATGGCTTTTATCACGCACTATCCAGCGATACTTTGCAACTGTTGATCAAAGCTCAGGTGTATTTAAGATCGGTGTTGAGAGTTTTTCACGCGTCTTGTGGCCTTTGTTAGCGTTGGTCTTTTTGTTTTTCGCTAAATTAATTCTTGGGAAATTTCAGCATACGGGTTTGCTAAAATTATTTTTCCCTATTCTGAGTTCTTTTGCCCTAATTCGGTTTAGCTTCTACGTATTTCGCCGTGCTTTTGTGCGCGACGGGACGGTTGGCAACACCTTACTTTTATTTGAAAAAGTCTTTGCAAGCTTGGTTTGGCTTGCGTTGGTGTTGCATTTCACGGGTATGTGGGAAACCATTTTTGAGGCATTGGAAGAAATCATTCTGCCTGTTGGGAAAAGTAAAGTTTCGCTATTGGCGGTATTGCAGGGAATCGCATCGGTTGCGTTAACCGTGGTGCTCGCATTATGGATAAGTGCTTTGCTTGAAGCACGCTTGTTGTTAATTCCGAATATGCATTCGTCTCTACGAGTCGTATTATCGCGTTTGGGGCGAGCGATTTTTATTTTGCTCGCGATATTGATGAGTTTGTCTCTGGTTGGTATTGATTTGACAGTCTTATCGGTATTTGGTGGTGCCTTGGGTGTAGGCTTGGGCTTGGGCCTGCAGCGTATTACGAGTAGTTATGTTTCTGGGTTTATTATTCTATTTGATCGTAGTTTGTCTATTGGTGACATGATTACCGTCGATAAATTTAGTGGAGCTGTTACGCAGATAAATACACGTTATACGGTATTGAAAGGCTCTGATGGTATTGAATCGATTATTCCAAATGAGATGCTGGTTTCTAATCCAGTCCAAAATTTATCACTGACGGATCGCGCGGTGGTGTTGGTGACCGATTTCACGGTTGCCTATGATACGGATCTTGATTCGTTGTTTCCTGCTTTAATTGATGTCGTTGCCCAAGTGCCACGGGTTTCGATGGCTACTGCACCTTCGGCCTATTTGTTGCGATTCGGTGCGGATGGATTTGAGTTGCGAGTCGGATTTTGGATCGAAGATCCGGAGAATGGCCGAACCAATGTGATCTCAGATGTGAATCGGGCTATTCTGGTATTAATTCGCGAACGCGGTATTGAGTTACCGTTTCCGCAACGTGAAATTACGGTATTTCAGGCGCCGACGAAAACGGCGGCTTGAATCAGCGTAGAATAATGATGTTTTCAGGAAATTTTTGTTGATAATCTTTTGGTCGAGATTGTCTGAGTTTGATGGAATTTGACGCATAGTGCATTAGGAGTTGTTATATCTTGAGTAATTTTATAGATTTGACCATTGATTTTTTAAGTAATGGTTTTACGCGCGCCACTGCTTGGGAAGTATTTATTTTCACCATGGTGGTTACCCACATTACGATCGCCAGCGTTACGATCTTTTTGCATCGTTGCCAGGCGCACCGTGCTTTAGAATTGCATGCGATCCCTAGTCATTTTTTCCGTTTCTGGTTGTGGCTCACGACCGGTCAGGTGACTAAAGAGTGGGCTGCTGTTCATCGTAAACATCATGCTAAATGCGAAACTGAAGAAGATCCGCACAGCCCTGTCACGCGTGGCATCAAAAAAGTGTTGTTGGAAGGTGCTGAGTTATATCGCATTGAGTCTAAAAATTTAGAAACTATCAGTAAGTACGGGCACGGAACGCCTGATGATTGGATAGAACGTAATCTTTACACCCGCTTTAGTTGGCAAGGTGTTGCATTGATGTTGATCATTAACTTTATGTTATTTGGTGTCATTGGTGTGACGGTATGGGCAGTGCAAATGATGTGGATTCCAGTGACAGCTGCTGGAATTATCAATGGCATTGGTCACTATTGGGGGTATCGTAATTATGAGTGCGCAGATGCAGCGACGAATATTGTGCCTTGGGGTATTTTGATCGGCGGTGAAGAGCTGCACAATAATCATCATACATTTGGCACATCCGCTAAGTTGTCATCGAAGTGGTATGAATTTGACATTGGCTGGCTCTATATCCGCGTCTTGGAAACTGTTAAATTAGCTAAGGTCAAAAAAGTTGCACCGCAACCGAAGTTTGACGCGGCTAAGATGGTGGTGGATGTAGAAACTTTGCAGGCAGTGATCGCAAATCGCTATGACGTAATGGCGAAATATGCAAAGTCTCTAAAAAAGACTTGGCGTGCAGAGTTGCAGCAATTGCGTGAGAAAGCACAGTTAGAAAAGAGTTTCTTGAAAGCAGCGAAGGAAAGTTTACAACGTGAGCCGACTAAATTAGAAGCGCCGCAGCAACAGCAGTTGTTGGAATTGTTCGCGCATAGCGCCGCCTTGAAGACCATGCACGATATGCGTTTGGAATTGAACGCGATTTGGGAGCGCTCGAATGCGAGTCGTGAGCAATTGGTCGTCCAATTGCAAGATTGGTGTCAACGTGCGGAAACGTCGGGTATTAAGACTTTACAGGAGTTCTCATTGCGTTTAAGAAGTTACGCTTGATTGCTACCTTTGCTTATGAAAAATGGCGCGTCATGCGCCATTTTTTATGCTTGGAATTTTGTTTATTAGACTATATGAATTAGTATAAAAACTTAACGCTGGGATATAGAGCAAAAGCTGCGTAACTTGAATTAGATTAACTTAGTTGCTTTTGGCAGCGATGTGGTTCTGAGGCTTTTGCCCTTTAACGCAAGCGAAAAAAAACCCGCGAAATTTCGCAGGTTTTTTAGACATTCTACAGAAGCGAGAATCAGGTAAAGATTACTTGATTTTTGTTTCTTTGTAGATAACGTGCTTACGTGCCTTTGGATCAAACTTCATGATCTCCATTTTTTCAGGCATCGTACGTTTGTTTTTTGATGTCGTGTAGAAGTGACCTGTACCAGCAGTCGATTCTAATTTGATTTTGTCGCGACCAGATTTAGCCATGATATTTTCCTAAAAATAGTTTCTGCTTAAACTTTTTCGCCGCGAGCACGCATGTCAACTAAAACGGCATCGATACCGATTTTGTCAACAACACGCAAACCTGCGTTAGACAAACGCAGGGAAACCCAGCGATTTTCTGATTCTACGAAAAAGCGACGATTTTGCAGGTTAGGCAAAAAGCGACGTTTAGTTTTGTTGTTCGCATGGGAAACGTTGTTGCCAACCATTGGCCCCTTCCCAGTAACTTGGCATACACGCGCCATGTTTAGCTCCTTAATGATTTCCGAAATTGGAAAAAATGAGAGTATAGCCAAAAAACTTTGAAATATCAACGACTTGTGAAAAACAATTGTGTCTTTTGTGTATTTTAAGATTTAACAATTTAATTTCTGTCTATGA
Source organism: Affinundibacterium seohonense (assembly GCF_014284305.1). GTDB lineage: Bacteria > Pseudomonadota > Gammaproteobacteria > Burkholderiales > Burkholderiaceae_D > Undibacterium > Undibacterium seohonense. Next base: position 71,002 of record NZ_JACOFW010000018.1, read on the forward strand.
GCGACTCAAATTTGGCCATTTTCAGCGAATGAATACACTGTGTTGTTAGCGACTATAAAATGATCTAATACACGGATATCAACCAGAGATAAGGCAGATTTCAGCGTTTGTGTCAGACTTAAATCCGCTTGACTTGGTTCTGCTGAGCCAGATGGATGATTGTGCGCAAGGATGATACTTGCAGCGTTATGCGCCAGTGCACTTTTGACGACTTCGCGTGGATAGACGCTGGCGTGGCTTAAACTGCCTCTAGATAGTTCTTGCGCGGTGAGCAGGCGGTTTTTAACGTCTAAGAATAAAACAGTAAAAGATTCATACTGCTTGTTGCCGATTTGCAGTTGGAGATATTGTTTTACGGCTTGGGGAGAAGAAAGTGATGAATTCGTTTGTAGTTCTTCTGAGATGGAGCGCTTTGCAAGCTCCAAGACTGCTTGGAGCTGTGCATACTTCGCGCTTCCTAAGCCATGTACTTTGGCGAAATCGGTGAGATTGGCGCCAAACAGCGCTCGTAATGATCCAAATTGGGTCAGCATATCTCGACCAAGATCGACCGCACTCTTTCCTTTGACACCGACACGTAAAAAGACCGAGAGTAATTCGGCATCGGATAAAGCGGGTGCGCCATGTTTGATCAGGCGCTCGCGCGGGCGTTGTTCCTCTGGCCAGTGATTGATTCCCATTTCTTTTCTCAGCCTCCTTGGTTGCGGGCAAAGCATTTCTATCTGGACTGCCTTACAATAGCGCTCTGCATGAATCTGCATTCGATTAAAAAATCAGTTTGAATTAAGTTAAAAATATATTATGTCTGAAAAGTCTATACTTGTCGTTAATAATGGTGCGTATTTAACCTTGCACTACCGTCTTGCAACACTTGATGGTGAAGATATCATTTCGACTTTTCACGAAAGTCCAGCGACTTTGTTGCTGGGGCAAGGGCAGTTAGCGCCTAGTCTTGAAGACGCCTTGTTGGGGCTAGAAGAGGGCTCGCATACCACGCAGGAATTGGCGCCTGAACAAGCATTCGGTTTGCGCAATCCTGATTTAATTCAGCGTGTGTCGCTAAAAACCTTGCGAGAAAATTCGGCATTTGGAGAAGAATTTAAAGTCGGTGATTTGATCGATTTCTCCGCACCGTCTGGTGGCAAGTTCGCCGGTGTTATTCAAGAGTTAGATGCAGAATCGGCTTTATTCGATTTTAATCATCCGCTGGCAGGGCAACGTGTGCTCTTCGAAACTAAAATTATTGGCATTTTGTGAGTGACTCATGAGTGAATTGAATCAAGAAATCTTATTGGCGCAACCGCGCGGTTTTTGCGCTGGGGTTGATCGTGCTATTGATATTGTAGAACTCGCTTTAGCGCAGTTTGGTGCGCCGATTTATGTGCGGCATGAGATCGTCCATAACGCTTATGTGGTCAATGATTTGCGTGAAAAGGGGGCGATTTTCATTGAGGAATTGGACGATGTTCCAGCGGGAAATACCCTCATTTTCTCTGCGCATGGGGTATCACAAGCGATTCGCGAAGATGCGGAAAAACGTGGCTTAAAGATTTTCGATGCAACTTGTCCTTTGGTCACGAAGGTGCATATAGAAGTGTCGAAAATGCGCAAAGAAGGGCGCGAAATTATCATGATCGGCCATCAAGGACACCCAGAAGTCGAGGGAACGATGGGGCAAAGTGAAGGCGGCATGTACTTGGTCGAAACTGTGGAAGATGTCGCTAATCTCGATGTCGCTGATCCATCATTGCTCGCCTATGTATCACAGACCACATTGTCGGTGGACGATACGGCGGATATTATCGCTGCGCTAAAAGCAAAGTTTCCTTTGATTGCTGAGCCAAAAAAAGGCGATATCTGTTATGCCACCACGAATCGCCAGGCGGCAGTCAAATTTATGGCACCGCAAGTGGATTTGGTGATTGTGGTTGGTAGTAAAAATAGTTCCAACTCCAATCGTTTGCGCGAAGTCGCTCAGAAAATGGGAACTACCGCTTACATGGTCGATAAGGCAGAAGATATTGACCCACAATGGTTGGAGAACTGTGTGCGGGTAGGCGTGACTGCTGGGGCTTCAGCGCCTGAAATTCTGGTCACTCAAGTGATTGATCAGCTCAAAGTGTTTGGTGTGAAAAGCGTGCGCGCTTTAGAAGGTGAGGAGGAAAACGTCACGTTCCCTTTACCTAAAGGATTGAATCAAGTCGCGAAGGTGTAAGGTAAAAAGCCCGCTCTAATTTGACGAAATTAGAGCGGCTGAGTTAGTACTTAGTTTGAAACCCGCCAACTAGCTCAAAGTGCCAGTGACAAGATTATTCCAATGCAAGTTGCAACGCTGCTTTCAAGTCCAGTTGATCGCAGCGTTTAATTTGCACCTGTGGTGTTTTATGCCAATCAGCGAACGCCTGTAAGGCCTTCGCTAAATCTTTAGCAATGGCATCGCTTACTGAAACATCGTCTTCAAGATGCAGTGCTTTCACTTCCATCACGCCGATTTTTCGGTGGGCCTTCGCATCGATACGACCGATGAGTTTTCCGCGACGTAAAATCGGTAAGGTAAAGTAGCCAAATTGGCGTTTTGCCTCCGGTGTGTAACATTCCAGTCGGTAATCAAAATCGAATAATTCCGATGCACGTTTTCTGTCCCATACAACGGGATCGAATGGCGATAAGAAACAAGTGTGCGTCGCACGTAATTGGCCAGCGAACGCTTGCTCAATAAGGCCTTGATGCTGTGGATGAAAGTAGGCAACTTCATCCCAGCCCTTGACTGCAATTTTTTGCAGTAAGCCTTGCTGATACAAGTTTTCTGCTTGTATTTCCGGTGCCAGTTTCTTCATGCGAAAGTAATCGGCAATCCAACTTGCTTTGCATATCCCTAAAGCCTTAACCGCATCAAGAACTTGCTGGCGTTGATCGTCTAGTAGATTGCCAAGATCACGTTGGTCATTCCAGTGAGGATGAACGCGTTCGGTTAAATCGTAAACCCGATGAAACTTTTGACGGCGTGCCACCATCACTTTGCCGGTTGTGAATAAAACTTCGAGCGATCGTTTTTCTGGTTTCCATTCCCACCAACCGCCAGATTTACCATCGGTACGCTCAAAATCAGCGGAGCGGCAAGCGCCGAATTCTTTGATGTGCTTGAGAATTTGTCGAACGTGACTTGCGTTTTCTCTCAGCCAAGTCTGATTAAATTTCCAGCCCATCGATTCTGGGTTAAGCATTTGGTGCCGATAACGACCAAAGCTTTCGATCGGCAGAAAACACGCTTCGTGCGACCAATATTCAAAAAGTTTACCTTCTTCTAAATGTTGCTCTAGCCATTCCGATTGGTAGTCGCCAAGGCGGCTCCACAGCACCAAATACGGACTCCGTGCGACCACGCTGATGGTGTCAATTTGCAGAACACCCATATTCTGAATCGTCTTCAGAACCGCGTCTTTATCCGCGCGTTGTTTGGGGGGATTTAATAATCCTTGGGCGGCTAGATGAATGTTTCTGGCGGCGGTTATGCTCAGTTGCATGACTTCTTAAATGAAAAAAGTAAAAGAGCAAAGCATAACCGCAGAGGCGCAGAGAGCGCGGAGATTTTTATCAATTTAAATTTGTGTGACTCTACATCCCACAGCAATTTATTTTGTACACAGCATTAAAAATGCTTTAAGCCAATCGCCGCTTTGACTTCATCATTCGTTCTGGCTGCCACTTCACGCGCACGATAAGTGCCTTCTTTGAGTAATTGCAAAACATGGCCGCGATCTTTCTCGTATTCCTGACGACGTTCACGAATCGGTCGCAGCAAATCTTGCAAAACACCTTCAAGCCGCGCTTTGACTTTACTATCGCCTAGACCACCACGCACATAGTGATCTTTCATGGCTTGTAGTGTTTCTTTGTCGGTGTCGAAGGCGTCAAGATAGGTGAAGGCGACGTTACCTTCTAAGTGGCCTGGATCTTCAACTTTTAAATGCAGCGGATCTGTATAGACGTTGCGTACTGCTTGTTTAATTTCGGCTTCAGTCGCACCTAGATTAATTGCGTTGCCTAGCGATTTACTCATCTTGGCTTTGCCGTCGATGCCAGGCAAACGACCGATTTCTGGTACTAGAGCTTCGCACTCAACTAAGATATCTTTTTTCGCTAAACGATTGAAGCGGCGCACGATTTCGTTGGTTTGTTCAATCATAGGAATCTGATCGTCGCCAACTGGCACCAAGGTCGCTTTGAAGGCGGTAATGTCTGCTGCTTGGCTGACAGGGTAGGTGAAGAAACCCGCTGGAATGTCGCGTTCAAAATTACGCAAGATGATTTCTTGTTTGATCGTCGGATTGCGCTCCAGACGCGAAATGGTGACCAGATTCATGTAGTAAAAGGTCAGTTCGGTCAACTCAGGGATTTGCGATTGAATAAAAATCGTTGATTTACTCGGGTCGATACCAACTGCTAAATAATCTAATGCAACTTCAATCACATTATTGTGAACTTTGGCTGGATCATCCATGTTATCGGTCAATGCTTGGGCATCAGCGATCATGATGTATTGCTTGTATTGATCTTGATAGGTGACGCGATTGCGCAAGCTGCCAACGAAGTGGCCGAGATGTAAGGGGCCAGTTGGGCGGTCACCAGTTAAGATTAAATGCTGCTTATTGGCCGATGGTTGGTGGGAAGCCTTGGATTCTGAATTGGCTTCTACTGGAATTGCTGCTTGCTCGCTCATGAGTGATCCGAAAAATGTTGGGAGTGAAAATTTGTATTTGAAAATAAAAATGCCGCGCTTACTCAGAAGGGCGGCATCAGGAATTTTGTGTTTGCTACAGTCGAAATCGGGTGCCACCCTCAGTTGAAGGTGCTCCGCCAATGGCCATTGCTAATAGTGAATCTTGATTTCATGCAGGCATAATGCCGTTTTTCACTGTTTTTTGTCAAGAATTGTCTACCTGCGCATGGTAAAATCGCGCGCTTAGACTAGTGATGCCATGATTAGTGTCTTGTCTTTTTGAATAATAGAATAGAAAGCTTTTGAAGTGAATCCTGCTCCGACCAAACTCATTATCGCTTCCCGCGAAAGCCGCCTTGCAATGTGGCAGGCAGAAAATGTCCGTGATCGATTGCGCGCCTTGTATCCAGCATGCGATGTTCAGATTTTGGGGATGACAACACGCGGTGATCAGATTTTAGATAGAGCCTTGTCCAAGGTCGGTGGTAAAGGTTTATTCGTCAAAGAGCTAGAAGTGGCGATGGAAGAAGGGCGCGCTGATTTGGCCGTACACTCTTTGAAAGACGTGCCTATGGAATTGCCAGAGGGTTTTTCTTTAGCAGCCATTTTGGAGCGTGAAGATCCGCGTGATGCCTTTGTCTCTAATCATTTCAACACTTTAGCTGAACTTCCATCGGGCGCGATCGTCGGCACCAGTAGTTTGCGTCGCCAAGCCTTGATCTCAGCGCGTTTTCCTCATTTAGTGATCAAACCTTTACGCGGCAATTTAGATACGCGTTTGCGTAAGCTTGATGAAGGTGAATATGCAGCAATTATTTTGGCCGCAGCCGGTTTGAAGCGTCTCGGCTTACCTGAACGCATTAAGGCCTTTTTGGAGCCAGCCGAAAGCTTACCTGCGGCAGGGCAAGGTGCAATGGCGATTGAAATTTTATCCTCGCGCTACGACTTGATTAGCGCACTAGCGCCGCTAAATGATGTGCTCAGTTCGCAAGCAGTTTTGGCAGAGCGCACCGTATCGAAAGCGTTTGGTGGCAGCTGTCAGATTCCGCTCGCTGCATTTGCACAGATCGACAATGGCAATATGTATTTGCGCGCAATGGTGGCGACGCCTGATGGTAGTCAATCTTGCAAAGCGGAAGTCCATGGTAAAGCAACAGACTTTGAAGACTTGGGGATGCAAGTTGTCGCTAGTTTGCGTACGCAAAATGCTGATGCGATTTTGGCAGTTTGTCGTGAGTCTGAGCAAGCTTGAGCCTCGTTGGAAGCCATTCACGACAACTGAGAAGAATTGAGATAGCGATGCAAGCTCCGGCAGTCATCATCACGCGTCCGCCACATCAGGCGCAGAATTTGGCGCAAGGACTTGCTCAATTGGGACGGCAAGCGATTATTTTTCCGCTATTTGAGATCGAGGCAATTTCTGAGAATCCTGTACTAGATTTAGCGATGCGGGATTTAACTAGTTATGCCCTAGTGATTTTTGTAAGTCCAAATGCAGTTGACGCCTTGTTTCAGCGTATGAGTGCAATAGGCCAGCAATGGCCGTCAACAGTGGCAATTGGTGTTGTTGGCGCAGCTAGTCGCCAGGCTTTAGCGAAGTATGGTGTCGATGCCCAGCATGTTCGAATTTTTAGTCCTGCCAACACCGAACGCACTGATTCTGAAACTTTGTTGGTAGAGCTGGACCTTAAGGCGTTGAAGCATCAGAAAGTGTTATTGATTCGCGCCAATTCTGGGCGTGATTTTTTGGCTGATGCTTTACGCAATGCGCAGATCCAAGTTGAGGCGATTACAGCTTACCGACGTGTTACACCAGTTTTTGACGACAAAAAGAAGCAAGACTTACAGGCATATTTGAATGCAAATTGCGATTGGGTGATTACCAGTTCGGCGGTGCTGAAAACTTTACTAGATTGGTGTTCTCAGCTAGACCAGCCAGACGCAGTCGCCAAAATGCAACAGCAACATTTGTTTGCCCCTCATTTTCGTATCGCTGAGGTGGCAAGAGAATTAGGATTTAATCACATCAGCCTGACCGCTTCAGGCGACGAAAAGCTCTTACTCGCGTTACAATCACCATTATGACTGAACAAACTCCCTCTATCGACGCCATGTCAACAACGAATAATGTGACTGAAGGAACTGCGGCAACTGCTACACCAGCGGCAAGTAGCTCCGCGGACAATACGCAAGCTGCGCCAAGTGTGAGCTCTATTGCCAATGGAATTACCTCTGCAGGAAGTGCCAATAACATACCTTATATCGTGTCAGGTGTCTTAGCGCTCTTGTTGGCGGGACAATGGTATAGCTCGCAAAATCAGATGACCGCTTTGCGCGAAGAAGTCGCTAGGCGTTTGCAAACTGCAGACATTAATAACAACGAGATTAAAGGGATTGCAAAGAACGTGCAGGAGTCTTCGCGTGATATGCAAGCCAAAGTCAGTGTGCTAGAAGCGAAGCAAACGGAAGCGCAAGGCCAGCAAGTGGCGCTTGAACAGTTGTATCAGGATTTATCGAAGAGCCGTGATGAGTGGGCTCTGGCTGAAATCGAACAAGTATTAGCAACCGCCAGTCAGCAATTACAATTGGCTGGAAATGTACAGGGCGCTTTGATTGCTCTACAAAATTCAGATGGGCGTTTAGCAAAAGCAGAAAAAACGCAATTTATCGCAGTGCGCAGGGCGATTGCGAAAGATATTGAAATGCTCAAAGCCTTGCCACAGTTAGATATGACTGGTTTGGTATTGCGACTCGATAGCGTGATCGCGCAAGTTGATAATATTCCTCTGTGGGCGGATGAAAAGCCACCTGTTGTTTCTACGCCGCCTAAAGCGCCATTGCGTGTATTGCCAAGAACTTCGAAGGCAAAAAATGAAAAAGTGGAAGAAACCACAGAGAATACTTTTGCCGCACAGCTGCAAGACCGCTGGCAGAGTTTTTCTAGCGAAATGTGGAGCGAGATGAAGCAACTGATTCGTGTGCGTAACGTCGAATCGCCAGATGCCTTATTGCTCAATCCTTCACAAGCCTACTTTGCTAAAGAGAATTTGAAATTACGTTTGCTCAATGCGCGTTTGGCATTGTTGTCTCGTAACGAGGGGGCTTTCCGTAGCGATATGATTTCAGCGCAAGATTTGATTTCAAAATACTTCGATGTGCGTTCAAAACAAGCGCAAACAGCGCAAGCTTTGTTAAAACAGATTCAAAGCAATAACTTATCGATCGAAATGCCAGCATTAACAGAAAGCCTCAATTCTGTTCGTAATTTCAAGGTAAAACCTTAATCTCACCATAAGCCCATGCGTATCTTTATTCGTATTCTCATCTTATTTGCCTTGGCTGTCGGTATCGCGATTGGCGGACGTTTTAACGCTGGAAATGTGGTGTTGTTTTATCCACCAACCCGAATTGATGTCTCTTTAAATTTCTTCTTGTTGATTTTGGCGGCGGTGTTTTTTGTAGTGTATGTGATCGTACGTACAATCGTTGTTACTACTGAGATGCCAAAAAAAGTAGCGGAATATCGGCAAAGCAAGCGCGAACGTGAAAGCAATCGTGCGCTACGAGATGCCTTGAAGGCTTTATTCGAAGGACGTTTTGGGCATGCCGAAAAGTCCGCAGTGAAGGCCTTAGACTTGCCTGAAAATAAGGCTCTCGCAAGTTTAGTCGGCGCGAAAGCAGCTCATCATATGAGTCAGTTTGAGCGTCGTAATGCTTGGTTTGCAGGAATTGAAGACGATGCGGCATACAAAACAGCGCGTTTAGTCACGATGACAGAGTTGTATGTGGATGAACATAAGGCTGAGCAAGCATTAGATGCAGTCAAAGAATTGAATGCACGCGGCAAGCGACATATTCAGGTATTGCGCTGGGCCTTAAAAGCAAATCAACAAGCGAAGAATTGGTCAGAAGTGGTGAAATTGGTTCGTACCTTGGAAAAGAATCATGCGATTCATCCCGCTTTGGCAGGTCGTTTGCGTGAAATGGCATACGAAGCGCTATTGAAGGAAAATGGACACGATGCGGAGTCATTGCGCCGCATTTGGAGTGAAGTACCGACAACTGAACGAAAAAATCGCTACATCGCAGTCATTGCGGCAACGGCATTTACTCAATGCCAACTACTCGAAGAGGCGAGAAATATTGTCGAGCGAGCGTTGGCGGAAGAGTGGGATAACCGTTTGTTACGTAGTTATCGTGAAGCAGCTGGTTCTGAGGGTTCCGCCGCTTTACGATCACAAATTGAGTACTGTGAGGATTGGCTCAAAAAGCAAGTAAGAAATGCCGAGCTCGAATTAACTTTAGGTGTGCTGTGTTTTCATCAAAAGTTATGGGGTAAGGCGCAGGTTCACTTGGAAGATGCATTGAATCATGCACAAGAAACGCGCATCTTGCGGGAAGTGAATCTGAGTTTAGCTCAATTGCATGACAAGTTGGGACAAACAGCAGAAGCGACGAAATATTATCGTCAGTGTGCTCTTGTCGTTGATTGATTTTCTTGCAAGATCTTTTGCAGTATTCGTTTCAATTACTGCTGCATTGCACCAACGTCACCTAAAAATCGCTATAATTCCATCATAGTCTAGTGATTGTGTTGGAATTAACCTGAAAGTGTCTTATGAGTTTAAATAAAGTATCCGCCGGCCGTGATTTGCCAAACGATTTTAATGTGATCATCGAGATTCCTATGAATGCGGATCCGATTAAATATGAAGTAGATAAAGAAAGCGGCGCGATTTTTGTTGATCGCTTTATGGGTACGGCGATGCACTATCCATGCAACTACGGCTATGTACCAAATACAATTTCTGGCGATGGTGATCCAGTTGACGTATTGGTCATTACACCATTTCCATTGATCCCAGGCGTCGTTGTACGTTGCCGTCCTATCGGCATTTTGAATATGCATGACGAAGCAGGTGCAGACGGTAAAGTTTTAGCAGTACCTATCGACAAAATTTTACCTATCTACCAACACTGGCAAAAACCAGAAGATTTGAACATTCTGCGTTTGAATCAGATCCAGCATTTCTTTGAACATTACAAAGATTTAGAGCCAGGTAAGTGGGTCAAGATCGATGGTTGGGGTGGTACAGATGACGCCCGTGCAGAGATTTTGAATGGTGTCGAAAACTACAAAAAATCTTTGCTTAGTTAGTATTTAATTGTCGAAAAATTAATGCAAAAAGAACTGTAGATGTTGTTTAACCTAAAGAAATTTAGTATGTGACCGTGAAGGCTGATCCTACTACATCATCTAAACGATAGTAGTTAAAAACGACCCACTTGCGTTTGCAGCTGGGTCGTTTTTGATTGTGTTTTTTGAATATTTAAAATCTCAATATGCATATTTTCCATTGTTGCCTTGTTGGTGTATAGTTAATGCATTTGTGTTTGCGTTGGTACTATTTAAAGATTGAAAGCGTCATTGAGTGTTTAGAGTTTTTATCGAGATGCCGTGACAATTAATTATTTTAATGGGATTGAGTTGTTGTGAAAAAAACAAAAAAAGATGCCGTAATTTATACATTTCTTGTTTTATTGATTACGATTTCGGTATATTTTTTAGTTTCTTTTATTTTAAAGCCTGTGCCAGCCACTGTATTTGATAGGGGGGATTTTAGTAATTATTTTAATGGTAAAAAAGCAAGAGTTATTATTTATGGAACTAGTTGGTGTAGATCATGTGCGGCTGCACGTGATTATTTGAAAAGTAAGCATGTCGATTTTATTGATTACGATATTGATTACTCCGACGATGCGAAAAGTCAATATTTAGAATTGGGAGGCAAGACTGTCCCATTGTTGTTGATCGGAAATCGGCGCCTAAGAGGCTTTAATCCAAAAATGGTTAAAGATGCTCTTGCTCAACTGCCTCAGGATGATCAAGTTGGTACATCCAACTAATCACTTACTAAGACGATTTGTATATCGCACTGAACGTACTCAATAAAATATTTCAATTCACTATGTAAAACTCTAGTTTAAACTGCTGCATGGATTGCTGGGGCAAATATGCTTCCCGCACAAATTTTGATTGTGTATTTTAAATTCCAATATTTACATGCTAATTTAGTAGTTTTATAGTAAAATAATTTATTGGTAAGTTTTTTGTTGCCAATAATAGAGCTAATTTCAATATTATATTTCTCGTTGATTGCTAATTTTTGGCGATTTATTGCAATTAATAGTTAATTGTTAATGAGTTGTATCATTATTTTTCAAATGGAAATTCTAAAAGTATTGATTAGTGCTAATTTTAACTTTTGTTAATTGGAGTGGAATATGGAAAAGACATCTATAAAGAAAAAAGCATTGGCAGCGATAGCTGTATTGTCGTTTTTGAGTGCAGGTATGGCGATTGCACAGCCAAAATCTCAGGAAGAGTGTGTAGCTGCTGCAGAGAATTGTTATGATACTTGGTATATGCCGAATTGGGGATGTGATGCCTTGTACCGTGAATGCAGGAAAACTTGGTACTAGTAAAAAATGGGAGGTTCACGTAACCTCCTTTTCGTTGCGTCATACTTTAACATTAAATCAATGAATAATATAAAGACTAGGAATGCCAAACAAATTTTTTTTGAAATGTCGACATCATCATGGGGCTTTTTCTTGGTAATTGGCTTTCCAATTTTAAATGCGTTTATTTACTGTATTTATATTAATATTGTGGATATTGAATGGGTCAATTATTCGATACTTATACAAAGTTATGATCCACAAACAGCAAAGAGAATATTGGCGAGAGTTTTAGATCACAGTAATCTCTTTCACTTTGGTAAGATGGCGTTTTGGCCAGTAGTATTGTGTCAATTGAAGATATTGTTGATAGCGATATTTACTGTTGCAATTGCTCAATTTTTCAACTCCAGAATTGAAGCAAAAAGGCTTTTTTTAATGAGTTTATGGTCGCACATCACGCTCTTGGTGGGTATGTTGTTGAGTCTTGCCGTTCTTGTGACTGCAAATTCTCCAGTCAGAATCTATTTGAAAGATTTGGATCCAATTTCATGGAATAGCCTCCTTAAATTAAAGGGTGACGGTGCCCTGCAGTTCTTTACTTCGTTTGAAGGGCCTATTGTATTTGTAAATATTTTTATATTGGCTTATTTATTTAAGCGTCAATCAAACTTAGAAGATATAAATGTAACTGCTCATATTGGGTGGATAAGGAGTATTCTGTTTGCAGCTATTCCATATTTTATTTTCATGAGTATGGAATATTATCTTTTTGGTGTTGCGTTTTCAGGATGAAAGTTTTAGGTAGAGAATGAAGAAGCTTGCGATTGTGCTAGTTTTATTTTTGATTGTTAGCATCACTACTTTTTTTGTTAAAAATAAGTCGATAACAGGCGTTAAACATCAAACCAATAAAGTAGAGCAAGGTGCTATTAGCAGCTCTTTTTATACTGCGGGTACTTTAGCCTATCGCAATCAAGCGCGCCTTTCTGCCGAGCTGGTTGCTAAAGTCACGCATATTTATGTGCAAGAAGGGCAGGCGGTAGAGCAAGGGCAGGAGTTGATTAAGTTAGATGACTCCACTGTCAAGGCTGAGATTTCGCAAATGGAAGCTCAGGTTGCGCGCGGTGATATTGAGATACGTCGCGCCAAGAACGACGTGGAACAAAGGCAAACTGAGTGGCAGCGCCAAAATGAGTTAACTGCGCGGGGGATGGTTAGTAAACAAGCGCTTGACATAGCTTTGAATGCTTTGGATAACGCGAGATTTCAACTCGAATCGAATGAAAAAAATGCGCTACAAAATGTCGCCGCATTATTGCAAAAACAAAAGCTCTTAGAAAAAACCATTATCCGATCTCCGATTCAGGGCGTGGTGATTGCGATACCGATTAAGGTTGGCGAGACGGCGGTCGCTAGCGCTGTGAGTTTGGCAGGCTCTAGTTTAATGACGATAGCCGATCCAAGTAGCATGGTGGTCGAAGCGCAAATCGCGGAATTTGATATAGCGCGTATTAAATTGGGGCAACTTGCTGCGATGACGACCAGAGCTGTACCAAATGAAACTTTCAAGGGAAAAGTGACGCGTATCGCACGTAGTGTCAATAACGACAGCAAAACGGCCAGCGACAATAAAACGGTACGAACGGTCGCTGTGCAAATTGAATTAGCGAATAGTCATCCGCAATTTGTGTCGGGCATGAGTTGTGATCTCTCATTGATTGAGGGCGCGCAAGCGAAGACTTTGTTGATTCCACTCACCGCGCTGCGAGTCGATGAAATCAATACCGATAGTTTTTCGGGCGCTAAACGACGAGATTATTATGTATGGCAAGTTAAAAATGGTCGCGTGGTAAAACAGATGCTAGAGATTGGCTACGCCGATGAGCATAGGCAAGAAGTGCGCAAAGGCTTAGCCTTGGGCGATGAAATCATTAGTGGACCCGCCGCCCTCTTGGAGAAGTTGCGTGACGGTCAAGCATTGCCAGAAGTCGATGTTCGATGAAAGTATCATCGCACGGTTTTACACTCGGAAACTAGACCATGCTGGTTAGTGTATGGGATATGTTTGTGCAGGCATGGACACAGATTCGCGCCCATCTGGGGCGTAGTTTGCTGACCGCCTTGGGCATTATTATTTCTATCACCGGCGTTATTGCCATTACGGGCGTGATGCTGGGATTGGAGTTGATGGTTAATCGTCAATTGACATCGCTGGGCTCTGAGTTAGTGATGGTGCAAGCGAGTGGTGGTGCGAAATTGGGGCGGCGCGAATGGGATGCGCTAAGCTCTCAAGTAGCTGGCATAAAGTCCTTAGTAGCGAGTCAGCAGATTGCTTCACGTCATAATGTCACCGGTGACGAGATCGCTGTACGTTATGGGAAACTGAGAAAAAATGTCAGCGTCGCTTCGGCCTCGATGTTGCTTCCACAACTGTATCAAGTTCTTCCGCTACAAGGTCGTTTTATCCAGGCAAGTGATGAAGGCGCGCACCACCGCGTTTGTGTGATTAGTGAAGATTTGATTGTGGCATTAGGATTGCCCCAAAGCCCCATAGGAGTAAAACTCGGTTTTGCGCATTTTTCTTTGGAGATTGTGGGCGTACTGCCGCCTGTTAAAAAAGGAGGCCCACGGCAGTTGGTGCAGATGTACATCCCTTTTGGCCTTGCTCAAGAATTAGAAAGTAACACAAGGACATTGAGCTTCGCTTTCACTTTGAAAGATCCAAATCAACATCAATCTGTTATCCGACAGGTGAGACAAGTCTTGAGGATATCCTTAGCACGCGCACCGAATGAACAAGATGGTTTTACTATACAAGATGCAGGACAATTACGCGCTGCGAATGATGAAATCATACAAATGATTTCGATCGTTTTGATCTTGTTAGTGTCGATTTCTATGTTGGTCGGTGCTATTGGCATTATGAATGTGATGCTGGTGGCGGTGACGCAGCGGACTCGCGAGATCGGTGTTTTACGTGCGCTGGGTGCGACTAAATGGCATATACGGCTACAATTTTTGATCGAGGCTAGTAGTATTTCTGGTCTGGGAGCCATGGTCGGTCTGGTGTTGGGGGTCTCGCTCGCTAATATTTTTGTCAAACTCACTTTTGAAGATGTTAACCGTATCGTGCTGCCGCTTTGGCCTATGTTGTCTGGGGTTGGTATCGCACTCTTGGTGGGTGTACTGGCGGGTGCGTGGCCTGCCATGCGTGCCGCACAACTTGATCCGATTGAGGCGCTTGCGGCGGAATAATGAATGAAATTTCAAATGAATCAGGCGCAAAAATGGCGTGTTTTTTAGCGTGTTTCTCTCTCGAAATTTAAGGTGAATAGGTAATGTTCGCTTTTTTTGATTTATTTCAGCAAGCGATGACGCAGATTCGCGTTTATGCTCTGCGTAGCGCACTAACTGCATTGGGCATCGTGATTGCCGTGACGGGCTTGGTGACGATCGCGGCGGTGGTGCAAGGTCTGGATAAAGGCGTCAATCAGGTCTTATCGCAATTGGGTTCGGATTTGGTGCTGATTGACGGTAATTATATGAAAGACCGTGTCTTGCAGCGCCCAATGTCAAAGCAGGAATGGCAGAAGCTGAGTGCGCAACTGGTTAATGTTAGCCCGGTAGTCGCTACCAGTAAACTGGATGTATCCGACCTGGCTTATCGTGGCAAAAAATCAGAAGTTACAGTGTTGGCCGCCTCTTATTTTCATCCGCAGTTGTATCAGCAATTTCCCACGCAAGGTCGATTCTTGATGGAGAGCGATGAGACCTCCAGGCTCAGAGTCTGTGTAATCAGTGAGCACCTGATTGCAGAATTGGGTTTGCCGCAGATGGCCTTGGGCAGCGTGATTATTTTGGGGACTTTTTCACTCAAAGTGATCGGTGTGGTACCAGGAAATGGCGACGCTGGACAAGGTCTGCGACAAATTGGTGATGTGTATGTGCCATTCTCGGTCGCAGAAGAATTGATGGGACAAGAGCGTCGTTACGCTTTTGGATTTCGGGTATCCGATCAATCACAAATGACCTCTGTCCTCTCGGAGGTCAAGCGCATCTTGCACCAGTCTTTAAAAACACCCGATGGTGAGGCGGAAGATTTTTTGATTGAGAGTAGTGATCAAATTCGAGATTCGGCCTTGCTATTGGAAAAAGCGATTTCAAAAGTCTTTTTTGCGATTGTTGCGATCTCTTTGGTGGTGGGTGGTGTAGGAGTGATGAATGTGATGCTGGTATCGGTTACCGAGCGCACACGTGAAATTGGTATCTTGATGGCTTTAGGTGCGAGCAAACAAACTATACGCTGGCAGTTTCTATTGGAAGCGATTCTGTTATCGGTGATGGGCGCCATCGTTGGTGTCTTATTGGGTAGCGCTCTAGCGCATGTTGTGGTGCGCTATATTCCTAAGGCAAGTACGCCTTCAGTGCCATTGTGGGCGATTGTATCAGCCGTCGGCGTATCAGTCTTAGTTGCATTAGTTTCCGGCGCCCTTCCCGCCGCTCGCGCTGCCGAACTTGACCCCGTCGTCGCTTTATCGAAAGAATAAAATGAGTTTTTCTGATGTTGCAAATCTGGGTGATCAGCCTTTGATTCAATTTCAAGCCATCTCGCGCCACTATCAAATGGGTGGTGAAGTGATTCATGCGCTTGATAAAATTGATTTGTCGGTCAAACGCAATGAATACATGGCTTTTATCGGCGCCTCTGGCTCAGGTAAGTCCACCATGATGAATATTTTGGGGTGCTTGGATACACCTAGTAGTGGTCAGTATTTATTGAACGGTAAAGACGTAGCGCATCTCTCGGACGTGGAGCTGGCACGCACACGCAATCAAGAAATCGGCTTCATTTTTCAAAGTTTCAATTTATTGACGAGAGCCAGCGCGTTACAAAATGTGATGCAACCTCTGGTTTATCGTGGTATCCGCCCAGCGGAACGTAAACGTCGGGCGTTATTGGCGCTGGAGCGTGTTGGTTTGGCTAATCGGGTTGATCATTTGCCTAATCAACTCTCGGGTGGGCAGAGGCAAAGAGTCGCAATCGCTAGGGCCTTGTGTGGCGAACCCTCTATTTTGTTGGCGGATGAACCGACTGGTAATTTGGACAGCACGACCACGACAGATATTATGAGTTTATTTGATGCTTTACACGCTGAAGGTCATACTTTGATTCTAGTTACGCATGAGGCGGAAATTGCCGCGCACTGTCAGCGGACTGTACGACTAAGTGATGGGCGTATTCTTAGTGATATGTCGAAATAAATCGTTCAATTCAACGCGACTTAAAAGCTAACACTGCCAAGATTGCCGCAATAATAAAACTACCCCAACCCAACCAAAATAAATTGCTCTTATGTGCAAAAGGGCTTGCTGTGGATGTAGTGCTGCTTTCTCTGCTTGCTGAAGATTGACGTCGTGCACGTTTTTCTGCTGCCAAAAACTTATTCAATGCTAGCGCCATTTCGGCGGCGTTTTTATAGCGGCGATGCGTTTTCTTTTGCATTGCCTTCATAACGATGTGTGCCAGTTTTTCTGGTACGTCTGGATTGAGTAAGGCAGGTGATTTTGGAGTTTTGTGTGTGATGTTGTAAAGCAATTTATCGAAATCAGACGCCGAAAAAGGCTTTTGTCCGGTCAGCATCTCGTACATCACTGCGCCAAGAGAATAAACGTCTGTTAATGCTGTTACTGGTTGACTCAAGGCCTGTTCAGGGGACATATAGTTAGGTGTACCCATAATCGTACCTTTGAATAGGGTCTGCGGTTGACCGCTATCATCTAATACGCGATTGGGTACGCGTGCGATGCCAAAATCCACAACCTTTGGCTGATTGTTTTCGACAATAAAAATATTCGCTGGCTTGATATCTCGGTGAATTACCCCTTGATTGTGGGCAAATGCTAAAGCGTTCGCGATCTTATAGACGATGCTAGCAGTTTCAATTACATCAAAGCGTTTGCCGCTTGCCATCAATTCCCGCAGATCTTTGCCTTGTAAAAACTCCATCGCAATAAAAGTCGTTCCACCTTCGGTGGATGCGTCATAAATCGTGACGATATTGGGATGAGAAAGGCGTCCGGCAGCACGAGCTTCATTGATAAACTGTTGTTCACGTTGTTTTTTGTCAGTCGCACCAACCGGATTGTTCAAAATTTTAATGGCGACTGCGCGATCGATAATCGGATCGTGCCCGAGTAAGACATTGCCATTGGAACCACTGCCCAGCTTATCAGTCACAGTGAAGCGACCGATTCTACGCATCGATGTTTTGCCAGAATTGGCAGCGTTATTGGCTGGTGCATTTTGAATCATACTGAGGACAACCTTGAATTAGATAAATCTCACCATCGGCTTGAGATGGTTTTTTTGCATTTGCACATTCTAATGGATTTGTTTGAGACGCATGTGAATCTGCCCATGCTTTCCTCGAATTTGTTGCAAATTGTCTCGCTTGGCATCAAGAGGTGCGCTGATACCACGTAGTTATTTTGCGATTTTTTCTTGCGATTTGTAAGGCGTGTGCTCCTCTAATTCGTCAATATAGTTTTCGATTCCGCCTTGTTCACGTTGCAGAAAGTGTGCAACGGCGTCAGCAAAGGCGGTTTCATTTAGTAAGTGCGTTGAATAGGTTTTGTGCGGCAAAAAGCCTCGTGCCATTTTATGTTCGCCTTGAGCACCACCTTCAAATGTTTGGATTTTGTTGGCAATACAAAATTCTAGGGCTTGGTAATAGGCTGTTTCAAAATGCAGGCAGGGCAGACTACGTAGGCATCCCCAATAAC
The DNA here is from genome assembly GCF_014284305.1 of Affinundibacterium seohonense. Taxonomy (GTDB): domain Bacteria; phylum Pseudomonadota; class Gammaproteobacteria; order Burkholderiales; family Burkholderiaceae_D; genus Undibacterium; species Undibacterium seohonense. The sequence continues at coordinate 88,970 of NZ_JACOFW010000018.1, forward strand.
GTCCGTAAAGTGTATGGTCATCGTGGACAAAAAGGGCGGCAGCAATTCTCTCGCCTTGTAAGTTGGCAATAATTAGATATAAATTATTTGGCATGCCCTTGCCAATACGAAGAAAAAAATCGTGATTGAGGTAGGGCGTCGAATGGTGTTCGGCATACGTTTGATCGTAGCATTGTTTAAAGAATGCCCAATCGGATTCCGTGATTTCATTACCTCGCAAATGGATGAATGTCACGCCCGCTTCTTGAACTTTGCGCCTTTCGGCACGAATGTTTTTACGTTTCTTTGCTTCTAGAGTACTTAGGAAATGGTCAAAATCGGTAAAATTTCGATTGGTCCAATGAAATTGCACACCTTGGCGTAACAAAAAACCAGCGTCCTGCAATACGCTGATTTCTTTGTCGTTGGGGAATAGGATATGGCAAGAGGAATGCAGGCCAGTTCTCGTTAAATCTATTAAATGTCTTAATAAAACTTGTCGTGTATCATTGCTTCGGCTGAGCAGGCGTTGACCTTGAACTGGGGTGAATGGAATGGCCGACAAGAGTTTTGGATAATACGCCAAGCCATGCTGATGATAGGCATTGGCCCACGCCCAGTCGAACACATATTCTCCGTAAGAATGAGTTTTCTCATACAAGGGCATCGCCGCGACCAGTGATTCACCTTCCCACACACTTATGAAGCGTGGCGTCCAGCCCGTCGTCGGCGATGCAGATCCAGATTCATGCAATGCGTTCAGGAAAGCATAGGATAAGAATGGATTGGCTTGTTCTTGCACGCTGAGTAAATCGTCCCAGTTTTCTTGTCCAATTTCCGATAGAGAATCGACTAGACGCATGCGATAATGTGGGACTTCAGAATTCATAGCTCATGGCCTTAAATCTTATGACTGTAAAAGTTGCTATTGCTCAGATGAACAGCATCGTCGGTGATCTCGCTGGCAATTCTCGACAAATTCTTGACTATGTATCTCGCGCTGCGTCGCAAGCGGCCGATATCGTCGTGACGCCGGAGCTGTCCTTGGTTGGCTATCCACCCGAGGATTTGCTACTGCGAGCTGCGTTTTATCAGCAAACTGCCATTGCCCTACAAGATCTAGCGCAAGATCTCCAGCAATTTAAGGATGTTCATGTCTTGGTCGGACATCCGCTATTACAGGAACAGCGGCACTATAACGCGATTTCGGTTTTGTTGAACGGCAGCATCACGCACACGTATTTAAAACATGCTTTACCGAACGATGCAGTGTTTGATGAGAAGCGCTATTTCGCGACTGGCGATGATGCGGTCGTGTTTGAGGTTAAAGGCACAAAATTTGGTATCAATATTTGTGAGGATGTTTGGAATGGTGACGCCCCACAAATGGCGAGAGCCGCTGGTGCACAAGTTTTGTTAGTACCAAATGCATCGCCGTTTCACATGAATAAAAGCGATTTTCGCATTGAAGTCATGCGCCAAAACATCAGCGCGCTCGGCATGAGTCTTGTCTATGCAAATTTGTTGGGCGGTCAGGATGAATTGATTTTTGATGGTAATTCTTTCGTGTTAGATCAAGAAGGACAAGTTTGCGCGCAATTAAAGCACTGCGAAGCCGATTTACAGATTGTTGATTTTATCGATGGCGTGCCACAAGCCGCTGTTGTGGCACAGACTTTACCTGTCGAAACACAGATTTATCGTGCTCTGGTGTTGGGCGTGCGTGACTACGTGACGAAAAACGGTTTTCCTAGTGTTTTAATTGGTTTTTCGGGCGGGGTTGATTCTGCTTTGACCTTGGCGATTGCCGTTGATGCATTGGGCGCAGAAAAAGTGCGTGCCGTGATGATGCCTTCACCGTACACGGCAGATATTTCTTGGTTAGATTCTCGTGAGATGGTTAAACGTATCGGTGTACATTACGACGAGATTTCTATTAACGAGTGTTTTAGTGCATTCAAAAATACCTTGAGTCAGGAGTTTGCGGGCTTAAAAGAGGATACGACAGAGGAAAATATTCAGGCACGCATACGCGGCACGATGTTGATGGCGATGTCGAATAAATATGGCTCTATCGTTTTGACAACTGGCAATAAGAGTGAAATGGCAGTCGGGTACTGCACATTGTATGGCGATATGGCGGGCGGTTTTGCCGTCATTAAAGACGTTGCCAAAACCATGGTGTATCGTCTTTGTGCGTATAGAAATTCGATTGGTGATGTGATCCCTGAACGCATTATTACGCGTCCACCATCAGCAGAATTACGTCCGGATCAAAAGGATCAAGATTCCTTACCGCCGTATGATATTCTCGATGGCATTATGCAACGCTACATGGAAGAAAATCAGTCACGAGCTGAAATTATTGCAGCCGGTTACAGCGAAGCCGATGTAGAGCGCATCACGCGTTTGATTAAAATTAATGAATATAAACGACGTCAGGCTCCAGTCGGTATTCGGATTACACACCGGGCTTTTGGACGTGATTGGCGCTATCCGATAACGTCGAAATTCCGAGATTAAAATATCAGTAAATCAGTGAGGAAAACATGAAACAAATTACAGCAATAATCAAACCATTTAAACTCGACGAAGTCCGTGAAGGCTTGGCCGATGTGGGTGTAACCGGATTGACGGTCACCGAAGTTAAAGGTTTTGGTCGCCAAAAAGGGCACACGGAGTTGTACCGTGGCGCTGAATATGTGGTTGATTTTTTACCTAAAATTAAGGTGGAAGTGGTGGTCGACGACAAGGTCTGTGATGATGTGGTCGATGCGATCATTAAGGCCGCCCACACTGGCAAAATTGGTGATGGCAAGATTTTTGTGCAGAATGTGGAACAAGTGATTCGTATTCGCACTGGCGAAACGGGACCGGAAGCCGTATAACTTTTTAATTTGGTTGTTTGAAAAAGCACGCATCAAGAAGTTGATGCGTGCTTTTTTTGATTTCAGGATGCACGCAATAAGACGATCAAGGCACCAGAGCCACCATCAGCGGCGGTCGCCTGGCTAAAGGCGATGACTTCGTCTTTTTGAATTAACCAATTGCGAACTTTGTTCTTTAATACTGGTTCTTTATTAATTGAACCTAAGCCTTTACCGTGGATGATTCGTACACAGCGAAAACCACTGCGAATGCACTTTCGCAAAAATTCACCGAGACTATCGCGGGCTTGGTCGCGGCGCATGCCGTGTAAATCAAGTTGGGCTTGAATCACCCATTCGCCTTTACGCAATTTTTTCGCTACATCAATGCCGACACCAATGCGCGTGTAGCTAAGATTGTCGTCTGATTCGAGTAAGGTTCCAGCATCAAACTCGTCTGATAAAGATTCTTGCAAGGCCTTTTGCTCGTCTTCAATGTGCTTGAAGGGCAGCGGCTGTGGCTTCTTTGGAATGGGATGAAATTTTTCTGGTTGCTTTAAGACTTGAACGTCGCCGATGCTGCTGCGAAAAATATTCGCTTCAATAGCGGCCTGTTTTTCCCGCGCTAGACGTTCTGCTTCCGCTTTTGCACGCTGCTCTTGTTGCGCTTTGAGCTGCTTACCAACTTGTTGTAGGTCAGCAAAAGATTTCATTGATGAGGCCATGATGATGTTTGCTGAAAAAAGATTTAAAAACTTTTACCGCAGAGGGGCAGGGGGCAAAGCGTTTTCTCAATACGTCTTTGCGCCCTCTGCAATTCGATTCTTATTCTTCCAAGAAGCGCTGCGCATCTAGCGCTGCCATACAGCCAGTACCCGCACTGGTAATTGCTTGGCGATAGATATGATCTTGTACGTCGCCAGCAGCAAATACGCCAGGAATGTTTGTGGCGGTCGCCATCCCTTCATTGCCCATCTTGGTGATGATGTAACCGTTTTTCATTTCCAGTTGGCCTTCAAAGATGCTGGTGTTTGGCTTGTGACCAATAGCGATGAACACACCATGTAAAGGCACCGCCGTAACGGCACCTTCAGCCGATTTAATATTAATGCCAGTCACGCCAGATGCATCGCCTGTGACTTCATCCAAAGTGTGATTCCATTTGACTTCAATTTTGCCTTCGGCGACTTTCGCCATCAAGCGGTCAATTAAAATTGCCTCCGCACGGAATTTGTCGCGGCGATGAATAACAGTCACTTTGCTAGCAATATTTGATAAATACAAAGCCTCTTCCACAGCAGTGTTACCGCCTCCAACGACAGCGACTTCTTTGCCTCGATAGAAGAAACCATCGCAGGTAGCGCATGCGGAGACACCTTTGCCCATGAAGGCTTCTTCGGAAGGCAAGCCCAGATACTGCGCGGAAGCACCAGTGGCGATAATCAATGAATCGCAAGTGTATTCAGCTTGATCACCGATTAAGCGGATCGGCTTTTCTGTCAGCTTGGCCGTGTGGATGTAGTCAAAAATAATTTCAGTATTAAAGCGCTCTGCATGCTCTAAAAAGCGTTGCATCAACTCTGGACCTTGCACGCCGTTTGGGTCGGCCGGCCAGTTTTCCACATCGGTAGTGGTCATCAATTGACCACCTTGTTCTACGCCGGTAATCAAGACTGGATTTAAATTGGCGCGTGCTGCGTAAACCGCGGCGGAGTATCCCGCAGGGCCCGAGCCGAGAATCAAAACATGAGCGTGCTTGGTTGATTTAGGAGTAGACATAGTGGTTCCGATGAGTGTGGTCGTAAGTAAACAAGTTCGATGTGTTCAATCCTTGATTGGATCGACTAAGATGCGCATTATCCCAGATTTGTGCCGAATTGACTTTGTTCAAGTCAAGGAGTGTCATTTATGCAAATCTATTGATTTTGTCCCTTGTTAAATTTTGTACCTGTCGATTCAGTCCATCTTTGCTGATTCTTTTCCCGTAAAATGCAGACTCTACTTTTTAGAAATTATAAATCACCATGCAAATTTCAAAATTTCGTCGTTTTTCACTTGCGCTCTTAGTCTCGATGCTGTGTTTTTCCGGCGTAACGGCAAGTGCTCAGCAGGTTTTGCGTGTTTCTGCAATTCCAGATGAAGCACCGACCGAATTACAACGCAAGTTTAAGCCCTTGGGTGAATACTTAGAGAAGAAGTTGGGAATGAAAGTGGAATTCACACCTGTCACTGACTATGCTGCATCGGTCGAAGGCCTCACTAAAGGCAAACTTGATATGGTGTGGTTTGGTGGTTTTACTTTTGTGCAGGCAAAGATTCGCAGTAAAGACCAAGTGATTCCTTTGGTGCAGCGTGAAGAGGACGAGAAATTTAAATCCGTATTTATTACGACGAATCCCGCAATCAATAAATTAGAAGACTTAAAAGGTAAAACGTTTAGTTTTGGCTCGGAATCGTCGACTTCAGGACACTTAATGCCGCGCTCATTTTTGCTTAATGCCAAAGTCAATCCAGATACCGACATGAAACGCATTGCTTTTTCTGGTGCGCACGATGCAACCGTAGCCGCGGTTTCGGGCGGTAAAGTCGATGCTGGTGCACTGAATATCTCAGTGTGGGAAAAGTTAGTGAGTCAAAATAAAGTCGATCCTAAGCAAGTGCGCGTGTTCTATACAACGCCAGGCTACTTTGATTACAACTGGACGGTGCGCAGTGATATGCCCGCTGAGTTGCGTAAGAAAATCAGCGATGCTTTTTTAAGTTTGGATAGCACTAATCCGAAGGACAAAGAGATTTTGGATTTGCAAAGAACTTTGCGTTTTATTCCAACCAAGGCCGACAACTATAAAGCGATTGAAGTCGCTGCGCAGCAGGCAGGGTTGTTGAAATAATGTCAGAGTTGGTTTTACCAAATGGCGTGCCTTACTTACTGCAATTAGATCAGGTGTCGGTGCGTCATTTGGCGTCAGCGCCTGATGCCGAGCCAGCCTTGAATTCGATTCATCTGCGGGTAAGCGTGGGTGAACAGATCGCGATTATCGGCCCATCTGGTGCAGGTAAAACGACTTTGCTACACACCATGGCAGCTGCGATACAGCCATGTGGTGGTGTGCTCCATTTCATGGGGAAGTCGATGTGGAGTTTGGCACATCGCGAACGCCATGCGCTGCGTCGGCACCTATTTTTGGCACCACAGACGCCACCTTTGCCAAGCCGTCAGCGAGTTGTTACTTCCGTGTTAGCGGGGCGTTTGCCTGCTTGGAGTTTGTGGCAAGCGATTCGTAATCTGATTAAGCCTGTCGATCCCGCTTTAGCATGGCAGGCTTTATCGCGTTTTCAATTACAAGATAAATTGTATGCGCGGGTGGATCGCTTATCCGGTGGTGAGCGCCAGCGTTGTGCTTTGGCACGCTTATTGGTGTCTGATGCTAGTTTGTTGATCGTTGATGAACCCTTGTCGGCTTTAGATCCTAGCTTGGCGCTACAGACTTTGCAGGTCCTACAGCAAGAGGCGCAGCAAGCGAACGCGACCTTGATTTGTAGCCTGCATCAAGTGGAACTGGCACGCGCAAACTTTCAGCGCATTATCGGCCTACGTGATGGACAAGTGATGTTTGATTCGGGCGATGGCAAGTCAGTCACCGACGTGATGATTGCGGCTTTGTATGAAAATGCAGTCAGTGCTGAATCTGGTAATAATGCTATCGATATCACGAACACGGATGCGACCATCATTGAGCATGTACGGTGTTTTTGATGCCGCTGCTTTCTTCATCTACCCAACTTTCTCAATCGACTTCATCCACAAACGATGTAGCTCGACATGTCATGCCAAGTGACCCAGCTTGGCGAAGCCGTGTCACATTGACGATGCTTGGTTTGGTCTTGCTATGGCCGATGTTGGTGTATTCAGAATTTGAACCTTGGATTTTGCTTGATCAACAAAGTTTGCAAGCAAGTTGGCGTTTTGTTTTAAATTTTTTTCCTCCCGAGCTTTCGGCTGATTTTTTAAAGATCGTGCTAGTTGCGACTTGGCAGACGATCGCGATTGCCACCGCTGGCCTCGTCTTGGCATTGTTACTCGCGATACCTGCGGCCTTCATTATTTCTGAACATTTATCGATTTCGCGCATTGGGCGTTCGCAGACGCGTGTGTCATCTCGACTGATTCGGCAAATCGTGCGTTGGATTTTGGTGATTTTACGTAGCGTGCCCGAGTTGGTTTGGGCCTTGCTATTTGTTCGCATTGTCGGCTTAGGAGCAACTGCGGGCGTACTCGCGATAGCCCTGACCTACGCTGGCATGCTGGGCAAGGTTTATGCAGAAATTTTGGAAAGCAGCGATGCCCATGCGAGCGATACTTTATTGCGTAATGGGAGCAGCCGCTTGTCCGCTTTCTTATTTGGTTCTTTGCCGAATGCCTTGCCGGAACTAACGTCGTACACAATTTATCGATGGGAATGTGCGATTCGTGGTTCCGTGGTGATGGGTTTTGTCGGTGCTGGCGGTTTGGGGCAGCGTATGGATGAATCCTTAAAAATGTTGGCCGGTGCAGAAGTCTCGACTATTTTATGTGTTTTCGTTGTATTGGTTGCTGCAGCTGATTTACTTAGCCATGTCGCTCGAAAGAGTTTGAATCGATGAGATTACGATCAACGCATTCAACAACCACCATGCCAGTAGCACCTCCCGTGTGGACGGCGACGCGTGCACTGGTTCTTACCGGTGTATTGTTGTTGGTCGTCACCAGCTTTTGGAGTTTGCAATTGGAATGGCGCGCTCTGTTTACGCAGGATGCGCTTAGTAATGCTGGTGAATTCTTAAGCGGATTCGCATCGCCAGATTTGAGTGCATCGATGTTAGCCAAAGTTGGGCATGCGGCAATAGAGACTTTGTCGATGTCAGCTTTAGGTACATTGATCGCGGCAGTGCTGGGTTTGTTGCTCGCGTTGCCGGCGAGTGGGCGTTTTGGGAAGACCCTCAAATTAGTTACAGGATTATTCTTGAATGTGGCACGTTCTATTCCTGAGTTAGTGTGGGCGTCAATGATGTTGATTGCCGCTGGCTTGGGACCGTTTGCCGGTACCATCGCTTTGGCTGCGCATACCACGGGTGTATTTGGACGTTTGTTCGCTGAAAGTTTAGACAATAGCCCTCCAGAAATCGAAGCGAGCCTGCGAATCAATGGCGCATCTGCCACACAAGCATTTCTTTACAGTCGCTTACCACAAGCTTTACCGCAGATGTTGTCTTATACCTTGTATCGTTGGGAAAATAACATCCGTGCTGCTGCTATTTTGGGCGTGGTTGGTGCGGGTGGCATTGGGCAAATGATGAAATATCATTTGTCATTATTTCAGATGTCGAGTGCGGCTACGGTGATATTGGCAATGTTGTTGTTGGTCGCCGCTGTTGATGCCTTGAGCTTTTCATTACGTCGTTGGCTAGTCCGTTAATTGAATTTATTCTTATATTTGACGCGAGTTTCGTCATTGTCTTTGTTCGTTTTGTCGAAAAAAACTATTCGGCGCTAGGGAGACGACGTACTTTCCCGCTAAGGACGCTCGCGCTTTGTTACAATGCTGAGCAATTATTCGTATTTCTATTGAATCTAAAGTGAAAATCATGAAAAGCTCATTGACCTTATTGACTAGTTTAGCCACGACGATAGTGACTACTTGTTTTGCAATTTCGGCATCCACTGCGGCTATCGCTCAAGAAAAGACGGCACCACCGCCACCAAAACTGGAAAAGCTAGAAGAAGGTCCAGAGTCTGATATTAAATTAATTAAGCCAGAGAGCAATAAGTTAAAAACCGTTGAACGTAAAGACAACGGCAAAGTCACTGAAGTCCAGGTTCGTACTGGCAAAAGCACCTACACGGTGAAACCAAATAATGCGCCGAAAGGCACCCCAGAAGGTGATGCTAATCGCGCAGCGCAATGGAAAGTGATGGAGTTTGGCGGTAAGAAAGAGACAAAAGAAGTCGAATCTTTGCCAGTGTTGTCACCAGGTCCGTATTCCACCTCAAAGACTGGTTCTACCAAATCAGTCGCGCCTCCAGCAGCGAAAGCTGCATCGACACCTGCTTCTGCAACAGCAGCAAGCGCAGCGTCGGCATCGATGCCGGCAGAGAAAAAATAAGGGAAACTCGAATAATCGAAACTTCTTCACTATGCCTTGTTGCGGGAAAACTGTGATACCAGCTTCGCTTAGTTTAGTGCTTTGAATTATTCGAGACACCTATCATTCATAGTGGATAGACATGGCTGTATTTACATCGGTAACTCTGGAAGACCTGACTCCTTGGATGAAGCAATTTCCGCTCGGTAAGGCATTAAACATTCGAGGGATTGCATCAGGAATAGAAAACAGTAACTTTTTTATTGATACAGAACAGGGTGAATATGTTCTGACGATTTTCGAAAATTTAAATTTCGAACAATTGCCGTTTTATTTGAAACTGATGCGCCATTTAGCTGATCGAGGTGTTTTAGTACCAGCACCGATCGCTAATGTGGACGGTGAATTATGCGTTGCATTGCACGGCAAACCAGCCGCTATCGTGAGTAAGTTAAACGGTAGTTCGCAAATGGAACCACAGGCGGTGCATTGCGCTGAAGTCGGTGCGATGCTGGCCCGTATGCATTTGATTGGTCGAGATTTCACGATTCATCAGGCTAACTTGCGTTCGTTGGATTGGTGGCAAACGACCGTGCCTAAGGTTTTGTCATTTTTGTCGGATACGAATCGACAGTTGATGCAGGATGAGATTGCTTTTCAATCCGCATTTGCATTGACACCCACTTACAAAGCATTAGCAACAGGTCCGGTACATGCAGATTTGTTTCGTAATAATGTGATGTTTGATGGCGAGCAGTTGACGGGTTTTTTTGATTTTTACTTTGCTGGTTGCGACACTTGGTTGTTTGATGTTGCGGTGACGATCAATGATTGGTGTATTGATCTGGCTAGTGGTGAACTAGACTTGACACGTGTGAATGCCATGTTAAACGCCTATCATGCCGTGCGTCCTTTCACCTTAGAGGAATCGCAAGCGTGGCAGCCAATGTTGCGTGCTGCGGCTTTCCGTTTTTGGTTATCGCGTGTTTATGACTTTTATCAACCGCGAGATGCCGAAATGTTAACGCCGCATGATCCTACGCATTTCGAACGGATTTTACGTTTGCGCGTTTCGCAGCCGACCCCAGCTTTACCGCAGATGTAAAAATATAGATTTGACATCCAAATATCGATTTAACAGAAAAGACCGATGAATACACCGATGCCCAAAGCGGGCTTGCAATGGATACAGTTAGGTTTTCAGACATTTAGAAAACATCCATTCGAATTACTGTTTATGTTTTTTGGTTTGATCTTTTTTAATCTTGGTTTGAGTCTCGTGCCTTACTTGGGTAGTTTTTTGCCTTTTATATTTGGACCTGTATTGGGCATGGGTATCATGCACGCATGCAGAGATATCGATCAATCCAAGCCGATCACAACTGGCTCGCTATTAATCGCATTTCGCTCTCCAGCGCTTAAGCCGCTATTGGTTTTAGGTTGTTTGTACACGATGGCTTTAGTTGGCTCGCTCGCTTGCTCGATACCTGTCGATGATGGCGCACTTTGGAATTACCTTACGGATCCATCGAAAGCAGATCAAAAAGCCTTAGTGAAATCCAATATTGGATGGGGCATGTTGACCTTTTTCACTGTTTACACGCCAGCAGCAATGGGTTTTTGGTTTGGCGCACCATTGGTTATGTGGCATGGAATGGGCGTGGCGAAGGCTATTTTCTATAGCTTCTTTGCGGTCTGGCGCGCACGTAAAGCATTTATGGTCTACTTATTGGCGTGGTGCGGTATTTTGAGTTTTGTTGCTTTATTGGTGGCTTTGAGTGGCGGTGTGCTTGGTGTGCTGATGCTGCCTGTGATGTTAACGATTTCTTTGGTGATGTATTGCACTTTTTACTTTAGTTATACGGCTGTGTTTAGTCGTGACGAGCTTGTGTAAGAAATAGCAATGTTTGGTTTATGCGTACGAAAATGCCGGAGATAATCCGGCATTTTTTAGCGGTATGGCGTTCGTTTGCTCATTAATTTACCAGAACTTATTCTGTTACTTCTATTTTTTCGTGCTCAGATGCGAGTGTCAGATCTTCAATAATTTCATAGCTGTGTGACATCTCTGCAGTTTTGCCAAGCATGATCGACGCTGAACAATATTTGTCATGCGAGAGCGCAATTGCACGTTCAACCAAGTTGGGTTTGAGATTGCGACCAGTCACAACGAAGTGAAAATGAATTTTTGTGAATACTTTAGGCTCGGTTTCAGCGCGATCCGCGCTTAGCTTCACTTCACAGCCACGCACATCTTGTTTGCCTTTGCGCAAAATTAAGACGACATCATAGGCTGAGCAGCCACCAGCTCCGAGCAACACCATTTCCATCGGGCGTGGTGCTAGATTATGCCCGCCGCCTTCGACTGCGCCATCCATCAATACGGCATGACCCGATCCAGTCGTTGCTAAAAAACTCATGCCGGAAGTCCCGGTCCAAGCTACATTAACTTCCATGTTGTTCTCCTTTACTTTGGCATTTATACAAACTTGCTTATTGTAACTGAGTAAAGACGACTCTTGTTTCTACGTCAAACTTATGGACTGTTTTTAGTTTCTTGCCCGTAAAATTGAGAAATAGTACGAAATATGCTACTTGCAGTAGCGAATTTCAGTACTTTCTAGATAGCACTAAGTTTCTCTGGCATAAGACGAATCATTCACCTACTATGCAATTTCGATTTCGTGTAAGTTCGGTTTTGATCTCTTCACGCATCTCCTCCGTCACTCCAAGTGACTTATTCCCGAAGCCAAGTCTTCGGGTTTTTTTTGTCTTAAAACGCAGATTAGCGAAAAGTAGATGTTGATTTTGAAGCGATATTCACAGAATTATCTGCCTAGTTTTGCCTAAAACTTAAACAGTGCTTGCACTAAGTCTTTGAAAATACTATAATTTCTGACTCTCTGTTCGCCCAAGAGAGAATTTAACAAGGGAGCGTCTGCTAGAAGTGATTGGCAGAACCACCGAAATCAGGGTGTTTTTAATATTTTTATTTAGGATTCAACATGAAAACCTTTTCCGCTAAGGGCCATGAGGTTCAGCGCGACTGGTTCGTGATTGACGCGACAGACAAAGTTCTCGGACGTGTTGCCAGCGAAGTGGCACTCCGTTTACGCGGCAAGCATAAACCAGAATTTACTCCACACGTCGACACGGGCGATTTCATCGTCGTAGTTAATGCAGCTAAACTGCGCGTGACTGGTACTAAAGCTCTGAACAAGATTTACTATCGTCATACTGGATACCCAGGTGGTATCTACGAAACGAACTTCCAAAAAATGCAAGCTCGCTTCCCAGGCCGTGCGTTAGAGAAGGCTGTTAAAGGCATGTTGCCTAAAGGCCCACTCGGTTACGCAATGATCAAGAAGTTGAAAGTGTACGCAGATGCAACGCATCCGCATGCAGCTCAGCAACCACAAGTACTCGACATCTAAGGAATAGCCATGATCGGTAATTACAACTACGGAACTGGCCGTCGCAAGAGCGCAGTTGCTCGCGTATTCCTGAAAACAGGTAGCGGCAAGATTGTTGTCAACGGCAAACCAGCTGACGAATATTTCTCTCGTAAAACTGGCTTGATGGTTATCCGTCAACCACTCGAGTTGACTAATCACCTCGAAACATTCGACATCATGATCAATGTACACGGTGGTGGTGAATCTGGCCAATACGGCGCGGTTCGTCACGGTATCACACGTGCTTTGATCGACTACGATGCAACTTTGAAATCTGAATTGTCCAAAGCTGGCTTCGTTACTCGTGATGCTCGTGAAGTTGAACGTAAAAAAGTTGGTTTGCGCAAAGCACGTCGCGCAAAGCAATTCTCCAAGCGTTAATTTGCTTTTTGCAAATTTTTTTGCTGGAACAAAAAACCGCCAAATGTTGGCGGTTTTTTTTCGCCCTGAATTTATCCTGATAGCGTTAATGCAGTTCAGCTATGCTCGAAAGGCGGGGATGTCATCTTTGCGCAGACAGAGTTCCGGTGTCTTTAGGCTTTTGTGCCTCTGCGGCAAAAGACTTTAAATCCCTTTTGATGATGTCAACAGAAACAATTGTCTATTGGGAAATCTAGCTTCGACTGCTAGAATGCACGCATAATTTTTTAATGGCACCAGCTTTCGTTTAGGACAGTCAAAATGATTAAAATCGGTATCGTAGGTGGAACAGGTTATACAGGCGTCGAGTTGTTGAGAATTCTCGCCACCCATCCGCAAGCAAAATTGACCGCCATTACTTCGCGTAAAGAAGATGGTGTGCCTGTGGCGCAGATGTATCCCTCCCTACGTGGTCGTGTTGATTTGGCATTCTCTTCGCCAGATAAAGCTAACTTGAACGAATGTGATGTGGTGTTCTTCGCGACGCCGCACGGCGTAGCAATGGCGCAGGCACCAGAACTTTTAGCCAATGGTGTGAAGGTGATTGATCTGGCAGCGGACTTCCGTATGCAAGATGTGGCGCAGTTTGAAAAATGGTATGGCATGGAACATAGCTGCAAAGACTTATTGTCTGAAGCTGTGTACGGCTTGCCAGAGCTAAATCGCGACAAAATTAAGAGCGCCCGTTTGATCGGTAATCCTGGTTGCTATCCAACTACCATGCAACTTGGTTTCGCACCATTGTTGAAGGCTGGTGTGATTGACGCAGGTAATTTGATTGCTGATTGTAAATCCGGTGTTTCCGGTGCGGGTCGTAAGGCAGAAATTGGAATTTTGTTTTCAGAAACGAGTGACAGTTTCAAAGCATACGGTGTGGCTGGACATCGCCATACTCCCGAGACTATTGAGCAATTGCAAGGTCTGACACAAGATAAAGTCGAACTTCTATTTACCCCCCATTTGGTGCCTATGATTCGTGGTATGCATTCCACCTTATATGCGCAATTGACACAAGATATCAGCAATGAGGCATTACAAGCTCTGTTTGAAGATGCCTACAAAGACGAGCAATTTGTTGATGTGATGCCTTTTGGTTCGCATCCAGAAACGCGTTCGACTCGCGCTTCGAATATGCTACGTATCGCTTTGCATCGCCCGGGAAATGGAAAGCATGTTGTGATTTTGGTAGTGCAGGATAATTTGGTAAAAGGGGCTTCCGGTCAAGCAGTGCAGTGTATGAATATTATGTTTGGTTTGGATGAGTCGACTGGCTTACAGCATGTGCCAGTGAACCCATAAGCTAACTATGCCAATTTCTAAATTTTTTCGTCGGCGTATTACGGCGTCAAAGATGACCATCAGTCAGCATTTGCCGTGGCCGATTAAATTTGCTTTGTTTGCGGTGGTGATTGGTGTTGGTGGTGCGATCGCGATGTGGACTTATGATATGGGACGTAGTTTTGCCTTTGGTCCTAAATTTTCGCCTGAGCAGATGACAGCTCTTCAAGATAAAGTCGCGAGCTTAACCGCAGAGCGCGATAAGTTGCTGGCGACTGCCGCAACCATCGAAAGTCAACAAAATATAGAAAAATCCATCCAAAAACAGTTAACTGATCAAGTCAATATTTTGACGGCAGAAAATAATAAGATCAAAGACGACTTAGCTTTTTTTGAAAGTTTGATGCCTTCAGCAAATCGTCCGCAAGGGATTACTTTGCAAAAGTCAAAAATTGAAATGGCAGCACCGAATCAGTTACGTTACCGTAGTCTGGTGATGCAAGGTGGCAAGGCAATTCGTGAATTTTCGGGTGAAATGCATATCAGCTTGACACTAGTTCAAGACGGTAAACCTGTTATGATGGAATTCCCTGATCCTAAATCAGGAGAGGCGGCAAAGTTAAAACTCTCGTTTAAGCACTATCAAAGACTTGAGGGGCAAATCACTTTGCCAGAAGGCGCAATAGTAAAATCAGCACAAATGACAGTTCTCGAAAAAGGCGAACTACGGGCTAAGCAATCGCTTAGTCTGTCGGCGCAGTAGTCTTACTTCTGACCTGTAGTCAAGTAAGAGTATGATTTTATTAAACACTGTCAATATTCTAAAAAGATAGAGGAGTTTGCATGTTTAATCGTAAGAATAAGAGCACCATCGATAGTTTGATTGGTTCTAGTACCAGCATAGAAGGCGATGTCCACTTTAAAGGTGGATTAAGAATTGATGGTCATGTCAAAGGGAATGTCATTGCCGAGGCAGGTACTGCCAGTATTTTGGTAATTTCTGAGCAAGCCGTCATAGACGGAGAAGTACGTGCTGGACATGTCGTGGTTAATGGTGTGATTAATGGCCCTGTGTTCTCTACTGAATTGATTGAGTTGCAGAGTCGGGCCAGAATTTCAGGTGATGTAGTCTATAAGGCATTAGAAATGATGAATGGTGCCTTAGTTTCTGGAAAACTTGCGCACGATCAAAATGTTGAGCCAGTTTTGAAGTTGGCTGCGTCCAACTAGGATTATGATTAAGGTCTATAATAGCAGTCTGATTTGAACTAACCAGCAGGAGTCGATTATGAACGCTGTTACCGATATGCCATCCCCAATTATTTTCACTGATAGTGCTGCAGAAAAAGTAGCACAATTGATTGAAGAAGAAGGCAACCCAGATTTGAAATTACGTGTGTTCGTACAGGGCGGTGGATGCTCTGGTTTTCAATACGGATTTACGTTTGATGAAGTGACGAATGAAGATGACACTATTATGCATAAGAATGGTGTGCAGTTATTAGTCGACGCGATGAGCTATCAGTATTTGGTGGGCGCAGAAATCGATTATAAAGATGATTTGGAAGGCGCACAGTTTGTGATTAAGAATCCGAACGCACAATCGACCTGTGGTTGTGGATCATCCTTTTCTGCATAAAGTCGTTCTCGACTGCATAAAAAAAGACGCTGCGGCGTCTCAGACTGCTGACAAACCCCAAAAGGCCTCGCCAAGTGCGAGGCCTTTTGGTTTAATAGCGGCATGCTAAAAACACCGACACCTTTCCAACACGAATTAGAAATGGTCACCTTGGAACAACT
>NZ_JACOFW010000019.1 GCF_014284305.1 Affinundibacterium seohonense
GATCTTATTCTTTTCTACTTAAACTCACCCAAAGGTTTTTGTTTTTGCTACGAAGCGTTGTGTTCGTCAGCAGCAGAGAAACGAGATTATGCAGCACTTCTTTATTTCCGTCAACCCCCTGTTTTTTATTTCATTTAAATCGTTTTTACTTACTCGATTTAAACCTCAGGAACTCAACGACCAGCTACTTGCATTTCTCTTTTTTCACACCAGCATTTCTGCGGGAGGCGAACTATAGCAAGCCTCACTCCGATTTGGCAAGTCTTATTTGGATAAATTAAGTAAATTGTTTAGCTTTTTAGTTCCAGGGCCGAAAAATATTAGGGAACAATTGAATCAAAGGACTTAAAAAAACTTCTTTGATCAGTGGGCTGCAATATTAGTTAATGTAATTAAATAGTGAAAGAGAAGAAACCTTAACGAAAGATTGCTGTGCCGCTTGCAGTACAACTTGACTCTGGTTCAACTCCGTAATTGCCTTGGCATAATCCAAATCTTGAATACTAGACAATTCCTGCTTATACAATACCCCTACGCTATCCCCTGAACTATCCAATTCATCCAACTCACGCAGAGACATTCCAAAATTGGTGCGCGCAAGCAGTACATTCGACAATGATTTTTCTAGATTGCCATTTGCCTGATTCAGCGCCGCTTGCAAGTCCAATTTCCCAGCCGGCGAACTAGCAGGAGTTTGCAATGCGTTAATCAAATCGGTCAGTGTTTGAAAAATATCTTGATTGCCTGATTGAATTGAAAACTTATCGTTTGGGGCTGGCGCACCTGGAGAATTCGACAAATTGATATCTATGCCATCGATGGTGACAGTTTGCGGGCTAATATAGGCTGTGCTCGGCACAACCACAACACCTGTCGTCTTGTTCGTAACTGTAAAATTCAGTCCCGAATTGTTAAACGCAACTTCATAATTATTACCAGTCAAATTCGCAGCATTGCTAATCGAAGCAGTCGCAACAGCTTGCCCTACATTTGAAGGGTTAGCACGCACATTAAATTGCGCGTTCGCTGTGCGCACATTACCAAAAATCATCGAGCCAACCTCGCTAATTGGCAATTGTCTCGACGTATCCACTTGCAAAAAGCGTCCACCTTGGTCGCCATTATATTGAGCACCACCTTGGGTCTTGGTATATGGCACTGATGTCGATGAAAAACCACCAAACAAGTACGAATCAACCCCATCCGTTGAGTTCGCAAAGCCTATAATCTGATCTAGGTATCCTTGCAACTCTTTCGCAATATACCCTCGATCCGTATCGGATAATACGCCGCTACCAGCACTAACAATTAACGTTTTTACACTTTGCAATGACGTCGTAACATTGCCTAGGACATTCTCTGCCATACCCAAGCTGTTCATCGCGTTTTTACGATTTACCGCTAACTGATCATTCAAGGCAGAATTTTGAGAAATTACTAGGGCACGAGCAGAACCGATGGGATCATCAGCAGGAGTTAAGATTCTTCGCCCCGAGGACAACTGCTGCATATTTCGATTTAAATTTGATTGCAGCTCGCTGATACGTGATCCACCAGATTCATAAATGGTATTAGTACTTATTCGCATGACTCCCCCCTATCGCCCAACTGAAAGTATGATGTCAAATAATTGACTAGCAATTTGCATCAATTTGCCCGCCGCCTGATAGGCTTGCTGATATCGAAGTAAATTCGCAGCTTCCTCATCCAAATTCACCCCAGACTCAGATTGTTGTGCAGTAAGCGCTTGATTCAGTAAATTGGTTTCGGCAGCACTAGTAATTTCTAGCTCTCGCGACTTATTCCCCACCAAACTAACGAATTGTCCGTAGGCACCTTGGAAACTCGTAGTCCCAGAAATCATCGTATTCCGAGTTTGAAGATTTGCTAAATTAGTCGCATTACGATTATCTCCTGTGCCAGTCGGATTGGCCGCGATATTCACAACATCGCCGTTTACATAGTTACCAGAGACCACAAAATTCAAGCCACTAAAACTGATCGTTGACCCCTCGATATAAGGGACAGCCGCTCCCGCTAGATAAGTGGTACTTGAATTTCCATTTTTAACAGTAACGTTCGCACCTGCTGGGAAGCCGGTAAAATTATTCCCAACAGAGTTATAGGTCAACTGTGTTGGTGTAATCGGAATCGATTTAGCTAAAGTAAAAGTTTCGCCAGCAACCGGCGAACCAGGATTATCAGTAATAGAGAAACTAACACCACCATAAGCGATCTGCGCGCCACTCGTGTATGGAACGTTTACCACTTGCGGCGGAGTCGCCGTTGGCAAATTTGCTGCTGCAACTTGATAATTCGAGGTTACACCACCTAGCGTTACAGAAACTAAAGCACCAATTGGAAAGCCCGACAATGAATCTGGTGCAGTTGCAAACGTCAAATTTAATGGGCTCGCCAATGTGTTAGCTTGATAAGAGTCACCTACTGTGACAGCACTAATACTAGCATTTGCTGAGGTACTCGTAGAAGCCACAAGAGAATCAATCGCGCCCGAGGTAATTTTGCCTGTGCCTAAATTCGTCCTTGGGGTAGTCGTCGTCACCGCGACCGCTGCCGCTAGTTTTGAAGGATCGCTAACTAAAACCGAAATCGAGGAAGCAGCTAAGGCTGTGGGCCGGACTAAAAACTCATCATTGATATTCGGCTGTATTGGCGAAGGTGGCGCGCCGTTGTCCAATGTTAAGTTCAATGTAACACCGTCAACAGTGAATGGCAAAGTCTGTGAGCTCTGCGAAGTACCATCAGAAATTCGCGTTACCCTATAATAATTGGGAGCAGGACCCACTCCTGCCAAGTACTGAACACGATAATCGCTAGTACTTAAAGAACTAACATCTGAAAACGAGGCCGCAATATTTGCTGAGCTAGTGTTTGCGGTACTTGGAATGCTAACCGGCGAAGCAACTTGAAAGAAATCTCCGCCTTGCGCGCCATTTAAGTCTTGACCCATGCGGTGTTGCGCATTGAATTCCGTCGCGATCGAAACCGCTAGACGACCAAGCGAGTTACGTGTCACGTCCAAGGTATTGGAACGAAACGCCAACAAGCCTCCCAACTCACCACCACCTAAGCTTTTTTCATTGAGCGGAACAAAGCTACCATTATTCTCATAGGCAACCTGTGTGCGGCTAGGATCTGTTAAGGAATTAATCACCTGTAAATTACTGACCTGTGCACCAACGATCAATGGCTGCCCGGTGCCAATAAAAATATTATATTTATTATCCTCCTTCACCACGGACACGTTCACATACTTGCTTAGTTCACGTACTGCGTTGTCACGTTGGTCTAACAGATCATTTGGGGCAGAACCATCCGAAGCACTCTGAGCTCGTCCAATTGCGGTATTTAAATCGGATATTTGTTGGGCATAAAGATTGATACTTGTAACAGACTGTCCAATTTTATTGTTGACATCATCCTCTATTTGCTTAACCCGAGAGCCCAGGCTTTGAATTCTTGAGCTCAAAGAGGCACCAGCAGACACCACCGATTGCCTTGCCGCGGCGCCAGCGGTGCCATTTGGTGAAGCAGCCAGATTTTGAACTGAACTAAAGAAGTCTTGAATTCCTGGCGACACGCCTGTCGTTTGATCTCCAACCAGATTGTTAATCTGTTGAATTTGCATGGAATAAGTTTGAGCGTAACTCTTACTCGATTGAGTCGCAGTGACTTGTTGCCCAAGAAGCTCACTATAGACTCGGCGGATCTCACCAACCTTAACACCTTGACCGATGAAATTACCACCATCATTATTAGCTTGCGCGGCGCTTTGAAATAAGACTTGGCGACTATAGCCAGGGGAATTAGCATTCGCGATATTATGACCTGCAGTCGCAATGCCGAGCTGCGCAGCTGCTAGCCCACTTTGCCCGATACCTAAAATATTGGTCCCCATAATTCAGCCTATTCACTTAAAACCAGCAAGATTACAAAACTTACATCTAATGCCAAAACCCATCCAGGCACACTAAGTGCTACCGTCATCTAACTTATCGGGTAATTGATGGAAAACTTTAATAGTGGAAACGAGCGCGATACAAGACTTCCTACCCAGAAAATGACTGACGAATCACTTTACTTAACTTTTGGGCATATTGTGGATCTGTTGCGTATCCTGCTTTTTGCAATGCATGTGCAAATTGAGATGCATCTCCCGTATTTTGCATTACATTTTGATATCGAGGATTGTCGCTAATGAGTTTCGCATAGTCACGAAATGCCTCACTGTAATTACCATAAGCACGGAATTTCTCCACTTTTTGATAGGCAACACCATTAATATACTCAGTAGTTAAAGCATCAACTGTCCTACCTTTCCAATTGGCGTTGGCTTTAATTCCAAACACATTATGGCTAGTCGAACCATCAAGCGCCTTGATTTCTTTTTTACCCCAGCCACTTTCCAAGGCAGCCTGGCCTAGCATGAACTTTGCGGGAATACCCGTAGATTGACTGGCTAATTCAGCATGAACACCCAACTTTTGAGTAAATTCTTGTACATGACGGGAAGATGAATTGGACTCTATCGAACCAGTCGATGCCAAGATTTGGTCTGCTTGCAAACTATTCTTTTGTTGCTGTACATATTGATTGATGGCGCCCATTCCCCCCAGCGGAACCGTTGGCGCCTCTTCGGTTTGCAATACCTGTGACATTGCATTATTAGTCAGTTGACGTACCATTGCGTCCGCAAGGCCAATTCCCCGACTGGCCATTTTCTGTGATATCTGCTGATCCATCATCGATGTGTACATGCGACTTTGCTCATTATCAAACATGCCGCCTTCGCCACCACCTGCCTGGCGCATTGACTTCAACATCATATTAACGAATAAAGCTTCAAACTGTGTCGCCGCAGCCTTGATCGACTCTGCAGAATTATCTTTAGAAGAATGTCGTAAAGCATTCAAACTCTTGCTGTCGAAAGCAAGTTGCTCCGACATGTCTGTACGACCTATCATGTCAATTTCCTAGATAATTTCCAAATCAGCACGTAATGCACCAGAAGCCTTCATTGCCTGCAAAATTGCTAGCAAATCTTGTGGGGTTGCGCCAATCGAGTTGAGAGCCTTTACCACTTCAGAAAGCGATGCGCCCGCTTTCAACATAAGCAGCTGCCCCCCTTCTTTTGTAATGGATATATTGGAATTTCCAACACCTGCTGTCTGCCCATCAGTCAACGCATTTGGCTGGCTGACTGTATTGTCGGTACTTACGACAATACTCAAATTTCCATGTGCCACAGCACAATTTTCTAAACTTACCGATTGATTCATGACGATAGAACCAGTGCGTGCGTTAAGTATCACTTTTGCCGCCATCTGTGCTGGGGTCACATCAAGACTTTCGAGAGCCCCCAAAAATGCCACACGCTGATCATTGGCAAGTGGGGCTTTTACTTGAATTACACGCCCATCCACTGCCGCCGCCGTATTTGCCCCAAAACGAAGATTAATCGCCTCGACCACCCGGCTCGCAGTGGAGAAATCTGCCGTATTCAATTCCAACTGTATGCTATTGCCATATCCCAGTGCAGAGGGAACAGCGCGCTCCACTGTGGCTCCGGCAGAAATACGCCCAACACTCAAATGATTGACCTGCGCTTTACTACCATTGGACGAAGCACCAACACCACCAACCAATACATTTCCCTGTGACATTGCATAAATTTGATTATCCGCACCTTTTAACGGGGTCATCAATAAAGTGCCACCTTTTAAGCTCTTCGCGTTACCCATGGAAGACACTGTGACATCGAGAGTTTGACCGGGCTGCGAAAAAGGAGGCAAAGAAGTCGTTACCATCACCGCCGCCACATTTTTTAATTGCAAACTTGTCCCAACCGGAATCGTTACCCCCATTTGCTGCATCATGCTAATAATACTTTGCACGGTAAATGGTGTCTGCGTGGTTTGATCGCCGCTACCATCGAGCCCAACGACTAGCCCATATCCCATCAATTGATTTTGCCGTACGCCCTGAATACCAGCCAAATCTTTCAATCGTTCCGCACAAACTGGAGAAGCAACAAATAGGCTCGCCAATACCAAGACGAAAATGCGTGAACACAACAACTTACTAACTCTGGCGAATCGGTTGAATTGATCGTTTTCCATCATATTCTCTCTTATTAAAATGGCAGAAAACTTAAAAAGAAGCGCGTTAATAATGAATTGGCTTCCGCCAAGTCGATCCTCGAAGTCGAACGATATTCAAAGCGTGCGTCAGCAACCTGCGTAGAGGACACCGTGTTTGCGGCATTGATTGCTTGCGGACTGACGACACCTGAAAAGCGGACATATTCCGCCCCTTTATTAAACGCAATTTGCTTTTCACCACTGACAAGTAAATTTCCATTTGGCATCACATCAACAACTGTTACAGCGATGGTGCCGGTGAAAGAATTACTCGCAGTCTCTGCGCCCTTTTCATCAAACTTGGTCGACGCACTAGTCGACAAGGATGCTTTAGCGGTGGTCGTGCCGGGTATTCCAAAAATCGTTGGCGCCTCAAAGGAAGCAGCCCCAGCTTTACTTCCTGAAGATGCTGCCGCCTTGCCGGCGGAAGTATTTTCACTAATAGCGATTGTCAACACATCGCCAATGAGTCGCGCTTTGTAATCTTCAAACAGGGGACGATAGCTCGATGCTTGAAAGATTGCCCCATTTGCTTCGCGTTGCGCTTTTGCTGTCTGTGGATGCACCATTGTCGGTTGATGCACAATTGGTGCAGGAGTAATCGCGCATGCGGATGCCAACAAACCAGCAGCAACAAGGATTAAAATTTTCCACACTGTCATTTTCATACCTCAACTCACACATTACGACTTAATTTAATTAAAACGGTATCGCTACAATTGTGACAAGCGTTGCAGCATCTGATCGGAAGTCGTAATGGCTTTACTATTTATTTCATAGGCTCGCTGCGTCTGAATCATGCTGACAAGTTCTTCAGCGACATTCACATTCGAGGTCTCAACAAATGACTGCACAATCAATCCCGCACCATTTGTCCCTGGCGTGTTCGTACCAGGATTCCCAGATGCTGCAGTTTCGACATACAGATTTTCACCCAAACTCATCAAGCCAGCCGGATTAATAAACGTCGCCAACTGAATGGAACCAACCTGCGTTGGGGCCGTTGACCCTGGCTGAGTGACGGAGACTGTGCCATCACGACCCACAGTAATACTTTGCGCATTAGCTGGAATGGTAATCGCTGGCTGAATCACAAATCCACTTGACGTCACCATTTGTCCCTGACTATCCACCTGAAAAGAACCGTCACGGGTATAACCAGTACTACCATCTGGCATTAATACTTGAAAGAAGCCCTGTCCATTAATCGCCAAATCTTTATTGTTGCCAGTTTGCTGTAAATTGCCTTGCGTAAAAATACGTTCAGTAGCAACAGGCCGGACACCAACGCCCAACTGCAAACCCGAAGGTAATTGCGTTTGCTGTGAACTTTGAGCGCCAGGCTGACGAATATTTTGATACAACAGATCTTCAAAAACAGCGCGGGAACGCTTAAATCCTGTCGTACTTACGTTCGCCAGATTATTACTAATGACATCCATCTGCGTTTGCTGCGCATCAAGTCCCGTTTTCGCTATCCATAATGACCGTATCATTTTTTTCTCCAAATCAGCCTACAACGCCATCCATGATTCATGACTGTAGCTTTGACTGTATTGTGCTACTAATTTTTCTAACTCAATGCCAAGATCTGACTGGCTTTTGTCGCATTGCTCTCGGCATTGGTCAACAATTTCATTTGCAGTTCAAACTGTCTTGCGAGATTAATCATCGTCACCATAGATTCGACGACATTGACATTACTCCCCTCCAACATACCTCCAGCAACCGTAACCGCCGCATCAGCGTCTGGGGCATTACCGTCCGTAGTTTTAAATAGACCATCAACATCTCTAACTAAAGTTGCCTCTGGTGGATTAACGAGTTTTAAACGGCCGATAACTTGGACGGCATTTGGCTTAGTCCCCATAGGAATGCTTGAGATAGTTCCATCCTTGGCTATTGCAATCGTCACCTCTGGTGGAATCGTAATTGGCCCACCATCGCCAATCACATTTAACCCAGATTGCGTTTGCAAAATGCCGTTTTCACTGACCTTCAAACTGCCGTGGCGTGTCAATTTTTCAGTCCCATCCTCAGCCTGAACTACCAACCAACCCTTCCCCTGTATCGCCACATCTAAATCACGACCCGTCATTTGCATACTTCCAGTAGAAAAATCCGTGCCAACCGTCGCATCAACAACAAATGCTCTGGTAGGCAAGCCTTCACTAATCACTGGCACAGCACGAAAAGAATCAAGCTGACTACGAAAGCCCGTCGTGGTTGAATTTGCGAGATTATGCGAGGTCGTAGCCTGTTGTTCCAGGATATGTTTTGCCCCAGTCATGGCGGTATAAATTAATCGATCCATCGCATACTCCCGCTATCCTTCATCACTAAAATCTACTTTTGCTTATCGCAAATTCACCAATGTTTGCAATACCTGATCCTGCGTCTTAATCGTTTGTGCGTTTGCTTGATAGACGCGCTGAGCCGTAATCATATTGACCAATTCGCCTGTCAGGTCGGTATTGGAATCCTCCGTTGCACTTGACGTTAAGACCCCTAAACTTCCCGAACCAGGAGTACCAATTAGTGCGGTGCCAGATGACGACGTTTCATTCCATTGATTGTCACCTAAAGATTGCAAGCCATTTGGATTTGTAAAATTCGCCATCGCCACTTGCCCCAATACAGCTGTTCGACCATTGGTATAACTGCCAACAATTGTGCCGTCCTTTGACGTATTGAATTTCGATAATTTTCCTGACGTATAGCCATCTTGCTTAACTGCATTCACACTAAATTCGGAGCCGTATTGTGTCGTACCAGTCATGTCATACTTAATAGTGGGCGCTGAAATCGGTGACACAGCACCTGTCGATACTGGAATCTCAATTGCAATTGCACTTGGATCTGTTGCTGAAAAATTGGTCACCGCACCTATCAGCTTGCCAAATGCATCAAAATTAATTGTACCGACAGCGTTAGTCTGCGCTGGGGCAGCCTCTGTACCTAAGATCAACTGACCATCAACTGCCGCAAAGATATCCCATTGTGCTGCAGTTGGTGGCACCGTTACTGGAGGCGTGCGGCCTGTTGGAGAATTATCGACGCGCACAAAAAAAGTTTGAAGCACATGCGAATTACCCAAACTATCAAATACCGACACCGACGTTTGTCTGTTATAAGAATTCGGTTCCGTCATTGAAAAAGGAATAGGCGTGACACTCGGCGGAGATACCACTGTCCCTGGCGCCAAAAGCCGCGAATCCAAATTCAACTTAGCACTGACAGTATCCGTTTGTTTCGGCGCGATATCACTCGTATTGATATTTAATGGCACCGCAGCGCCGGTCGACAACGCACCGTTAACATCCGCCCCATAGCCAGTTAATTGCGCCCCTTGCGCATTGACGATGAAGCCGTTTTTATCCAGAGAAAACTGACCGTTTCGACTGTAAGTAATCGCGCCATTCGTTGACATACGAAAGAATCCAGCCCCGTTAATCGCTAAATCTAGGGGATTATTCGACGAACTAATATTCCCCTGAGTAAAAAGCTGCATCACACTCTGCACTTTCACACCGATACCGACACTATTTCCGCCTGCACCACTGAGTGAATTCGCATACACATCCGCAAACTGTGCTTGCGCCATTTTAAAACCGACGGTACTCGCATTTGAAATGTTATTCCCGATCACATCCAATTGTTTTGACGTCGCGTTCAAGCCGCTCAACCCTTGCTGAAAACTCATGACATTTCTCCTCTATTTTGCATGTAGCGCACACACTTTGGATGCCAACATGACCAATGACCAACAAATTTTTTTCACAACACAACATGAAATCTCAAACTACAACCATCCGACAAACTCATCAAAACACTTGCCTTACATCCGTCATAGCAACGTCACCCATATTCAAAATACTTAAGGTTGTTCCTTGACTACCAAAGGCCACACTCGAAACCAATCCAAAGGAAAATGGTGCAACCTCAATTTTTTTACCGCCCGAAGTTGCCACTACTTCAAAAGAATAATTGCCATTCACAGCATTTGTTCCGGCATCCGTCTTGCCGTCCCACCCCAAAGAATTGAAGCCACTCGTCAAATAGCCGGGATCAAGCTTTCGCACGACGTTGCCGCTTGCATCTTTCACCAAAACCTCGACCTTGTCCGCGGATTGCGTAAGATCGAATCCAAAAACTGACTTACCATCTTTCAATTCCAAAGTACTACCCGGCACCACCACACCATGACCAATCATGCTTGCTGCCTGCAAATTTTGACTTCCTTGAAAACTGGCAGCGATGGCGTTCATACTGTCGTTTAGTTTGTCAATTCCGGTGACAGTTGATAATTGCGCCAATTGACTAGTCACTTGCGCATTATCCAGAGGATTCAAGGGATCTTGATTCTTCATTTGCGTCACGAGCAATGTCATGAAACGATCTTGCGCCTCTTGTGCAACAGATTTTGCGCCTTTATTTCCGTTCATTGTATTGAGCAAGCTAGGATCAACGGTTTGGGTATTAATCGTACTCATCATTTTTTCCTTAAAAATTTAATTGCTGCGCAACGCGGATTAAGACTGACCAATCGCCAAGGTTTTCAAGAGCATGGTTTTCGCTGCATTCATGGTTTCGACATTGGTTTGGTATGAGCGCGAAGCAGAAATCATATTCACCATTTCTTCCACCACATTCACATTCGGCATCGACACATAACCTTTTTCATCAGCCAACGGATGCTTGGGGTCATACATTAATTTTGGTGGATTTGGATCTTCAACGACCTGTGTCACTTTGACACCCGTCGTCGCGGGATCCTTCGTTTGTACAGCACTAAATATGACGTGCTTGGCCTTATAAGCCTGTCCATTTGAACTGGTAACACTATCCGCATTTGCCAAGTTACTAGACACCACATTGAGCCGCTGCGCTTGCGCGCTCATTGCAGAACCAGATACATCAAAAATAGTAAATAGAGACATGATGGTTACCCTTGAATCGCTGACAATAAGCCTTTGATTTGCATGTTAATTAAAGTTAAGCTAGCTTCATATTTCAATGCATTTTCTGTGAACGCATTGCGCTCAACATCCATATCTACCGTATTGCCATCGATATTTCCTTGGACTTCTTTACGGTAAGCTGGCGGCAATCCAGCCACCGTCCCAGCTTGGCTAAAATGTGCAGCAGCAGTTTTGCTCAAATCTCGCGCCGCACCAGTCTTACCCAAGGCTGCGCTCATCGCCGAACCAAAATCGATATCACGCGCTTTATAGTTTGGCGTGTCAGCATTGGCAATATTCGATGCTAACAATTGTTGGCGTTGACCACGCACGGACAATGCAAGCTGATGAAAGCGCATATAATCGTCTAGCTTATTCACTGTATTCTCCATTCTCACCTGCTGTCATCACACCAATTACCGCCGCTACATAAGCCAACTATGCAATCAAACTGACGGTTTTCCTTAAGATGCATAATAAAACTCCGAAGTCCAGTTTGATCTGCCGATAAAAGACAAAAAAACCCATCTATTCTCCCGATAGGCTTTCGTGCCAAAGCCTACAATCACTCTCTAGTATTACTGCTCATGAAATCATGCACAGTCCATTACGCGAAATAAGCAGAGAATCTATGAAAAATATCAGTCACATGCGCTTAGTATTAACATGCATCTTTCTGGGAATGACTGTCTTGCCGGTCGCACATGCACAACTCCCAGTTACTACAATTAAATTAAGTCAAATCACGCAAGAAGCAGAAAAATTCTTGCAACAACAAACCCTTAATCTCAACCATCAGATTGAAATTAGTATTAAGCCGATTGATTCACGATTGAGATTACAAGCCTGTGAACAATTAACAAGTTTTCTCCCACCAGGTGCGAAAGCCTGGGGCAAAGTCACTGTGGGCATTCGTTGCAACAGCCCCAAACCGTGGACGATCTACGTGGCAGCACAGGTAAGAGTGTTTGGCGACTACTTTGTCACCAAGAATGCTATTAGTTCTGGACAAATCATCACTGAACAAGACATCGTTAAAGTTCATGGGGAACTTAGCAGTCAAGCTCCAGGCGTCGTTATGCAAACACAAGCGGCGGTTGGAAAAACCATGTTGGCCAGCGTTCCCGCCGGTGTCAGTGTCAGACTGGATATGTTCAAATCCTTGCCAGTGATTCAACAAGGTCAGAACATTAAAGTCATTAGTCAAGGCGTTGGATTTCGCGTCTCAAATGATGCTATCGCTGTAAATAGTGCAAACGAAGGGCAAATTGCGAGAGCAAAGACGACAGCTGGACTACTCATTAGTGGAATTGCCCGCACCGGGGGAATTATCGAAGTGCAGTAAACACCATACAAAAAGCTATTTAAACAATCGATCAGAGAATTATTTAAATAAGGTTAAAGTTTAAAAATAGCGAGCCGTTATAATGGTTGTAGATGTATGTAAATCCAACCTCAGAGGTAACATCGTGAAAATTAATGACTCCTTAAACTCAACCCAAGGACTACCAAGTAGTCCGGCAACACCAAGGGCTGACAAAGCTGGGGATAATAGTGCGAAGGTGACGACAACACCGTCAATTAATGTACAAATCTCCCCTATGTCTGTGCAGTTACAAACGATGCAACGCACGCAATCAAGCGGCGCCGTTTTTGAAGCAAAAAAAGTGGAAGAAATTAAATTAGCCATAGCTGAAGGCCGCTTTCAAGTCGATGCTGAGAAAGTGGCAGATGGCTTATTAGAAACCGTTAAAGATTTACTCAACGCCAGAAGACAACCGACATGAACGATTTTTTGACAAATACCGCGCGACTACAGGAAATTATGGATCTAGAGATTCATGCGATGCAATCGTTGATTCAAATCCTGGAACAAGAGCAATTGGTATTAGTCAATAATGAAGCTGAGAAATTAGAGTCAATTACGCCAATTAAAAGTCAGTTGTTAGCCAAGCTTGTTGAGTTAGAGAAAAACCGCGCCTCGACTTTATCGCAACTTGGCGTCAATAATGATGCGGCAGGTATACACGGACTATTCAGTGACAGCAGGATCAATAGTCAACTGAAAGAATCATGGCATCAGCTCTTAAAAGTCTCAGCTGATGCGCAGGAACAAAACCGGACAAATGGTTTACTCATCAATCGCCAACTCAACAAAAATCAAGCTACCCTCAACGTTCTCCAATCTGGAAATAGCCATCAAGCAGGTTCCATGTATGGCGCTGACGGCCAATCTAAATTAAAACCAAGTACTGGTCGAGGTATTGTGGCCGGATAATTTTTTGGCGATCACAGGTATTTTTCTATACTAAAATAATCATGTAGCATCTAGCTCAAACTTGAGCCAGTACGCTCAATTTGATTTAACACCAACCGCAACAGGTACATCGACCGGCATTTCTGGCAAAACAGAAAGTATAGTGATGGTCACGCGACGGTTTCTTGCCCGACCTTCAGCCGTCTCGTTAGGGCCAACCGGAAATTTGGGACCCTGCCCCACCGCCGTGATTCGATTTTCATCGACGCCATTCTCCATAAATAAACGTGCTACCGTACTTGCACGCGTTGCAGACAACTCCCAATTGGATGGAAAAGTCGAATTTTTAATTGGAAGATTATCGGTAAATCCCTCAACTTGAATGGCATGCGTATCGATTTTCAAAACCTCAGCAATCGCTTTGAGGGCTTGTATAGAATCGCCATTTAATTTTGCCTCCCCCTGTCCAAACAGTAAGCTAGCATTAATCTCGATGGAAACACCGCGGCTAGTTTGCGTAACCCGAACCTTTCCTTCCCGCACCAAAGGTTCGAGCACACTCATGATATCTCGAGCCACATGCGTCATTTTTTCACGCTCCTTTTTGAGTGGCTCGCTATTTTTTGGTTTGATAATCGGAAAAGTTTCGATGAGCGCCGTTTGTTGCTTTTTCAAATCTGGAATTTCACCACCAGGAACCATCGCAGTCCCAAAGGCGCCATTTAAGGCATTAGACAAGACACGATATTTTCCTTCATTCAAAGAGGAGATCGCATACATCACAACAAAAAAGGCAAACAATAGCGTCATGAAGTCGGCATAAGAGACTAGCCAACGTTCATGATTATCTGGTTCTTCCTGATATTTTTTGCGTGCCATAAGATCGTAAATCGGACTATGATTTATCTCGGTGATTGGAGAGGCGCTCTTCTACAATCCTTGGACTATCACCTTGCGCAATACTAAAAAATATATCGGCTAACATTTCTCGCCTAACGACTTCGGTCCCCACAATTTCCTTGAGTTTGTTCGCGACTGGCAGGAAAAACAGATTTGCCAAACCAACACCATAAATCGTCGCAACAAATGCAACTGCAATGCCGCCACCTAGCTTATTTGGATCCGTCAAGTTCTCCATCACATGGATTAAACCTAATACAGCGCCCAAAATACCAATGGTCGGCGAATATCCACCAGCAGCGTCCCAGATTTTAATGGCTTGTCGTTGTTCCATTTCATAAAAAGAAATATCAACATCTAAGACTTCTTTGATGCGCTCTGGGTCGATCCCGTCAATCACTAGCTTCAGGCCTTTTTCAATGAAAGGGTCTTTGGCGGTATTAATATAACGTTCTAAACTTAAAAAGCCTTCGCGCCTGGCAACGACACTCCAAACTAACGCCTCTTGCACGTTTTTACGGCTTTTGTCTTCCGGCATCATGACGATCCACTTCAGCATTTGGATACCTCGAATGAAGGTCGGCATACGACTTTGCAGTAATACAGCACCTATCGTACTCACGACAACAATCACAAATGCAGCGGGCTGCAATAAAGACGAGAGGTGGCCACCTTCAAGGATCTGACCCGAAAGTATACCGACAACAACAAGAACAATTCCTATTAAGCTAGCCCTGTCCACGCCCGCTCCCTCAAAGATGCACGTAACCTAGCGACAGCCTGGCTATGTAATTGTGATACACGAGATTCCGAAACCCCCATCACGGCCCCGATCTCCTTTAAATTTAATTCTTGCTCGTAGTACAAACCCATCAATAACTTTTCGCGTTCAGGCAGACTATTAATGGCGTGCACTACAGCGTCACGAAAATCTCCATGCAATAGATCTTGTAAGGGATCACCAGAGCGTTCGTCATTGCAAAAATGATCTAAAAAATGCTCTTTAGTATCCGCATCATGAAAATCTTCGTAATACAGCAATTGATGGCCACCGCTCTCCCCTAGGAGTTCCTGATAGTCAGCCAAAGTTAATTTGAGATGTTTAGCTAATTCGGTCTCCATCGGAGGACGACCTAGCTTCTGCTGCATTTCATTCATGGCGTTTTCAATCTTACGCATATTTTGGCGCACGCCACGCGGCAACCAATCACTACTGCGCAGTTCATCAAGCATGGCACCGCGTATTCTTTGTATTGCGTAGGTTTCAAACTGCGCGCCATGATTGTCTTCATAACGATTAACTGCATCGAGCAAACCGATCATCCCGGCCTGCACCAAATCGTCCACTTCAACACTGGGGGGTAATCTAGCTTTCAATTGATAAGCCAAACGCTTCACCAAAGGCGCATGCTCGGTGAGTATTGAGTTCTTATCTGACTTGCCACTTGCTGTGTACATAGATTATTTAATATTCAAATTGAACGCCTAGTGGTGACATGGCATCAAAACGCAAGCTTTGACTGGCACTCGTGACCAGTTTTTCGGCCATACGTACAAACGCATTAGCCGCTTTTGACAAAGGAAACGCATCGATCACGGTTCGTCCCGATTCTGTGGCGCGAGTCAAATGTACATCAGCTGGAACATACCCGACAAAATTTAATTCTACCGCCAAATAGCGTCGGGCTGTCATTGCTAAATTCGAGAAAACCCTTTGTGCCTGCTCAGCATCAACGCCAGATACAACAACGCCATAAGTCCGTCTGCCCAGGCGATTATTCAATCGCTTAATAAGTGAATATGCATTCGTAATCGTAGCCGGATCTGCCGATACTTGTATCAACATTTCACTGTCCTCAAATGAAGAGAGTATGAAGCCACCATCGTCATTTAGCTCACCATCCACCACCACTACATCTGAACGATTCACTGCTAAGTCAAAGACTTTCGATAACTCTCGATATCCAGCGGGTGGCAGCCCCAAATCATTCGACAAACCATGCGCGACTTTGGTAATGCATAAGCCTGGCGAAACGAGCTTTATCACCGCGTCCATTGTACGCTGTTGTCGTGCTACCTCCAACAATGTCTGATCTGATTTCAAATTTAGCCATGCACTCAAACTTGATGCACTCGACTTCGCATCGACCATCAGAGTATTTTTTCCTTGTCGTGCAAAACTGGCGGACAAATTAATCAGCATGCCGTTTCGATCCACATCTGGTAGCGCAGAAAGGAAGGTTAACACCCTTAATTTAGGCAACTCCAGCATACGACGCAAGCCTTCTGCCTGATCATAATTAGCCAAAGAGTTCCTCCGATTTTCCTGCCTCAGCCACTTGCGGTGTGCTCGACATTGTCGACATCAATAAAGGCAATTCATCGTTTTGAAATTTAAATGATGATGTCTCACGCTTCAACCTAAAAGCACGATCAACCAGATACTGCTTGTTCGCGATATGTAAATCTTCAGGCACGCGTTGTCCGCTAGCCACATAGTAAAGATTGAGTTTTTGTCTTATCACGATATCTAATGCTCCACCTATCGTCGCTGCTTCGTCGAGCTTTGTTAGAATACAACCAGAAAGCCCACTGCCCTGATATGCGCGAACCACCTCACTTAAGGTTTCACCCGTTGATGTCGCGTTCAAACACAATAATCGTTTTACATTCACACCAGAGCCCGATAACATCGCCACTTGCTGAGTGACCATCTTATCGCGTTGACTCACACCGACAGTGTCGATCAACACCGTATGTTTATTTTTCAGTTCGGCCAGAGCGATTTTCAAATCCGCTTCATCTTTCACCGAATGCACCATGACACCAAGAATTTTTCCGTAAATACGTAGTTGCTCATAGCCACCGATACGATAGCCATCGGTAGTAATCAAAGCCAACTTCGAAGGGCCGTGGCGCATGACACAGCGAGCTGCTAATTTTGCAGTCGTGGTGGTCTTTCCAACGCCTGTCGGTCCAACTAGAGCATACACACCACCCTGCTCCAAAATCTCGTTTTCATTACTGATCGAAGTCAAATTTCTCAACAAGATCGACTTGACCCAATCAAGTCCGGCTTCCACCCCTGCGCCCTCTGGCATTTTGTCAATTAATTGACGTGACAAACTAGCGCTCAAACCGGTGGCCAACATCTCTCGTAAAACATCTGCCTTATGGGGAGATTTTTGCTGTGTATTCATCCATGACATTTCTGACATTTTATTTTCGAGCATACCGCGCATCGAACGAATTTCATTCATCATCAAGGCTATCTCGGCCTGACTTGAGTTGACGTCGTCACGTGCAACAAGATCAATTGGTGATGCAGGCGTAACACTTGATTTTGCACGGGGATTAAATTGTGTGGTTAAACTAGTCTTTTGTACTAGATCAGCCTCTGGCGCAATATCAGTGAGAGCTTGATCATTCATAGCGAGAATCTCTACTTGCCCATCGACATTACGATTCGACAAAATGACTGCATTCTCACCCAGCATTAACCTCACTTTTTTTAAAGCTTCTCGTGAACTAGGTGCGATAAATTTTTTGACGTTCATATTTGCCCTCCAACTAGGCTAGTAACTCGTATAGTCTTATTCTCTGGTAGTTCTGCGTGCGATAACACTTTGACTTGCGGTAAAGTGCGCCTTAAGAAACGTGCCAGCAATGCGCGCAGCGGTCCTGGCACCAACAAGACTGGTGTCAATCCCAACTGTTGTTGATGTTGTGCTGCAACCTCTGTCTGCAATGCCAAGGTATCTGCCAAACCAGGTTCCATACTGGCGCCATCTGCACCATGTCCTTGTAAGGTCTGCATCAAGAGGCGTTCTAATTTATTGTCTAGTGTCATCACCGCCAACTCATTCCCATTTGGGAAAATTTGTTGAACGATCGCACGGCCCAAAGCAACTCTAACCTGTGCGGTTAACTCATTCGCATCTTGTGTTTGCGTTGCGAATTCAGTCAGTGTCTCGACGATAGTGCGCATGTCACGGATATGCACTCCTTCGACTAGTAGGTTCTGTAGCACTTTTTGAATGACGGACAAGGACAACAAGCGGGGCGTCAAATCTTCCACCAATTTCGGCGACTCTTTACCCACATGATCCAGCAACTGCTGTACTTCATGGCGTCCGAGTAATTCGGTCGCATTCGATGTAATTAGATGATTTAAATGCGTTGCAATTACGGTGCCCGCGTCAACTACGGTATATCCCATCGATTGTGCTTGCTCACGCATTGAAGCATCGATCCAAACCGCAGGTAACCCAAAAGCCGGATCGGTTGTAGGAATACCTGGCAATGTGCCGGAAACCATACCTGGATCAATCGCTAAGTACTGCCCCATGTTCGCATCACCACTACCAATTTCCACGCCTTTCAACGCAATACGATACGAGCTTGGCTTTAATTCCAAGTTATCGCGAATGTGCACTGGTGGGGATAGGAAACCAATATCCTGCGCAAATTTCTTTCGAATGCCTTTAATACGACGCAGTAGTTCGCCACCTTGATTTTTATCGACTAAAGGAATTAAGCGATATCCCACCTCTAGTCCCAAAGTATCCACCGGCAAAATATCTTGCCAAGTAGCCTCTTCCATCTCTGGCGCTGGGGGTACTGCGCTGGCAGCTGCAACCCCCTCCTGCGAGGGTGCAGTTTGGCTGCGTTTCTTAAGCATATAACCAGCGCCAGCCAAACTTCCGGCCAACAAAATAAACGCGACATGTGGCATGCCGGGAATCACACCCAAACCACCAATGATTGCTGCCGTGATGTACATGACCTCTGGCTTAGTAAACAATTGGTTAATGAATTGATTACCGATGTCCTCTTCGCTTGCAACACGAGAAACAACAATACCTGCTGCAGTGGAAATAATTAACGATGGAATTTGCGCGACTAAACCATCACCAATTGCCAACAAGGTATAAATTTTTGACGCTTCAGCAAATCCTAAATCATGCTGCACCATGCCGACAATTAAGCCACCGACGACATTGATGACTGTCACTAAAATACCAGCAACCGCATCACCTTTAACATATTTACTGGCACCATCCATCGCACCATAGAACTCTGCTTCTTGCGCCACTTCGGTACGGCGACGTCGTGCTTCTTCTTCCGCAATCAAGCCCGCGTTCAAATCGGCATCAATCGCCATTTGCTTACCTGGCATAGCATCCAAGGCGAAACGTGCGCCGACCTCGGCAATACGCCCAGCGCCTTTCGTCACCACTGAAAAGTTAATAATCGTAATGATGATAAACACCACGATTCCGACTGCATAATTCCCGCCAATCAAAAAATGTCCAAAAGCCTCAATTACCTTCCCCGCAGCATCAGGTCCAGTATGCCCCTCAGTCAACACCACGCGCGTAGACGCGACATTCAAAGACAAGCGCAGCATCGTACTTACCAACAGAACGGTAGGAAACACCATGAAATCCAACGGTTTCACTGTATAGAAACTAGTTAACAAAATGATGATGGCGAGGGCAATATTGAAACTGAAGAAAATATCTAATGCAAAACCTGGCAATGGCAGAATCATCATGGCCAACATCATGATAATCATGATAGGACCAGCAAGAGCTTTCCCGCCTTTTCCATTCAACCATGCTGGAAAAATAAATGAGTTCATGTTTGTGCTCCTGCGTCTTTAGATAGCGGATCAAGTCCCGTTGGAACTTGAATATGTTTAGGTTCTATCGGTGGAAGGCCACCACTCTTACGATAGGTGCGCAATTGAAAGACATAAGCAAGAATTTCCGCAACCGCGGCATATAGACCTTCTGGAATTTCATCCCCTAATTCAGTGTGTTTATACAAAGCACGTGCGAGTGGTGGCGCTTCTAGGATGGGAACATTATTCTCTTTCGCCAGCTCACGAATTTTTGCGGCGACCGCATCTGCACCTTTAGCCACCACACGCGGCGCACCATTGCTACCATCGGCATACTTCAAAGCGACAGAAAAATGCGTAGGATTTGTCACTACCACATCTGCAGTTGGCACTTCCGCCATCATCCTACGGCGCGCCATTTCACGTTGTTGCTGACGAATTTTAGCTTTAATCTGTGGATTACCATTGGCTTCCTTTGACTCTTGAACGACTTCCTGATGTGTCATTTTTAGTTTGTCCGCATATGCCCACATTTGATAAGGCGCATCAATCGCTGCAATCAAAACTAGTCCGCCAACGATCACCAAAAAACAAACGCCGAGCATATGTCCAAGATGGGCGCTGGCCTGATCTAATGGCTCATAAATTAAACCAAAAATCGCCTCTTTTTGGCGCGAAACGACCATCCAAGCGATCACACCAACCAAAATCGTTTTTAAGATCGCCTTCACTAATTCTACGCCAGCTCTTGAGGACACTAAATTACCAATACCAGCAAACGGATCAAGGCGAGAAAATTTTGGTTCCAAGGCTTTGAAGCTAAATAGCCAACCACCAATCAACAAAGGGGAACCCAGTGCAGCGATCAGAAAGAGACCCGCAATAGGAAGAAAAGCGAGCATGACATCGATCACGGAATCGAGCACCTGCATTACTAGAAAATTGGCATCAAACGCTGTATTGCGTTCGAAGGACAAGCCACGAGAGAAATTTTTTGCCAGATTATTGAACAAGGTTTCGCCGTAGAAGTACAAACCACCACCTGCAGCCAATAAAACGGTGCAAGTTGATAGCTCTTTGGAACGAGGAACATCGCCCTCCTCGCGCGCTTTTTCAAGTCGCTGGGGCGATGCCGGTTCGG
Source organism: Affinundibacterium seohonense (assembly GCF_014284305.1). GTDB lineage: Bacteria > Pseudomonadota > Gammaproteobacteria > Burkholderiales > Burkholderiaceae_D > Undibacterium > Undibacterium seohonense. The sequence continues at coordinate 21,047 of NZ_JACOFW010000019.1, forward strand.
TCCGTTCTAATCCGCTGTCGTCAGCCATTGTTCATCCAATTTCGATGGAAATATAATTTAATTTCCCTAGGACAAATTATTCACGAAATCAGGTCAAGGAGATCGGATGAATAGAATGGGATTCCACCCTCTTTTCCAAGAGAATAAGAGAGCGATTGAGAAGAAAACGATTGAAGACAAACTGCGCGCTAACGACTCAAACATCAGAGAAAAATCTGAGGATTGAATCGATAGGCAAAAACAGGGGGAATTACTTAGGCGGCTGCAGAAATATTTTTAGCCCAAACCAATGCAGATAAATGCGCCTTATTCACATCAATAGGAGACACTTTGAGCGTTTCTGCAATCGAAGACACTAACATGCTATTTAATTCACAGGCTTCAGCCAGTGCAAGATAAGGGCCATAAACGCCGCTTCTTGATACCAAGGCCTCTACCACAGGTTCAGGCAGCTGAATCGTTGACAAGACTTCTTCCATCGGAATTCCCAACAAGCGATCCAATAAAGAAAACATACCCGCAACAAATAAATTTTCCGCTTCACTCTTAGACATAAACGGCTGCCCAAGGATCTCAGCAAAGCGACCACGCACAATTGCCGTTTCTAAAAGCACTGGAGAATTACCACTCGTACTAGCGGTTGCCAACAACAAAGAGAGCCAACGATACAAGGGGCTATAGCCCAAAATGGTGACAGCATGCTTTAGTGACTGCACCTCAGTTCGCAAACCAAAGCCTGCAGAATTAATATATCTCAATAATTTATAGGCCAAAGCAGCATCACGTTTGACGACGGTTTCTAATTGTTGGATATCCGCATTTTTGCGGATCATTTCCATTAGCTGCAGAATCGTTGTTTGAGTCGTATTTAAGCCTTTTTGCGCAACATTTGGCCTCGGCGTCAAATGTAGTTTTCCAACAAAACTAGATAGCCCTAACGCGGCACACGCATCGAAATCTTGCCAACTTCCGACATTGCGGGCGACCATCTGCACATTGGATTGTTTTAGTGCAGCATACATTTTCGCTTGCGCCGCCAAGTTACTAGCGTCCAACTGCACTTCAAAGTGCGTAATCAATGAAAAGAACGAGCGTTCCAATGCAGAAATATCCGCATTTTTAAGGCAAATACCAAAGCCTAAAGCCCGCAGCTCTTTGATAGCTGAAAGCGCAACTTCATCACCGAAATAGCGCTTAGAAAAAATTAGGACAGTGTTTTTGGGGGACAGTTGACGTAAACCTTCGGCTTGTAATAAGCCTGGGACAGCTTCCAAAAAAATGAGGCTATCACCTAGCAAGAAACCTTTTTCATCGTCATTAAACTCATCTGCAACAAAAGACATTAACGAACTTAACGCAGCAGTATCAAGCTCAGCGGTCTTTGCATTATCTTGCCACGACAATTGAAAACCAATCACACGTTGTGAAGGGTCAAGCAATGGCTCCCGAACAATGAACTTTACATCACTCATAAATTTTAATTATTAAATTATTAGAAACTAAGGCTGCCTAACCGATCATCAACCTGCCCGCATAAGTGACAACGTCAAACTTGCCTCTGAGTTATTTGTGCCCCATTAGAAGGCCAACCATACGAGAACGCTCTACTTTGCCGGAAGAATACTCAATCAATAACTGAACAAATTGTTGTTCGACATTCTGAATCAGCTCAGTGATTTTTCTAACAATTTGCTTAGTCAATCCCTGAAAACATTACACAATCACAACATCAATCAAGTGTGCTTTCGTTTTACGAAAGTGATCAGTTGCTAAGACTGAGCAGTAAGGATCGCACATCAACATCCATTGCTTAGTGAAAAATCGCAGCAACGGTCGCATTTAATGCCCCACGTACCGCCTTCACTGACGCTCTCACAACGAAATCGAGTCGATCACGCGCATCCGAAACATCCTAAGTAGCACGCTCAAATAACTTATCCAATCCCAACCCGCGAAAGCTATCATGAAGCACTCTAGTGAAGTGACCTACACGTCTTTACAATTCGTCGTGTTGAGAATGAACGCCAAGATCGATTTCCACTTTCGCTCCGAAACTCTATCTCAGCGCTATGCAGGCTTGCCTAATTTTTCAAAGATTTTGGAAAGTTTTTCATCTAACGTTGCTGCGGTAAATGGTTTTACAACATAGCCATTTGCTCCCGCTTGCGCGGCTGCAATAATGTTTTCTTTCTTCGCTTCTGCCGTCACCATCAATACCGGCAATTTGGCTAAAGCTGGATCCGCGCGGATATGTTGCAACATAGTGAGGCCATCCATGTTGGGCATATTCCAATCTGAAATCACAAAATCAAAATCACCACTCTTTAACTTTGCCAAACCAAGCGCGCCGTCTTCCGCTTCATCGACGTTCGAATACCCAAGTTCCTTCAACAGATTACGTACGATACGACGCATCGTCGAAAAATCGTCAACTACTAAAAATTTGAGGTTTTGATCAGCCATAACTTACTCCATAAAATCACAAGGACCGTAGACCATATTATCGGTTATATAAACATCTTTGGGTACTTCTTTACATCCATAACTACATTTTTTACTTAAACCCTCAGTGCACGACTGCCATGCTGATCTAAATACTGCAAAACACGATGTGGCAGCTCATTTAATGGCGCGATATCATTGACGGCACCAACAGCAATTGCTTCCCTTGGCATGCCAAAGACCACACAACTCGCTTCATCTTGCGCAAAATTGTACGCCCCAGAATTCTTCATTTCTAACATTCCTTCGGCACCATCTTTTCCCATCCCAGTTAAAATAACACCGACAGCATTTTTACCGGCGTACTTGGCCGCGGAGCGAAACAAAACATCGACAGATGGACGATGTCGATTTACTGGCGCGTCGTCACTCAATTCAGTAACATAATTCGCACCACTACGAGCAAGCAACAGATGCGAATGACCAGGTGCAATATAGGCATGTCCTGGCAAAATACGCTCACCACCGACGGCTTCAGAAACCGAAATTTTACACAAACCGTCTAAACGCTTAGCAAACGACTTGGTGAACCCCTCTGGCATATGTTGCGTGATCAAAATACCCGGACAATCCGAAGGCATTTGACTTAGAAAATTTTTGATGGCCTCGGTTCCACCAGTTGAAGCACCGACAATGATTAACTTTTCACTACTAACTAATGGGTTCCTTACTGAGGGAAGCACTGCATGTGCCTGCGACGTTGCAGCACTTGTACTAACCGCTCTCGACCGAATTTTTGCTTTCGATGCTGCACGAATTTTGTCAGTGATGACTTGAGCATATTCCAACATGCCGCTTTGAATCGAAAGCTTGGGTTTAGTCACAAAGTCAACTGCCCCCAACTCTAATGCACGCATCGTAATTTCGGACCCACGTTCAGTTAAGGACGACACCATAATCACAGGCATTGGACGCAATCGCATTAACTTCTCTAAAAAATCGAGGCCGTCCATTTTTGGCATTTCAACATCTAAGGTCAGCACATCGGGATTACATTGTTTAATTAATTCCCTTGCAACCAAAGGATCAGGCGCCACGCCAACTACTTCCATATCGTTCTGTGAGCGAATGATTTCACTCAAGATACTTCGTATCAGCGCAGAATCATCGATGATCAATACTTTAATTTTCATTCTGCCCTCACGGTACGCAACTGTCTGGTTTCAGAATAACTCTGATGGCGCTAATTTCACGAATAAATTGGATCAAAATAAATCAATATCACCACCAACTGGCGCACTTTTCAATCGACTTGCATAATCGAGTTCACGTTTTTTCAAAGTATCGTTATGCTCAACTTTTAACTTTTTCACCAAAACTTTACCGGTCCTCGGAAAGAAGTACACTTTACGCGGATAAATATCATTTAAATCTTCCGCAATCACTCGCATTCTTTCCATCCGCAGATAGTCCAATACAAATTTCGCATTTCTTTCACCCACATTAATGGCAGTGAAACCACGCAATACATTACCACCACCAAAAACCTTCGCCTCCATATTTTCTCGGCGAGCTCCAGCTTTCAGCAATTCGTTAATCAATACTTCCATGGCGTAAGTTCCATAGCGCATCGAAGCCGACACCGGGTTTTCGGAGTTCTCACCACCATCAGGTAGCATAAAATGATTCATGCCACCGACACCGGAAACACGATCACGAATACAAGCTGATACGCACGATCCTAAAACCGTCACAATCAACATGTCTTTCCCGGTAAAATAAAATTCCCCAGGTAAAATCTTAGCCGCATCACAATCAAAAGTGCGATCATAATAAACGTTAGTGGCAAAGTGTTCTTCACTAAACTGACTCATGGATCACCCTTTATTTAAATCATAAGAATTCGACTTCTTACGTTTATCTTCTTGACTCGCCAACACATAAACCGTTTTGCCGCGCAATTTAAAATCATCAGAAACATATAAGAAATTCTCTGAATGACCTGCAAACAATAAACCATCGGACTTCAACAGCGGTACAAATTTCTTTAAGATGCTAGATTGAGTTGGCTTGTCAAAATAAATCATGACATTTCTGCAGAAAATTGCATCAAACTCACCACTTAAGCTCCAACGATCTTCCAACAAATTTAGTGACTCAAAACTAATTAGCTGTCTTAGCTCCGGCCTTACCAGAACAGTACCTTCATTTTTCCCTCTGCCTTTCAAAAAATACTTTCGAACAATATCGTTCGGCAATTTTTCGATTCTATCCGCGTTGTAAACACCTCGTGCCGCAACGCTAAGTACATTGGTATCAATGTCGGTCGCAATTATTTCTACATTGGGCTTAATAGTTCCCAATGCTTCACAAATACAAATCGCAATCGAATATGGCTCCTCTCCCGTCGAACTAGCGGAACACCAAACTCTTAAATGTCCGGATTTCTTCTTTACATGTTCAGCCAAAATCGGGAAATGGTGTTCTTCACGAAAAAATGAAGTTAAATTCGTCGTCAACGCATTCGTAAATGACTCCCATTCATTGCTATTAATCTCTCGTTCCAGCATATCTAGATAAATAGAAAACGAGTTTATTCCCGTGGCACGCAGTCTTCTCGCAAGCCTGCTGTACACCATTTCCTGCTTACTATCCGACAAAGAGATTCCAGCACGTTGATAAATCAAACTACGTACACGATCAAAATCGCGATTGTTGAATGTAAACTCTTTCTCACCGTCGGATCGATCTGCTGGCTTTGCCATTCGTTTTTTCCACTTCCCAAAAATTTCCTGCAATTCAGAGCAGTTATACTCAATCCGCGTGATCCATTAGACCCATCTCAGGACTAGACATCAATTTTTCGATATCAACCAATATCAACATACGCTCTTCTAATGTACCAAGGCCAATCAAGAAATCATTGTTAAATGTCGTATTCATCTCTGGAGCAGGACGAACCTGTGCAGGAAGCAGTGTCATCACGTCTGACACGCTATCGACCACCATACCAACCACTCGAGTACCAATATTGAGAATAATCACCACGGTCAATTGATCATAGGTCGGCGTACCTAAATTAAACTTAATACGCATATCAACAATTGGTACGATAATTCCGCGCAAGTTAATGACACCCTTTAAAAACTCGGGTGCATTGGCGATCCTGGTCACAGCCTCGTATCCACGAATTTCCTGAACCTTTAAAATATCAATCCCATACTCTTCATTTCCGAGAGTAAAAGCTAAGAACTCATGCGTAGTAAGGTCGCCATTCTCGGATTGTATTTTCTTACCTAAGCCATCTGAGTTTTGTATCATGATCAATTCCTCTTAAAACTTATTAATCTCAAAAAATTTAACGTACCGAGCGCAATATTGCTGCCACATCCAAAATAAAGGAAACACCGCCATCACCTAAAATTGTGGCGCCCGAAATGCCAGGAATCTTGCGATAGTTTGACTCGATATTTTTTACAACAACTTGTTGTTGACCTACCAGATCATCGACAAATAGAGCCGCTTTTTTTCCATCGACCTCGACAATGACGGTAATGCCATCAGCAGGATCTGTGTGTTTTGGAACTATATTGAAAGTTTCAAACAATGGTATTAAAGGAAGATATTCGTGACGAATTTTGATTACCCGCCCTTTGCCGTTAATTTCTTTAATATCTTCAATTTGAGGTTGTAAAGACTCTACAACAAAACCTAATGGCAATATATAAATCTCTTCACCAACTTTGATAGACATACCGTCCAAAATAGCCAAAGTTAAAGGCAAGGAAATTGTGATCGTGGTTCCAAAACCTTTCGCCGAACGAATATCAACGACACCGCCCATTTGCGTGATATTCCGTTTAACGACGTCCATACCGACGCCACGCCCAGAAACATCCGTCACAACTTCTGCAGTCGAAAATCCTGGCGCAAAAATCAACTGCCACACGTCTGAATCCGACATGGAATCAGAAACGGCAAGCCCACTTTGCTTTGCTTTTGCTAGAATTTTGTCACGATGCAATCCACCACCGTCATCACACACTTCAATTACGATATTTCCACCTTGATGCACAGCGGACAGTGACAACTTACCAGCTTCACTTTTTCCACTTTCTAAGCGGGTCGCTGGCATTTCGATTCCATGATCAATACTATTACGTACTAGGTGCGTCAAAGGGTCAACAATTCTTTCAATCAAGCCCTTATCTAACTCAGTTGAAGCACCATAAGTCACAAATTCGACTTTTTTGCCTAGTTTAGAAGCAAGATCTCTCACCATACGTGGAAATCTAGAAAAAACGTAATCCATAGGCATCATCCGTATGGACATCACCGCTTCTTGCAAATCTCGAGTATTGCGCGTGAGATGCGCAACGCTGCTCAGCAAACGCTCATTCGAAACCGGATCAAGATCCTGAGTACGCTGCGTCAACATAGCTTGGGTAATAACCAACTCACCTATAAGATTAATGATCTGGTCAACCTTTTCAATACCCACACGAATCGTCGTAGATTCCTGCGCACCATGACTCTTCTCAGATTCTTTTTTGTGATGATTCTTTGCTTGAATCGCAGCGAGCTCTTGCTGAGCGACTTTTTCTGCTTCTAATTTGGCTTTGTCAGAAGCATCTTGATTTTCTAAAGGTGGGAACATCGACTCTATCGGTTCAAAGAAACCGTAGCCCAACTCATCTTCAGTAAGTTGTTTTTCTACACCTATTGCTTGAGCTGACTGTTCACTCTGAATGCTCATTTTGTCGGCATCTACAATAAATGAACAGACAGCAAAAATATCGTCTTCCGTACCATTGGTATTGAGCAAAATAGAATCAAGACCTTGCTCAGTTTTTTCGCTTCGCGCAAGTCCTAAAAGACTCAATTCAGAAGTTAGGAGATCCAGATCTGCTACTTTTACATCATTAAAGCTCACTCTGAAACAGTGATGATATGTCTCATGCTCTTTTGAGGATAGGCTAATATGTGCCAGACTTAAAGCAGGAACCGCCTTGGGCGCAAGATCGTCCTGCACAAAGGACTGCAATAACATTCTCACGTCAGCAACAGCATCAAGATCAACCGCAGTCCCCAATCGATGTCCATCTAGCTGCATTTTAAGTATGTCTTTTGCAGCTAAAAACGCATCAACATGTTCTGCAGTTAAATGCATTTCACCTTTGCGAATCTTGTCCAGCAAATTTTCTAAAATATGCGTAACTTCCGTCATATCGGACAGACCGAAAGTCGATGCGCCGCCTTTGATTGAATGGGCAGCACGAAAAATCGCGTTCAAATCTTCAGGATCTGGAGATAAAATTTCAACGCCTAATAATAACTTCTCCATCTCGGCGAGAAGTTCTTCAGCCTCATCAAAAAAAACCTGGAAGAACTGACTCATGTCAATCGTCATTATCTCACCCCATTGTTCACACAAATATTTGGCAAATATCTCTTCGTATCAACCAATAACTTTCTTTACCACTTCAGTCAGCTTTTGTGGATCAAATGGTTTTACCAACCAACCATTGGCCCCTGCTGCTCGACCTTTTGCTTTCATATCGTCGCTAGATTCCGTCGTTAGCATCAAAATCGGAACCCGCTGATATGTTGGCAAAGCGCGCAACGACTTAATCAAAGTCAGGCCATCCATACGTGGCATATTTTGGTCAGTGAGTACTAAGTCGACGACTTGATTCTTGGCTTTTTCAAGTCCATCTTGACCATCGATGGCTTCGATTACTTGATATCCGGCAGCCTTCAAACTAAATGCCACCATTTGACGCAGAGATCCAGAATCGTCAACCGCTAAAATTGTTTTGGCCATCATCACTCCATTGAGAAAAATCGTGAAAACTCACACTTTAATTAGTACTTAAAACAATTCGATATCACCGCTGTTTAAATGTTGTTGATTTACTGTTTTACGCAACAAGCTCTTAAGCTCGATACTTTGCTGTTCGAGTTTGTCAGTGATTTCCGTCAATACCTGAGAAATTTCATCCATGCCACCATCACTAGGAATAACATTACCAACGACGTCCAAAGTCGAAAGCAGTTCACGCAATCCCGCGCTTCTCTGCACCGTCCTAGAAATTAATTGGCTTGTCAAATCTTGAAATTGCAGGCTAGTTACAGCACGATTGATATGCACCGCAATATCTGTTTGAATCTTCGCCAATTTATCAACATTATCTTTAGGAATTAAGCCAGTATTGACCAGCTCAAGTATTTGCGCTTCCTGAGAAGTAATTGAAGAGTGCAAATCTAAAAAATTTTCACCCAACTTCTCAATAGCTTCTGCCAACAGAATTGTGGTTTGAACCAGGTCCGTTTCCACCTCTAACAGATGCGCAACACCGTGGTCAGAAACCCCTGACAACAGTTGCTTAACTTGCGAGCCCAAGTTTTTTTTCTTCGACATCTTCAGCGTCCCATTCTGCAACATGATCGTTGCAATTTATGATGCGTTTAATGAGCCATTTCACTTTTTAGTTTCGAGTGGGACATCAATTTTACCTAAATCGACTTCCCCTCCATCTTGCGATGCTGAAATTTCAGCCTTTTTATTCATCACAATAATGCTAATGCGTCGATTAATTGGATTTAGTGGATCTTCCTTATCAAACAAAACAGACGATGACAGGCCAACGATACGTAGTACTTTCGTTTCATCCATGCCGCCGTAAATTAATTCACGACGAGAAGCATTGGCACGATCAGCTGACAATTCCCAATTGCTGTAACCCTTTTCACCACTGCCATACGGCGCTGCATCGGTATGACCAGAGAGACTGATTCTGTTAGGAACCTCATTCAATGCAAGCCCAATCTCACGAAGAATTTCTCTGGTATAAGGTTGAAGTTCCGCCTTAGCAGAGGCGAACATAGGACGATTTTTTTCATCGACCATCTGTATGCGTAATCCTTCAGAAGTAAGATCAAGTAACAATTGTTTTTTGAATTGCTTCAGTATTGGATTTGATTCTATCGCCGCCTCAATTTTACTCTTCAGACCTTTCAGCCGTTCCGCATCAATTTTCGCCAGAGCGGCTTCAGCAGCCTGCAAGTTGTATGTTTTCTTTGCGGCTTCGATATCGCCTTTTTTTGTTTGGCCATCTTTTAGTGACAGATCTTTTCCGCCGCCTTTGATCACGCTTGAACTATCACCACTGCCATCACCACCAGACATTGCAACCTTGAGTGGCGTTTGAAAATATTCGGCGATCCCTTGTAAATTACCTTTCGCTGTTGACCCCAATAACCACATCAACAAGAAAAAAGCCATCATCGCGGTAACAAAGTCGGCATAAGCAATTTTCCAAGCGCCACCATGATGACCACCTGCAACCTTCTTGATTCGCTTTACGATAATCGGACGTAATTCTTCGTTTGCCATATCTATTCGCTAGCTATTACTTTGATTTTGACTGCTTAATGTGTTCTTCCAACTCGGAAAACGTTGGTCGCTCAGTGGAGTAAAGTACCTTGCGTCCAAATTCAACCGAAAGTGCTGGAGCGTAGCCATTCAAACTCGCCAAAAGTGTGACCTTCACACATTGAAAAGCTTTCGAGGACTCCTCCAATTTTTGCTCCATTAAGCTGGCGATCGGTGCTACAAAACCATACGCCAATAGAATACCTAAAAATGTCCCAACTAGCGCCTTAGCAATTAAAATCCCTAATTCAGCAGGCGGAATACCAACCGACTCCATTGTATGTACAACACCCATCACCGCAGCAACAATCCCGAAAGCCGGCAAACCATCACCAAGTTTCGCCATAAAATGTGCAGGCATCGCGCCTTCATGGTGATGCGTTTCCAACTCATTATCCATTAGATTCTCAATTTGAAACGCGTCCATATTTCCAGACACCATTAATCGTAGATAATCACTCAAAAACTCCATTAAATGATGATCTGACACGACCAACGAATACTTACTAAACAATGGACTGTCTTCCGGCTTCTCAATATCCCCTTCAATCGACATCAACCCCTCTTTTCGAATTTTTGTCAAAACGTCAAAAAGCATCGTCATGAGCTCCATATACATCGCCTTGTTGTAACTAGAACCCTTGAAAATTCCCGGCAATGCCTTCAATGATGCTTTTAATGTTTTCGAATTATTTCCAACTAGAGATGCTCCAACAGCAGCGCCACCAATCATCAAGAGTTCAATCGGCTGAAATAGAATAGCCATGTGTCCACCGGCTAAAACAAAACCACCGAATACGGAACCACAAACAACGATATAACCCACAATCACTAACACGAGTTAAACTCCTTAAACAGGTTGATCCAGAATTGACATGGTTTTCGAGCTACGACTTAAGAATACCAGCGATCACATAACATTAGGCAACATTTTCCAAAATATTGCCCAAAAAATATATTTTTGTTGTTTCATTATATCCGCCATCCATACAAATACCTTCCATCGCTTTCGATTTGCAAAGAAAAATCAGGATCGACAAAGGGAACAATGAACTCATAACTCAAAAAAATAGAACCTGGCGCCATTTCGGATTCAACTTTCGCCCAAATCGACGGCATTGCGGCCGGTGAGAGGTAACAAAAAATAACATCAAAGTCTGAAAAGTCTAAATCATAAAAATCACCAAATTCAAAACTGACACTTGACTTCAATAGACGCCCCCTGAGATGACTTAGCAACCATGGAAGGGGCGCAATCTCAATTCCAAAAAAACTTGCATCCTTTCGGCTATCAGCGAGCTTAATCAACAAGCCACCCAAGCCACTACCGACATCGATAAATCTTGGGCTCTTCATTCCCTCCATCAATTCCAAGATAGGTATCAGCAACGCTGACCGCGATGGATAATATGGAACCTGCGTTCGATATGTCGACCAAAACAACATAGTGAACATCAGCAATATGGAGAAGTAGATGTACGGCGGGATCGTGAATGCCGACAAAAAATAGGCAAACAATGGAAAGAGAAACTGAATCGGCACCCACCACCAGTCAAATCTCAATAAAAATGCCGCGAGGGCGGCACACAAGGCATGGCAAATAAGGAGGTGTAAAACAGAGAAAGAGATTTGAAGTGTTGAAGATAAAAAACTTAACAGTACAAAAATCAAAAAAAATGAACTTAACTGCAAAAATAGCGCCTTGACAGCAACCAATGATTTCAAAGCTTTTACCTCCAAGATATATTTCTGAAAATCATAGCATCAGAAACCAGGAGGAAATCAAAAAAACTAATTTAATACGCGCTCGGCCTCCGCCGCACGATGTTTTTTTGTTTTACCAGCACGAGAAGGTACGTGACACAAACCACATGCATAGTGATCATGCAAGTCCAAGGTATGCCCGACAAATTGGCCGCCACATTGTTTACATTTAACAAACGACAACATATTGCCTTCAAAAAAACGCACCAGAGTCCATGCCCTAGTTAAAGATAGGACAGGCTCATCACCTTCTGGAGTTGGCAACTGCTCTTGATAGAGTTTATAAGCCTTCACAACCGCATGAATGCCATCAACTCCAGCATGATCACGCAGATATTTAAATATATTCATAAATAAAGAAGAATGAATATTTGGTTGCCAGGTAACAAACCAGTCGGTAGAAAATGGCAACATCCCTTTTGGTGGAGAAACCCCTTTGAGCTCTTTGTAAATTTTTAACAGGCGCTCTCTAGATAATGAGGTTTCAGACTCAAGTAACTGTAGGCGCGCGCCCAAATTCACCAAATCAACCGCTAATTGAATTTCATTAGCTTCATTTACGATACTCTTCGTAGCCATATTCCACCCCCGACTAAAATCTGATAACAAAACAATCAAGCAATTTCTTCGACTTTTTGGCCCGCCATTAAAATCGCGGCGTGCGAATGGGCGAGGCTTCGTTCTTTATTGTAATTTGTCAGCATGCAAAGAATTGAACTATCTTCAAAGCGGAAACGTGCAAGCATCATGTTAGAACCGGCCAACTTTAAGATCTGAGCATTATTCATACCTTCGATTAAATCAGCGATTTCTTTACTGATACCCAGACGAAAGATCGCGGTCGCCTTATCGGCGCGGATCATTTGTTGAGCCAACATAAGATAACTTAAGTTTGCGTCGCGAATTTCAGCCATCATATCATTTGGTGTCATTTTAGCACTCCCACTTATTTGCCCTAGCGAAATGTGTTGCCAGTGAGACAGATTGTGGTACCTGACGAAAAATGGGTGTATCAGCAGAACAATGGAATTTACTGAAGAAAAACAAGAAAAATCCAATAGGAATTCATCCTACATTGGATTATTTAGAACAAATCACTTTTTTATGAAGTGATTTTTAATTGACGTCTAGATTTAACAAAATGAAGCACTTAAAAATTAAATCTAATGAAAACAAGACCTTACAAAATAAAATCAATACGTAAACTTTACCTACAACATATTAACGGCAAGCTTTAGAAAAACTTTAGGCCAAACTCAAAATATTTTTAAGACTTTTTTCTTACTCCTGCTTTTCTTATTAACGGCAAAAAAAATCGCCACTTTAGGGTGGCGATGAAATTTATTTCAATTATTTCTGTTGGTTTTCTGTCGAAACTTTCAAATAAACAAAAATATTTCTCAACGAAAATTAAATTCAGATAAAACACCTTACTTAAAAACTATTGTACGAACGCCCATGAATCAAGTTATATAAATCATGCCAACATTAATTTTCATTATTTATACCAAGTTGCCAGATACATGCTCCTTGGGAGGCTTTACCTATATCTTGCAGCAGCGCCCCATGTTCACTTTGCTCATGGGGATCAGCATATTGAACCAAAACATCACGATCCGTCTCATCTAGTTCTATCGTTTCTACAATAACGATACTTGGCTCTTCATTGATCTCGATACTAAAACTGTTTTGCCCTCGCGACATAGCCAAGAAAACATCTGCCAACAATTCAGCATCAAGTAAGGCTCCATGCAACTTGCGATGTGAATTTGACACTTCGTAACGATCGCAAAGTGCATCCAGAGAATTGCGTTTACCGGGATGCAATTCTTTGGCCTGGACCAAAGTATCAATAACGCCATCTACGTAAACCTCGAGCTTCGATAAACCTAAGCGCTCAAACTCCGCATTCAAAAAACCCATATCAAACGGAGCATTGTGAATAACTAACTCAGCGCCACGAACAAACTCTAAAAACTCATCAACTATTTGAGGGAATGTGGGCTTATCACTCAAAAACTCTGTGGTTAATCCATGAACTGCTAATGCGCCTTCTTCAGAATCGCGCTCAGGATTGATATATCGATGAAAATTATTTCCAGTAAGTTTACGATTAGATAGTTCAACGCAACCAATTTCAATCACCCTATTACCCAACCGAGGATTTAAGCCAGTTGTTTCTGTATCAAGAACAATTTGCCTTTTCATTTTAAAACCCATCTTTCAAATTAACTTTATTTGCACAATGATCAGGTTCCCAAATCAATTGTAATTTCACTCTGTTCATGTCCGAATTAATCATGTTCTCCGACAAAAATGCGGCGTCAATACCAAGCAATCCGACAAAAAATAACTGCTCCTCAATATATATATATGGCAATTTCTCACGTTGCCAAAATGGGATACGCTGACTTTGAAAGTGGCTTTTCAAATCCCGAGATGGACGATTTTTCGCTAATCTTAAACGCGCCCCCTGCTGACGCTGACGCACCGTCATCACTGATTGTTTGAGTAAATCCTCATCAATGCCAACCGCACTTTCTTGAAATATGAGCGTTCCCCTTAGCTCTGGAAAATATTTCATATGCTCTCCATTCCAAGTAAAACTGATTTCCCCATGGTGCAGACTCACATCAGGATGCTCTTCCAAATAGATTTTATGATCATGACGACAAATCGAAAAATTGCCATGTCGAATGGCGACACGAGCGTCATTACGTGCATTTAGAAGCTGAAACTGAATTTCCGTAATTTTCGAGGTTGATGGGAGTTGTACTCGATTGATGGTTAACCAATGTCGAAACACATTTGTAAAACGATCTTGTGTAAGTTCACGAAGAAAACCCAAATTCAACGTATTATCTTGCTCACATTCCCGTAAATCACTAATCGCAACTTCATCCAAAAGACCTTGTGCGGCACGTACATGGCTGGATGTACGTAATAACCGTTCTGAAAAACCAGGATAAAATTCTTCTATCTTTGGCATTAATAGGTGACGAACTGCATTACGTGTGAAACAAATATCAAAATTTGATTCGTCATCGACATTTGACAATTTATTTGCATTGGCATAACTTTGAATCGTATTTTTGGATTCAAATAACAATGGACGCGCTAGTAAAATATGAGGAGAACCCAATAAATCAGGCGCAAAATTGTATTCATCCATACCAGCAAGTCCACGCAAGCCTGTACCACGAAATAACTGCATCAGCATTGTTTCGGCTTGATCATCAAGGTGATGTCCAGTCAGCAGAAAGTTGACTTGATCGCGTTGACACATTCGGCCCAAAGCTAGATAACGTTCGCTTCTGGCGACAGCTTCAATGCCTTGTCCTTGATTCTCAAGTACAACTTGCTCGGCTCTAAACGGTATTTTCAAAGAATCACAAATGGCGCGACAATGCTCCAACCACCGAGCTGCATTAGGACTCAATCCATGGTTGACATGGTAAGCGAAAAGAGGAACTTGCTCCCGCTTGGCAAAAAGAGTGGATAAAACCAAGAGGACAGTGGAATCAAGACCACCACTGTAGGCAATCGCGATCCCCGATTGCCTACAATTAAGAGCTTGAGATTGAATAATGCTAGAGAGTTTAGCAAAAAAACTTTGTTCTAATTCCTTGACACTATGACAGAGCAGATCGCTCATTCAGAAACTCGGGTTTCCTTAAATTTACCGTAGCTCATCAATTTCTCATGGCGATTCGCAAGCAATTCTTTTGTTTTCATGCCTTGGAACTGACGTAATGTATCTGCCAAGGCACGCTTAACTAAAGCACACATTTGCTTTGGATCCCGATGCGCCCCGCCAAGTGGCTCATTAATAATTTTATCGATCAAACCCATGGCTTTCAAACGATTGGCGGTCAAACCCAACGCTTCCGCTGCATCCGAAGCACGTTCCGAAGTCTTCCACAAGATCGAAGCACACCCTTCAGGTGAAATGACCGAATACGTTGCGTATTGCAGCATTAGCACCGCGTCACCTACAGCGAGTGCTAATGCGCCACCAGAACCACCCTCTCCTATAATGGTTGCAATCAATGGCACTTTCAACTCAGCCATCACATAAAGGTTATGTCCAATCGCTTCAGATTGTCCGCGTTCTTCGGCGTCAATGCCAGGCCATGCACCGGTCGTATCAACAAAGGTAAAAACTGGAATATCAAATTTCTCAGCTAACTTCATCAAGCGCATCGCTTTACGGTAGCCTTCTGGTTTCGGCATACCAAAATTACGCATAGCACGTTCTTTCGTGTCGCGTCCTTTTTGATGGCCAATTACCATACACGCTTGGCCATTAAAACGAGCTAAACCACCGACAATCGCTAAATCATCAGCAAATGCCCGATCACCATGCAACTCATGGAAATCAGTAAAAATTTGAGAGATATAGTCCAAAGTGTATGGACGTTGCGGATGGCGCGAAATTTGTGATACCTGCCATGGCGTCAACTTCGCATAGATGTCCTTTGTCAGCATCTGACTCTTTTGTGAGAGACGATCAATTTCCTCTGAGATATCTACCGCCGAATCATCCTGCACAAAACGTAATTCTTCAATTTTTGTTTCTAGTTCAGCAATTGATTGCTCAAATCCCAGAAATGTCGTTTTAGTCATCGTGCCTCCTTAAAAATTCCACACGAGTTAAAGAAATAAGCTTGATCGAGTCAAGTTAAGCTATTTTTTCGTCCAAGCTACGCCACATATACCATGTAGCCACAGTTCGCCAAGGCTCCCAATTGGCAGCAACTTCGCGAATATCGATACGTGAAACTGGTTCCCCAGAAAAATAATTCTTACTAATCCCGCTAACTAGGCCAGCATCATCTAACGGCAAGATATTAGGACGCAGCAAATTAAAAATCAAAAACATCTCAGCAGTCCATCGGCTAATTCCACGAATCTGAATTAACTCAGCAATCACCGCTTCATCTGTCATATCGGCCCAATTGTCGACATGCACACTACCATCTTTAAAATGCCCAGCTAGGTCAAGGATATAGTCAGTTTTACGTTTAGACAAGCCACAAGACAACAGCCGATCCTTACCTGCGGCCAACACTTCATTCGGTGTTGGCTTCGGACAAACACCCAAAAATTTTTCCCATAAAACATTTGCAGAAACACCAGAAATTTGCTGCGCGATAATTGATCTCGTCAAAGTCGTGAATGGATCATCACGCCCAAGCAAATACAAATCACCGAACTGCGGAATTAGTTTTCGTAAAATACGATCACGCTTCATTAACTCTGACTTCGCGTTCTCCCAATATTCTGGAACGTGCAACAGTTCATTACGGACACCACTATTTTTATTCATTTATTATCTTCCGTAATACAAAAGAGAGCCATGCAACACATCATCAAAGCCTGACTTGAGCAACTTTAGTCGCTGGAACGATTAAAGAAAACCGTTAATTTTACATGATAATGATGCGGAAAGAACTAAAATCGACACGAGGAGAACCAGAGAATGGCAGCGAATTCCTATTTTTATAAGAGGCGAACGGTACTTTTCGTCGGAAAAAGAGCGATAAAACCTTAACATCCAACTCCAAGAACCATTCCCAAATGAACGACAGGTTACCTACTATTATTTTGTCATTGTGGCGACAATTTAGTTATGAACGAAGCCAACACACTACTTTTTCACGGCGATATGCAATCAGTACAACGCGACACCAAGTTTATTTGTTAAGATTGCGCCTGATAAATTTCATCAAGAAAAATACAACTGCGGCGATCGGCCTCGATCGAAGCACCATCATTTGGAAAAACTTCACGTTAAATTATGCGAAACTCAATAAAAAGCGTATTTGCTGCCATTGTCCTTAGCATTGGATTATTTCCACTTGCGCACGCTGACGATGCACTAGACGCCAGCAAACTGTATAAAGCTGGGCAATTGAATGAAGCCATCAAGAAAATTGATGCGGTACTAGCTCAACGTCCGAAAGATGCTCAAATGCGCTTTTTAAAGGGCATTATTTTGACGGAACAGAACAAGCCAGCTGAAGCTATTACGATTTTCAGCAAGCTCACAGATGACTATCCGGAATTGCCTGAGCCTTATAACAATTTGGCAGTGTTATATGCGTCGAATGGACAATATTTGAAAGCAAGTGCGGCTTTAGAAATGGCAATTCGTACAAACCCAACTTATGGTACTGCACACGAAAATTTAGGTGATGTCTATGCAAAATTGGCTAGTCAATCCTATGACAAGGCTCTCCAACTAGACTCTGCTAATTCGACCGCCAAGCTCAAACTCAATTTAGTTAAAAACTTGATTGGCAATACTACAGGTGGTACAAATCCTAAAACCAACACCAGCAATCCAGCGCCCATTGCCAGTATTCCAAATACAGCGATGGTAGCAACACCACCAGCAAAAGTTATTGAACCAAAGCCTGTAACACCTACAGTAACGAAATCAACAGCTGCAATCAATGAAAAAGACAATGTCTTGGATGTCGTTGAGTCTTGGGCAAAAGCATGGAGCAATCAAAACGTTTCCAAATATTTGGCTTTCTATGCCAAAGATTTTCAAACGCCAAATGGAGAATCCAGAAATACCTGGTCTGAAGATAGGCGCTCAAGAATTGAAGGAAAAGGAAAGATTAACGTGCGTATCGATGCACCGAACATCAGCATAGATAGTAATGTTGCGACTGTTAAATTTAAGCAATTTTACACGTCTGATCGTCTGTCTTCGACCAGCCGCAAAACTTTAGTGCTGTCAAAACAAGATGGCAAATGGCTTATCAAGCAGGAGCGTTCGGGCAACTGATGTATTTATTATCTCGTAGTAATGCTCCAGCACTACGGCCTGCTGGAGCCCTTTTCTCATCAATCTCATTTGCCGCATTTTTATTTGTTGGACAAGGCAATCTCGCTTCCGCAAATAATAATCCTCCACAAAAAATTCAGGTACAAACAGACAAATCAGGCCCAAATCCTGATCTACTCTTGATCGAAGCCTATAAGTACTTAGCGAACAATGAGTTGGGAAAAGCACAAACTAAAGTTGATGAGCTCTTACTCGCCTACCCTAATTTTCACTTGGCGCATTTAATTCGCGGCGATTTGATCGCCATGCGAACCCGTCCTGTGACACGCTTCGGTGCCGCTACAAATGCACCGACTGACAAACTAAAAGATTTAAATGAAGAGGCCGTTGCGCGACTTCGGGCAATTACGGAAAAACCAAATAAAGACCTCGTGCCTAGCGTCTTATTGCAAATGAGTGACGAACAACGTTACTCTCTTGTGATGGATGCCAAGCGTGCGAGGATTTATTTGTATGAAAATAAAGGCGGCATTCCCACCTTATTGAGCGATTATTATGTCAGCCAGGGAAAACTGGGCATGGACAAGTTCAAGGAAGGCGACCAACGCACACCTCTCGGTGTGTATTACATCACCAACCGCCTTCCTGGAGCAAAATTACCGGACTTCTATGGACCTGGAGCTCTGCCATTAAACTATCCGAACGAGTGGGACAAGCTAAAGGGGCGCGGCGGGTCCGGCATTTGGTTACACGGAGTTCCATCTACCAATTACAGTCGTGCACCACTTGCGTCGGATGGCTGCATAGTGCTTTCCAATCCAGATTTCCTGAAAATCTCTAGCACGGTTGATATCGCTAAAACGCCAGTGATCATTAGTGACAAGTTAGAATTTATCTCGCGCGCGAATTGGATGAGCGAACGACAAAGTGCTCGCAAGTTGATTGAAACATGGCAGCAAAATTTAGCGTCATCGAATCCCAACCAAACACTATCTCTATACAGCCAGAAATTCAAAAGTGCAGCCAACGACACCGCTCCAGCATGGCTTGCCAAGCAAACCCAGAGTATTGGCAAACTTGGTGGCATTTTTACTTTGCGTGACGTATCTCAGTTTAAATATCCTGGACGCGACGAGATTATTGTCAGCAATTTCGCCTTAGATATTCAAACAAACCGGGGACTTAGCACAATTAAACGACGTCAATATTGGGGCAAAGAAGCAGGACAATGGCGAATTCTTTATGAAGAGGCAAACCAAGTTGCTGGCACACGAATTGAACCAGAGCCGATGCGTGACATCGTAAAAAACACACCGAAAGAATCAACTAAGACAGAGGCACTTGTTAAAGAATCCTCAAAAAGTGAAAGTAAAGTATCAACTGCAACGTCAACGTCGAGATCAACATCTTCAAATACTGTTGCACAAGCTGAGATTGCGCAAGCCATCAAACGTTGGATCAATGTCTGGAGTGCAAAAAATACTAAGGCTTATCTCTCTCATTATGCGAAAGATTTTCAGACTCCCAACGGCGAATCTCGCAAATCTTGGATGGAAGAACGTCGCTCAAGAATTGAAGGTAAAGGAAAAATTGCAATCAACATTGATTCACCAAGCATCACTGTTGATGGCAATACTGCTACAGTCAAATTCAGACAAAATTATCAATCTGGTGCTTTAGTCGCGAGTAGTAGAAAAACACTAATCATGGTCAAGCAAGATGGTAAATGGTTGATCAAACAAGAACGTACAGGTAGTTAATTTAACTGAAAACTAAACTAAGTTTTTGAATCACTTAAAGAGGAGTCAAACATGTTCATGCATATTCGCCGTCACTTTTTACAAATTGGTGCTGCCAGCTTTCTGACTTTATTTGCCACTCTCTCACCCGCCCAAGAACTACCTAAAGTCATCATCAAAACATCGATGGGTAATATCGTATTGGAACTGTATCCTGAGAAGGCACCGAAAACAGTAGAAAATTTTTTACGCTACGTAAAAAAAGGACACTACGACAAAACAATATTTCATCGCGTGATCGACAACTTCATGATCCAAGGCGGGGGCATGGATGCAGCGATGCGCGAAAAACCGACCGATAAACCCGTCATATCGGAAGCCAAGATCGCTTATGAACAGGAACTAAAAAATGATATCGGAACGATCGCCATGGCTCGCACAAGTGATCCTAATTCAGCGCGGGCGCAGTTCTACATCAATGTCAACAATAATGATTTTCTCAACTATCAACCAGTGCCTGATGGCGATCCCGTCCAACTCGTGAAAAACGGAGAACCTGTATCAATGTCGCGTTCACGCGCTTTGGTTGCTGCCGCTGGATACACCCCTTTCGGCAAGGTCATTGAAGGTTGGGAAGTTGTCGAGAAAATTAAAGCTGCACCAACCACAGAGCTCAGCGTCCATAAAAATGTTCCCGTAACAATGATCAAGATTATTTCGGTTAAATTAATCAAATAACTCCAATGTTAAATTTCGACATTTCGCTCTTCTAAAATTAACAGCCGAATCAATTACAATACGAATTACTTCTAAAAAAAGGGGACATTATGGCAGTGCTACTTACCACGAATTTAGGTGCAATTAAAATTGAACTCAATCCGGAGAAAGCACCAAAGACGGTCAAAAATTTCTTAGCTTATGTTGAGTCCGGTCATTATGTAGGAACAATTTTCCACCGCGTGATCCCTGGTTTTATGGTGCAAGGTGGAGGATTTGAAGTCGGTATGAAGCAAAAACCAACGAATGGTCACGTCGAAAATGAAGCGAACAACGGCTTAAAGAACGTGCGTTACGCGTTGGCGATGGCACGCACCAGCGATCCTCACTCTGCGTCTGCGCAATTCTTCATCAATACTAGCAAGAACGACTTCTTAGATTACCCCGGCCAAGATGGATGGGGCTATTGCGTGTTTGGTGAAGTGGTTGAGGGCAAAGACGTTGTCGACAAAATTTCAGCATCAAAAACAACACGATCTGCTTTGTTTGCTGACGTTCCAGTCGAGAATATTCTAATTGAAAAGGCGGAAATTGTTTAAACTAAATTCAGTTCACTTTATTACGCGGTTAACTTAAACAATTACAATAGACGACTCTTTAATGTCCGAATCCAGTCCCATCTCAACAAATATCGCGCAAAAGAAGTTTCACGCTCTATTCGTTTCAGACATACATTTATCAGACTCTCTGCCACAAACCACCAGTGTATTCCTTGGATTCCTAAGTGAGATCGCAGTCAACGCCGAGCGCTTATACCTGCTCGGCGATTTGTTCGAGTATTGGGCTGGAGACGATGATTGTAGCGATCGTTACAACCGTCAAATCATCAATGCGTTACGTGAGCTCAGCGATAGCGGCGTTAAGATTTTTTGGCTTGCTGGGAACAGGGACTTTTTAGTCGGGCATATGTTTGCACAGCAATCAGGCGTTCAGCTATTAGAAGACCCAACCCAAGTTCACATCGACCAACACCACTTCATCATTTCCCATGGCGATGCGCTTTGTACCGATGACCTCGATTACATAAAATTTCGTGGAATGGTACGTCAAGCTGGATGGCAATCTGCATTCCTCGCCAAACCTTTAGCAGAACGCAAGGCGATCATACTTAGCATGCGTCAGGCCAGCAACGCAGAACAGCAAAACAAAAGTATGCAAATCATGGATGTTAATCAAGATGATGTGAAAACACTCTTACAAGAATTTCCCGGTGCCACACTGATTCACGGACATACCCACCGGAATGCGATACATCAAGAGAACTATGGCTTACGTTACGTATTACCCGACTGGGATTACGATCATGGCGCGAACAGGCGTGGCGGCTTCTTAGGCTTGGATTCTACTGGCAACTTAGAATTCACTTACCTCTGAGTTACCAGACGCTCAGTACAAGTAAAGCCTCGTCTTACTCAATCAACCAATTGCGAAATTTCCTTAGCATCAATGCGCTTTTCATTCAAAGATTTCTCGCATACGATACCTGCGACTTGAACTGCAGCACGCAATTTTTCAATTTGTTCTTGTTGTGAACAGACATGCTCAGTCAACTGACGGAAGGCTTTTGAAATCGGATCATCACCGCTAGTGCTAAGCCCATATGCACTAAAGCTCAATGGGGTATTGGCCGCATCTTTATCTTTGCTCGATTGGACAATATGCGCAGGATTCCCTACCGCAGTTGCGCCTGCAGGAACTGGTTTGATAACGACAGAATTCGATCCTATTTTTGCACCGGCACCAACCGTAAAGCCCCCCAAAACCTTTGCACCAGCACCAACAATCACGCCCTGCTCCAATGTTGGATGACGCTTAGCACCTTTTGTGAGCGACGTTCCCCCTAGCGTTACGCCTTGATAGATGGTGCAATCATCTCCAACGATCGCTGTCTCGCCAATCACCACACCAAATCCATGATCAATAAAAACGCGTTTTCCAATCGTCGCACCTGGATGAATCTCGATACCAGTAAAAATACGTGCAAGATGCGCGATAAAGCGTCCCAACCACTTCATGCCATGAGTCCAGCACCATTGCGCCCAAGTGTGCATCACAATTGCTTGTAGTCCCGGATAGCAGGTAATGACCTCCCAAGTATTGCGAGCGGCGGGGTCACGTTGAATGATGCTAGCGATATCTTCGCGTAATTGCTTAAACATGATGATGAAATGAATGCATAGAAATTGTGCAGAACTGAACTTCGGGCAAAAAGACAAAACAGGAGTGTAATGTTTTTTGAGAATTGTCGCTGAACGCTGTTAAATTTTTGCTTCTATTAAAGCAAAATATTCACGGCATTCAGCGAAATAGTTGACTTACTGAGCTGCAATGCGTTGACGACGTGCCTCATATAAACAAACGCCAGAAGCAACGGACACGTTTAAGCTTTCAACTGAACCCATCATTGGAATTTGCACCAGCATATCGCAATTCTCACGCGTCAAACGGCGCATACCCTCACCTTCATTCCCCATTACGATCGCAATACCACCTTTAAAATCGACATCATAAATCGTTTTTTCGACATCATCAGAAGTACCAATAATCCAAATATCGCGTTCTTTCAAATCACGAATCGTACGCGCCAAATTGGTCACTGTAATGTACGGTACTGTTTCAGCCGCGCCGCTTGCGACTTTTTCGGCAGTGGCATTTAAACCCACCGCTCGATCTTTTGGTGCAATCACCGCATGCGCACCGACACCATCAGCTACGCGCAAACATGCACCGAGGTTATGCGGGTCGGTAATACCATCCAAAATCAGCAGCAATGGTGGGCCTTCAATCGCATCAAGCAATTCATCGAGATTGCGAGCGAGAGATAGCTCACCAGCTTTTGCCACGACACCTTGATGGCGACGGGTTCCGACAATATTTGACAGGCGCTGATCATCGGCTTGAATAATCCGAATACCTGCGGATTTGGCAGCGTGAATGAGCTCTTGCATACGACGATCAGAACGATCATTGTCGACATAAATTTCTTCTACCGATGATGCTTCATGACGAAGACGGGAAGTGACGGCATGAAAGCCGAAAATCATTTTACTTTTCATTGTGTATTTCTCTAACGGGTTTAATTCTTGGGTTCATGAAAATGAAAACAGCTCATATTTCTATAGCACGTCTAAGTGAATCTTCATGAACCCTATATTCATTACTTGTACTATTTAATGCACTGAACTTGCATCGACTATTTTTCGACTTGAATCACGTCAACAAATCGAAAAAGCGATCAAGATTCAACGCTTTTTGCGACTACTCTGAACCGTCTTTACTTTGCGTTCGCTACGGCTTGGGGCAACGCCAACTTTTTTGCCTTTAAGTCTATTCACTGGCGTCTCGGCGTAGGTGCTCATGTCCTTTTGCACTTTACCTGGGATAGACTTAGCTATCTTGCTCGCAGCACTACGTTTAGTCTGGCGTGGCTCAACAACTTCTTCCAACTCGCGTGTTTTGGGGAATCTATTGGGCACCGCACTGGTCGCTAAGGACAAGTCAATTTTTCGCGCATCAATATCAACTCGGCTCACCACGACTTTAACCTTATCCGTCAATTGATAACGCTTACCGCTGCGTTCACCTCGCAGTTCATGACGCGCTTCATCGAATTGAAAATAATCTGCGCCAAGCTCAGTGATATGCACTAAGCCCTCTACGAACATTTCATCCAATTGCACAAACAAACCAAATTGCGTGACGCCTGAAATTGTGCCGGTAAATTCCTCGCCCAATTTACTCTTCATGTAATAACACTTGAGCCAAGCTTCAACATCCCGTGACGCCTCGTCAGCACGCCGCTCATTGGCAGAGCAATGAGTTCCAAGCATATCCCAAATAGTTTGCTCTTTCTGTTGGCGCTCTTTGCCAGCAGCTCTGTCGACGGCCATTTGTTTGCGAGCTGCGTTCGAGATGGTGGTATTTAAAATACTAGTATCGATTCCTTTAGGCTCGTACTTTTTACCCAGCAGAATCGCCTTAATCGCACGATGTGTCAGCAAATCAGGATAGCGACGAATCGGACTTGTAAAATGCGCGTAAGCATCATAAGACAAACCAAAGTGACCAATATTATCTGGGCTATACACCGCTTGCTGCATCGAACGCAGCAACATGGTTTGCAATAACTGTGAGTCTGGGCGACTTTTAATCTTATCCATCAATTGCGCATAGTCCGAAGCTGAAGGTTTATCTCCTCCCATCAGATTTAATCCAACTTGGCGCAAGAAATTACGCACTTGAGTAAGTTTTTCTTTGGTCGGCCCAGCATGAATACGATACACGCCGAGGTGTTCAAATTCCTGCAATAAACTTGCTGCACAAACGTTTGCAGCCAACATGCACTCTTCGATCAAGCGATGTGCGTCATTCCGTGTGCGCGGTAGAATCTTTTCAATTTTGCCCGCGGCATTGGCGACGATATAGGTTTCGGTCGATTCAAAATCAATTGCACCACGGCGGTGACGCGCTTTCAATAACACTTGGAATACTTCATACAGATGCAACAAATGCGGCACCAAAGGCAGGCGCTTATGCGCTTCCGGTCCTTTGGTGTTACCCAAAATTGCGGCAACTTCGGTGTAAGTGAAACGTGCAGCTGAATGAATGACAGCAGGATAGAACTGATAGGCTGTCACTTCACCGTCAAGCGAGATTACCATATCGCAAACCAGCGTTAAACGATCGACGTTCGGGTTCAAAGAACACAAACCATTCGACAGTTTTTCCGGCAACATCGGGATCACGCGTCGTGGAAAATAAACAGACGTACTGCGCAATAAGGCATCTTGATCAATCGCATCATTCGGTTTCACATAATGACTAACATCCGCGATTGCCACCAACAAACGATAGCCCTTCTCACGGCCAATTTTGCATGGCTCACAATACACGGCATCATCAAAATCACGCGCGTCTTCACCATCAATCGTCACCAGTGCGATATCGCGCAGATCAACTCTATCCTCTAAATCTTTAGGACCAACATCGAATGGTAATTTACTTGCGGCTTTTTGCGCAGCATCGGAAAATTCATGTGGCACGCCAAACTTACGCACAGCAATTTCTATCTCAATTCCTGGATCATCAATCTCACCAAGAATCTCAACGACTTTGCCAATCGCTTGTGAATATTTGGTTGGCTGCTCGATCAACTCCACGCTGACAACCTGCCCCGCTTTTGCCTTTCCTGGTGAGCCTGCTAGCAAGATGTCTTGATTAATTCGATTGTCTTCGGGGGCAATGAGCCAGATACCATTTTCTTGAATCAAACGACCAATGATGTGGGTATTAGCGCGTTCAAGAATTTCTAACACGCTTCCTTCTAATCGACCTTTTCGATCAGTGCCGACGACACGTGCACTGACCCGATCGCCATTAAGAATACGCCCCATCTCACGCTCAGATAAAAACAAATCTGGGCTACCGTCATCTGGTGTCAAGAACCCATAGCCATCACGATGACTGCTGACACGACCAACGATTAAATTATCTTGCGCCAGTGCAGAAAAATTTCCTAACTTATCCTGCGCGACCTGACCTTCGCGCTCCATTGCTTTCAGTCTTTTTGCCATGCCGTCGATCTCCTCAGGTTTGACGCCTAATTTTTTTGCAATCGATGCTGCCTTCAAACTTGTTTTTGAAGCACGCAAGACGCCGAGAATATCTTCACGGCTTGGTATAGGATAAAGATGTTTGTTCAAAACGATGAAGTCTCTTCTAAATTAAATATGATCATAAAAATGATGACCAAAAATGGATAAACATAGTTTATCGGGTAAAACAAAAAATACCTAGTCTTTGCCAGAATCGACAATCACGACCCGACAAATCAATGCTGACAGGCGCTGTATATTCTAAAAACTAAAGTGCCGCGCCATTTTAAATACATTGACTTTATAAGGCTTTACTTTATAATCTCGGTCTCCGTTGCCCACGTGGCGGAATTGGTAGACGCGCATGGTTCAGGTCCATGTGCCTTCGGGTGTGGGGGTTCGAGTCCCTCCGTGGGCACCAGCATTACTTAGAAAAGCCGTTGATTCGTCAACGGCTTTTTTATTTTCAAAGAGCATCTCACTCAACGTCACTCGCTTTTGGCGTAATCAAACTGCCTGGTAACAATTCACTCAATTTGGTCGATGAATCAAGTGGCAACACCTCAGCAAAAGAAAAAAGACGGATATACAAATAAATGAAATCCGTCTTTTAGAATTAAATTCAATTCACGATGAACTTAATGTTTATCAGAACTACCAACACCAATATCATCAAAGCTTAAAGTGTCGTAGATCTCAAATGGTTGGTGTATCCATGGCGCGCCTTCGAGATATTCCAGATAAAAATCGGGAACCACAACAGACACCGATTTCACCCAAATAACTGCACTTTTCATCTCAGTGATTTCCGGATAATGGAGTCGCAGCCATGGTTGGACTTCTTTAAAAGTAACTCCGGAATCAACCAGATCATCGACCAGCAAAACGCGACCTCGAAGATTCTTTTCTACGCTGGCTACACTACCGCCAATCTGTATTTGCCCTTGCTCTTGGCCAGCTGAACCGCGATAAGAACTAACAGAGAGTACACTCAAAGGTAACTTAAACAAGCGTGAGAAAACGTCGCCGATTCTGAGACCGCCACGAGCCAAGCACAAAATATGATCAAATTGCAGACCTGATTCGTGGACTTTCAATGCCAAACGTTCAATCGAACGATGATACTCATCCCAAGAAACAGACAAATCCTTTTGCTTTGTATTCAAAGTCGCCATCTCCACTATCTTCACAGGAATGGGTGACGCAATACAATAGTTTCTTCACGGTCGGGACCAGTTGAAACCATGTCGATAGGCACGCCAACTAACTCTTCGATACGTTTGATGTAGTTACGTGCATTCGCCGGTAGCGCATCCATCGACTGCGCACCTACGGTCGATTCAGACCAGCCCGGCATTTCTTCGTACACTGCAACACAACGTGCCGCCTCTTCTGCACCCACTGGGAAAATATCAACAGCTTTGCCGTCGATCGTATAACCAGTACACAGCTTCAAAGACTCTAAACCATCCAACACATCAAGCTTAGTCAAGCACATGCCAGACACGCCATTAATTTGTACAGAGCGCTTCAACAAAGCCGCGTCGAACCAACCACAACGACGCGCACGGCCTGTTACTGTACCGAACTCATGACCCACACTTGCCAGATGCTTACCAACACCTTGATCAGTTGGCAATTCAGATGGGAATGGACCAGAGCCAACACGTGTTGTGTAAGCCTTGGTAATACCCAAGATGTAATGCAACATGCCAGGACCAACACCCGAGCCTGCAGATGCATTACCAGCCACACAGTTACTTGAAGTGACGAATGGATAGGTACCATGATCGATATCGAGCAAACTACCTTGCGCACCTTCGAACAACAAACTTGCACCATTTTTGTAAGCTGCATGCAAAGCGCTGGAAACGTCAGTGACCATAGGACGAATACGTGCAACATCGCGCATCGCATCATCATAGGTTTTTTGGAAGTCGACGGCTTCGGCTTTCAAATAATTTACTAAGACGTAGTTATGGTATTCCAGATTTTCTTTGAGCTTTTCAGCAAAGCGTTCTGGATTTAACAAGTCAGCAACGCGAATCGCACGACGTGCCACCTTATCTTCGTAAGCTGGGCCAATACCTTTACCAGTTGTGCCAATTTTAGCCGCACCACGTGCAGCTTCACGCGCCGCGTCAAGGGCAGTGTGGTAAGGCAAAATAACTGGACAAGCTTCAGAAATTTTCAAACGAGAACAAACCTCAACGCCGTTCGCTTCCAGTTTATCGATTTCACGCAGCAAATCTGGTACGGAAAGAACGACACCATTACCGATATAGCAGGCAGTACCTGCACGCATAATTCCAGACGGAATCAATTGCAAAGCCGTCTTTTGACCACCGATAACCAAAGTATGGCCGGCATTATGTCCACCTTGAAAACGCACCACACCTTGCGCGTGATCCGTCAACCAATCGACGATTTTACCTTTGCCTTCATCGCCCCACTGTGTACCAATGACAACTACGTTTTTTGCTGGTTTATTTTGTGACATCGCTCATCAACCTACAGTTTTTAAAATCCATTGACTACCATCGAATTCGACCATGCGCGTGCATTCAAATTCGTCCTGTTCATTCTCGTGGCCAGGCAGATTTTGTATCACTACTTCACCTGCTTGGCGCAATTCATTTATTTTATGACGCAATGCCGGATCTGGGCTCCACGGTGCCAAAATCGCGTTCTTTCGCTCCGCAGAAGGCATCAAACGCGCCAGCTCACGCAAATCTAATGAGAAGCCAGTTGCTGGTCGCGCCCGTCCAAATGCTTCCCCCACGTGATCATAACGACCACCGCGTGCAACTGCGTTTGGCAATCCAGGAACAAAGGCATTAAACATGACACCACTATGGTAGTGGTAACCACGTAAATCAGCCAAATCAACCGTGACTTTGGCACTACCTGCCAAATCAACCAAATAGCTCAACTCGTCCAATGCTATCGCAATCCCATCGAGTTTGGGCAAAATTTCACGGGCTTTTTGAATAATCGCCTTGTCGCCATATAAAATTGGCAAATCCAATAGAGCTTGACGAACTTCTGGCTGAAAGTCTTTCGTCAACTCTTTTAATGCTGGCAAATCTTTTGCCTCTAACAAAGCAAATAACTGAGACTCATGGTGTTTGGCTGCAGCATCACTATTCAACAAGGCGCGCAACACTCCCACATGGCAGAGATCTAAACGCACTTCTGAAATATTCGCTAATGCCAAAGATGCCAGCATCAGCTCTTGAATTTCAGCATCAGCTTCGAGACCAGCATGTCCATAAATCTCACCACCGATTTGCAAGGGTTCACGCGTTGCATGCAAACCAGATGGACGTGTATGTAAAACACTACCGGCATAGCACAAACGTGTCACTGATCGGCGATTCAACAAATGCGCATCAATCCGTGCCACCTGCGTCGTCATATCAGCGCGCACACCCATAGTTCGACCAGAAATTTGATCAACTAATTTAAAGGTGCGTAAATCCATATCCTGACCAGCACCGGTCAATAAAGACTCAATGTATTCAAGTAACGGTGGCATGACTAATTCATAGCCATAGCAACGGAAATTATCTAATAAAACACGGCGCAGCTCTTCAATCTTGCGCGCTTCTGATGGCAAGACGTCGGCGATGTTTTCTGGGAGTAGCCAATTTGGCATAGGGAACAATCTTCAGCAATAGCAATACTACAAACATTAATGGATCGGGCAAAAACTAGAAAGACTGCAGTTCAAAATGAAATGCAGTCTATCTAACGTCACCCACTTTTAGTACATTTATTTTTTCGGTGCAGCTCCGGCAGCTCCTGCCCCTGGCGCTTTAAAATATTTAAAGAATTCTGAGCCCTGATCAACTACCATCATATCGCTCTTACTCTTAAAGCTAGCACGATAGGCCTCCAAACTGCGATAGAACTTGTAAAACTCTGCGTTCTGGCTAAAGGCTTGAGAATAGATTTTCGCTGCTTCTGCATCGCCTGCACCACTGACGGTCTGCGCTTCTTTATAAGCCTCAGCCAAAATGACTATACGTTGACGATCCGCATCTGCACGAATTTTTTCTGAATCAGCAAAGCCTGTTGAGCGCAATTCATTTGCCACACGACTACGCTCAGCTTTCATACGTTCGTAGACAGAGTTATTAATCTGTTCAACGTAGTCCACACGCTGTAAGCGTACATCGACTATTTCGACACCAATTTGCTTCGCTTCATCCGTGACTTTTTTACGAATCGCTTGCATCACTTTATCTCGTTCACCAGAAATTACATCACGTACTGAACGCTTAGTAATTTCTTCGTTTAAAGCAGCTTTCACGATTTGCGATAAACGATCACGGGCACGACCTTCCTCACCACCAAAACTAACAAAGTATAGTTTTGGTTCTGTAATGTGCCATTTCACATAAGTATCAACCAAAATGTTTTTCTTCTCAGCAGTAATGAAACGATCTGCTTCTGGGGATTCGATCGTCAAAATACGCTTATCCAAAAACATCACATTTTGAAATGGTGGCGGCAATTTGAAATGCAGACCAGGCTCACTAATCACAGCCTTAACTTCACCAAGAGCAAACACGATAGCATGCGATCTTTGATCGACGACAAAAATAGTCGAGTAAAAAACCACGCCAGCAATAGCTAGGGCGATTAAAGAAGAAATAAACTTATTCATTAACGTGACTCCCTATCGCGAGAATCGCGAACTCGACCATCTTTATTTCCTCTGACTTCGACAGTGCTCATGGTGTCTGTTGGTGCACTATTTGACACTGCAGGCGCATTTGTACGAGCACCGTTTTCACCTTGCGAATTGAGCTTATCCAAAGGCAAATAAATCATATTGTTGGCGTTTTTTGTATCCATCATCAACTTGGTGGTGCTGGAGAAAATTTGCTGCATGGTTTCCAAATACATACGGTCACGTGTCACTGCTGGTGCCTTTTGATATTCGACCAAAACTTGCTTAAACCGTGCCGCATTACCCTCGGCGTTTGCGATTACTTTTGAACGATAACCTTCAGCGTCCTGCAACATACGAGAGGCTTCACCACGGGCCTTTGGAATCACATCGTTCGCGTAGGCCTGGCCTTCATTTTTCTGACGCTCTTTATCCTGACCCGCTTTTACCGCATCATCGAATGCCGCCTGTACTTGCTCTGGTGGCTGCACTGCCTGCATTGTAACGTTGGTGATTTGCGCGCCCGAATCATAGCGATCCAAGACTTGCTGCATCAACATGTTCACGTCAAGCGCAACTTTTTCACGACCTTCATAAAGAACAAAGTCCATCTTGCTACGACCAACGATTTCACGAATCGCTGTTTCCGCAACCTGACGAATCATTTCTTCTTGATCGCGATTACTATAAAGCCACTTCGCCGCATCTTTCAATTTATATTGAACTGCAAATTGAATATCAATAATGTTTTCATCGTCAGTCAACATCAAAGCTTCTTTAGCCTGTTTGTTTTTAACGTTATTACGATAGCCAACTTCCACGGTACGTACTTGCTGCACATTCACAATCTCGTGCGCCTGAATTGGTGCTGGCCAGCGCCAGTTAAAACCAGGGCTGGTTTGGTAGCTATATTTACCAAAAGTCGTAACGACACCAGTTTGACCTTCCTGAACGATGAAAAAGCCGCTGATCATCCAGAAGAAAGCTAGCACGGCAACAATCACACCAAAGCCAATTTTTGCGAACAAAGAATCCGCAGGCGACCCACCAGCATTACCACCATCACCGCCACCATTTTTACCAAACATGCGAGCGATAGATTGATTGAAATCACGCCACAACTGATCCAGATCTGGAGGGCCGTCTTCTGGCTTCTTACCATCTTGCTTATCACCCTTTGACCCACGACCCCATTGAGGATCATTCAAAGAGAGCAATGGCCTTAAGCGATTTAAAAAAGGAATTCGCATTCGTTGATTACCCGATAAATTGTTGAATTTAATAACCAAAATAAAACAAAAGAAATACAAACCAAAACATGCTATTCATCAAATACAGCTTCGGTATTGGACTCAAAACTGACGGCTTCTTTTTGCATCAGTTCAACTATTGCGTCACGCAACAAATCAATACCCTGACCATTTTTTGCGCTTAAAAATACTCTGCTAATTTTACCATACTCATCCCGTTCGATTGCGGGAAGCAAATCAGCCTGATCGATCTTATTCCACACTAACAACTGCGGAATGTGATCAGCCCCTATCTCTTTAAGAACATGATTTACTTGCTCAATTTGGTCATTTCTGACCGCACTTCCACCATCCACGACATGCAGTAACAAATCCGCATGTATCGTTTCTTCCAACGTCGCCCTAAACGACGCAACCAACTGATGTGGCAAATCGCGGATAAAGCCAACGGTATCAGACACAACAATGTTACCAGCACCCTCCAAATACAAACGCCGTGATGTTGTATCTAAAGTCGCAAACAATTGATTGGCCGCATACGTGCCAGCCTTCGTTAAGGTATTGAATAAGGTTGACTTACCAGCATTCGTATACCCAACCAAAGACACAGTAAAAGTATTACTTCTGCCCCTAGAACGTCGCTGTGTTTCACGTTGCTTATGCAACTTCTCCATCTTTGCCTTGAGCATTTTCACACGCTCACCTAACAGACGACGATCGGTCTCTAACTGCGTCTCACCAGGCCCGCGCAAGCCAATACCACCTTTTTGCCGCTCAAGGTGAGTCCAACCGCGAACTAGGCGCGTCGCTAAATGCTGCAACTGTGCCAGCTCAACTTGCACCTTACCTTCATGACTCTTGGCACGCTGAGCAAAAATATCCAGAATTAAGCTAGTACGATCAACTACACGTATCTTCAAGTGACGCTCTAGATTTCTCTGTTGCGCTGGCGATAGTGCGTGATTAAAAATGACGAGATCCAGACTAAGATCAATGACAGCATGAGCGACCTCATCGGCCTTACCTGAACCTATAAACAAGGCCGCATCAGGACTCGATCGCTTACATGCAATGCTTGTGATAGTCTCAGCCCCTGCCGAAAGCGCGAGCTGAGAAAGTTCATCTAAACTTGCCGCAAAGTCTCCTTTGCCGAAGTCCACGCCAACTAGTGCAGCGCGCATATAAACCTAAAATAAATACAATTACTTAAAAGATTCAACAATAATTACTCTGCTTCAGAATCAGAATTAATACTCACCGCACGAGCTGGAACCACGGTAGAGATGGCGTGTTTATAAACCATCTGCGTCACGGTATTACGTAACAACACGACATACTGATCAAATGATTCAACATGACCTTGCAACTTAATCCCGTTGACCAGATAAATTGAAACAGGAATGTGTTCTTTTCTTAACGCATTCAAAAATGGGTCTTGTAACAGTTGCCCTTTATTACTCATAACAGCTCCATTGTGTTGTTGTGATTAGGAGTTGGGGACACCTTTTATTATTTCAAGTGTCCAAAAGATAATTAAGATACCACGAGAAATTAATTTTTAAAATACTTCCAAGAAATTTAACGAAGTAAAGTTTGTATCTACCGTTTTTTTACTTCGAATCTTTGGTAAAAGGATTTTTTCCCGAACGCATTTCTATCCGCAAAGGCGTTCCGGTTAAATTAAAAGTTTCTCTGAAATGTTTTTCTAGATAGCGTTTATAGACATCGCCAATCGCATCCAACGCGTTACCATGAATCACAATAATAGGAGGATTTTGTCCGCCTTGATGCGCATAACGCATCTTAGGACGAATCGAACCTTTACGTTTAGGCTGTTGATGTTCGACAGCCTCAATCAGTGCACGAGTCAACTTTGGCGTCGACAAATTCGCCATCGCCGCTTCATAAGCAGAATCAATCGACTTCATCAAAGGTGCAATACCAGTGGACTTCAACGCCGAAATAAAGTGGAACTTCGCAAACGTTAGGAAATTTAATTTGCGTTCAATATCCATCTTAATTTCATCACGGCGATCGCTTTGCAATCCATCCCACTTATTCACACCAACGACCAAGGCTCGACCAGATTCCAGAATGAATCCGGCGATATGAGCATCTTGCTCAGAAATATCTTGTTGTGCATCCAGTAGCAGCAACACCACGTTCGCTTCAGAAACAGATTGGAGCGTTTTCACGACCGAAAACTTTTCGATGGCTTCAAATACTTTGCCACGACGACGAATACCGGCAGTGTCAATTAAGGTGTATTGTTGCCCATCGCGTTCAAACGGAATTTCAATCGAATCGCGAGTAGTTCCCGGCATATCAAATGCGATTACACGCTCTTCACCCAACAAAGTATTCACTAGGGTCGATTTACCGACATTTGGACGACCAACAATTGCGATCTTGATACCCTTTGCAGCATCCAGATTTTCTTCCGGCTCATCTGGACGTGAAGCGTAAGCGATGTTTAATGCCTCCTCCACCAAGTCGGTAACACCGTCACCATGCGCAGACGAAATCACATACGGGTCACCCAACCCAAGTTCGTAGAAGTCTGCCGCAACGCTGGTGTAGCGCATGCCCTCAGCCTTATTCACAACCAACATGACCGATCGACCTGACTTACGCAAAAAATCAGTAATCGTCTTATCGTGCGGCGTCAATCCCTGCCGACCATCAACAAGAAAAATAATCACATCAGCTTCGGCCACGGCTTGCTTGGTTTGCTTGGCCATTTCGTGCATGATGCCTTCTTTTGCAACTGGCTCGAAACCACCTGTATCAATCACTAAAAATGGACGTTCACCAACTCGACCTTCACCGTAGTGACGATCACGAGTCAGTCCTGGCAAATCAGCGACTAACGCGTCACGAGTACGCGTCAGGCGATTAAACAGTGTGGATTTGCCGACGTTTGGTCGACCGATTAAAGCGATAACTGGTTTCATTAATTTATTCCGTCGCAAATGCGACAACAACACCTGATTTCGTTTGCACAATCAGGTTATTACCGACAATCGCCGGCGCAGACATAATCTTGCTTCCATCCGTCGGCATACGCGCCAGGAAAGAACCATCTTCTCTCGATAAAAAATGCAGGAAACCCAAACGATCACCGATCACCACCGCACGACCAAACGAGGTTGGCGTTGCCAATCCTCGATTCGTCAATTTATCATTTTTCCATACGGTAGCACCACCATTGATATCGTAAGCAAACACACCACCGGTATTATCCACGGCGAATGCAAAACGTTCATCGGCGGCAACGCCAACTTCACTTGAAATATTTTTCGCCCATTTTGCCGTGCCATTTACCGCATCAAAACAAGCAACACGCCCCTGATAACTAGCAGCGCAAGTGGTATTACCAACCAAGGCAGGCGCACCAGACATGTCAACGATACGTTCTAACTCAGTAGCCCCTTTTGCTTCTGCAGCCGTGGCTTCCCAACGTAAACCGCCATTTTGCAGTGCTAATGCAATTAATTTACCACCTGGCGTAGAAATGATAGCCATTTGATCTTTGATCGTAATTCCTGTCGCCATACGCAAAGTTAAAATTGGCAATGGACGTTCGACAGCCCACTTCATTGCACCGGTTTCGAGATCAAACGCCGTAATGCGATTATCAATACTGTGAACCAAAACCAGGCTCTCGGTCACTGCTGGAGCCGACAATATTTCACTACTTGCCTGCGCTTTCCAACGCAACTTACCAAGATCATCAAATGCAAATAACACACCTTTCTGACCAGCCACCGCAACTGCTTTTGCATTAGCGCCAACGCCTGCAGTTAAAGGGAGCTCTGCTTTGATTTTCCAAACGACTTGACCGCTAGAGCTATTAATCTTTGCAACAGTCCCATCAGCGCTCGCTGCGTAGACATCCACACCGACCACTGCTGGGCTGAAAAAATAATCACCAGCGGATCCCAAACTGACGGTCCAAGCATTTTTTACAGACATGCTGGTAGTAAAATTTTGCAATACCGCTGGAGCAGTCTTAGGATCTTCCTTAGCAAATGGATTGAGCCAAGACAAACTTGAACAAGCACTCAACAAGCCTATGCTGAACAAAGATACCAATATGCCACGTGGAAACATATTTAATTTCATATTATTTCTTGTCTGTAGTTACAGCAACTTTCGTATCAGGCGCTCCACCTAATGCATCTAACTTTATTTGCACCAGTTGCTTACCAACGTGTTTTTCACCCATTTTATCCAAGGCGCTCTTATAGGTTTCTCGAGCTTCCTTCAGCTTGTCCTGGGCAACCAAAACATCGGCCTTACGATCCAAAACATCGGCATCAAACTCAGCGGGGAACTCTCCGCCGAGGACTTTTAATGCTTCATCATAATTTTTCTCATCCAAGAGAATTGATGTAAGACGCAATTTTGCCAATGCTTTAAATTCCTTGGTATAACCATGCTCCACAACCCAATTTAATTGCACTTTTGCAGTTTTTAAGTCACTTGCGTCAAATGCCGTCTTTGCTGCCGCTAAAGCCGCCATACTTGCATAGGAGGTGCCTGCAAATTTTGTTACTAAATTGGCTGTCGCACCTTGCACCTTTGCGTTGTCTTTCAATCCTGCGGCACGTTGTACCTCATCATAAATTGCCGAAGCCTGAGAGGACTGACCATGCTGATAATTTGTCCACGCAGTCCAACCAGCGAAGCTAGATAATGCCGCGATAAGCAACCACGTTACCAAGTTACCGTATTGTTTCCACCACGCTTTGAGGGTGTCTATTTGTTCTTGCTCTTCGAGATCGTATGCCATTTTTTATTAATGATGAATGTGAATATGATTAGGATTATCGCACTGGGATTCGTCGTGATCAGTACCTACGATTTGATCGACCAAATAATCAACGGCGGTATCGAAAGGAACGCTGATTTGATTATTCGCAAAATCGTCTGAACGCATGGACTTGACGGTGACTGTCTCAGCTGCAGCTTCATCTTCGCCAATAATGACAGCAAATGCAGCTCCGCTAGCATCCGCCTTCTTCATTTGCGATTTAAAACTACCGATTCCCGTAGCAGATGCGCAATGTAACACAACATCTAAGCCTGCATCACGTAAACGCTCTCCCAAAACGAAAGATTGCATCTGTGCTTGCTCGCCTTGATGTACTAAATAAACATCGCAACCATTCGCAAACTCAGCGTCGCCATTAAGTTTCATTAACTCCAGCAAGCGCTCAACGCCCATTGCGAATCCACAAGCCGGCGTCGACTTACCGCCAAAAATCGTAAACAAAGCATCGTAGCGACCACCAGCACAAACCGTGCCTTGCGCCCCCAACTCGTCGGTAACCCACTCAAACACCGTACGATTATAGTAATCCATACCGCGCACCAATCTTGGATTGATCGTGAATGGGATACTATTGTGACGCAATATTTTTTGCACGCCTTCAAAATGTGCCTTGGATTCTTCACCCAAGAAATCCAATAACTTTGGTGCATTATTCACTAAGTCTTGCATCGCAGGGTTTTTCGTATCAAGAATACGCAAAGGATTTGAATACAAGCGACGCTGCGCTTCTGCGTCTAATTGCTCTTTGTGCCGCTCAAAATACGCGATTAATTCTGCGCGATGTTGATTGCGTTCCACAGCATCACCAATCGAATTCAATTCCAAACGCACATTGGAAAGACCAAGATCATCCCACAAGCGCTGACACATGGCGATTAATTCGGCATCAATATCAGGTCCCGAAAAACCTAGAGCCTCCGCGCCAACTTGGTGGAATTGACGATAACGACCACGTTGCGGTTTTTCATGACGGAACATAGGGCCGTTATACCAAACGCGCTTTGGTCCTTCATAGGTGATATTGTGCTCTATAGCAGCACGTACAATTCCCGCTGTATTCTCGGGTCGCAAAGTAAGTTTGTCGCCGTTCATAGCGTCTTCAAAAGAATACATTTCTTTTTCAACGATGTCGGTCACAGCACCCAAACCCCGCGCAAACAATGGTGTCGCCTCGACAATGGGCGTACGCATTTGCTGAAAGCCGTAGCTCTTCAATACTGACTGAACAGTATTTTCAAACAATTCCCAAAGCGCAGCTTGCTCAGGAAGAATGTCATTCATCCCCTTGATACCGCTGATCTTTTCTATTTTTTTATCTTCGGACATGCACTTGATTCCACTTTATTTTCAACTAAATTACAATTAAATTTCTATTACTCTTCGTTAAAGTCTCAAACGGTTGGCGAGTAGTGCGTCTGCACATAATCAAGCACAATTTTTTGAAAATCTTGCGCGATATTCTCACCACGTAAAGTCATTGCCTTCACACCGTCAATGAAGACAGGTGCCGCTGGTGACTCACCTGTACCTGGCAAACTAATACCTATGTGTGCATGTTTTGATTCACCTGGACCATTCACAATACAGCCCATCACCGCAACATTCATACCCTCAACCCCTGGATATTCTGTTTTCCAAACAGGCATCTGCTCACGCAAAAACGATTGAATATCGTCCGCCAATTCTTGAAATACGGTCGAAGTGGTACGCCCACAACCCGGACAAGCAATCACCATAGGCATAAATTTGCGCAAACCCATCGTCTGCAATATTTCTTGGGCTACAAACACTTCCTTACAACGATCACCACCTGGTTCTGGTGTTAGAGAAATACGAATCGTATCGCCAATTCCCTCTTGCAATAACACAGACAATGCCGCTGTTGATGCAACAATGCCTTTACTGCCCATACCAGCCTCAGTCAAACCCAAATGCAAGGGATAATCACAATGTTTACTGATTTCACGGTACACAGAAATCAAATCCTGCACCCCAGACACTTTGCACGACAAAATAATCTGATCTCCAGGCAAGCCCAATTCTTCCGCTCGGCGCGCACTCTCTATTGCCGAAGTAATCAAGGCCTGATACATGACTGTTTGGGCACTCAATGGAACAGAACGTTGAGAATTCTCATCCATAATCCGTGCTAATAAAGCTTGATCCAAGCTGCCCCAATTTACACCTATTCGTACCGGCTTCTGATGTAAACACGCCATCTCGATCATCTGTGCAAATTGCGTGTCGCGCTTTGCGCCTTGACCAACATTGCCAGGATTAATTCTGTATTTCGACAAGGCTTGCGCACACTCGGGGAAATCTTTCAACAAAGTGTGCCCGTTGTAATGAAAATCGCCAACCAAAGGCACATCAATCCCCATACGATCCAGTTGCTCGCGAATTACTGGTACGGCCTGTGCCGCTTCCGCGTTATTTACGGTGATACGCACCAACTCTGAACCAGCTCGAGCTAACTCTTTAATTTGAATCGCAGTACCGATGGCATCAGCCGTATCCGTATTTGTCATTGATTGAATCACGACAGGCGCGCTACCACCAACCACGACGACCCGATCTTGGTAGCGAATCTGCACTGCACGCGACTCTCGTCGTACACCAGCACCACAGGAAATTTCTTTGAGATCAACCAGCATAGTCATTTCACGACAAGATTAGCGACATTATTTCCGCGCTCTGACGCCAATGTCATTGGCGTTCCACGCAAAATTGCGTCAACACCTGCGGCATTTCCAAGCTTCACATAAAGAGCTTGCTTCACACTGAATGATTCTTCACTGCCTGCTTTCGCCAGATGCGAGCTCAGGATCGTGCCAGACTCAGTCTTCACCTGCACCCAAGAATCTTGGCGAAATTTCAGCACAAATAATTCGCTCAATGGCGGCAAATTCACTGGCGCTGCTGTATTACCTTTAGGCTCTACTGCTGCGACTGTTGAAATCACGCTTGAATCAACCACGGGCGGAGTCGCCTCTACCGGCTTTGAAGTTGCAACTTCACTTACTGCGGGCATTGACGGCAAGACTTCAGCCACTGGCGACGAAACAGGCACAGCACTCAAAGAGACCGCCGGCTGACTCGATGACACCGTAGTATGTTGTGCGTCATTGTCTGGCGTATTTAATACCGCAGCAGATTCAGCCACAACAACATCTTTTTTATCAAAGATCGCTCGAAAATTTTTACCAAACTCACTAGTCTGTAAAACCAAAAAAATCAAAACGACAACAACCAAAAACACCGCGCCAATAATGTAGCGTCGATTATTATCATGCTGACCAAGTAATGACAGTCGAGACTCGACAAATGGCGTAGACAAAGCTGGACGCAATGAGCTTTCCAATTGCACCGGCATCACATCTTGCGGAAGTGATGAAACCAAACTATCGGAATCAATTTTCAATAATTTCGCATAGGCACGAACAAAACCGCGGACAATCACCATCTTTGGCAAAGCAGCGAAATTATCCGATTCCAATGCCACAATTTGCGCTTGCGAAAGCTTCAACTGATCAGCCACAAACTGCACAGTCCACTTCTTACTCTGACGACTCGCTGATAGTTGCTCACCCGCCGTCTTTACCCCAAGCACATCTTTGACATTATTCAATTCTTGATTACCGTCAATTGGATCTGCTACAGAAGTTTGCATCACATCATTCATTAAAAGCACCTTTTTGAAACAAAGCAAACTCCCTCGAATTTGGGTGTCGGCGACGCAACTGAGTCCCGAGGCCATTCACCGAAGCTTGATCACCTAACTTATGGTCAATTTTTATTGCTATCCACAACACATCGGCAGCAAAGATTTCTTCTTTCAACACACGTTGAATATATGGCCTCGCTTTTTCAAACTGCGCCTTGTCGTAATACACTTTAGCCAAATTGGCGTTAACAGACGGATTATTCGGCTGCTCCTGAAATCCCATCAAGAAGTACTTCTCGGCGTTTGCAATATCTTTCATGCGCAGGCTACAAACACCAGCACTCAACATTGCCTTGATCGGCGTTGGATAACTACGATCAGAAAGAATACGATCATAAAGTGGCAAGGCCTGTTTTTCACGGCCGTTCTGACACAAAAACCAAGCGTAATTATTTCTAATCTCGGAGTTACTTGAATCCAATTTCAAGGCATGCAAGAAATTTTCTTCTGCACGCTGTGGATCACTCATTTCCATTTGTATCAATGCACGAAGGCTATATGCATCAGCAAATTGTGGCGACAAAGAAATGACGTTTCTGATCTCTTCCAAGGCCAATTTAAACTGTCCCTCTTT
Source organism: Affinundibacterium seohonense (assembly GCF_014284305.1). Classification (GTDB taxonomy): domain Bacteria; phylum Pseudomonadota; class Gammaproteobacteria; order Burkholderiales; family Burkholderiaceae_D; genus Undibacterium; species Undibacterium seohonense. The sequence continues at coordinate 62,660 of NZ_JACOFW010000019.1, forward strand.
GAAGTAATCAACAGCGAGCTGCATACGAATTGAAACACGGCGTTGAATATCTGGATTTCCAGCAACCGTCTTTTCATCATCCATCGAATTGGAAGATTTTAAGCTAGAGCAAGCCGACAATAACATCGCACAAAAAGTAATAATCAGTACAAAAGTCGACTTGTAAAATCGCATTATTTTATCTCCGTAATTTTGCCAAAATTGGGACCAAATTTCTTCTGATACTCCGACATTTGCTGCATACGCTCCTGCACCCGCGTTCTATCTTGCACCTCACCAGCCAATTGACCGCAGGCCGCATCAATATCATCACCGCGCGTTTTACGCACAGTCGTGACAATACCAGCGTCCATTAAAATTTGTGCGAACAATTTAATTCGTACGTTGGATGATCGTTTTAATCCAGACTCTGGAAATGGATTAAACGGAATCAAATTAAATTTGCACGGAACCGTTTTCACCAAAGCGACCAGTTCTCGTGCATGCTGATCGGTGTCATTGACACCATCCAACATACAATATTCGAAGGTGATGAAGTCGCGTGGAGCGAACTCCAAATAACGACGACAGGCATCCATCAATTCATGCAAAGGATATTTTTTATTCAGGGGAACTAGGCCATCGCGCAATTGATCGTTCGACGCATGCAGCGAAACTGCCATCGCCACGGGACATTCTTTAGACAACTTATCAATCATCGGCACGACGCCACTGGTTGACAAAGTCACACGACGACGTGACAAGCCATAGGCATTATCATCCAGCATCAATTTCAATGCGGTGACAGTTGGCTCAAAATTCAATAGCGGCTCACCCATCCCCATCATCACAACGTTGGTGATTTGGCGCTCACCTTTGGGGCCAGGCTCTATACCCTTGGTACGGCGCAGTTCAAATTCAGCCATCCACAATTGGCCGATGATTTCACCTACGCTTAAATTACGATTAAATCCTTGTTTGCCGGTAGAACAAAAACGGCAATTGACTGCGCAGCCCGCTTGCGTAGAAATACACAAGGTGCCACGATTTTCTTCTGGAATGAATACGGTTTCAACCGCATTTCCATTGCCGACATCGACGAGCCACTTACGGGTTCCATCAGTCGACGTGTGATCGCTTATCACTGCTGGCGCGGAAATATGCGCACGACCAGCTAACTTCTCTCGCAAAGATTTTGCCAGATCGGTCATTTCATCAAAATTGCTAGCGCCGAATTGATGTATCCAGCGCTGCAATTGTTTTGCGCGAAACGGCTTCTCACCCAGCTCGCCGCAATATGCCACGAGCTGTGCAGGATCAAAATCCAATAAGTTGGTGAGTGCCGTCATTTAAATCTTCTCAATTAAATCTTCGCAGATAAATTTTTCTCGCGCCTGAGGCTAGCGCCCCAGTTAAAACGAATAATTACAAATACATTTACTTCAGTACAGATTAACGTGAATACACGTTCAATGCTGGGAAGAAGTAAGCGATTTCATTGGCAGCTGTTTCAGCAGCATCAGAACCATGAACTGCGTTTGCATCGATAGATTCAGCGAAATCAGCGCGGATTGTGCCTTTTTCTGCTTTCTTAGGATCCGTTGCGCCCATCAAATCACGATTTGTCAAAATCGCGTTTTCGCCTTCTAATACTTGTACGAAAACTGGACCAGAGATCATGAAATCGACCAAATCTTTGAAGAATGGACGTGCAGCGTGCACAGCGTAGAAACCTTCTGCTTCAGCACGGGACAATTGTGTCAAGCGAGCTGCAACAACTTTCAAGCCAGCGCCTTCAAAGCGACTTACGATTTGACCGATAACGTTTTTTGCAACTGCGTCAGGTTTGATGATTGATAATGTACGTTCGATAGCCATCTAAAAACTCCAATAAAAAGAAAGGGTTAAGACAAAATTTCAAGAATTCATCTAACCTTAGATTTTAGCACGAAACCACTTCAGCTAGGAAACATGTCTAATTTCTATTTCCATGAATTTTTTCTTAAAAGTGCAGAACAGCTGTCAGTACATTGCCAATACAAACACGAAAGTAATCAAGAAAACAATCAATTGACACGAAAATTTTAATTGAAGCCACTCTAGAGTACCGCAGACATGGTACAGACTAACGGCAACTGTTAGACTTCGCTCTTCGTCCAGCATTCAGAAAAATGAGCAATCACATGACGCAAACTGCAAAACGCTTTTCCGATCTACCACTGAGCCCCGCTTTGATCAGCAATCTCGAAAGTTTGGCATATGTAGAAATGACAGAAATTCAAGCAAGCAGCATCCCTGTCATGCTGGAACATCGCGATTTAATTGCGCAAGCAAAAACCGGCAGCGGCAAAACAGCGGCCTTTGGAATCGGCATTTTAAGCAAGTTAAATCCCAGTTATTTTGCCACGCAGGCACTGGTAGTTTGTCCGACGCGAGAATTGGCAGATCAGGTATCCAATGAGTTACGCCGCTTAGCACGCGCCACACCCAACGTAAAAATACTGACTTTGTGCGGAGGTGCTCCCATGCGTCCGCAAATCGCCTCGCTAGAGCATGGTGCACACATTGTGGTTGGCACCCCGGGTCGCTTACTCGACCACATAGGTCGAAGCAGCATCAATCTCGCAACGGTGCAGACCTTAGTACTTGACGAAGCCGATCGTATGGTCGACATGGGCTTTTTTGAAGACATCGTCGGCATCGTTGCAGCCTGTTCCCCACGCCGCCAGACACTACTATTTTCCGCAACGTATCCAAATGACATGCGTCATGCCACGTCTAGTTTTCTCCGTGACCCAGTTGAAGTCAAAGTCGAAAGCCAACACGCCAGTCAACAAATTGAACAATTTTTCTTCGAAGTTAGCGCTGACAACAGAAACGCAGCTGTCAGCCAATTGCTCTTCCATTATCAGCCAATTTCGACAATCGCATTTTGCAACACCAAAATTCATTGCGATGAACTCGCCGAAGAATTACAACAGCAAGGCATCACCGCCCTCGCCCTACATGGCGACATGGAGCAACGAGATCGCGACGAAATTTTGGTGCTATTTGCCAATCAAAGTTGCTCGGTACTCGTTGCCACTGATGTAGCAGCACGTGGCATCGACATTCAATCTCTGGGGGCAGTGATTAACGTTGACGTCTCAAAAGATACGGAAGTACATATTCATCGTATAGGCCGAACCGGTCGCGCGGGCGAACGTGGTTTAGCGTTGACGCTTGCTGCGCCAAATGAAAAAAAATGGGTACGTCTGATTGAAGAATATCAAAACCAAAGTGTAAGCTGGAAATTTTTAAGCGAGCTAAGCCTCAATCGAACAGAGTTAATCGCACCGAAAATCAGCATTTGCATTGCCGGCGGCAAAAAGGATAAATTACGCCCCGGCGATATTCTTGGCGCGTTAACAGGCGATGTTGGTGTTAGCAAAAATCAAGTTGGGAAAATTAATGTCTTTGAATTCATGTCCTACGTCGCAGTCGATCGCGATATCGCCGAACAGGTCTTAAACAAGCTTGGTCGCTGCAATATTAAAGGCCGACAATTTAAAATTCGCGAAATTACCTAAACACAAGATTGAATCAAAATTACCCTCGAAGTATTGACCAGACATACAAAGATCTTACGTTATGACACGAATTTTAATTGCAGACGATCACACCATCATGCGCGAAGGATTAAAGCGTATCTTAGAGGGCATAGACGATATTCAGGTGATCGGCGAAGCAATCGATGGCCACGACACCATCACTAAAGTACGATCAGAGGAGTTTGATGTATTGCTGTTAGATCTATCGATGCCGGGTCGCAGCGGCGTGGACTTAATCCACCAGATCAAAGAGGAATTTCCAAAGCTGCCGATTTTAATTCTCACGATGCATGAGGAAGAACAATACGCAGTACGCGCTATCCGGGCTGGTGCGAACGGTTATCTGACTAAAGAAAGTGCCGGAACTCAGTTGGTTACTGCGCTCAGAAAAGTTGCATCAGGTCGACCATATATCAGCATGGAGGTCGCCGAGCAATTAGCGATGTCAGCAATGCCTTCTGCGAACAACGACCAAACCCACAGTGCACTTTCTGATCGCGAATTTGAAGTCTTTTGCCATCTAGCCAAAGGCAAATCGATTACCGAAATTGGGGAAATGCTGCATCTAAGTGTGAAAACGGTCAGTACTCACAAAACACGAATTATGCAAAAAATGGCGCTGCAATCGATCTCCGAGTTAGTGCAATACGCGATGACTCATCACTTACTCAAATGACCCGCTGTGCAACGTACCGTACATTGCACCATGGGGGATAAGTCGATAAATCCCCCTTCTCTATCCCCCTTCCAAATATTTGCCGGCTAGGAATATTCCTACAATCCCTTGGCAAAGTCCCACACTGTAAATCAGCGAACACTGATATAAATCAAACGTCAACTTCTCCATAATGGACACATGCAAATAACGCTAGTCCATTCAAAGAATACACGTGCCATGAATTTGTTTATCGTCGAAGATTCTCTTTTAATTCAAAATCGCTTAGTGCGATTTATTGAAGAGTTGCCAGATGTCAGCATCGTTGGCATTAGCCCCGACATCGGGAGCGCCTACGAAAAAATTCTTAATGCGCATGCAGATGCCATGATTCTTGACATTCAGCTCAGTGACGGCAATGGCTTAGTCTTACTAAAAAAAATCAAAAATACCCATCCTGAAATTCGTGTAGTTGTCTTGACCAATCACTCGAGTGAAGCAAATCGTATGCAAGCACTCAGAGCTGGGGCTGACAGCTTTCTCGACAAGTCCACAGATTTTGAACAGATACCCAACCTTCTGCATCGATGGCAAGGTACTGGGACAGCTCATTGATCTAGAAATCATCAGCAACGACATTCGCAACACGCAAAAAAATCCAAGTTAAACAGCATTCAAATTCAATATAAAAGAGAGTCAATCATGTCGAATTTATCTACACTTTCTCAGCCAAACCGCTTTGTTGACATTAATACGATGCCTGATAATGCATGGCGCCAACAAGGCAGTCTGTGGTCTAACTTGCGCCAGGTTTGCGACTTATTAGCGATTCCAGCGCCAGTCAGCGCGGATGAAGAGGACACCTTGTTTCAACATGTAAGATTCAAAGCTGGCCAGCGCATACACCGCATTGGTCAGTCATTCGACACTCTTTACATCGTCAATTCTGGTTTCTTAAAAACTGTCCACATCGACGAATATGGCAACGAACAAGTGTTGAGCTTCCCCATGAAAGGCGATTTACTTGGTATCGATGGCATTCATAAGCAACATTATGCTTCCGAAGCCATCGCGTTGAGTGATTGCGACATGATTTTACTGCCATACAAAACTTTTACCGCATTAGGGCGTATCCATGTCGAATTGGAACAAGCGATGTTTAGTGTAATGAGTCGCGAAATAGTACGTGAGCAACTCATGATCAGCATGCTCAGTGCCCTGAGTGCAGAAGCAAAAGTCGCTCGTTTCCTGACAAATTTAGGAGAACGCTTCAATCAAATGGGCTATTCTGGTCGCAGCTTTAATTTACGTATGACACGTCAGGAAATTGGTAGCTACTTAGGTTTGACTTTGGAAACAGTCAGTCGTACCTTATCTGCGCTGAATGAATTAGGTATGATTTCAGTAGAACAACGTGAAATTAATTTAATCGATCCGGTCGCACTAAAAACACTACGCCGCTTACCACCAGCGAAAGCACGCATTAAAGTAGCAGAGAAAGTCACGGCGTTAGTCAATAAAAATCTACTGCCTCAATGGAATGGCGAATTGGCGGCAGCACTTAATTAACACTCTCGAACTCAAAATCAATTTGTAGCAGCTAATTAACGTGGGATTGCATATGACTTACAAGACCATCTTGGTACATATAGACGAATCCAAAGACGCTATCAAACGTACCCATGTAGCACACCAGATTGCCAGCATGTTTGATGCGCATATAACGGGAGTCGCCCTCACTGGAATCTCACGCTATATTTTTGAGAGTACAGATCTTGGTGTTGGCGATCCCAATATCATGCTGCACTTAGGGGCATTACGTGAACGAGCCGAAAAAGCCATCACGCAATTTAAGCAAGTCAGTGCGGGTCTTGGTATCACCACCACTGAATCCTTAATCGCCAATGATGAAGCAAACGGCGGACTTGGCTTACGGGCACGGTACTCAGATCTCATTGTGATAGGTCAAACCAACCGAAATGAACCTTCGCCTTCGGTACTTTCGGATTTTCCAGAGTTCATGATCGTCAACTCAGGTCGCCCCGTACTCGTGATACCACATCATTGCGTATCGACTAGCTTTGCGGAGCGATGTGTAATTGCTTGGGATGGCAGTCGTGAGGCCGCAAGAGCTGTGACTGATGCGTTGCCTCTACTTAAACAGAGTCAGTTCGTCCATGTTTCCATCATCAATCCAAGCAAACATTCTGAAGCGCATGGTGAGGAACCCGGTGCAGATATTGCCTTATTTTTGGCACGACATGGCGTCAAAGTCGAGATCGCGGCACGCTTTAGTAATCACGACACTGGCAAATCGCTGCTCGCCACGTGCCAAGAATTGAATGCCGATTTATTGATTATGGGTGGCTATGCACACTCACGATTCCGTGAAATGATCTTAGGCGGCACGACCCGGACTATCCTAGAAACGATGGACATCCCAGTACTCTTGTCGCATTGATGACAATATGGCGTTGTCATCAAGTACAACTCTAGGCGAAAAGGCACTTTGACATTGGCATAATCTCAAGCTCTAAACCGACACGCCCTAAGCCCGATTGACATCGGGCTTTTTTACAAATAAAGCTGCTATTTGATTCGATCGTATTGAAGTATGATGTCCCCCTTGAATATTTGTACTTGGTCGTTACCAGCATCACTAGGCTAATCACGACTTCACCTTCGCCAATATCGATTCAAAATTCGCTTACAAATCAAACTCATTGCACATGAAAAAACTCATCCCCAATGAACTACAAGGCATTACCTTTTTGAGCCTTGTGCTATTTTTAATTTCCAGCTATTTGTGGTCGCAGCAAGCATGGCTTGCACAAATAAAAATCCCCAATGCCTTGACCATACATACGGGACTAGAAACAGCCACCATCATTATTTTCACGTCCGTCTTTATCGTTTGTTGGAACGCGTTCGGCAACTTACGCAAACGTAGCAGTTTGATTCTAGCTGTGACCTTTTTGAGCGCCTCGACGTTTGGATTCTTTCATGCCATTTCATTTCAAGGTATGCCAGGTTTTCTGACTGCAGTTGACATGCATAAATCACTAAGCTTTTGGCTACTATCACGCTTTCTGATCAGCTTTACCTTGCTAGGTTTAGTACTACAAAACCGTGATATCGATGTTTCTGACAAGATCTCAACAATTAGTATTTGCCTCGGCCTATTTTTTACATTAGCTGTCACCACTATCATATTTAACTATCCTGAAGTCTTACCAACCACTTACCTCAAAGATAGTGGCCAGACCAACTTCAAAATTCAATGTGAAATAATTTTAGTTGCCACCAATTCCGTCACGGCTTTGCTGTTTTATCGTCAAATCATTTCAACTGACAACCTCAGTATCGAAGGACATCTCAAGATTAAAAGAAGTCTGCTATTTTTTGCAGCAGTAATGATGGCGATTTCGGAAATTTACTTTTCCTTATATCGTTTTCCTGATGAGATCTTCGTCGCCATTGGTCATGGATTTCAATTGTTCGCGGCACTGGCGATTTATCGTGGCATGGTTGGGATTAATATTCATGCCCCCTATTCCAGCCTAATTCAAAGTACGCAAGATCTACAATTAGCTGCAGATGAGCTTCGCATCCACAAAGAAAGATTAACAGGCGTCATTGAAACCGCCATGGATGGCATTCTTACGATCAATGATCAACACGAAATTATTCTGGCAAATCCTGCTGCCGCAAATATTTTTGGCTATGCAGTCAATGATCTGATGGGTGCTTCCATCGACATCGTTATCCCGATGAGGCACCGTCATGTGCATAGTGCACATGTGAATCAATTTGGCGAACGTGGAAAAACCAAACGCAAAATGGGAGGTAGCTTTGATGACTATTATGTGACGGGTCTGCACGCCAATGGCAGCGAATTTCCCATCGAAGCATCAATCTCCAGTTTGATCGAAAATGATAAACGCTTCTTCACCGTCATTTTTCGCGATATCAGCGAACGAAAAGCCGCCAAAGAAAAAATGGCGCAGTATCATTCTGAGCTGACGCAATTATCCTCGGCCTTACAGAGCATACGCGAGGAAGAACGCAAACATATTGCCCGCGAATTACATGACGACCTAGGACAACTGTTAGCTGCATTACGAATGGATTTATCTCTATTGCAACGCGATCAGACTATGACAGAAAAGTCGAGATTAACGGTATCTAGCATCGATCAACTACTACTCACGTCGATTACGACATTGCGCCGAATTGCCACTGACCTTCGCCCTCGCGCATTAGATGAGGGCGGGCTGTTCTTTGCTCTGCAGACATTACAAAAAGAGTTTTCGCAAAGGCATGGTGTGCACTGCGATTTGATTGCCGATGAAGAGCAATTGATTTTAGATGACGAGCGCAGTACCGCGATTTTCCGCATTATTCAAGAATCATTGACGAATGTCGCACGCCACGCCAAAGCCAATCATGTCGATATTCACTTTGATCGTACACACGACGCTCTTACTTTTGCGATTCAAGACGATGGCAGGGGAATTGAAGAAGGTGCAATGAACAAAACCCGCTCTTTTGGCTTAGTTGGCATGCGTGAACGCGTCAAAGCCATGCGCGGTGAGTTTCAGGTTCACAGCGAGGTTGGTAAGGGAACGCAAATTCAAATTTGTATCCCCTTAAATTCTGAGAATGCAAATTCGCCCATGAGTACAAAATAGTTGCATTCGTATTGAAATCCGTCTTGAGTCGTATTGAGGATTTAAGTTTCAAGCTAAAATTTCTGGCAGTCAGTCGAAAATCAAGCTATCCTGAAACTGCCTCGCGCATTTCATCTATCTTTAAGGAGTCGACATCATGGCCATTTCCAGTCTTGCTATTGGTATTTCTGGTATGAAGGCTTATCAAGGCGCTTTAGATAGCACCGCGAATAACGTTGCCAATGCACTCACCAAAGGCTACCAAACACAAGTTGCTAGTTTTCAAGAAAACCCCAATGGCGGTGTTCGTGTGAATATCAGCCAAGCTGCGCAGGAACTTGCTGGGCAAACAAACAATGTAAATGAATTTAGCAGTACCGACTTAGCCACTGAATTGACCAATAACCTGCAATATAAAGCCGGTTTTGAATTTTCCGCGAAATTGGTTAAAACAGCCGATGAAATTCTAGCCACTCTGCTAAAACTACGGGAATAAAGCAAATCATCTGCACACTAATAAGTTGGTGTAATGCATAAAAAATCTGGCATATTTTTCATATCAAAATAAAACAGACCTAATAATCCCAAACTTATCAGTAGTACAGCAAAGACAAGTTGCAGAACAAACATCATCCCATGTTGCTTTAATTGACGTGACATCGCCTGTGCAATCAATAGATGTGGCAATGCCGCCAAGCCAAACAAAAGCATTAATACCGCGCCTGACCAAGCAGCGCCTGAAAGCAGTGCAAATGGCGCAATCGCATACGAAAGGCCGCAAGGCAATCCACCCCAAACCAATCCCATTAGGTAGGGATGCATTGCAGGTTTGTGGCCAAACCGCATAAGTCCACCATAGGCTTTAGTGAATTTTTCGCTGATAAAACGCGGAAAAAGCGAGCCGACAGGAAAACCCGAAAGTCGTACTCCTAGGAAAACTAAAGCCACATTCCCTAAAATAAAGAGAACCCGCGTCACGGGTAAGTCTGCCTTCCACTGCAAGCTAGCAGCCCCCAGACCACCAAAAAAAGCACCGATTAGCATATAGGTCGAAAGCCGTCCGCCATGTAATTTGAGCTGATAGACGATAGTTTGCCTACGGATTTGAAGCTTCTTGTGGATGGCCCCAGAAGTATCTTGAACTGGCTGTATAGGAATCACTTTTGCAGTAGATAATCCATCTGCATTGGCGAGTCCAACGTCGTTGGACGTCACGGGGGTAAGTTTGTAGCTGGATAAACTAGTAAGAATGCTTGCGATTCCACCACACATTCCCACGCAGTGAAAGCCGCCGATCAAACCAGCAGAAATAGCGGCCAACATCAGCGGGAGCGTCAACATCAGTGTACTTAAATCAGTTTAGAGTATTTAGCTGCACTTTGACGCGACAAATACTGGTCAAAAACCATACTAAACGCTCGCACAAACATCCGCCCTTTGGATGTCACACTGACTTCTGAACTACCGACAGCAACCAAGCCTTCATCGGCGAAATTCTGTATTCTCGATAACTCGTCCTGAAAATACTCAGCAAAATCAATTTGAAATTTTTCTTCAATCTCAGGAATGTTAAGGGCTGCACTACACATTAAATCCATAATGATTTCACGTCGCAATAAATCATCAGTAGTTAAATGAAAACCTTTTTCCACTGGCATTCGACCAGCGTCGAGGGCGGCATAATATTCATCTAAAGTACGTAAATTTTGCACGTAAGATGCGCCAACCTTACCGATCGATGACAGACCTAACGCGATCAAATCACAATCTGCTCGTGTCGTGTATCCTTGAAAATTCCTATGAAGCGACTTATCTTTCACAGCCAGCGCCAGGCTATCGTCTGGTTTCGCGAAATGATCTAAACCGATATAGACATAGCCCTCGGCCAGAAGGCGTCGCAATGACATTAGGAAAATTTGTAACCGTAATTCTGCTGATGGCAAATCAGCCTCATTAATCCGACGTTGCGGCTTAAAACGGGTCGGGAGATGCGCATAATTGTACAAAGCAATGCGGGCAGGTGCTAAAGCAATAACCTGGTCAAGCGTACGAGAAAAGCTTTCCAAATTTTGTTTTGGCAGACCATAAATCAAATCAAAATTTATTGATTGGAATCCAACTTTCCGACTTTGATGAATACACTCTTCAACCATCTCAAATGGTTGAATACGGTGAACAGCAAGCTGAACTTGCTCATCAAAATCCTGAACACCCAAACTAGTCCGGTTAAATCCTAGTTCGGCTAATAACTGCAGTGTTTCCTTGGTCACAGTACGCGGATCAATTTCAATCGAAATTTCAGCATCTTCCGCAAATTCAAAATTCTCACGCAGCATCGCCATCAAGCCACGCATTTCATCCGGACTTAAAAAGGTTGGCGTACCGCCACCCAAATGCAACTGAGAAATGATCTCTCTAGCACTCAAATGCCGTTTCACTAGTGCTAGCTCTTTAGCAAGATAATCCAAGTAGATCGCAGACTTAGATCTATCCTTCGTGATCACCTTATTGCATGCGCAGTAATAGCAGAGTGAAGCACAAAATGGAATGTGAATATACAGCGACAGTGGCGGTTTATTTGTCGAAGAATTTCTTTCCTGCAAATACTGGAGATATGAGGCTTCAGTAAATTCCGCGTGAAATCGATCAGCGGTAGGATAAGATGTATAGCGCGGTCCTAAAGTGTCAAATTTTCGAATCAACTCCTCTGAGATCTCTAAATTATCTTTAACGATAGTTTCTGGTGTGGTGCTCAATGCCATTGTATTTACCGAATTTTTTGTAAGAGTAAAGCCGTCAGCCAGCTAGAAAAAATACCGAGAACCCAAAACATTAGAAATCCGATGGTGTAAGCGCCAAGCATATGCACTTGCAAACGCTCATCTAACACAATCAATTCCATGGGATCGATCAGACTGAAAAATACGCCTGTGCCAACACAAGCCATAAGAAACGCCGGCCAAAGCACAACCATTAACATGGAGCGCATGGAGATTTCTTCTTGCTGCGGTTTGTTCTGTTCCAAACTTCACCTCTCTATTTATTTTTTACATGAGAAAAGCCAACAACATTTGCACAAGCATATAACAATTCCAAATAGGCACTAGACAAACCACGTGCCTACATTACCAAACCAAGTCTATCGCCCTGGCGTAATTTGCAGATTTTTTTCAAGTGGGTTGAGCCAATCACCTGTGAGTCGCCATTCATTTGTTTCGAGCTTTACGTGCAAGATGTGGATAGCACCAGTATGAATCGCCGTTTCGAACTTAGGATCTTTCACGAGATCTGCTTGGTACTTCCCCGCACTTATCAATTTCAACGGTATGCGTCGCACCACTTCTTCGACAGCACCGTCAATCGCTCCCGAACTAGCCAGACTAATCTGTACAAGCTCCGGTAGTGCTTGCTTTGAAGTCAGCTGCATTACAATTTTTTTATTCGCAAGATCCAACTGAAGATTCGCATTCAAGCCTAATTCTAGGGCTTTGGCGTCTCGTTGCAAGTTAGTATTAATCATTAAACCTTGACGATAATAATCTTTCGCAACTACCTGATCAGCACCACGAAATGCAATAAATCCGGTGAACAAACTGGCACAAACGACCAACAAAGGCCCACCAATGACTAAAAGTAACCACGGTTCTTTGTACCAAACATCTTTTTTAATTGCATGAGTCAAAATTGCAGAGTTCATATTCTTCCTTTATCTTGGCACAATAAATACCGCTTTTTCTGTGACAGTGACTTTACTATTTTCCCCATCGGTTACGACAAAACGCAAGCGATTCGAACCGATCGGCGCAGCACCTGCAGGTATCCGAACTCGCACCGGAAACACATGGCTAGTCGCGGCCTTAATCATCACCTCGGTCTCATTCACAATCACAGCACCTGGAATCCCTTTTACTGAGATTTGATAAGTTCTATCAGTCTCCAGCGTATTCATGATTTGCAGACGATAAACATTTTCAATCGCACCAATCTCAGTAATTTTTGGCATCGCACGATCTCGGATAACGTCTACCTTCAGCGGCACCCGATACACGAGTGAAATGCCGGCGGCTAAAATGATGAGCCCGAGAATCGCGCCATAAATCAAAGTACGCAATCGGAATACGTGTTTCCACATTGCCTCCTTCGTCATTTTTTCATTCAAAGCGTGCTCCGTGGTATAGCGAATCAATCCCCGCTCATACCCCATTTTATCCATCACTTGATCGCAGCCATCGATACAGGCACCGCAAGCGATACATTCATATTGGAGTCCATTGCGAATATCGATTCCAGTCGGACAGACCTGAACGCATATTCCGCAATCAATACATGACCCTAAGCCTTGAGCTTGATAGTCAATTTTTTTAGTACGTGCACCGCGTGGTTCACCGCGATCCGTGTCGTAAGTCACAATCAAAGTATCTTTATCAAACATCGCACTTTGAAAGCGAGCATATGGGCACATATATTTGCAAACTTGCTCACGCATAAATCCGGCGTTGCCGTAAGTTGCAAATGCATAAAACAAGAACCAGAAAGTTTCCCATGGTCCAAGCGACATGGTTGACAATTCTTCGGCCAAACTATGAATCGGCGTAAAATAACCAACGAAAGTAAATCCGGTCCACAAGGCAATAGCCAGCCAGATCAAATGCTTGGTTGTTTTTAAACGGAATTTTGTGAGGGACATCGGCGAATTATCAAGCCTGACGCGCGCACTTCTATCGCCCTCAATTTTGGCTTCAACCCACATAAATATCTCTGTATAAACCGTTTGTGGGCAGGCATATCCACAAAACAAGCGTCCGGCAATCGCCGTAAACAAAAACAAAGATAGAGCCGAAATCACCAAAAGCACGGCAAGGTAAATAAAATCTTGCGGCCACAAGACCAAACCAAAAATGTAAAACTTACGGTTGACCAGATCAAACAGTACGGCTTGCCTGTCATTCCAGGTCAACCACGCAGAACCGTAAAATAAAATTTGCGTAAAAAATACCAATGCCCAGCGCCAAGACTGAAACCAGCCTTTTTGGGTACGCGGATAGATTTTTTTCCGCTCTTCAAATAGTGCCATTTCAGCTTCATCGACTGGCACTGGGATAATTGGAATTTTCTTCATATACGACGTTAATACCCGGTTAATTTACCGGCATGTAGCCGGTAATTTGATTGCTATTTACTTGCAGGTACGACTTCAACTTCAGCTGCAACTGGTGTACTGGCAATTTGTTTCAATGCTGTTGCTTCTGATTCAGTTACTGCGGTCTTCCCTGAATTAGACATACCCCAAACATACGCCGTCAATAGATGAATCTTAGCATCGGTTAGGATCGTTTTATGCGCAGGCATTTGGTTAGCACGCCCCTTATTGATGGTTTCCATAATATTGTCGATCCCACCGCCATATAACCAAACTTTATCAGTCAGATTAGGAGCGCCAAGTGCTTGATTACCTTTGCCATCAGCACCATGACAAGCGGCGCATACGCCAAACTTGCCCTTGCCTAATGCGGCTTTGATCGGATCATGCGCAGCACCTGACAAACTCAATACATAGTTGGCGACATTCTTCACGTCATCTTCTGTACCGAGTGCAGCCCCCATCGGTGGCATTTGTCCATTACGCCCTTCTTGAAGCGTGAGTTTAATTGTCTCAGGAGCACCGCCATACAACCAGTCTGTATCCGTCAAATTAGGGTAGCCTTTGCCACCTTGCGCATCCGAACCATGGCATTGGGCGCAGCTATTCAAAAACAGACGCTGACCAATTTCACGCGCTTTCGGATCAACTGCGACCTGTTTCACGTCGGTATTTAGATACTGATTAAACAAAGGACCATACTGGGCTTCGCCCTCCTTCATTTCTTTTTCGTATGCCCCCTCTTGGCTCCAAGCAAAAGTGCCTTTGTAAGAACCCATGCCTGGATACACAATCAAGTACCCAACGCTATAAACGATCGTCAGATAAAACAACCACATCCACCATTTTGGTAAAGGATTGTTTTGCTCCATCAAAGACTCGTCCCAAACGTGACCAGTAGTTTCGGCTGGCAATGGCTTACCATCAGTACCAATTTTCACTTTCACTTTGGATTGAGACCACAATAACACTCCGCACGCAAGGATACTAATGCCAGTTATTACGGCGATTGCGGTACTCCACCATTCACTTATAAAGTCTGCCATGGCTCTTTTCCATTCTCTTCATCTTGTGGCAACTGTGCCTGTTTTTCAAAACGAGCCTTATTCTTAGAACTAAAGGCCCAGTATAGGATGCCGATAAACGCAATCATGCTGATCACGGTCATCACACTGCTTAAGATTGTGAAACTCATCTTTGACTCTCCTGAAGTATCAAGTCATCCTAGTTTTTGTTTTTAATTGCGGTACCCAATACCTGCAAGTAAGCAATCAAAGCTTCCATTTCAGTTTTACCTGAAACTTCCTCGGAAGATTTAGCGATCTCTTCGGCCGTATATGGCACACCCAAAATCTGCATTGCGCGCATTCTTGGTGCCATACCGGCACCATCAACAGTCGCCGTCAACAGCCAAGGATAGGCTGGCATGTTTGACTCAGGAACTACGGAACGCGGATCAGTCAAATGATCTTTGTGCCAAGTATCACTATAACGACCGCCAACGCGCGCCAAATCTGGACCGGTACGCTTACTACCCCATTGAAATGGATGATCGTAGACCGATTCTCCAGCAACAGAATAGTGACCATAACGCTCAGTTTCAGCACGGAACGGACGGATCATTTGTGAATGGCAGCCGTAGCAGCCTTCGCGCAAATACACATCGCGTCCAGCCAATTGCAACGCCGTATATGGCTTCATGCCTTGCACAGCCTGCGTCGTGGATTTTTGAAAAAACAGTGGCACGATTTCAACTAAACCACCAACACTGATCGTCAAGATGACCAGCACTAACATAAGACCGATATTGCGCTCGATCAAATCATGAGTAAATTTACGCATTGAGATTCTCCTAATGATGACTCGAGATTAGGCGTGAGCCGAATGTGCTGGCAACGCAGGTATCGCATTGTTCACAGGTTTTGCGAGCATCATCGTTTTCGCAACGTTATATACCATCAACAACATACCGCTCAGGTACAACACGCCACCAGCTAAACGAATAACATAATAGGGATAAGTTGCCTTAACAGATTCAACAAAGGTATAAGTCAAGGTGCCATCTTCATTGACCGCACGCCACATCAATCCTTGCATCACACCCGCAATCCACATCGCAGCGATATACAGAACGATGCCGATTGTCGCGATCCAAAAATGCATTTCGATCAACCGTTTGCTATACATTTCTGTCTGACCAAACAAGCGTGGCACTAAGTAGTACAAACTACCGATAGAAATAAAGCCAACCCAACCCAATGCACCAGAATGGACGTGACCGACAGTCCAATCAGTGTAGTGAGACAAAGCGTTCACCGTTTTGATCGCCATCATTGGACCTTCAAAAGTTGACATACCATAGAACGATAAAGACACGATCAAGAAACGCAAGATAGGGTCAGAACGCAGCTTGCTCCAGGCGCCAGATAAGGTCATCACGCCGTTGACCATACCACCCCAAGACGGTGCGAGCAAAATTAGAGAAAACAGCATACCAATCGATTGCGCCCAGTCAGGCAACGCGGTGTAATGCAAGTGATGCGGGCCCGCCCACATGTAAGTGAAAATCAATGCCCAGAAATGGACAATAGACAAACGATAAGAATACACAGGACGACCAATTTGCTTAGGAACGAAGTAGTACATCATGCCAAGGAAGCCTGCGGTCAAAAAGAAACCAACGGCATTGTGTCCATACCACCATTGCACCATCGCATCCTGCACACCTGAATAGGCCGAGTATGATTTCAGGAAAGACACTGGCATCGCAGCACTATTTACAATATGCAAAACGGCAACCGCAACGATAAAGGCACCGAAGAACCAGTTCGCCACATAGATATGCTCCACCTTACGCTTGACGATCGTGCCAAAGAACACGATGGCATACGAGACCCATACCAATGCGATCAAGATATCTATTGGCCATTCCAACTCAGCATATTCTTTACCTTGCGTGAAACCCAATGGCAAAGTTACTGCTGCAGCCACGATCACCAGTTGCCAGCCCCAAAATACGAATTCGATCAAAGGGCCACCAAATAAACGCGCGTTAGTGGTACGTTGAACTACGTAAAACGAGGTCGCAAACAAGGCACAGCCACCAAAGGCAAAAATCACCGCGTTGGTATGCAATGGACGCAAACGCCCATAACTCAACCAGGAAATACCGGATAAAAATTCTGGCCAGGCAAGTTGAGTTGCAATCAGCACGCCAACTAGCATGCCAACCACACCCCAAACTACTGCCATGACAGAAAATTGGCGAACAACTCGATAGTTGTAGGTGTTTTCATTGTTTATTGTCATGATCTCACTCGGTTAATAAAATTACAGATGCAGGATAGCAATCGTTCCCATGGGCTACATTGATACAAATCAAATATAACCTGTATTGCAAAGCAACTTTTCACCGTTTAGAGAAATTATTTGAAATCAGTCCAAAAACAACAGGACATCAAGATAAAACGCGACAAAAAAAGACAAATTACAAGCCTACATCGGCTGCTTAGCTACAGGTTTATGCGACAACTGGATACCGTCGCTGAAGTTTAATATTCAGTAAGAATTCTTAATGATGAATGCGTTCTTTGAAGAAGCTTTGAAGAGAATAGTGAGGCAATAACGACACTTTGAGATCTAAGAGTAGCAAACATGGGCATGAGCGCTCTTTAGAAAAATCTGAATCGAACTAAGCAAGCCTCAAGCGCTTTACTTAATGCGGTTTTAAAATAAAAAATGCCGCTCAGTTTTTACTGAACGGCATCTGCAATAAAAAGAATTATTTACGTGGTTGAGAACCACTAGTTATGGCGCATTGGTATTCGCTTTACTATTCAATGCAGCCTTATTGATTTCCACCTTCGACTTTTTCTTGAGCGCTTCAATGTAGCTATAAACGTCCTGCTGTGAAGCAGAATTTTCTAACTGCTGCGCTTCTCCAGCGCGACGCACGGGATCAGGAGTGCCAACAGAAACTTTACTGATACGGTAAACGTCGTAGCCGACACCAGGTACATCCACGCCAACATAAGTCGGCAATTTTTGCACATCTGCCTTCACGAGCGCCAATAGAGCTTCACTACTCAGATCGGCCTTTTTCAATCGAGACACGACTTTCACATCAGAAAAACCATTGGCGTTGTCAGCGGACTTCAATGCTTGCAACTTAGCCTCACCAGACTTCTTAGCCAAAGCCAGTGCTTCCGATTCCAAAACCTTTGATTGGATCACTGCTTTAACCTCATCAAATGGACGCTTGGATGCTGGCTTATATTCCACAACACGACCAGAAACGAGCGTATTGGGAGCAATCTCTATCGCTTCAATATTATTCTTTTTCTTCAATGCATCTTCAGAAAAAATTGCGCTCAAAAACTTCGGGTTATTCGCAATCATTGTCGTTGGCATACCAGGAATCGGTTGGCGGTTTAAATTCGACACCTTCTCGATCTTCAATTTCAATTTATCAGAAACTGCCTGCAAACTATCGGCTTGTTCATACACTGTATTGGTAAAAGTTTCGGCAGCTTCGGCATAGGCCTTACCCGCTTTTTGTTTCTTAATGTCGCTAATTAACTGCGCTTTGACGTCATCAAGTGACTTCACGGCTGCTGGCTTAATTGCAGTCAATTGAATAATGTGAATACCGTATTCAGTCTGAACTAATCCACTAATTTCGCCTTCTTTCAACTTAAATGCAGTTTCATCAAAGGCTTTTACCATCGCACCACGCGCAAAAAAGTCCAGATCACCACCCCGCTCTGCCGATCCAGGATCTTGAGAATTTTCCTTCGCCAATTTGGCAAACTGAGCTGGATCCTTACGCACTTGCGCCAATAAACTTTCCGCCTTCGCTTTGACTGCCTTGGCATCAGCTTCTGCAGCATCTTTTTTCAGGTTCAACAGAATATGACTTGCGCGACGTTGCTCATCAGTCGTGTAATTTTTTGTATTCTGGTCGTAATGTGATTTAACTTCGGCATCAGTCACCACGATTTGTTCTGCTAATACATCGTTACTCAAAACGACGTATTCAGCACTGACCAATTCTGGGATCTCAAACTGTTTTGCATTTTTATCGTAGTACACACGCAACATATCATCAGTCACTTTAACGGATGCTGCAAAGTCTTTCGCATGGAAATTTAAAGACTGCACTTCACGCTCTTGCTCGGAGATTAGAGCGATACGATTTGCCACGGCTTTAGAACTAATTGCGGTATTTTGTACAGCACCAACCAACTGCTGCAATGTCATATCTTGACGCAAACTAGCTTCGTACATGGCTGGCGTCATACCCTGCATCGCCAACAAACTTTTGTAACGATCACTATCAAAAGAATTGTCTGGCTTCTTCAATCCTGGGGTCTCGAGAATACTCTGCTGCAAAGCTTGGTCAGACACGGTCAACTTACTCTTTGCCGTTTCAACTGCCAAGGCTTTACGTGCGATCAAATCATCTAATATGCCTTGACGTGCTTCAGGCGTATTCAGCATCTGAGCATCGAAATTCTGACCATATGCTTGCTTCAAACGATCTAATTGATTACTCAAAGCTTGATCAAATTCTTGCTGGCTGATCGCTTGTCCTGCAACCGTCGCCACAGATTGATTTGCATTACGTGACTGCATGAAGCTATCAACACCAAACAAAGCAAATGAAGGAAAAATAATCACCAACAGCACGCCTTGCATGATGCGTTTATGGGTACGGATATACTCAAACATGATTGACCAATCAATTCGAAATTTTGCGACAAAAATAAATATAAAAAAAGGCGAACATATGTTCGCCTTTTAGATGTTGGCGGAGCGGACGGGGCTCGAACCCGCGACCCCCGGCGTGACAGGCCGGTATTCTAACCAACTGAACTACCACTCCAATTCCTGCAGTTGCTGACGTCTGGTGGGCGCTGAGAGGCTCGAACTCCCGACCTAAGCCTTGTAAGGGCTCCGCTCTACCAACTGAGCTAAGCGCCCGACATGTCAACAACAAAGTGATTTAATTCCTTAAATCACGAAGAGCATTAGTTTACCGCATCTTTCAAAGCTTTGCCAGGCTTAAATTTAGGAACCTTAGCAGATTTGATTTTAATCGCTTCACCAGTACGTGGGTTACGACCTGTACGAGCTGCACGTTTACCGACAGAAAAAGTACCAAAACCAACCAAGGTTACCGTGCCATTTTTTTTCAATGTTGTTTTCACCGCCGCAATCATGGCATCAAGTGCGCGAGCAGAAGCTGCTTTAGATAAATCAGCGGATTTAGCGATGTGGTCGATCAATTCAGTTTTATTCACTTACGGTCCCCTCACAAAAAATTAAGACTACGATGATATTTTCGACTTTTTTAATTCAGCCCACCATAACGATTCAGGGCCAGCGGAAATTTTGCATCCGGTATTAGATCAATTCGATCAGTATTGTGTCAAGCAGTTTGCAGGCTTTTTTGGGATCGCTTTAAAAAAACATATAAAACTCAAGCGAATCACCAACAAAAACTCCCGGCAAGAATTCTATTTAGCACATCAACAAAAAAAGAAACCCCGATGCCCCTTCAAATTGAAGTGATATTTACGCAGGGAAATTCATGTCATTCAAGAGCACAATAAATAAAAAACCGATCATCCTTAATCAATTCAGAGTATGCGTCACGGCTTGCCTTCACATGAAGACAAAAAAATCGCATATAGTTGAGCCCTTTTAAGTTTTAATTTATACGGTTTATTCTCATGATGAAATTTGATGTCGCCATTGTCGGTAGTGGCTTAGCAGGTTTGTCGGTTGCTCTCCACTTAGCCAAAACCCATAAAGTCGCCATCATTTCTAAACGCACCCTGCTTGATGGCGCGAGTAATTGGGCACAAGGGGGCATCGCAGCGGTACTGGACTCTCACGACAGTCACGAACAACATATTTCCGACACCATCATTGCTGGCGGTGGATTGTGCGATGAAGCCGCTACCCGCGCCATCATCGAGCAAGGTCGATCAGCAATCGATTGGTTGATTGAACAAGGCGTTCCATTCACCAAAGATCAACATGCAGAACTCGGTTTTCATTTAACACGCGAAGGCGGTCATAGCCAACGACGAATAATTCATGCAGCCGATGCGACCGGACACGCAGTACAAGTCACACTTGAACAGCTCGTCAGAAACCATCCCAACATAAGTTTGTTTGAACACCACTACGCGATTGATGTCATCACCTCGAGCAAAATTGGTGATACTTCCGCGACGCCACGTTGCCTCGGTTTATATGTACAAGACGTAAGGACTGGCACCGTACATACTTTCTGCGCGCAACACACCGTGATGGCCACTGGCGGCGCCGGCAAAGTTTATCTATACACGACCAATCCAGATACCGCGACCGGCGATGGCATCGCAATGGCATGGCGTGCTGGCTGTCGCGTTTCGAATATGGAATTTATGCAATTCCACCCTACTTGCCTTTATCATCCTTATGCAAAATCATTTCTGGTGACCGAAGCTGTGCGGGGCGAAGGTGGCATTTTAAAATTACCACCAGAAGCTGGTGCAGCAGCCGGAACGCGATTTATGCTGACGCACGATGAACGTGCCGAACTAGCTCCGCGTGACGTGGTCGCACGCGCGATCGATTTCGAAATGAAAAAACGTGGCCTCGACTACGTTGAACTTGACATCAGCCATCAATCACCTGAATTTTTAAAAGAACATTTTCCAACGATTTATGCACGTTGTTTAGAATTAGGCATAGATATCACCAAACAAGCCATCCCTGTCGTTCCAGCCGTCCATTTCACCTGCGGTGGCGTAGTTACCGACACCTTGGGTCGCACCGACATTCCAGCGCTATACGCGGTTGGAGAAACCGCTTACACCGGATTGCATGGTGCCAATCGATTGGCGAGTAACTCCCTGTTGGAATGTTTGGTCATAGGAAAGGCTGCAGCACAACATATCGCCGAACAAGATCATTTTGAAATTCCAGACCTGCCAGCCTGGGATGAAAGTCGAGTTTCAGATGCGGATGAAGAAGTCGTCATCGCCAATAACTGGGATGAACTGCGCCGCTTCATGTGGAATTATGTCGGCATTGTACGTACCACAAAGCGCCTCGAACGAGCCAAACATCGAATCAAATTATTAAAAGAAGAAATCGACGAGTACTACGCCAATTTCCGCATTTCCAATAACTTGTTAGAACTACGCAACCTTGTCGAAGTCGCGTCGCTTATCGTCAACAGTGCACTGTCACGCCGCGAAAGTCGTGGCCTACATTACAGTCGAGACTATCCAAACACGCTTCCTAAAGCCTTACCGACAGTGCTCTCACCAAAACAGAAAGTCAAACCACCAAAAAAATAGACTGCGGTAAGACATATACACTTATACGGATGAGCGCTCGCTTGCCGGCCAATATGCATTTTTAACTGACTGAGGCAGCACTCATTCGACAAGACCATCGACGTCACGAATTTTGTTCAATGCCTCATCGATGCGATCGACCGCAATGATTTGCAAGCCTTCAATTTTTTGTTTCGGCGCATTCGACTTTGGAATCATCGCAATCGAAAAGCCCAATTTCGCGGCTTCACGCAATCGCTCCTGACCACGCGGGGCTGGACGTATTTCACCAGCCAATCCCACCTCACCAAACACCACTAAACCTCGCGGCAAAGGCTTGTTGCGCATCGATGAATTGATCGCCAACAGGACAGCAAGATCCGCTGCTGGCTCAGTAATTTTGACACCACCAACGGCATTAATAAAAACATCTTGATCAAAAGCTGCAACGCCAGCATGCCGATGCAGCACAGCAAGCAACATCGCCAAACGATTTTGTTCTAAGCCCACCGACAATCGCTTGGCATTTGGCGCATGCGAGGTATCGACCAAAGCCTGAATTTCGACGAGGAGCGGACGCGTACCTTCTTGCGTCACCATCACGCAAGAACCCGGCACTTGCGTGTCATGTTGTGACAAGAACAGTGCTGATGGATTTGAAACCCCCTTCAAGCCACGTTCAGTCATCGCAAACACACCCAATTCATTGACCGCACCGAAACGATTTTTTATCGCCCTAACTAGGCGAAAACTCGAATGTGTATCCCCCTCAAAATACAACACCGTATCAACGATGTGCTCTAATACGCGCGGCCCCGCGAGCGCGCCTTCTTTTGTGACATGCCCGACTAAGATCATGGTGATATTCATCGTCTTAGCGACGCGTGTTAATTGCGCCGCACATTCACGCACTTGCGCCACCGAACCAGGCGCTGAACTTAGAGCATCTGAGTACATCGTTTGAATTGAATCGATCACGACTACTTGGGGCTTATGTTCAGCGAGGGTATTTAGAATTTTTTCCAGCTGAATCTCAGCCTGCAGCGAGAGGCCTTTCGCATCAACTGCGAGACGCTTGGCTCGCAAGGCTATCTGGGCACCTGACTCCTCGCCACTAACGTAAAGGACCTTTTTTATCTTAGTCAGATTTGATAAAGCTTGTAACAACAGCGTGGACTTCCCTATTCCTGGATCGCCACCAATTAATACAACGCCTCCAGGTACCAGACCGCCACCTAAAACTCGGTCAAACTCTTCAATATCAGTTCCAAAACGCGGAATATCTTCCGCCTTTATGTCTGCCAAATTTAATACTGGGGCAGTTTGTGCCAAACCTTGATATTTATTTGAAAAACGATTTCCAGCCTCCTCAACTAGCGTCTCCACTAAGGTATTCCATTGCTGGCATGAGGGACACTGCCCGGCCCATTTACTTTGCACACCACCGCACTCAGTGCATGTGTAGTTTGTTTTTTGTTTAGCCATATTGAATGCATCTCGCTGTCAGCGATAGATCGATCTTTAATTGTGGAAGAAAGTACTGATATTTTACCCAGTATCCCAACAAAAGCTTGTGGTATTTCAAGGAAGTCACAGGTATTTCATGGTATAAAGCATCCCTGCCAGACGAAGCAAATAAAAAGCAAAGGTCAACAGAACGAATGAAACGCGGTTTTTATACAATTATGGCAGCGCAGTTTTTCTCTTCGCTGGCTGACAATGCATTGCTAATAGCAGCAATCGCGCTCTTAGTCACGATGGACGCTCCGGCATGGATGACACCCTTACTCAAATGGAGCTTTGCTTTATCGTACGTGGTCTTAGCCGCCTTTGTCGGTGCTTTTGCTGACTCCCGGCCAAAAGGCAAGGTGATGTTTTTCACCAATCTAATCAAAATTGCCGGTTGCGCCTTGATGTTCGTTGATGTCCATCCAGTGATTGCTTACGGTGTCGTGGGTTTTGGCGCTGCCGCATATTCTCCTGCTAAATATGGCATTTTGACCGAGTTACTCCCACCAGAAAAATTAGTCGCTGCAAACGGCTGGATCGAAGGCTTAACCATTAGCTCTATTATTTTAGGTGTGGTCTTAGGCGGAAAATTAGTTGACCCACAGATTTCGGCACGCTTACTCAGCTTTGATTTTCCCCTGTTCGATTTAGGCATTAACACGACAAATCAATCTGCACTCTGCGCCATCACGATTTGCTACATAATTGCTGCCATTTTCAATCGCTACATCCCTGATACAGGGGCGAAATATCAAACTCAAAAATCCAATCCCATTTGCCTCTTGAAAGATTTCACCCATTGCTCGATTAAACTCTGGCAAGATAAACTGGGTCAAATTTCGCTTGCCGTTACCACCTTGTTTTGGGGAGCGGGTGCGACCTTACAATACCTAGTTTTGAAATGGGCAGAAGTCAATTTACAGATGCCACTCAACAAGGGTAGTGAGTTACAAGGTGTGTTCGCGGTCGGCATCGCTATTGGAGCCTTATTTGCAGCCCGCATCATTCCCCTCAAAAAATCATTGTCAGTGATGCCACTTGGTGTCTTGATGGGATTAGTCGTGACCACGATGATCTTTGTCACCAATGTTTGGTTTGCTTACCCATTATTGATCTTTATTGGTGGTCTGGCGGGATTTTTTGTCGTACCTATGAATGCATTACTACAACATCGTGGACACGTATTGATGAGTGCGGGTCACTCCATTGCGGTACAAAACTTCAATGAGAATTTATCGATTTTGGTGTTATTAGCTCTGTATGCAGTCATGGTTTCCCTCAATCTCCATACCCATGTCATCATCGTTATTTTCGGCTTGTTTGTTGCATCCACCATGTACGCTGTGATGCTCAAGCATAGAGCAAATCAAAAAATATTTGACTCGGTTGCCCTGATCGGTGAGTCTAAACACTAAGTATTGCTTAATGCTTATCTAATTAATTGATTGGCTTTCATCGGCCAATTATTTGGCACCACCATTCCACGACAAAATTCCTGCATCACACTACCATTTTTCTTCATAATCGCCACCATGACTGGTGTGGAATCTGCATGAAAATGGCGATGCAATAGGTCTATAATCAAACTTTTATCCATCACTTCATCGACTCCGACCTGGGCGGGTGCTAACCATTGCAATCGCTCCAAGCGCAACGCATAAGGAATAGCGAGCTGCTCAAATTCAGCCTGAGTCCACCAGAAACCCTGACAATGATTTAAGCCAATACCAGGCACCAATTGCCTAGGCTCGGCACTACGATAAAACAACCATCCTTTTATTATTGCTCGTGCCGCAATGATCTTTGTTTGTATCAAATTTTTTGCGGCATCGTGCTCAGATAAGCTTAGTTGACGTTGCAAAATTTTCTGCATTTTAGCACCTAGACTATCATTTAGATTTGGCCCTAAATAGTCATATACGCTGACCGCAACAGACGTTAAATGACTCGCATCTTGTGGGTGATGAAATAAATAAAATTTTGTCGCCAACTCGAGGTGTAGCAAACCGCCTTGTGCAAACAATAGATAATCAAATTCACCGATTGTTTCCGCTTTAGCGTTGTGAACTTGCACACCATGCCCAAAAAGCAAGCCCTCATGATTAAAATAAAATGCCAATAAGTCTTCAGCATAATGCCCCAAACGCAAAAATTTATGTATTTTCAAGGCTTCATGTAACGCCGTTGGATGTGCATCCAAGGCAAAAAGCCAAGCGCGTAGCTTTTCGGGGTTTGGCACATCAATCGCACCGATTTGATGCCACCAAATCGCGGAATTTTTATCTAATAAATCAGGCGAGGTTAATAACCACGCCAAGGCGCGAACATGTTTATCAGTTAATCGAGACCACTCTTGATGGAACCCATCCTGATACGTATTCATAGTCTATCTCTCTATGCAATGAGCTCTTTAAGTCTACAAAGTTGCATCCAAACCTCACGCTTGAGTTCCGGATGCGCGAGAATAGTACTAGCACTATACGTCGCAATAATAGGAATATTCTGATAGTACAGTGGAACCTGCCGCAAATTTGCCGGATCAATAGGTACATCTGGTGCAATAAGCGTCCGCAATGGTAACTCTCCGAAAATCAATAAGAACTTTGGCTTTAGCAAATCAATTTCTTGCCTCAAAAAAGAAGAGCAGGCCTTAACTGCGGTTTGCACGAGCTCTTTTTCTATCGATTCAGCAAATTGTGCCTTGAGTAAAGCACTGCGATAAAGAGCGAATGTCTTTTCAATTGGAAGTGCGGCTAAAATATTGTTGAAGAGTTTTTCTTGCGCGTCCATTTGCGAAGGCGCTGCAAATTCCGTCACCACCAACACATCTATCGATCTCGCCGCATGCACAAGTTGCCCTTGTCCCAAAGACTTGCACAGACCACATTGAGTACAAACTTGAATTTGTCCCTGAAGTCCTTGTAGATCAGTGATTGACTGCATTGGAAATACCGTTGCTGGGGAGTGATGTTCAAAATTAGAATGATCATCACTGACTACCATCGCGCCACCAACAACGCGGGAAATCACCTCAACATCTCGAGATTTCCAAATCTCACCGACACCTAAATTTTGCAAATAGTAATCGCGCATATTACTCATAATCACTCTTCGATCATTCCATCATTCGCCATCGGTTTTAACTCCATACGCATCACAATCGCATCTTCGCGCTGTCCATGATGCGCAGGATAATACGCTTTACGACGTCCAATTTCGAGGAATCCAAAACGCTTATAAATATCAATCGCCCTTGCATTACTTACCCGAACTTCCAGCATCATCGATAAAAATCCTTTCGACTCTGCTAGCCGCTTCATTTGCTTAAGTAAAACAAGTCCATACCCCAGCCCTTGCTTCTGGGCACTTACGGCAAAGGTCAGCAAATGTAGTTCATCCACCACTGGCATTAAAAAAAAATAAGCAACTAAGCTACTTTGCTCGTCACGAATACCGATCGCCTCATGTTGACTGTAAAATGAATCTAGAAAATTACCACGGGTCCAAGGATGGCTATATACAGCTTCTTCAATGGCTAAAATCTCGCCTAGATCATCAAGACTAAGTTGACAGATCCGGTAATTATCCATGTCAGCAATCGACAAAGTTGCAGCTTCCATTACGCCTCACGAGCTAACTGGCGCTCTGCCGTTGTTAAGGCAATTTTATTTCGCAAATATAGCGGCTGAGCCTGATCAGCATCCACACCCAAACCTTGCCTCAGACTATGTTCACTAATTTGCAAAACAGAACGCGCGTGTGGCATTGCTATCATATGATTTACGCCGATGGACTCCGGCATTTCAAGACCCTTTCCCACAACCATGTTTAGCTGCATCTGTGCAGCATAAGTTAACGCTGCATCAAAGTCACTCAACCTCGGCGCTACCACC
Organism: Affinundibacterium seohonense; assembly: GCF_014284305.1. Taxonomy (GTDB): domain Bacteria; phylum Pseudomonadota; class Gammaproteobacteria; order Burkholderiales; family Burkholderiaceae_D; genus Undibacterium; species Undibacterium seohonense. The sequence goes on from NZ_JACOFW010000019.1 coordinate 90,432, forward strand.
TCAACCCAATCAAACCCGCTCAAACGATAATGCGCCCAATAAACTTCATTCATGCGGGCATCCAAGCAACAAACAACATCACACCAAGAATTAACATCTCTAGCAAGCGCTGCCATAGACAATAAACTGACTACAGGCAAAACCGGAATTTGCAGGCCAAATGCCAATCCTTGCACGACGCCGCATGTGGTTCGTACACCAGTAAAAGCACCCGGCCCACACCCAAATGCAATCGCATTGATGTCATCTAAGCCTACGCAAGCCTCGAGCATCAGGTCTTGAACCGCAGGAAGCAAACCAAATGAGTGCGTTTGTACACCAGCCAAATCACGGCTGAAAATTCTTTGATTGGAGAGTAGAGCGACCGATGCAAGATCTGTCGAGGTCTCAATAGCTAATATGATCGTCATTTGTTTATTTTACCCCGAGCAACGAGATTTCTTTACATTTGATTGAGAGATAGAATTTGCGCTCGGCAAATCATGCTTGCTTGCTGATAGGTTAAAATAAGATATGGAAACTCAAATTTACCCAAGCGACAACCTGCGTGCCATTCACGATAAATTAACAACCAGCCCTTGGTTAATCAGCTGCCTTTGCGCTGCTTGGTGCGATACTTGCCAAGGGTATAGGAAAGGATTTGATAATTTACAAACAACACATCCAGATAAGTGCTTTGCCTGGATAGACATCGAAGATCATGCTGAATTGATTGACGACTTGGATATCGAAAACTTCCCAACTATTCTGATTCAATATCAGCATAGAGTTCTATTTCTTGGAACCATGCTACCTGATGTCAACCTCGTCCATCGTTTGATTCTTTCCTTTGAAGAGAGCATTCAAGTGAATGGCTCAGAAAAAATCACGACTACAATCCAAAATTCTAGCCACCCACTTCCGTCAGACTGGAGCTTACGTCGAATACTGGAAACCGCTTAAAACTGCAGACGATTTCACAGCATAAATACAAATACCAAATGAAAAAAGGGACTAGATTTGCATCTAGTCCCTTAAATCTGGTGCGGCTGGCAGGAATCGAACCCACGACCCCTTGGTTCGTAGCCAAGTACTCTATCCAGCTGAGCTACAGCCGCGAAAAATGATATTATAGCAGACTACAACGCAAATATGAAGTAGCCAAAGTAATGTATTTGCGAAACAAATGTCACCACACGCCAGAAGAAGATCAACTCAAAATTTCAGCATATTACTTCTCGCAAACGATCAACGTAAAACGAAAAAAAGGACTAGATTTACATCTAGTCCCTTAAATCTGGTGCGGCTGGCAGGAATCGAACCCACGACCCCTTGGTTCGTAGCCAAGTACTCTATCCAGCTGAGCTACAGCCGCGAAGAAAAATATTATAGCACAGGTAATTTCATTTTATAAGCCCCAAAAACCGTAAATGCACCGAGCAACTCAAATTTCAACTTGAGCCCCGACTTCAATTACACGATTACTTGGAATTTGATAGTAATCAGCCGCATCACGCGCATTTCTAGACATCGTCACAAACAAACCCTCACGCCACATTGCCATACCGCCGCCTGGACTAGAAATGATGGTTTGTCGCGAAATGAAGTACGAAGTATCTAGCGGTTCAAACACCAAGCCGAACGGCGCACACAATTCCAGAGCATTTGGAATATCAGGCTCATTTTTAAAGCCATAGTAGACATCGACCTGAAAACAATTATTTTTCAAATCAGTCACTTTAATGCGCTCAGAAAACGGCACCCAAGGAATTTCCCGATTATGCAAAGTAATGAAGATCACACGCTCATGCAAAATTTTATTATGGGAAAGATTATGCAATAAAGCATGTGGAACACCATCCGCTTCACCACGCAGAAACACCGCAGTGCCCTCCACTCTTACAGGTGGTGAAATAAACAAGGATTCCAAAAATTCTTCCAAAGGAATTGCATGCTTCTTCAAGTTATCAAATACCAAAGAGCGACCACGACGCCATGTGAGCATCACAACACAAATACAGAATCCAAGTGCAATTGGGAACCAACCACCGCTAAAGAATTTCAAAGCATTGGAAGAGAACAAGGAAATATCAATCAGCAAGAAGAACGAGGTTGATGCAATACATAAAGCTAAATTGTATTTCCAACCATAACGAATAACAAAGAAAGTCAATATCGACGTCACCAACATCGTGCCAGTATTTGCAATTCCGTAAGCAGAAGCCAAGTTAGTGGCAGAACCAAATCCAACCACAGCACCAACAACCGCAGCGAGTTGCAGCCAATTCACAACCGGAATATAAATCTGCCCAATTTCTTTCGAGGAAGTATGTATGATTTTCATACGAGGCAAAAATCCCAAAGAAATCGCCTGCTTTGTCATTGAAAAGGCGCCCGAAATTGTCGCCTGGGAAGCGATTACCGCAGCCATAGTTGACAGCACAACCAGCGGATAAATACTCCAATCGCCAAGCTGATTAAAGAATGGATTGGAAACGGCCGTTGGTTCAATCATCAACAAAGCCCCCTGCCCCAAATAATTCAAACCTAGTGCTGGAAATACGATGAAGAACCATGCAGCACGAATAGGTTTAGGTCCAAAATGCCCCATATCGGCATACAAAGCCTCAGAGCCAGTAAATGCCAAAACGACCGCACCAAGAGCAATGAACGCCGCCCAACGATGGAAATACAAAAATTCCAAAGCATGCATTGGATTAAACGCTTCCAAAATGGCTGGCACACGCAATATGTTATACACGCCCATTGCAGCCAGGACCGCAAACCAAACCACCATTACAGGCCCAAAAAATTTCCCTATTGTCGCAGTACCTCGCGATTGCACAGCATACAAGCAGATCAAAATAATCAAAGTGATCGGCACAACAAATGGCTTTAATGCGGGGGTCGCCACCTTAATTCCCTCAATCGCCGATAGCACTGTCATCGCTGGAGTAACGACACCATCGCCATAAAAAAGAGAAGCGCCAATCACGCCCAAAATCACTAAGGGAAAATACATCTTAGAATTTTTACCAACCGATTCCAAGGTCAGCGCCGCCAAAGCCATAATCCCGCCCTCACCGCGATTATTGGCGCGCAACACCAAGGTCACGTATTTTAAAGAGACGATAAAAATGAGACCCCAAAGAATCAGAGAAACAATACCAAGTATGTTTTCAGGGCTAAGGGCAAGACCATGCTTATGATCAAATACTTCTTGCATGGTATAAAGAGGACTAGTACCGATATCGCCATAAACGATACCTATCGCAGCTAAAGTCAGTGCAGACAAGCTGCTCTTGGTGTGATCGTGAGCCAATTGCATTCCTTGTTATTATTGGTGCATTGCACAATAGACGAAGCGCAAGTGAATTTCAAGATACATTCACTTAAAAAAGACAGCCTACACGCAAAATAAATTTTGTGAAAGCCGATTAAAGCAAGCGCGCAAAAGAAAAATGCCCGCTTAACTTTCATTAAGCGGGCACCAATTCTTTGGCGGAGACGGTGAGATTCGAACTCACGATCCAGGTTACCCCAGATGCTTCCTTAGCAGGGAAGTGCCTTCGGCCACTCGGCCACGTCTCCACACTCTCACAACGCTATGCTCACGCAATGCATTACAAGCGAGACCGTGATCATAGCGGGTAGTTCATCTTTGGTCAACTACTTGCCATGAAAATCTCGCGTGGGAATCTCGATTACGCGGCTTCCAATTCAAACGCCTTATGTAAAGCGCGCACCGCTAATTCCATATACTTCTCATCAATCAAAACTGAAATCTTGATTTCAGACGTAGAGATCATTTGAATGTTGATTCCCTCATCTGACAAGGTACGGAACATCTGAGACGCGATACCAACGTGGCTACGCATACCAACGCCCACCACTGACACCTTTGATACCTTAGCGTCGCCAATAATATTACCTGCGCCAATATGTTCTTTGACACTAGCGTTCAATACATCCATCGCCTTATTGTAATCACCACGAGGCACTGTAAATGTGAAGTCAGTTTTACCGTCAACCGATTGATTTTGAATAATCATGTCAACTTCAATATTTGCATCGGCGATCGGACCAAGAATTTGGTAGGCAATACCTGGCTTATCTGGCACGCCGAATACAGTGAGTTTTGCTTCATCGCGATTAAAAGCGATGCCAGTAATTGTGGCTTGTTCCATATTTGTATCTTCCTCAAACGAAATCAGGGTGCCGGAGACGATCTCTTCGGCCAAAGGCATTAATGGGTCGGTCAATGATGATAATACGCGAGTTGGCATGCGGTAATTACCAGCAAACTCTACTGAACGTATCTGCAAAACTTTAGAACCCAACGACGCCATTTCCAACATTTCTTCAAATGTCACGGTATTCAATTTACGCGCTTCTGACACCACACGAGGATCAGTGGTGTAGACGCCATCAACGTCGGTGTAGATCAAACATTCTTGCGCCTTCAACGCAGCGGCAATCGCCACAGCCGAAGTATCAGAACCACCACGCCCCAGAGTCGTGATATTCCCCAGCTCATCAACACCTTGAAAGCCGGTAATAATGACAATTTTACCCTCAGCCAAATCGGCACTTACTTTAACGTCATCAATCGAAGCAATGCGCGCTTTGGTGTAAGAAGAATCGGTCTTAATTGGCACTTGCCAACCCGCATAAGAAACTGCCTTTTTACCCAATGCCTGCAAAGCAATCGCTAACAAACCAACTGATACTTGTTCGCCCGTGGAGGCAATCATGTCGAGTTCACGCGGATCAGGGTCGGCCATAATTTCTTTAGCCAAACCAATAATTCGATTCGTTTCGCCTGACATTGCAGACGGCACAACTACGATTTGATAACCTGCATCATGCCATTTGGCGACGCGCTTAGCGACGTTCTTAATGCGATCCGTAGACCCCATCGACGTACCGCCGTATTTGTGGACAATTAAAGCCATAACATTTCAAAAAGAGTGACGAAAAAGGGAATAAAGCGAGAAAAAGAACGCATGACTTTACATGCTGCTCTGCAAAATAACAAGGCACGAGCGCCTAATTTTTAAGCGATAACAAACATCACGCTCAGGAAGTGAAGAAAATTCTTAGAAAAGCCAATCAAAATGAGCAATGATTTTGTCGATTTTCTATAAATGAAAATTCGAAAAACAGATCAAACTGGACGATATCGAAACTTCAGCCTTGCATTTTCGAAGAAACTTATCAGGAGATAACAACAAATAGAAGATAAAGCAGGCTTAAAAGCCAAACTATTTCACCCAAATCAAGTGAATTAGAACTTTCATTACCGAGCCGTTTTGCAAACGAAAAGGAAATTTTCACATAACCAAAACAAATATCGATATAAGCAAAGAATTGCTGTACTTGATCAACGCGGAAACGACTTGGTTAAATAAAATCTATAGCAGGCCTTAGTTTTCAGACTTCTTGGAACAACAAGGCCAACAAAAAGTGATCCAATCAAATTAAACCTAAGTCCTGCATTAATGCAAAAACTCAGGCTAAATTATTTATCCAGAATTGGGTAAATTCAATCAAATGAACAATTTTTTCCAAGCTTCGTGCCCCAAAGCACGTAAAGTTTGAATGTTTTTTTCATAAATTTGCTCAGCCTCAGGGAAAGCCTCAACCGCTTTTTCAATGCTATCTTCGCGCAGCAAATGTAAGGTCGGGAAAGGTGAACGATTCGTATAATTGTCGATGTCATCCGGCGAAGCATCTTCGAACTGATACTGAGGATGGAAGCTCGCAACTTGCAAAATACCGTCTAAATCCAACTCCTCCAACGTCGCATCTGCCACCTCAAGGAAATCGTTGTAATCAAGAAAATCCTGCATCACGTAAGGATGAATCATCAACGTGGTATCGATCTTGTCCGGATTTGCTTCAGCGAGCACTTCTAACTCTGCCATCAAATCTTTAATCAATTCTTCCGGCGTTGTTGCATGGCTAACAAAATAGCGGATCTGATCTTTAATGTGCACGCCTTTAGCAAACGGGCAAAGATTTAAGCCTATAACAGCCTTCTCCAGCCACAGTTTCGTTTGTATGATGACAGCGTCATCCTTGATTTGTGCATCTTCCATCTTATTACCTCGAATTTATTGCTACCGTTGTTACTAACATCACTAAAATTAAAACTGCAAGGTCTTCACACCATTTGCTGTACCTAGCAGACAAACATTCGCGCCTTGCGCCGCAAACAAACCCACCGTCACAACACCAACAATATTGTTGATCTGCTGTTCCAAGGCGACAGGATCGGCAATTTGCAAACCGTGGACATCGACAATGATATTGCCGTTATCAGTCAGCAAGGCGACACCATCTTTTATGCGCAACTTAGCCTCACCACCAATCGAATTCAAGGCGCGTATCACAGACTCACGCGCCATCGGAATCACTTCGACTGGCAGTGGAAATTGACCTAACAAATTCACTAATTTGGAGCCATCGGCGATACAAACAAAGGACTTTGCAACGGAAGCAACGATTTTTTCACGAGTCAAAGCAGCACCACCGCCCTTGATCATTGCACCACTCGCCGTAATTTCATCTGCACCATCAATATAGACAGGCATAGAACTAACATCATTCAAGTCAAAGACAGTGATACCGTGATCACTTAAACGGCTTGCGGTTGCTTCTGAGGAGGCAACCGCTCCTTTAATTTTGTGCTTAATCTTCGCCAGTTCATCAATGAAAAAATTAGCAGTAGAACCTGTACCAACACCAACAATTTCACCTTCGACCACGTAAGCAATCGCCGCTTGTGCGACTGCGAGTTTTAATTCATCTTGTGTCATAGCTATCACATAAAAGTAAATAATCAGAATGGCGTCATTGTAAACGATGGAAGGCTGCATTGACGCTGCGAATCCCCCAATCAAGATAATTTATCAGACACGCAATGGCGCTTCATCCATCAAAGCGATTTGCTCTCGCATTTCCAAAATACGGTCTTGCCAGTAACGCTGTGTATTAAACCAAGGAAAAGCTTGCTTAAAAGCGGGATCATTCCAACGTTGCGCTAACCATGCCGAATAATGCAGCAAGCGCAGACTACGCAGAGCTTCAATCAAATGCAGTTCAGCCGCGTCAAAGCTATGAAAATCTTCATAACCAAATAAAATATCGCATAGCTGCTCTTGCATTTCATGACGAGATCCTGACAGCAGCATCCATAAATCCTGCATCGCAGGACCCATGCGACTGTCATCAAAATCAACGAAATGTGGTCCCGGATGGGCACCAACATCGGTCCACAATACATTTCCCATGTGACAATCACCATGCAAGCGCAAATTTTGTACATCGCCAGCTTGTTGATACGCATTACTGACTGCCGATAACATCATGCGCGCAGTCGCTTCGTAGGCATGCACAATATCCATTGGAATAAAATCATGCTGCAATACATAATCCAGTGATGCTTCGCCATAAGTCTGTTGGTTTATTGCTGGTCGAGATTGATAAGATTCCCTTGCACCTACTGCATGTATGCGACCTAAGAACCGCCCTATCCATTCTAATGTGCCGGCACGGTCCAATTCGGGAGCCCGTCCGCCTTGACGCTCAAATACGGCAAACCGAAAACCGGCAAATTCACGCAAACTTTCGCCGTTCAAATCCAGCAAAGCAGGTACAACGGGAATTTCAGCAATTGCAAGTTGCGTCACAAACTGATGCTCTTCCCTGATCTGATCATCGCTCCAACGCAAAGGTCGGTAAAATTTCACGACCACGGGAGGCGCGTCATCCATCCCCAATTGATAAACCCGATTTTCATAGCTATTTAAAGCCAATAATCGCCCATCACAATGAAGACCCTGTGCATGCATCGCATCGAATACACAATCGGGGCTTAGGCTTGAAAAATCGATAGGATTAGCTTGACGATTTATGTCGCCGTCTGACTTGTGATCAAACAGATTATGGTCGGGAGTTAGAATATTTGAGCTCATAGCCCTAATTGTACGTGCTTTCTCACCACGAACCCGAAACAAAGCGCTACACTTCCGATATTAAATCCGCGTACAAAATACGCAGCGATTACATCTGGAAACCACCTTTAGACGAGCAAGTATCATGCATCTGGACGAACCCCTTAGCGACAAAGAGTTTAACGAACTCGATAAATTCTTAATGTCAGATGCCGTCGGCGATGACGGCATGACCATGGACGCCCTGCACGGCTATCTGACTGCAATCGCGCTCGGGCCCGAAGTCATTGCCATGACCGAATGGCTACCATTGGTATGGGGATTGCCGGATCAGGGCGAACCCAAATTTAAAAATCCTAAAGAAATGCAACGGGTTACCAATTTAATTGCCCGTTTCATGAACGAAATTCAAATCACCTTCGAAGTCGCGCCGCAAGAATTCGAACCACTGTTTTGTGTTATGGAAGAAAACGGCAAAGAACTAATTGATGGGGAAACCTGGGCATGGGGCTTCTGGGAAGGCATGCAATTACGCGAAGAAGCTTGGGAAGCAGCTTGGGAATCACCAACTATTGCGCCACTGCTTGAACCGATTTACCTACTAGGTGCAGAGGAGATCGAAGAGGAAGAAACGAAGTTAGTTGATACGCCAGAGAAATGCCATCAACTCGCCTTGAAATTGGAAGCCTCAATCGGAGAAATTCGGCGTTTTTGGGCACCACTACGCAAGTCTGGTGTCGCAACAGTAAAACGTGACGCACCGAAAGTCGGCAGAAACGATCCCTGCCCTTGCGGCAGCGGCAAGAAATACAAAGTTTGTTGTGGCGCTGAACCCACGATACATTAATGCAATTGACTTAACAGCCTTACTAAAGCGCCAGAATTTTCTGGCGCTTCAGATCGCTGACAAACCCCGTCTTTTATTAAAAGCGGGGTTTTTTATTGGGTAATGATTGCGTCTCTAGTAGGCACTTTAAAAATAAAAGAACTTCGCCACGTATTTTTCAAACGAAGACTCAATG
>NZ_JACOFW010000002.1 GCF_014284305.1 Affinundibacterium seohonense
CAAATGAGGATAAAATGACTGCTAACAGGTCGCTCAAGGCCGCTCACATACGTTCGCTGGACAGCTTCAGTCTGGGCATGCTTCGCATTTTATGCCCAGCCTTACGCTGCCCCTTAGCTCTGCGTTAAATTTCAGAAAGAGTATCAAAGTGTCCGAACAACAAATACCTATTGCGTCTCTCGATGAAAAACTATCGTACTTTGCAGAGCGCCTCAAATTGTTCGGCAATGTGATCGGTGGTTGGCCTACAAATTTGGAAAGCACAAGTCAAAAAAAAGAGATTCGAGCATTATGGGAAAAAGATTTTTCTCATGCACTAACGCTATACAAAGAATATCCAAATGAAATCGACGTAAAATTTGTGGTCGCCGATTTAGCAAGAATGGGACATAACATTGATGTACCAGACGCTGCGCGTAAAGCGGATTTGGTTCTGAACGAAATATTCAGAATTGACCAATTCAACATAAAAGCTATGGTATGTCGTGCTTCCATGTATGTAAGTCTTGCGCCGCAGTTTTTTCCAGATGCTGAACGACTATTTGCAAAAGTAATTGAGTTGACCAACCCAAGTGTTGATCCCATGATTTATCAGGGGTTGGGTTTTGCATGTCTTAATCAAAATAAGATAGAGGTAGCCATATCAAATTTTGAAACTTATCTTTCTTTGGTTCCAGAAGACGAAAAAATCACTCAACTCTTATCTCAATTAAAATCGGGAAAACGTGGTGAAGTTGTTCATGTAAATGGCGAACTTTCTCCCGCATCGGTTATCCCAGATACTGTTTCAAATAAACCTAACGAAAAACCGTGGTGGCAATTTTGGTGAAATTTAACATGACAATCGATCGGACTGGCCGCGACGCGGCTGAGTTCATTATGAATTCGTGGGCGGCCATCCGTTCATTTCTGCGTTAGGCCTCGCAAACCGCGCACCTGATCACCCACAGCCCGATAGTTTGCGACCCAAAGCACTCGGACAGATTTCTACTTGAAGATTGGACTAATCAGCATGAAAACCCTCATACCAAAGACGCTCCACACGGACGACATTGACCTGCAAGCACTATCAGAGATCTCTTCGTTTACCAAAAGCATCGGCCGTGTCCTCACAATGTTGGGACTTCTTTCGGCAGTCGCAATCGCCCTTGGCAGCAAGGATGTGCTACGAATCATCATTTCTTCTACGACTGACGAGACCAAATCGGCTATCGGCGTAATTCTATGGGCAACAGTTGCAGTGGCTGCGTGGCTCGCATTCGTTTTCCGCGCGAACTTTCTGGCGGACTACGATATTTCGAGACAGAGACAGCTCAATATTAAGTCAAGGTCCAACCAGTTGAACGCGCTCGTCGCGTTCCCCATTCTGGGCAGCCAAGACGTCACTTGGACGATCGAAGGCGAAGCCCACGAGAGTGCAGCGCACAAGATCACAATCGTTAGCAGACAAGGTTCACAGCGTGAACTTGAAGTCACCTTGGGAGACCAAGAGCTTGGAACTGACTCTTATGCGGCATCGTCTCGCGACCTGCTCATTGCATACTTCTCTCGCAAACTGATTGCATACTATTTTCCAATAGCATCTGCAGCTTTGGTCATTGTTGCGGCATTCAATGTTCCAGGCTAGTCACCTTGAGACCTAACATGGCGATTGAAAAAGGACGCGCATGAGTCATTTTCTATTTTATTTGTAAGCGCTCGCGACTTACAACTCGGCATTAAATCCAAGGAAAATAAGTGTCAAATTCGTCAACCTGCCCAGAATGTGGCAACAGTAACTTGTACTCAAGTGATGAAGTATCTTCCGGCGGCGGGTACGCGCCGAACTACCTTCCCGGCCTAGGTGGTTTCCTGTCGTCCGCTAAGTTCACGGTTGTAGTGTGCAAGGATTGTGGACTGTCGCGCTTCTTTGCTTCCAAGGAGGCGCGCGATAAGATCTCGGAGTCAGCCACGTGGCGCAAGATACGGTGACTCGGATTTAGGGCTGCGGTAAGGTTCTACTTATTCATTCAAGGGGAAACAATGTATGCAATTGTGTTCTCTTGACTTAGTCGTGACCTATGCTTTTCGAATTGAACTTGTACTGCACTTCTTGTCGTTTTGGTTAAACCGTATTTCTGTACAATATAACCAAAACGAAGCAAGCTACATGCGGGTTCCGAGGGAGTTGAAACAAATTGCATTTATTTTTGCAGTCGGTTATTTTTGTATTTTGCAAATTAATTCACTTATGCTTCAGAATAACCATCGCCGCGACGTTCGGAGCGACTACTAAATGAAAACAAAGTACGCAGCATTCCTTCGAACGGCATTTAGTCGTCATCTTTCGAAGCTCGACGCTGGAGACATCGAACCAAAGCTTGATTACTTGCCATATGACTTTGATGGAAAGATTGCTGAGCGCAAGTGGCACGTTTTCGGCGCGATGATGGTCGTAGATGAGCTTCGTGAGATAACAAATATCATAAATCACTGGCACGGCCTCCTTCTTCGTTGGCATGCGTGGAATAAGGTGATAGCGGACTACAACGAGGAAGACGCATGGGAGCTTCGCCGCGAATTCTTGGAACCATTGGCTCATCACTGCTTACTAAGCCCAAGCGCGGCACGCGATACGCTCACATTTGTTGCTACAAACTCAATTCACCAACTCCGCCTCGCCTTAGGGGGCGGCTATAAAGATCATATGGATGGCGATTCCGCGCCAGGAAAGAAGCCAAAGTACTTGACGAGAGCACGTAAGGAAGAGCGGCTGAAGAATCTTGTTTCGCCGTGGATCGAGGGTGGCGCTCTACTCTTAGCTATAGAGGCAATCGACGACAATACCTACCGTGAGGCAACCTCCGACTATCGCAATCGCTCAAGCCACGCGATTGGGCCGCGGCTTGCGCTCGGCCACACCCAAGCTGTTACAAGGTCGGTGGTACCCGCAACTAAACTAAAGAAGCAACCTGATGGAACCTATAAGGATGAACTGATACCTGGAAAAATGTCGATTTGCTATGGTGTTGGTGGTACACCGCCCTTAGACATGGAACAGGCACGAAAGGACAACCTTGTGCAGTATCATCGAGCTCGACATGGCTATGTTATCTATCGTAATCTCCTGTTTGCCGAAATTAACAAGCTTCCAAAGGCGGTATAAGCAAGTAGCTTGGGCTGAAAAGCCCAATAGTCGATGTCCGTATCGATCCATGTTGGGCTTCGCAGGCTCAGCGACAGCCTACACTAGATTGAGTTAGGTTCTGACATGACACATTTCGAAGATCAAGGTTTTCAAAAAAACACTTGTTCATTTGGACTGTAGCTGAAGCATAGGTTTGTTGAGAACGTCATACCGCACTCAACGTTCAGGTATAGAAAATGGATTAAAAACCTCAACACCAAGCGCTTTGAAATCAGCGATATTTCTCGTCACCACTATCAAATTATTCACGCGTGCAGTTGCTGCAATCATGGCGTCTTCGTATAAGGTGTCGGACTTTCTGTGCATGAGCTGCGCCCAATCCCGAAACGCAACGGCGTCCATAGGTAAGACGTTATAAGCGGCAGCCAAGAGCTCTAACCATGTTTGTATTTCTGCGGCTTTGTCGGGATCTTGTTCTCTGGTCAATTCGATACCAGCCTGAATTTCGCCTATGGTGACCGCAGATAAAAAGAGTTTCGCCTCGTCTACCGACTCTAGCCAAGCAACGACCGCACCGTGGGGTCGCGGTTTGCGTAATTCGGAAACGATATTGGTATCCAATAAGTACATGATCGTTACCGCATCAAGTCAACTGTTCGTCGTTTCGCATTGCCACGAGTTGGAATATTCAGGTCGCCACGTGCAGAATCTGATAGTAAAAGCTGTTTCAGCGATGGTCGGGCAGCGGATTGTAAGCGACGCCATTCCTGCACAGGTACCAAGACAGCAGCTTCCGCTCCACGTTTGGTGACCATTTGCGGTCCTTCGGCGAGGCAGGCGTCTAAAAATTCGCTAAATCTGGCTTTAGCATCCTGTACGGCCCATGTGTGCATGATTTTCACCATTTGTTAACTAGTCAGGTAACTAGTCTGTCAAAAATAATGGTGCTTGTCAAATGGCGCTTGGGGTGGCGTAACGATGCTGGAATAAATTGTCTTTCCTTTGATATTCAGTTATCTTTTTATTTAAAAATTAAATTTCAACAATCTTTAGGTAGGCAGCGTTATGAGTGATGACCCAGCTACTCGATGACTTCCGCGTCATCTGACAATTTCCCTCGTTCCATAAACACTTGCAAACATGTCTCAGCAGCGACGCGTAACTGCTGCCACGCTGGTGCAAGTTGTATGTATTCCAGTGCTGGTAGCGGGCGAACTAGTGTGTTATGAGTCTCTTGCCAGATCGCTTGAAACTGCGTGATGGCATCTCTCTCGGATTCTGAGAAGGTTGGGATTTTGAGCTCTTGTTGCCAGTTGGAGCTGACCCAGTCTGCCCATTGTTCTAGGACTTCGGTTGCCACGTGTAGTTGTGGTGATTGCGCTTGAAATTCTTGTTGGGCTTGGAATGAGGCGGCGATTTCTAGGTAGTCGATCAGGTGATTTCTCACGCGTTGTAAGAGTACGCGTTCGCTAGGGCGGGGGCTGCTTGTTGACATGACTTCTTCCGGCTTCTTAACCCAGAATTTCCAATGGAAAATCGGGGTTTAATTCACAATATCTTGAACTTGGGCGTACAAAAAAATAAAGCATGAGACGGTAAAGCCTCATGCTTTATCGATCGCTAGAAATTATTTCGCGCGGACTTTGCCTAGTGGATCGCCGGCTTTCCATGCTGGCATTTTAGCGGCATCGGCAACAGCACGACCAAGATTCAAAGTGAATTGCGCTTGTTGCACCATGCCGGATAAATCCCAGCTTGGATCGTATTCATCGCTGACTTGGTGATAGCGCTTGCCATAGGCTTTGGCTTTTTCTTTGGCGGCTTCTGGATCTTTAATGTAGTCCTTACCGCCACCGATAGAAAATGCTGGTACGCCAGCTTTCGCAAAACTGAAGTGATCGCTGCGGAAATAGCCTCCTGTTAAATCTGGCTGTGCGGGAGCGATTTTTAATTGCATGGACTTTGCGACTTTTTCTGCAATTTCACCTAATTCTGTGCGTTCACTGCCTTGGGTGCTGACATCGCGGGTGATGCCGACGAAATTTAAACTATCCAGATTCAGATTGGCTGCGGTTTTTTCTAGCGGCCATAAGGGTTGGGCTGCATACAAGGCGCTGCCTAACAGACCTTGTTCTTCAGCTGCTACCCACAAAAACATTTGGCTGCGTTTGCCTGGGGATTGAATCGCGGCCTTTGCCATTGCTAACAGACCAGCGGTGCCGGAAGCGTTATCCACAGCACCGTTGTAAATGGTGTCGCCAGTCGTGCCTTGTTTGCCTAAATGATCCCAATGCGCGCTGTAGATGATGACTTCGTCTTTTAATTTTGGATCCGTGCCTGGTACGACCGCGGCGACATTGTATTGCTCAATTTGACGAATCTCGGCTTTGGCTTCACCTGCTAATTTAGCATTGAGAGTGACTGGTTTGAAGTCTTGCTGTTCGGCGGCGGCGCGTAATTTATCTAAGTCCTGACCAGCGCCACTGAATAGTTTGCGTGCAGTATCTTCACTGATCCAGCCTTGAAAGCCCGTGCCAGGGGCAGCACCGCTTAATTGAAATTTTTCTACGGTGCCGCTGTTTTGCACCACTGACCAGCCGTAACTAGCTGAGGCATCGGTGTGAATTAAGAGGACACCAGCAGCGCCACGACGCATGGCTTCTTCATATTTGTAAGTCCAACGACCATAGTAAGTGAGAGCTTTGCCGCCAAAGCGTTTGGCATCGTCGGCTGTTGGTTGAGGATCGTTGACCATCATGATCAAGAGCTTGCCGCGCATGTCTTGGCCCTTGTAGTCGTCCCATTTTTCTTCTGAGGCGCTGATGCCGTAGCCGACAAACACGATCTCGTTATCAAACTGATGTGTGGCTTGCGCATCGCCTGGTGCCCACACCCAGTCTTTACCAAAATCGATCGCCAGTGCTGAGCCGCCAGCGATTAATTGCACACTACTTTGTGGTGGCAAGGCGCGGACGCCTGCGATTTTGACTAGTTGACGATAGCTGTTGCCATTGCCTGGTTTTAAGCCTATGACCTGTGATTGGCTTTCTAAATATTGTACGGTGAGGTCACCGCCACGTTGGCCGGTACCACGGCCTTCAAAGCTATCGGATGACAACAATGCCATATGGGCGCGCAGTGGGCCTTCTTCTACCATCGCGGTTTTGTTGGCGCGCACTTTGTCGGCGGCATGGAGTGGAAAGGCGATTGCCAAGCTGATGGCGATGCTACTCAATAAAAGCGGTTTGTTCATGATTCTCCTAATGCTGTTTTTAGTCTATGGGGGAAACGCGGGTCTTATTTTACCTGCATACAGACCCGGTGGCGTGGCGTAAGTTCCCGCTGTGGCGTGGACTTATGTGCCGCGCCCGTGTGACCAGTCTAATTCGATATTGGGGTCGAGTGAGGTTTTGACGACAATATGGCCTTGCGCAATTTGTTGCTCGACTTCGAGGGCGATATTGGTGATGTGGTCTTTCGCATAGTAATTGCCGAGCAAAAACAAGCCTACCCAGGCATTGCGACCACCGTGCTTGGCTGCATATAGACATTGGTCGGCGATATCCACCACTTGTTCCCAAGTGAAAGACTCGACCGAAGTCGGAATGAATGGATAGGTGGTTAAACCGATCGAGCATGTGCGATGTAAGGTTTTACCATCGGGTAGAATGAAGTTATGGTCGGCAATGCGGGTGCGGATGCGTTCGGCTAAGACTTCGGCTTCCAGATAGTTGGCATTGCGAGCGACGATCAAGAACTCTTCACCACCCCAGCGGATGATGGTGTCGGTTTCGCGCACCGCCTCACGCAGAATTGCCGTCGTTTGGATTAGTACGAGATCTCCCGCAGCATGGCCAAATTCATCATTCACAGATTTGAAGTGATCGATATCGACCATCATAAAGATGATGTCGACATTGAGTGAGGCGCGATTAATCTCACTGCCTTCGAGTTTTTGATAAGCGCGATTAACATGCGCGATGTCTTCATCAATCACCATATTTAAATAACGACGATTGCGCAATCCTGTCAGATGATCGGTCAGGCTTTGTTCTTCGAGCATTTTGCGCGACAACTCAAGTTCTCGGGTGCGTTCTTGTACCAGTTGTTCTAGGGTCTTATTGGCTTTGCTTAAGCGCCATAAACGCCAGCGAACTACGCCGACAATTAGCAAACTTAACAATAACAGGTATAGCGAATATGCCCACCAAGTTTGAAACCAAGCGGGTAATACTTTGATGGATAAACTCAGATGGTCTTCGCTCCAGCTGCCATTGCGGTTCGAGCCGCGTAATAGCAAGCGATAATTGCCCGGCGGCAGATTGGTGTAAGCAGCGAGGCGGCGGCTGTAGTCGGTTTCTATCCAGTTTTTATCGTAGCCTTCGAGACGATAAGCGTAGCGATTCCGCTCTGGAGCAGAAAAATCTAATGCGGCAAATTCCACCACCAGACTGTTGGCATCTGCTTGTATTTGAATATTTTTGGCTTGTTTGCCAACGAATCCGACATGACTTGCTGCCAGTGTTTTACCGCCGAGCTGGATGTTTGTGACTACCACTGGTGGTTGATAATCATAGGGTTTGACTAGCTCTGGACGGATCACGGTAAAACCGCCAACGCCACCAAAAATCAATTCACCATCGCGCATGCGGCCACCAGAATTGCTCCAATAGCCGGTAATTGCCACCCCATCAGATTCAACAAAGGAATCAATTTTCATGGTTTGTGGTTGGATGCGCACAAATCCTTCGTCGGTGCTCGCCCAGATATTTCCCTGTTTGTCTTCTAAGACCTTGTTAACCAGATCATTGGGTAAGCCTTCTTTTTTGCCAAAGTGTTCAAACACATATGGTGGGCCAGAGTTTGGTTTGCGCAACAAACTCAACCCTCCACCTTGTAGCCCGACCCACAACCAACCACGCGAATCAAATAAGATGCTCGACACGTTGCGGTGGGCTAGGCTGCCTTTGTTTTTTGAATCGGGTGCGAGATTGCGTAGCTCCTGAGTCTTGGGGTCATAGCGAAAAATACCATCTTGCGATGTCCCAATCCAAATCGCACCATCGCTTGCAGCTAACATAATGGTGATAAATTTATTGGCGATTGGCGCGGTCCAAGCAGGCCTGTTTGCTACCCCATCTTGTATTTGCTTTAAGCTAGTTTCCCAAATTCCTTCCGGACCGCCAATGAGCAGTTGATCGCCCTGCTGAAGTAAGGAGGCAATACGTAGTGAAGGATTTCGCGGGCTGAGTTTTACGTGCTTGACCCCGTAATTCTCATTGGTGGCAATGTATAGACCTTTGTCAGTGCCTATTAAAATTTGTCCATCGGTGGTCGGGTGGATTGTGAAAATAGCACTCTGTGGTAAGGCGGCGTGTAGCTTATTTTCGTCAGCTGTTATGTGTTTAAATTGACTGGCGTTTGGTTCCAAAATATTGATGCCATGGTTTTGCGAACCGATCCACGCATCACCGTTGTCAAAGCCGAATACCGAAAAGAAATCGATCCCGATCAAACCGTGGCTGCGATTCTCGCCGCCGTAAATCGTCAAGAAAGCGTTGGAAGAAGGGTCATGCATACTGAGACCTCGTTGACTACCAACCCAGATCAGTCCAGAACGGTCACGTAAGATCGACCAGATGGAATTGTTGGCCAAGCTGCTTTGACGGGTCGCTTCACTTTTGATCCATTTGGTTTGCAAAGTTTTCGTGTTGACAATGATGATGCCTTTGCCATAGGTGCCCAACCAGATTTCCTCGTTACTGGTTTTTTTGATGGTGAAAATATTATCATTGCTGGTGAATAATTCTCTGCTGCCGCTATTTTGTACCCATAAGCGATTGACGACCGGGGTATTGCTAGGCTCACTCGTATCTAAGTAAAACGCGCCTGAATCGAAGGTGCCTATCCATAAGCGATGATCGTCACTTAGGCCAAGGCTGACGATTCTTTGCACTTTGCCTGAGTCCAAAGGCAGATGAACTTTCACAAAACGATTGTTTTCCGCATCAAATTTAACCAGACCCTGACTCGTACCAACCCAAACACCACCTTGCTGATCGACCACGACGCTGCGAACGATGTCGCTGGGTAAACTATCTGGATTATTGGGATCGTGGCGGTATTGTTTGACCAATCCGGTATCTGGCTGAAAGTGATTGAGGCCACCGCGTGTCCCTAGCCACAAACCATTGTGACCGTCACTCGTAATGAAATTGACAGTGATATGACTGATGCCAGTTGCGCCAACTGGAACGCGGATAAAGCTATCGGTTTGGGGATCATAACGTGCCAAACCACCGCCATTCGTGCCTATCCATAAGCGATTGCGACTGTCGTTATAAATGTACGTCACATAGTTGTCGGGCAAACTAGCGAAATTATTGGGAATCGGTAAGTAGTTGCGAAAACGGTAGCCATCCCAACGTGCCAAACCGCCTTGCGTGCCGACCCAGATAAATCCCTCGACATCCTGTTCAACCGCAGTCGCGCTAAATTGTGGAAGTCCTTGTTGGGTCGATAGATGGTGGAATACCATATCCGCCATGCTGGCCCAATCATGCGTGATGGGTGTGCTGATTTTGTTGGTGCTGGTGGTATTGTTGACGATGGCGGATGCGCCAATCGAAAATAAGCTACTGAGGACAAAGCAAAGTAAGAGGCGTGAATGGGAGCGTGCCGATAACGTCATTTCTAGAAAAGCTCTTACGAAGTGAGGCATGCCTGAATTCCCAAAAAAGAACGTGACCTACTCGCGTCTTTGTTTGACCACGGTGACGGTACATTCCGCCTCTGCAACCACTTGTGCCGATACGCTGCCCAGATACCGGCGTAAAGTCGAACTGCCACGCGAACCAATAATAATCTGGTCCACATTATTATTATGCGCGTAGTCGATAATCGCAGCAGCAGGATCGTGTGCTTCTAATACATGAAAGGTAATTTTATCGTTGCGTACAAGCAACGGACGCGCCCAATGCTTGAGTTCGACCAATTGCTTCACGTGCATATTTTGACCATCTTGCACCATGCCTTCATCCAGGCCGATTCTGCTGGTTTTACGAATGGTGACACAGGCCAGTCGAGCGCCCGGTTCAGTTTGTAGTAGGCGCCTAGTAATCATACGTATGTCGTCGGCGAGTTCGGTGTTACTTTCGCTTAGATGCAAGGCAACCATGATGATAGGGGATTGTGATAAGTGATCTGACACGCTGTATTGCGCAAAAGGTTCTGCGCCTGCAGCCTGAAAGCGTCGCTTTAAGACCGACATAAAGCCATCTTGGCCTGTTTTGTCGGCACGTGCGGTTAAGCTGACTTGTGTCGGATTTTGTAACATCAAAGCGAGCTGTGCGGCGGTATCAAAACGCGCTTTGGGATCGACTTCTAGGCAGCGCAAAATGATTTCTTGCAGCCAGTTGGGAATGTCTGGATTGTGGCTACGAGGAGGCACTGGATCGCGATACAAGCGCTTCTTTAACCCCGCAACAGATGTTGGATGGCCATAGGGACGTTCACCAGTGGCTAGGTGGTATAACAAAACCCCTAAAGAAAATTGATCGCTACGCGGTTCATTGCGTATGCCCAAAACTTGTTCGGGGGCGATGTAAGGACCGGTGCCCATAGGCAAACGAAATTCTTCGCCCAGCAAATCAGGTAGTTTGTCATGGCGTGATAGACCATAGTCAATTAATACCGCATCGCCATCAGCACGGAACATGATGTTAGACGGCTTGAGGTCGAGATGCATAACATGTTGTCGGTGCAGATCTTGCAAAGCGGTCGCGACTTTGATCCCGATGTTGACTACCTCATCGATGGGCAATGGTGCGGCATCAAAGCGCGTTCTCAAGGAGACGCCACCAATTTGTTCCATCACGATAAACGGCTGGGTATCAAAATCGCCTGCGCCATAGTATTTGGGCACGTGCTTGCCTTTGAGTTTAGGCATGATCATTTGCTCGACTTCGAAGGCGACGATGGCAGTTGGATCGTCGATGCTAAACATTAGCGGCACCTTCATGATCAGGGCTGGTGCTTTAGATTCTGCATCGACAAATCGTTGTTGCAGGTCGGTGATGCGCCATAGCGCCGCCATACCACCCATGTGTAGTTTTTCCTCTAACTGATAGCCGTCAACCACCATACCAACCTGTAGTCGGCTCAGTTTTTTTGGCGTGGCACTCGTGGTTTCGTCCTGTGTGATAGCTGACTTTGACTCTGACATACGTTTATCCTCCGTGAATTAAACGCTGCGCCAGACTGGCTGGCAAACCGGCTGCCAGCACTTTTTGCGAGGCAGTTTCCGTGTCATAAGGTACGCGAAAAAAAGTCAGTTCTAATTGTTGTGTATCAAACAGTGCGTAACAGGCAGCGGGATTTCCATCGCGGGGCTGACCGACTGAGCCAGGCTGCGCCAACCAGCGGCGCAATCTGCTGAGTGGCACACTCAGATCGGAAATCGGGGTAAAGCTACCAACTTTACCGGAATGATTCATGTGATACAGGCTAGGCGTATGGACATGTCCGCAAAAGGTGATGGCGGCATTCGTGGCGCGCATGCTACGGGCCGCTTCCATCGCACCATCGACATATTCCCAGCGCTCCGGTGCCCAGGCGTTGGCGTGCACGAATAAACACTGTTCGATCTCAAATTGCATAGGCAGATCGCGAATGAAATTACGTTGCCCCTCGTCTAGCTGCTCGCGGGTCCATTCGACGACCAGGCGCGCATTGGGATTCATATCTTTGCGATCATCTTGCAGCACACCCAGATCGTGATTACCCATTAGGACATAGGCGCCGCGATTGACATAGGCCATCACCGTATCAAGCACCCAACCCGGGTCGGCGCCATAGCCCACCAGGTCACCTAAAAAAGCGAACTGGTCCGCCTGCCGTTCTTTGGCATGCGCTAAACAAGCCTCGAGCGCTTCGCGGTTGGCATGTAAGTCGGTGAATACAGCAAGTAACATGGAAATTACCTTCATTCGGAAAAAAGATTGTCAGGCTTAATTTTAGGGGCTGTTGTGGCTGCGATTGCATCAACGCGCGAAAGTCGATAAAAAAATCCTTGGCAAGGATACGAATACAACGCTAGCCGAAGAAAAAACCGCATAATCACAGTTTAAATTTCTGAATTAAGCTTATTTTTGGTCTTTTAGGCATATACTAAAAGAATTGATTAGAAGAAACTTTCTTCATTTATCATAACCCACTTCCCCGAGTGTGCGCGCAATGGCCGAAGTTCATCCTCAATTTATTAGTCCTGACGATCTGAAAATAGGGATGTATATTTATCTGGACATTGGCTGGATGGATCATCCGTTTCCGGTCAATAGTTTCGAGGTGCGCACACAGGATCAACTCATGAAGTTGCGTGGTTTGGGTTTGCAACAAATCCGCTATGCGCCCGAGAAAAGTCACTTACCAACCACGTCTATCGTGGTGAACCAAAGCGATACGCCTCACCCATCACTCACGCCCGAAGAGATCGCCGCAAAACAGCGCAAAGCCTTATTGCATCACCAGCAAGCGAGTTTAATGCAATGCGAGCGCCAGTTTGGTCAAGCGGCTCATGAGTTTAAACACCTCACTGACATTGTCCATTCAAAGCCATTGCAAGCACGAGATGCGGCGACGCAATTAGTACAAGGCATGCTACAAGGCATTCTCAATGAGGAAGAATCAGCAATTCGGTTGTTATCAGAAAAAGCTGGCGAGAAAACGGCTTTGCACAGCGTTAATGTCACCCTGATCTCGCTACTGTTAGGCAAAACTTTAGAATTGCCTAAGGACGATATGCTTGAGCTAGGCATCGGTGCGCTTTTGCACGATGTCGGTAAAATGGAATTGCCGGATCGTTTGCGTTGGCTTGATGAACAAAGCAGTCCAGCGGAACGTCAACTGTACCAAAGTCATGTTGCTCATGGCGTGAATATTGCACGTAAACTGCAATTGTCGACCGATGCAACATTGCTGATTGCTCAGCATCATGAGTATGCCGATGGCAGTGGTTATCCCAGCCAGATACACGTCGAAAAAATGACGCAGCTTAGCCGTATTATTTCCTTGGTCAATCGTTTCGATAATCTGTGCAATCCTAGTAACGTCGCCTACGCGATCACGCCCCACGAAGCCCTGTCACAGTTATTTACTAAGAGTAAAACGCAATCCGATACGCCGACGCTAACTGCCTTTATCAAGATGATGGGAATCTATCCGCCAGGTTCCGTCGTACAACTTAGCGATGAACGTTATGCTTTAGTCGTATCGGTTAACTCCGCCCGTCCGATTAAACCCAAAGTCATCATTCACGACCCGCAGGTGCCGCGCGAAGATGCTTTGATGATCAATCTGGAACATGAGACGCAAATCGGGATTCGACGCAGCCTAAAACCTATCCAATTGCCAAAGGCCGCCTACGATTATTTATCGCCTCGGAAGCGTTTGTGCTATTTCTTTGAGCGCGCCAGCGATCCTTTATCCTTGGCCAGTAATTTATCGGGATCATTGACATGATGCCGGGACAATGGGACGCCTTAATTGAGGGGATGTTGGAAGGCGTCCTATTAGTTGATCCTCTACAACTAGAAATTCTGGCGGCAAATCGTTCCGCCCATAAATTGTTGGGCTTAAGCGCAAACAGTCTGGTTGGTATGCCGGTCGTTGAGTTGGCGTCATCGCCGGAAGATATGTTTTTTTGGGAAGATGTCGCTGCCGGTTTATCGAATAATATCTATTCGGAAACGTTGTTGAGACGAGCAGATGGCAGTATCGTACAGGTGGTGCGACGGGTCAGTCTGGTACATCTGGATCAGGCTACAGCAATGTATGTCGTGGCGATTCGTGACCATACGGATCAGCGTCATGTTGAAACCGAATTAGAAAAACTCATCGCCGAGTTACGCGCGACTTTGGAGTCGACCGCGGATGGTATTTTGGTGACGGACTTGGATGGTGGTATCCGCAGCTACAATCACCTTTTTGCTAAGTTATGGAATTTGCCAGAGGAACTATTAACGCAGCGCGAAGATGGTGCGATCTATTCGTGGATGGATCAATGCATGGTCGACGCTAGTCACTACAACGAGAGACTAGCAGCAATCAGGCGCTCACCTTTGCTCGAGGCCAATGATGTCTTGGTACTGCATTCAGGCAAAATTTTAGAGCGCGTCACACTGCCGCAATACGCACGCGGAAGGCCAATCGGACGGGTTTATTCCTTCCGGGATATTTCACAAAAACTCGCCGATCAAGCGCGCATACAGCTGGCTTCAAAAGTATTTGAAGCCAGTACCGATGCGATCTTTATTACAGATCATGAACAAAAAATTATCACCATCAATCCCAGTTTTGTACGTCTGACCCAATTCAGCGAAACTGATATGTTGGGCACCACGATCAGTGATTTTTTGCTCAATCAAAACAACGCCGAACTACTCAAACGCTTACTGGCCGATTTAGATCATCAAGGATTCTGGGAAGGTGAGATTTGGAATCGTCGCAAAGACGGACATGCGTATTTATGCATGATTTCTCTGGTGCGGGTGCAAGACGATGAAGGACAAATTTTACATACCATAGGTTTCTTTAAAGACCGAACCGAGAGCTATAACGCCAAACAAAAAATCGAAGAATTGGCATTCTCCGATGCCTTAACTGGCCTGCCAAATCGGCTCTTGCTGGAAGAACGTATCAACCAATCGATCACCCACGCTAATCGTGGAAATGGTGAATTTGCCTTGCTGTTTCTTGATCTTGATAATTTCAAGCAGATCAATGATTCACTCGGTCATCCGTTTGGCGATCGCGTTTTAATTGAAGTCACAGAGCGTCTCAAAAAATGTTTGCGTCAGGTTGATACGGCGGCACGCCTGGGTGGTGACGAATTTGTTTTATTACTGCATCAAGCCAATGCCAGTGGCGCGGAGATTTGCGCACGGCGTGTACTCGCCGATGTCGGCGCACCTTTTGGTATTGACGGCATACAGTTCAGTGTCACCTGCAGTATCGGCATTGCCTTGTATCCGGCAGATGGTAGCAAAATTGAGGATCTGATTAAGAACGCGGATAGCGCGATGTACTATGTTAAAGAACGTGGTCGATCGGATTTTCGATTCTATCAACGCCAGATGAACATCGGCTTACTATCGCGCATGAAGATCGACCACGCGATGCGTCAAGCGCTCGAGCATCAAGAGTTTCGACTGTATTATCAACCATTAGTTTGCTTGCGCAGTAACCAAGTATTCGGTGCTGAAGCATTGTTACGTTGGACCGATAAAGAGTTGGGTGAAGTCAGCCCAGCAAAGTTTATTCCGATTGCAGAAGAAAGTGGATTAATTGTTTCCATCGGCAATTGGGTCATGCACACGGCGATTGCCCAAGCCGCCGCCTGGAATAAAGATGGCCGTCATTTGCGTATCTCGGTCAATGTCTCCGCCTTACAGTTTCAACAGACGAATTTTGTCGATGATCTCGCCAATGCACTCGACGAAGCCCATCTGGATCCGGATTGTATCGAATTGGAATTAACCGAATCGATCTTAATTCGCGACGCTGAAGAAACCCTAAAAAAACTCCAAGCGATTGCTAACTTAGGCGTCAGAATGTCAATTGACGATTTCGGTACTGGCTATTCTAGTCTCAGCTACTTAAAACGCTTTCCCATCAATAAGCTCAAAATCGACCGCTCTTTCATTATGAATTTGCCCAATGATGAAAGTGACATCGCGATCGTCACCGCCATTATTAGCTTAGCGCACGCGCTCAAACTCAGAGTCATCGCCGAGGGTGTGGAAACAGTTGAGCAAAGAGAATTATTGTGCGAATTAAACTGCAATGAAATCCAGGGTTTCCTAATTGCCAAAGCCCTCGATCCACACGAGTTTGAAGCGAAATTCTTGCCACCCGAAACGCCTTTGGAGCATCAATCAGGTGATTTGTTGGTGCGGTAAGTCAGTTGACATTGTTCGAAATGCAACGCCTCGTAGGCTATTTTCGACCTAATATGTTGTTCCGCCATGCGGATTGTGCTTTTACCCCACCAGTAAACAAGCCAGAAAATGATACGATAGCGAGCCCAAGCTTCGCCGATATGGCGTAGTTCTCAAATTTGTCGTTTTATAAAAATAATGCAGCCACTTATTATCAACTTAGCCCCTACCGGCATGATTCCCACTAGGGCGCAAACGCCGCATGTTCCCTTGACTAGCACAGAAATAGCCGATGAAGCTTTAGCTTGTGCCAAATTGGGCGTATCCATGGTGCATCTTCATGCTCGTGATGTCGATGGCTTGCCAACGACAGATTCGCGCTTATTTGCGGACATTGTTTCCAAAATCCGCACTGTCAATTCGGAGGTCATCATTACCGCTACGACGAGTGGGCGTAAAGTACCCGATGTCGAGCAGCGCGCGTCAAGCTTGTATCTGGACGGTGACTTACGGCCAGATATGGCGAGTCTGACCTTAGGTTCGATGAATTTTGCAACGGAAGCCAGTATGAATTCACCAGCGACTATCATGCGTCTGGCAGAAATCATGCAGAACAAAGGTATCCGCCCTGAACTAGAAGTGTTTGATTTGGGTATGATTAATTTTGCGAAGATTTTGATTGATAAAGGCCTGATAAGCGCGCCGTACTATTTCAATATTCTCTTAGGTAATCCAGCAACAGCCCAAGCGAGCATGTTACATCTGGCCACGATGGTGAATGAATTACCAGCCGGATCGATTTGGGCAGTGGCTGGTATCGGCCGTTTTCAAACTCGTGCGAATGCCTTGGGCGTGGTACTCGGAGATGGTGTTCGGGTCGGGCTTGAGGATAATTTATGGTGGGATCAAGAACGGACGCAATTAGCAACGAATGCCCAATTGATCGGCCGTGTGACGGCACAAGCGCAGGCCTTGGGACGCCCAATTGCCAGTGCACTTGAGGTCAGACAGCGACTTGATCTGCAAATTTGGTAAGCAAGCATGAAAAAGTCCTTAGTGATATTTGGTACCAGTAATATTCTCTCGGATATTTTTGATTGTGCTATCGCGAATCATTTATCTGTCGCTAAAGTTGTGCTGCATCTGCCCGAAGAGGTCGGCGAGCGTGACCGGACTTTAGCTGATCGTTTACAGGATTTTGGTACGACAGGCGCGATTCCTGAGGTATTGCCGTTGGATGAATTTATCCCAGCGGATAATGAAGTGTATATTCTAGGGCCAACCACGCCGACCCGGGCCGTTTTAGCGGCAGAAGTTCAGCGCCGTTTCGCGATTACTTTTACTAAATTAGTGCATCCGACTGCCTATGTCTCGCCCTTGGCAAGCTTGGGTGAGGGCGTCTTTGTTGGTGCCAACAGCGTGATCGGGCCAGGCGCAAAGTTGGCTGATCACGTCTTTGTAAATCGCGGGGTGACGATAGGTCATGACACTTGCATAGGATCTTTTTCACGGATTCAACCTGGTAGTAATCTGGGAGGTTTATCGCACATTGGCAGGGGTGTCACCGTTGGCATAGGCGCGACTTTGATTGAGCGCCTGGTGGTCGGTGATGATGCGTTTATTGGCGCTGGTGCCGTGGTGACCGCCGATGTCGCTACCAGCGTTTTGGTGGTTGGGATCCCTGCTAAGTTTAAGAAAAATCTCTCGGCATAAGTACTTTTTTTGGGTCAATTCAACTCAGAGTGACTGGTGTCGCACGCCGCTTGAATTTTTCATGTGTCAGGCTGATAGCACGCAACAAAGATGGTCCGGAATTATGTAAATTAATGCTAGTTTCAAATATTTGCTTTAACTGTTTTCCCTTGCTTTCGCGTGCTGTGGGGTCGTTAATTAATGCACTCAACTCGCTAAAGTAGTCTTCATGATTTCTTGCCGCCAGTGCGCCTAATTTTTTGCCACCATCGGTCTCATGATAGGCCAGTGTTGCAAGGCCTTCTGCCATCGCTTCGGCAACGCTAAAGCCTCCACCTAATCGTGGCGGATTGACGTAAATATCGCAGCACGCATAAACCCCTTTCAAGTTTGCTTGATACGGTAGTGATTTTATGTTGGGAATCTTGTTGGCTTGCAAGCCAATCGGAATGCCCCCATCGGCACCGACGATTAGCCATACTACCTGCGGGAAGCGAACACAAATCTCTTGCATCATACTTGCCCATTCACCGGTGATTTCTTTGTGCAATCTGGCCCCGGCCGTAATCAACACGACAGCATCGGCAGCTAAACCAAGTTCTTCACGTTGAATCGTGGCCAGCGTCTCTTTTGGAATGGTACGGAAAGGGTGGTAGTAGGCCTGACTTGTCGCTTCGGGTTTGCTCTCTTTTGCTGCGATATCTGCACTGAGCCACACATCAAGTTCGCCGCATGGCGCCACTGAGGTGACATTGAGCCCCAACAAAGGATAGCGTTGATAAAGTGACTTTAGGAGCAAAGATTGGTGTCCGATAAAAAAGCAAAGGTCGGGTTGAAATAGATCCATCAACTGCAAGATGCTTTGTGCCCGCAATGGTAACGAATATTGCTCTTGTGCCCTGACGATTTCTACTGGGGAAGTAAATGTGATTTGATGCTCGAAATTGGTCTCTGGTGGGGGAATTTTCAGGTGCCCATCATTACTTAGGTATTCCCTCATATTAAGAATGCTTTGTTCTTGGCAACTAAATATGCGGATTTCTATGCCCTCTAATTGCAGTAAACGCGCGTGTTCAAATGCCATCTTCGTAGGCGGATGCTTGTAATTGAACAATTGCGGAGTGTAGATGGCGATCCGCTTTATCGTCTTCGCAACTCTGATTGTCTGAGGCGGTGTACTTTGTTGAACGACCGTACCTGCCATTTCCATTAAGCGTGGAATATTCGCCTCTTCCATCTTCTGTATAAATTCGGTGCTATTTTGATTTTCCGCGACGATGTCGCCCCATTCAAAATTGACATAGGACATCAGGCGATCAATATGGATGGGTCTGATCTGTTCCAAGGATTTGCCAGCATTAATGATTTCACTCTTGATCCCCAACACATGCCGAAAGAAAATCGCGCGATAAAATCCTGCAAGACCATGCTGGTCAACTTCTTTGTTTAGGCGATATCTAATGGTGCGGAGAATTTCGGGATTCGTATTTTTGTGGCTTAGCATCCCTAGGCGGCGCCAACCATGTCGACCAAATGGATCAGTGATAACTTGATCGAGAGCGTCTAGGATGAGGAGGATGTCGGTTTGTTGCGTCATGAGTACATCGAATAAAAAGAACTACAGAGTGAATTGAAATGGGCGATGAAAGCTTGAATCGAGCTCCGAAGTATACTCAAGAAACAATTCCGACCTTCGTTATTTAGACAGATCTCTGGAATAAATCCAAATTAGTAGCTTTTATCGTTACACTATCGGCACTTTATTTTTGCCATGCTTGGTTTATTAAAAGGATCTCTTATATGAAAAAAAGTTCGATTGCACTCGTTGTGGTCGCTGCATTGGCCGTGGCCTATCCTGCTGCGTCCTGGATGACAGGTAAACGCTTGGAGGAAAAATTAAGTAAGATGGAAAAGAAGGATGTGCTGTTTTCCAATTTCAAAGTGGTAAAGCAAAGCTATACGCGTGGCATTTTTTCATCTAAACAAGAGAGTACGATAGAACTGGACGCAGGCGGGATGTCACCAGTGTTGACACCATCAGCCTTGCCCCATAGCTTGCAGGATACTGCCGCTACTACGCCAGGACAGGAAAGTGCGGAGGCTAAGGCAGAACCAGACATCAGTTCCCCAGTTAGAAAGCCCTTGCAGATCCAGGTTATTAATTACATACAGCATGGCCCAGTACCGGGTATTTTGGGTGTTGCCGCCGGTAAGATCGAAACGGAATTGGTACTGGATGCGAGTACCCTGGCGGAAATTAAGAAGGTCTTTGGGGATAAAAAGTTTGTCGAAATCCGCACGCTATTAAATTATGGCGGCGGTGGTAGTTTCGCTATTACGAGCCCGGCGGTCAAAACCAGCGTTGGTGTGAACCAAGATAAATTGGATTGGAAAGGTCTGCGATTTGAAATCGGCTTTGATGCGGCCTACAAAAAATTGAATTTCAATTTTAATTCCCCCGGGCTTGAGGTGAATGCCGCCAATGGTGGTATTTCAGCCAAAGTTGGTGAGATCAAAATGCAAGGTGATGCAGAACGGGTGTATCCGGATGGCTTTATTTATCTTGGCACCTCTAAAGCCACCATTAGTTCGTTTAGTTTTACGAACGCTCAGGCGCAGAACAAAGGGGTTAATTTAAAAGATATCAGCTTAGAGAGTAATACGAGTTTAAAAAATGATTTGCTCAACGCCGGCCTCAAATTTGGTATCGCGAATATCATGATGAATGACACTAATATAGGCAATTTTCATTACGACTATTCCTTGCAACGCCTACATGCACCAAGTGTGAATCAATTCTTTGTGCTGTTAAGAGAGATGGATCGACTTCAGCAAGATGCTGCGGCCGTGGTGGAGACGCAGAAAAAATTGAAAGAACTAGGCGTTGAAATCTTAAAACACGATCCGGTGGTTGCCTTAGATAGATTGAGTTTGACCAGTAAAAATGGTGAATTCAAGGCCGCGGCCAAGTTCGGCTTTGTGGGTGTTCAAGCGGAGGACTTTGAGGTACCGACCGCACTGCTTTCCAAGATGGAAGTGAGCGGGCAAGCGAGTCTAACTGGTAATTTGGCCGATGACTTTATTGATGCGAGTCAAACGGATCCTGAAGCTCGGGCGATGATGCGTAGTTTGTTTTACTCACAAATCGATACGTGGGAAACGCAAGGCTACATCAAGCGCGACAACAAGGTTTCCAGTGCCGATTTTTCTTGGAAACTGGGACAGATGCTGGTCAATGGCAAACCATTTCCACCTACGCCGACGGTAGGCGCAGCAGAGGCGGCTCCAGTAGAACGAAAGTAGAACAACAAGAGACAAGTCCTTTCGACGATACAATAAAAAAAGCGACCTCAAAAACAGGTCGCTTTTTTTTGAGCGAGGAAGGCGGTAGTGAACGTCAACAAAGTCAGCTACCGCCTTTCTGGCTGAGATACTTACTTCACGCCATGCATTAATTTTTGCATTAATGGTGCGATCAGGAATAAGACAATACCGGCACCTAGCAAAGAGTAGAAGCCAAATGTGTAGCCGCTCAATGCAGAGGCAACTGACATACCGCTATCGCCACTGACGTGGCTGGCGAAAATGCCGGACAAATTGTTACCAATACCTGTGGACAGGAACCAGCCACCCATGCCCAGACCAACTAAGCGGACTGGTGCGAGTTTTGTCACCATCGACAAACCGATAGGAGATAAGCACAACTCACCAATAGACTGGATCACATACACCATGAACAAAGTCCAGAATGGAATCTTGCTTTTATCATCGACCAAGAATGTCAATGCGTACATCAATAAACCGAATGCCAAGGCATTACCAATCAAGCCCAAGCCGAATTTACGTGGAATAGATGGGTTCAAGTTGCGACGACCAAGCATGACCCAGATTGCGGCAACGACAGGTGCGAAGCCGATGATCGCTAAGGAATTCACACTTTGGAACCATGCGGTTGGGAAGATAAATCCACCCAGATCACGGTCAACAATGCTTTCCGCCAAGAATGTGAATGAGCTGCCTGCTTGTTCAAAGAACATCCAGAACAAGATATTGAATGTAAAGATCAATAACATCGCAATGACTTTATCGCGCGCGACGTTACCATTACGGATACCTTCAATCATTAGCATGACTGCTAGGCCAATAAACAATATGGTCAAAATACCCTGTAATTTCGCTGCGCCCATCGACAACAAGAAATACGCAACAGGGATCATGCACAAGCCGCCAACGGCAACATAGATTACGCGTGAGAAGCTTTCTGTGCCTGCCGCTGGTGCGCCTATGCCCTTCAACATGCGGCGACCGATGGCAAACCAGACTAAACTTAAAATCATGCCGACACCAGCAGCGATGAAGACGATCTTATAAGCAGGTGTATCACCAGTGTTAAATATTTTTTGAGCCAAGAACTGAGTAAAGATAGGCGCTAAGAAACCGCCGACATTGATACCCATGTAGAAAATCGTGAAACCAGAATCACGACGCGTATCCGAGATGCTGTACAACTTACCAACCATCGTGGAAATATTTGGTTTAAACAGACCATTACCGATAATAATCGTTGCCAGGCCCATTTTAAAGATGTCTTGATTTGGAATCGAAATCATGAACAAACCAGCTGCCATGAAGACCGCACCGATCAAAATTGAACGTTGGTATCCAATGACACGGTCAGCTACATAACCACCAAACAAGGCTGCCGCATAGACCAGTGCTAAGTAAGAGCCATACGTTAGGTTGGCATCGGCCTGTCCCGCGCCAGAGCCTTGGTAAAACTGCTCGACGATATAGAGCACCAAAGCCCAACGAATACCGTAGAACGCGAAGCGTTCCCAGAATTCGGACATGAATAACATCCACAGTGGGGCTGGATGCCCCATGATTTGCTTAAACTCTGGGATTGGGGTCTCTTGACCCGGTGTGATTGCAGCACCGCTCATGCAATTTTCTCCTGTTTATATTTTGTAAAACGCATTTTAGATTTCTTAAAAGCTCGGTTTGTTCCGTTGTATCCCTGATGACTTTTCCCATTGCAGGATAGGAGCCCCCCAGATTGAATAATTACAAAAAATACAGGGGATTTTCAACGACGGTGCATTCTAAACTAGAAATGCCTGAGATGAGGCCAATTTGTCGTTTGAGTACGCTGAAGTTTTATTGCGCAATGCGGCAAAAAAGTTTGTTTGTAGTTTGCGGTTTGAGACGCGCTACGCAATCCTCTAGTGCATGCACGCAATAACTTCATCCGATGGCAAATGGTGCCAAACGCGCATAGTTATCCAAATCGATAAACGCATCTTCACGTCGGGCGATCTGACGCATACGACCTTCATATTCGAAGCCCAATTTTTGAATTAGCTTGGCGCTGGCAATATTGGCGGGTTCGATTTCCGCCTGAATTCTGTGTAACGCCAAATTGTCAAAGCCAAAACGTAAAATGCTTAATAGACACTCATGCATAATCCCCAATCCCCAGTAGTCGGGCAGTAACCAATAGCCAATATCGGCATTCTTGTTATAACTATCGATTTCATAAAGACCACAAGTTCCCAGCAACTTGTCAGGTTGATCCAAAGTACAGATCGCCCACCAATAACCAGTTTGCGCTTGTTGCATCGATTCATACCAATCAATCTGCTCTTGCGCCGCGATTTCGGTGTCGTAAGCAATGCCGTAATGGGCGATGACTCTAGGGTTGGATAAGCCGGCGAAAATCTGTGCTCTATCAGCTTGTTGGATTTGCCGTAGTAAGTAGCGACTGGTTTGTCGGATGGGGAAGCTTGGCTGAGCTGACATGGCTGAATGGAGTGCTGTTGGAAACAAGAGTCTAGCGGATTCTTCGTCATCCGCCTGTCAATTTCTTCACCTATGATTGTCAAAAAACCAAATTGATGAGTTTATTAGGAGGATAGACAATGTACCCAAACCGACAAAAAATGATCATTTTTGATGCTGATGGCACCATTATCGACGCCTTTAGCGCAATTGAAAGGACCTTTGCGCGCCATGACATGGCGATTGGTGATCTAGAGAGTTTTCAAAAACGACACAAATTCTTTAAATATCTAGGCGGACTGAAAGAGTTTCCGATCAATATCAAAAAGCAATTGGGCAAAAAGAGTCGTCAGCAAGTGCTCACCACCTTGACCGATATCTATCGTGAAGAAGCGCAGTTTTACGCGGGCTTCGCCGATTTAATCAAACAATTGATTGCACAAGACGATATCCGTGTCGGCCTGGTGACGCGTAACGTCAGCCATGAACCACGCATCACCATGGAAAAACTATTTGCCCGCCATGATATTGACTTAGACGATCTGGATTATTTCGCCCATGTCCCTATCAGAGCGAGTAAAGCTGATTTCTTCAAAGCAGCGCGTAAACAATTTGAAATCAATCCCGCACGCGCCTATGCCTGTGGAGATGAACATAAAGATTACGCATCCGCGTTGGCGGCAGGCATGGTGCCATTTGTGGTGTCGTATGGCTTTGAAGATCATAAGCGTTTGACAAAAAAATTTGATATCCCCGACGACATTATTTCGAATACGCCGCAGGAATTGTGTGCTCGTATTCGTAATAGCCTGGATCTGCCCGGCTAGACATGCGCAATTTTTTCAATTTTTAAAGTTTTTTGTTTTTCGATGAGCTGTTTTCTGATTTATCCCGCGTAAACCAGTGAGCAATCGAAAAGCGCAGCTTGCCCGCACTGAGCCATTTCTTTTTATGTTGATGCGCAGCTTGATTACGGTGAAGTTCTTACGGTTTGCATTCACGAAGTGGTTAAAAATTGAGAAAGGTGTCGATATGAGCAAGGTCTTTAAATTACGCCAAAGCGCATTGTTGTGCAGTATTGTTGCTGCTTCCCTAGTTGCCTGCGGTGGCGAATCTGCTACGCAAATCCCTGGCGCGCAATTGCAATCGGCGCCACCGGCTGCGCCGCCAGCAGCACCAGCCGAATCGGTGAGCTTCAGCGGTATCCGCAACGCTTACACCATCACCCGTACGGCGACGGGTTTTGCTGTAAAAGAAACTACTGGCATGGGCGCTACCGTCAATGTCTCTGCCACCGCGAGTTTGAAATTTAGCGACGTTATCGTCAATTTGGCTATAGGCGATAAAGCGAAAACAATATCAGATGCCAATCTACAAACCCTGATTGAACTCTATATCGCCTTTTTCAATCGCGTACCTGATGCCGATGGTATGGTCTATTGGATAGGAGAAGTCAAAAATGGCATGACAGTGGATGCCTTGGCGACGAGTTTTTACAATGCTGGTTTGGCGAATCCCGCTGTTACTGGCTATACAGCGAGTATGACGGACGCCGATTTCGTCAAAATCATTTATAAAAATGTCTTGGGTCGCACCGGTAATACCGCACCGCCAGATGAAGACGTAAATTACTGGGCTGGTGAGTTAAGTTCTGGTCGCGCAACGAAGGGCGATCTAGTTGTGAAAATGCTCAATTCAGCCCGTACATTTGTTGGACACCCAACATGGGGATGGGTACCGCAATTACTCGACAACAAAGTCAATGTTGGTCTGTTTTTCGCAATCGAACAAGGGCTTAACTATTTGACGCCTAAAGAATCAATAGAGAAAACCATGGCGATTGTGGCGAAGATCACTTCTAGCAATATTGCCGACGCAAAAATTGCCATCAACATGCTAGATCTCCTGTTTAAATCAGGTGCGCCTTATACACCGAATGGTAATGGCAGTGGTACGGGGTCGTCACGAGATTGCTATAACAAGAATTTGATCAAACAAGGCGTCACTTATAGCACGGAGTATTCTTCTAAAGTGACGACCTTAGGCACAACGACGCTATATGTCGTGAATTACAAACCAAATGGCACCGTGAATTTCAAAGGCATTAATGCCCAAGAATTGTTGACCGACACTGTCGTCATTAGCGGCATCGCCACTGGACTTGCTGGTAAAATTAAATCGTATATGAATGTATATGACGATGAGTCGCTCTACTACGGTAGCAACGTCACTGTCACTTTGCCTGGATTTGGCGACTACAGTGTGATTGGCACGATGACACCGCCACGTCGCACTCCATTTTCAATGGCGGTGAACGCGACTGATACGCAAACCTATACGTTCAAGCAAGAAGCATCTGGTTTGCCTTTCCCAATGTTGATTCCAGATGTGACGCAGACGGATAAATTAACATTCTTAGGCATCGAGAGTGTGACAGTACCCGCCGGTACTTTTTCTGCCTGTAAGTTTAAAAATGAGAGCACAAGCAGCGGTGTTGCTAGCACGAGTTATACCTGGCAAATTGCGGATGCAAGTTATCGTGGTTTAACCGCCAAAATCGAAGCACAAGATGTGATTACCGTGGCGACCAAGCTGAGTATTCAAGGTCAGTAAGTTTGTCACGTGCATTGCATCAAATCATTAAAAAAGGCAGCCCGTGCTGCCTTTTTTACTTTGTGAAGTGACTAGAATTTCGCTTGATCTACATCTTGGATAAAACGGATTAAGCCAGTAAAGTAATTGACGCTATCGTCGTACATCGACATGTGACTTCCATTCGGACAAGTTAATGCACGTCCATGTTTCACTTTGGCTGCCATCGCCGCCATATAAAGTGGGTCCATGGTGTCGTGTTGCCCGCCGATGGTGAGCGTCGGCACCGTGATTGCTAATAGATCCGCGCTACGATCCCATTTTAATAGCTTACCGCTGGCACCTAGTTCACTAGGGCCTTGCATCGATACATAAATCTTCGCATTCACATGTTTAAACGAGCGATTGACCGGATCTGGCCAAGTCGCTTGCGGCATTCTCAGCACGTGTTTTTCGTAGTGATGTGGAATCAGTAATTCCATATAGCGCGGGTCTTCATATTTCCCGGCTGCTTCCAAGGCTTGGGTTTCTTTTAAGACTGCTTGATCCATCGCTGGCATTAAGACCTTTTGTGCATAGTCATTGTAGGCAGGGATGCTGTCAACCATATTCGAAATAATGAGTGCCTTCAAATTTTGTTGATACTTTAGTGCATATTCCATCGCCAAAATGCCACCCCAAGAATGTCCCAATAAGTAGAAATTGGATGCGTCTAAGCCTAGTGCTTTACGTACCTGTTCCACTTCCTCAACATAGCGCGGTAAATCAACCAAACTTTGGTCGTCGGGCTGATCACTGAAGTGCGAGCCAAGTTGATCGTAGTAATAATATTCAATACCAGCATTTGGAAAGTAACTGTCGAAAACTTCAAAATATTCGTGCGTCATACCGGGGCCGCCATGTAGTAGCAAGACCTTAATTTTAGGATTATTGCCGACGCGTTTAGTCCAGACCTTGAAAGCACCTTTGGGTGTATTGATGGTGATTAACTTGACACCACCGGATAAGAGATCGTCACGCCCACTGTAGTCTAAGTAACTGCTGCTGGGTTTATTCGGACTTGTGTTTTCTGCCAATTTGGCTTGATCAGCCACGGGTTTATTGCAAGCCCCTAGGGCTAAAAGCATTAAGCAACTCCAGATGAATTTCATACTATTCCTTTAAATAAATTTGAGCGTTCACGAGTCAATATTGAAAAGCTGACGGTCATCAACGATCTTCTTTTAAAGCACTCTCGATGCGACGATCAGGGATTAGCCACATTAAGGCAACGGCCACATAAATCGCTTGCGATAACAATGCGATTTGAAATGCCAGCAGAATGCCGAGTCCATACAGTAGCAAGGACAACTTACCTTTGATATCACCACCAATGGCTTTTTTCAAGATCGAACTATCGCCGGCGGAGCAAATCAAACTGTATTGCAATAACCAATATGCCAAAGCCGCCATAAATAAATTGACGCCGTACAAAGCCGTAGGCGCAGCGGCAAAGTGATTTTCACCCATCCATCCGGTTGAGAACGGGATCAGGGAAAGCCAAAATAACAAATGCAAGTTCGCCCACAGATTTCCAGCACTAATTTTATGGGTGGCATGCAACAAGTGGTGATGGTTATTCCAGTAGATGCCAATATAGATAAAACTTAAAACGTAACTGAGAAAAACAGGAAATAAGGGCAGTAAGGTCGCGAAATCGCTACCATGTGGAACCTTAATTTCCAATACCATGATGGTGATAATAATCGCGATGACGCCATCGCTAAATGCTTCAAATCGTCCTTTTCCCATCATTGATCGATCTCCTTTTTTAAGTTCTTAGGTCAAATCATTATTTAAATTGACGCTTACTTTGACTGCGGAGCTGCAAGGCTCGGCTGTCTAGATCACATTCTAGCCATGTATGTTCAATGAAGTGAGACAGTAGGGCTGTACCGAGGGCACCACCCCAGTGCGACTTGCGTTCACTTCAGTCTCAGTCAAGTTATAGGACGTCGACTCTGTATTGCTGGCCTGATCGGTGAACGCAAAAGATGGTTTATCGGATTGGAAGCTCACCCGTAAACCATCACATTGGATTTGGCTTACTTCGATACAAAAGCTAGAGAGTATCTTAAAAGCCAATGATTGTAATGATTTTGATTGAGTCGCACTATTTTGTGTACTAACTTGTGTACTAAAAAACGAATGTGCCTATTCTGTACTGACTTGATCTGTTTATTAATCACAAGACTGGCTTACTAATTACCGCGCCGCTTAGGTGAATGTTTTGAATTGCCGTTTAACATATTCAAACAACTGATTATTTTCTGCGCGTGAAAATACTGTCGATGTCCCACCTCTTTGCCTTCCAATGTTTTGCTTCCCCCCCCACTGCACCAACTTCCAAAGAATCGCACTAATCACAATCCGTATGCAAACCCTCGCCTTCAAACCATGACTCCACCTCTTTTTGAATAGCTTGCTTCTTTGAGACCTTCACCGAAGGCTTCACAAACTCACCTGTCACTTCATCGAAGCAACTTGCCAATTGTTCGTTATCAGATTCGCGTGTGAAATCATCCTGAATCAACTGCTCATCACTTGAAATTTTAGCCTCAGAAAATCGAACCTCTACACAGGATAGAGGTTGACTTTTTGGTGTGTCATTTAATTGATGAATGTCTATAGGATTTGGTTGTTGAACCTCTATAGATATTGCTTCGAGGGTTTGCCATGTTCTGCTTGGCTTCCTTTCCTTAACTGGCTTAGTCATGATTCCCGCGAACGTGCCTTTAATTTTTGGCGTAGGCATGGCTAAACCTAGTGCTTGCATTATTGGCTCAGGGTTTTTGAAATGCGGCGCTAACAGGACGTGCAGAATGTCGCTACATAGTCCGCTATTCGCTTCCAAGACAGCAAACGCCGCATCTATCGCTTTAGTTCGTATAGCTGCACTGAAGCGCTTTAACGGGCTTTGGCGAACTAGTCCGTACTGCTTGCCTACCTGCTCATAGAAATCATCTTGCATAGCAAGGATGCGCTTCTTATTGCCCATTACCTCGCTTCCGCAAAGTCTGTCGCTTTTTATCGGAATCAGGATCGTGTGGCAGTGTGGCGCGTCCTCGTCCAAGTGAATCACGGCACTTACAATCGGGACTTGAAAGAAGCGATCTGCCCACATCACGGCATCCTTAAAATATGCATGATGTGCAATAGCGGCATCGCTAGGTAAGCTAAAAATCAATTCAATCGCACTTATGGTGTCTTTGCGCCACTTACTTACGCGCACATCCTGCATGAGTGCTTGCACTGCCATACTCACCGCGCCGGAGGATGTATTGCCTCGCAAAATGATGTTGTCCTTTGTTTTGATCGGGTCGATATGACTACCACTCGATACGCCAAACTCAGCTATGCTCTCACGTAGGTTGTGCGCCATGACACGCGGCATCACTAATTCACGCCCAGATGATCGCGTGCTTTTAGCGCTTAATCCTTTGATGCGCAAAAAGTGGGCATGAATCATTCTGCTCCCCCTAAATCCAATTCGCCTTGCGGGTTAGGTTCGGTGTTATCACGCAGTAGCACGTAACGCGCTATGCCTCGGTGCACCAAACCATCCGCACCAATGATCGTTTCCCGATTTGATGTAATAACGTAATTGGACGCTTCCATCTCTTGAATGCGCGTGGCAATCCGATAGTAACCGCAGCCTTCTGCCTCTTTAGTATTGATGCCACGATTGCCCAAATAACGCAGGACTTTAGGTAAGGTGCGGGCTTGCGATTCCCCATTCGCACTCAATAGTGCTAGACCTTTACTAGCTAGTTCTTTCCTTAGATTGCTGATATGCTTTGTATCGCATCGAAGCATATTTCCTTGCCGTTTCACGTTGCCTGC
Organism: Affinundibacterium seohonense; assembly: GCF_014284305.1. GTDB lineage: Bacteria > Pseudomonadota > Gammaproteobacteria > Burkholderiales > Burkholderiaceae_D > Undibacterium > Undibacterium seohonense. The sequence continues at coordinate 30,007 of NZ_JACOFW010000002.1, forward strand.
CAGCTTTGTGATTTTTACGCCTCCCTTGCCGGAGGCGTTTTGTTTTCTTGGACGCTTTGAAAATGTCATTTCACCACCTCCACTTTGTAATTTAGTGGGTCTGCAAAGAAGCGGTGCAGTTCTCGATTTGGGTAAGCCGTGCAGCGCTCAGAGAACTTGACGGGCTGCGGTGCTCTACCTGCTTTGACGAGTTGGCGGAATTTCTCACGACAGAAAGGTGAGAAGGGTGCTATCTGGTTCCAGCGGCTCAAACCGTCTGCTGGTAGTGTTTTGCTGGGGTTTGCTGCTGGGTTTGTGGTGTTGTTCATATTTGCCTATCCTTCACTTGTTACCGCTAGGTTTCACGGATTAAGGCAAAGAATAATTCGGCATTAAAGCTTATAAAACTTGCGTACTAGTAGGGTGCGCAGTCTGCTAGTAGGGTTACATTATTTTTGTTTTTTCCCATTCTCGACACCAATCGGTAATTACCTTTTCACTTGTTAATGCCTCATACGTCTTTAACATCTCCTGAGCAAAGTCTGTTTTTGTCTTGTACACCGTTTTGGGGTTCGGGTCGTTCATCCACAATTTCCAATGCATCTTCACGGCTTCTTTTGCTTTTTGTTTTCCATCTAGGTCGTTTGTTTTTTTTGTAGTGCCGCCTTTACTTCGATCGATTTCTGACATTGCGCCAATTCTAGCAAGCGGCAAAAGTTTGCTATTTACATATTCGTACCATGACGCATTTAATGCACAACACCAGCCCTCTATCGCGAGTTCATTGTGAATTTTGACCGCGTGAAGTGCACATGATCGCCATTCAAGTAGCTGTGTTAAACGCTCTGACTTTTCTATTGACTCCAAAAACGTGTCAAATTTTTCTAAGTTAAATCCATAACCCATTAGTACAAATGCTGCTATTTGCACTTCTTGATCTGAATAAGTGCAAAACCCTTTGTCATCAATGACGCGATTTATTTGTAATCCCATTAATAGTGCCTTTGTTTAAAATGGAAATCATGCCAGCAGAATGAAGCCGCAAATTAGTCTTCGCTTCTTCGGAGTAGGCACAATTAAATTGGTTATGCTGCTGTCTTACCAAAACTACCGATCACTACTTTTCTCTGTGTTTCGATCTGTGCATCTACAAAATCCGCCCATAGCTGCAAAATTTTCCTTCGTTCGTCCGCATACTCTGCACGGTTATATACGCCCTTAATGCCCTTGATGCTATGCGCTAATGCCTTTTCGATTGCGTCCGAGGATTGCCCCATCTCGTGCAAGTGGGTTGATGCTGTACGCCTAAAGTCATGAATCACAAAGTGCTGTACTCCAGTGTCCATTGCTCTAACTGCTGCATTAAGCGTAGATTTTGAAATAGGACGGTCTTCATATCCGCGCCGCATAGGGAATACATATTTTTGACTGTGTGACAGTTCCTTTAACTCTGCAAACATTGCGAGTGCTTGCCGTGAAAGGTGTATCCAATGCTCTTTGTCTTTTTTCATACGTTCGGCTGGTATGCGCCACATCCCATTTTCAAAATCAATCTCTGACCATTCAGCCTCGATCATTTCTGACTTGCGCACCATCGTAATCACTAGCAGGTGTAATGCCAGTTTTGAGGGTCGTGCCATATCGGAGGCGTAGATTTTGCGTAACATTAAGCCTAATTCATCCGGTGACAATACGCGGGTTCGGCTCTGTGGCGTAGCAATGAATCTTGCTACTAGCTGGTGTGCTGGGTTGATGGTGGCGACTTGGCGCGATATGGCATATTCAAACATACGCTTAATAATATTTCTGGTAAGCAGTGCAGCTTGTGGTGAGCCTCTGGCTTTGATCTTGTCGCAGATAACCAGAATATCCCCTGCATTCACCTCTGCTAGTTCCTTACTCCCTATCGCTGGGTAAATGTCTTTATCCAAAACTCTGCGCGTAACATTGCGGTACGACTCAGATTTATCGGCGATTAATGACTGATACCAATGCTCAGAAAATTCACGCACAGTAGTTAGTGACTTGGCAAACCCTCGGTCTTTTTGTGCGTCCGCAATCGGGGAAACACCTTTCGCTACGATCTCGGTGTATTTCACAGCCAGCTTGCGCGCCTCTTTTAATCCGACTGCTGGGTATTCGCCAATGGTGACTAGGGGCTGCTGTTTGCCGTTTAGTGAATAACGGTAGCGCCAAATTTTAGTACCTGAAGTCATTATCTCTAAGTACAAGCCTTCACCATCCGCTATAAGGTAACGCTTTTCCTTAGGCTCCAAGGCGCGGATTTTCGTGTCGTTCAGTGGGGTAGCTGCTTTAGGCATTTTAAGTACACAGGTTAGTACACAGGGTGAGCATTAATGATCTTGTGTACTAAAGTGTGTACTAAAAACTAGTGGTAGTCAATGGTCAATGATGGGCGAACTTTGCATAAGTCTAGCTATTTTCATAGGTAAAACTACTTGAAAATGGGCAAACCTAGCAAACCCTAAAACACTGTTTATTTTCCGATACAAAAACGCGAGAAAATCACACCGAGCAAATCATCCGAAGTAAATTCACCCGTAATGCTATTGAGACGATCCTGCGTTAGACGCAGCTCTTCGGCGAACAGATCGAGAGACTGATCATTTTGTGCCGCATAGGCAGCCGCTTGTTCTAGGTGTTCATGCGCATGTTTGAGGGCAATCAAATGACGTTCGCGTGCCAAGTACAAAGACTCACCAGTTTGCTGCCATCCTGCGATACGTAATAATTCATGTCGCAAGAGATCCATGCCTAGATGTTCTTGTGCTGACAAATAGACTTGGGTTAGGTCGCCGACCGTATCAACGCTGGCGTGATGACCAGAAATATCGATCTTGGTCCAAACGCAGATGACAGGAACACCTTCTGGAAAACGTTCAGCTATCTCTTCATCAGCGCGGGTCGGACCTCGACTGGCATCGAGCAAATGTAAAATAACATCGGCTTTTTGCACTTCGTTCCAAGTACGTTCGATGCCGATACGTTCAACCGCATCGATCTTATTGGCGACTTCACCAAGTTCAGGTGTATCGTGATCGTGACGTATGCCGGCGGTATCAATAATATTGAGAGGAATACCTTCAATGTGAATCGTCTCTGTGACCTTGTCGCGGGTAGTGCCGGCAATCGGCGTTACGATGGCGATGTCATCGCCAGCCAAGGCATTGAGCAAAGATGATTTACCAACATTCGGTTGCCCCGCCAGCACGACATTTAAACCTTCGCGCAGTAGTGCCCCCTGAGCGGCTTGTTCAAAAACAGCGCGCAAGGATTTTTGGATGCCGCTAAGTTGGCCGCGGGCGTCGGACTTTTCTAAGAAGTCAATTTCCTCTTCTGGAAAATCTAAAGTTGCTTCGACCAACATGCGTAGATGTACAACTTTTTCGACTAGCGCATGAATGACTTTGGAGAAAGCACCCGACATTGATTGCGATGCGGATTTCGCTGCCGCCTCGGTCGAGGCTTCGATTAAGTCAGCAACCGCTTCTGCTTGCGCCAGATCGAGCTTGTCGTTCATGAATGCACGTTGGGTGAATTCACCTGGCTCAGCCAAACGTAACCCTTGTTCTTTACCCGCTTCCAAACATCGGCTCAGTAACATCTGCATGACCACTGGACCACCATGGCCTTGTAGTTCAAGAACCTCCTCACCAGTGTAAGAATGCGGTGCTCTAAAAGCGATTGCCAGACCCTGATCGATCACAGTGCCATCGGCTTGCGTAAAATCTAGGTAGGTCGCGTGGCGCGGCTTTAGTATCACGCTGCCAAACAGCTTGCGACTAATGTCGCTCAGATCTCTTCCGGATATTCTCACCACGCCAATGCCTCCGCGGCCTGGTGCGGTGGCAATCGCTACAATGGGAGTGCTGTCGTATGTGTGTGTCATGAGGAAATTTTAACCTTGCTATAGGGAAATCTGTTGGGAATTCGTTGCTCGCTACGTTCCCAGATGTATCGTAAACACGACATGATCTGCAGCAAAAAGCAGAGCATTTGCTTACAAAAAAAGCCCATGATTCATGGGCTTTTTTGATTGATTGCTTTTAAATCTTATCGATGTTCTGGTGGAACAATTTTGTTATTGATGACCCATTGTTGACCAATAGATAAAACGTTATTGACAACCCAGTACAACACTAAACCGGATGGGAAGAACAAGAACATCACAGAGAACAGTAAAGGCATAAACAACATCATCTTAGCCTGTACCGGATCAGCGGGTGCTGGGCTGAGTTTTGTTGTGATGTACATAGAAATCGCATACAAGACTGGCAAAATGAACCAAGGATCTGGCTTGGATAAATCAGTAATCCAACCCACCCAAGGCGCACCGCGCATTTCGACTGAAGCCTGCAATACCCAGTACAGAGACAAGAAAATCGGCATTTGGATCAAGATAGGTAAGCAACCACCGAGAGGGTTAATCTTCTCCGTTTTGTAGAGCTCCATCATCGCCACATTTAATTTTTGTGGCTCGTTTTTGTATTTCTCTTTCAAAGCCGTCATTTTTGGCGTCACGACTTTCATCTTCGCCATACTGCGATAACCAGCAGCGGACAATGGGAACAAAGCCAATTTGATCGCAATTGTAAACACCACAATCGTCCAACCCCAGTTATTCAAGATGCTATGGATTAACTCCATGACCCAAAACATAGGCTTGGCAATCATCGCGAAATACCAATAATCTTTAACCAGTTCCATCCCTGGTGCGACTTTTTCCAAGATCGCCGACTCTTGCGGCCCAGAGTACAGACGCGCGTTCGATGAGGCAGTAGCACCTGGTGCAACGCTACCCAAAGCAATCACTGAGCTCACAGAATAAATATTTTCACGCACACGTTCGGTACGGATTTCGCGTTTTACTTTATCTTCTGGAATGAACGCCGACACAAAGAAATGCTGAATCATGGAAACCCAACCATTTTCAGAAACGGTTTCATGATCTGGCTTGGCATCTGCCTTGCCGTGACGTTTTTCAATATCTTCAAAACTAAGCTTTTGGAAATGCTTGGCTTCGGTATATACGGCGGGGGCATAGAATTCAGTTTGTCCTGACAACATGCCACCAGAAGTTGGCTTATTGCCATCGTGAATCAATTGCAAATACACAGAAGGCGCAATCGCAGCTGCCGTATTGTTAGCGACGGTGTGTTTTACATCGATCACATAGCTGCCTTTTTTGAAGGTCAATGTCTTGATCAACTTCACGCCGGCTTGCTCTGATTCCAGCACCAAATTCAATTCATTCGCGCCCTCTAAGGAGCGCGGACCTGGCAAGGCAACAAAACCAGATTTGTGGTTAGGGAAATTACCGCCTAACAAACCTGTCTGCGCAGCATAAGTGCGGGCTGGGACAGGAACTTCTTTTGTACCCTTGAACAAGCCAAAGAAACCAGTCTGTTCAATGCGTGTCTTGCCGCTATGACTGTCAAACAAAACCACGTTTTTCTTAGGATCATCACTATCTGGATATTTGAGTAATTCCAGACGTTTGATTTCACCACCAACAGTATCGATGTCTGCTTTGATCAAATCAGTTGTAATCGTAATTGTTTCGCTTCTGAACACCGGCGCAAAGATTGCCGCTGTGTCCGTCGCAGCAGTTGCTGCACTCGCGCTTGCCGCGGCGTTCGTTGGTGTAGTAGTTGCCGAAGCACTAGCATTCTTAGCTTGTTGTGCTGTCGTTGCAGGGAAAAACATGGATTGTTTTCCATTATGACGCATCCAGTTATCCCATAGGAGTAACAGAGACATCGAGAAAATAACCCAGAGGACGGTACGCTTTATATCCATTTTATCCACTTGTGTAGGAGTTAAAGATCGGGAAGTTAATGAGTTTGACTGATGCTTGATGTTGGGGGATTTGTTGAAATTTCATCCCCACTGTTAACATTTTTTTCACCAGATTTGGGTGGGACTAAATCGATGCCACCGGGATGCCATGGATGGCATTTGCAAAGTCGTTTGCCAGCCATCAACGAGCCTTTGGCTGCGCCATATTCACGAATCGCTTCCATTGCATACTCCGAACAGCTAGGATAAAAACGACAATTTTGACCCAACATAGGACTAATCGCCAGCTTGTATCCACGCAAGATCAGCAGCAGCAAAGGTTTCATGAGGAGGACTCGGGAATAGAGACAGCTTGTACACTGATTGCTGATTTTGCCGTCCGTTGTGAGACAAATAGACGTAGTACTTCGTCCCGCAAAGCACGCTTTAATTGCGCGTTAGTGGCAGGACCGGCTTTGCTATTGACTGGCTTAGATAAGCGCACAATGCAATCCACATTCATCAATTCAGACTGTCGAAAAATCTCACGTGTAACACGCTTGATCATATTGCGCGTAGCAGCGCGCGGTGCGAAACGTTTTGCAGCAACCACGCCAAGGCGGGCATGCGGCAACTCATTAGCGCGCGCATATAGTGCAAAATGCGCCGTTTTTTGCACAGGACGAAAACGAAAAGCGGATGAAAATTCATCCGCTTTAAGAATTCGTCGCTCCCGGGCAAAACTACCGCCGGACAACTGTTTTTGAGCTAGGTCAGGAGTTGTAATCAAATTAGTCACAATAAAAATTTCAGCCTATTGAACAAACTAAATTGACGAGGTATCAGACCAAGACGCTCGGTATTCAAGAAATTCAATTATAGGGATGCAGCGAAAGGCGCTTCCCGCAGCAATACTAAAGTATTGCGAGGACAAGCAACGAAGCGATGCGCCCTAGAATTGGATTTATTGGATGCCGATTAAGCTGCGAGGCGTTTACGGCCCTTAGCACGGCGTGCGTTCAAAACTGCGCGGCCACCACGTGTTGCCATACGAGCGCGGAAACCGTGAGTGCGCTTACGACGAACTACGGAAGGTTGATAAGTACGTTTCATGTTGATCTCACTATTTGAGCAAAAAATAAATCGGAATTACGGGTAATAGTGCATTGCGCCGTTGCTTCAATAATGTCCCGTTATGGAAGGACGCTACATAAACAATAGCAACACGCTATTCACACCATTACTGCCCCAAAACCGCTGCTCATGCTTGGTTTCATCTTGTGACTTCACTCTGATCATCAGCAAACTATCAAGATAGTACCGATGCAATAAAAGATCACATCTAACAAAACAGGGTAGGGAACCCGTAATTAGACACTATTTCGCAGATTGCTGTCAATTCATTTGGTCGCTTTTCTTCTTTTTTCTGAAGTGTTATTCAAAAGAAATTTCACATCCCCTGTGGATAACTCTACCCGCGAAGGGTAGAATAGAGGGTCTGAAGTATTGCCTCACGTAATCAAAAAAACAATGCTAATTAATGTTGTCAGCCAATGTCTTAAGTGCTGATGTATAGATTAAATAGTCAAGTGTGGTGTTTGAGCTAGCTTCAAAATAAAAATGGAATCGATATCTAAAGAGCTATAGTAGATCTTGGTTTTGATAAGAACAAAAACTTAAGTAATAAGTAAATAAACAGTAAAGCGATTCATGGAAAATTTCTGGCAAGCCTGCTCCTCACAACTTGAACAGGAACTCACGCCTCAGCAATTTAGTGCTTGGATTAAGCCTTTGACGATGGTTGACTTTGAAGAAGGTCATCTACGCATCGGCGCGCCTAATCGCTTTAAATTAGATTGGGTTAAAGCCCAATTCGCTAGTCGCATCGCCGAATTTGCCGCGCAATTTTGGGATGATACCGTCGATGTCGAGTTCATCATCGATCCACGCGCTGGCAAAAAACCGATTTCAACCACGACTGCACCAACTAATGCCGGACAAGGCAATGGTGCTGACCATGGACAACGCACCTCGCAAATCGGGCAAGCTGATGGCATTCCTAACGAACCGCCGCCAGAAACCGCGCCACGTCGTGACAACGCACGGATTAATTTCGACCTAACTTTCGATAGCTTTGTTACCGGTAAAGCTAACCAATTAGCACGCGCCGCAGCGATTCAGGTCGCAAACAATCCGGGCGTTTCTTATAACCCACTATTTTTATATGGCGGCGTTGGCCTAGGTAAAACGCATTTGATCCACGCGATTGGCAATCAAATTTTGCACGACAAACCGAATGCGAAAATTCGCTACATTCACGCCGAGCAATATGTGCGCGATGTGGTCACAGCGTATCAACGCAAAGGTTTTGACGAATTTAAACGCTACTACCATTCGCTCGATTTGTTGCTAATCGATGATATTCAATTCTTTGGCGGCAAGAGCCGTACGCAAGAAGAATTCTTCTACGCGTTTGAAGCCTTGATTGCCGCGAAGAAGCAAATCATTATTACCAGCGATACCTACCCGAAAGAAATCACGGGCATGGATGATCGCTTGATTTCTCGTTTTGATTCTGGTTTGACGGTCGCAATTGAACCACCCGAACTCGAAATGCGCGTCGCGATTTTGCTGAAGAAAGCATATACCGAAGGCGTACAGTTTTCAGATGATGTCGCCTTTTTCGTCGCCAAACATTTGCGCTCCAACGTGCGTGAATTAGAAGGCGCATTGCGTAAGATTTTGGCGTACTCACGCTTCCACGGCAAAGACATCACGATTGATGTCGTCAAAGAAGCGCTCAAAGATTTGTTGTCAGTACAGAACCGCCAAATCTCGGTGGAAAATATTCAGAAGACCGTTGCCGACTTTTTCAACATCAAAGTCGCCGACATGTATTCAAAACGTCGTCCAGCAAATATCGCTAGACCACGTCAGATTGCGATGTATTTAGCCAAAGAATTGACGCAAAAGAGTTTGCCAGAAATTGGTGAACTATTTGGCGGGCGCGATCACACCACGGTGTTGCATGCGGTACGCAAAATCACGGCAGATCGCGCTAAGAGTCCTGAGTGCAACCATGAGATTCATGTGTTGGAGCAGACTTTGAAGGGGTAAGAAGTAAAAGTATTTGCCGCAGAGATTTATTTCTCAGTCATTCCCGCGAAGGCGGGAATCCAGTGACGTAAAAACGGCGAAGATACTGTTACTGAACGAAAGACACTGGATCCCTGCCTTCGCAGGGATGACAGTAAAAAGGATACGGAATTTTTTGCGTATTCGGCGACAAATGAATTTGAATATAGCAGTAAGTAATCAGCAGTAAAGACCGGCGTAGGATTTACGTAAAATTGGCCACACCAACAATGGGCAGTTTTTCGCAAGTCCTCCCAATGCAAGAAGCAATGAGTTGCGATAGATGCAGCATCCTTTAACATTGAATTCATTAGTGAGGATATAAAAATGCAATTGGTAAAAACTCACAGGGATACCCTATTACGGCCCCTGCAAATCGTGAGTGGTATTGTCGAGCGTCGGCACACATTGCCGATTCTGGCCAATATCCTTATCCGTAAAGACGGCGAAAAAGTGTCCTTCTTATCGACGGATATCGAAGTGCAGATCACCACGCACGCAGAAATCGGCTCAGGTGGCGAAGTCACCGCAACCACAGTTGCAGCACGTAAGTTGCTCGACATCTTGCGCGCGCTACCAGATGACAACGACGTCACGCTGAAACTCGACAACAAAAAGATGACCGTGCAATCCGGTAAGTCACGCTTCTCTTTGCAGACTTTAGCAGCGGAAGAATTCCCAACCGTCGCCCAAGCTGAGCATTTCAATGCCAGCGTCAGCCTGCCGCAAAAAGCTTTGAAGCATTTGTTCAACATGGTGCATTTCTCCATGGCGCAGCAAGATATTCGTTACTACCTGAACGGCTTATTGTTAGTCGTCGATGGTAAAAACGTGATTGCGGTTGCGACGGATGGTCACCGTTTGGCGTATGCGCAAGTGGAAGTCGAACAAGAATTCGCACGTCAAGAAGTCATCATTCCACGCAAAACGATTTTGGAATTACAACGTCTGTTGGAAGACAAAGACGAACCAGTCCAAATCGACATCGCTAACAACCAAGTCAAATTGACGTTTGCGGATATCGAATTGATTTCCAAATTGGTCGAAGGCAAGTTCCCTGACTTCAACCGCGTGATTCCAAAAGGTTACAAAAACAATTTCACCTTAAGCCGTGAAAAACTCCTGCGCTCTTTGCAACGCGTCGCGATTATGACTTCGGACAAATTCAAAGGCGTACGTTGCGTGATCGAACCAGGTTTGATGCGCGTCTTGTCCACCAATGCGGATCAAGAAGAAGCCGTTGAAGAAATCGAAATCGATTACGGTGGAGACAGCGTCGACATCGGCTTTAACGTCACGTATCTGTTAGATGTATTGAACAACCTCAAAGTCGATCAGATTAATGTCGCCTTGGGGGATTCCAATTCATCGGCCTTGATCACGATTCCTGAGAATGGTGATTTCAAATATGTTGTGATGCCGATGCGGATTTGATGTCCTACTCCCTTCTCCCGCAAGCGGCGGGGTTGAAGATAAGGGGTCGGGGATGAGGGGCGTTCAGCGCACGATAAAAGTCTTCGTAGTCAAAACTCTGACTTTGCTAAATTTTCAGCTTGATTCGTGATTTAACCACCCTCACCCCAACCCTCTCCCGCTTGCGGGAGAGGGAGTATCAGAACTAATTTGAACTTGTAACAAAGCACGAATGAAGCACTGCTTAAGCGTAGCGAGCGGCCTAAGTTTGAATTGAGAAGCGGAGCTGTAGTCAAGTACAGTGAGCATCGGAAATTCAAAATTTGGTCGCGCAGTAACTTAAGCAGTGTTTCAAAAAAATCGCAGCCAAAAACTGCTCGTTAATTTCAGAAGGTAGCCATGTCCGAGAATACCCAAGACAACACAGCAACGCCAGCACCCGTACCAGCAAATGCACCAGCAACTGAGTCCGCCACATCCGCTGGCTATGGCGCATCGTCCATTCAAATTCTTGAAGGTCTCGAAGCCGTACGTAAGCGTCCCGGCATGTACATCGGTGACACCTCTGATGGCACTGGTTTGCACCATTTGGTATTCGAAGTTTTGGATAACTCCATCGACGAATCCTTAGCTGGCCACTGTACAGAAATTAACGTCACCATTCACACCGATAATTCAATTTCGATTACCGATAATGGTCGCGGTATTCCGACTGGCATTAAGTGGGATGACAAACACGAACCTAAGCGTAGCGCGGCTGAGATCGTCATGACCGAATTGCACGCAGGTGGTAAGTTCGATCAAAACTCCTACAAAGTGTCCGGCGGTTTGCACGGTGTGGGTGTGTCTTGCGTGAATGGCCTCTCCAAATTATTGAAGCTCACCATTCGTCGCGATGGCAAAAAATACGCGATGGAATTTGTCCGTGGCGTACCGCAAAATCGTGAAATCGAAACCATCGATGGCGTCGTTTGCTCACCGATCAAAGTTTTAGGCGACACAGACAAGCGCGGTACCGAAGTCCACTTCTGGGCCGATGAAGAAATCTTTACGCACGTTGAATTCCACTACGAGATCTTAGCAAAACGTATCCGCGAACTCTCCTTCCTGAACAACGGCGTACGCATTAAGCTGAACGATCACCGCACAGGCAAAGAAGAATTGTTCGCTTTCGAAGGTGGTACTCGCGGTTTCGTGGAATACATCAACAAAAACAAATCTGTCTTGCATCCAACGATTTTCCAGGCGACCGGCGAAAAGATGTCAGACCAAGGCACCAACATCACGGTTGACGTTTCCATGCAATGGAACGACGCCTACAACGAACAAGTGCTGTGCTTCACCAATAATATTCCGCAACGCGACGGTGGTACTCACCTCACTGGTTTGCGCGCAGCGATGACACGCGTCATCAACAAATACATCGACGAACACGAATACGCGAAAAAAGCCAAAGTCGAAGTCACTGGCGACGATATGCGCGAAGGTTTGACTTGCGTATTGTCCGTCAAAGTACCAGAACCAAAATTCAGCTCACAAACCAAAGACAAACTCGTCTCCAGCGAAGTGCGCGGCCCTGTCGAAGAAATCGTCACCAAGACTTTGACTGACTATTTAGCAGAACGTCCGAACGACGCCAAAATCATTTGCGGCAAAATCGTCGAAGCCTCACGTGCTCGTGAAGCCGCTCGCAAAGCACGCGAACTCACGCGTCGTAAAGGCGTAATGGACGGTTTGGGCTTGTCTTCTAAACTGGCTGACTGCCAAGAAAAAGACCCAGCGCTATGCGAACTCTACATCGTCGAGGGTGATTCTGCGGGTGGATCTGCGAAGCAAGGCCGTGATCGTAAATTCCAAGCGATCTTGCCACTGCGCGGTAAAGTTTTGAACGTAGAAAAAGCACGCTTTGAAAAAATGCTGTCCTCCGAGCAGATCACGACACTGATCGCGACACTCGGTACCAGCATCGGCCCTGACGAATTCAACGCCGACAAATTGCGCTACCACCGCATCATCATCATGACCGATGCGGACGTCGACGGTGCCCACATTCGTACGCTGTTATTGACCCTGTTCTATCGCCAAATGCCACAATTGGTAGAACGCGGCCACATTTACATCGCGCAACCACCTTTGTACAAAGTCAAAGCCGGTCGCGACGAACGCTATTTGAAAGACGATGCCGAAGAAGCGATCTACATGACCACAGTTGCATTGAACGGCGCAGCGCTTACACCAAGCACTGGCGCAGAGCCTATCGTCGGCGAAGCACTGGGCGAATTAGTCCGCCAGTTCAACCTGGCCAACGCCATCATGACACGCTTAACCCGCGTCATCGACCGCGCTGCTTTGACCGCGATCATGACCGGTGTCGCACTGAAAATGGACACGCCAGAAAACGCCGAATTGTCCGCACAAGAGTTGACCAAAACCATGAACGACCCAGCCGTCAAAGCCGTCGTTCGCAGTGACGAACTCTCAGGCATGCTCAGCCTGCGCATAGAACGCATGTACCACGGCAACGTCAAAGTCAGCAGCATCGATGCCGACTTCGTCGAAAGCAGCGATTACAAAGTATTAGAAAACGCAGCACAAACCTTCAAAGGCTTATTAGGCGAAGGCGCATTCATCCGCCGTGGCGAAGGCGAACGCATGAAAGAAATCGCAGTACAAGACTTCCACCACGCCATGCTCTGGTTACGCGAAGAAGCCGAACGCGGCGTCTCCAAACAGCGCTACAAAGGATTGGGCGAGATGAACCCAGACCAATTGTGGGAAACCACGATGGACCCGAAAGTACGCCGTTTGCTCAAAGTACAGATCGAAGACGCGATTGCTGCGGATCAGATCTTTACGACCTTGATGGGCGACGATGTAGAACCGCGTCGTGCGTTTATTGAGTCTAATGCTTTGCGGGCTGGGAATATTGACGTTTGATGTAGTTCAGTATCAAAGAAGCCCAGCAAAATTGCCGGGCTTTTTTATTGCGTATAAGTTTAAAGAGTACCGGCGGAGCGACTATGGCAATTCAACTCGATCTCAGTTCACTAGAAAATGCATTGAAGCGCCTTGATGAGGCCTTACAAGCCAATGCTACCGAACCGCAAAACTCGCTTTATCGTGACGCATGCATTCAACGATTTGAATTCTGTTACGAGTTATCGCACAAGATGCTCAAGCGCTATTTAGAATTAGCCTCACCCAATCCAGCAGAAATAGATGAACTTGCCTTCCCTGATTTAATTAGAACTGGAAGCGAACAAGGGCTATTGCGTAACGGCTGGGATATATGGAAAAACTACCGTCAAGCGCGCAGTATCACTAGCCACACTTACGACGAATCCAAAGCCATCGCCGTCATGCAAATCATCCCTGATTTTTTGCTAGAAGGCCAAGCGCTACACAAAGAACTCAGCCAGCGCACAAAAGGGTAGCGCTAAGCATGAAACCCTTACCCGACATCGCGATCACACTAGAGCAATGGGAAATCGTCGCAGCGATCTTACAGAAACATATCCCGAATAAAGCCATTTGGATCTTTGGCTCACGCGCTAAACATCAAGCCAAACCCTTTTCCGATTTGGACATTGCGATTATTGGTGAGACGCCTTTATCAATTAATTTACTCGCAGCGATGACAGAAGACTTCACCGAATCGGCATTGCCGTTTAAGGTTGATTTGGTCGATTGGGCGTCTGTCAGTGCTGCGTTTCGGGGGATTATCGAAAGCCATAAAGTGGTTATGGAATTTTGATAAATATTAAGTAAATAAAAGGGGTACGCTGCAATTAACCACTTAGTGATACCGCCCCTATTGATCGCAATTTCAGTTGATCAGATCATTACGACATTGATGGGCGACGATGTGGAACCACGTCGGGCGTTTATTGAGTCTAATGCTTTGCGGGCTGGAAATATTGACGTTTGATCGTCAACGCGATCCGGAGAAGCCCAACCTTGTGTTGGGTTTTTTTCGCTCTGAAAAACATAGTTAATAGGAACTAATTCGCGAAACACTGATTACACATACAGCGCTATTGTGGTTTAATGTGAAATTCTAGCGTGTCCATTTAGTTGGAGAGTAGTAAATTTTTCAATTGTTAATAGTCGTCTGAAGCGATCTTGATTCAGGCTAACCGTAAATTTTCATTTACCTATTAGGTAAAAATAAGTATTATGCACTGCGGAGAACATATCTTTGGAAATTCTCTTCAAGAACAAAAAATTACGTGACATTTGCGAAAAGCAAGCACACGCAAAAAAGCTTTTGGGCGATATCGGTGCAAGAAAGCTATTTTCTCGACTGTCTGATTTAGCGGCTGTTAACCGAGTGACAGATCTCATCGCTGGAAACCCTCATCCGTTGAAGGGCGATAGGTTAGGTCAATTTGCATTAGATCTTGCTGGCGGATGGCGCTTGGTGTTTGAGTCTGCAAATGATCCTATTCCACGTAATCTGGACGCATCAATTGATTGGTCCCGTGTGACCATCGTAAGTATTGAATTTATTGGTGATTATCATGACTAATCTCACTTTACAAAAAGCAAGCGATACCCAATCGTTCGCACCCGACTGGGTATCGCCACCTGGCGATACCATTTTGGATCTTTTGGAAGAACGTGATTGGACGCAAAACCAATTAGCAGATCGACTAGGCTATTCCACCAAGCACGTCAGCCAACTTATTAACGGTAAAGTTCCACTCAGCGAAGATGCTGCCATACGTTTACAAAATGTATTTGGTGCCTCCGCTGGTTTTTGGCTCACGCGCGAGGCGCAATACCGTCAACGTATCGCCTCGATTGAGGCCGCAGAGCAAAATGCGAATATGGTGTCTTGGCTCGATCAGTTTCCAATTAAAGCCTTGATGGATGCAGGCGTGTTAGACAAATGCAGAGTCGATGCCAAATCTAAACCGCAACTGGTTGGCAAGCTACTGGCATTTTTTGGAGTGGCGACACCGAATCAATGGCAAAGCCATTACTGCGACATGCAATTAGCGTTTCGTCGTAGTCGTGAAGAGCAGTCGAATATTGGTGCGATTTCAGCGTGGTTAAGGCTAGGTGAGCAAGCTGCAGAAAAACTCTTGTTAGATAAGTCGGCAAATCCCAAATACGATGAAGCACGCCTTCGCGCAAATCTGCCACACATTCGCGCGTTGACGACCTTAACACCAACAGAGTTTCTTCCGCAATTAAAGCAGCTTCTACAAGAAGCAGGAGTCGCACTCGTTCTTGTACCTGCGATTACCGGCACCCATGTCTCAGGCGTTGCGCGTTGGCTCAACCCACATCGCCCATTAATTCAGCTGTCGTTATACGGTAAGAGCAATGATAAATTCTGGTTCACGCTTTGCCACGAAATCGCACACATTCTGTTGCACAGTAAGGAAAAGAAATCCGTGTTTCTTGATGACACAGGACAGGCTGGTTCAAATAGCAAACAAGAGCAAGAAGCCAATGCTTGGGCACGGGATTTTTTGATCTAATAGACGACGCTACGCAGCTATGACTAACTTAACTGGTCGGCATCAACTATTGTTTAGTCGATACGAACCTTTTGATTGAATCTATTTCGAACTTGCAGACAAATTTTGAGAGCCACAACACAACAAATACGTAGCGCTCTCATCTGCACGGTATTGGGAAGCATCGAAGTAAATAGTCGGTGCCGCACATATCTTTAAGCTGATTCCCCTTCAAATCGAAATACATTCTCAATTAAAAACCGCTTCGCTTCACTAATCACATCCGCACGCAACGGAATACCAAGGATTTTTAGCCTAATTTCGGTTTGATTGATCCGATTCAAATACACAGTCTCGGTCACTTCTAATTGGTTTGATGGATAACAGAGAATCGCTTGTTTCTCCGAGCAAGTATCAAACGATGCATAGCCCAAGACTTGGTGGAGATCGTGGCGATAATCTGTTTTCAATTGTTCGCTGCCACTGGTTCTATTCAATAAGTGTGATTTGTATTTGGCGTCTATATACAGCAAGCTGTCGTTTTTCTTAAAGATGCCGTCTGGCTCCAGATGGTGTAACTCCCAAGTGTAATGTCGTTGAGAGTCGCGATTGATTCTGAAATTAGCAAAAAAACTTCCCCCGATTTGCTTTGCCACCGCAATGAATAGGTGTTGCACAAATTTTTCAAAAACATCAGAAAAATCCGCCCGCCAAGCCGTTCCTATATTTGCTTGATAACTTAAAACGCGATTCGCTTGTTGTTTGCAGCCATTAACGATGGGCAAATCAGATGGCCTTTCGATCAAACGATCTGTTTTTATTGGGCGATGAAAGTATAATTTTTCTTCCAGTACTTCAAGTTTTCTCTTGATGCGTAACTTCAGGCTTACTGGTGTGCGTGGTGAATTGATTTCATTTTTACAGAGGCCAAATACATAAGCGAGTTGCGCATATTCTGCGTGAAACACTGTCATTACGTTGGTGGTAACTGGATACCGCTGTTGATTCTCCACCTTGAATTGATTGGCGATGTATTTATTCCAGTTTACTTGTCCAACCGGTGCTTGCGCGATCTTTTCAATTCGCGAAAATTTTTGCCAATGCGTTTTTGAGAGTTCGGTAAGATAATCGACAAATTTGACCGCTTCTAAATATAGCGGTGGTCGAAAGTGGTAGCCAGATTTAAGTGGCAGGCTTTCTATAAATTGCGCTTCTATCTGATTGTCTAGTAAATTGAGAATCTCAACATAATCGGCGTAGCGATCACGTGCGATAAATCTCGGCACCACAACGAAGTCGCCAATTTGTTTGCCCGTATCTGGTGCGCGTAGCGGAACAGTCCCGACAAATTCGGAGGTTCTAAAACAAATCGATACATCTTGGTCGATGCCGACGATAGATGGCGTTATGCCGAGGAATTCGAAGGATTTGGCGTTGTAATTGACGAATTTTTGCAGCGCTTGAGCGAGATAAAATTTATCAACCTTTTTAAAGATTTTTTTCTGTAATTCCAATCCACTAAACAATTTTGATTGCTCAGTTAAGCATGGAAGTTCACAGAAAATGTCGTTAAACTTTTTCATTCAAATAATGCCTGACCTATTTCGCCAACGAAGTAACTGTTCAGTTCTTCCTTGGCATTACTGAGTAAACCTTCTTGCAGATATTCACGCATGAGTGGGAATAACTCATAACGAATTCGATTCTTCATCTCATCTTCATTTTGTGCGAGAAAATAGCCTTGCCCTGGCTGCAATGCGAGTTCAGTTGAGCTAGCATACCAATTGAATATTTCTTCAAACTTAGAAAAATGTTTTCCGTGGAATTCACTAGAATTTATCGCTTGCGGTTTGAGGTCATACCAAGCAAATCGTCTACGCAATGCGAAATCGACCACCGCCAAACTTCGATCGGCCGTGTTCATCGTAGCTATCACGTAAAGATTGCTTGGCATCTTAGAAATCGCGAGTTCCGGTGTAAGCACGATCTCGACGTTGGCAAAATCTTGCTTGTATTCGAATAAGTAAAACAATGGTCCTAAAACGTTCGATAAATTGGCGCGATTAATCTCGTCGATGATGAGTATGGTCTTCTCATTTGGATTCATTTGTGCGTGCTTAATTGCTTTCAGTAACACGCCTTCTTCACCAGAATAGGTCAAAGACGCTGCTTCCAAATTTGGACGTATGCCATAAATAAAATCAGAGTAAGACGTTTCTGCATGAAATTGTGTGAAGAAGGTTTTAGCTGTCCATTCCTCCGCAATACTTTTTGCGAGCCGTGTTTTGCCGGTACCCGGCGCGCCTTGCAGTACGACGTATTTTCGTTCCATGAGAAGGCGAGACACTCCTGCCTTATCGTCACTAGCCTTGTCGCTCGTGACTTCTTTGATCGCTTTGGTTATTGCTTTGCGCTGGGACTCATTCGTCGGCCAATTTCGTAATCTTGCATAACCAGCCAAGATAGCAGAAATTCGTCTTTTACCATGTTCAGAATTTGGGTCTTTGACGATTTGTGCGACCGGCAAAACATTGCGATATTTGTCTAAAGTTTTTTTGATATGCGTGAGTTCTTCCTGATCCAAGAAACTCCTCGGCAAGGACGATTCAATATCCGAAAAATCTGATTTGCAGATCCCATCTGCATCGATCAATTTTGAAAAAAAACGACGCGGCCCGGGATAAGTTGCTAGCTCATAATCATTTTTAAAACCACTTGAACCTACACCTAGACAAATTAGCCAAGCTTTGTTTTGATCATTAGGGAAAATTGTGAATGAAAAATCATGAAAAGGTCCTGAATTTTCCTCAGACGGATGAATGAACCCAAAATAGGCACCATTGTCGTTTAATGCATCAGCCTTGGTGTTATTTCGCTCGATGTAAAATCCCTTAGCGCCGAATTTTTCCGCTTCTTCTTTGACAAATGTTCTGATCGTTTCAATCATGCGGCTAATCTCCTAATTCTCATTGGATGTTGCTTGTTCTGATGTGTTCTCGCGGCAATGCGTGATTTATTGAAATGCGATAAACAGAAATTTTCTTACTGTTTGGGAGAGAATAATTCAGCTGACTCGACGTCTAAGGCTTTAGCAATTTTGAAGATATTGGCTAAGCTAACATTACGGACACCACGCTCGATGCCGCTGATATAGGTGCGATCGAGTTCGGCAATCAGACCAAGTTGTTCTTGGCTCAGCCCTTTTTCTTGTCGCAAATGTTTAAGATGCAGCCCAAAAGCCACTAGATCTTGATTGATCATAATCACCAGTACCGTTTCAATATATCGACGGGGCAATCATGCTGCTATGTGACTTATGAGTCTACGGACTATGAGTCACATATAAAATTTGAAGAAGAGACTTAGAAACTTTGATATTCGCGATATCGCTGTTTTAAGATACGGATCATTCGCAGGCAAGGAGGTGCTTAATTTGACGTGCTAGACCGATTTCTGTGAGTGACGATACGTAATGCTTGATTCTGAATTCAACACGCACATCATTATGCTGCGCCTCTGTCACAAGATAGCAAACGCGGTTTACGTAATGAATACCGGGGACTATCCATTGATCATTTGCTTCTCCATCGAGAACGGTCCAAATGAATTCGCTACACAGACTACAAACTAGTTCGTAGTTTGCATCGAAAGTTTCTAAATCAAATCCGCCCCAAATATCATAACTTGCTTTCGGATGGTGGTAGGGTTTGAAGTGTTTGTAGAAAGTATCTTCATGCAGTGTCAGAGTGGACAACTCATGTTGGTCTTTCCGCGAGCTTTGAAATGAATGCGGTGATGTCTCTGCTATGCGAATCGGTGGGTACGCTTTCAACTTCATTTATGCATTCAAACTCATGCCAATCGTGGTCCAGTTCCTCGTCATAGTCATCAAAGAAAAGCGAAGGAACACCCGCATTGACCGCATCAAAAAACATCTCATCAATGAGTCTCTGTTTGATCATTTCATTGAGCTTTTCTAGCGAAGTTTGATTTTTATTCGCAAAGACTACGGTGCCGAAATTTTTGAAATTTCCAGCATCACGATATAAGTAAGAAAATTCGATGTTCATCGCAAAGCCCCGATTTTGAGGCGTCAAACCAGAATGAATAATTATTCTACCCTGGTAATATTTGCAACGGTAGTCATCGTGTTTCTTTACTACCCACCCCATCTCTCACACAAGTTGACGTTATCCAATGAAAGGCCTCAGCATCAATTAATTTGTTATCGATGCACCCTTTCACTCCATATTTAAAAAACCCATGCATAAACTATGTGGCCTACCGAATCCCACCCGGCAAAACCCCCAACTCCCGCTTAACCAAATGCCGCAGCATAGTCCCATTCTGATAGCCGACACGCTCTGCGACTAACTCTATGGATAAGTTGGTCGACTCTAACAAATGTACTGCGCGCATCAGTTTTCGTCTTTGAATAAATTTGATAGTCGAGTCGCCGGTGGCTTCTTGTATTTTTCTTGATAGCGTTTTAGTCGAGACTGCGAATTGCGATGCGAGCTCTTGTACTGTGAGTGGGCGGGCGATGTTTTTATCTATCCATTTTTCGGCCGCGATGACGATGGGGTCGAGATGTTGATTCTGGGTGGGAATCATAAATCGTGCTTGCGATGAGCGTTGTTCGATTAAGAGATAGCGCGAGCACAAATAGGCGATGTTTGAGCCTACTACTTCCGCGACGATATCTAGCACCACATCCATCTGTGAAAAAACCGCACCCGCTGTGAGGATGTTACCGTCGCGCACCAGCATTTTGGCTTCGTCTAAGATGACATCGGGGTAGCGTTGCCTGAACGCCGTTGCTAGCCACCAACTGGTGGTTGCTGCCCTGCCTTTGAGTAAGCCCGCTTCTGCTAGCATAAAGGTCGAGGCGCAAGAGACGCTGAGGCAGCTTCCTCGTTCTGCATAGTGGTTAAGTACGTCCATGACTTGCGAGACTTCTTTGCTGCTCAAACTGTCTTCTAGTTCCGCGAGCAATTTTTTGCCTGAGCCTGGTAGTAGCACCCAATCGGCTTCCACCTCACCGCGTAGTAGCTGCTGAAACGTGTAGTCACATGTGAGCTCTAATCCCGCTCCCGTGCGAATTTTTTTGCGATGCCCGGCGGTGACGATACGAAAGCTTTGCGACTCGTGGTTGCGCTCGATGAGGAAGTTAGCCGTGCGCAAAATGTCCAGCGTAATTGCCAGACCGGAATCCAATATGCCTTCTGTGGCTAAAACAAGAAATGTTTTCATTTGTCCATTATCACATGAAATATGTCAGATTAGACACTTCAAAAACACGCACCCACATTCTATAGTTTGCCCACTGTCGCATTATTGAACTATTAAATACGAGGTGAGGTTTCATGAGTCAGGTTCCACAATCCAATGCAGCGCTACTACCTGCTGATCAGCCAAGTCCTTTGCTAGCGGGTTTTGAAGGGAAGATGTTGAGCTTCATTGGCAGCACGAAGAAAGTCTATGTCGCTGGTGATGGCCCAGCAGTGATCGTGCTCACCGAGATGCCTGGCATCAGTCCTCAAGTGATACGCTTCGCCAAGTGGGTGATTGATGCCGGCTTTACCGTGTATTTGCCGTCTTTGTTTGGTGTCGATGGCGCAGTGCCGAGTGCCGAAGACGGTGCTGCGATTTTGAAACGGGCTTGTGTCAGTGCCGAGTTTCGCGCCTTTGCTAGTAATGAGTCTAGCCCAGTGACGCAGTGGTTACGACAATTAGCCAAGCACGCGCATCAAGAGTGCGGCGGCGTCGGTGTGGGGGCAATTGGCATGTGCTTTACGGGGAACTTTGCACTCACCATGATGCTGGAGTCGGTCATGCTAGCGCCGGTATTGTGCCAACCTTCGTTGCCGTTCGATGATCCCTCAGCGATTAATATGTCGGACGATGAGCTGCATGCTGTCGTCGCTAGACTAGAGAAAGACGATTTGTCGGTGCTGGCCTATCGCTTTGAAGGCGATCGCTATTGCCGTGCTGAGCGCTTTGATGCGTATAGCAAGGCCTTAGGCAAAAGATTTGTCGCCAAGGTTTTACCCGATAGCGCCGCGCATCCTCATCCTCCCCCGTTCTTTGAAGAAATCGTCGCTTGTCCGCACAGCGTGGTAGCGGCTCATCTGGTGGATGAGCAAGGCCAGCCTACCATCGCTGCACGCGATGAAATTCTACAATTTTTCAAAAGCAAATTGTTGCCTGCGACGGACACCACGCTGTCTGAAATAGCGCCAGCGTCTTCCAACAATCATTGTTAGTGAAGGATGTGCAAATGACGATCAACACAGCAAACTTATCCTTAGGTGCAGATCAGTCGATACGCGCACTCGCGCCGCATGTGATTGCCGAGCTTAATTACTATCGACCTAGCTCTATCCGCCCCGTTAGTTATACCTTCGAACCACCTTTGGGAGTGCCTTGGGAGAGTGGCGACTATGACTTGCACAAAATGGCTATACACGACGCTAGGCAATTAGCCACGAGACCGCGACTTCAGGTGGAGGGTTTTGAGTTGTGGGATGCGAGTACCGAAGTGAGCGATTTTAGTGATCGTGCAAGTATCGAAGACATGTATTACCGAGAAGCCCGTCAACTTGCTCTCGCGGTGACGGGTGCCAAGCAGGCCTATGTATTTGATCATTTGCTCAGGCGTCGAGCGCCGAGAGGCAATCCTCTCGATTTTGGTAAGCGTGGCGCGAATGGTTATGCGGCAGCGAATGGTCGTATTCATAATGACTATACCGAGGAATCAGGAAAGCGACGACTCGCACTCGTGATTGAGGATTTGCACCAACGCGAACAAGTCACACGTTTTAGCATCATCAATATGTGGCGCGCACTCAACGGTCCCGTTCAAGATGCGCCTTTGGCGATTTGTGACGCGAGAACGGTGTCGAGCAAGGAATTATTCCATTGCGATGTGCGCTATCCGAATCGTACTGGCGACATCTATTTGCTTCAGCATTCTCCTCAACATCGCTGGTTTTACTACCCATCTATGCGTAAAGACGAAGTCCTGATCTTCAAGCAATACGATTCCTTGCACAACAGCACCTCACGCTTTACACCACATTCGGCCTTTGACTTACCCGCAGTTCCGCCCGATACGCCGCCACGTGAAAGTATTGAATTACGTTGTTTAGTCACCTATTAGAGTTCTCCATGCATAAAAACACTTCTGTAAAAGCTTTGCCAGAAATCGAATTTTGGTTTGAATTTGCCAGCAACTATAGCTACCTCAGCGTAATGCGCATTGAGGAATTGGCTCGTCTCTATCAAGTCAAAATAAAGTGGTGTCCGTTTTTACTCGGGCCTATTTTTAAATCGCTGGGCTGGAATACATCACCCTTTGTTCTGCAAAAAAATAAGGGGGACTATGTGTGGCAAGACATGGCGCGCCAAGCAAAAAAGTACGGCCTCGCATGGACGCAACCGACACAATTTCCTCGCTCTGCTTTGTTGCCAATGCGGGTCGCGGCTGCTTATATAAATGTGTCATGGATTGCTGATTTCTGTAAAGCGATCATGCACATCAATTTTGTGCGAGATAGTGATATCGATAGTGCTACGGTCGTTCATCAAGTGTTGTCGGATCTCGCACTAGACGCCAATCTCATATTGAGAGACATGGAGAGCGACGGGAATAAGATCAAGCTGAGACAACAAACCGAATTGGCAATGACGAAGAAGATCTTTGGCGCACCGAGTTTTATCGTAGAGGGGCAGCTGTTCTGGGGGGATGATAGATTGGAGGATGCTTTGCATTTTGCACGTGGGGTTTATGAGCGGAACTGAAACGCTTTGTTGTTAGGCTGGGCTTGGAATAGAACGATAGGTGGGATGGGAAATATCCCCTCTCCCGCAAGCGGGAGAGGGCTAGGGTGAGGGTAGCCCAGTGACAGCAAAGTGCTTGAATGCTACGAAACAGGACAAAAATCTAAGTATTGCGTGTTTAAAAATGGCATTCGAAATTGAACGTCCGTCAAAGCATGCTTTGACTCCCCAACCCTTCTCCCGCTTGCGGGAGAAGGGAGTATCAATCAAAAACTATTCTTATGATCCGGCATTCAGAGTTCACCTTTATTGAGAGATTAAAATGACCATGCCCAACCCAATCACAGAAGATCATCCAAAGCCACCAATTGCCGCTTCACAAGTCCCTGCGCGACTGACGCCATCTAACTATCCATCGATTTTCGCGATCCAAATGGTCGGACGAAAAAAGCAAGCGTTAGGTGACTATTTTGGTTTGAATAACTTCGGCGTGAATTTGACTGAGCTACAACCAGGTGCGCGTTCATCATTGGTTCACTATCACACGCGGCAAGATGAGTTCATCTACGTGTTGGAAGGTTGTGTGACGCTGATCCTTGGTGATAGCGAGCTATTGCTGCAAGCCGGTATGTGCTGTGGTTTTCCAGCGATGGGCGCTGCGCACTCGCTCATTAATCACAGTGATAAGATGGTACGTTATCTCGAGATCGGTGATAGAACAGAGGGAGATGAGGGAATCTATCCGCAGGATGATTTACAGGCGCTGCGCGTTGATGGGCGCTGGCAATTCGTGCATAAAGATGGGCGTCCTTATGGTACCGATGTCTAGTCGGGTTGTTCGCAATGTTGATTAACAAGGATAAATAAGCCAATGATGAATGTTTCTTCAAGAGCCTCCAAAGTCGCTTTGGTCACCGGTGCCAGCAGAGGGATAGGCGCGGCCACCGTCTTGGCACTTGCACGTGACGGCTATGCAGTCGGTATCAACTATTTGAGTAGTGACAGCGCTGCACAACAATTGCTGAACGAGGTATTGAAATTGGGTGGGCGTGCCGTGTTGTTGAAGGCCGATGTGTCACAGCAGAACGAAGTCGAGCAGATGTTTCTACGGTTGGATAAAGAGCTAGGAACGATCGATGTCTTGGTCAATAACGTGGGTATCTTGTTGCCGCAATCTAGCGTCGTCGATATGGATGCGGAGAGAATTCTTCGCTTGTTGCAGACTAATGTACTGAGCGCTTTCTTATGTAGTAAGTATGCAATCCAACGCATGTCAACGCAGTTTCATGGCAAAGGTGGTGCGATTGTGAATGTCTCCTCAGCCGCAGCCCGTCTTGGCTCGCCTAACGAATACGTCGACTATGCTGCATCAAAAGGCGCGATCGATACGCTGACCAAAGGCTTGTCCTTGGAGCTTGCGCCACAGGGAATACGGGTAAATTGCGTCCGTCCCGGATTCATCCATACCGACATCCACGCTGCCGGAGGTGATCCGCAGCGAGTCGATCGCCTAAGTGCAGGGATTCCCTTGGGACGTGGCGGGTATCCTAACGAGGTTGCAGAGGCTATTTGTTTTTTAGCGAGCGAGGCGTCGTCTTATATGACGGGTGCCTTTTTGGATATCGCAGGCGGTAAATAAGTAATTGTGTCATTCGGTAGTCTTCGCATTTTGCATGCAGACTGGCGAATCACCATAATGGAAACGGATTGAATAAATGATGAGCATCAGTGGACCAGAATTAAAACTTCGTGAACTCGGCATCGTCTTAGCTTCAGTAAGCCCACCCGCAGGGAATTACGTGTCGGTCATCAGAACCGGAAATTTGGTGTTGACATCTGGCCGAGCAGCGCCAGCAATAAACGGGGTCGTGCCTAAGGGCAAATTAGGCAGAGAATACACCAGCGATGAGGGTTATCAATTTGCGCGCCTCGCCTGCCTCGATTTGCTGGCGGCAGTGCAAAAGGAACTAGGCTCTCTGAATCGGATCGTGCGACTCGTTGAACTGCATGGTGCTTTGAATACCGCAGAAGATTTTACGGATCACGCGCATGTACTTGATGGCGCATCTGATTTGTTAGTGGAGATTTTTGGCGAAGCAGGCATGCACGTGCGCTCTATGGTTGGGGTGCACTCACTGCGCAATGGCGTGCCGCTGACCGTCAAGGCGACACTAGAAGTTTAATAACCGATTAGTATCGATCAAATTTAAATAGAGGGGTAGCAATTGATTTCACATGTCTTCATAGGAATTACCGAACACGCACGTGCCCATGATTTTTATTCCGCGATCATGGATGAGCTGGGCTATGTTTTGAAGTTTTGTTATCCCGAAAAATCTTGGTCGGGCTGGGTGGAGAAAGGTACGCTTCGGCCCATCGTCGGTATTGGTAAGCCCTACGACGGCGAGCCCATGAGTGTCGGTAATGGTCAGATGCTGGCATTGTTAGCCAAAACTCGAAAGATAGTGGATGCAACTTATGCTAAAGCTATCGTACTCGGCGCAACTTGCGAAGGTGCGCCTGGCTTACGCCCGCATTACCATCCCAATTATTACGGTGCCTATTTCCGTGATCTTGATGGCAACAAGATTTGCATCTGCAGTCATGAGATTGAAGGCTAGAATGTGTCGCCGTGGCAATTTGAGAAATACTTGCTGACGACAGTAAGATGGATGAAAGGCTGCGATTGCAGCCTTTCTTGTTTTTTTGCTCATGCAATTCACAGCGCCTTTTAAAAAGCAGTCGCTAGTAAGCGATAAACCGCACAGAAAACATGAAACAACTAGACGGCAAGTGCTCCAAAGGAATATTCTTTCATTATTCCCTCAGGTAACGGTTCTTTCGGATTGAGTATCTTGCTTAATGAACAAACTAATGTACATTGACTAAGCTTTTATCGAGTATTGAGTGGACAAATGATTAATTCAGTAAGCCTGTTTGCTGTACAGATCATTGATCAATAAAAATTCCACGCCACCGACGGCGACGATCAGTATCATTTTTGACAGAATATTTAGGAGTTGGTTATGGGTAAAGACGAAAACGGTGTCGTATATGGGACGGAAGATTTACTGACCAGTTTATGTAATTCGGTCACTCGCGTGCTGAATGTGGCAACACAGACCAAAATCCACTACTCCGCCATGGTGCAGCGTATTACCAAGATCGGCCTCAAGCCCGATATCGGTTGTTTCGTATTGTTTGATGGTGGCTTCTCTGGCTTGGTGGTATTGAATTTCTCAGGCTCTGCTGCTTTAGAAATTTACGAAAAATACATGCTGAGTATGGGCATGCCTAAATCCGAGCTTGCGACAGCGTTCACTTCTGATGAAGTGTCGAATATTTTAGGTGAGCTGATGAACCAAATTGTTGGTGATTTCACCGGGAAAGTTCGTCGTGAGCTGCAAACGAACATCACGCAAAACCAACCAAAGATGTTGGTACTGAACAAGCAAGTCATGCTTAGCGTTGATACGCCGCTAGACCGTCCAGAAATCCGTCGTGTCTCCTTCTTCACTGATAGCAATAATATCTTTTATCTCGAACTGGCAATTGATCGCACTGAATTCATCAAATTGCATGACTTTGATTCTAGTGAAGTACTCGATCCAGATGCTTTGCTCGATAGTGAGCAAGCTGATAAAGCAAAAGGTGCATCGGAGGCTGCCGTTGTGCCGGCTGGGGATGACGATAGTGATGAACTTTTGCGCTCGTTGGGAATGTAATTTCACTCTAAGAGTCACCGGTCAAAAAAATCTGTGTCGGTTTATATTTGAACGACACAGATCACTTTCAATACTGCGGCGAGTTTTTCGTCGTTAATCGCCAAACGATGTTCTTTAAGTCGCTAAGCCATCAATAGCGCATTTAAAAATTAACGTCCCAATGTAAAATCAAACCCAGCAATCACCTGCAAAAATATCTGCAAGGCGGGATTGGTATCGCCTTGACGCCAGAGCACTAACAGGTCTGAGGTCGGTGGCATTTTTATAAAATGGACTTCGTGCTTTAAGTGGTGTGAGTAAGAAATTGGCATCACAGAAATCCCCAAGCCTTTGGCGACCATACCCAACAGGGCGACACCGAAATCTGATTCGAGATGGATGATAGGGTCGAAACCTGCCACTTCAAAAATGGCGCGCAGTTGGGATGCATGTTCGCTTTTACCGGTGAGTGAAGGGAGTACAAATTCCTCATGTCTTAGCTTGTAAAGGTCTTCTAGTTTTAAGCCTTTTTTTCCGGCGAAACGATGTTGAGCGGAAACCACAAGTGCAAAATTTTCTGTCATTAAATGTCTGCTGGTGAGTTCTTTTGCCTTCGCTGTTTCACGATTAAAGGCAATGTCGATACGATGGGATTGCAGAAATGGATCGACATCATTGGCGTCAACTTCAATCATTTGTGCCACGATATGCGGGTGTTGTTGATGCAAGGCTAGCAGGAGATCAGGTAACACCGAAAAAGTAATCGACGCCGGAAAACCGATGCGTATCGCGCCAACTTCTCCCGATGCAATCAAGCTAGCCCGACGCGTAACGCTCTCATAGTCGGCCAACAATTTCGCATATTGATCGCGTAAAAATTCACCCGCTGGCGTCAGTTTCACATTGCGTTTATCGCGTTCAAATAAATCGAAACCTAGCTCTTGCTCCATGCTCTTAATGTGCCTACTCAGCGCTGATTGCGTAATGAATACTTTTTCTGAAGTCTTCCAAAAATGCAGTTCATCGGCTAGGGCCAAAAAGTATTGAATTTGTTGCAGGTTCATCGTCGCAGCCTAGTTATGGTGGATGTAACTAATTCATGTTTCACATTAATTGACTCGAATTTAGCATTTTTGCGCATTAAACGTAAGTGTAAATTACGTCTCTAGCAGTGGTGTACAACGCTGGCTGCACATCACGCCAAAGGCATAGGGAGAGAAGCATGGAAGTTGAGCAAATGAAGAACGATAACTTTTTGAATGCCTTAGGCTGGGGCGGCGGCATCGTCTGTTTGATTGCCTATGGTTTAAATACGCAGCAGATACTGATGAGTACCTCGCTCACCTTTTTGTTGATGAATGTATTTGGATGCTGCTGTCTGATTTATTACACCTACAAGAAACAAGCTTTCGCGAATACTTTTTTGAATGGCGTGTATCTATTCATGACGGTACTGGCACTGTTTGAACAGTTTTGAATCAGCATTATGAATACGCAAAGATAGATGGAGAAGACGATGATCAGCTTACAACGCACCGATTCGGATAATGTCGATTTTCAGCGACTGGTAGTGGCTTTAGATCGCTACTTGGCAATGACCGATGGCGACGAACACGCTTTTTATGCGCAATACAATAAGTCGGACGGATTGAAATACGTGGTAGTTGCCTACGATGGCGATAAAGCGGTGGGCTGCGGTGCGATCAAAAACTATGATCAACAGACCATGGAGATCAAGCGCATGTATGTCGATCCATCGGCGCGCGGTTTGGGTATTGCATCGGCGATCTTGCAGGAACTAGAACAATGGGCCTTGCAGCTTTCGTATGCCAAATGTTTGCTGGAAACAGGCGTCAAACAAATTGAGGCAATCAGGCTGTATGAAAAGAGCGGCTATGCCAAGATTCCCAATTATGGACAGTATCAAGGTCAAGCGAATAGCGTGTGTTTTGCTAAAGATTTGCCCAGAGCAAGCTCTGTTCACATTCGTTTCGCCGAGGCCAGCGATGTAGAATTATTGAGTCGACTAGGTAGAGAGACTTTTCATGAGGCGTTTTCTGTCTATCCACAAATGCCAGCGGCTGATCTCGCCAGCTATATTGAACAGGAATTTACTGTTGCTAAATTGGCCGCCCAATTAGCGGAAGAGAATTCGTTTTTTCTGCTGGCGGAACAAGCAGGGCAAGCGATAGGCTATGCAAAAATGGAAGTGAATCAAAGTATGCCTGGCTTAGATTTGAAAAACCCGATCAAACTAAGACGCTTGTATTGCAAGCAGCAATTTGTCGGACTAGGTGTCGGTGCCAGCTTAATGGAACGATGTGTACTTGAAGCGCACAAGCGACAGCATGATGGAATTTACCTTACGGTGTGGGAACATAATCTTCAAGCACAACGCTTTTACCAAAAATGGTCTTACGAGCCTTGTGGCATGCTCGACATTGTGCTCGGGACAGCGGCCTTACGCGACGTGGTCATGCAAAAGCATCTTAAGTAAAATTCCAGAGATCGCGTTCGGTATCGATTAAAATTCACGCTCTACATTGGGAGGAGTTGCGCATGGAGATGAAACGCATCAATGCTGGCAAGCTGCGTGCAATTGGCTATGATGCTCGCGAACGCCTGCTGCGGGTGGAGTTAGATGACGGCACAGCGATTGATTATGCAGGCGTTGGGCAAGAAGTCTGGCGTCGCTTATCGACTGCATCGTCGAGCACTGCCTGGAGTTTTTACCGCGACAATATCGAAGAAGAATTTCATGGCAAACGTGGTGTTGCGCGTTCCTCGTCTACTTCTGCTAGCCGTGCTGCTTTGGAGGATTTGTTTAAGCCGGTAGACCCACCCGACAATGCTTGAAGCATTTCTCTGTACAGCATTTCTTATTCGATCTCATCTGACTTGAAATGTCGATGAGCTATTTAAAGGAAGTGTTCTGGTTCTCGCTTTTTCCGTGCGTTCGCTAGCGAACAAACTTCCCTTCATTATGGGTGCATGCTGAACTTTTATCGGATGTTAAACGAAAAAGAGACAGCAAATGAATAGCGATCCAACTAGTGGCATTTTGATTCAAGTGCGCCAAAATCATGCGGCGCAGTGGGAAGTCAATCAAACCGGTGTTCAAACACCACTAGCGAGTTTTGAGACCAAAGAGCTCGCGGTGGAATACGCAACCGGCATCGTCGATTCGATACCAGACGCACGCATAGAAATCGCCGTCGAACCTAGCCAACAACAAATTGAAGAAACCCTGCTTGATGATGTTCTAGAAATGAGCTTTCCATCGAGCGATCCTATCTCCGTGAATTCCGGTATCAGCAGAATAGAAGTGGCACCCGAGATGGTGGATGCTGGGATCGATCACCAAAACAGCCAACGCATCGTTCCCGCAAAAACGGAAGAATAGATTGACCTCGTATCCACACGCTACTTCAAGTTAGGAAAACCTATGTCTCAATATCAAATCGCCGTCATCGTTGGCAGCCTTCGAAGTGACTCGCTGAATCGAAAACTCGCTACAGCAATGGCCGCCATGGCACCGCCAGATTTTACGTTTACCCAAAGTGAAATTGGGGATTTGCCTTTGTATAACCAAGACGACGATGCACATCAATGCGCTGCAGTGAAACGATTAAAGTCTGAAATAGCGCATTCGCAAGGCGTGTTATTCGTCACCCCAGAATATAACCGCTCGATTCCCGGTGTATTAAAAAATGCGATTGATCATGCCTCTCGTCCGTATGGCCAGAGTGCTTGGGCGGGCAAGCCTGTCGGGGTACTTGGTGTCTCTATTGGTGCGATTGGTACGGCGTTGGCGCAGCAGCATTTAAGAAATATTTTAGCGAATCTCGATGTGCCGACCATGGGACAACCTGAAGCCTTTATTCATGCAATCGAAGGATTCTTTGATGCCGATGGCAAGGTCAATCCCGGCTCAGAAAAATTTATCCAAACGTGGATGGACTCCTATGTGGCTTGGGTTAAAAAGCACACCACATAATCCGTCTGAAATTTTCAACGAATTCCCTGATTCCCTTTTTCACCGAAAGAACACCATGACCGATTTAAAAAAATCAACACACACTGGTATCGACACTGATGCCATCCGTGCCGCAGCTAAGAACTTTGACGATGGTGCCGTCACTGCCGGCTATCAAGGCGACCGCAAACAAGTCATCGCCATGTTAAATGCTGCATTGGCGACGGAATTGGTTTGCGTGCTGCGCTACAAGCGACACTATTACACTGCCAGCGGTTTGCAAAATGGACCAATCAAAGCTGAGTTTTTACAACATGCGATTGACGAACAAGCGCACGCGGATTTATTGGCGGAACGTATCGTTCAGTTAAACGGCAAACCTGACTTCAATCCAGCCACATTGATGGGACGCAGTCATGTTGAATACGACGAGGCCGACGATACTCAATCCATGATTAAAGCCAATCTAGTTGCCGAGCGTGTCGCGATTGAATCCTATCGTCAAATGATAGAGCAAATAGGTGAGACTGACCCGACCACACGCCACATGCTGGTCGGCATCATGGCGATGGAAGAAGAGCATGCGGATGATATGCGCGACTTATTGGCCTAATTCAGTTTGACTTTGTTGTTCATGGCGCTGCATGCGCGAACATAGTGCAATGAACAATGCCAGCATGATTAGCGCTGTCGCTACCGCGAATGTCATTTGTAGTCCGACTATGAGATCAGGTGTTGGCGTGTGATTAGTACTAGCCGCAGTAAATATGGTCGCCATGAATGATGCTCCCGTGATGAGGCCAAGGTTACGTGCAAGATTTAACATGCCTGAGATAATTCCTCGCTGCCCGGCATCGACACTGTGCATGACGGCTGTATTATTCGCAGTTTGAAATAGCGCGTAGCCGGCGGTAATTGAAACTAGGGGGGCGATATAAGAGGCGAGCCCAAAATTCCCAGCAAACGCAGTCAAAGAAGCACTGCCGATTCCCATGATCATCAAGCCAGCCGTGCACATAGTCGCTGCACCATAGCGATCGACCAAACGACCGGCAGGCAGGCCAGTGAGCGCGGCCACCATCGGTCCCGACGACATCACGAAGCCTATGTTGACCGCCGATAAGTGGTAGATGCCAGCGAGATAAAAAGGGCCAACTACTAAGCTAGCCATGACCACGGTAGTGACCAGTCCGCTCATGATAAAGCCACTACTGAGACTGTGACTACGTGTCCGATTGTGATGGCGATTGCGAAAGAGCGACAAAGGTATCAATGGTGCATCGGCTTTGCTTTGGTGGCGTAAAAATATTCCTAGGCCTATCATGGATACCAATAGTATGGCCGCGTTCAATCCATGGAAGCTGCCATGTCCGAGTGTCATCGCGAGCGCATAAGCGGCTAAACAACATGACAGTAAGAGGGTGCCGACAACATCAAAACGAATAGCTTGCTTCGGCTTGCGTGTTGGATCCGCAGGCAAATAGTAATAGGCCAGCACGCCAGTCAATAAACCGAGTGGCAAATTGATATAAAAAATCGATGGCCAACCAAGGCCAAAGATTAAAGAACCACCGATTGTTGGACCGAGTGCGGTGCCAATGGCCGACATACTTCCAAGTAGCCCCATGGCACTCCCGGTTTGGTCTTCCGCCACAGTTTCGGTCACCAATGCCATCGCTAGAGCCATCATGGTGGCAGCACCGCTGCCCTGCAACGCGCGTGCCGCAATGAGCACGTAGATGTCAGAGGCGATGGCGCATAGGGAGGATGCCATGGTGAAGACGAACAAGCCGGTCAATAATAATCTGCGCCGCCCGAACAGATCGCCCAATCGCCCGACGCTGACGATGAGTGTCGTGATCGCCAGCAAATACGCCAGTACTACCCATTGCACCACTTGCATGCTGACGTCAAAGCTGCGCGCTAGTTCGGGTAGGGCGACATTCGCGCTACTCGTGCTCAGTGAGGACAGCAATGCGCTTAAGCTCAGTGCCGCCAGCGCTAGCTTGGTCTTGAGATTTTCCGCTTTCATTTCGCCTATTTCCTTTCTGTATAAACTGTCTGTTGACCTCGTGAAAAGCGCAAAGTAAGGACAACCCTGTTGTGGCTGCATAAGTCGCAGTACACCTCGCGGCAATTGCTAGCTTTTAGGCTTGTTGCAAACTGGTCGGTGCTCGCAGCGATCAATTGTGCTCAGATTACGATATGTCTGGATGTGGCGGAAGACGCAATATTTGCACTTTATTCGTGCATGCAACGCCATATGTCGATGTCCTCGCGCTACAATCTCGGAATGATACGACCGGGCTTGAATCTACTCATCACACTTGACGCCATACTGACCGAGGGCAGTGTGGCCAAGGCTGCACGGCGTTTACATTTGAGCCCTTCGGCGATGAGTCGCGCCTTAGCGCGATTGCGGGACACCATGGGTGATCCATTGTTAGTGCGCGCAGGTCGCGGCCTAGTGGCAACACCGCGAGCTGTCGAATTACGTGAACAAGTCAGTCAATTGGTACAACAAGCCGAGGCCGTTTTGCGGCCATTGAGCGACGTCGATCTAAGCCAACTCACACGTACATTTACCTTGCGCAGTAGCGAGGGCTTTGCCGAGAATTTTGGCGCTGAATTAATCCAGCGCGCCCATACGCAAGCGCCCGGCGTGCGGCTAAATTTTATGATCAAAGCAGATAAAGACAGTCAGTTATTGCGCGATGGCGAAGTCGATGTAGAAACAGGCGTGGTCACTAGCACGATGAGCCCAGAGTTGCGCACTCAGGCCTTGTTTCGCGATCGCTTCATCGGTGTGATGCGTGCCGATCATCCAGCGCTTGTGCGCCTTCAACAAAATAAGAAAGCCGGTAATATAAAAATCAGTTTGGCTCGCTATCTGGACAGTCAACACATCGGCATCTCACGTAAGGGCCTTGTCTCTGGCCCAGTCGATAGCGCTCTGCAAGAGTTGAACAGAACCCGCCACATTAGCACTATCGTCGCAGGTTTTTCCACAGCGCTGGCGCTGGCACGCAGCACCGATTTAATCGCCAGTGTGCCTGAGCGCCACACTGGAAATTTGCGCGATGGCATGTACAGTTTTACCCTGCCGTTCACCGTACCTGAGATCAGTGTCGCCTTAATCTGGCATCCTCGTATGCAAGCTGATCCCGCGCACCGTTGGCTGCGCGAGTTGGTGCTGGCAACTTGCAGCAAGTCTTGAGACGTCATCGACTTCGTCTTCAAGAATTCTATTTATCTAAAAATTTCCCTTGAAATCTCTGCTCGCATCGTCCATATTGTTTTTAAACAGCTTTGCTTTTTCTTCTTTTGTTCTATTGATCTATTACTCCTACCAGATCATTTCAGTACCAACGCTGTATCCAGCCCTACCTTGTACTTCGCCAGTTTTTTGAATGAGCCAGTCGAAAGGATATTGTCATGGAACATAGCAAGCCTCCCACCAAAGCCCATGCCGATCAGGATAAATCGGTGCCGATGACAGAACTCAATATGACACCGATGATTGATGTCATGCTAGTGTTGATCATCATGTTCATTACGACTTTGCCTTTGTCACAAAACGCAGTAAATTTGAATTTGCCCACCGCCTGCAAAGCTAATTGCGCAAAGCCTGAGGTGGTGCGAGTGGATG
Source organism: Affinundibacterium seohonense (assembly GCF_014284305.1). Lineage (GTDB taxonomy): Bacteria > Pseudomonadota > Gammaproteobacteria > Burkholderiales > Burkholderiaceae_D > Undibacterium > Undibacterium seohonense. The sequence goes on from NZ_JACOFW010000002.1 coordinate 64,912, forward strand.
TGGATTTTGATGGTACTTTGAGTTGGAATGGAGAGGTGCTGGAGAAATCTCAACTAGATCGCCGATTTTCGATTTTAGCCGAGATGCGCAAACAACCCGAAGTGCAATTGCTCGCACATCGTTTAGTCGCCTATAAGGAGGTTGCGGCAGTGTTGGCCTCTGCGCAAAGTCGCGGCGTCAAATCCATGGGCATTATCGGCAATGAGCAGTACATGACTCGGTAGTATGAATACTGATTAGCTTAAAGACGACTTTAGTGCGTCTGTGCCGCGTGGCAAATTGCACGCGGCTTTTTTGTTTTATTGGGCTGAAAATGGAGTGGTCTGTGAACAAAAAATTGATGCGTGATATGATCTTTCCCGCTTGTTGAAAAACCATTGGAGCCCAAGAAACGGCTCCATTTTTCTCCTCCCATTACTTCAGGAAACCATCATGCCACAACTCAAAATTACCTATTTCGATACTCACGGTGGACGTGCAGAACCAGTACGATTGGCTTTAGCCATTGGCAATATCGCATTTGACGATCATCGTTTTTCCTACCCAGAATTTGGCGAAGTTCGCAAAAACACCCCGTTTGGCCAAGTGCCGACTTTAGAAGTCGACGGCGTTCAAGTCACCCAGTGCGACTCCATGTTGCGTTATGCTGGTCAACTCGCTGGCCTCTATCCAAACGATGCGTATCAAGCTTTGTTGTGTGATGAAGTCATGTATGTCGTCGAAGAAGCTGGCGTTAAAATGGGACCAACCTATCGCATGGCAGGCGAAGAACAAAAAGCTGCACGCCTCGCCTTGGTCAATGGCTCTATTCCTGTTTATTTGCGTTGGTTAGAAAAACAATTGTTGGCACATGGCGGTGAATACTTCGCCGACAATCGTTTGACCGTCGCCGATTTGAAAGTATTCATCGATGTGCGCACGTTGAATTCAGGACGCTTGGATCACGTGCCGACCGATTTGGTAGAGCAAGTTGCGCCAGCGTTGAATGCGCATGCTAAGCGTATTGGTGAGCATCCGGCGGTGGTGGCCTATTATGCGAAGTTTGCTAAATAATCGATGAATTCGTGCTGATTGTTTTAGCCTGAGTTTGGTAAATTTGTTGGAAAGAATGCCCGCAATTGGGTTTGCTAATTGCGGGTGTTTTTTATTGTGGAATGTGTTTGGGGTGCGACGTTTTTGATACGATCGTTTTGCTATTTATTTTTAGATGACATCGTTGTCGTACATAATTTTGCTTTGTCAGGAATATTGGTGATCATTTCTTGTGCCTGATAATTACCCCAAATTGACAGAACTAACAAAGGGAGAAACGCCGTTAAATGGGCGTAAGCGATAAGTCGCGCGGCTTTACCTCGGCGGATTCTGGTTGGTCGATAAACCCTCTCACCGGCTGGTGGAAATTGATCATCGCGAATTATTTTGTATCCGCGCCAACCAAGCAAGGTGGCAACTAGCACGCTGATACTTGCGGGAATACCGACAAAAATGCCGTACCAAAAAATGCTTACGCCATCTATGCCGAACAGCTTATGACAAGGCGCAGAGACGGCAAACTCGGCAAGCCAAGGAAATACGTAAAGTTTGCCGAGGACGATGATTAACGCACCAAGAGTGATGCCAACAATCAGAGTCCTGAAGCGTTCGGCTGTGGTGTATTTTTGTGCAAATTCTGGTTCTGGTGACATATTCAATCCACTAACTATGTGACGTTTCTTTGATCGTTAAAAACAGTTTGTTCAGATCTTTCGATCTGTAATTGTCGCGTTAAACTCTATTTGGTCTTTTCATGCTTTTGTAGCCGTAGAGATAACGCCCATAAAAAACATAAAGCGGACACATAGAGAAAGCCGATGCCGTAAATGACACCCATGTGCATATCATTGCTGTTGTTAAGCACCAAAAAGACCTCGCTCAAAGGCTTCTGTGAAATCAAAGTTCCAAGTAAAGCGGTAAGGCCGAGTAAGGCGATGCCACTTAATGCAATTCGACCTGATAAGTGAAACGAAATTTTTTGATGCTGACGCGCCGCTATCCAAGCAAAGCATAAAGAAAAAATCAGTAAATTGATGAGTAGCTTTTGCATAGGCATTGATGTCAAAAGTGGGGCCAGATTTGGGTCTGCTCAGATACATTCTTGAGTTTGATCGCGCCCGTCTTCAGATGGAGATACTTGATAGATTGTAATTGCAAAGCTAGCGCCAATCGTCGCGATCTTGAGCAATGTATCCGCTGATATTTCGCTCTTATAGTATGGCAGTGTATTTCCACTTTCAAAACCAAAGTCAAATGTTCTTGAATTCGCTCTATTCCACAAGTCCCTCAGTTCAATAGGAAGCTTACTTATCTGCTCGACAAAGAAATTGGCGCAATTTTCGGGAGTCTTGTCTTCCTCATTAAACCAACATGGTTCTAAACTCAAATGATATAAATTATCGATCTTTTGATTTCCAAGGACGAAGGCGGGTTCTTCGAAGTGATCGGCTAATGGACTCAAGTTTTCGTCGGAGATTATCTCAACATCGAGCGTTATAAAATTTGGTGGAATGAGAGAGTCCATGGGCAAAAGTGTCTTTAAGGTGAAAATGCTGGGGCGCTGATTTCTCCCTAATTCAAAAAGGAAAAATCTACTTCTATCGGGAATTGAGTCTAGTTTTTCGCTAATTATTTTTCAGTCTAATTATCGATGGTGAAAAAGCTATTTTGCATTTTAATCCACATCCAACACCAGTTGTTGATCAACCAACGCCGCTAGACTCCTGCCTGCGCAGGAGTGACGACAAATTCGTGCTGATGTGAGTTTAGCAAAGCTGGCGTTACAGAAAGTGGCACACACTCATGCCTCGCAGTCATGCCTTGCACTAAAACCAGGCCACATCACCAACCTGACTTCAACCACCATTTGCACTACAATGCCGAACTTCCCAAGCTGATCGCTAGCTTGTCCTTGCCGCATAGATAATCACCATGAGTCAGACCTTTCCCCCGCATGCCGTTTCTCGTCTTCGTTCTGCACGTTTAGAACGTAGCACCCGTCCGTTTTTGGCGCGTGGTGGGCCTAGTGGTGAGCGTTGTGCTGGTTGCCGTTTGATTTTGAGTCATTGCTTGTGCGATTTGCGCAGTGTGGTGCCGACGCAGGCTGGGGTTTGTTTGTTGATGGCGGAGCATGAGACTTTGAAGCCTAGTAACACGGGTTGGTTGATCGCGGATGTGATTCCGCAGACCTGGGCTTTTGGGTGGGCGCGGACTACTGTGGAGCCAGCTTTGTTGGCACTCTTGGCTGATCCGCAATGGCAGCCTTATGTGGTGTTTCCTGGTGAATTCGTGCCGCCTGAACGGGTGGTTTCGCAGCTTTTGCCTTCACAGCTTGTCGGTGAAAGTCCGGTAGAGAAAAAGCCCTTATTCATTTTGCTCGATGCGACTTGGCCTGAGGCGCGTAAGATTTTTAAGAAGAGTCCTTACTTGAATGCCTTTCCGGTATTGAGTTTGGCACCGGAACAACTCTCGCGTTATCGCTTGCGTCGTTCTCGTCGCGATGATCATTTGTGTACGTCGGAAGTGGCGGCTCTGTGTCTTGCTCTGGCAGGTGAGACGCTGGCGGCGCAAACCATGGAAGCCTATCTCGATGTGTTCACCGAGCATTATCTGAGCGCCAAGCAGCAGCGCAAGATTGATCGTGAGGATGAGGTGCATCAACGCTTATTGGCCTTGCGCGCCTGACCATGGCTTGTCTTTGGGATTTGCTCCTACTGTATATCTCCTTGAAAAACGGCTAAACTAGCGCACTTCGCGGCGGGCTTGCTATGTTTGGACATCGCCAACGCCAGTTTTCACTCTTTTATAAGCTCATCATCATGACAGATACTAGCAAACCAGCATTCCCAGATCGTCTCTCTGTAGATCCACGTAATAAATACTATGTAGCTGAAATTTTTGATCATGAAGTCGGTATTTTGCTGAACGGCAAAGAGCGTTTGGGCGTGGAAGAATACTGCATCAGCGAAGGCTGGATTACCGTGCCAGCGGGTAAGACTTTAGATCGTAAAGGCATGCCGATGATGATTAAAGTTAAGGGCGTGGTTGAGCCGTTCTATCGTTAATTTGCGCTAAGACTTCAGCAACGTTCTCATGGCCAACTACAGCAAAGTGCAATTCATTTCCTGGGAGTTGTACACAGGAACGGCGAAGAAGTCGACTGATCCCAGTCAAACCTATTACTCTGGATTATCCAACACCACCAGCGACTATCGTACCGATGTGCTTGGTCAGTGTTGGGATATCGAAGCGCGCCTTGCGTTTATTGCCGACGCGATGCGCAAGGCTTTCGCCGCAGCCGATCCTAGCCCAACTACTTTAAAGCTTTTTATCGCGCCTGAATTTTTGTGTCGTGGTGCGGGTGGTGCGTATTTGCATGATTTGATTGATGGTTGGGTCGGTCCCGCGCCATCCGACTTCGGATTAAGCGCACCATACGACCGCGCTTGGGGTGGCTTGTTTGGAGGCATGCAAGATTTGGCGGCAAAGCCAGAATATGAACATGGCTTGTTTGTGTTTGGGACGGCGATTACTGCCTCGTTCCCAACTGCGGAGGCGCTCAACGGACAGTTTCTGTTAGACCCTACGCAGCCGGGCGAGGTGTATAACACGGCATTGATACAACGCGGTGGTGAGGACAACACCGAAGCGAACTACGCTTCACGCAAACAGTACATGTCGGGCATCGACTTTTTGAAATGGAGCGGCTCAGTCGCACAGCATACCTATCAACAAGTACACATGCTCGATCCTGAATACGTGATTCCTGCGGATGTGTTGGGCGTGACCGAAGGTGGCGCGAGATTTCGAATAGCTGGCATTCACGATGCGGCAGGACAGCCGATCGACTTTGGCATCGAGATTTGTTTGGATCACGCCAAAAGTGGCGGCAATCGCCAGCATCCCTATGGACGTTTGCGGACAGCGAATCAGTGGGTCAAGATACAACTAGTGCCCTCTGCTGGCATGGGCTTAATGCCTCCTTCTATCCGTTTATTGCCAGCGGCTGGCCCGACGCCACATGCTTATGCGATCAACTGTGATGGCTACACCACCTTAGAAAATAATGTGTTTGGCAGTCATACGCAAATTTGGAATGGCGCTAATGGCGCGGATGTACCCGAGGTGAACAGGTTGGTTGAGGTTGGTGGCGGTGATGCTTATCCAGGCACGCAATTACTACCAATTGCTGAACAGGTGATGACTAGCAATGGGATCGTGTTCGCCAAGCAGTTGTGGGGGAATGGCGGCTCGGTTAACGGCGCTGGTCACGTTCGCGTAATGCCACCGCTTGATTTGTAGGTCTGGTTTTTTAAAGAAGAATTTAGGAACGAATTTAGGAAAGAGTTTAGGAACAGCGATCATGTCAACAATAGAAAAAGCAATCCAAGTCGCCACACGCGCCCACGCTGGACGCATCGGTGAAGACGGTGATCCAGAAATCTTGCACCCATTGCGGGTGATGATGCGCTTGCAGGCTGACGATGAACGTCAGACGGCGATCTTGCATGATGTGATTGAAGATGGTGGCATGACGCCAGAGGAATTGCGCGCGGAAGGTTTTTCTGATGAGATTATTTTGGCGGTCGAAACACTCACGGGCCGCATGGGCGAGAGCTATGACGACTACATTCGTCGCGTGCTGCCTGTGCCACTAGCTGCACGCGTCAAGCGCGCGGATGTCGAAGAACATGCGTCCGTGGTCAGTCGTTTGCCAGTCTGCGCTGAACAAATCGAACGCATGGGTAATTATGAACGTGCGCGTGCGGCTTTAGCTACTGCTTAAAGCGCTGATGGCGATCCATCTTTGAGATATAGATCGCCAATCAATCGGCTCGCCAAGCCGTCACACTCGCTGGCACACCTTCGATAAACATCATGCCATTCCAGATTTTGCTATAGCCTGCGGGGGGCTGATCGGTGCTGAGCGTTAGTTTGAATGCGTTTGGTCGGGTTAAATTCAGTTCTTCAAAATTCATGCGATTGACGTTGCCTTGCGGTGCGCTGACCATCGTCGCATCGACAAAGCTTTTAAAATAAATCTCAAAATAGGCAATCGCTGCCTCGGTTTTTTTTAGAGAAAAATTACCATCACTCTCAGTTTGTGTGTTTGCCATATTCACTCCGTTATCGAATTAGGGGATTGCTTAGCAAGATTATTTGACGGTGATGCCAACGCTTTTGAGCGCGTCACGCCATGCCTGATCATTGCCTGGGTTGAATGCTGCCGAAATCGCATCGCTTGCCGCCGTAAAATCGCTGTAATTGATCGGCTTTCCAGTTATTTTGCTCATGATGGCATTGATCTTTTGTAGATTCTCTGGCGTGTTGGTCTTTAAGCTCATTAAGGCATCTGAGAGACTGAGGGCTGCTTGTATTTGTTCAGGGGTTGGGTCAATTAATTTTTGTAATTTGACATCGGCCTCTTGATTTTTCATGGACGAATCCAATTGAATCGCGTCAATTGCACCAATCAGTGTACCCGCCATTTCATAATTATTTAAGTCGTCCAAGGCTTGCGTAAATGGGTATTGGTCGATGTCCAATTTGACGCCATTTAAGATGCGCAGCAAGACCTGCTTTCTTTGCGAATTCATGGTCGCAATCAGCGCAGGGATGGTTTTGTCGAAGTAAAAATATTTGTCGATCGTCGATTTGCCGCCCGTGATTCCGGCCGCCGCCAAGGCGATATTGGTCTTGGCACGGATCGCACCGGTGGCTGCGCTCGCCAAATTTAATCCTATCAATACGCCATCGGTACCAGCATCCAGATGCTGTTTGTCCACGCCCAAGTCGCGTACAAAACGTTGGTAGCGAATATTATATAAAGCAATGCGGCCATTGACGAAATCATTGCGCTCTTTGGCGGTCGCATTTGCTTTGTAGGTTGATAATTTGGCTGCGGTTTGGTACATGTCTTCCAGCGCTTTGAGATCTTCCTCGTAGCTGAAAGAGGGTGCGGGCGCACCGCCATTTTTCATGCTGCTGCAGGCGCTCATGGTGAAGCAAGCAAGTGCGAGTAGGCTCCATTTTTTGATCGTGGTGTAGAGGCGATTTTTTGCTTGATGCATATCAGATTTCCTTTCTAAAAAGAGGCGAGCAGTGCCGCTCAGAAAAGCATAATTTTTGTGACGTAAAATCTAAGACGCTGTATTTCTGCCTTTGCAGGACTGACGTCTCGATGTGTTGTGCTTAACTGCTATACGTGACAGGACAATAACAATAAATGGCAATAAAAACGAGTGTAAATTTGCCTAGCTAAAACTATCTTTGCATTTAGCACCAATTTTGATGCAAGGAGGCGACACAATGCGATTTGCATTCGACACTTAGGCATTAAGATAGCGCCTGCAAACGCAGTAACTGCGAACGAAAATGTAAGACAGTGGGAACTAAGCGCACGCTAACTTGCCTAAAATCTTTTTCAAGGCTCGCGCAAGTCCAAATTGATTCAAATAGCTCCTAACAAGTCCAACCAAATTGAGAATCCAATTCATGAAACCTACCAGCATGTCCTTACTCATCGCCGCTGCGCTGAGTACCCTCGCCGTATCGCCAGTGTCAGCCACAACCCCCGCTGTCACGTCCAAGCAGTCAGTTAAGCCAGCAAAAGCCAGTCTCAAAGTCGACTATCAAAAATTCACATTAGCCAATGGCTTAGAAGTGATCTTGCATGTGGATCGCTCTGATCCTGTGGTTGCGGTGAATTTGACAGCGCATGTGGGCTCGGCCCGCGAAAAAGCAGGTCGTACTGGGTTTGCGCATTTGTTTGAACATTTGCTGTTTTTAGAATCAGAAAATCTGGGCAAAGGTGGCTTAGATAAAATGTCAGCACGCATCGGTGGCTCAGGCGCGAACGGTTCGACTTCACAAGATCGCACTAATTATTTGCAGACCGTACCAAAAGACGCTTTAGAAAAAATGATTTGGGCAGAAGCCGATAAGCTAGGTTGGTTTATCAATACCGTCACCGATCAAGTGCTGGCGAAAGAGAAGCAAGTCGTCAAGAACGAAAAACGCCAAAGCGTCGATAACAATCCTTATGGCCACAATTCCTATGTGATTGATAAAGCTTTGTATCCAGCTGATCATCCGTATAACTGGCAAGTCATCGGTTCACTCGAAGATTTGCAAAACGCGACGGTCGATGACGTTAAAGAATTTTTCCGTCGCTGGTATGTACCCAACAATGTGACCTTAGTGATCGCAGGTGATTTCGATGCCGCACAAGCAAAGAAATGGGTAGAGAAATACTTTGGTGAAATTCAACGCGGCGAAGAAGTGAAGGCGCTGCCGAAACGTGCAGGTGTGGTGAAAGAGACCGTCAAGCTCTACCACGAAGATAATTTTGCACGCGTACCGGCCTTGACCATGGTGTGGCCTGCAGTCGAACAATTTCATGCTGACTCCTATGCTTTGGATGTGCTCAGTGAATATTTGTCATGCGGCAAAAAAGCACCGTTTTACCAAGTCTTAGTCGAAGATAAAAAACTCACCTCCAACGTCAGCATAGGCAATCGCACTTCGGAATTAGCTGGTCAATTCATGCTCAATGTGCGCGCCTTTGATGGTAAATCTTTAGATGAAGTCGCCAGCGCAGTCAACGACGCATTCGCCAAATTTGAAAAAGATGGCATCTCAGAAAAAGATTTGAATCGCATCAAAGCCGGACAAGAAACCCAGTTTTATAACTCACTCTCCAGCGTACTTGGCAAATCTGCGCAATTAGCTGAATACAATTACTTAACCGGCAATCCAGGTTTCGTTGAACAAGACATCAAAAACATTTTGGCAGTCACGCCAGCCGATGTCATGCGTGTTTATGACAAATACATCAAGGGCAAAAACTTTGTTGCTACTAGCTTTGTACCAAAAGGTAAAGTCAATCTCGCCTTGAGCGGATCAAGCAAGGCCGAAGTCGCTGAAGAAAAAATCGTACAAGGTGCAGAAGCGGCAGTCGATCCAAATATCAACGCGACTTACACCAAAACACCGTCCAAGATCAAACGCGATCAAGAGCCAGCCTATGGTGCCGCAGCAGAAGTTAAAACCCCAAAAGTATGGGAAGGCAAACTGAACAATGGCCTGCGCGTGTACGGCATACAAAATGATGAAGTACCGTTAGTCCAATTTGAAATGCAAATCGATGGTGGCTTGCTGTTAGAAGACATCAACAAAGTCGGCGTTGCCAATTTGATGGCACGCATGATGACCCAAGGTACCGCCAAGAAAACGCCACAAGAATTGGAAGAAGCGATACAGCAACTCGGCGCTTCCATCGTGGTCACAGCACGTACCGAAGACATCCGCATCACAGTCAATACTTTGGCGCGTAACTATCAAGCGACTTTGGCTTTGGTGGAAGAAATCTTGTTAGAGCCACGCTGGGATGAAAAAGAGCTCGCCTTGTTAAAGCAAAATATGTTGAGTCAGATTCGTCAACAAGAAGCGAATCCAAATGTGGTAGCCGCCAACGCTTACAACAAGTTGATCTATGGCGACAAGAATATTCGCTCACGGAATATCTTGGGATCGGAAGAGACAGTCAAGGCGATTACGATTGACGATTTAAAAGCCTACTATCAAAAAAACCTGTCACCATCGATCACGCGTATGCACATTGTCGGTGCTTTACCTAAGGCCACGATTCAAAATTCATTAGCGTCACTGGCAAAGACATGGCAAGCGAAAAAAGTCGAATTGCCAGCTGCGAATATCGCTAGTACAGACGCTAAGCAAACGCAAGGCAAAGTGTTCTTTGTCGATATTCCAGATGCCAAACAATCCGTTTTGCAAATCGGCTATCCAGCACTAGCGGCAACCGATAAAGACTATTACCCAGCCAATGTCATGAACTACATCTTAGGTGGCGGCGGCTTTGCATCCCGCCTTACTCAAGAGCTGCGTGAAGGCAAAGGCTACACCTACGGCATTCGTTCGGGCTTTAACGGCACCAAGAGCATCGGTGAATTCAACATCAACAGCAGTGTTCGTACCAACGTCACGCTGGAATCAACGCAATTGATCAAACAAATTCTGCAAGACTATGCAGTGAGCTACTCAGATGCGGATTTGCAAACGACCAAGAGCTTCTTGATTAAGAGCAATGCCCGCGCTTTTGAAACGTCTTCAGCCAAACTCGGCATGTTAGACAACATCAGCAAATACGGCTGGACACCCAACTATGTGAAAGAGCGCGAACAAATTGTGAAGACCATGACCGTCGAACAGATCAAAGCGCTATCGCAAAAATACCTCGATCCAAACAAGATGATCTGGTTGGTCGTCGGCGATGCGAAAACCCAGTTGCCACGTATGAAGGAATTGGGATTTGGTGAGCCTGTGTTGTTGAGTAAATAGGGTTGGCTTCTTGGGCACGGCGAGCACGTGCCCAAGGATTTTCTGCGTTGATAGAAACTCGACTAAACGAATGCGAATCGTGATTTTCAAAAAGATCGCGATTCGCGTTGTTGAGGAAATTTTGTAGGTTGGAGCTGAGCTTGCGAAGCCCAACGTCTGTTAGTCGACCTGTTCTTACACAATGGTGAGTAGGCAGCGAAGCAGGCTGCTGGAACAGTCAGTTAATGCTCACCATCTACTAGCCACCGTCCATTCTTGCTCTAGTCGCCGGGCTTGGTCGCGTCCTCTTCATTCCAGACACTTAGCACATTTTCGTGTCCATGCTGAATAGCTAGGCGCTGCTTTGCGTCAACGAGATCGCGCGCAACAACTGTCGTTCGAAAGACGGCAGCACTTGCATCGGTTTGTACGATTAGTGCTTCGAATTCACGCAGTGGTTCTTGGACTGGCATAGCGGTTTTTGAGCCTTAACGCCCGTTAGATGACATTTGTGGACAAGAGATCTCCGCTGGGAAGTAAAAGATTCCACCATCGCTGAAGTTTTTTTTCGTTTGTAGCAAAGGCGCCCTCTAACAAGCCTAGCGTCAAGTGTTGCATGTCGTGCAAATCGTGCTCAAGTCGATCGAGCACGCCTGCCGTAAGCATTTCATCCACTTGGTCTTGGTACCGGAGGTGAATGTCAAGTGCGAACAGCATCCTCACTTGAAGCCAACGAAGAAGTGCCCATGATGAATTGATGTTTTGAGCGGATGGATACGGAAGGTTTGGGTCAGGTGATTCTAAAGTGCCAAAAAAATTTCTGACTTCGTCGCAGTTCGCGATGAGTATCTCTGCATTCTGCTTGGCTCGGTCTTGCTCTTCCTGTGTGCCCGTGAGCAATGATCCAAACAATGACTCTGATGTTTTTGAAAGTTCGATGATTTGGTACAACTCTGAACGTAGCTCTAATGATTGATGATCAAGAGCCCTTGCAGATTCAATGGGTAGTTGATAGTCCGCCTCCAATAGTCTCGCGTTGAACTCAAAGTCGATATTGATACGGTTATTGGAAGGCTTTCCAGCTGGCCTTGAGTGCTCGATTTCTTTACGAAGCAAAATTCCAATGTGCTCAACTAGCAAGACTGGATTACGCTTTGACGGGAGTTTCCTGAAGCAGCGTACCCTCGAAGTGCTTCTTGTTGTTAGCATCTCGTAGAACAGCGGGCCGCTGACAATCAGTTTATATTGATTCGATAGCTCAAGCAGGCGACTCTTGCTCACGCCTTCCAGAAAACACTTGTCGAGGATCAGACCCTGTTTCATGTTGCCTCACGCAATTTAATTTTCAAAATGCAAAGATACCCGAACACCCAAAATAAGACAATTTGTTTCAACTCTCTCAAAACCCGCATGGCAGCGACTTGATTTTGTTTATACCCAATGACATCAGCTTTGTAGGTGCGATTAGTGAAACGTAATCGCACGTATGTTAGGTATTCGTACAAATCAATGAAATGCTGGGGACATCTCCACCTAATAATCGATGGCGCAAGCCCAATTTAAGTTAGATTCTATTTTTCCGTTCGGTGGTGAGACACATGCGTGCGATTACGTTTCACAAATCGCTCCTAGATCCTTCGAATATCAAGCTACACTGCGCCACCGACCTGCCAAGCTGCTAAAGCCAAGCCGCCGAATAAGCAAATCTCTGCAATGCGCTGGATCAGCCCACGAACAGGATGTGGAAAGGATAATGCAATCGCGACACCGATCACAATGTATCCCGCAGTTTCGAAAGGTTCACCCAAGCTCTCAGCGAGCCTCATGAGTGCGATGCCGCCACCAATGTACTCAACAGCACCAGCAAAAAAATGAAGTGTATGGCTGACCGTACCGTATAAAGGTGCACCCGCGTCACAGGGGAATACAGCTGCACCAATGTAGCCAATTGCGATACAGAGCGCGAGCGTCGCTGCTGCAGGGGCGGCGGTGTTAATAATGTAGGCAACGATCAGGAGGGAAATGCCTACGGGTAGGAAAAGGCCGAAGGCAACAAAGCGCTGATTGTGCGCGCCAATCTCACCGATCTCGCTGATCGTGTGCTTGATGTGACTATAGCCAGCCTTTTTGGGCGCCAGTACTACAAGACTGGCGAAGAGGTAAATAGTAGCGATAGCTGTTACTACTGTTGCGAGCATTAGTTTCTCCACAATTAAAAGTGATTTAATTTTCAAAATGAAAAGATACCCGAACATTAAACTAAGGACAATTTATTTCAATTTGCACAGAACCTGCATGGCAGCTACCTGATTTAGTTCATATTGAATGGCATTGGATTCAACAAAGTCGATAAAAAAGTATGGTTGAGCCATAAGAAAAAAACTTTAAAACTTTATGTAAAGGACGCTTGACAAAGATTTTTTTTGGTTTACTATGTCAAACATGCTTTACACATTCGGCGAACTCTAGAGGAGCGGTGAATGGGGTAGGCAACAAAAACCAAGCAGCTCGCAATGAAGTTTTCGCACGCTGCTTATTTTTTAGTTTGGTGTGTCAAGCGAGCTTTACATGACGTTGAAATGATATCGTGTAGTGCTGTTAAAGGTAGCAAGGCGTCGTTGGATTCCCTGCTTTTTTTATCACCTGATGTGTCAACTTTGCTTTACATGCTTGTGCCGAAACGATTGCAATACACCAAAAACTGTCATCAAAAATTTATTTAGGAGAACATCATGAAATCAATTTCTATCAACACACAATCCCGTAACGAACTCAATGCATCGATCATATTCGCAGCCATGACTTGGTCGCTGATGATGATTTTTAAAACGGAATTGATCGCTGAGATTGGCGCAACGTTTTTCAATCTTTTGCCAATGTTGCCGATCGCTGCTTTTTGCTTCGCCTTTCACCGCCATCATCAACGTGGTGACCAAACGGCGTGCCGCGCGATCTCTCGCAAGATGGGAGTGGCAATGGCATTGACTGCCGTGTTTGTTTGCAATTTCAGCGCAGAAAAAGGCGCAGGCTTTTCGCAAATTAGTGCAATGTCTAGCTATTGTTTTTTTGCCGTGGCATTGGTGGTATTACTGTTGATTCGTCGTGGTCGCACTTGCTGATCGCGACACCATTATTTCACTAAATTGTCACTACCATTTTTGAATCTAACCCTACTTTATTTAGAGAGAACATCATGAACTTCACATCCACTGTAAAAATGACTTTGTCCGCGATGGCTTGCATGACCGCCTTTGCTATTACAAACGTATCGACCGTGTATGCCGCGCCCGCAGCCGCACCAATTAGCTCTAGCGCGAATGCGGCTGAGCAGTTCCAAGTAGGCAGTATGTACGTCGAGAAGTATGCCAACGCCGCTGCCAAAGGCGCACCCATCATCTTGATTCCAGGTTTATCGAGTGGCGCTTATGTGTGGGATGAGACTGTCAAGCATCTACAAAAAGATCACGAATTGTATGTGATCACCTTGGCCGGTTTTAATGGCAAACCGGCGATTGCTGGTCCTAAATTAGCGAAGGCGAAAGAGTCATTGTTGGAATTGATTCAAACGCAGAAAATCCAAAAGCCGGTCTTAGTTGGCCACAGCCTAGGTTCCGCGTTGTCGATGTGGTTTGCGCAAACGCACTCGAATTTAATCAGTGGTGTATTTGGGGTTGACGGTTTGCCGGTGTTCCCACGCACCGAGTTTATGAGTATGGAACAGCGTCTCGTTATGGCGGAAAATATGCGCCAGCAATTGGCGAGTGCGGATCAAAAAACCTTTGCACAACAGCAGACGCAATACATGCGCACCATGGGAATGGTTGATCCACAAATCGCCGATAAAATCGCGGCCTTTAGCGCAACGAGTGATTCCGTAGCGACTGCAGAATACATGGCAGATTTACTTAAGATGGATATCCGTAAAGATCTACCTGCAATCAGTGTTCCACTCGCTTTGGTCTCACCTTACTATGCACCAGATTTTGAGGCTATGAATGTCTCGGCAGAAGCCAAACATGCTTACTACGAAGGCTTAATGAAAGGCACGCCGAAATTGCGCATGGTACCGATTGCTGGCTCACGTCATTTCCCTATGTACGACCAGCCCCAAGTGTTTCAGGAGAAGTTGGCGGCGTTTTTGAATACGCTATGAGGGTTTAGATGGTCGATAGCACCGATTGTCGATCATCTCGGTGTTCTGGCGAATGTGGCTTAGGCCTGTTTGGGTCTGACTAGTTTTAATTTTTTAAGTGTTCGATGATAAGATAGGTAAATGTTTTAATACCATCTTGATTCGACTATTTGGCATTGCGTTTTTCTAGTCCACTCCCTACATTCGCTTTTACTTATTTATGATTTCACAAACTTCTATGGCCTTTAAGGCGAAGGTTTTTCTTGCTGGCTGGAAAAGCACTTTTGCCGTGTCTACCCTTTTGTTTTTAAGCGCTTGCGGAGGTGGTTCTTCGACGCCACCAGCTTCAATTCCCTCAATCGATATTGCACTGACCTCCTTGAGTTCAGAGGTCGAGGCTGGCGCACCAAATCTCGTGATTTCAGCGAGCATTAGCGGTAGTGCGGGTGCGCCAAATTGGCGGCTTGAAGGAAATCTCGGAAGTCTAGGTGCAAGTGCCGGCAACACAGTTGACTATATTCCACCACCGCTGGGCACGGTAGAAGCTGCGAGCAATGTCAAAATCACGGCAAGCGTGGGTACGGTGAGTAAATCGATCACCTTGCTTGTACGCCCTAGTGCCAGTGGCACCTATGCTTACGCTGGCGCCGTTCGTGGCTGGGGCTATATCGACGCTTTAGGAAATGCGGCACGATTTGCTCTTCCTAACGATATCGTGGCAGACGCTGAGGACAATTTGTACGTATGGGACGAGGGTAATAATCGCATTCGTCGTTTGAGCAAAGCAGCTGCGGTTAGTACGTATGCAGCCATCATTAAACCCTCCACGGCATCATACAAAGTATGGTTGAAGCTACGTCATTTTTCTGGCAGATTCATGTACACCAAAGACGGGGAAGAAGCGCTATTGATTTCTTCAGATGGAAGCAAAATCCCAGTCGATTATACCGACCTGCCAGACATCGCTGACTATCGCGATATCGATGGCAATATTTATCATCGTGGCTCGACGGTCTATGGTAAAAGTTTCGCCACCGTGACAAAAAATCGACAAGTGCTTGCCGGTAATGCGCCCGCCACGGTCGCAAAAGATGGTGTCGGCAGTGATGCGAGTTTTGTGGCAATTAGCAACTTGGTGGTCTTCCCAAATAAGATGGTCTATGTGTTGGACCAAGAACTCGCTAGCGGTAAATATCAGTTGCGCCAAATAAGCCCAGCGGGCGTAGTCTCGACTTTGAGTACAGCGAAATTCGAATCTCCTGCACGCATCATTCCAAATGCGGGCGCTCTTCCGACTGTGTTGGATCGTAATGGTATCCACAAATTGCAAGCCGGAGGCAATTGGAGTTTCACATCAATTAGTGATGGCAAGCTCCTTCCCGCTAAAAATCTTGAGTTCGATTCGCCCGATGCGACAGCCGATAAGGATGGCAATATTTATCTGACAGATCCTATTTTGGATCGAATTATTCGGGTTGCCCCACAGGGGAGTGTTAGCGTCTTTGCTGGCATGCTTGATGGGAAGCCACAAGGTAAGCGTCTTGACGGTCGCGTAGATGCCGCACGTTTCTTACGCCCTTTTGCGATGAGTAAAGATCCTGCGGGCAATCTCTATGTTATTGAAGACACGCCAAACCTTTTAGAATCTGATGGCCAATCTTGGAAACAATATGCCCTGACTTTGCGCAAGATCGCTGTCGATGGCACCGTCACGACATTATCTGCGCCAAATCTTTGGTGGGGAAAAGCTGATAGCACTAAGATGGCTGAAACTTTTACGGCACCGAATCAGCTAGTGGTCGATAACGATTCCAGCATCTGGATTTTCAATCGACTATTGATGGTAGGCAGCGTCTTTGTTCCGCCTACTCCTTTTGGCGAAAATGCTATTTGGAAAATTACCCCTGATGGCAAGCGCACGAAAGTGACGGCAAAAATTGCAGACTGCCCGACTGGCGTTCGTGAATGGAAAGTTTGCGATATGGTCTTTGATGGCAAAGACAATTTATTCGTTGCGGATGGAGATGGTGTGCACAAATTGCACGCCGACGGCAGCCTGACAAAATTATCAGGAATGGAATCTATAGGAGCGGTAAGCGCTTTGGCTTCGGATGGCAAAGGCAATTTGTATTTTGCCCGCGATCCCAGCAGTGACCCAGGTATTTACAAACGAACCGCCTTAGGCTCTGTCGCAAAACTGCACAACACAAATCCCCATTTGAACAGCAAGATGCTTGCTGATGACCAAGGCAATATCTATTTTTCCAAGGCTTGCGCTTTGTATAAACTTAGTTCTTCTGGGGTTGAAACCTTGATCGCTGGTGCGGCCGGACAGTGTGGAATGCAGCTTGGCAATCTGCAAAGTACCAGACTGCATCAAATTACCAGTTTCCTATGGTTAGGGTCAAATTCGCTGTACGCAACTGTGGATGACGCCATCTTAAAAATTGTGTTGCCGTAAATGACCACTGCGTGCCTGCTCGGATGATGAAAAGTGAACACAAGACGCGCTTGGCTGGGTTAGATGCTTAGGCCAGAATTTAATAAGCTTTGCCGCTTTGCGTGCAAATGACTGACAATGCCGCAAGAACGCCTATGCGGCATTGTCATTTTGACAGAAGATAATTTTTTATTACTGAAATGTCGGTGTTTTCAAGCTAATTGCATGATTTTTAAGCGAAAAATCGCAAAGCTATTAGGCATAAACAGCATCTAAGAGTAAACTACGGCCTTATGCTTTTTCGCATCCTGTGAAAAACGCGCCTCTTGTACCCGATGTTCCTCTAGTGAGCCCGCCCCATGTCTGAAGCCCAATTATCCCCGTCTATCACCTTTGCTGACTTGCAATTGAGTGAAGCCATCCAACGCGCCTTGAGCGACGTTGGTTACGAATCGCCATCGCCGATTCAAGCCGCAACCATCCCAACTTTGTTAGACGGTCGTGACGTCTTAGGTCAGGCGCAAACAGGAACGGGTAAAACTGCGGCGTTCGCGTTACCGATTTTGTCGAACATCGACATTCGTCAAACTGCACCGCAAGCACTGGTATTAGCACCAACGCGCGAATTGGCGATTCAGGTTGCAGAGGCATTTCAGACTTACGCGCGTTATATCCCAGGCTTTCATGTCTTGCCGATTTACGGCGGTCAAAGTTATGGTCCACAATTGTCTGCCTTGCGCCGTGGTGTGCATGTCGTCGTCGGTACGCCGGGTCGCGTGATTGATCATTTGGATAAAGGCTCACTCGATCTATCGCAGCTCAAAACTTTGGTGCTGGATGAAGCCGATGAAATGCTGCGCATGGGTTTTATCGATGACGTAGAACGCATCTTGCAAGAGACACCAGAAGGTCATCAAACTGCGTTGTTCTCTGCGACTATGCCTTCCGTGATCAAGCGCATTGCGCAAACTTATTTGAACAAACCTGCTGAAATCACAGTAGCGGCGAAAACCGGCACTGCCGACAATATTCGCCAACGCTATTGGCTGGTCAGCGGCATGCACAAGCTCGACGCATTGACGCGTATTTTGGAAGCTGAAACTTTTGACGGCATGATTATCTTCGCCCGCACGAAACTCGGTACCGAAGAGCTCGCTTCCAAATTGGCGGCGCGTGGTTTCTCAGTAGCAGCGATTAATGGCGATATTCAACAGCAACAACGTGAACGCACGATTCAACAATTAAAAGACGGCAAGATCGATATTCTGGTCGCGACCGACGTTGCAGCGCGCGGTCTGGACGTAGAACGTATCAGCCACGTCGTCAATTACGACGTCCCGCATGATCCAGAAAGCTACACGCATCGTATCGGTCGTACTGGTCGTGCAGGCCGTAGCGGTGAAGCGATTTTGTTTATCACGCCTCGTGAAAAAAATCTCTTAACCGCGATCGAACGTGCCACGCGTCAAAAAGTGTCGCCGTTGGAATTGCCGACCATTCAAGCTGTCAATGATGTGCGTATTTCACGCTTTAAAGATCAGATCACTGAGACTTTGGCACAGGGCGAACTCGAACAATTCTTGAACGTAATCTCTGAATACGAAAGCGAGCATAACGTACCCGCATTTGAAATCGCTGCGGCATTAGCCAAGATGGCACGTGGCGACGAGCCACTGCTGCTCGATAAGAATAAACGCGAAGTCAAGAGCGACGATAGCTGGCGCGATGAGGCGCCTTCACGTAGCAGCCGCACCGAACGTGGTGATCGTCCAGCTCGTGGCGACAGCAATGAGCGTGGCAGCCGATTTGGCGACCGCAGTGATCGCGAAAGCCGCGGCCCACGTCGCGAACATAGCCCACGCACAGCTGAGCCAGGTATGCGCACTTTCCGTATCGCGGTCGGTCATGAGCACGGCGTTAAGCCAGGCAATATCGTCGGCGCGATTGCGAACGAAGCGAATATCGATTCCAAGCATATCGGTCGCATTGACATCTACGACGATTACACGGTCTTGGATCTGCCAGAAGATTTGCCAAAAGATATGTTGTCGCATTTGAAGAGGGTACGTGTCGCTGGTCAAGCATTGAACATTCGTGCAGATGGCGAAGCTGCGAGTAGCAACGACGAAGCACCACGTAAGTTTAGCGAACGCAGCGATCGCGCAGAGCGCGCTCCACGTGCCGAGCGCACAGAGCGCAGTGATAGTTTCGAAAAGAAAACCGATCGTAGCAAACTCGACAAAGTGGTCGAACGCGCAGCCACTTTCCCAGCCGATGAAGCCCCAGCCAAAGCCGACAAAAAACGCGCTGACAGCAAAGGCAAAGTCGCGATTCCCATGCAAACCTTCCGCATTGAAGTCGGCAAACAACACGCAGTCACACCAGGCAATATCGTCGGCGCGATTGCAAATGAAGCTGGTTTAGACGCGAAGTTAATCGGTCACATTGGTTTGTTTGACGACCATTCTACGGTTGACTTGCCAGTTGGCATGCCAAAAGACATCCTCACGCATTTAAAAGGCGTGTGGGTCGCTGGTAAAAAACTTGATATCAAAGAAGTTGGCAGCAGCACGATGTTAGTGAATGCCAAGCCAGTCCCTTTGAAAGAACGCATTGCTGGTGGCAATCGTCGTGTAGCCGAAAAAGAGGCAGCCCCACGCGTCAAAAAACCAGCAACAGCACGCGGTGGTAGCAGTAGCCGTTTTGAAACAGTTAAAGGCGTTAGTAAGGCCAAGAAGTATTGATGTGAAGTCGAGCGACTTTGATCTGTGACCAAAGTCGACGTGACAAAACCCAATAAAAAGTCCACCCTAACAGTGATTAAGGTGGACTTTTTTTATGCAAATTTGACGACAGAAAATTGTAGTCTGCCATCCAAGTTGTTCTTGCTTGCTTCGATACGACGGTCTTAGCGGACTTCACAAAGTTGGCCAACATCGCCGGAGTAGATCAGGCGATTGCAGCGGCTAGCACTGAACTGTTGGCAAGCGCTTTGCTCACCTTGTGCGCAGGCGCATAAGAGATCAACGCAATATTCATAAGTAATGGCATAGGCGGGACTCATAGAAACTGCGATACCGAGTCCAATTGCAAAGCTAAACAGGGCTTTTTTTAATTTAATCATTTTTATCTCCGTTGATGAATAGGTTGAGTGACATGTTTCGAACAAGTCACAAAAAATAGTATCATGGAAAGTTTTTTTAAAAAATGAATTTGAGTAGATTTTAAGAATTCTTGTTGTTGATTGGCTAGTCGCCTAAAGATCATCCGCCTTTGGTCGTGGGCGAATGATCTTTTGCTCGTCGTTAGGCGATGATTTTTAGAGGATTGGTGGTCTTCCAATCACCACGCGTAAAGTCTGGGAAGACTTGAGAGTTACCATCTTCGGCAACTGACTTCTCACTCAGTGGGCCGACGGCTGACCAGAAGCAGCCTTCGTAGACATTTTGATCCAGTGCTTCGCCTTTGCGCAGGCACTCGATGATACGGTAGAGCATCAAGAAATCCATGCCGCCATGTCCGCCCATTTTCGTGGCTAGCTCACCTAAGCGCACATAGAGTGGATGTTCGTATTTTTGTGCAATCGCTTCCCACTCTTTGCCTTCTGCCCATTTGTGATAATTACTGGTGATCCCTTCAACAGAAATACGATTTGGGAAACCAGCTAATACGCCATTCACACCCCAGATCGTATTGTGGCGTGAATAAGGTCGTGGTGTGGTTTCATCCCACTGCACCATGATGGTACGGCCTAGTGTGGTTTTGATGATGGAGGTATTTAAGTCACCACCTTTAAAATCGAGCTCTCTAAATTTCTCCGAGGTCAGTTTTGTGGACTTTTTCGCATACGCTGCACGGCCTTTGGCTGGTGACGAAAAGGAGGAGATGCGGCCAAACGTATCTTCGCTACGCGCCAGATTCATGTATTGTGCGACCGGACCTAAGCCATGCGTTGGATATAGATTGCCGTTGCGTTTAGCGTATTCAAAAGTGCGCCATGAACCAGTGGAATCGCCATTCTCCATTTGGAAGCGTAGTGCATGAATATAGGAGGCTTCGCCATGCAACAAATCGCCCAAGACACCTTGTCTAACCATATTCAGATATAGCAATTCTTCGCGGCCGTAGTTGACGTTTTCCATCATCATGCAGTGACGGCCTGTCGCTTCCGAGGCGTCCACGATGTCCCACATCTCTTTGAGCGTGGTGGCAATCGGCACTTCAACAAAGGCATGCGCGCCAGCCTGCATGGAGGCAATTGCCATCGGTGCGTGCAGGCTCCATGGGGTGTTGATAAAGACGGCATCTGGCTTGGTTTCTGTCAGCATAGTGCGCCAGCCGTTGTCGTCGCCAAAATAAACTTTCGGTGTGTGTCCAAATTTAGCGACAGCCGCTTCGGATTTTTTTGCACGTGCTTCGACCACATCGGCAATACCGACAAATTGCACGCCATCGATGGCGGCGAGCTGTGACGCATGGCCTGAACCGCGTGCACCGACACCAATGATGGCGACTTTCACTTTATCCAGTTTAGGGGCAACGAAGTCGCCCATGTATTTGGCCTGGCGTGGACGTTGCGCGGTGTTGGTTTTTTGTGCCTTGCTTTGTGCGGCAGCTTGCAGGCTGGTCAAGCTGGCAAGGCCAGCGGTCAAGCCGCTTAAGGTTTGTAAAAAACCACGGCGCGTGGCGTTGTTAGATGAGGTCATAGATCGGTCTCTTTTGTTGGTGTTTATTGGTGTTGGTTCGTGTTGGTTTTGGCGTTGAATACAAAGCTGTCCGATCAAATTTTACCCAAACACCATACATATAACAGCGATTAATATTCAAGGCTTCGTTTAGTTATTTTTTAGGAGCTGCACTTGTCTATTCACCTGTGTTGATTGTGGTAGAGTCATTCGCATCACTTTTATTTGATGATTATCGCCATGCCACAGCTAACTGTAAAACAACTACAAGATTTTTTGCAAACCGATTTTCCGCAGAGTTCGGTGATCGTAGAAGCTGTCGGGGATCAGTGTGCGACTATTCGTCAAGTGATCGACGGCTCGCATTTACGTCCTGGTGGGACAGTGTCGGGTCCAGTTCTAATGGCGGTTGCCGATATTGCGATGTATGTCGCTTTACTCTCTGAAATCGGTATCGTGCCTCTGGCAGTGACCACAAATTTAAGCATTAACTTCTTACGTAAGCCGGCGGCTGATCGTGACATCGTCGCGCAGTGTCATTTGCTGAAAGTCGGTAAGACCTTGGCGGTGGGTGAGGTCTCCTTATTTTCTGAGGGCGTCAGCGATTTGTTGGCGCATGTCGTGTGCACTTATGCGATACCGCCACGGGTTTAGTCATAGTGTCTTTTTAATGTGGCTAATCATTTAAACTAATAATCCACAAAGCTTTGACAAGGTAGGCGCAAATTCGTATGCTTCGCTTGCCGCGCAGAAATTTTTTGCTGGCGGTACTTATTTCCTGCTCGCTAATTGTAGATTGATCGTCCTTATTTAATGAATCATCGTTGTATCCAATTGCTACTCGGTTTGTGTATCTGCAGTCTGTCGACACAGGCGTTTGCTGCGGATGCACTCAAACTGTTGTACGAAATTCGTGAACCGATGTCGTATCGCGATAGCCGTGGCAAAATTACTGGATTGGTGGTGACACCGGTAGAGCAGGCGATGCTCGCTGCTGATATTTCTTACGTGTGGATAGAGACACCGTTTAAGCGGCAACTGAACGTAGTCGAAGCCAATGATGACGCTGTGTGTGCAGTCGGTATGTTTAAAAACCGAGATCGGCAAAAGTACGCCAAATTTTCCCTCGCAATATTGCGTGATACCACGCGTCCATCCGTCATGCTCGCGCATAAGGATTTTCAGCCAGATAAGGGGATGGATCTATTGAGAACCTTGAGTCTACCTGGTATCAAGATACTGAAAAAAGAATCCGCTTCTTATGGCACCGTGATCGATGACGCGATTGAGCGTTCACGTATCACCGTGGTGGGTACTACTGCAGAATCAATGAACATGGCAAAAATGATCGCGGCAAGACGCGCTGATTTTATTTTTGTGCCAGAAGACGAAGCTTTAAATATGATCAAGTTAATCGGTGAAGATAAGCTGTACATTTTTAAACCGCTAGGAATGCCACAAGGGCCAGAACGGTTTTTGATGTGCAGCCAGCAAGTGTCGGATGAGTTGCTACAGCGGTTTAATAAGGCATTGCCGAAATAAGTATGTCCCCATGTTGTGAGCAATATTGTCAGCTGTATTGACAGGATAGAGACTATGACCAGATTACGCATCAGCTCAGGTTCGAGCTTCGAAGAGAAAATAGGCTATTCACGCGCCATCGTTCACGACAATTGGGTATTTGTTTCCGGAACCACTGGCTTTGACTATAGCAGCATGACCATTGCTGACGACATCGTTGTCCAAACTGAACAGTGCTTACAAAATATTATTGCTGCGCTCACTCAAGCTGGAGCGAGCTTGGCCGATGTCGTCAGGGTTAATTATGTCGTGCCCGATGCGACGCAATTTGAATTGTGTTGGCCAGTGTTGCGGCAATACTTTGGCGACATACGTCCGGCCGCTATGATGATTTCGGCGGGATTGGCCGATCCTCGGATGAAAATAGAAATTGAAGTCACGGCGATTAAGCAAGCAAAATAAAAGCTGACGATCTCAAAAAAAATCGCAACATGGCAGAAACCATGTTGCGATTTTTTTTGGGTACCTAGTTTTAGGCTCAGGCATCCAACTCGTTTTGTTGCACAATAATGCGCGACACTAAACCGTATTCCTTCGCTTCCACCGCGCTCATCCAATAATCGCGTTCGATATCATTGGTCACACGTTCTAAAGTCTGACCCGATTCCTTGGCGATTAAGGCCGCGATGCGTTCGCGAATCTTGACGATTTCACGTGCTTGAATCGCGATATCAGTGGCTTGGCCACCAGCGCCGCCACTAGGTTGGTGAATCAAGAAGCGCGTATTTGGTAAGCACACGCGAAGTTCTTTAGGCACTGCTAAAAATACATTAACGGCAGCGCTACCAACCCAGCCCGTGCCAACCACATGCACCGGTGCGTTGATAAAACGGATCATGTCATGGATCACGTCACCAGATTCTACGTGCCCACCAGGAGAGGATACCAATAAGGTAATTGGTTCATTTGATTCCGCAGACAAGGCGATTAAACGCTTGCTGACTTCTGCTGCCAACTTATCGTTGATGGTGCCAAAAACGAGTACGGTGCGGGATTTAAACGCTTTTTCTTCCAAGAATGGACTAGCGGCTTCGGCTTGCTTTTCTTTGTCTTCGGACATAATCACTTTCTCATTCAAAATAAACTGTGGTATCGCTGTTGCCACAGGACTGCAGGATTTCGGTAAAACCGACATGCTACTCGATTTTTAACGATGTTGGCGCTGGCCCGATATTCTTTAAATGTAACCAAAGGCGCTCTGCGTACCATTTTTGTGCCCAGATTTCGAACTCATCTGCAGGCATAGGGCGGGCGATGCCATAACCCTGTGCCAGATGGCAGCCCAGATCGAGTAAGGCCGCGCCATGTGCCAGTGTTTCGACACCTTCGGCAATGACCTCTCGGCGAAAGGCTTTGGCCAGGCGAATGACGCCTTCAACGATTCCCAGGTCATCGTTATCTTGCAACATGTCGCGCACAAAACTTTGGTCAATCTTTAAAGTATCAATGGGTAATTTGCGCAAATAAGTTAAGGATGAATAGCCAGTACCAAAATCATCCAGGGAGAAGTGCACGCCGAGTTGACGACATGTTTGCAAGATGGTGACCGCTTGTTCGATATCGGCGATGGCGGCGGTCTCCAAGACCTCCAACTCAAAGCATTGCGGGGGCATGTCGGGATGTTGCGATAAAGCGAACGCCAAGTGTTCGGAAAAATCTTGTTGTACCAAGTGATCGGCACTGATATTGACGCTAATGCTAAGCAGCAGTCCTTGTCTATGCCAAATTTCCCCCTGCGTTAGTGCTTGTCGTATTACCCATTCCCCCAGCTTTTGATCGAGTTGGCTACCATGGATATAGGATAGAAATTCTGATGGCGGTAAAATGCCTCGTTCAGGGTGCGCCCAACGTATCAGGGCTTCGGCGCCGATGATGTGACCATCGCGCAGATCCACCTTAGGTTGATAGTACAAGACAAACTCGTGATTGGTTAATGCCTGCGTTAATAGCTCTAGATAGCTGCGATGGAATTGCGCTTTTCGGTCTCCCTCAGGATCAAACAAGTGGTAACGATTTTTGCCAGCATTTTTTGCGATGTACATCGCTTGATCAGCGTGTCGCATCAGACTGTCTGCATCGACGTTATCATCGGGAAAGAGGCTAACACCAATGCTAGCGGATACCTGTAATGCTAATGCATCGAGTCGCACCGGGCGACTGACTGCCATTAAGATACGGTCCAACACTTGATTACTTTCAAAGCTGCTCTTGATGTCTGACAGTAGGATGACAAATTCGTCACCGCCCAAGCGCGCCAGTGTGTCATTGCTGCGTAACACGGTACGCATGTGTTCGGTCACGCCAATGAGCAGTTGATCACCAACATGATGGCCGTGTTCATCGTTGACCGCTTTGAAGCCATCTAGATCGAGAAAGCACACGGCCAATAAACTGCGGTCACGTTGCGCACGGATCAATGCTTGATTGAGCCTGTCGCTTAAGAGGCGGCGGTTTGGTAAGCCAGTTAAGGTGTCGTAATTGGCAATTTTGTCGAGTTCTGCTTCATGCGCTTTGAGTTGACTGATATCAGAAAAAACGCCAATGTAATGCAAGACTGTGCCGAACTCATCGCGTACCGTAGAGATCGATAAGAGCTCAATAAATTCCTCGCCGGTTTTTCGACGATTCCAAATTTCGCCACGCCAGAAATCATTTTTGATTAAGTCTTTCCAAAGGTGTTGGTAGAAATCGTCGCTATGATGTCCGGAGGATAAAATCTTAGGACTTTGGCCTAACACCTCATCCTCTCGAAAGCCCGTGATACGCATGAAGGCAGGATTGACTTTGCTAATCAAGCCATTGATGTCCACCACCATGATGCCCTCATAACTGCTGGTAAAAACCGTGGAGGCGTCACGTTGTGCGTGTTCAAACTGCTTCCTCTCGCTAATGTCGGTGTGGGTGCCCGACATGCGCAAAGCTTGACCCTCGCTATCCCATTCAACGACCCGTCCACGAGTTAGTATCCAGCGCCATTCGCCTGTTTTAGTCAGACAACGTAATTCCATCTGATGGCTCGGGCTAAGTCCCGCGAGGTGCCTTTTGATCGAGTCTAAAGCTTTTGGATAGTCAAGCGGGTGCACGTAGTTCGACCAGTATTCAGGTGTCTTTACTAATTCTCCAGCGGTATATCCGAGCATGGTTTCACAGCGGGCGCTCAACTCGAATTGGTCGGTTTGCAAATTCCAATCCCAATAACCTTGATCGGTACCTTCAAGTACACGCGCCAATTGTTTCTCCCGCTCCTGTAAAGCCTTTTGCGCGCGATGGACTTCGCTTAGGTCGCGACCAAAAGCCATGTAGCGACCATCGGGCAATTTCTTGGTAATGATCTCTACGTCGACAATCTCACCATTTTGATGCAACAAACGCCAATCGCGTCGAATAAAATTATCCCCACTTAGTTGTTCCAAATGCCCATCTAGCTGGGCTTTTTCCTCATGTGCTAATACATCCGCGATGTGCATTTGCCTTAATTGTTCTAATGCATGTCCGGTTAGTTTACAGGCGACCGGATTCGCAAACAAAAATCGTTGGCTAGCGTTGCTAATCCAAATAGCATCCCCGGCTTCTTGTAAGACCACCCGCAGATCTGCTTCAATTTGTTTGATGGCGCTGATCTCATGCGAGATCCCGTAAACGCCACAAACTTCGCCTTTCTCGTCAAATAGTGGTCCTTTAGTTGTCAGAAAAATCAGGCGCTTACCGGAAATGGTAACTAAAGAAGCCTCGTGGGTTTGTCTAAGCCCGGTCGTGGTAATTTCCTGATCTTTCGCGAGAATAAATTGGCAAGATCCTTCGTCAAATAAATCGCCATCGCTTGCCCCCAGAATGTCCTCGATTGGACGTTCCAGATAGTGACTGATGGCTTGATTTACAATTAGGTAACGGCCTTGCAAATCCTTCACGTATACCGCATCCGAAGTGCCGGAGATGATCGCATCGAGCAGACGCCGGTGATGCTCATCTTTCATGACGGATCGCTGTAGTAGCTCACTGAGGATGCTGACGGCTAAGCCATTGACGATAAAAAATAGCCACTGAAATAATTCTTTCGAATCCGGGGTCGTCAAACCATAAATTGGTACGAAGGAAAAAAAATATACGGCGATTGTTGCCAGACTGGTCGACAATAAGCCTGGCCAAAAACCACCCAACATGGCGCTTAAGACCACAGGAAAGATGAATAAGATCAGCATCGGCTTGGCGTGTATGCCAATCGCAATGAGCTGATGCAAAGTGAACATCCCTATGGTGAGCGCCAATGTCAGTCCATAAACTAACCAAGGAGAGTGTCGTTGACGGTGGTTGCTATGGTTGAGTAAGTTCAGCAGGCTCGATGCTTGCGCACTTTTGGCGGGTGGCACCGCACACATGGCAAAATAAAACAAAGTCGCCGTCGCTGCGACAAAGAACACACCCTTGGCGGTCGATAACCAAATCATCGAATCGACGTCGGTGAACATCGATAATAATTGATCGGATAAAAAAATCCATGCTAGTGCGAAAACGCTATACAACAGGGTAGCGAATAAAATGAAGCGTTGCCGCGTGACGCCCAATGGTGAGTTCATCGCTTAATGCCTTGGTTGTGCGGATTGACTTGACAGAGCAGGGTAGTTAGATTGCCTGAAAATTGGGAAGTGGTCTATGACTTATTACAAATTTTTGTGGAAAAACACACTGATGCGAGGCGAGATAAAAATTCAGATTGGTATGCGATTAATTTTGTTTCAACTCTTGATCTAAGATATCGCATAATGACCGCTTCAATTGCTATTTCATCACCGTTATGTCTCATCACATTATCCGCCCAGCGATCGCTGACGATGCCAAAGTACTCAGCGCATTAGCGCATCTAGTTGCGCCTTATTTTACGCTTCATGCCGACGGGCGCGACGCTGAATTATTTTTTGCCTCAATCACAGAAGCCGCCACGCTTGAACGCTTGAGGTCGTCGCAGTACCGCTATTGGGTTGCTCTAGATGGCAATGACAATGTCGTTGCCACTATTGCCATTCGTGATAACACTCATGTATATCATTTATTCGTCAATCCCGACCAGCATAGGCACGGCTATGCCAGCCAATTATGGTCACATGCAAAAGAGGCCGCAATGGCGGCTGGTAATCCTGGTGAGTTCACTGTCAATTCCTCTGTATTTGCACGAGCGATGTATGAAAAATTTGGCTTCCATGCCACTGCGGAGCAACAGCAAATGCACGGTCTGGCTTTTATCCCAATGGCATTTAAGAATGGCAGTCCACAATGATGCATTTATCGCGATTCGTCAGCTTTTGGCTTTGCGGCTTAATGAGCTTGTTCTGCGCGACACGATCGCAAGCGCAAATGTTGACGCAGACGACCACAGAGTTGAGTCATGGCTATCGTGTTCAAGAGTCGCAGCAAGTGAATGTAGCAGGACGTTGGCACAGTGACCTTCGCTTTAAGTTCTTATACTTTGAAAAACGCTATCTATGCCAATGTACCGAATTTAGCATTTCGCCTTCAGGGAAATATGCGGTTTATCAGATCAATGGTAGCAATGCGATCGTCAGCTTTAATCGGGATAAGGCAACGGCTACTAAGCATGACAAACTGCCGTCTGGCAAATTACTGCAAGTGACTTGGGGCAAGCAAGAGCGGCAAATTGAGATGCAATTCCGATCCGCCGAAAGCGGATCTGGCGACGTGATAAAAAAACGCCTAACGCTCAAGTAGTTCACTATTCAATATCGGAGCAAGCATGAAAACTTTGGGCTTAATTGGTGGCATGAGTTGGGAGTCGACCATTCCCTATTATCGTCACATAAATCAAATTGTGAAGCAAGAACTCGGCGGCCTGCATTCGGCAAAAGTGATTGTCTTTAGTGTGGATTTCCATGAAATCGAAGTCTTGCAACGGTGCGGGGATTGGGATGCCGCTGGAAAAATATTGGCAGAAGCTGCCCAAGTTTTAGAGCGTGCCGGAGCTGACATGCTGGTCTTGTGCACCAATACCATGCACAAGGTCGCCGCTACGATTGAAGCCGCAGTGCAGATTCCCTTATTACATATTGCCGACCCGACCGCTGCTGAAATTAAGGCGCAGGGATTGCAATGTATAGGTCTGTTAGGTACACGTTTTACGATGGAGCAGGCCTTTTATAAAGACCGCTTACAAGAACAGCACGGCTTACAAGTGGTAACGCCAAATGCCGCCGATCGCGACATCGTGCATCGCATTATTTACGAAGAACTTTGTCTGGGCAGCATACAAGACGCCTCCCGTCAGGAATATATTCGCATCATGGCAGAGCTGGTGCAACAAGGCGCTCAGGCCATCATTCTGGGATGTACGGAGATCTCACTATTAGTACAGACAGCACACGCCAGCGTGCCGCTGTTTGATACGACAAGTTTGCATGCACGCCGTGCGGCCTTGTGGTCTTTGGGGTGTTAGCCTCGATTTCGAGCGAAGAAACTGTAGATAGACCATAATCATCGCATCTATCTTTTGTATGAAGCAAGCATGAACACGCAAACCCAACCCGCCATTTTCCTTGGCCATGGCAGTCCAATGAATGCGCTGGAAAATAATCAGTTCACGGAAACATGGAAGCAACTCGGTGCGCGTTTTCAGCCGAAGGCGATACTGGCGATTTCTGCGCATTGGATGACGACGACGGTGGCCGTGACCTCCATGTCAGCGCCGAGGACGATACACGATTTTGGCGG
This sequence comes from Affinundibacterium seohonense, assembly GCF_014284305.1. Classification (GTDB taxonomy): domain Bacteria; phylum Pseudomonadota; class Gammaproteobacteria; order Burkholderiales; family Burkholderiaceae_D; genus Undibacterium; species Undibacterium seohonense. The sequence goes on from NZ_JACOFW010000002.1 coordinate 94,838, forward strand.
TTTTCCGCCAGCTTTGTTTGCTGCGCAGTATCCTGCACCTGGTAATCCTGAATTGGCGCAAAGAGTGGCGCAACTGTTGGCGCCTATCCATGTTCATCAGGATCGCGACTGGGGCTTGGATCATGGTAGCTGGTCAGTGTTGATGAAAATGTACCCTGAGGCCGACATCCCGGTGGTGCAATTGAGTTTAAATATGAATCAGGATGAGGCATTTCATTTCGCCTTGGGACAACGCTTAGCAAGTTTGCGCGATGAAGGGGTAATGCTACTTGCCAGTGGCAATGTGGTACATAATTTACGTCGTTTAGATCCGCGTGTTGGTGGATTTGACTGGGCGCAACGTTTCAACCAGCAAGTTCGTGCAGCGATTGAGAATAATCATTTTGAGGCGCTAGTTAATTACACCCAGTTTGGACAAGATGCTCAGTTGGCTGTTCCGACCGTTGAGCATTATTTGCCTTTACTCTATATATTGGGTGCCAAGCGCGACACGGATCATGTGGAAATTCTTAGCGATGAACTCGTGATGGGCTCGATCAGTATGATGTCACTGGTAATTGCTGAAACCTTAAGTTAGAGGACTAAAAGTGAGTGTCGATAATCCGAGAAGACGAATGACTTTGAATCGAAGAATTATGTTTTTTCTCGCTTACGTTAGCACAGCCGTGATAGCCGGCTTTTTTATTAGCGATATGGAGTCCTATTGGAAAGCTAATTTATGGTTCCCCAAAAGCATACAAGACCTCGTTGTCGCCTTTCTGTTGTCTGATGATGTCTATGTGGCTGAACAGCAGCTTGAATTTTTCCAGGCGTGTTTTCATGCAGCATTCGCACTAGCGATACCGGTAGCTTTATTTTTTGCTATCCAGGGGAGGCGTGTTGCTCGCATTAAAGCCGCCCTCTAACTCAACGATCGACTCGGACGCTTCGCGCCAATCATTTCAGCGTTAGTTTTCTTGTAGTCGCCGTTCTATTTTGAACTCTCTCCCTGTGAGAGAGTTCCTATTTGCCGCCGATAAGTCTGGACAATGAGTTAAGACCGATTCTTTGGTCTTTCTCGCTGTTTCGACTTTTCTTGGCACCGCTTAGCATTTCCGCAAACTCATTTCAATCCGCATTTTTTGCGTTTCATCCCCCAATTCTCGCAACTCACAACATTGCACCTTGAAGCCAAGATGCTGCTGAGGAATACTCACCATCGCGAATTCCTCCATTACTTTAGCAGGTGCCTATCATGTTACGTAAAACCCTACTCGTTGTTGCGATTGCCACAGCTTTTTCCGCTATGACTGCCTGCAGTAATGCGCCACAAGACGGCAAAAAAGCCAGCGCGAGCGCCAGTGCGTCCGCGACAGTGGCTAAAAGCGACGCCAAAGCGGGTCCTGAGAAATTGATTATTGCGAACGAAGATATATTGAATTTGCAGAGTAATGCGATGGCATCAGGTCCGGTGGTAACAGGCTCCATCCAACCTGAGCGTAAAGCTGATTTGCGTGCAGAAGTGTCAACTGTGGTACTGCAGGTTTTGAAAGAAAATGGTGAGGCGGTCAAACGTGGCGATGTGATCGTGCGCTTAGATGAAACCTCAATTCGTGACAATCTCAATTCAGCCAACGATGCGGCGCGTAATGCCGCGTTAGCCTTGGATCAGGCGGATCGCAATTTGCAGCGTTTAAAAACCTTACGTGCCTCAGGCATGACATCGATGCAAGCCTTGGACGATGCCGAAGTGCGTAGAAATACAGCGCAGTCGGAAGTCTCTGCTGCCAAAGCGCGAGCCGCACAAGCGCAGCAGCAATTGCAACGCACGGTGGTGCGGGCGCCATTTGATGGTGTGGTAAGTGAGCGTAAAGTGTCCGCCGGCGACACCGCTTTAGCCGGCAAAGAATTAGTCAAAGTGATTGACCCGAATAGCATGCGCTTTGTCGGTCGCGTCTCGGCTGACAAAATCGGCATGGTCAAGACCGGACAAAATGTCAGTTTCCGCATCAATGGCTATGCCAATCAAGAGTTCCGCGGCAAAGTGACGCGTCTCGATCCAGCGGCAAATGATGTGACTCGTCAAGTGGAAGTCTTGGTCGCCTTCTCCGATAGCAAGCAACCACGCGTTTCTGGTTTGTATGCAGAAGGAAATATCGAAGCAGAATCTGTGTCAGCCCTGATGTTGCCAGAAGGTGCGATCGTCAAATCTGGTGACAAGTCTTTTGCCTGGAAAATACAAGGTAAGACTTTGAATAAAGTGGAATTAGCCTTGGGCAGTCGTGATGTTCGCACTGGTAATTATGAAGTGCGACGTGGCGTGGCGGCAGGTGACATCATTATGCGTAATCCTAGTTCTAATTTCAAAGAAGGCCAGGCAGTTGAAATGGCTACGGCACCTGTCACGAAGACAGCGATGGCAAGCACGACCTTGGCAATGGGGAACTGATCATGTTTCTATCTGATTTCAGTATTAAACGACCAATCGCTACCATCGTTTTGATTATAGCGATGATGGCGATGGGCTTACTCGCGATGAGTAAGTTGCGCGTCAATCAAAATCCCGATGTCGAGATTCCGGGCTTATTCGTTAGCATCCCTTATCCTGGTGCATCACCCGATACGGTAGAGCGCGAAATTATCAATCGCATAGAAAAATCGCTGCAAAGTGTATCCGGTGTGGACGAGGTATATTCTTACGCGAACGAAGGTAGCGCTGGTTTCGAAATGCGTTTCTCGTTCAAGAAAAATATGATTGAGGCCGCTGAGGAAGTGCGTAATGTGATTTCCACCGTGCGCTATAAATTGCCAACTGAAATGCGCGAACCTATCGTGCAGCGCTTTGATCCGTCGACGCAGCCGATCTTGAATCTGGCATTGTCGTCCAGTAGTCAAACGCATGCGGAAATTTCACGTTTGGCTGAAGATACCTTAGCCACTCGCTTGCGTGGTGTTCCGGGTGTAGCGACAGTCACTGTGAATGGTGCCTTACGTCGTGAGTTGTCAGTGCTGTTGCGTGCTGAACGCTTGCGCGAATTCAATGTTTCTGCTGGCGAAGTGGTTGCCGCATTGCGCAGTCAAAATACCAATGCACCTGTAGGCAAAGTGCGTGGTGACTTAGAAGAAGAGAGCATACGCTTGGTTGGTCGCATCGAAAGCCCAGCCGAGTTTCAAAACATCGTCGTTAAGCGTCGTGGCGACCAGATCGTACGCTTGGGTCAAGTCGCGACCATCGAAGATGGATTCGCGGATATCAATGGTCTGAGCATTCGCAGCGGCAAACCGAATGTCGGCATTCAAGTTACACGTTCACGTGAATCGAGTACCGTGAGTGTCGCGAAGAGCGTCGTCAAAGCAGTGGAGGAGATTAACAAAGATCTCGCTAAAGATCATCCAGGTACCAAACTAGAAGTGACGCGTGATGGTGGTAAAGACGCGCAAAACAGTCTGAATAATGTGATTGAGTCGCTGATTTTTGGTGCTGTTTTAACGATCTTTGTGGTGTATGCGTTTTTGAATTCATGGCGTTCGACTTTGATTACGGCATTGAGTTTGCCAACCTCGGTGATCGCGGCGTTTATCGCGGTCTGGTTGTGTGGTTTTACTTTGAATTTCATGACCTTGCTCGGTTTGTCCTTAGCCATCGGGGTTTTGATTGATGATGCGATTGTGGTGCGGGAAAACATTGTGCGCCATATGCAAAATGGCTCTGATCGTCGTACGGCTGCTTTAGAAGGAACCGCCGAAATTGGACTCGCGGTTGCTGCGACCACGTTCTCTATCATCGCTGTGTTTATTCCAGTGGCTTTCATGCCAGGTATTTCTGGTGAATGGTTCCGTCCATTTGCCTTGACCGTGACGTGTTCTGTGTTGGTGAGTCTTGGGATTTCCTTCACTTTAGATCCTATGCTGTCGGCCTATTGGGGCGATCCTGCTGATCATCACACTGCACCGAAAAAAGGTTTGAGCAAAGTATTGGCGCGCTTTAATGATTGGTTTGACAGTCAGGCAGATCGCTATGGTCGCGTGATTGCTTGGGCTTTGCATCACCGTCGTTGGATGGGCGCGATTGCCTTGGCGAGTTTTGTTGGTGCTTTGGTGTTGCAAGTGACTTTGGGCGGTACGAGCTTTTTGCCGACCGCAGATTCCGGTAATCTGATGATCGAAGTTCGCACCCCTGCATCGTCATCTGTTGAATATTCACGCCTGAAAATGGAAAGAGCCGCCGCCTTGGCACGCACGATTCCAGAGGTGAAAGAAACTAATAGTAATATCAATGCCTCTGGTGGCCGCATCTATGTCGATATCGGTAAGAAAAACTCCCGTGAGCGTAGTGCTAAAGAGATTGCCGTGGAATTGCGTGAAAAAGTGAAGCAATTGGTGGGTGCTGAATATGTAGTCTTAGATGATTTGAACAATGGTGCACGTAAGCCGATTCAGATTGAATTTACTGGTCCAGATTCGCGTAAGTTATTGGAGATCACCAGCGCTTACATGGATGAATTACGCAAGGTTCCAGGTGCGGTTGATGTTGGTTTGTCGCAGCAAGATCCTAAGAAAGAATTAAAGATAGAAATGAATCGTGGTCTGGCTAACTCGATGGGAATTTCTATCAACGATGCAGCACAAGCTTTACGGGTCGCCTTCGCTGGCATTGAAGTTGGTGACTGGGTCGATCCTACTGGTGAAACACGTGATGTGGCAGTGCGGCTACATCCGGCGGATCGCGTGAGTAAAGAAAATATCGAGCGTTTGCCGATTGCGATTGCAGGCACCAATGAGATGGTTCCTTTAGATCAAATTGCCACTGTCAGTATGGGTAAAGGACCATCCGCAATTGAGCATAGCAATGGCAAGCGTACGATCACCGTGTCTGCTAATGCGCAAGGTCGTGCCAGCGGTGAAGTGACCAAAGACGCGATGGCATTAGCGAAATCCTTCAATTACCCACCGGGCTATGGTCTGTCTTTGGCCGGTGCTGGTCAAGATCAGGATGAATTGTTTACTGAAATGTTGATTGCTTTGATTTCTGGTATCGGTTTGATGTACTTAATTCTGGTGATGCAGTTTAGCTCCTTCACCGCACCTTTAGCTGTGATGCTGTCTTTACCTTTGTCCTTGATTGGCGTGGTGATCGCTTTGATGATCACTGGCAGTACGATTAATCTGATGAGTTTTATCGGCATCATTATGTTGATGGGCTTGGTGGCGAAAAATGCGATTTTGTTGCTCGATGCGGCGCGCAAACAAGAGAAGGATGGGATGAATCGCGAAGACGCCTTAATGCATGCAGGCCGGGTTCGTTTGCGTCCTATCTTGATGACGACGTTTGCCCTGATTGCCGGCATGATTCCTGTGGCTTTGGGCTTGGGTGAAGGCGGGGAATTTTATCGCCCATTAGCCATCGCCATTATCGGCGGTACCATCACGTCTACGATCTTAACTTTGTTAGTCGTACCAAGTTTTTACGACAGCATCGAGATTGCACGTGATCGCATGATGGCAAAATTAGGCCGCCGCGCTGATCGTTACAACCAAGCTTTAGCCCTGATTGTGACGTTGATCGAAGCGGTGTTGACCTTAACTTTCGTACGCTTGATTTACCGTCTGGTTATGAAAGCCTTCTATGCCATCAGTGGCAAGAAAGCGAAGGTGGCGGCATCGTGATTTAATTTTTGTTGGTAAAGTCGACCTGAGTAAGCACCACTTCCTCGGCAAGACTAAGTGAGTAGTACCGGTTTGAGCCTGCTTGGTTTTCCACGCAGGCTCTTTTTTTGACTCAAGAATTTATGACGTCGTGATGACTGAGAAGTGTTCACTTAAGAGGAAAAATCGAAAAAATTCGGTCACAAATAGGTCATAGAGTCTTGTTATAGTCCACGCTTTTAGACCACGTAGGATGGACAACATGAAACCGAATCTTCTCTTGATCTCAGTTCTAGGCGCACTGAGCGTACTCGCTTCTGGTTGCAGCAGCAACACCAGCAATACTAACAATTCCAGCACCGTACAGCCCGTAGTCGAACCACCGAAGAATGTGATTTTCTTCTTAGGTGATGGCATGGGTATGACAACCCTGACTGCAGCGCGTATCTATGCCGTTGGCGAAGACGGCGAAATGACGATCGACACCTTGCCAGAAACCGCCTTCATTAAAACTTTTTCAAATGACGCACAAGTCACTGATAGCGCTCCATCCATGGCAGCGTATATGACAGGCGTGAAGATGAATAATGAAGTACTCTCCATGTCAGCAGAAACAATCGCAAAATCGCCAATTGCGGATGCGAATGGCAACTTTTTAGCGAACAATTGCGGCACAGGTAACGGCACTCCAGTCACTACGTTGTTGGAAGCGGCAAAAGCGAAAGGTCTGTCTGCTGGTGTCGTGACGACCACACGCGTAACGCATGCAACACCAGCGGCAACCTATTCCCATATCTGTCATCGTGATCTAGAAAACGACATCGCTGCAGCGGCTGTTCCAGGTGGCGTGGGTTACAACGCGGCTTTGGGCACAACTGGTTTGGATGTATTGCTCGGTGGTGGTAAGCAATTCTTCGTACCGGCAAAAGATGGCGGCAAGCGCGCTGACGGCCGTGATTTGATCGCCGAAATGAAAGCGAAAAACTATGCATTCGCGAGCAATAGCACAGAATTTGCAGCAATCGATGCCAGCAAGACAGATCGCCTGTTTGGTCTGTTCACGTCTAGTCACATGAGTTATGACTTAGATCGCGATCCAACAAAGGAACCAAGCTTGGCAGACATGACAACCAAAGCCATGGACGTTTTAGCGAAAAACAGCAAAGGCTATTTCTTGATGGTGGAAGGCGGTCGTATCGATCATGCTTTGCACGAAACAACAGCAAAGAAAGCTTTGCAAGACACAGTCGCGTTTGACAATGCGATCAAAGCGGCGATTGCAAAAGCGAAAGTAGCAGACCCAGAATTGAAAAATACCTTGATCGTCGTGACAGCGGATCATGATCACACTTTGGTATTGAATGGGTACGCAAAACGCACCGGCAAAACGTCGGCAACTAACCCAGGTGTCTTGGGTGTGGTGAAAAACTATGTGACCGGTGCAACGGACAAAGATGCAGACGGCGTTCCTTACTCCATCATTGGTTTCGGTAACGGTGAAAATCGTGCGCAAGGTGCACGTTCGATTTTGACGAACTTTGATGAAACCCTCACCAGCGGCAATACCTATCACCAAGAAGCCGCCATCCGCGTCGGTGCTGGTAGCGAAACTCACGGTGGTGCTGACGTATTTTTAGGTGCCATCGGTAAAGGTGCCGATACCTTCTACGGCACGATCGATAACACCAAGGTCTTCAATTTGATCAAGGCAGCAGTTGGTCTGTAATTCATTTACATGCTTATCGACACGCGCATCGACATCAAGAATCAAACAAAAATTGGAATTCATCATGAAAAATACTTCTATCGCTAACGCATTTGTAGCGCCGCTGGCTAAAACGCTGGCACTCACTTTAGCTATGGCATTCGCCAATACAGCAGCTGCCCAAAGCACAGCAAAAAACGTCATTTTCTTTTTGGGTGATGGCATGGGCCCAACCACAGTGACAGCATCTCGTATTTACAAATACGGTGAAGACGGTAGCTTGAATATGGATAAGTTGGAACGTACAGCACGTATCAAGACTTTCTCTGCAGATGCACAAACAACCGATAGCGCGCCATCGATGGCGGCATATATGACAGGCGTGAAGATGAAGAACGAAGTCATCTCCATGACTGCGGACACAGTCGCCACGCCGCCAGGTAAAGATGCTAACGGCAATCTCACAGTCAACAACTGTGCAGCAACTGGTAACGGCACGTCGGTACCAACTATTTTGGAGTTAGCTAAAGCCAAAGGTAAAGCAGTTGGTTCTATCACCACTACAGAGTTGACGCACGCGACGCCAGCAGCGACTTTTTCTCACATTTGCAACCGCAATGCGCAGTACCATATCGCTGCTCAGATTGTACCTGGCGGCGCTGGTTACAATGCTGCCTTGGGCGATGGCGTTGACGTATTGATGGGTGGCGGACGTAATCACTTCACACCATTCAATGCGACTAGCAACAAAAATGGTCGCGCTGACGGTCGCGATTTGTTAGCGGAAATGGCAGCAAAAGGCTATGTGGTTGCTGCGAATAAAGCGGAAATGGCTGCCGCACCAAACACCAAAAAATTTATCGGCTTGTATAGCAGCAAGAGCCAATTGGAATTTGAATTAGATCGTACTGCAACGCCACCATTGGGTGAAGGGGCGAACCAACCTAGTTTGGCGGAAATGACGACAAAGGCGATGGATATTCTTTCGCAAAACACCAATGGTTATTTCTTGATGGTCGAAGGTGGTCGTATCGATCACGCCTTGCATGGTACGAATGCTAAACGCGCTTTGACTGACACCATTGCATTTGACGATGCGATTAAAGCCGCTTTGGATAAAGCGAAATTGACTGACCCAACTTTGGCTAATACCTTGATCATTGTGACGGCTGACCATGATCACACCATGGCATTCAATGGCTACGGCAAAAAAGGTAATCCGATTTTGGATATCAATCGTGACTACAAAACTGGTCAACCAAGCAAAGATGCAGACGGCAATACTTACACGACTTTGGTATTTGGTAACGGCCCAAATCGTCCTGCTACACGTACCAACTTAGACAGCGTGACCGTATTGGGAGATAACTATTTGCAAGAGACAGGTGTACGTTTGAGTAGCGAAACACATGGCGGTGGCGATGTGAAATTACTTGCCACTGGTAGTAATTCGAAACTGTTCAAAGGCACGATCGACAATACCAAAGTATTTAATTTGTTGAAAACGGCGTTTGGTTTCTAAGTCGTATTGAGTCGTCATCGCAATAAAAATGAGTGAGTCCTCGACTCACTCATTTTTTGTTATTGAAATCTGTTATTGCAGTTTGTTTTTCCCATTTAGGTATCGTATGAAATTCGTTCCAAGCACACTACTCGCCCTTGTACTTCTCGGTTCCAGCCTTGCACTAGCCAATGATCTTCCCAAAGCACCTGAGCTTGATTTAAGCATCAGCTATTACAGCAAAGTGTTGACCCCAGAAGGCGTTACCCGTGAAGCAAAATATCAAGACAATATGCAGAGACGAGATGGACACATCTGGCTGTATCGCGTCTTGCCTAAGGCCGGTGGTGCTGCGCATGACCATGAAGCACCAACAGTCAAAAAAAACAATACAAAAAAAATAGTGAAGATACGCATCAGCATTTTAACCATGTGCTCGTACCGCGCCACGTGACTTTCGAAAACAACAAAGTGCAGTTGGAGTACATTGACACCGTCAATAAAATACGCATCTCGATCCCACCTACAGACTACGGCAATGTGAATTTCGATGGTTCGTGGGAAAACAGCTATTTCTTAGTCGATCCCAAATTAGTGAAAGCGATGCCGATGTCGAAACGAGTCTCTAATGTGCCGAATGCGGTTTGGTATGAACGCGAAAAGAATGGCGCCTTTCAACGTGTCTTGTGGGATGAGCAAAGACAGATTCCCCTGATCATTGAAAATGGCGACAAAGCCAGTAGCTCTTACCGCCTTATCGAGATACAAGTGAGTAACAAGTTGAGTAAAGAAACACCTTGGAAAAATACCAAAGGCTATGCGCAGAAGGAGTATTCTGACTTTCTCGACTAAGTTTCTGGTCTAGGCTCCAGCAATTGGTCGGTACCAGCCGACCATTTGCTCAGATATGTAGCAATTACTGTTAGCCAACAATTGTCCCGACAAATCGTATTGCCAAACTAGCTGCAGCACGCCATGCGATGACCCACTTCACATTCCATTTCAAACGAAGCAAAGCGATCGCTGCCAATCCTTCGATACCATCAGTGGTAAGAAAGAGAAGGTGGCTGCGCTATACATACATTTAGGAATTTTGTTGGTAAGGCGTGGCAAAGTCAGCACAACTTTCTTTGATGGGCTTTTGAGTCGTATTGAGTCGTACCGGCTTGAGCGTGCTTAGCTTTTCACGCTGACCCTTGTTTAGATTTTTCGCTCTAGATGTTGCCGTGTCATCTTATTGTCATGAATCCGTCATTTAGACGTCACACACGCTGACTATGATTCCCCGCTTCCTTCCCCCTCATCTAAACACCCACAGGAAAAGAAGCTATGAGTAAATCGAATGACAAAGCCCTATCGTTTGTAGATCCAGATGATATTGGCAATAACCACTCCAATAATGAACACTTTAGTGCGATCTTGGACTCACGTCTGAGCCGTCGTAGTTTGTTACGTGGCGGTGCCGCTTCCATTGCTAGTGCCTTCATTGGATCTAGCGCGCTCAGTGCCTGCGGAAGTAATGACACGCCGGTGGTGGTCACACCTGAGGTACCAAAGCCAGTAGAAAAATTATTGGGTTTTGCACCTGTGGCTAAGAGCTTGTTAGACAGCGTGATTGTGCCTGTTGGTTATACCGCTAGCGCCATTTATGCTTTGGGTGATCCTTTGACTGCAAGCACTGCTGCCTATAGAAACGACGGTACTGATACTGATTATGAAAACCGTGCAGGTGATCACCATGACGGTATGGAATGGTTTGGTTTATCCGCTGATGGTAAGGCGTCATTGACTTCAGTTGAGCGCGGATTGCTGGGTGTGAATCACGAAGCGACCACCAACGAAAAGCAAGCATCATTCTTCTTGCACGCGAATGGTGGTACATCCAGCTTGCCACGCCCAGCGTCCGAAGTTGATAAAGAAACCGCGATTCACGGCGTTTCTTTCGTCGAAGTGCGCAAGGCTAACGGCAAATGGGAATACGTTAAAGATTCAAGTTTCAATCGTCGCTTTACCTGCTTAACCGAAATGGAATTGTCTGGTCCAGTACGTGGTAATGCCTTGGCGATTACGAAGTATTCCGCCACCGGACAAAAAACACGCGGTACTTTAAATAATTGCGGCACTGGTAAAACACCATGGAACAGCTTCGTCACTGGTGAAGAAAACTGGGCTGGCTATTTCACCCGTAACGCCACTGATGACACCGCACGTGTCGGTGAAAAATCGATCGTTGCCTTAAAACGCTATGGTAGTTCTCAAGGACTCCCATCACGCCACGGTTGGGAAACTGGCGGTACAGAAGATAAATATGTGCGTTGGAATATCAGTAAAACAGGCAGCTCCACGAATGGCAGTGATGACTATCGTAATGAGATGAATGGCATGGGTTACATCGTTGAGATGGATGCTTATGACAAGACAAAACTGGCTAAAAAACGTACAGCACTCGGACGTTTTGCGCACGAAAGCGCGGCGTTTGGTAAGCCAGTTGCAGGCAAGCCACTAGCGGTTTATATGGGTGATGATTCCCGTAACGAATACATTTACAAATACGTTTCTACTGCCAACTGGGATGCGGCTGATGCGAATTCAACTAACCCATTAGCGACTGGCGATAAGTATCTCGATAGCGGTAAATTGTATGTCGCACAATTCAACGCTGATGGCAGTGGTAAATGGATAGAACTGAGTTTGAGCAATGCGCAAATCGCTGCTTACGCTAACTACAAGTTCGCTGATCAAGCGGATATTTGCGTCAATTCACGTTTAGCCGGCGATGCTGTCGGTGCGACGAAAATGGATAGACCAGAGTGGTGTTCTGTTAACCCAGCGAATGGTGAAATCTATTATTCACTAACGAATAATAGTAACCGTAACGTGAATGCGACTGGCTCTTCACAGTTAGTACCTGACTCCGCTAACCCACGTGCTTACACCGACATGAAAGGCACGACTGCGCAAAATGGTAACCCTAACGGTCACATCTTGCGTATGAAAGAAGGTACAGACGGTTCTGCAGCTTTGACATTCACATGGGACGTGTATTTGTTCGCAGCTGAAGCTAGTGCGGACGCGGGCAAAATCAACTTGTCTAGTTTGACTAATGACCAAGATATGTCTAGCCCAGACGGCTTGGCGTTTAGTCCAGCCACAGGAATCTGCTGGATACAAACTGATGATGGCGCGTTCACTGATGTGACTAATTGCATGATGTTAGCTGGTTTGCCAGGCCAAGTTGGTGATGGTGAAAAAGTGACATTAAACTATACCAAGACAGATGGCACACCACTAGCAGTGACAACCTATGTCGGCAAAAAGCCAACTGCGGATACTTTGAAGCGCTTCTTAGTCGGCCCTGTCGGTTGTGAACTTACTGGTATTGCTGAGACACCAGATGGTAAAGCTTTGTTTGTGAATATTCAGCATCCGGGTGAAACCACGGCAGCAGCAAATATCGCTGACCCAACAAAATACACTAGTCAATGGCCAGCAAATACCGGCTACGGTTTAGGTAAGCGTCCGCGTTCAGCAACGATTGTAATCACTAAAAATGATGGCGGTCGTATCGGTAGCTAAGAGCTAAGTTATCGCACCAAAAAAGAAAAGCGATACGCAGATTTGCTGCGTATCGCTTTTCTTTTGTGCTTTTTAAATTTCTAAATACCCGATCCTGTTACTTGGGATGCTGCGGATCTAAAAAATTACGTTTGAAGTTGATTTCATTCAGCTTTAAGCTGCCATTCTTTCATTTTGTAGTCTCGAATCCTGACGTGCCACCATGAGGTCGTCATCGTTGACTTTTGACTCAATATACAAGGTCAATAAAATCGCCAATGGCGATTGCATACACATGCCTTGTTCAAACCGACTTCCTTGCGACTGAGTAACGCCAAAGCGTGACCAGAATTCGGTTTGATTTTCTTTTAATTTCCTTCGCAGCCATTTGAGTTTATGTGCTGTTGGCATGCTTGACATTGTGGATATTTCAGGTGGGATGTTGTTCATCATAGAGCGCTCAGCTTAGTTATTGTTGATCCGTGGTTAAAAGTAGTCTTATCGAGTATTCCTGTATGACGGGGGGATGTTGAATGTAATCAGCATGGTTGCGTCATTCAATATGTCGTCAGTACAGAAGTGTTTGGGTAATCTTCGATAAGAGCGGGAGTAACGAGTTTTTCAACTATCACAAATAGGATGACAGACAGTGCAAAATAAAAAACCTAGTAGTTCTACTAGTTATTGATTTATGCATTTCGCATAAAAATGAAGACTTCAAAACCCGAAACCTACGGAGATATCATGCAATTACAAGTACAAATCGCTGCACGTCAAAGTTTCCAAAAACCTGTTCTTTGCGCGATGCATAGACTGCGTGCGAAGGTTTTCTGTGATCGTAAAGGCTGGGCAATTCCCACTATGGGAGGTATGGAGATTGATGGCTACGATGCGATAGATCCTCTGTATATGATGATGCACGAACCAAATGGACTGTTACGCGGCTGTTGGAGATTATTGCCGACGGATGGTCCCTATATGTTGAAGGACACTTTTCCTGAATTGTTGCATGGTCAAACTGCGCCGGAAGATCCACGTATTTGGGAGCTAAGCCGATTTGCTATCGAAACGGAGGGTCAGCAATCGTTTGGTTTCTCTACTATCGCAATGCAATCGATTGGCGAAATCATTCGTTACGGACATGAACATGGAATCGACCAATACGTGACCGTCACGACAACATCGATCGAACGGATGCTGCGTCGAGCCGGGGTCGTTACGCGTCGCTTTGGTCCTGCTTTGAAGATTGGTGTAGAAACCGCAGTGGCTTTGTATGTCGACATTGAAGCCTCATTAGTGGTCCTGAACGCGAATTCAGTGACAGGTTCAAACTTACTTAACTAAGAATAGTCAAGAGCTGAATTAAATTGAGTCAATTGATCATTCGCTAAAATGAAGGGCTAGAGATAACGGCCTTTCATTGCGGCAACACCTATTTTCAATATTAAATTTTGATCCAAAAGAGGTTTCATAAAGTCAAAAAACAGCTGAAATCGCGAAAAGTGATCTGTGATCCTCCTTCACGTAATCAGATTGATGATAAGATTAAAAACTACATATGCAGATTGCATGATTCGTTAGGCGTCAATCGTGGTCATTGATCGAGCGATACAAGTTATCAAGGCGTCGTTTGCGGATGTTAATTCGAAATTGTCATTGAAATGTCCCTATTACAAACGAATCAACTACTCAGTTTATTTGAGGCAAATAGCCAAACTGAATGGAATGCCAAACTTGAGGGCTTAGCCTCGCAACTCGGTTTTAAAAACATCTTGTTTGGACTTGTTACTGATAAACGCCAACCGCTTGAAACCGCCTATTTGGTGAGCAATTTCCCACATGCTTGGCGTTCGGCTTACGACCAGCAGCATATGCATAATGTTGACCCCACTGTGGCACATTGCCTAACTAGTTACTTGCCGATTGCCTGGCAGTCTGAGACTTTTCATGGGCCTGCACAAGGAAAATTTTATGAACAAGCCTGCGGCTACGGTTTGCGCTCTGGCATCAGTTTTCCTATGCATGGCAGTGGAAATGAGTTTGGTATGCTGAGTTTTGTTGCCAACGATAAGGATCATGCCGCCAATTCGCCACATATAGAAGAATTGGCTGTGATGTCGATGTTGCGTGATTATGCATTAGAGTCATCTCGAAAATTCGTTACGATGGCGTCGCAGCCCGCAGTGAGAATTAAGCTAACCGCAAGTGAATTGGAATGCTTAAAGTGGGTGACCGCGGGGAAATCCTCTTGGGAAGTCTCGAGAATTTTGAACCGTTCGGAAGCCACGGTGAATTTTCATGTCGCCAATATCATGCGGAAATTTGATGTACAAACACGTCAGCAAGCCGTAGTGAAGGCGATCAAATTGGGCATTATTACGCCAAGTTGATCGCTGATTGTCCTGCGCGATTTTGGGTGATTTAGTTTGTACCCAGAAAAGATATGATCCAACCAAACACAGCGCAACTGATAATCACCATCACCGCATTGACTTTGAATCTCCATATTGCAAGCAAGGCAGATATAGCGAAAACCGCGGACGTTAGGTCGATACGTGAACACCAGCCATCTGGTCACTGCATATGAATAGTAAAAAAAAGATCGTGAAGTTGGCAATCACGCCGACGAATGCTGCACCAGCAATTTCCACATTTTGGCATTTTTTATGCGTACGCACATCTATACGATGGGTGGCATGAATCACGATGGCGGTAACAGCGGATTTGATGCCATAAAAATTCCGGCTACTAGTGGCAATGGATAATTAGGATAAGAGAATTCAGAGCAATAACGAAGGTAATACAAAAATTGTGCCCGCAATGATGCTACCCCGACTACCATGCAATAACTTACTCAGATAAGTGGTTAGCTGCGGTGCTTCTGGGCCAAGCATTTGCATGCAATAGTTGAGCACATGCAGAAATCAATTTTCTAAAATCCAATGACGTCTTTCGACCAGCTCTTGATGCATGATGGCAATCTGTCCTGCCGGCCCTCCGAAACTGCTACAGCCAAGTTCTAGCCAAAAAAGACAGGCTTGCCGAATGCTTGGTGCAATAGGGGAATTTGACATGTTGGTGCGGGATACAATCGATTGAAAATAAAAAAAGCCCCGTATTTTATACGAGGCTTGGGTTGAAGTTAGTTTGCTAGTCGGCTATAGGCGATAAGACAAACGTAGGCGCAGAGCGTTTGAACTATTGCCTTCGTTAGAACGGTAATAGCCATAATTTAGAATAATGACCCATCCATTTTCTAACAGTAAGTCACCACCGATTCCCATGTGGAATAATCGGCGATCTAATTTGCTACCGTTGATAAGATACGGCGTGCTATTAGGATTGTCGACGAAATTAATTTTGATATCGTCACGTTTACCGACATCTTTTTGATACTCAAAACGTAGGCGTGGCGTGAGTTCACCGAAACGGGTTTTGATCAGAGTTTCGGTATTCATGCCCAGCGTAGTTCTTTGGCTGTTAAAGCTTTGTGGCTGGTAACGCAGGGCGCTACGTTCATCCCCAGTCTCGGTATAGGCACCAATGGTGATGACCGAGCGATCCAATCGCAGATATGGTGAGATTTTGAAGTCGGTAAAATCGACATCAAAGCCAACCGAAGTGGATCCCATTTTTTGTTTGCCTGACCATTTGCCGGTGTGCTGCGTTGTATTCGCTGGCGCCGCTGCGATGCCATACATCGGTGGACTCGCCATGCCGGATGCGCTGCTCAATTGTTCTGTTGTCCGGGTGTAGTCACTACTGATGTCATTGACACCAACGACCCAGGAGAAATTAAAGAATGGCAAAGGACTGAGTTGACCGTAATTCGCGATATTGCGCGCCTGTGCATTCATTGTGGCATTTTGCCCGCGTAATTCACCACGGCTATTGGCATAGCCAACGCCAAAGCCGATGAAGGTATCTGGACTGCCGATACAGCGATCTCCCCCAAAACTTGCCCCGCCATTGTGCTGCTTAATTTCATATTCAGCCGCAACTGAGCTAAAAGAATTTAAGCCGCCAGCCCAAAGTGCCACTTTGCTGCAGGCATCTTCATTTTTCTTTTTGTCTTCTTTGCTTCGCAAACCTGAGTTCTGACTGGCGATCTCGTTGAGACGGCTATTGAAGTTTTCGAGTTGCAGACGTTCAAATTGTGTGATGACAGCAGCTTTGGTGGTCTGAAGAGCCTGCACAGTCCGATCTTTGGCGGGATCTGGCCTGCCCGTAATAGTGAGTGTGATGATGGCGATATTTGAAGTAAGTCCATTGACACTGGCCACTATCCGCACCTGATCGCTGCCGGTGTAATTGAGGTTTGCATTGACGGTTAAGCGTGAGCCATTCATCGTGGCGTTGGCATGGGCGGCTTGCGAGGCAATGCTAAAGGTCGCAGTCGCGCCAGCGCTAGTGCTCAAAAGGCTAGCCAGATCGATGCTAGCGGAAGTGCCAGCTAAGATTTGAAGATTGCCATTCGCGAGTGTCGGTGGTTTGGCTTTGACAACCACGGTCACCACTGCTGGCGTCGAATTACCGGCGGCATTCGTGGCAAAATAAGTGAAGCTGTCAGTGCCGACGAAATTGGCTGCAGGTGTGTACAAAATGTCGACACCATTCACGACCGCAATACCATGGCTAGCTGGACTACTAATCGTGATCCTGTCGAAAGTGCCATTCGTATTGACTCGCACGACAATATTGGATTGAGTCGACTCAACAACCTCACTGATTGCATTCGCAATTGGCGGGGTTTGCTTGACGTTGATATTGACGAGTGCGTCGTTTGAACGTCCGCTGGCGTTCGCTGCTTGGTAACTAAAACTATCCGTACCGCTAAAGTCTTTGTTCGGTGTGTAGATAAATTGATTTCCGCTGATGTTGACTGTGCCGTGCGCAGGACTTCTGTTGATGTTCAGTTGCGTGAAGCTACCTGAAACACTTGCCGCAATCGGATTAGCATTGCTATTCATCATCACTTCACTACTGACCGGATTAGCGATCGGCAAAGGCAGTGTCGGTAAAGCTTTTACTGTGATAGTGACAGTCGCCGGGGTGGACTCACCGTAGGCATTTTTGGCGATATAGGTAAAGCTATCCGCACCCGAGAAATTGGCTTGCGGTGTGTAGGTCATGCCGAGACCGGATACGCTCGCACTTCCGTGCGCTGGCGCTGTGAGCAGCGCAATACTGACGGTGTTATCTGAGGTATCGCTGACAATGGCATTATTTCTGCTGTCGGTATCGACGGTCACTGCGATCGCATTGGCAGTTGGGGCGATGCCGTTGACCGTGACGGTGACTGCCGCTGGCGCAGAACTTCCATTGCTATTCATAGCCACATAGGTAAATGTATCGACCCCAATAAAGTTAGCTTGTGGCGTGTAACTTAGCTGCATGCCATTGATAGTGGCGATGCCATGTGCTGGATTGCTATTGATGCTAATGCTATTGGCGTTTCCAGTGATACTTGGCGTGAGTATTTGATTGCTGCTATTCGTCAGAATGCTGGTAGTAATGGGATTCGCTACGGGAGCTGTGCCTGTGACGGTGATTCTGACCGTGGCTGGAGTGGAGTTGCCCGCATTATTGGTGGCGAAATAGGTGTAGCTATCCGTACCGACAAAGCCTGCGGTCGGGGTATACGACATGGACAATCCATTGACGCTGACGATGCCTTTGCTTGGCGCTTGCCCGATACCAATGGTCGTGACAATACCACTGGTAGCGGCTGCGATTGGATTATTGCTACTATTGCTGATCACGTTGATGCTGATATCGCGTGCTGTGGGTAAGTTTGGGGCATCGATTGGATTGACCGTGATGTTAACGCTGGCAGCTGGAGAATTGCCAAAGCTGTTACTAGCGATATAGGTGAATACATCATTGCCAACGTAGCCTGAATTGGGCGTATATAAAATCGATGTTCCGCTCACTTGCGCTACGCCATGCTGCGGTACGCTCAAGATGGCGATAGAGCTGACCACACCACTGGTTTGGCTAGGAATAGCGTTGCTGCTACTATTGGTCAAGACCGCCGTCGTAATAGGGTTGGCACTAGGTGCGTTTCCGGTGACGCGAATGTTAACCGGAGTGCTACTAGAGCTACCAGTGGCATTGAACGCACGGTAGCTAAAGCTATCGTCACCGATGTAATTGCTGCTCGGTGTATAAATAATCTGTAATCCACTAATGCTGGCGGAACCGTGGCTAGGTGTGCTCGTTAACACGATGTTAGTTGGATTACCAATCACATTTGGCGTAATGCTGTTGGCTGTGCTATTCATCAAAACGGTCGCATTGACAGCACTTGCGACTGGCACACTATCCTTGACGATAATACTGATGCTGGCTGGAGATGACGTACCAAACGCATTTTGCGCAGCATAGCTGAAATTGTCCGTACCAATAAAGCCTGGATTCGGCGTGTAAGAAATCGACATGCCGCTAATGTTCGCAGAACCAAATGATGGCGCGCTGACCAAAACAATGCTGGTTGCGCCACCACCTGTGGCACTAGCAATGAGATTTCCGCTGCTATTGGAGAACACATTGGCGTTGATTGCATTCGCATTCGGTGCAATGCCGTTGACCGTCACTGAAACAGTCGCAGCGGCAGAGGTACCATAATTATTGGTGGCAGTGTAGGTAAAGGTATCGCTACCAACATAGCCACTGGTAGGTGAGTAAAGAATAGTTAAACCACTTACGCTGGCAGTGCCATGTAAAGGGGCACTGGCTACGGTAATACTGTCGACTGCACCAATGACGCTGCTGGCAATACTATTGTTGTTACTATTTGCTACTACCACTCTAGCCACAGGATTGGCGACGGGAGCAATGCCATTGACGTTAATATTGACATCGGCCACGGCAGAAGTGCCATAGGAGTTTGTAGCACGATACGTAAAATGGTCCGCGCCGACGTAACCAGCCGCGGGTGTGTAAATCATAGTTAATCCGCTAATGCTGACCGTTCCGTGAGTAGGCTGACTGACGATCGCAATGCTATTTGCCGTGCCAGTGATGTTGCTACTAATCGAATTGCTACTGCTATTTTGTAAGACGGTGGTGGTGACCGTATTCGCGACTGGTGCAACGCCGCTGACGGCGATGAAGATCGATGCATTGCTAGAGGATCCTGCGGCATTCGAGGCAATGTATTTGAAATTATCGGTGCCGACAAAACCTGCATTTGGCGTGTAGATAATATCTAAACCACTGACACTAGCCGAGCCATTGGCTGGTGCGCTGGTTAAAGTAATGCTGGTCGCGGTTCCGAGAATACTGCTGGGAATGACATTATTGCTGCTGTTCGCCAAGACAAAGCCATTGACGGTGTTGGCAGTGGGAGCGACTTGGTTGACCGTGATAGTGACGTTTGCCGCTGGTGAAGTGCCGCTCGCATTCGAGGCAATATAGCTGAAACTATCTGGTCCGACATAGTTGGGGGACGGTGTGTACAGTATCGTCATGCCGCTCACCGTCGCATTGCCATGGGCTGGGAGCTCGCTGATTGCAAGGGTAGTAGCAGTGCCGATGATGCTAGGGCTAATGACATTACTAGAGCTATTTTGCGCAACGCTGGAACTCACGGGGTTCGCGACTGGCGGGGTGCCGTTGACATAGATCGACACGGATGCAGGAGCTGAATCCCCAGCGATATTGCTTGCTTTGTAGAGAAACGTATCAGAGCCGATATAGCCTGCAACTGGCGTATAGATGATGCTTAATCCACTGACGCTGGCGCTGCCATGCAGAGGTGTGCTAACCAAACTGATGGTGGTCGCCGTGCCGACGATATTGGCAGGGATGATATTGTTGATCGAATTGGCTGTGAGATTCACACTTACCGTATTCACGGTCGGTGCGATTGGTGTCACGGTAATGCTAACTAACGCCGGTGCCGAGGTGCCCCCTGTATTTTGCGCGGTATAAGAAAAACTATCGGGTCCACTATAGTTAGCATTCGGTGTATAGATAAAGTTCATCCCACTTACCGTGACCACACCGTGTAACGCTGGAGCGCTAACTTGTACGCTGAGTGCGCCACCCGAGGTTAACGATGGTATGACATTGTTCGCACTGCTTTCCTGAACCGATGTACTAATTGGGTCTGCAATGGGCCCAGTACTCGGCAATGGTTGCATCTGTGCGATTGCGACATTCGATAGTATCAACGCCAGCCAACATAACAAACTCTGCCAAAGTGTCAGCATTCCTAGTTGTTTTGCATTGGGCATTCTGCTTGTGACTTGGTCGCATTGATTGCGCCTTGGATTCTTGTAGTTTGTCATACCTTCCCCCTTCGATATTCAAAAATTACATCGAAGGAAGTATAGAACGATTATGTATGAATGCGGTGTTGGTTTTAAATGTATTTTTGATATTTTATGGGTTCTTGTATGGCATATGGCAGAGTGAAATCGTCGCTATTACGCTATCACTTTGTTTTCACCTTGCATTGAGTGTGGTGTTGTTTTGTCGAATGCAGCGTGATTTTTATGAAAAGCCTAAAGTGCATTTAAATCACCCGCCTGTTCCAACGCGAGATTTGACCTGACGCTTATACTTGGTTATCCTTCGAACATTGCGCCGATTTGAAATCAGCTTGCGGGCGCGGTTTAATTATCTAAATAGATATTTGAACAAATAAATACGGCTAAAGCGAGCTTGAATGCCGCAGTACCTTCCTTCATTCAGCCCCTCTTTTAGCCCCCTTTTAAATTTATTTTTTTAAAGTTGAGACCGCTGGTCTCTAGGGAATAGCTTATGTCATCCGTTGGAATCGTCACGCCACAAGCGTATCGCTTCATTGAACCTCTGCCTTTGCAGAGCGGCGCTCGCATCGCCGACTACACCTTGATGGTGGAAACCTACGGCACACTCAATGCCGACAAATCGAATGCTGTGCTGGTCTGTCACGCCTTAAACGCCTCGCATCATGTGGCTGGGTATTATGCTGATCCGCCAAAAAATGTTGGATGGTGGGACAACATGGTTGGTCCCGGCAAGCCGTTGGATACGAATAAATTTTTTGTCATTGGTATTAATAATCTAGGCTCGTGCTTTGGCTCGACTGGCCCTATGCATATCAATCCCGCGACCGGTAAACAATACGGCGCAGATTTTCCGGTCGTGACGGTAGAAGATTGGGTACGTGCTCAAGCGCGTGTTGCGGATGACATGGGCATCACCCAGTTTGCCGCTGTGATGGGGGGCTCGCTCGGCGGCATGCAAGCTTTGGCTTGGAGTATTTTATTCCCTGAACGCCTGCGTCACTGTGTGGTGATTGCTTCAACGCCGAAGCTTTCCACGCAAAACATTGCGTTCAATGACGTAGCACGTCAGGCGATTTTGACGGACCCAGATTTTCATGGAGGCGATTTTTATGCACATAAAGTCGTGCCGAGAAATGGTCTGCGCGTGGCACGCATGATCGGTCACATTACCTATTTGTCGAACGACGACATGGCTGAGAAATTTGGTCGTGAACTCAAAACCGCCGACTACCAATTTGGTTATGGTGTTGAGTTTGAAATCGAATCCTATCTGCGTTACCAAGGCGACAAATTCTCTGACTATTTCGATGCGAATACCTATCTGTTGATTACCAAGGCACTCGATTACTTTGATCCTGCGCGTGAGCATGGCGGTGACCTGAGTAAAGCATTAGCGGTGACCAAAGCACAATTTCTGCTCGCTTCATTCACGACCGATTGGCGATTTTCTCCAGAACGTAGTCGTGAAATCGTTAAAGCCCTAGTGGATAACAAGCGCACCGTGAGCTACGCTGAAATTGATGCGCCACATGGTCACGATGCATTCTTATTGGATGATGCGCGCTATTTGAATTTTGTCGCCGCCTATTACAACCGTATCGCGCAGGAGTTTGCATGAACGTCCAAGAATTGAAATTATTACGGCCTGATCTCGCTTTCATCGCGGATTGGATTCGACCACAGGCGCATGTTTTGGATGTGGGCTGCGGTGATGGCGTCATGCTCGATTATCTGCAAACGGATAAACAATGCACGGGTTACGGTATTGAAATCGCTGACGATAAAGTGCTGGAATGTGCCAAGCGCGGCATCAACGTGATTCAACAGGATATGGAAAACGGCTTGAGCATTTTTGCCGAACATGCATTTGATACCGTCTTGTGTTTGTCATCTTTGCAGATGATGAAGCATGTCGAGCCACTTTTGCGGGACATCGCGCGCGTTGGTAACGAGGCAATCGTGTCCTTCCCTAATTTCGGTTATTGGCCGCACCGCACGGCACTGCTGCGTGGCAAGATGCCAGTGTCAAAGTCGCTGCCGTTTGAATGGTATGACACGCCCAACGTACGTTGTGCAACGATTTATGATTTTGCCGATCTGGCCGACGATGTTGGCTTAGAAGTGATGGAATGCGTCGCGCTGCATGAAGGCAAACAGATACACTGGCTACCGAATTTGCGTGGTAGTCTTGCGGTTTTCCGTTTACGCAAGAAATCTGCATAATGAGTCAAATCGAACCCGCTGCGAAATCGCATTTATTACGTTCCAAGTTATTTTGGGTAAGCCTTTTGTATTTTTCAGAAGGCTTCCCTTTGGGTTTGTTCTACGATCTATTTCCTGTATATTTCCGGCAGCAGGGCGTGGAGTTATCCAAGATTGGCTTGCTTAGTTTGCTCGGGTTGGCGTGGTCATTAAAATTTTTGTGGGCACCTGTCATTGATTACACTCGTCGGCATCGCTACTGGATGGCCGCAGTCGATATTGGCATGGGTTTGGTGATGATGTATTTCGCCTATAACGCTGGTTTTGGTTCCGGCGTTTGGGTGGCGATCGGCGTGTTTACCGTATTGTCGGCGACCAATGATATTGCGATTGATGGCTATACGATAGAACGTTTGAATAAGCGTGAATTCGGTCTAGCGAACGGTTTTCGGATTGGTTTTTACCGTGTCGGTATGCTGACCGCGGGTGCCTTATTATGGTTCTCTGATTATGCTGGCTGGAACGCGACTTATTGGTTGTCTGCGGTGATTTTTGTCGGTATGGCGATACTGAGTTTATCTGCACCAAAAGAAGATGCGCGTATTGAGAACGCGAACAAAGTTAGTGCGAATCAGGAGTTTGGTTTTCTGACTGAGAGCCCAGCATTGATGCTATCGATTGCGATGTTTATCTTGGCCTTGCTCTGGCCGATCTTTAACGCACTAAGCATTGAATCCATCGCGGTATTGAAGAAGGCTTGGTGGTTTAAGTCGATTCCAGTTGCGCTCATTTTGTTGGCGGCATTCATCTTCCGATATGGTTTCAAACGTATTTCGGCAACGCATTGGGAATCACTGCAAAACGGTCCGGTATTTGGTGCCTTGATTTCGCTACTAAACCGCAAGCACGCGTTCGTGATTATCTGTTTTATTTTGATCTTCAAATTAGCGGATTCATCGATTGGCTTTATGATCAAGCCGTTCTGGGTGGATAGCGGATTTACGAATACGCAGATTGGCATGATCTCGGTCAATTTGGGTTTGGCATTATCCATCGCTGGCGGTGTGCTCGGCGGTTGGTACACGGATCGCGTTGGTATTTATAAGGGCTTGTGGTTACTAGGATTGACGCAGGCATTTTCCAACTTAGGTTACGTGATTGCCGCGATGATGATTCCGCAAGTCGCGCAGGGTACTGACATTGCGCTGTCACATCAGGCGATTATGTACAGCGCGAGTGCGATTGAATCGTTGACGCAAGGCTTGGGCACTGGTGCCTTCTTGGCCTTTATGATGGCGATTGTGGATAAATCAAAAGCCACAACAGAGTACGCAATTTTGTCATCCATCTTCGCCTTCTCACGTTCCATTGCTGGATGGGCCGGCGGTGTTGGTGCGCAAGAAATGGGTTATACCTCGTATTTCTTGCTCACCTTTTTGCTGGCTTTTCCAGCCTATTTGATGCTGCCTTGGATTAAACAAGTGTTAGGCGATGCGGGAGCTGCTCCATCGGGCTCAACCAGCGGCAAAGAATCTGTATGAAAATCAACTTTGTTTGCCTACGCGGTTTGAGTTCGGGCAAGTCAAATTCACAATACTTTGCAGTTTTATAAATTGGAGAGTGCTATGATAAAAGTATTCAAACACCATAATGTCGCTATGAAATCTTCTTCCCTATCTTTGTTGCTTGCAGCAGGTTTGACTTTCAGTTTGCCTCTGATGGCGCAGAACAGCGCACCTCAAGAAGGCGTCAACGTCGGCAAAATGTCGATTATGCGAAAGATTGTGCCGAGTGGCGCCTTAGAAGGGCAAGCCGCCCAGCAATACACAACGACGATGCAAACCGCGCAACAGAAACGTGAATTGGCCCCGGATAATCATCCGCAAGTCATACGCTTGCGAGCGATTGCAAAGAAAATGATCCCGTTCGCTTTGCCATGGAATCCCCGCGCTAAGGAATGGAAATGGGAAGTAAACCTGATTGCCTCCCCGCAAATCAATGCGTATTGCATGCCAGGCGGAAAAATTGCATTTTACACGGGCATCCTCGATACCCTCAAGCTGACTGACGATGAAGTCGCGATAATCATGGGACACGAAATCGCCCATGCACTGCGTGAGCATGGTGCTGAACGTGCAGGTAAATCGATGGCGATGAATAGCGCAGCAAAATTGTTAGGCCTGTTTGCCGAATCAAAAGGTTATGACGGTAATATGGTCGCAGGCATTGCTGGCACGGCAGGTAATGTCGCCATGTTGAAATTTTCCCGTGAGGACGAAACAGAAGGTGATATCGTCGGTATGGATTTAGCCGCACGCTCAGGTTACGATCCCCGAGCCGGTGTCACTCTGTGGCAAAAAATGGGTGTGGTAAATCAAAAAGCGCCGCCAAAATGGTTATCCACGCATCCTGCCGGAGAAGATCGGATCAAAGAAATTCGCAAACATTTTCCTGAAGTCATGCCTTTATACGCACGAGCTAAAGGTGCCAACCTCGCGAGTTTGCCTCCCTACCGCAGTAATGTGAAGGGCATTCCGGACGTGAATTGAAGCGACTAGATTGCAGAATAAAAAAGCTTGGTGAACGTGAATTCACCAAGCTTTTTTTGCGTCAAATACGCGCTTATCAATAATTAATAATTGATAATTAAAGGTGCATGATCACTAAAGCGCTCTTCTTTGTATATCGCAGCGGATTTCGCTTTGGTCGCAATACCTGCGGTCGCGACATGGTAATCAATACGCCAACCCACATTATTCGCCCAAGCCTGACCACGATTACTCCACCAAGTATAGGCATCGCCAGTCGTGTCTGGATGTAGGCGACGATACACGTCCACCCAGCCCATCTCTTCAAATAAATGCGTCATCCAAGCACGTTCTTCTGGCAAGAAACCAGAGTTCTTTTGATTGCTTTTCCAGTTCTTGAGATCGATTTCTTTGTGCGCGATATTCCAGTCGCCACAGATCACCAATTCTCTTCCAGCATTGATTAAGTCTTTCAAATGCGGCGCAAATTCGCCCATAAAACGGAATTTTGCTTCTTGGCGCTCAGGAGAGGATGAGCCAGACGGACAATACACAGAAATCACCGATAAATCGTCAAAGTCGCAACGCACATAGCGTCCCTCTGGATCAAATTCTGCACTGCCAAAGCCGATGTGGACGGCATCTGGTTTTTTCTTGCTATAGACCCCAGCACCCGAATAACCTTTCTTTTCTGCATAGTGAAAATGACCATGGTAGCCGTGCGGCTGCAGAAACTCATCAGTCATATCCGCCTGCTGTGCTTTCAACTCTTGCACACAAAGAAAATCAGGCGACTCCTTCTCCATCCAATGAAAAAACCCTTTTTTTGCTGCGGAACGAATGCCATTTAAATTGGCAGAAATAATTTTGGTCATGGTGAGATCGTGTTCATAGTATTGATTGGTATGGCAACAGCGCTTGCCGACGTGTAGCAATTGTAACTTGCTTGCGTTTTGCACTTTCTATTAATGAGCGAAAAATGGGCGGAAAATGAAAAAAAATGAGCAAAACCAGGGGGGGTATTTTTTCCTTCGTAATTCTATGCTTTTATTCATGAGCCCAAATTCATCAGTTTTGATCGTGGATTTTTTGGTAAAATCTTTAACATTTTTTTGAGTTCAATGCGGCATCAAGATACGTAGTTGTGACGGTATTTTATGTTTCCCATCGGTGTATGAAAATAGCCTCTTCAATCTTAGCGCTGAGTTCGTGGCGTTTAAGTGAGTTTGGCTGTTTTTGTAATGGCAGCGAATAGATCAGTTGGGTATAGCGAATTTTAAGAATAGAAAGATCGGGCAAGCCAATCGATACAAACGGTACAAAATACTGTGCGTGAGCTGTGACAACGTAAAATAAAACATGTTTAAAAAAATAACTAGAACCCATCAATTTATCGTTCTTATGGCGATCATATGTTTGGCCGTATTCTTTTCAAAAAAAGTGCTGTTGCAGGGGGATATTGATGAATATGTCTTAATGAGCGACGCGCTTGGCACACACTATTCACCGGACATTCAACTGAATGATATACAGCGTTTGCAGACACTGATTCCTGAAATGAAAGGACATTTGCAATTGACTGTCAATGGCATGCAAACTGACTCACAGGTTCCCAAGCCAGGGTTTTATCGCGGGATGAACGGCCAGGTTTATGCGATCCATTTCTTTACCTACTCGGCACTTGCAGCCATTCCATTTCAGATTTTTCAGAAGATGGGAATAGCACCGATTGAGAGCTTTTTATTTGTTAACCTGAGTTTTATTTTGCTATTGGGAATCTGTTTTTTTAGATTCTTCGATAGTCAACGCAAAGCGTTTTTCAGCATTTTGCTTTTCTTACTTTCTGGCGGGTGGAGTTATTGTTTCTGGTTAGGGCCAGAAACGCTGAGCGCGGCCAGTCTGTGTGCCGCGATACTTCTTTACTTGAATGGGCGACCTATTTTCGCTGGAATATTGATCGGTCTAGCAGCAACACAAAACCCTCCGATTATCTTGGCGCTGGCTTTTGTTCCCTTGCTACGATTAGTGCACGACTATCAGCCAAGTAAGAATGCCTTGCTTAATGTTAAGCAGCAATTCTCTATCCCAGCGGTACTTGGACTTGCCATCGGTGTGCTGCTTTTTCTGAGTAGCATCGGCTTCAATTTGTGGGCGTTTGGCGTGTCCAATATCATTGTTAAAGTCGCGACAAATACCAGTTTGGTGAGTTGGGAGAGATTGGTTTCATTCTTTTTCGATTTGAATCAAGGGATGATGATTGGTTTTGTTGGAATTTGGTTGGGTATCGTTTTTCTTGTGGTACGGCTCGTTAAGTCTCAACCAGATTTTTTACGATACTTGGCTTTGGTTGTCGTCACCGTTTTATTTTCGATTGCGCTGTCTTTGCCTGCGCTGACGACTGGAAATTGGAATTCAGGTGCAATCGGCATGATGCGTTACGCTTTTTGGGCTGGGATGCCATTTCTGGCTCTTTTTCTAATGCTGTGGCGACAATTGGAAAGTAAAAATAGCTCGCTATTGATCACTGTGTTTGTGATTCAGCTGCTATGTGCTGTGAGTGCCCTTCGATACAATGAAATTGAATTTAGTCCAATCGCTAAGGCATTTGTGAAGCATCTTCCCGAATTTTACAATCCAGAGCCTGAGATTTTTGTAGAGCGAATGACCCATAGAGACGGCGCAGAGCTGGCGATTGATCAATTCTACAAATTTGAATATCGAGGTAAAGCCAGCAAGATTTTGTTTCATGGTTCGAATGCCAATGTCGATCAACAGCTCTGTGGTAAAGGACTGGTATTAGGCTTGGACAATCGGTACGCGAATGCCGCTCAAGGGTGGCGCTATTTGAATGGCAATTTACATTGTGTCGACGCGAGAGTGATTGATTTCGCTGCATTTTCAGATACAGGAAAGATTCAATTTAGTAGTGGTTGGAGTGGCATTGAGACTGGGGGCGGAGTGTGGAATGGACGTTGGTCTGATGGGGATAGCTCAGTCATCACCATTCCAGGAAATTCCCAGCAGAAGATCGCAGGTGTTAAATTAATCGGGCACTACTTTGGTAAGAACACACGAACTCGTGTTGTTATCAATGGTAGTGACTTAGGCTGGTTTGATCTGTCGCAGGCGCCAATTATTCAATTCAATGCGTCAGCAACAGGTGTCAAGATAGATCTGAAACATGAATTTCCACATGAGCCATCGAAAACGCCTCAATTCCCTGATGGTCGGCGTTTATCCGTATTTCTCCAGTCTTTGGTGATT
Organism: Affinundibacterium seohonense; assembly: GCF_014284305.1. Lineage (GTDB taxonomy): Bacteria > Pseudomonadota > Gammaproteobacteria > Burkholderiales > Burkholderiaceae_D > Undibacterium > Undibacterium seohonense. The sequence continues at coordinate 123,497 of NZ_JACOFW010000002.1, forward strand.
TATTAGGTGAAATCGGAGGGAAGCTGGCGAATCCACACGATGTAATGTTGGGCAATTAAAAACACATAGTAAGTACAACCTCAATCCATTATGCAAAATAGGCTTTTCCCCTCCCGCTTCGACATAGATTCGTCATCTTTTGTTCTTAAACTCGCGTTTAGTTTCGTCGCCGTTTTATTGTTCCTGATTTGTTGGCGGGTTTGGGACTTGGGTCCTATGCACACCGATGACGCGACATGGATTTTGTTTGGTCAAAATCATGCTAAAGATGTGGTCGGAGAGTGGGCTAAAGAGCAGGGACGTATTTGGGCTTATGTGTCAGGCAGTCTTATGCTTTATACCTTGAAGGCACAGGGCACGATATGGGGCGAAGTGCTGCGACTAGGGAGCTTTGTATTATTCTTTATGTCGTTTTTCTTTTATCTGTCTAGAATTGCGGGCAATCGTTTTGCACTGTTGAGTGCCAGCATTTTCACTGCTTTTTTTGCAGTGAAATGGGATGGCTCGATACTGGTAACCTATCCCCTGTTAACTTGGGTGGCCGCAACGACGTTTATTGCTTCCTTGTATTTGGCGCGCCAATATGTACAAACAGGGCGACGTGGATTCCTTATTTTTTCCATTCTTCTATTCCTTTTCTCGTTGTTTAATCACGAGGGAGTGACTGTACTTTTTGTTCTGCTATTTTTGTCTCATGCAATTTTCCTGAATCATCAATTTGACAGCAGTAGCGTTGTTGTTGGTGTTCGAAAGCTTCAAATTCGTCATCGTGGTGCATCGGTATTTTTAGGTTTTTTTATCGCTAGCCTGACGTACGCCGTGCTCTACATCGCTTGGAAACATTTTCATCCCAGTATTTACGACGGGCATGTCGTCACAGCGTTTGACCTACATCGGTTTGTGACCACGTTATTTCACTTTTCAATGAGTGGATCAGCGCTCTTTGAATTCTTCTTCCCTTATGTGTTGGCGTTCAATGATCCCGTTAGCGGATCTAGTGAAACCATCACCTATTATCTTACTCGGAATTTACAAAGATCCTTGCATCAGCCCATCGCATTTGCGGCGTGTTGCATTACCTTATTCTTGTTCTATATCGCTATTTCAAGCAAGGGGAAAGAACAAAAAACCGTACTGTCTCTTCGGGGTATTGTGTTAGTCGGATTGACTATCGCCATTCTACCTATCGTGCCAGTAGCACTCACGGCAAAATACCAAGCTTGGGTGATGGAGGGGCAAGCTAGAGCTTATTCGCATACGATTTTTTCGCACTTTGGTTGGAGTTGCGTTTACGCTGCGGGGATACTTGGTCTGTTTGATTACCTAAAAAATGCAGCGGTTGTTCGCAAGCTTGCCATGATCATTGTGCTTGGTTTTTCTGGTTTGCTGGCAGCTCAGGCGTTCACTGCTAACGATGACAAAGCAGCAGATATGCGTCTGGAGGCGCGTCGTTGGAAAACTGTCGAAGAGATAGTCGAGATTAATCGTGATTTTTTTCATGCGTCCAAAATTTTGTCGCCACGACTCAATAGCGGCAGCCGCTTTACTCCTTTGTGGCCGAGCTATTGGTCAGATTATGCCGATGCAAAATGGAATGAAAAAATTAGTATTTTAAGTGTGGGTGCAGATCTCGATGAGCAGCTGGATAATGTGGCATTGCATGACGCCAATTATGACAAAATCGCGCGTAGTTTTGTCGCTCTCATGACCGCAGCGCCGCAACATGCGGGTGAGGATACGCGTATCTTGGTCTATCTAGAACATGGCATTCGCAGTCAGACTGATACTTACGTTGTGCATTTTAAAAACCGCCGTGGAGAAGCCCAGCAACTTCGTGTGAATCAACAGAAGTTAGATACTCAACATCCACATTGGATCGTCATTCAGCGCGCCGATGTCATCCCAAGTAGTGTTCGTTTAACTCGCTTAGATGAAAAAAATCAAATTCGTGAGTTGTGTGCCTTTCATTCAAAAGTTGGTGTAAAAATTCGCATCTCAGATCGCCATGCTAATGGCAACAAGAATGAAGAACGGTATTTTCACAATGCTCAAAATCGCTACACGGGATGGCACTCTGCTGAATTGAATGGAATGTGGAGTAGTCAGCCAGTCGCCCACTTATCAATTCCTCATTCCGCGCTCAAAGATGGCGATACAACTCTCCGTTTTGAGATGTCAACACTGGTTAGTATGGGGGCTCAAGGAGAAACGCAGACGGTCAGTGTGCAAGTACAAAATCAAAGCTTAGGGGAGTGGACTTTTTTAAATACGGACATACCAAAGGACATGCTTATCGTTGTTCCGGAGCGTTTGCGCAATCAGGCGAAGGGCATCGATCTCAATCTGCTTGTTTCAAAGGTGTTGAGTCCGGCAAAACTCAAAATGAACCAAGATAGTCGTGATTTAGGTGTTTATTTGCACGCTATCGAAATTAGTCAATGAGCGTGTAGAGCATCTTGAGAGACTGCGGATGACAGCCTATTTCAGAAATTACCTCTAAGATATTGCGCTTTTTTAATTATTAAGTCGCAAGAGTGCTTCTAAGTTTACGTACAGCCATGTAGCGTGCTGAGCTTTGCAGGCTCAGCGTTGATGGCGTCGGTTTTCAACTAAGATAATCAAGCACTATCAGTTATACTAGCGCACCTATGTATCTTACCTTGTATTGACTATGAATGAAGAGCAATTGCGAGCGGAGTTAGACTCGGTCTATCGCAGCCTATCTTGGCGAATTACAGCACCTTTAAGGTATCTGTCCTTGAATGTCAAACGCTTGCGTTTCGCTTTGAGGTCTCCCAAAAAAGCACTGATTCGTGCCATACAATTAGCAATTCGCAATCAAAAAATCGCGGCGTTTGGTCGACTTGTCGTGAATCGGTTTCCCGCACTGAAAACGCGACTCAGAGCATCGCTTGGCAACGCCCACGCCGTCAGCTATAACCCAGCACCAAGTCAATCGGCCATATCTGATATCCCGGTCGCTACTGATGTCGTGGCTTTGACGCCTGCGGCGCAAGAGATTTATGCGATGTTTCAGACTTACCATATAACGAAAAAGTAAATTCATATTCATGCGTATTCTTATTGATTTACAAGCCTGTCAATCGACTGGAAGTCGAAACCGCGGCATAGGACGTTATTCACTCGCTTTGGCTAAAGCGATGGCGAAAAGGTCCGCGCAACATGAGTTGCATTTTGCTTTGAATGGATTGTTCCCCGAAACGATTCCAGTTATTCGAAGTGAATTTGCCGACCTATTACCACGTCAGCATATTCATACTTGGAATTCGATTCCTTCCGTATTTGATGTCAATCCGGATAACAGCTGGCGTCGGCGTGCAGCTGAATTGGTGCGTGAGCATGCTATTAGTCAATTAAAACCCGATCTGGTTCATGTTAGTAGTTTGTTTGAGGGCTTGATGGATGACGCGATTGTCGATGTCCGGAGCTCTTCGCGTTCGCTGACCGCGGTCACACTGTATGACTTAATTCCTTTTATTCACAGTAAGCATTATTTGAATGATGAGAAAGTCAGTGCTTGGTACTTCAGGAAGTTACAAGCATTAAAGAATGCGGATTTGCTATTGGCGATTTCCAATTCCTCTATGATCGAGGCATTGGAGTGGCTTCAGTTACCAGCTCAGAATGTGATCAATATCTCTTCGGCGGTCGATGATCGTTTCGTGGTCACCAATTATTCTCAGCAGACAATGCAAGATGTCTTGTCGCGTCATGGTTTACGGCCACAATTTGTGATGTATACGGGCGGTATTGATCTTAGAAAAAATATTGATAGCCTCATTTCTTCTTACGCAAAATTGCCAGTCAATTTACGCAAGGCACACCAGCTCGCCATTGTCTGCAGCGTGCATGATGATGAAAGGAAGAGACTGTTAAGTCTGGCGAAAAAAGAAGGCTTGCTTGACGGCGATGTGGTGATGACGGGTTTTGTTTCGGATGAAGATCTGCCAGTGCTGTATCACGCTTGCCGCCTGTTTGTATTTCCTTCGTGGCATGAAGGATTTGGTCTGCCCGCGTTGGAAGCGATGGCTTGTGGTGCGCCCGTGATCGCGGCAAATACGAGTAGCCTACCCGAAGTGATTGGCCGTGAGGATGCTTTATTTGATCCCTTCAAACAAAGTGCGATTACAGAAAAAATGCAGCAAGCGTTGACTGATGAACATTTTTTAGAAAGCTTGCGTCAGCATGGCGTGCAGCAATCGAAGAAATTCTCATGGGATGAGTCCGCTCGACGTACTTGGGAAGGTTTTGAGGCGACGTATGAACGGCAGCAACATGCACAGAAAACCCAAGTGGCCAATGTCAGTGTCGCCAAGAAACCAAAATTAGCCTATGTTTCACCACTTCCACCAGAGCGAAGTGGGATCGCCGATTACGGCGCAACTTTATTGCCGGAGCTCGCCCGTTACTATGATATTGACTTAATTAATGATCAGCCTAGCCTCAGCAATCGATGGTTGGCCGCGAATTTTGCTTTGCGATCCGTCGCATGGTTTGAGGGAAACGCACATAAGTTTGATCGCATCATGTATCACTTTGGGAATTCACCTTTCCATGGACACATGTTCGATTTGTTGAAGAGATATCCAGGCGTGGTTGTGCTGCATGATTTCTATCTCAGTAATATCGTTTCCCATTTAGACTATATTGGAAAAACTTCGGGGGGATGGGTAGAGTCGCTCTACGCTTCGCACGGTTATAGCGCCCTGTTGGAAAATAAAGCGAACCCTGATATTCATCAGGTGATTTGGAAATATCCGACTAGTTTGCCCGTGTTGCATAACGCGACTGGCGTGATACTGCATTCTAACTATTCGATCGAATTGGCAAAAAAATGGTTCGGTGTAGCGTATGCGAACAAATCCAACTTTATACCGCTGCTAAAGGGCCTGCCTTCCAAGTTTGACCGCGAAGCAGTTCGCACGGCTTTAGGATTTAAGAACGGCGATTTCCTGATTTGTGCGTTTGGGTTGTTAGGGCCAACCAAGCTCAATCATCGTTTATTTCAAGCTTGGATAGCTTCTCGTTTGGCAGAGAATCCAAATTGTTATTTAGTATTCGTTGGTCAAAATGACGGAGCGCAATATGGTGCAAATCTACTTGAACAGATCAAGCGATCTGGCTTTGCATCACGCATTCGTATTACTGGATTCGCAGAAGAGGAAGAATTTCACCGGTACTTAATGGGAGCAGATGCCGCGGTTCAATTACGTACCATGTCTCGTGGAGAAACCTCGTTGACGGTGCTCGATTGTATGGCACATGGCGTGCCAACCATTGTGAATGCCAATGGAGCCATGGCAGAATTGCCCGAAGATGCTTTAATTCGATTGGATGATGACTTTGCAGACCAAGAGTTGATCGATGCCATATTGCGTCTCTATGGCGATGTGCAATTGCGGACTGATCTGGGCCTGCGTGGTATTGATCATATTAAGGCAAAGCATCATCCGTATGCTGTTGGGATCGAATATGCCAAGGTGATTGAAGAAAATTATGCCGACTCTGCTTATTCACATCCTAGACCCTTGTTGAAAAAAATCGCTGAGATCGATACGGTGCAGCGCCCAAGCAATGAAGAGTTGTTAGCCCTGTCTCAAAGTATCGCAGCTAACTCCAAGTCCTATCATGGGAAACGTCTGTTAGTCGACGTTTCAACTCTGGCGCAAGTCGATGCGAAATCAGGTATCCAACGCGTCGTTCGTGCGATTTTGGCGGCCTTAATTTCTGAGCCTCTATTTGGAGGGCGGGTTGAGCCAGTTGTTTTGACTGAGCACGGCCTTAAGTATGCGCGAACTTTTACCTGTAAACAATTCGACCTGCCACAGCTCGCTAGTGGCGATGATTTAGTGGAAGTGTCGGTCAATGATATCTTTTTAGGACTAGATCTCAATTGTGGTCCAGTGGTTCACTATCATCACGTCTTGCAGCGCATGAAGACTCAGGGTGTGCAAATATTTTTTGTTGTCTACGATATTTTGCCCGTGATCGCGCCACATTTTTTTGAGAAAAATTTGTCAGAGATTTTCTTAAAATGGATAGAGACAGTGGTGCAATATAGCGATGGTGCAATCTGTATTTCGCGTGCGGTGGAAGCGGAGTTAAAGACATGGATCGCGCAACATGATAAGAGACGCAGCGAACAATTTTTACTGTCGAGTTTTCATTTGGGCGCAGACTTAGAAGCTAGCCTTCCTGAAAAATTAGACGTCAAGCTAGAACCGATGCTGCAGAGTGCCTTAGATCATCAAGTTTGCTTCTTAATGGTAGGTACCGTTGAACCACGAAAAGGGCATGAATATGCCTTGAACGCCTTTGAAGCACTATGGGAAGCCGGGCATGATATAGCGTTAATCATCGTTGGCGGACAAGGCTGGAAGACGGAAGCATTGATTAAGCGTATCGAGCAACATCCTGAAAATAAGAAGCGATTGTTTTGGTTGCGAGGTATCGATGATGATACATTGCAAGATCTGTATGTGCGAAGCAAGTGCTTGCTCATGACGTCTTGGGGCGAGGGATTTGGCTTACCTCTGATTGAAGCGGCTCGATTTAAGTTGCCGATCATCGCGCGTCAATTGCCTGTGTTTGAGGAAATCGGTGGCGAGCATGTGTTCTATTTTGACGGACTAGACCCCTCGGTTTTGGTGGAGCGCATCGAGCAATGGTTGCGTCTGTATTCAGAACGTCAAATTCCTGATTCGGGAAAAATTGAATGGTTAACTTGGAAAGATAGTGCCGAAATGCTTTGCATCGCTTTGGACAATTTAATTAAAACTTAGCAAATCGGAGTTGTGAAACAGCTCTATTTATTTTACTGAAAAGTAGTCATTGAAAATGAAAAACTTAAAACAAGAATTTATCCAATTTGCCGTTGACGCTGAAGTGATTCGGTTTGGTGAATTTGTCACCAAGGCAGGACGTACTTCTCCGTATTTCTTTAATGCAGGTTTGTTTAATGATGGCGCAAATCTTGGCAAGATTGCTGATTTTTACGCACAGACATTGCTCGACTCTGGGGTCGAATTTGATATGTTATTTGGCCCGGCCTATAAAGGCATTACGCTCGCGTCCGCCACGGCTGTTGCGTTGTCGCAAAAAGGGCGGAATGTGCCTTTTGCTTACAATCGTAAGGAGGCTAAAGATCATGGGGAAGGCGGCAGTATTGTTGGTGCCAAGCTGCAGGGTAAAGTCGTGATCGTTGATGATGTGATTTCAGCAGGCACGTCGGTGCGTGAATCCGTGGAGTTGATTCGCGCAGCAGGCGCGACACCAGCGGCAGTATTGATTGCGCTCGATCGTATGGAGCGAGTCGGTAAGGACGATGCGCTTTCCGTGCATTCGGCTGTGCAAGAAGTGAGTCAAAGTTACGGCATGCCAGTGATTGCAATCGCCAACTTAAATGACTTATTTGCCTGCCTTTCAGCTGAAAATGCAGACGCAAAATTGTCACAGTACAAAGATATGGTGGCGGCTTATCGTCAGCGATATGGGGCGATCTAAAAAGTTAAGCTAATCACACTAAAGTGCGCATTTTTCTACAATAAGATGACAAAGTAATACTTCTGCGACATTCGATAGCAGGTATACTGTCAAAATGTGATAAACATCACAGATTCTGTACATGCATCATGAAACCATGATGATCTATAGAATGAATTTAGTTAAATGTCAACATTCGTTTCCGCTGAAAGTTTTTTGCAATGAATAAGAAAGCATTAGTCACTGGTATTACTGGACAAGATGGCGCCTACCTGGCTCAGCTCTTGCTCGAAAAAGGGTATACCGTTTATGGAACCTATCGTCGCACCAGTTCAGTGAACTTTTGGCGCATTGAAGAATTAGGAATTGAAAACCATCCACAGCTGCATTTAGTGGAATATGATCTGACAGATTTATCTTCTAGTATACGTTTGATTCAGTCTACTGAAGTGACCGAAGTTTACAATCTGGCAGCGCAAAGTTTTGTTGGCGTCTCCTTTGAACAGCCCGTTACGACGACAGAAATCACCGGCTTGGGTGCGCTTAATCTGTTAGAAGCGATTCGCGTTGTTAACCCTAAAATTCGTTTTTACCAAGCATCGACTTCTGAAATGTTTGGTAAAGTTCAAGCGGTTCCTCAAGTCGAATCAACGCCGTTTTATCCTCGCAGTCCGTATGGCGTCGCTAAGTTGTATGCGCATTGGATGACCATCAACTACCGCGAGTCTTATGGCATTTTTGCTTGTAGTGGTATCTTGTTTAATCATGAATCGCCATTGCGTGGACGTGAGTTTGTGACGCGTAAAATTACCGATTCGGTCGCGAAGATTAAGCTCGGTAAGCTCGATTGCCTTGAACTAGGCAATATGGATGCCAAACGTGACTGGGGTTTTGCCAAAGAATACGTGGAAGGCATGTGGCGTATGCTGCAGGCGGAGATTCCGGACACGTTTGTGTTAGCGACGAATCGTACGGAAACGGTACGTGACTTTGTAACGATGGCATTTAAGGCAGCCGATATCCATTTGGAATGGGAAGGTTCTGCTGAAAATGAAATCGCCCGTTGCAGTGTGTCGAAGAAGATTGTTGTAAAAGTGAATCCTAAATTCTATCGTCCGGCTGAAGTCGAATTGCTGATTGGTAATCCGCAAAAAGCCAAGGACGTATTGGGTTGGGAGCCGACTACTACTTTAGAACAGCTTTGCCAGATGATGGTGGAAGCAGATATACAGCGGAATACGCATGGACATTCTTTCTAAACATGCGCGTCCCCGCGCGCTGATTACAGGCTTACGCGGTTTTACCGGTGAGTATTTGGCGCGCGAGTTGAACGCCTGTGGCTACGAAGTTTTTGGAACCGCTTACGGTAACGAGGCTTTAGGACAAGGCGTCTATTATGTGGATATGTGTGATCCACTGGCGCTGCAAGAGGTGGTGAATCAGGTTCAGCCAGAGATCGTCGCCCACTTGGCGGCGATTTCGTTTGTGGGTCATGGTAATGTCGAAGACATTTATCGGATTAACGTCGTTGGCACGCGCAATCTGTTAGAAGCTTTGAGCAAATTGAAAGTGCCACCGCGTGCAGTTTTAGTGGCAAGTAGCGCGAATATCTACGGTAATTCAAATGCTGGTGTCATCGCCGAAACAGAAATCGCGATGCCCGCTAATGATTACGCGATCAGCAAATTGGCGACCGAGCATGTGGCGCGATTATGGATGGACAAGTTGCCGATTTTTATTACCCGACCGTTTAATTACACGGGTGTCGGTCAGGCCGAGAATTTTTTGTTACCGAAAATTGTTAGTCACTTTAAACGTAAAGCCACGCACATTGAGCTTGGTAATTTAGATGTCGCTCGTGATTTTTCTGACGTGCGTAATATTGCCAAAGCTTATTGTGAGTTGTTGTTGAAAGCACCGGCTGGGGAGACTTTTAATATCTGTACCGGTAAGGCTTACACCTTGCGTCAAGTGATTCAATTGGTGGAAGAGATCGCTGGTTATCAGATTGATGTCCAAGTGAATCCTGCTTTTGTCCGCGCCAATGAAGTTCGTGTGTTGGTAGGAGATCCAACTAAGCTACGTAATAGTATCGGTAGCTTGCCGGAAATCGACTTGCAACAAACTCTCAGATGGATGCTCGCCGATGTGCCTCCAAACTTAGTGCCCGTCGCGACGATCAGTGAGCCTAAGGCGATGAGTACGCATAAGCCTATCATTGAGGTTGCTGCTTGAAGATTATCCTCTCGATTGAGGTTATTCTTCCTCCTCTTGCTGGTATAGGTCGTTATGCGTGGGAGTTAGCAACGCGCGCACCGTTGCATCCCGACGTTGAGTCTATGCGCTTTATGTCGGATGGCCGTTGGACTGCGTTGCCAGAGATGGGGCAGAGTGCCAGTAGATCTACGCAAATCAACGCCGCATCTGGCCCTTCTTTTCGAACGAATTTGACCAGCAAACTACGCCAGCAACTGGGCCGTATTCCTTTGGTTTCTCGTTTGTACGGGCAGCTCATGCCGAAGTTGGTTGCCGGACAGCTGGATAAAGTTGACGATGCGATTTTTCATGGGCCAAATTATTTTGTGCCTAAAACCCATTTACCAACTGTGTTGACCATTCATGACCTGTCGGTATACCGTTTTCCTCAATGGCACCCCAGCACGAGGGTTGAGCGTATGTTGACGACGATACCGGAGTCGATACAACGGGCAAATCTGATTTTGACCGATTCTGAGGCGATACGACAGGAACTAATGCAGCAGTTTAGCTTGCCTGCCGAAAAATTGAAGACGGTCTTATTGGGTGTTGATCCGGCTTATTTTCCTCGCACAGATCAAGAGTTGTTACCTGTGTTAAACCAATTTGGGCTACGTGCGAAAGAGTACGCCTTATTTGTTTCTACAATCGAACCTCGTAAGAATCTAACTAACTTATTGGCGGCTTATGGCGCTTTGCCTGATCATTTACGCCAGCATTTTCCTTTGGTACTGGTTGGGGGGCGTGGATGGCAAAGCGATGCGATTCACGCTGAAATTGAACGCGGCGTGCAGCAAGGTTGGGTGAAATACTTGGGTTATGTCGAGCAGCATTTGCTCCCTTATTTGTATGCGGGTTGTCGTTTGTTTGCCTATCCCTCTTGGTATGAAGGTTTTGGTTTGCCGATCGTCGAGGCGATGGCGAGCGGTGTGCCTGTTCTCACGTCCAATACCTCATCGATGCCGGAAGTCGCTGCAGGTGCTGCACTCTTGGTCAATCCCGCCGATGTCGATCAGATTAAGCAAGGTTTGCAGCGTGGTTTGGAAGATCATGAGTGGCGAACACAAGCCATTACCCTAGGTTTGCAACGAGCAGCGCAATTGAGCTGGGATGCCTGCGTGCAAAATACCGTAGCAGCGTATAAAACTGTGTCTGTGAGATAGTTGCGTATGAAAGTTTTGCATTTTTATCGTACTTACTACCCCGACAGTTTTGGTGGTGTTGAACAAGTCATTCGACAGATGGTGACGGGATCTTCCCGTTTGGGTATTGATGCTGAAGTGTTGACTTTGACGCGTGATAAAGCGCATCTTGACATTGAGTTTGAAGGGCATCTAGTACATCGAGCACCTTTGAACGTGGAGATCGCCTCGACCGGATTCTCTTGGTCTGCATTCGCGCGTTTTAAGCAATTAGCAGAGAAGGCCGATCTTGTTCACTACCATTTTCCTTGGCCCTTTATGGATTTGGCGCATTTCGCTTGTCAGATTAAGAAGCCCAGCGTGGTGACTTACCATTCCGATATCGTACGTCAAAAATATTTGTTTAAGCTGTATCAACCTCTACAAAATCAATTCTTAAATCGGGTAGATCGTATCGTTGCGACCTCCCCAAATTATTTAGAAACCAGTCCAACGCTGGCGAGGTTCAAGGATAAAACAGAAGTTATCACTTATGGCTTGGCACAGGATATTTATCCCGAGCCTGATCTGGCATGCGTCGAACAATGGCGCACCCGGTTCCCGCAGCCATTCTTTTTGTTCGTTGGCATGCTGCGTTATTACAAGGGCTTGCATGTGTTGCTGGAAGCGGTGAGTGGAACGCAAATTCCTGTGGTCATTTTAGGGAACGGCCCGGTCGAAATCGAGTTGAAGCAACAAGCGCAACGATTGGGTTTGCATAATGTGCATTTTCTGGGGGCATTGCCTGAGCAAGATAAAGTAGCGTTGATTAAACAGTGCTATGCGCTGGCATTCCCTTCTCATCTGCGTTCCGAGGCGTTTGGTATCACCTTGTTAGAAGCGGCGATGTTTGGTAAGCCTATGATTTCCTGTGAGATTGGAACAGGCACTTCGTATGTGAATTTGCATCAACAGACTGGCTTAGTGATTGCGCCCAGCGATCCACAAGCATTGCGTACCGCCATGCAAAAACTGTTAGCTCATCCTGAGCAGGCGGCGCAAATGGGTATTCGCGCCGCTCAGCGTTATCAGGAACTGTTCACCGCTGAACGTATGGCAAGTAAGTACAAACAACTCTACGAACGCTTGCTCTAATTTATTGAGTGGTCGAGGAATGTAGAGTTGCGTGCTTGTGAACGGCAACTTCGAATGTTGTATCCAACCAGTGATTGCCAATAAAGACCGCTTTATCGACGTTAATTACATCAAATACTAAGAGATTATCTGACCATTCAAAGTTTTGATCTAAGTGCGATTCTCCACGGGTTAGTGCGGTGGTAATCGAATACGAACCAGGCCCTAAGTTACACTCAAATGGCAAGGTGTAAACCAATTTGTCGCCAGTCTGCAGATCTTTTTGCACTAGCTTAGTATGCCAAGTATTACTGCCCCAAATCACGCTGCCTTGTTTATCTCTGAGCATGACGCCGAACACAAGTTCGCCAATCTCTCCATGTACGTCAACTTCACAGTGCAGTTTGAGTTTTTGCCCAACCTGCGCGACGGCCAACTCTTCGGTAGAGTTTTCTGGCAGCAAGGAAAGGTGTTTTACTGTCGCAGTACCATTGCCTGATTTGGTCTTTAACCAGCCTTGTTGATCGCGCGATTGCTCGATTTGCGCGCGTTCATTTTCTTTTAGCGCGATCATTGCGTTGTAAAAATCGACGACTTCATCGGGCGCACCTTGTTTGAGGATATTGCCTTTATCAATCAAAATCACACGGTCGCACAAAGAACGCACCTCGCCCATGCCGTGAGTGACTAAGATAATCGACGTCCCTTGTTCTTTAAATTGTCGAATGCGTTCGAAGCTGCGGTGTTGAAAATAACTATCGCCAACCGAGAGAATCTCATCAACGATCAAGATGTCAGGACGCACGGCGGTGGCGACCGCAAAAGCCAAGCGAGCCTGCATACCACTGGAATAAACGCGCAATGCTTGATCAAAGAAGTCGCCAATCTCGGCGAAGGCTTCAATTTCGGGAATCAATTGATCTAGCGCGGCAGTACTCAGCCCCATCAATCCACCGGCCATGTAGGCATTCTGTCTGCCTGTAAATTCGGCGTTAAAACCTAGGCCCAATTCCAGCATGGCACTGACTCGGCCATTGACCGCAATCTCACCGACACTCGGTCTGACCGTGCCGGTAATCATTTTCAATAAGGTGCTTTTACCCGCGCCATTTTGACCGATGATGGCAATGGCTTCGCCTTGCCCGACCGTAAAACTGATGTCTTTATTGGCCCAGTATTGGTAGGCAGGTTTAACTGGCAAGCCCATCCAACTAAAAAGTCGATGATGTACGCTATTAAACTTGGTATAACATTTCCCCACGCCTTTGACGTTGAGGACGGTTTGTGTCGAGGTATTCATAAAGCATCTACCAAATCTGCGCTGGCGCGACGAAAAACCCAAAAAGAAAAAAGGAACAAACCAGTGGCGATGCCAAATGGGATAAAGAGATCTCCCCAGATCGGAAACTTCCCAAACAGCAGGACGTCTTGGTAAATTTTAACTAATCCCGACATGGGATTGAGCTGCAACAGAGGCGCAAAGTGCTTGGGTAAACTGGATGCCGTATACACCACGGGTGTGAGCCAAAACCAGAGCGGCAGGACAATGCCAACGACCTGCCCAACATCGCGTGAAAACACATTGAGAAGGCCAAGCAAAATACCCAAACCAAACGCCAACAAAACGATTAGCAAAGTTCCTATGGGTAGTACTAACCATGCCACATTGGGCGCATGCCCTAAGAATAAAAACACCACCGCAATTGCGATGAGCAAAAGGACGTGATTGAGTAGGGCGCTACCGCCCACGATGAACGGCAAGCACAGCCGGGGAAACGAGATTTTCTTTAGTGTATTGGAATACTCAATAAATACAGTGGTGCAGCGATTGACGATCTCTGCGAACAAACCCCAAGCGGCCGTGCCTGCCATGAGATAAATCGCGTAGCCAGTTTTGCTATCGATATTCGGTAATCTGGCAGCCAAAAGCTCAGACAATACAAGGGCAAAGATAGTCGTTTGCGCCAAAGGATTGAGGATCATCCATAATGCACCTAATTTACTGCGTGCAAAACGACCACGAAATTCTGCCTTAATGGAAGACAGCATAAAGTGGCGGAAATGCCAAAGCGAAATGAGGACTTGTTTCAATTTATTCTCGATACAGGATAGTGAAGGTAGTAAGCTTAATGCCGGTCAATCAATTGAGGCGGCCGAGACGTGCTGACCGCGTCAAGATTGATGAGAAAGGTATCCTTAGATCTATCCTTCAATGCGACCGTAAATATCGCCAAAGCGCACGATGTCATCTTCGCCTAGATAGGTGCCAGACTGCACTTCAATGACTTCAAGATCGCAGTCACCATGATTCTCCAAACGGTGTTTTACACCTAAAGGAATATAGGTAGACTCATTTGCCTTGAGTGTCATCACATCATCGCCGCGGGTGACTTGCGCCACACCAGACACCACAATCCAGTGTTCGGCGCGATGTTGATGCATTTGCATAGATAAGCGGCCACCGGGTTTGACCACGATGCGTTTAACTTGAAAATGCTCCCCCTTATCGACGGAATCGTAATGTCCCCAAGGTCGATACACTTTGCGATGATGGCTAGTCTGTGGATATGATTCTGCATTCAGGCGATTGATGATGCGCTTGATATTCGTCGTACCAGTTTTATTCGTCACTAGCACCGCATCCGGGGTTTCTACGATGATCACATCGTCCAAGCCTAAACATGCCACTAAGCGACTATCAGAAACAATCAGGCAATTGCGCGAATCTTCGACCAACACGTCACCGCGACTCGAATTGCCATCCTCATCTTTGTCAGAAACTTGCCATACCGCATCCCATGCACCCACATCTGACCAGCCTGCATCGAGTGGTACGACGCTGGCAGAAATGGCTAGTTCAGGTTGACTGGCGAGTTTTTCCATGACGGCATAATCGATGGAATCGGACGGGCAATTCTCAAACGCTTCTTTATTTAAGCGTACGAAATCACAATCCATTTTGGCTTCATGTAAAGATGCGACGCAAGCTTCGTACATCGCTGCATTCAGATGCTGGATCGCTTTGAGCCAGACACTGGCACGCATCATAAAAATGCCGCTGTTCCACAAATATTTGCCGCTAGCCAAATATTGCGCTGCGACCTCGGCATTAGGTTTTTCAACGAAATTGAGTAATGCGCGTGTGTTGAACGTATCTTGTGAGGCACCAACTTCGATGTAGCCGTAACCAGTTTCAGGACGGTTTGGAATGATGCCAAAAGTGACCATGCAATCAGCGACAGCATGTTTTAATCCGGCACTGATAGCACGATGAAAAGCCGGTGTGTCGGCAATATTATGATCGGCTGGCATCACCAGCATGATGCAATCTTGTCCATTGCTGATTGCGGAAAGCGCGGCGACGGTTAATGCCGGGGCGGTATTTCTACCCACTGGCTCAAGTAGCAAAGTTTGTTCTGTACAGCCAATAGCGCGTAGTTGTTCTGCGGTAATGAATCGGTATTCTTCGTTGCAAACAACGATCGATTTGTTGGAAACTGGTAAATCGTCGACAAAATTTTGCACACGTGAGACTGTCGCTTGCAGCATAGTCTCTTCATTAAATAGCGAGAGTAATTGTTTAGGGTGTTTTTCACGAGATAGGGGCCAAAGTCGTGTGCCTGAACCCCCCGAAAGAATCACGGGTTGGAGAAACATTGTTTGCTTTCTGAGATCGATGATGTGATGCTTTTCATTGAGGGACTTAGCAATGCAGATATGCATTTTAGCTAGGTGAATTCTTAGGCAATGAAAAGCGCAGCGCAGGAGGCGTTAATAAAATTCACATTGTACATGCAGACCGCAAAAAATAGATTTTTAACTTCGTCATCAAATTGTACGGGATAAAAACATATTTCAATTGTGGGGGTATTTTTATTTCATCATTTATACTCTCACTTTTGTCGTATAACGGCAGTCGCAATGGAATTAAACGCAATGGATAATCAGCATGTTTCAGGGCAAGGCGCTCGGCAGGAAAGTGCTCCTCACAAGCTACGTAGTTTTGGCGGTCGTCGTCATTTGGTGACTGAACAATTACCGATTGAAGAGAATTTTGGTTCACTGCCCGATCCTGTTATCCCAGCGTTGCGCAGGCCAGCAAGTGAAACGATCCGTTTCGAGACTACGCCTTTTCCAACCAGCGAATCTCAAGTTCCCCAATTACCGCAGACGCCGTCACCTGCATGTGAGCATTTTCCAATTCTTGCAAATGAGGAAGTGCACGAGCCTGGTGTCAAAGCTTATATCCTAAGAAAATTCAATAGTTTTACGCGCCCTGGCATATCTATCAAAGAAAGAATTCGCTCCCTGCCTCTTATTGGATATGCCATGGCATGGGGAAATGCGCTTTCTAAACTCGCGGTCACTCGGCATCATCATCAGTTAGCACTGGAGAACTTACGTGAGCAGAATCAAATATTGCGTGAGGATATTTTGATGATGCATCAGAAATTGAATGCCTTGGAGCGTGCCGACCAGCAATTTGAATTATCTCAAAAGCATTTGCAAACTGAGTTGCAAAGAGTCGCAACGAGTTTTGAATTGACGTATTGCGAACTAAGAGAACTGCATGCCTCAATTGCAGAAATGTTTGTCGCCATCTACCAAGGGCCAAACAGTTTGCTGGGCAGTATTCATGCCAGTTTGGTAGATGGAATAGCGCGATTTGAAGCAACAAATGAAAAAATTAATCGCTTGCGCAATGATATTGATAAAGTCAATGTGCGAACCAAAACCATAGAAGATAGTCAAGCTGATGCACGCTTACGTCAACTTGAAAATATGGATGGTGGCAACCGATTGATGAAGTTAGAACAATTGGAAATTGCGCGCAAATTAAATCAGTTAAGTCATCTCATCCGCAAGCAACAGCGGGATCAAAATGTAGCGGTACATGCCAACGTGAACGAGCAAAATCTGCAGCAGCAAGTGAGCCAAATTGAGCAACGCTTGAAGAGCCTGGTGTTGACCGCGTCATCAAGTGATGAACATAAGTATGAGACCGGCAAAGACATCGCTCATCTCGATCAATTTTATATTGAATTTGAAGATAAATTTCGCGGTTCCAAACAGGAGATCAAACAACGTCTGCGCGCCTATTTGCCCTACGTCGATGCATTTGCAAGGGCTTCTGATGATCAAGGTCGGTGTTTCGTCGATGTTGGTTGTGGGCGTGGCGAGTGGTTAGAATTGCTTGGTGAACTTGGCATTCCCGCGTTAGGAATTGACATGAATGCCGCTATGGTCGATGCCTGTATCGCGTCGGGTTGTGCAGCCAAAGTGGATGACGCGATTGCTTATCTGCAGCGGCAACCAGCTGGCAGTTTGGCAGGCGTGACAGGTTTTCATATTGTCGAACATTTGCCGTTTGAAACGCTGATTGCTTTATTCGATGCAGCGTATGCGGCTTTGGGTGATGGGGGCATTTTGATTTTCGAAACGCCCAACCCAGAAAACATGATCGTAGGCTCATGCAATTTCTATTACGATCCTACCCATCGCAATCCCATCGTGCCAGCAGTGGCGGAGTTTATCGCGACCCAGCGCGGTTTCACGAAGGCAGAAATCCTGCGCCTACATCCATTTCCTGAAAGTTATCGTGTGAAAGACGAAGGTTTTTCCGGTGACATCATTAATCAATTTTTCTATGGCCCACAAGACTATGCACTTATTGCGTGGAAATGATATGCAAGTGACTTCTATTCATCAATTTAGTTTTGCCTGCAGTACTGGCGATGGCGTCACCAATAGTTTGTTTTATATTCGCAAGCTGCTGCGTGAGTTTGGGTTTCATTCAGAAATTTACTCTGAGACGATTCCCAATGAATTGCGCTCTGAGATCAAAGATTTGTCCGAATTGGTTGATGAAGATGGCACGCTTTTGCTCTCTCATCATTGCATGGGATACGACAACTGGAAATGGCTGCTAGGCCTGCGTGTGCCAAAAGTCATGGTGTATCACAATATTACGCCGATTGAGTTGTTACCAGATGATGGCGACATTCGACGCTGGGCGCAATTAGGTCGCGATCAGTTGCATGAATGGGCACCACATTTTTTGGGCGCGATCGGCGTTTCCAGCTTAAATAGTGAAGAGTTAACGAGCAATTCGTATGCGAATGTCGCCACCATTCCTCTCCTTGTCGACTTTGAAAAATTAAGGCAAGTGACGCCCGACTTTTCGGGATTCGACGAGTTTCAGCATACCTACAACGTGTTGTTCGTTGGCCGTATTTGTGAAAACAAAAAACAAGACGAGCTGATTGAAATGATGCATCACCTGCGCTATCGCTCACGGTCGCCAGTGCGTTTGATTTTGGCCGGTGCCGTGACGAGTGGATTGTATAAAGCCGTCATCGAAAAACGCATTCGCGAATTAGGCTTGGACGCGCACGTGAGCTTTGTCGGTAAAGTCAGTGATGAGAGATTGCTAGGGCTATATCAAAGTGCAGATGTATTTGTCTCTATGAGTGCGCATGAAGGCTTTGGTATGCCTTTGATTGAGGCGATGCAGTACGAGCTTCCCGTTATCGCCAGAAACAGCAGCAATATCGCTGCTACGCTAGGCTCTGGTGGCATGTTACTGCCATCGCATACGAATCCATGGGAATTCGCTCAAGCGGTCGCTAAGTTGATGGATGCACCTGCACTGCGGCGACAAATTCTAGCCAAGCAACATGATAATCTGGAGAGGTTTTCAAAACGTACTGTGTTGTCACAATTGAGCACCTATTTGCAGCAAATTGGTGTGACCATTCCTAAGCCAGTAGAGATCCAACAAGGTTTTGATTTCTCATCTCGCTGGCGCATTGAAGGACCATTTGACTCGACGTATAGTTTGGCGATTGTGAATCGGCAGCTGGCACTGGCGTTGCAAGCGCAGGGTGTCGATGTTAGTTTGCGATCACATGAAGGGCATGGTGATTTTGCGCCATCGGCATCCTTCTTACAATCTGATCCGCAGTGCGCGCACATGTATCAGCGAGAATTGTCCGAGAAGATGCCACCTTACGCCGCCCTGCGGTTTTGCTATCCACCCTATGTCAATGACATGGCTGCTTCGGTGCGCGTGGTGCACTCGTATGGTTGGGAAGAAACTGGGTTTCCGCAAGACTATGTTGATGGTTTCAATCGCCGCCTCGACTTGTTGACAGTACTGTCAAACTCGGTCGCAAAAAATTTGCGTGACAGCGGGGTTCGTATTCCGATTGCGGTCACTGGCGCTGGGGTTGATCATCTATTGAATCTGGAACCAGAGTCGCTACCAGTCGGATTGTTGGATGACTGCAAACAATTTACATTTTTGCATATTTCTTCCTGTTTTCCTCGTAAAGCGGTTGATGTACTGTTACGTGCTTATGGTGACGCATTTCGGAGTACGGATGACGTGTCTTTGTTGATCAAGACCTTTCACAATATTCATAACGAGGTGCAGCAACAAGTAGACGCCTTGCGAGAAAATGATCCTGAGTTTCCTCATGTTCTGATTAGTTTTGAAGAATTAAGTCAAGCGCAAATGGTGTCTTTGTATCGCGCCGCAGATGCTTTCGTAGCGCCGAGTCGAGGTGAGGGTTTGGGCTTGCCGATGGCGGAAGCTATGTTGTTTGATTTGCCTGTCATTACCAATGGTTGGGGCGGGCAGACAGATTTTTGCGACGCCTCGACCGCTTGGGTTTGTGATTTTCAATTCGCCAAAGCTGATACGCATTTATCCCTGACTCACTCCTTGTGGGCAGAACCAAGCATGGGGCACTTGACGCAGTTATTGCGCGAGGTTCATGCCTTAGACGATGCTGATCGCAGAAGAAAAACAGATGAGGCTAAAAAGCGCGTTACGCAATCACTCAGTTGGTCAAAAGTCGCTGCGAATGTGATCGCGGCGATGGCGGCGTTGAAGCAAGAAGCGCTGCAGCCGAATACACCGAAAATTGGTTGGCTCAGCACTTGGAATGCTCGTTGCGGCATCGCTAATTACTCGCAATCCTTGGTGCAGGCGATTCCGCAAAACCGTCTCTTGATATTGGCAAATCATATTGCCGAACGTGTAGAAATTGATGGTCCCAATGTTATTCGGTGTTGGAACGCTAGTGATAGCGAATCCTTGGATTACGTCCTGGAAACTGCCTTGGAACAAGGGCTAAAATCCATTGTCATACAATACAATTTTAGTTTTTTTACCTTAAACACCTTAGCTTTATTCATTCGTCGATTGAAGTCCGAAGGCATTAGTGTTTTTATTTTCTTCCACTCCACTGCTGATGTTGTCTTGCCAGAGCAAACCAAGTCCTTAAGAACGATTCAACACGAACTGCAAATGGTTGACCGTATCTTTGTACACGGTATTGACGATATGAATCGGCTGAAAGCCTGGGGCTTATTGGATAACGTGATCTATTTTCCACACGGCATTCCTAGGGCTCAGAACCAGAGTTCAGAGCCTATCGCGCTAGACAGTCAAGAAATCGTCATTGCTTCTTATGGATTTTTGTTGCCACATAAAGGCATTCTGGAATTGATTGAAGCCTTTGCCATGCTGCTTGATCAACGCAGTAACTTACACTTATTGCTGCTCAATGCGATTTATCCTGTGTCCGTTTCCCAAGATCTTGCGCGTCAATGCCGTGCAAGAATCACGCAATTACAGTTGCAGGATAAGATCACTTTTATTTCAGACTTTTTAACAGAAGCTGAGACCCAGCAGTTACTGTCAGAATCGGATGTAATTGTCTTCCCTTATCAGGAAACACAAGAGTCCTCTAGCGCTGCGGTTCGAGTTGGACTGGCTGCGCGTAAGCCGGTGGTTGTGACACCACTGAGTATTTTTGAAGACGTCGATAATGTGGTGCTCAAACTGCCAGGCACCAATGCTACCCAAATTGCGGAGGGCTTACACAAACTGCTGGCGACACCAGAGACATTCTTGCAAAGACAAGAGATTGCCGATCAATGGTTGTCGGAGCGAGATTGGCCTGGTTTATCAAACCGACTGCTGAATATTATTGATGGACTCGCTAATAGCTTTGAGGTCAAGGCTTAACAATCGCCTCTGGTAATGTCAACGCAATCAGCAGTAGTCGGAATTATTTCTTGTTGGTGTTGGGATCGTCCACACCAACAGTAGCAACGTGCTTGAGTTGTTCAGGTTTGCGCACGATTAAGATGGTGCCTTGTTTCTCAAGAATATTCATTTTCATCAAAGTGTGAATAGCTCTGGAGACCGTTTCCCTGCTGGTATTGACCATGATGGCAATTTCATGCTGCTTTGGCAATCCTTCAATGACTTGGCCATCTTTAGATTCCCGCACAAATGTTTGTAATTGTGCGAACACCCGTTGAAATGCGTTTGGAATACTCAGTAAGGTGCGTTGGCTAGAGGCGGAACGTACGATTTGTGCGAAATGGGTCAGCAATCGCTTTGCAATTAATGGGTGATGGAAAATTAACTCGCGTGCCTGGCCGCTCGGCAAAAAAGCCACCTCTGATAACTTGACGGAAATGACTGAGGCGGAGCGTGGCTGCCCATCGATGACAGAAAGTTCGCCGAAGTACGCCCCTGGCTGAATAAAGTGAATACCGATTTCGCGCCCTTCCTCGCTGAGATCAACAACTTGTAGTTTGCCGCTGATTAAAAATGCTAGGCTGTCCGCAGTGTCCCCTTTGCGCATGACAATGTCATGGCTTTGAAAGCTTTTGCAAGACATGAGATTGGCCACTTTTTTTAAAGACGGCTCATCAAAATCCTTAAACAGGGGAATATTCGCAGCGATTTCTAAAGCAATTGGCATGAATTATTAAATCGATATGTATTGTGATAGTAGGTCGATTGGGAAAGAAAATTTATGGTTTAGTTCACAAGTGAGGCGCAAAGACTTGACTTAAAGTGAAAAATAAACTTAATTTCGGCTTCAAGAACAACAAATGAAATGAACTGTTGTAAAATCGCGTGTATATTTATAAGCTGAAATGAGAGTATAAATAGATTCAAGTGATTTTAGCTGTTTTGAGGAGTGTTTGGTGCTATGCAAAGATTTTTATATCAATTTCATAAAGTTGCGATTTTAGCGGTACTACTCGCGACCTTATCCGGATTTGTTCATGCGAATGAAGTCGCAGGCACCGTATCGTTCATGGTTGGCGATGCCAGCACTTTATCCTCTTCAGGTCAAAAGCAGGCTATTAGCCGCGGCGCCAATATTCTAGCTGGTCAAACGATTTTGACTGGCGACAACGGACACGTACACTTAAAAATGATAGATGGTGCATTCGTCAGTATTCGCCCATCTTCGAAATTTAAAATTGAAGAATATCTGTTTAATGCGTCTGAGCCTAAAAAAAGTAAAATCAAATTCGTTTTAGAACAAGGCACTGCACGAAGCATCACAGGTAAAGCTGGTGAAAGCGCGAAAGAGTCTTATCGCTTGAATACGCCTTTAGCAGCGATCGGCATTCGCGGTACCGACTTTGTTGTGCAAACTGAGAAAAATGTTACGCGTGTGGTGGTACAGAGCGGTGCAATCGTCATGACGCCTTTAAATGATGAGTGCTTGTCCTCCTCGTTTGGCCCATGCAACACACCGACTGCCAGAGTGTTGACGGCGGCGATGCGCGACGCCTATCTCGAATTGCGCAATCACAAAGATGCGCCTACCTTGATTCCAAACGAGAAAAATCTGGCCTCACCTAATTTGTTGTCTCCTCCTAGACCAGAGGAGCCAATGCCAGAGAAAAATAACAAGCCGGTTTCCGTGACCACGCCAGTGGTACCGGGCGATTTGACTCAGGTTGTGAAAGAAACTTCAGTAATTAATCAGATTGAAGCGATTAACAATAGTAAGCCGGTTGAGCCAAAACCAGTTGAGCCTACCAAGCCAGTCGATCCTAAGCCTGTTGAGCCAGTTGTCGTGACACCTGTTGATCCAGTGGTGGTTGTACCTCCAGTTGAAACAAAGCCAGAGGTACCGGTTGAAGTGAAGCCAGAACCTGTTATTCCTGCAAAAATTTGGTGGGGGCGTTGGCAGGCAATAGCGGGCGGTGATGGCTCAACTTACAATCCAGCCATCGCTCCTGATCGTGAGACCAGCATGTCCAATGTGGTATTTGGATTGTTCCGTGAAAAAGGCGATGTGGTCTTGCCAAGCGCAGGTGTTGCTCAATTTAAGCTGGCCGAGTCCGAAGTTTATTTACGGGGTGCAGATCAAACCCTCACAGCGGGTACGGTTGCGAAGCCAAGTCTGACAATTGATTTTGGTAATCGTACTTTTGATACAAGTTTGACTGTCAATGTCAGTGGTGTTAATTCGACGGAAATCCACTCTGCTGGAAAAATTTCATTCCAAGGGTTATTTCTGAGTGAAGTCAATTCACCCGATACGTTGGTAGCAGGTACGCTCTCTAAGAATAGTGATCAAGCTGGTTACTTGTTTCAACGTGGCCTTGCAGGTGGTGCCATGATAATTGGCGCAACGCGCTGGGTGCAATAGCCTCCTTTGGTTGCGCCTTATCGTTCAGGCTTGGCTATGACAACAAAAAGAAATCAGTTGCAACGACTGATTTCTTTTTTTTAGTGCTTCCATATGGTTCGCGAGAAAATTCGCCTGCTGGTGTTATTGATCGCGCTTTGCCTCTCAATTCTTAGCGCAGACTTTTTCCCAGAGATTATCCGTCCACTCGACAATGCGCTGAATGACTGGCGTGTTCGCATTAGCGTACGGATCGCGCAATGGCATGCTGAAAAAAATCATCTCGACTTAAAAGAACGACGTTTTGTGATCATTGACATCGATGAGCGTAGCGTTCTGGAGCAGGGTCCTTGGCCTTGGTCGCGCGAGAAGATTGCAGAAATGATGAAAATTCTTCTAGATGAGTATGCCGTGTCGGGATTGGCGCTAGATATCGTGTTTCCAGAAGAAAAAACATCTGACAACTTGTTAGCGCAGCAAATTCAGCGTCCCGAAGTGACAGGAGCTGTCGTCTATGATCTGTTAAATAGGCAGCTGCCAGCCTTAACGCATTTGCCAGATTTTGCGGATTCCATGACTTTCTCGAATGGTGTTCCTTTAGCATTTGGTGTGCCCGTCACAAGTAACAATCCTAAGGTTTTGCCAAGGCGACTTGGTCACATTACGCCATTGATCGACGAGGACGGTACGATTCGACGCTTGCCCCCCGTGATTTGTTCTAAAGATGGATCCAAAAATTGTCGGCCATTGTTAGAAATAGTCGCTTTCTCAGGTTTAATGAGCGATATTCGTTATGAGTTTCATCGAGGCTCAGGATGGCTCAAGCCTTATTGGGAAATGTGGCTTAAAGATGGTGCTGATGCTATCGTTGCTAAGGTGCCGCTCAACCGGGATGGTACGATCGCTATTCCTTATCGCCACGATGTAGATAGCTGGCTGGCTATCGCGGCGACTGATATCTTAAACCGCAAAGTCGACTCTCGTGTAATCAAGGGCAGCATTGCTTTGGTTGGTTCCACTGCACTTGGTACATCAGACGTGATTTCGACGCCCATTAAGGAGGTCGCATCGGGCATCGAGCCCCATGCGGAGGTGCTATCCGCACTTTTTGATAATCACTTCCCTTACATACCGAAGTATTCCCAACTGTTTACGCTGTTTTTATTGCTGCCTTTCTCTGTGTTGTTATTTGGTATGCTGAAAGCGATCAGATCAGCTTTGGTAACAACATTGATCTATCCCATGTGGGCTCTATTTTCTTTGCTCGCAGGCTTCTCAATTGCCGTGAGTATTTTTTGGCAGTTCCAGATCATTCTTCCTTTGTCTTCATTTTTAATATTTCCCTTCTTGACGATTGTTTTTTGCCTGTTGTTCGAGCTTCATAAATCGTTTGGCGATAAGGTCAGCGTGATCGGCTTACTTGCTGCTTATGTGCCCAAACAAGTCGCAAGCAGGTTGGCATTAACTGATCGAAAAAGAAACGCGATTGACACCAATATCGATGCATCCCGACGTGAAATTTCCGTACTCTTTGCCGATATTCGTGGATTCACAGGCTTGGTTGAGCGATGTAAGCCTGAAGTGATTGCGAGTCTCATGCAAAGAATATTTACTGAAATGGCTGATTCAGTAGTGCAACATCATGGTACTATTGATAAGTTTATCGGTGATGCCGTAATGGCGTTTTGGAATGCCCCAGATGACGACCCTCTACATGCGCAGCATGCATGTGCCGCAGCGCAAGAAATTGTCGCGCGAATTCAAGGCCTAGGTGACTTTTGCAGAGAATTGGGGATAGAGCCAATTAGTATTGGCATTGGTGTCGAAACAGGTTTTGCTTTGGTCGGTAATTTTGGTTCTGAACATCGCAGAACCTACACTGCACTTGGTGAAACCGTTGTCCTCGCAAGTCGAATTGAAGGACTCACCGCGCAATATGCAAAAAATATTTTGGTCGGCGAACACTGCGCACAAAAATTGGGTGTTGAGTATTTTGACTATTTGGGAGAAGCTGCTATCAGAGGGCGCCAAAAGACCGTTTCCGTTTACTCTCCATTGGAATGATCCTTATCGACGACTGTCCACAAAAATTTGGCTGACTTTACTAACCCGTTTGTACTTTCTCAACTTATCAACAATCAGCTATGCCGGATTTCTGTGTGCAGAATCCGTATCTCTAAGTTAGATCAATTTATTCATAATTCTTTCATGCGTTTTTTGTTTAGTTTTCTTTTTTCTTGCGCTCTGTTATTCATCGGGGTCGATCACGCCTGCGCGCAAAAAAATTCCAAAACAGAACAAGACATCTTGATGCAGTTAAAGACGTTCCCGCATGTGTATGATTTGGTTGTGCAATCAAAACTAAAAGAGGCGATTGAGGAGCTCAATAAAAGCGCAACAGACAATGAAGCCAATCCGATATTCTTTAATTTGTTAGGTGTATTACAAACACAACAAAAAGATTATGCTTCGGCTGCAATTTCATTCGAGCGTGTAGTTTTGATCGAGCCTAATAATGCCGGTGCATGGCTAGATTTAGCGATTGCGAGCTTGGAATCTGGAAGCGTCGTCAGTGCCAGTAGTTATTTTGACTATATAGAGACAAATTTCCCGCCGCCTGCGCCCTTAAAAAAAATGATGCAGTCATACAGGAAACGTATTGAGCTCATGCAAAGAGCGGATCGTAAGTGGCGTTTTTCGACTGACGCCATGCTAGGTTATGACAGCAATGCGAATAGTGGATTGCAAGTTGCTGTCATTCCAGTAACTTTTGGAGCAGACCGCGTAGAGTTAAAACTTGATCCTAAATATCAAGCGCGAAGCGATCAATTCGCACAAATGTCTGCAAATACACAGTTTCACCAAAACTATGCAACATTCGGGCTGGACTTCGGTTTGGCAGCTAAGCTACGCCAATATCGAATTGAACATAATTTTTCAAGTGTCGAGTTGAGTAGTAATCTTGCACTGCAACGTCCAACCGATTTTGGGTTAGCTAGTATTAGTATGACGGCCGATTACAATGCTTTAGCCGCCAAATCATTACTCAATAGCATGCGCGTTAACGGTTCCCTAGAGAGAAATCAGTGGGGCTGTCGCTATGGAGGAGGTGTCGAGTTGGAGTTGCGGCGCTATATCAACTTAAAAGAATTAAATGCCAATACCACTTGGCTGCAACTTGGTGGCGCCTGCAACGTACGCATCTTGCCAAAGCCTACTCACGTCGCTTTGATTTTGCGGGCAGGCCACGATAGACCGACAGGCAGTAGAGCGGGTGGACGCACCGTCAAACATGACCTGATTGTCCAGGTGGGCACATCTTTATCTGCCAATTGGCGTTTGGATCTGAGTGCAAACATATCGAATGGGCAGGATGACAGTGGTTACAGTGCTTTGTTGGAAAGCAACGCCGCTCGTTATTTACGTCGCAACATCTATCGCGCCCAAATAACTTACCCGCTCGATACAGATACGGATCTGTTTTTGCGAGTTGATGATAATAAGATACGATCAAACATTCCCCTCTTTACCCAATCTGGCAAGACTGCCAGTTTCGGCCTGCAAAAGCGCTTCTGACGCACATAACGGCGCGGTAGTTTTGTCTGCAAATTTACACTTAAAGTAAATTCTTACAATGTGCATACAAACAAGTGTTTACATTGAAATCATGATCTGCAGTAAAATCATGGACTACTGCGCATATTAGTTTCAAACAATAAAAAGTTTGTTAGGCGGTAAAAAAGTGAGTTGACTTGTTGTTTTTACGAAAAAAGATTGTAAACGTGATGTACATCACGTTTATTTCCGTTGCGCGTATTTACTATACGCTCGACAAGTAGCGCAACATGGCTGACTTGCAGTTTCTTTAATTAATATTAATTTCCTTTTAGGAGTTACACACATGGCTGTTACTACACAAATGCGCACGCAAGTGACTCAGTTGTACGTTTCTCTCTTTGGCCGCGCGCCAGAGGCAAGCGGACTGGGTTACTGGGTGCAGCAATTAGGCGAAGGTAAGTCGTTGCAAACGATCGCGCAAGACATGTTCAATGTTGCGCCATCACGCGTTTACTATCCTTCTTATTTGACTAACGAAGAAATCGTTGCCAAGTTCTACGTCAACGTATTGGGTCGTACTCCAGATGCAGGTGGTTTGGCTTACTGGACTGGCCGTTTGAATACAGAATCTACAACTGGCACAGCAGCAAGCAAAATGAACGCTGTTGGTACAGTGGTTACTGAATTGTTGGCAGCGGTAGTTGGCTACAACGGCACAGATGCAGCAGCGTTAGCTTCACAATCTTTGTTGAACAACAAAGTTGCAGTTGGTTTGCACTATGCAGTTGATTTGGGTGGTAATGATGTTGCATTCGCATCTACATTGATGCCTTTGGTAACTACAGGTCCTACCGGTGCTGCTTTGGCATTGGCTGCTGTCGATGGTACACAAAGCTACACGTTGACAAACGGTATCGACAAAGCAAGTGCTAACGTCTTTAATGCTAAGCCAGTGTACACACCAGGCGGCAACGACTTTATCAACAGCTTGCAAGATGAAGATTCATTGACAGGTGTTGGCGTAAATCCAACATTGAATGCAGTTTTGGGTCAAGCAAACGATGCAGCAGAAGGCATGATTTCTCCTATCTTGACTAATATCCAAACAGTCAACGTAGAAGTTACAGGCACAACTGGTATCGATTTCCAAGACGCTACTGGTGTTAAGAGCTTGAATATCAACCGCATCACAGCAACAAATGCGGCAACAAAAATGACGGATTTGGACAAATCCACTACAGATATCTCTGTATCTAACGCGACTCGCGGTGGCACAGTTGAGTTCCTGTACAAAGAAGACAATCTGTTGGCAACTGACAATGCATTGAACGTAGGTTTGAGCAACACACGTTTGAGCGTATTGACAATCGGCGAAACAGGCGATGACGCTGGTGAAGACAAAGGTTACGGCTTTGAAACAGTCAATGTAACTGTTGCTCAATCTAGCAACATCGATAACTTCACAATTGGTTCAAACCAACGTGAAGATGTAGCTGGTACAACAGCGGCACCTGCAAATCAAACAGTGAACATCACTGCAAATGCAACGACTGAAATCAATAACTTGCAAGCAGTTGGCGCAGAATTCATCAACTTGGTAGCAAATGCTGAAGTGATGATCGCTGCTGATGAACGCAATATTTTGCAAGCGTCTAACGACGGTATCAACACTAACGATTTGCGTAAACTGGTCATCACTGGCGCAGCTAACGTGACTATCGACGGCTTGAACGGTCATATCGATGAAAAATTGACAATCAATGGCGACGTTGGCACAACTTTGGTTGTTGACGCTTCTGCAATGACTGGCAATTTGAAATTGGGCGTACAAGCTGCAGCTGATGCAAACAATTCTGGCACATACGCTAACCGTACAGATAAAGACGTGAGCATCACTTCTGGTTCTGGCAACGACATCATCGAAACTTACACAGCATTGGCTGGTGATATCAGCACTGGTGCTGGTGATGATTCCGTGTTGATCAACAACGGTGCAACTACAGCAGTTTGGACAAACGTCGAAGGCGTTTCTACAATCAACACTGGCGCTGGTAAAGATTTGGTACGTGCAGCGGATTTGTTGGCAACAGCAGATGACGTATTGGCAGGTAACACAACATTCGGCGAAGTGACAGCAGCTTCTGTTGTAACTGGTGAAGGCGACGACACAGTTACAGTAGCAAACTTGTCGAACAACAAAGACTGGAACAACGGCGTATTGACAGACAGCAATGTTGATGACACATACTTCGTTAAAGGTGCTTCTATCTCCACAGGCGCTGGCGCTGACGTAATCACAGTAGCAACGGTTGCTGAAGGTGCAATGGTTGATGCTGGTGCAGATAACGATACATTGAAGATCGATATCAACGGCGGCACAATCTTGGCTGGTGATGACACAGTTAAGAATGGCGCAGCAACACCAGTATTCAGAGAAGTTGCTCTGGACGGTTCTGTTGATGTATTGGGTGCTATCGTTGAAATGGGTGACGGCGACGATACAATCACGATCGCTGATGCAGTGTCTTTGGCAACAGCGGCAACAACAATCGTTGGCACTGATGCTGAGTTGCGTGCTGGTGCAGGTAACGACGTATTGAACGTAACAGCATTGGACGCAGTTTCTGTAACTTCTGCTACAGACGCAGCAACTAAAGATACAAACGTTAACATCACTGGCGTTGAAACAGCAAACTTCACAGTCGCAAATCAGATCGATTTGGGAACTGCGACAGCAACTGGCGCGACAGAAAACGACAACGTTGAAACTGACGGTGCTATCACTGCAGACGTAATGCGTTTCGACACAGCGTTGGCAGCAATCAACCTCGTATCTCAAGAAGTCGCAATGTTGCAAGATGCGTCTACTGAAATCTACGAAGCTGGTCAAGCAACTGCATTCACACTGAATAACTTCCGTGATGGCATCGCTTTGACATTGAAAGCAAACGAAGCAACTGGCGTTTCTGCTGGTAAGTTGAAAGACGACGAAGCAGTTGACGTCAACTTGACAGTTAACAATGCAGCAGCACGTGGTCACGCAGAAGGCTTCACATTGAATATCGCTGAAGGTAGCGGCGCATTCGATTTGAACTTGAACTTGAACGCAACAGCAACTGACACAGTTGGCAATGCTGCTTCTAAAACTGACGACGACGACATGCGCGTTGAAAACGTTACAGTTAAATTGGCTGCAGACGACCAAGGTCACTACATCAATTTCAACAACTTCGGCGATGCAGTGCATTCCGATGCAATGTCTGAAGGCAGCAAAGTTGTTAACACATCATTGACAGTAACAGGCGGTACAGCTGGTACAACATTGGTGTTGGATAACGTGTCTACTGACAGCGTTAATGCAACTGGCGCAGCAAATGTTAAGTTGAAAACAGTTGGCAGCAACAACTACGTCATCAACACTGGTAGCGGCAATGACGTTATCAACATGTTCGGCGACGACGTACGTGCTAACGATTTGTCTGACGATCCAGCTGATGCTGATTCTGTTGACACGATCGATGAAGCAGATGCAATCAATGCAGGTTCTGGTAACGATCGTATGATCATCAACGGTAACGACAATCTGGGTAATTTCGCAGCATTGGGCGGTTTGACTGATGATGACGTATTCAACAAGATCAAATCTGTTGAAAGCATCGAAGTACAAGGTGGTGGCGCAAACACAATCATCATCGATGAAGCAGC
Source organism: Affinundibacterium seohonense (assembly GCF_014284305.1). Classification (GTDB taxonomy): domain Bacteria; phylum Pseudomonadota; class Gammaproteobacteria; order Burkholderiales; family Burkholderiaceae_D; genus Undibacterium; species Undibacterium seohonense. Next base: position 154,233 of record NZ_JACOFW010000002.1, read on the forward strand.
TGCAACTACAGGCACAAACCTGCAAAACATCTACTTCACAGGTGCTGGTGCACAAACTACAACCGTACAAATTGGTAACAACTTTGTTAACAACAACGGTACAGTAGCAAATACATTGAACTTGGATTCCACAACAAGCTTCACAGCAGACAAAGGCGCAGCAGCTAAGTCTGGCGCGTTGACGTTGACTATCGACAATCAAGATACAGATCAAGATCAAGATTTGATCAACTTGAACGTTATGGTTGGCATGGAAAAAGGTACTGATGTTAATTTCTTCAATACTGGCGATAGCAAAGCTACAGTCAATATCACAGCAACAGTAGCTGCTAACTCAGCAAATACAGTTGGTAAGAGCATCGGTGCTGCTAACGGCAATTTGTCATTAGAAGTTACTACTGGTTCTATCGATAAAGTTACATTGTTGGATTCTGCTGATGCAGCTGACACAAACGACAATGGTCAAATCACTGTCACTGTTGACAATAGCTGGAGCAAATCCACATTAGAATTCGACGCGTCTGCAATCATGAACGACGACGAAGCTGGTATGGACTTGGCTGTTGAAGAAATCGAAGGTTCTGGCGATCCAGCAGTAACACAAGTTGCTGGTATCGACTTAGGTGATACAGGTGGTTTGGTATTCAATGGCGCAGGCGAATTGGATGCAAAATTGATCGTTCGCGGTACACAAAACGACGATGACATCACAGGTAGCAGCCAAGACGATACATTAGACGGCAATGCAGGCGACGATATCATCGTTGGCGGCTTGGGTGCTGATGCGATCTCTGGTGGTGCAGGTAACGACTTGTTGGTTGGTGGTGTTGGTAAAGACTCTATCTCTGGCGGCGACGGCGATGACTTCATCAACGGTGGTTTGGGTGCAGATGCATTGGATGGTGGCGACGGTGAAGACACGTTCTACTACACATCCGTAACTGAATCTAACGGCGGTGACGCTGACGTGATCACAGGCTTCGTATCTGCTGATGACACTATCGAAATCGATGGCGTTGTAGCTGGTAGCGCAGGTCAAGATTTCATCAACTTGGCATCTTTCAAAGAAGTGTCAACAGCTGGTGACGGCGACAACTCCTTAGCAGGTAACACTGGTGCTGGTAATGCAGTATTGGGTGATGCTTACTATGCAGCTGACTCTGGTCAATTGGTAATCGACGTTGACGGTAACGGCGACATCACTACTGGTGCTGACATCGTGATCAAATCTGCAGGCAAAATCACTGCAGCTGACATCAACTACACAATCACAGCTGGCGCAGGTAATGACTTCATCCGCGGTGGTCAAGGTTCTGATGACTTGAACGGTGGTGCTGGTAACGACACATTCGTATTGTTGGGTTCTTTGTCTGAAGCAGACGCTTCTGCTTATGCAGCGGCTTACCAAGCTGGTGGCAGTGTTCCTGCAGCAGTATTGGGCGCGACATTGGCAGCAGTTGATACGAAGATGATCGCAGCAAGCGAATTGATGTCTAGCCGCACAGCTACTGAAGTTAATGCTGGCGACAAGATCAACTCAGCAGGTGCAGATGCAACGGATACTATCCATGCATTCGGTACAGCTGATCTGAGCAACATCAACGCTGGTGCAGCATTGAATGTTGGTACTTTGGTTGTTCACTCTGCAGTGACTTTGACTTATGCTCAAGTAACATCATTGAACGCAATCGTATTCGACGGCAACATGCCACACGCCGTGACATTGAAAAATGATGCTAGCACAGGCGCAGATACAGTTGCAGCTCTCTTGGCTAAGACATTCTTCTTGGCAGCAGGCGCAGCAACAACAATCACATTGACAGCTCCAGACGGCGTATTGAAAGCTGCTTGGGATCCAGTTGACATGCGTATGGAAGTTGTTGCTGACAGCCGCGTTGTTGGTGGTGCTGCTGCTGGTACACCATTGCAAGGCTTGGGCGGCGCGAAGAACTTGTCTGACAAGACATACGCTTCTGCAGCTATCCAGTACGCTATGGGCTTGACAGGCTACGAAATCGTTGATGCAGCTGCAACTATCGCTGCTGGTACTACACCAGTGTTGAACGCAGCAGTTAGCGTCGCATTGACAGCCGGTGCAGCAAATGCAGCGGACTTGAACACAATCGACGGTAAGACAACTAACTTGGTTAATGCAACTGCAGTAAGCTTGTTGACTGGTACAGCGTTCGAATTGAACAATGCATTGGATGACCAATCTACGATCGACACAGCAGCTAACGTTGCAGTGCAATTGAGCGGCGCAGTAGGCTCTGTTCAAGTCGAAGCAGGTCTGTTGAATGCGATCAACGCAAACACAACTGGCATGGTCAACGCAACTGCTGCTGGCATGGTTTATGGTACAGCTGCTGATGTATTGAACTCCATGGATTCTCCAGCTGAGATGACAGTTAATCCTGACGTTTTTACAATTATCTATGATGCACAAGCTGCTGCTGCTGATTTGAACGCGATCGACGCATTGACAACAACAACTGTCAACGCGAACAACTACGTTGGTACAATCACTGGCACTTCCGCTGACGTATGGAACGCTATGGACGATCAAAACACGATCGATACAGGCTCTTATGTCAATGTTACGTTGTCTGGTTTGGTTGCTGCTGCTGATGTATTGAACATCGCTGGTCAAACTGGCGGTATTATCAATGCAACAACTGGTGTAACTGGCTTCACTGGTAGCGCTAATAACTTGAGCAACATGTTTGGTTTGGCTTATTTGTCTTACTCATCCACCGCACCAGTCACTGTAACAGGTACGACTGCTCAAGCTGCTGATCTGGTCAACATCGAAAACCACTCAGGTGTTACAGTCAATGCACTGGCAGTTACTGAGATCATCGGTACTGCAACTGAAGTGATGAACGCTATCGACGATCAAGTTGACACAGATACACGTCCTGATGTTGATGTCTTTTTGGTTAACGATGGTAACGGTATCGCTGCAACATTGAACGCGATCGACGCTGCAACAACTGGTATCGTTTATGCAGGTGCATACACGACTATCACTGGTACAGCTGCTGACGTGTTGAATGCTGTTGATAATCAAGCACAAATGGCTACAGGGCCTAACGTTGTGTTGATATTGGATGCTGGTACAACAACAGCAACAGTATTGAATAGCCTCGACTTTGCAACAAATGGTTTGGTGAATGCTGTTGCGATCACTGCTATCACTGGTACAGCCGCTGATGCTAAGAACGCAATCGACAATCAAGTAACAATGCAAACCAATGCTAACTTGGTAGTAACGGTCGCTGCTGGTGTTGCTGCTGCTGCTGATTTGAACGCGATCGACGCTGCGACACTCGCTGCGGTAAATGCAACTGCAGTGACAGAAATCACTGGTTCCGTTGCTGCGGTAATCGACGCAACTAACGATCAAGCACAATTGTCTACAGGTGGCGCGGTATTGGTTACTTTGGATGCTGCTGCAGGTGTTGCTGCTGCTGATTTGAATACAATCGACGGTGTAACTACTGGTTTGGTGAATGCAACTGCAATCACTTCAATCACTGGTGTTGCTGTTGCTGTATTGAATGCAGTGGATAACCAAGCGACAATGTCTACAGCGGCTAACGTTGCTGTAACAGTCACTGATGCGACAGTAGCTGCTGCAACATTGAACTCTATCAATGCTGCAACAACAGGTTTGGTTACTGCAACAGCCGCTACAACCATCACTGGTTCTATCGCTGAAGCAACTGCTGCTCTGGTTGACCAAACAGCAATCCTGACTTCTGCTTCCGTGAACGTGACATTGAACGATGTAACTACTACTGCAGCTGCATTGAACAACTTAGACTTCATCACAGCTTTAGGTGTCATCAATGCGAACACAGTAACGACAGTGACTGGTTCTGTAACTGAACTCACAACAGCGTTCCAATCTGCTGGTATCACATTCGGTCCAACAGCTGATGCAACAGTAACTGGCACAAGCACTATCACGCAATTGAACACATTGAACGCAACTGGCGTTGATGTGATCACTTTCGGTACAGCGTTTGCGACTACAACTACTGATGTTATCGATTTGACAGCTGCTGGTTTCGACGTTGGTGCACACACGATCAAGTACACAGCTGGTAATCAAACAGTTGCGTTCAACTTCACTGATCTTGGTGCAGCTGGTTTCAACGACGGTGATACATTCACACAAGCTGGCGCTGCAGACGTGATCCGTTTCGACGCAAACGACATCCTGGACTTGACAGCATTTGGTTTGGGTAGCTTGAATGCGCCGACAGCTCTGTACACTGCTACTAACCAAAAAGTTGGTGACAACGAATGGACTATGGTTCGTGGTAACTGGGTTGCTGGTACGTTCACAGTAGCTGCTGGTGGTGCAGATACATTGGTAATGTGGGACTCTAACGCCGCTGGTGTTGCAGTAACTCAATCTGCAGTTGTTATCACTGGTGTTCCATCCTTGACATTCGGTTCAACAATCTTGGTGTAATAAGATCGTTAGACTGTATGAATTACTCAGCTTAGAAGCCTTAAGCTGAGTAGGTAGGAAAATCGAAAAAGGGCATGTCTGTAATGGACATGCCCTTTTTCTTTATTGGTGCTTGGGAATGATTTGCGGGGAAGATTGTTGCGCGATTTGTAGTCCGAGCGATATTGATCTATGCGGTGATCTGAGTGAACAACAGCATGGGGCATTGGGTCTGTTGCGTGGGGAAAAGGACAGGCGTCAAGCGGTATGCTTTCGGTAGCATGTCGATCATCACTGACAAGCTAGGATTCCCATGATCTTCGTCAGCATTTAGCTTGTTTCCTTGATCAACCAACACCGCTGGATTCCTGCTAAAAGCACGCAGGAATGACGAGCATCACAGTGAAGTCAGCGTCGTCATGCCTACCGAGCATGTAAGAAAAGCGGGCAATTCAGAGTTCTATCAAATTGGGATAACGATGTCTGTTTGAAGATGCATGAGAAAGCACTTCAGAATACCGTAGAGAAACTGGTAGGTAGATGGAAAATGCTATGTGGTGTCGGTGCACCTAGCGATGTATGCTGTCTGCAACCCGAGTGTATGGATACAACTACGTCCGTCAATCTGCTATTGGTATCGATATTTAACCAAGTCGTCATCGAACCCGAATGAATCCTCGCCAGCGTTATTGCTATCAAACTGGACCTGATGCCGTGTTCAGAATTCACCTTTGCGCCAGCCAATCCTTGAAGGCGTGGATTACCAAATCAAAATTCGGCAATAGGAGTGAGGCTGTCTACTACCTAGATCACACCTCACTGGATTTCTAGCCTGTGTCTTTAGAAATCCGATGAAGTGCGACCTTAGCGTGGTCTCTATTTGACGATCACTTAAAAACGATATTGCGCACGGACATAAGCCGAGCGTCCACGTGGATCGGTATAGCTAGGATCGTAGCCAGAGATGAAGTAGAACGCTTGATTGGAGTACGGCGGCGGTGTATCCAAGAGATTTTGTATGCCCGCACGTAATTGCAGCGAGGCAGTCAATTGATATGATGCTGACATATCCCATAATGAATACGCCTTGACGCGATTGGGTGCAACACGTTTACCATCCGTGACATTGATCGCCGAATTTTGGTCTTCATAAGAGGACGAATACGTATTACTCAATTGCACCGCCAACGCCCCTTGCTCCCAGTCTAGGGCGAGGTGATGACGCCATTGCGGTACCGCACCCTCGGTCACGAATTTGCCAAGATTGCTGACATAGGCATCACCTTGATTGACTTGTAGTTTTGATTTGAGCATGTAGGTCCCTTGCAGGTGTGCATGCCAATTGCCAACGCTGGTTTGGATTTTGTGTAAATCTAGATTGAGATCGATACCGCTAGATTTTTGTGAGCCGCGATTGTCTTTGCGTAACTCAATCGAGGTAATTTTGCCGTCGCTACCGCGCTTGACCAGGCTACCATATTTATCCAAATTGCTCAGAATCACGTCATCACCAATTTCGCTTATCACTTTACTGCGCTGAATCTGCCAGTAGTCGAGACCCAATGTCCATTGCGAGTTGATCTCTGCGATACCGCCGAGTGTAAATTGTTGGCTACGTTCAGGTTGCAATTGGGCATTGCTAAAACGACGAGTCGTCCAGTTGTCGGCGCAGGCGGTCAAGTCATTGTTGCTAGTCTTGCAGAGCACGGGATCAGGCAAAGTCGCCGTGGAACTCACGACGGTTGGACGATACAGGTCAGACATGGACGGCGCGCGGAAACCGCTACCAGCAGAACCTCGGAGTAACAAATCTGGCGATGCCTGATACAGTAAGCCTAGCTTAGGACTGGTCGCACCACCGACGTTTTGATACTCATCATGTCGTACGGCGAATTGCGCTTCCCAATCTTTGGCGAAGGGCGCATGCAACTCGGCAAAAACACCTTGAATATTGCGGGCGTCACGGGTATTTCTGCCATCTTCTGGCGCTGGATCATTGTTGATGTTGTTACTCTTCAACAAAGCGGAAGGTCTGAAAACGCTGGTTTCGCGTCGCAGTTCGGCACCAAGCGCTAAATTCATCTCGCCGCCATCCATAGGCATGATCGCACGACTGGCTTTGAAGTCCAGCGACGTCATGGTGCTGCGGGCGTAGCGACTCTCATCATTCACTTGGATGCTGTCGTATAGGGCTTTGCCAGCTGGGCTGGATGGGCCAAATGCATTGATCGTGCCGTCGGCAATACCCGCTAATAATTTGTCGAGTAAGACATAGCCGTGTTTATCAAAATCCAGTGCTGTGTTGGCGCTCTGAGTGATCGCTGTGTCGTAATCCCACTCTTCGAATTTGCCGGTCATGCCGACCAAGACGCGCTGTCCTTCACTGATTACCTCGTTAGTGCGATTGCCCGCTTCGGCTAAGCGCATTCGCACGGCTAGTTGGCCTGGTACTGGATCCTTCACGGTGTTTAACCCTGTGTTCGCTAATTGCGGTACCAGTTTGTAGTCAATACTCGCGGTCACGCGTGTTGGCGAGGTGACGTAGTGGGTCGTTGCTTTGCCGAGATTAAGTTCGGCATAAACTTGCTGTTGCGGCGCGATTTGAAATACTGCACGGCTTAAGAAATTGACCTTTTCTGACTCTGGAACCAGCGCCGTGTCATTCATGTAATTGTAGGTGCAGCCATTTGGACCTGCCGTGCCTTTGGGGAGATTGATGTTGGCAGGAGCATTGCAAGTGGGGGCGGAAAAGTTGATCACGCGATTGCTGATCGGTGTTCCATTGATTGCAAAATTTTGCTTACGTAAATGGTCAAGTTGTTTGGCTGTCAAACGGATATTTGCCGGGCTACTTAACCCAGACAATAAGTGTCCAAGACGTTCTGGCACTTTTAGATCATCGATGAATTCACGATTGGCGGCAAATAAGCTGCCATTGCGCTGCGCATCAAGTACGGCAAAGATATTGTAGCCATCCTGTTCTAGATTGCCTATGCCACCACTCAGGGTCAGGGTGCGTTTGGCAGCGCCGCCTTCAAAGGTTTGTCCGATATGGCTGCTGATTTCTGCACCTTGAAAGTCTTTGCGGGTGATGAAGTTAACCACGCCCGCGATGGCATCCGCACCGTAGAGCGCGGAGGCGCCATCTAATAAGATCTCAACTTTTTGTATGGCAGCGGCTGGAATCGAATTTAAATCCACGCCAGCATCATCGCCGGGCGAGGCGAAATTCGAGAGGCGGCGCCCGTTGAGTAAGACCAAGGTCGATGAGCTACCTAATCCACGCAAATTAACCGAATTGAAGCCACGTTGATCGCCGCCAGTATTGAGGCTGACGCCATCGGTCAACGCGCCAATATTGCCAACGACTTTTGCCATTAATTCGGCCGCTGTTGTGGTACCAGAGGCTTCAATGTCGCCACGACTAATGGTCTGCACTGGCAATGCAGATTGGCTATTGATACGTTTGATTGCTGAGCCGGTCACTTCGACTCTTTGCGCCTCGGTATCGACGGTCTGCGCCAACAAGCTGGAGCTGTAGCTGGTACAGAGCAATAAACAAGCACATGCTAAAGGCTTACGGGTAAAACTTTGTAATCTGTTCATAGTCTATTTTTAGTGGGCAAATAATGAATCAATTTGTCATTTTATAAGAAGGTACATTCTGGCGCGTGAGTCTAATTGAGGAAGCAATCGATTTCAATTCAAAGTGGGCGATATCCGGGAAAACTTACAAATGCTTACAACTTATTGCCATTGATTGCTATCAATTTGTTCGGGTAATTACTTTGATCCGAAAAAAATGCTAGCGGCAATACTCATGAACTTAGTAGCAGTATGTCGAGAGCGTTGTTTCCACATGCAGAATGGCGAGTTTGAGATTCCTCGTGTGATATGATTTTGGGCTATTTAATTTCAGAGAAATTTTGAGCGAATACCTTGTCGCAGATAGTTACTTCGGTCAGTTGCTCAAATAATGCTTAGCTACGCGAAAGAAACATGAATCAAACAATGACATGGTGGTTGACCGGATTGTCAGGCGCGGGGAAATCGACCTTGGCGCAGGCACTGGCATCAAATTTAAGACAGTCTCAGCATGCGGTCTGTGTGCTCGATGGTGACGAATTGCGTTTGGGGCTATCCAAGGATTTGGGATTTAGTGCCGAGGATAGAGAGGAACAATGCCGACGTGTTGCGGAAATCGCGAAAACCCTCAATGCCAACGGCATTTTTGTGGTCGTTGCTTTGATTTCACCAACACTAAGCTCTCGGTCCAGAGCACGGCAAATCATCGGCAGTGAACGTATGTTGGAAGTGTATGTTTCGACGCCACTCGATGTTTGTCAGGAACGTGATGTCAAAGGCTTATACGCAAAAGCACGCAAAGAAACCAGTTTGCAATTAACGGGAGTGCAGGCGCCTTATGAAGCACCAGTTGAACCAGATCTGGTGATTAATACGGCGCAAGTTTCTCTGGACCAGGGAGTGCAGATATTACTGGACTCAATGGCAAAATGATTCTGTAGTTAATGCAGTACATCAGTTGCCACTGGTGTTAGAACATCCACTATTTACAACTTAAAAGATTCGATATGACGCATCCTAAATTTCACTTTATCACTGGCCTGCCACGTTCGGGTTCTACTTTACTATCAGCAATATTGCTGCAAAATCCGCGTTTTCACGCCAGTATGACAAGCCCGGTTGGTACGCTCATGACTGGGATGATTAATCAATTGGGCGCTGGAAGCGAATTTGGTGGTGTCGTCAGCACTGAGCAGCGTCAGCGTTTGGCGACGGGTATGTTTCATTCTTACTATTCGGATAAAGCGGATAAAGACGTCATTTTCGATACCAATCGTATGTGGTCCGCACATATGCCTTTGCTGTTGAAGCAATTCCCCGAAGCGAAATTTATCGCCTGCGTACGTAATGTCGCGTGGATTATGGACAGCTTGGAACGTCGCTATCGTGAAAATCCTTATGAAACAACACGCTTGTTTAATAACCCGGAAGAGCGCAGCACCGTGTATAACCGCGTTGAAACTTTATCCAAGGGTAATCGCATGGTTGGCTATCCGTGGACTGCCTTGAAAGAAGCCTTTTACGGAGAAAACTCTAATTCTCTCTTGATTCTTGATTATGATTTGTTGGCACAAGTTCCTGACAAAATTATGCCGTTGATCTACCAATTCCTAGGTGAGCCGGAGTTTGAGCATGATTTTGACCACCTTGAATATGATGCGCCGGAGTTTGACGCGCCATTGGGAATCCATGGCATGCACAAAATTCGCCCAAAAGTCGGATTTCAAAAGCGCGCCAGTATTTTGCCGCCAGATATTTTTGAAAGATTCAGCAAAATGTCGTTCTGGAACGATAGAACCAATAGTCGTTGCAGTGTGATCGCGGCGCAGCCGATTGTGCCGGAACAAGCGCAAGCGAATGCTGCGGAAAAGTAATAAGACATTGCCTTGATCGTCTGTACTTTTCTTGTTAATTTGGGATAAAAAGTACAGAAGATTGCCGATTGGCAATAAAATTTAAGCAAATTTGAGGGCAGTAAATCTACTCATTTAGAAAATTTAAATGAAATGAAATTTATTTTTCTTTATTTGCCTATTTTGCGCAAAATCTTTGTTGTGTATTTGTTGGAAGCTAACCTAAGTGAATTCCAATCGTTTAATATGATGTGCTTCTCGATGTTCGATATGTCGAGAATATTTTTATTTAATTAATTTGTGAATAAGACTACAATAGTTCGCCGCAGATTTACCTTGATTAGTTCAATTCAGGGCTGCTGTGAATGAAAAAGTTGGTGTGGTAACCGCTGATTGCATCGCAAAACGAATTAAATTGTGTTGCAAAAAATATTAAAAATAAGGACTTTAAACATGAATGCAAAAAAAACTGGCAAGAAGATGAGCGCTAAGTCGTCAAAACTTGCAAATAGCACATGGATTAAGCGCTTGCTGGCTTCGGCATTCGGTTTATCCGTGGGCGTCACCGCGTTTGCTTCCATTGCAAATGCACAAATTGCAATTGGGCAAGAAGTTGATCGTCCTACCGAGCGTGCTCGCTGGAAAGCAGAATGGCGCCAAGAAGGTGTTGCCGTTGATGCGCAGCAAGCAAAAGCAATGGGTGGCTCATTGCCGTTAGAATTCCGCAAAAAAATGTTGGAAGCAGCACAATTAGAGCGCGCTAAGTGGGGTTCAATGATCCCAAGCGTCACAAGCAAAGCGACAGCATTGCCTAACGTAAAATTGAGCGCAGCAAGCGAATCACAAGCAGCGATCATCCAAGCAGCGTCAAGTGCAAATGCTTGGGTCAATATCGGTCCAAATAAAGCAGACGTTGCTAAAAATGGCGTTATCTTGGCAAAAAGCGATGCGGGTCGTGTGACTGGCATCTCGATCAACCCAGATAACCACAATGACATTTTGGCGGCATTCTCTGGCGGCGGTCTGTGGAAAACAACAAATGGCGGCGCTAACTGGACGCCATTGACGGAAAGTTTGGGTTCTTTGTCTATCGGCTCTATGGCTGTTGATCCAAACAATCGCGACACGATCTTTTTAGGTTTGGGCGATGCATTTGATGGTACTGGCGTTGGTGTTGTTAAGTCTAACGACGGCGGTGCTACTTGGAGTGCGCCAGTTTTCCTCGGTACTTCGACTGTAGTGAAGGCAATTTCCGTTGCGCCTACTAATAGCAATATCGTGTTAGCTGCGACGAACAAAGGCTTGTTCCGCTCTGTGAATCGTGGTAATTCATGGACGCAAGTTAGCTTGTCAACAGGCTATGGTGCTGCACCATTTGTCTGGTCTATTGTTTGGACTGGCGGTACAAACTTCGCTGTCTCAGTTGCTGCTGGCGCTGCGAATGATGATGGTCAGGTATTTGTGACAACAAATAACGGCGCATTCTGGACCAAAGCTAAGTTCTTCAGTGTAAATGGTTGCGATGCATTGAACGCAGGACGTTGTCTGGCCCCAGAAACGAGTGGTATTGGCCGCTCAACCTTGGCTGCTGCACCAAGCAACCCAAATATCGTGTATGCAATGGCTGCGACACCAGCTGCCAGTGAGACTGATTTGGCAGATATTTTGAAATCGACTAATGGTGGTGTTTCTTGGACACGTTTGCGTGCTGGCGACAAACCATACAACGTGATCAACCTGGAAGCCAGCAATATGTACGGTATGTTGGGTGGTCAAAGCTGGTACAACCAGATGATCAAAGTGGATCCACTTAACGAAAATATTGTGTATTTCGGCGGTAATTTGGCAGCAATCAAAACAACAGATGGTGGTCAAAGCTTCACACCGATCACAAACTGGTTAGGTCGCTTTAACTTGCCATACGTTCACGCTGATTTCCATGGCGCTGCAATCGAAGGCTCCACGATGATTTTCGGTACTGATGGTGGCTTGTTTAAGTCAACTGATGGTGGTGCGACATTTACTGATGCTTTGAACATTGGTTTGTCTACACACTTGATTTACAGCGTTGGTTCTTCGCCTGCGAGTGAAAATGCTGTTATTGGTGGCTTCCAAGATAACGGTACACGTGTTCGTGCGGGTTCAACTTTGACATACAACCAATACATCGGTGGTGATGGTTTCGGTTCTTTGGTACACCGTACTAATCCGAATTTGATGTTGGGTTCTTTGTATTACACACGTATTCAGAAGAGTACTAATGGCGGCGTATTGTTCAGCTCTGCGACGACAGGTATTACTGGTACGAATAACCCTAACACAGCTCCATTTAACACGGGCATTACATACTGGGAAGGTCCTTCAAACGCTGATACCGTGTTCACATGGACTAACACAAGAGCCTATAAGTCAGTCAATTTTGGTAGTAGCTGGACGGCAGTTGGCGCAACTGGCTTGCCAGCAACTGGTTTGTTTATTCGCGGTGTTGGTGTAGCTAAGAGCAATGTCAATGTCATGGGTATCGTTGCGAACGGTAGCCGTGTATTCTTGACGCAAAATGGCGGCGCTAGCTGGAAGCAAGCTGGTTCTTTGCCAAACAGTGGTTCTTCTTTGAGTAAGTTGGAATTTGACCCAACGAACCCAACGGTGATCTATGTAACTTCAGTCGCTGCTGATGCAACACGTAGCCATATCTGGAAATCGATTAATGGTGGCGTGAGCTGGACAGCGATTGAGTCTGGCTTGCCAGCAGGTGTACCAATTAACACTGTGAAGGTTGATCCAACCAATAACAATATTGTGTACACTGGTACAACTTTAGGTATCTATCGCTCTGTTGATGGCGGCACAAGCTGGGCGCGTTTCGGTAGTGGTATGCCATTGGTTGAAGTGACTGATATTTATACTTCACCAGATGCAAAACTGTTGCGCGTTTCTACATTTGGTCGCGGCTTCTGGCAAATGAATAAGTAATATTTGTCTTAGCTTCGTATGTCTGGACGAGGTTTGTCCGACATCAAAAAAACCCGCTAATTTAGCGGGTTTTTTTGTTTTCATTTCCGCAAACAGATTTTGAATTGCGGCGAATTTTTAACGATGCTGAAAAACAGCGATTTTTAAAAAAACCATTTCCAGTCTTTAAGTCAGGGCAGTTTCCATTAAAGCCTGCAAGTTCATCGCGAATGCGATGTTGGTAAACGAAAGTAAATGCCCATCTATTTTTTCATAGCAGTTTCATGTCGGTTTGTATCATAAGCCTGGGTACGATGTTATTATCTTAAGTATGGAATCCAGATTTTGGCTCTGGTATGCATAGATGGGACAGGAATTTTGGAGTTTGATCAGCTCTTGAATATTTAAAGTTGGTTGAATTGCTTCAAATCCCCCATAAAGCTTGGCTTTATGGGGGATTTACTTTTGATGTATACCTTTTAATAGCAGTTCTTTGAGATCGCTACCGGAATTTCTGAAAAGAGTTACAAGCGCTACGTGGAAGCTGTGAGGGAAGATTTCTATAGTCGATCGCTGATTGAAAAAACTGAAGAATTGATGTCGCCGGGCTGTAAATCTGAACCTCGACATGAAATAAAGCGAAAATTTAAGGATGCTTTGGGAAGCGTAGCCGCCGTGTCGATGAAAAATGACGTAAATTCTACAAAGCCTGACGATCCCAACGCAGTGGCATGTATGGGATTCAAATAAATCTCGTAGCAGACTTATGTAAAGAGAAAGACAGTAGCAATGAAAAAAATATGTCTAGTATTGATATGCCTTATGTTGACCGCCTGCGGTGGCGCCAGTAGCGGTCCCGCTAATGTTGCCCCTGATCCTACCTTGCCTTCTGGTACCGGCGCTAATTGGAAAATGACTTGGGGCGACGGACAAAAATCTGCCCGCGTAATTGATCCTGTTACCTTAAAGCAGACCTCAGAAACTAGTTGGAATGTCTCAGCAGTGTTTCAGGCTTTGCTAGCGGAGCCTGCTGCTGCTTCGATTTTGATTGATGAGGGGCCTAATAAAGGCCAGCCTACCAATTTACGCTGGAAAGGTACGGGTATTCCTTACGATAATCGTTTTCATCCCATGACGCGGGCGGTTTGCCGAGTGACTGGTGGTGGCTTGGCTGGCTACGGGTCAACCGGGTCGTATGCCGTATATCAAGACGAAAATGGCGTCGGACAAATCTATGAAGGCCATTTGATTTACCGTATAGGGATGAATGTGGTGTCACAGCATACGGTGCCCGGTGTTGTGGCACCTGCATTATGTGGCCCTAATCCAGTGTGGTACACGGTTTATTATGATCGTGCCAATGTCGGACCTGGCGATGTGGTCATCTACAACGGTCAATAAATTAATGTGAAGTTGTTCAATGAGGTTGAGCGCGCAGGAAATCCTTAGAAAAAACCATGAAAATTCTTTTTATTCACCAAAATTTCCCCGGTCAGTTTAGGCATTTAGTGCCCGCGTTGATTCAGCAAGGGCATCAGATTGCTGCAACCGTGATGTCGCCAACACCGGTAAATGCGCCACCACATTTGACGCTACACACTTACTATCCGAAACGTCGCTCGACACCGAATATTCATCCTTGGTTGATCGACATGGAAACCAAGACCATACGTGCAGAGGCGATGTTTCATAAGCTGATGGAGTTAAAGGCAGCAGCTTATGAGCCTGATGTAATCATTGCCCACCCAGGCTGGGGTGAGAGTTTGTTTGTCAAACAAGTCTGGCCGAATACTAAGTTAGCGATTTACTGTGAGTTTTTTTATAGCGCAGAAGGGCAGGACATGGGTTTTGATCCCGAGTTCCCAAGTCGCTCGCTGGAAGACGCATGTCGTTTAACTCTAAAAAATAATAATAACTATCTGCACTTTGAAATCGCCGATGCGGGTATTTCTCCTACTTATTGGCAGCAAAGCACTTTCCCCGCACATTTCCGAGACAAAATCAGTGTCATTCATGATGGGATCGACACTGACTTGGTATGCCCAAATGAGACTGCATCCTTTGACATAGGTGATGGCTCTAGTTTGTGTAAAAGTGATGAAGTGATTACTTTTGTGAACCGGAATTTAGAACCTTATCGGGGATATCATATTTTCATGCGGGCCTTACCGCAAATTTTGCAAGCAAGACCTCAGGCTAATGTGGTGATCGTTGGTGGTGATGATGTCAGTTATGGTGCCAAGCCTAGCGATGGTAGAAACTGGAAACAAATATTCTTAGATGAATTGCGTCCAAAACTTAGTCCCGAGCAAATGGCACGCATCCATTTTGTTGGTAAGATTTCTTATCCCCGGTTTGTCAGCTTGTTACAAGTTTCTAGTTTGCATGTATATCTAACCTATCCTTTTGTGTTGTCTTGGAGCCTGCTCGAGTCGATGAGCGCGGCATGTGCAGTTCTCGCCAGCGATACGGCACCTTTGCGTGAAGTGATTTCGGATGGGGTAAACGGCTGTTTAGTCGATTTTTTTGATGTGGATGCCTTGGCTCAACAAGCGATTGCTTTACTCAATGATCCGGCCAGGCGTGCCCTACTAGGTCAGAATGCTAGGGAGTTTGCCCGTCAACGCTATGACCTAAAAACCAGGTGTTTGCCACAACAACTGGCGTGGGTTGGCTCTCTCTTGTAATATCTTATAGTTTTTGCATTTCCGTCGTTTTCGTGACGCTCACCTCGGTGTAGCATCTCTTGATTTGAACAGCTATTTGAAAAAAAGGAAGAACGCATGAGTTCGTGGACACAAGGCTATGTAGCAGATATCGGCTATACCTATGGATATTACTCAGAATTAAGTCCAATTCGGGCGAATCTTGCTTTGCTTTACAAGGGTAATGCACTGCCCCAGCAGGGTACGCATTGCGAATTGGGATTCGGGCAGGGGATGAGTATCAACATGCATGCCGCTGCTTCTGGCGATTGTTGGTATGGCACTGACTTTAATCCATCGCAGGTGAGTTTTGCACAAGAATTGGCAGCTGTGTCTGGTGCTGATGTGCATCTGAGCGACGATAGTTTTGCTGAGTTTGCACAAAGAACCGACTTGCCACAATTTGATAGCATAGGCTTGCATGGGATTTGGAGTTGGATTAATGATGATAATCGCGCGATCATCGTCGATTTTGTCCGTAGAAAACTCAAGGTCGGCGGGCAACTTTACATTAGCTATAACACCCAACCGGGCTGGAGTGCCTTTGCACCTATGCGACATTTGTTAACCCAGCATGCGGACGTGATGGGCGCCAACGGTCAAGGCATTGTTGGCAAGATCGACGGTGCAATTGATTTTGCTGAGCGTTTGCTCGCGACCAAGCCAGCTTTTTTACTCGCCAATCCACAGGTGGCGCAAAAATTAGAGAGAATCAAAGGACAAAATCGTCAATACATCGCTCATGAGTATTTCAATTTAGATTGGGAGCCCATGCATTTTGGCGATATGCATCAATGGTTGTCGCCTGCCAAGCTTGATTTTGCCTGCTCTGCACATTACAACGAGCACATTGATGAAGTGAATCTGACGACCCAGCAGCAGAATTTTTTAGCTGAAATCGAGGATAAAGTGTTTCGTGAAAGCACGCGAGATTTCATGACCAATCAACAGTTCCGGCGTGATATTTGGATCAAGGGCGCGCGTCAACTTGGTTCTAGAGATAGGGCTGAGGCGATTCGTGCGCAGCGAGTCATGCTGACGGTGGCACCAGCGGATGTTAAATATCAACTCAAGGGGAGTCGTGGTAGTTTTAATGTCGGCGATAAGATTTATGAGCCTATCGTCAATTATCTGGCCGACTACCGCATCAGGTCGCTTGCTGAGGTTGAACAAGCGGTGGCGGCTCAAGGACTCGATTTATCTTATGTCATGAAGGTAGCGTTGGCCTTGATTGGCATGGGGTATTTGTCTCTAGTGCAGAGTGATGAGCGTATGTTGAAGGCGCAACTTGCATGTGAAAAATTAAATACACACATATTGCAGCAAGTTCGAGGCAATATCGACTACCGTTATCTGGCGAGTCCGGTAACAGGCGCTGCGATGCTCATTGATCGAGTAGAAATGTTATTTTTGGCTGCTCGACAGATGCAGTTACATAGCCAAGACGAATGGATAGAATTCGCCTGGAAAGTCTTGGAGTCGAATAAGCAAATCTTGCTTAAAGACGGCAAAAACTTGGAAACCCGGGAAGAGAATTTGACTGAGTTAGCGGTGTTAGCGATCAAGTTCGCCGCCAATAAGTTACCGGTCTTACAGGCACTCAAAGTCGTGAAATAAGCGGTCGTTCCTGTTTGAAAGCGATGGATTGCTTCCTCGGCAATCCATTGCTAGTCCCGCACTCACCGCTGCAACTTCCAATTTTCCTCGACAGAGGACGCATCAAACGCCTAATTTCATCCGGCAGAAAATAAATTGTAGATTTCAAGAAGCAAAGGTAGTATCATTAAAAATGTGATGTACGTCACATTTTTAATGATGGCTAGCGTGGATAATGCGGAACTTTTTAATTTTCTCTGCGAAATTAGACCTTCGGTACTTTTGACTTTTTTTCGAAAGACGCGACAAGCGCACACATCTGTGTGCAGAAATGAACTATGAAATCTAAATTTCAACTCCCAAAAAATGAACTCGTCGATATCCTGACGACTTTCAAAGGCACTTTCAAAACCATTGGTGTTTTTAGTGCGATTATTAACTTGCTAATGTTGGTGCCGTCTTTGTACATGCTCCAGGTCTATGACCGAGTATTGCAAAGTCGTAATGAGATGACTTTGGTCATGCTGACCTTGCTGATGTTGGGTGCATACGGCTTGATGAGCGCTTTAGAGTTTATCCGTAGTTTTGTGTTGATTCGACTCGGTGCAAAGCTTGATATGCAGATGAATAAGCGTATTTATACCGCAGCTTTTGAGCAAAATTTAAAGCGCGGCGGCGGCAATGCTGGGCAAGCGCTGCAAGATTTGACGCAAATTCGTCAATTCTTGACTGGCAATGGCTTGTTCGCATTCTTCGATGCGCCGTGGTTTCCGATTTATTTAGCAGTGATTTTCATGTTTGATGTCTACCTTGGCTTATTCGCTCTGGTGGCCGTGATTGTCATGGTTATTCTCGCTTATGTGAATGAGCAAGTATCGAAGAAACCATTGGCTGAGGCAAACACAATGGCAATTATGTCGAGTAATTTGGCAACGAACAATTTGCGTAATGCCGAAGTCATTGAAGCCATGGGTATGTTGCCTAATTTGATGGGACGTTGGTATAAATTACACGCCAAATTTCTGAATTTGCAGGCTGAAGCGAGTGAAAAATCTGGCATGGTCACTGCCGCTAGTAAGTTCGTCCGTGTTTCGGTGCAATCTCTGGTGTTAGGTTTCGGTGCCTTACTAGTTATCGAAAATAAAATGACGCCAGGGATGATGATTGCCGGTTCGATCTTGCTGGGCAAGGCGACTGGTCCTATCGATCAATTGATCGGTGTGTGGAAACAATGGAGTTCGGTGAAGAGCGCGTATGAGCGTTTGAATGACTTACTGTCAAATAATCCAGTACGTGAAGCCGGCATGGAATTACCAAAGCCGCAAGGGCATGTGTCCGTTGAAGCCGTGACTGCAGCGCCACCGGGATCTACTGTAGCGGTATTGAAAAATCTGACTTTCGGTTTAACGCCAGGCGATGTATTGGGTGTGATTGGACCTTCTGGTTCAGGTAAATCGACTTTGGCACGCTTGTTGGTCGGTGTTTGGCCTGCTGCGGTTGGTAAAGTGCGCTTAGATGGTGCGGATATTTATCAATGGAATAAAGATCAGCTAGGACCTCACATTGGTTATCTGCCGCAGGACATTGAATTATTCGGTGGCACAGTGGCAGAAAACATCGGGCGTTTTGGCGAAGTGGATTCTGAAAAAGTCATCATGGCCGCTAAGCGTGCTGGTGTGCATGATTTGATTTTGCATTTCCCTAAAGGCTATGACACTTTATTAGGCGATGGTGGTGCAGGCTTGTCGGGTGGGCAAAAGCAGCGTATCGGTTTGGCTCGAGCCATGTATGACGATCCATCGATGTTGGTATTGGATGAGCCTAACTCGAATTTGGATGATGTCGGTGAACAAGCCTTGGTTGCGGCTTTAAATGATTTACGTCAACGTGGTAAGACCATTATCTTGGTGACGCATCGCCAATCGGTACTGGGCATTACGAACAAATTATTGTTGTTGCGTGATGGTGTGGCGCAGGCTTTTGGTCCACGTGATCAAGTTTTGCAAGCCTTAGCGCAAGCGCAGCAGCAAGCACAACAACAAGCGATCGCAAGTCAACAAGCAGCAGGAAAACCTTCTGCAGCGCAAGCACCAGCAGCGCCGGCGGCACCGTCGGCAAATCCTGCGAATGAAGCACCAGCTGATACGCAGGCAAGAATCGAAGCGGCAGCGCAGGAAGAGGACGCAAAATGAAAAATTTAGCATTACAGAAAAAAGATGTCACCGATGTCGCCGTGACTAATGTCGAAACCATAGAATTAAACACAGATGCCAACTCGTATGCACGTTTGGGCTGGTTGATTGTCTTGTTAGGTTTTGGTGGCTTCGTCTTGTGGGCCATGCTCGCACCGCTAGATCAAGGCGTACCGCTGCCGGGTACGGTGGCTGTCGCGACCAACCGTAAAGTGATTCAATATCAATCCGGTGGAACTGTAGACAGTATCTTGGTTAAAGATGGCGACAAGGTCAAAGCTGGGCAGGTCTTGTTGCAGATGAATAGTGTACAGGTAAAATCCGCTCTGGATATCGCTAAAACGCAGTTCTATTCCGCAAAGGCTACAGAGGCACGCCTTTTGTCGGAGCGTGAAAATGCCAAAGATATTGTATTCCCGCCAGCATTGTTGGAAGCGAAGGCAATTCCGCAAGTGGCCAACAACATCATGTTGCAACAGCAGTTATTCAATTCACGCCGTATGTCCTTGCAAAGTGAGATGGGCGCCGCCGATGAAACCGTGGCGGGCTTGCATTTTCAGTTGACTGGCTTAGAAGAGTCGATGCAGAGTAAAAAGCAGCAGCAAGTTTTCTTGAAAGAGCAGCTTGATAGCGTGCGAGAATTGTCCAAAGATGGCTATGTTGCGCGTAATCGCTTACTCGATCTGGAGCGCACTTATGCGCAGGTGAACGGCAGCATCTCCGAAGACATTGGTAATATTGGCCGGGCTAAGCGCCAGATTGCTGAACTAACTTTGCGTAAAACACAGCGTCAACAAGACTATCAAAAAGAAGTTCGCACATTGTTGTCTGACGTTCAAAAAGAAGCGGAAGCGCTGCAAAGTCGTTTGATGGCGTTGGAATATGATTTCAAAAATGTCGATGTCAAAGCGCCGGTTGATGGCACGATTGTTGGCATGAATGTGTTCACGATTGGTGCCGTGGTACCAGCCGGATTCAAATTGATGGAATTGGTACCAGTTGGTGACGCGTTGATTATCGAAGGCCAATTGCCTGTGAATTTGGTGGATAAAATTCATAGTGGATTACCAGTGGAGTTAATTTTCTCCGCCTTTAATTCTGCGACAACACCGCATATTCCAGGCGTGGTCACCAATGTCTCTGCAGATCGTACGGTCGATGAGCGCTCAGGCATGCCTTACTACAAAGTGCGGGCAGAGGTATCTCCTGAAGGTGTCAAAAAGCTGGCGCACTTACAAGTTCGTCCAGGTATGCCGGTGGAGATGGTGGTGAAAACGGGTGAACGTACGATGATGAATTATCTGTTGAAGCCAGTCTTGAATCGTGCAACTGGTGCGCTGAAAGAGGAATGATCATGAACGCCTTATTTCGTAAAACGATGATCTCTTCGGCGTGTATGTTAGCGTTGGGATTAGCAGGAAGTGCTAATGCGATTAGCCTGATTCAAGCCTATCAGGCAGCCTTGAAAAATGATCCGCAACATCGTGCAGCAATTGCTGATAACGTAAGTGGTCAGGAGTATCGCGTGATCGGACGCTCTGCGCTTTTGCCACAAGTGCAATACAGTTATTCCACTGCGAATAATATGGGTGAATCTATCGTTCCAGATAGTTTGGGGCGTCAGAGGTTATCTAATTTGGATTACCGCAGCACCAGTAAAGGTGTAACGATACGCCAAACCTTGTTCAACGTGGATGCTTATGCACGTTTTAAACAAGGTCAGACGCAAACTAAATTGAGTGATGCTCAGTTTGATGTCCGTACTAAAGACTTAATGGTGCGAGTAATCACAGCCTATGCCGATGCCAAATATGCCGAAGATCAGTTGCGTTTGTATCAGGCACAGCGTGACTCGTATTTGGAACAGAAGTTGGTCAATGACAAGCTGTTTCAAAAAGGTGAAGGCACCAAAACCGACATGCTGGAAACCCAGTCTAAATTAGATGTTGCTGAGGCATTTGTGTTGGAGGCGACCGATAATCTCTTTAATGCCAGAAATTCGCTAGCAAGCTTGGTAGGCACGGAAGTAACGCAGCTTGATGGATTGCAGGATAATTTTAATGTTGGCGGCTTATTGCAGGGTGATTTTGAATACTGGAAAACGACGACTGAAAAAAATAATGCCGAGCTGACTGCCGCGCAATTGGCTTTGGAAATTGCCGATCAGGATATTTTGAAAAGTCGCGCTGGACATGCACCAAGACTAGATCTGAATGCCAACTATAATCGCGGCAAGTCTGAAACTGTTGCTACGCAAACGCAGGACAATAATATTCGTAGTCTTGGCGTACAGTTAGTCATTCCTATTTATTCTGGTGGCTATGTGAATGCGGTTTCTAAGCAGGCGGTTGCTCAGAAAGAAAAGGCGAGAGCCGAAGTCGATGGAACACGAAACAAAGTCATGAACGAATTGCGTAAGCAATTTAATCTGGTGAAAAGTAGTGTCGCGAAGATGGATGCTTTGCAAAAATCAGTCGCATCCTCTACGGTATTGGTGGAAGCGACTAAGCAAAGTATTAAGGGCGGTGTGCGTATCAATTTGGATCTCTTGAATGCACAACAGCAATTAGTCACAGCGCAGCGCGATCTAGCGCAGGCTCGTTACTCCTACTTGATTGGTTTCATTAAATTGAAAGCCACGGCTGGCGTTGCCAATCTGGATGATTTGCATACACTTTCAGGATTGTTTGCGTCGAACTAAACTCGCGTTCGTCGTAGCAAAGAAAAAAGGGGCTTAGGTTTGACACCTAAGCCCCTTTTTTTATCCAGCCAATTTTTTCTTCAGTAATTCGTTAACTTGCGCTGGATTGCCTTTGCCCTTGGTCGCTTTCATCGCTTGGCCGACTAAGGCATTAAAGGCCTTCTCCTTGCCTGCACGATATTCATCGACTGATTGCTGATTCGCAGCCATCACGTCATCGATGATTTTTTCCAGCGCGCCGACATCGGAAATTTGTTTCAGACCTTTGGCATCGATGACTTTATCGGCCAGATCGATATCCGCAGCAGGGGTTTGCCACATTGCGGCGAACACTTCTTTGGCGATCTTGTTCGAGATGGTGCCATCGGTGATACGTTGCAATAACAAAGCGAGTTGCGCGGCATTGACTGGGATGCTAGTGATATCCATGCTTTCGCGATTCAGCGTCGAGGAGACATCGCCCATCAACCAGTTGGCGATTTGCTTGGCCTGCGCGGGCTTATCGCCTGCTGGGGAGGCCGCAATTGCCGCTTCAAAATATGCCGCCATCGCTTTTGATTGCGTGACGATCATCGCGTCGTAATCCGATAAGCCGAATTGCGCGATAAAGCGTTCACGCATAGCCGTTGGCAGTTCTGGCATGGTGCTGCGAACTTGCTCTACCCATTCGCGGCTGATGCGTAATGGTGGTAAATCAGGGTCAGGGAAGTAGCGATAATCTTGTGAATCTTCTTTGCTACGCATAGAGCGCGTTTCTTTGCGATCTGGGTCATACAGACGGGTTTCTTGGATGACTGTGCCACCGTCTTCGATCAGTTCGATTTGACGACGCACTTCGATATTGATCGCTTCTTCGAGGAAACGGAAGGAGTTCAAATTCTTAATTTCACAACGTGTGCCAAATTCTTTTTGACCGACTGGACGCACGGAGACATTGGCGTCGCATCGGAAGGAACCTTCTTGCATATTGCCATCGCAAATATCCAACCACATGACTAAGGAATGCAAAGCTTTGGCATACGCTACCGCTTCGGCCGCGCTGCGCATCACGGGCTCAGTCACGATTTCCAATAGCGGCGTGCCAGCACGATTGAGGTCGATGCCGGTCATGCCTTGATAGTCTTCGTGTAGAGATTTGCCGGCATCTTCTTCTAGATGCGCGCGCGTGAGTTCGATGACTTTAACTTCCGATTTACCATCTTTCTCAACCACGCAAGTGACCGTGCCACCTTGCACGACTGGGATTTCAAATTGGCTGATTTGATAGCCCTTAGGCAGATCAGGGTAAAAATAATTTTTGCGCGCGAAGATGGATTCTGGTGCGATGGTCGCGCCAACCGCTAGGCCAAATTGGATGGCTTTTTCTACTGCGCCTTTATTCATCACCGGCAAGACGCCAGGCAAAGCCAGATCAACTGGGCTGGCTTGTGTGTTTGGCTCGGCGCCAAATTGGATAGACGAACCGCTGAAAATTTTTGAATTGGTTTTGAGCTGTGCGTGTGTCTCAAAACCGATAACGACTTCCCATTGCATAATGAATCCCTAAATAATACGTTCGTGGTGTACCTAAGTTTTTATTCCCTCTCCCGCAAGCGGGAGAGGGTTAGGGTGAGGGTGGTTCAGATAAGAGAATGTTCAATTTTTAGATGTTTTTAAAATTCGACGCTACAAACAAAAAATTGTAATAGTAGCTGAATGTCCCTCATCCCAACCCTTCTCCCGTTTGCGGGAGAAGGGCTTTTAATTCAAATATTTATCTAGGCGCCTTAGTATGCCAATCAGTCGCTTGCTGAAACTGGTGCGCAACATTGAGCAACTTCGCTTCCGCAAAATAATTGCCGATGATTTGCAAACCAACAGGGCGCTTACTATTTTTTTCGCCTTGTCCAAAACCACACGGAATCGACATACCAGGTAAGCCTGCTAAGCTAGTCGATAAGGTGAAGATATCGGCCAAATAATTCGCGACTGGATCATCGGATTTATCACCAAGATCCCACGCTACAGTCGGCGCAACTGGCCCCATGATCACATCGCATTGTTCAAACGCCGCTTGGAAATCTTGCGCGATTAAGCGGCGGATTTTTTGCGCTTGCAAATAATAAGCATCGTAGTAACCGTGTGATAAAACGTAAGCGCCAGTCAAAATGCGGCGCTTGACTTCATCGCCAAAGCCTTCGGTGCGCGTCTTGCGATACATGTCATTTAGATCTTTGTATTCAGCAGCACGATGACCGTAACGTACGCCGTCAAAACGACTCAGATTAGAAGAGGCTTCGGCTGGTGCGATGATGTAATACACCGGAATTGATAACTCTGTTTTTGGCAGAGAAATATCGACCAAGACTGCACCCATTTTTTCGTATTCGGCTAAGGCGGCGCGGACGGCTTGTTCTACGTCTTTCGCTAAACCTGCACCAAAAAATTCACGCGGTACACCGATGCGTAAGCCTTTAATGTCTTGATGCAAATCGCGAGAAAAATCTTCTTTGTCGCGTTGTACGCTGGTCGAATCTTTTTCATCAAAGCCCGTCATCGCATTGAGCAGCCAGCTGCAGTCTTCCGCAGTTTGGGCAATCGGGCCGCCTTGATCGAGCGAAGAGGCAAACGCAATCATGCCGAAACGTGAAACGCTACCGTAAGTTGGCTTGATGCCGGTCACGCCGCAGAAGGCAGCGGGTTGACGAATTGAGCCACCTGTATCAGTACCAGTGGCTGCCGGCGCTAAACGCGCGGCAATTGCAGCAGCAGAGCCGCCAGATGAGCCGCCCGGAACAGCTGTGATATCCCAAGGATTTTTGACCGCGCCAAAATACGAATTCTCATTGCCAGAACCCATCGCGAACTCATCGCAATTGAGTTTGCCTAAAGTGACGGTACCTGCTTGATTAAATAATTCAACCACGGTCGCATTAAATGGGCTGACATAATTTTCTAACATGCGTGAGCCAGCCGTAGAGCGCCAATCACGCGTTACAAAAATATCTTTGTGGGCAATGGGAATGCCGGTCAGTGCAGTTGTATCGCCTCGCGCCAATCGTTGATCGGCGATAGTAGCTTGCGCCAAAGTCAATGCGCGATCGACATGGGTGAAGGCGTTTAGATTGCTGGCCTCAATGCGATTCAAATAATGCGTTGCTAGTTCAGTAGCGGAGACTTGTTTGCTCTGCAGCAGAGTAGAGAGTTGTTTTAGTGAGTGCGTGTGCATGGATTTTCTCAGCGTATTCTTGTGGTCGTTGCATCATGTCAGCGAGGGTGTCGCTTGATCGCAGACATGCATAAAATTGCTAGTGTTTGCTGGGGTGATAATTTGGCGCTCTACTCTATGACTTTTGGTACTAGGTAGAGGCCGTCTTGGGTCGCTGGTGCGACCTGTTGATATTCTTCGCGATGATTGCTTTCCGTGACTTTATCTTCACGCAAGCGTAAGAAAATCTCTGGCATGACCGTCGCAATTGGATGACTCAAAGGCGCTACGCCAGTGGTATCGACCGCTTCTAATTGTTCGGCGATTGCGAAAAACCCATTGAGTTTCTCCAATGTGCTAGTCGCTTCGGCTTCGGTTAATTCGAGTCGCGCCAAGTTGGCGATACGTTTTACATCGTTTAATTCTAATGACATGGTTTATTACGCTAAAGGTGCGCCAAAAATTAGGTTAATGACAAAAATGTTGCTTGAAAACGGAAGCTGAGACCGGGGCTGACTTATTCTTTTTTTGTGCTACCGGTGAGCCCTAAAAAATCACTGAAATTTGCAAATTCTATTTAGAGGATTGCCTATGATTTCTAGGATTATAAGGTAGAATGTCGGGTTAATACTCTTAAAATCGCCGAAGATATCGTGTTTGTTGATAGATTTTATGGTTTTGAAGTCGTGATCTGAATAATCTTTACTGCCTGTGGT
This sequence comes from Affinundibacterium seohonense, assembly GCF_014284305.1. GTDB lineage: Bacteria > Pseudomonadota > Gammaproteobacteria > Burkholderiales > Burkholderiaceae_D > Undibacterium > Undibacterium seohonense. The sequence goes on from NZ_JACOFW010000002.1 coordinate 180,182, forward strand.
TTTTGTAATTTGTCGTTATCTTGCAGTAAGTTCATTTATCACCTTATATTTTTATTCCAGTGTGCAGTCGTTTGTGAGCTGTTCAGCTGTGTTTTTTGTAAAGATAGGGTGAAGTTGGCTCAGCGAAACGCTCAAGTTAGACGATCTGGATAGATCAGCGATTGAGAGTAAACAATTTTTTTGATGCAGCAAAAAAAACTGCTGCTCATTTTGCCAATAGATTGATCTGGAACGATCTGGGTCGACAACACAGAATACACAGGAATTTACATGTTCGGTTTTTTTCGTAGTAATGATTTGGCAATTGATCTCGGTACTGCCAATACCCTCATTTATGTTCGCGGTCAGGGCATCGTTTTAGATGAGCCTTCGGTTGTGGCGATTCGCCAAGAAGGCGGCCCTAACGGCAAAAAAACAATTCAGGCCGTAGGTAAAGAAGCGAAGCAAATGCTGGGCAAGGTTCCTGGTAATATCGAAGCGATCCGTCCGATGAAAGATGGCGTGATTGCGGACTTCACCGTGACTGAGCAAATGCTCAAGCAGTTCATCCGCATGGTGCACGACAATAAATTATTTAAACCTTCCCCACGCATCATCATTTGCGTTCCTTGTGGTTCTACCCAAGTTGAGCGTCGTGCGATTCGTGAATCCGCATTAGGTGCTGGTGCTTCTCAAGTGTATTTGATTGAAGAGCCAATGGCGGCGGCAATCGGTGCTGGTTTGCCAGTGTCGGATGCAACTGGGTCCATGGTAGTCGATATCGGTGGTGGTACAACTGAGGTGGGCGTGATTTCTCTCGGCGGTATGGTCTACAAAGGCTCTGTACGCGTTGGTGGTGATAAGTTTGATGAAGCGATTGTCAATTACATCCGTCGTAATTACGGCATGTTGATTGGTGAACAAACAGCAGAAGCGATTAAGAAGACAATCGGCTCCGCTTTTCCAGGTTCTGAAATTAAAGAAATGGAAGTTAAAGGTCGCAATCTGTCTGAAGGTATCCCACGTTCTTTCACGATTTCGAGTAACGAAATTTTAGAAGCCTTGACAGATCCTTTGAATAACATCGTCTCTGCTGTTAAAAATGCCTTGGAACAGACGCCACCAGAACTTGGTGCTGATATTGCTGAAAAAGGCATGATGCTGACTGGTGGTGGCGCTTTGTTACGTGATCTGGATCGTTTGTTGATGGAAGAAACTGGTTTGCCAGTATTAGTCGCCGAAGAGCCTTTGACCTGCGTGGTACGCGGTTCAGGTATGGCTTTAGAGCGTATGGATAAATTGGGTTCTTTATTCTCTTACGAATAATGTTAGTGCTGGCAACATCTTTGATGATGCAAGGTGATGCCAGATACAGCAGAATATGCGTAGAATAAGTTAAAGATCTGGCTTGCCAGATCTTTTTTTAAATTCCGTCGGTCTTTGCTTTGAGCTTGGCGTCAACTTATGCAACATAGTCCTCCTCCACTTTTTAAACAGGGCGCATCGGCGCGCGTTAAAGTGGTGTTTTTTGCTGTTTTTGCGATTGCCCTATTAATCGTTGATTCGCGAATTAATTCCTTAGTACGCGTGCGACAAGTGGTCGCGACCGCGCTTTATCCTTTGCAAATGTTGGTCTTGATGCCGCGCGATGCCATGAACCAAATCGGCAGTTATTTTGCGTCGACGACCGTTTTGCAAAAGGAATTGACTGCGCTCAAGCAGCAACAGATTCTGCAGACGCAGAGTTTGCAGAAAAGTATCATGTTAGCGAATGAGAATGCGCATCTACGCGGACTCTTAGATCTGCAGCAGCGCACACCAGGAAAATCTCTCACCGCTGATATTTTGTATGATGCGCGTGATGAATATGTGCGCAAAATTGTCTTGAGTAAAGGCTTTCAACATGGTGTCGCGCTAGGGCAACCCGTGATCGATGAGCGCGGCGTGATAGGTCAGGTTACCAGAGTGTTTCCTCTGACGTCGGAAGTCACATTATTGACCGATAAAAATCAGGCGATTCCAGTGCAGGTTGAACGCAGCGGCATGCGTAGTGTGATTACCGGACGTGGACGTTCTGCCTACTTAGATATGCGGGTGACCAGCAACGCGGATATTAAACTCGGTGATGTCTTGGTCACTTCTGGTTTGGATGGCATCTATCCAGCGGGTTTGCAAGTCGCTAAAGTGGCGCAAGTCGAAAGCAAGGCTAGCACGACATTTGAAGTTGTACTATGCACTCCACTGGCGGGGATCGAACAACACAAACAGTTATTAATCTTGTTGGTTGAGACGACTCAATTGCCGCCACCAGAATCAGAGGAAGAAAGAACCAAGAAAGAAAAAATCAATCGTCGCATGACGCGTGATTCGGTGAAGGAACTTGATCGAGACGCTGTCAACGCGCCGCCAGTCAACGCCAGCGATGCAAATGTAGCTTCGCAACCAAATCTGTCGACATCACCCGCGCCGGCAGCACCAGCAACGCCACCTAAGTCAGAAATGACTGGTGCGGATACTGGTCTACTCAAAGACAATAGAAACAAAGCGGATCCAATTAAAGAGGATAAAAAATGAGCCATCCTCATTACATTTTATTGCCGGCGAATTCTTTTTTTATTGGCTTGAGTTTGCTGATCGCCTTTATGCTGAATTTGTTTCCTTGGGGTGTGCATGTTGGCGTGCCGGATTTTGTCGCCTTGGTCTTGGTATTTTGGAGTATTCATCAGCCACGTAAGGTCGGGATAGGACTAGCGTTTGTGATGGGTTTGTTGATGGATGTGCATGACTCGGTCTATCTCGGCGAGAACGCCTTAGCGTTTACCTTGTTATCGTATTTTGCGATTTCTATTCACCGTCGAGTTTTGTGGTTCCCCCCTTTCGTGCAGAGTTTGCAGGTATTTCCCTTATTTTTAGGCGTGCAGCTGATTCAATTGATGGTGCGCTTATTGTCTTCTGATTCGCATTTTCCTGGCTGGTTGTTTTTTCTAGAATGCGTAGTCACAACTGCATTATGGCCTGTTGCCTCTTGGTTGCTATTAGCTCCTCAACGTCGTCCTGTCGATAAAGACGACACACGCCCAATCTAACATTCCCAGCGGAGCGAGTATGACGGAGTTAAAGAATACCGAGCGAGAGCTGTATCTATTTCGAGTACGCCTTTTGGTGATTGGCTTGCTGGCCTTCGTATGTTTTAGTATTTTATTGGGACGCTACGTTTGGCTGCAAATTGTAAAGCATGAGTCGTATGCGACCAAGGCGAATGAAAACCGAATTTCGGTAGTGCCTATCGTGCCGAATCGCGGCTTAATTATGGATAGAAATGGCGTCATCTTGGCGCGCAATTACTCTGCCTATACATTAGAAATCACGCCTTCAAAAATCACCAAAGACCTTGATACTTTGATCGATGAATTGTCGACTTTGGTGGATATTCAGCCTAAGCATCGCAAGCGCTTGCGTAAGCTCATGGAGGAGTCCAAAAGTTTCGGCAGCTTGCCGATTCGCACCCGCTTATCGGACGAAGAAGTGGCGCGTTTTACCGCGCAGCGTTTTCGCTTTCCGGGCGTCGATGTGCAAGCGCGTCTGTTTCGCCAATATCCTTTGGGTGATGTCGCTTCCCACGTCATCGGGTATATCGGACGGATCAATAAGCGTGATGCAGAGTTAATCGAGGACAGTGAGGATGCCCCGAACTACAAGGGCACGAGTTACATTGGCAAAGAAGGATTGGAGAAAAGTTACGAAAAACTTTTGCATGGCAATACTGGATTTGAAGAAGTCGAAGTTTCTGCAGGCGGTCGTCCAGTACGTACCTTGTCGCGTAATTTGCCTAGCTCTGGCAAAAATCTGATTTTGTCAGTTGACATCGAATTGCAAAAAGTCATAGAAGAAGCATTCGGCGACAGACGCGGCGCTTTGGTGGCGATTGAGCCTGAAACGGGCGATGTATTGTCGTTTGTTTCTATGCCGACTTTTGATCCGAATTTATTCGTGGAAGGGATTGATCAGCAAAGCTGGAACGAATTAAACACTTCAGAAGATATTCCATTATTGAACCGCCCCCTGACAGGTGCCTATCCACCGGGCTCTACTTTTAAGCCTTTTATGGCACTTGCGGCATTGGAATTAGGCAAGCGGACGACGACCCAAGCGATTGTAGATCCTGGTTTTTTCGCCTTCGGCAGTCGGGTATTTCGTGATGATAGAGTGGGCGGGCATGGTCTGGTCGATATGTATCGTGCCGTTGCTTTGTCGTGCGACACGTATTTTTACCAACTCGCCAATGAAATGGGCGTGGATGCTATTCATGACTTTATGGCGCAATTTGGCATGGGGCAAATTACTGGCATCGATTTAGATAACGAGCGCAAAGGTTTGCTGCCGTCGACAGAATGGAAGCGCACCGCCTTTAAGAAAGCGGTCAATCAACGCTGGATTCCTGGAGATACGATTTCACTCGGAATTGGTCAGGGGCAAAATACGTTTACGCCATTACAAATGGCGCACGCCACCGCGACGTTGGTGAATAACGGCATCGTCATGAAACCGCATTTGGTCAAGCAGGTAGAGGATCCGCAAACGAAACATAGAACCTTGACTGTGCCCAAGGAAAGCAACCGCATTCCCTTGAAGCAGGAAAATGTGGATTTCATTAAAAATGCGATGGCGGGAGTGGTTAGAGAAGGAACTGGAGCACGTGCCTTTGCGGGAGCTGCCTACATCTCTGGCGGAAAGACCGGGACCGCACAAGTGGTGGCGATGAAGAAGACTGAGAAGCACGGTACCAAACACGCCAATGAGCGATTCCGCGATCACTCTTGGTATATCGCTTTTGCCCCATTAGACAAACCGAAAATCGCGATTGCAATTATTGTTGAAAATGGCGGCTATGGTTCCGAATCCGCCGCACCGATAGTGCGTAAGGCGATGGATTATTATTTATTGGGCAAACGTCCTACCGAGAAAGTGGCACCGGTGCAGCCAGCGGTCGGTAATGAAATTGAAGATGTTGCGCATGTTGATGGTGAGGAGCATGTGATTCCTCCACCGCAACCCACATTACCAGCAAATCCAGCTATGCCGCAAACAGCTTCCAAGCCTACTGCTGAAGTACAGAATAAACCTGTACCTGAAGTGAAATCCGCAACGGTGAAAAAATAATATGAATAATAAATCCGTTTATTGGAAGCGCCTGCGGTCATTCTTTTTAGTATTTGATGCGCCGCTTTCCATTTTGTTGTTCTTGATTGCCTCGACCGGTATTGTCACCATGTACTCGGCCGGACTAGATTTTCCAGGACGTTTAGAACATCACATGCGCAATATTGTGATCGCATTTTTTGTGATGTGGTTTGTCGCCAATATCCCACCCCAAACCTTGATGCGTTTCGCCGTGCCTTTATATACGGTGGGTATCGCCTTATTGATTGCCGTCGCCATGTTCGGCTTGGTCAAAAAAGGAGCGCGACGTTGGCTCAATGTTGGCACGGTGGTGCAGCCCTCCGAGATTTTGAAGATTGCTTTGCCCCTGATGTTGGCTTGGTATTTTCAAAAGCGCGAAGGCTCTTTGCGGTGGCGTGATTTTGGTATTGCGACTGTGATTCTCGCGATCCCCGCGGCATTGATCGCTAAACAGCCAGATTTAGGGACGACGATTTTGGTGTTTGTTGCTGGTTTTTCGGTGATCTTTTTTGCCGGATTGTCGTGGCGATTATTGGGCGGATTAACGGTTTTAGGTTTAGCGAGTTTGCCATTGGTCTGGCAATTCTTACTGCATGACTATCAGCGCCATCGGGTCGAGATTATGTTTGATCCAACAGTCGATGCGCTAGGAAAAGGCTTTCATATTATTCAATCGATGATTGCAGTCGGTTCCGGCGGGCTCAGTGGTAAGGGGTGGCAAAAAGGGACGCAGTCTCATCTTGAATTTATTCCAGAGCATACGACCGATTTCATCTCCGCTGTGTATCTGGAAGAGTTTGGATTTTTAGGCGCGGCTTTTCTCGTGACGCTTTATTTTCTATTTGTGGTTCGCGGCCTGATGATTGCAGCGAATGCACCGACCTTATTTTCGCGTTTGATGGCAGGCGCTATCACCATGATTTTTTTCACTTATGCTTTTGTGAACATGGGAATGGTTGTTGGTATCTTGCCTGTGGTTGGCGTGCCTCTGCCATTTATGAGTTTTGGTGGTACTGCCATGGTCACGTTGGGGATGGGCGCTGGCATTCTGATGAGCGTACAACATCATCGCAAGTTGATGAAATCTTAGAGGTCATCCATGCAAAAAATCCAACCTAGCTTAGGCCATCTTAGTCTGCTTAGTTTGATCTTGGTCGTCGCCTGTTCTAATCCACCCAAAGTGATTCCAGCGGCGAAAGAAGCGCCTGTCACAAGCAGCGTGGCGACCGCTACGACTGCTGCCAAAACCACCGCCAATAAACCACCTCATCCAATATTGCCAAAAGCGAATTCGGGCAAAGGTGGTTACTACCTCGATGATGGTCCGGGCGACGACATCCCGGAGGGTTTGGAATCGACGGTTGATCCTATTCCCACGGTAGAGCCCTATTCAAGAACGGGCAATAAACCCTATAAAGTGTTCGGCAAAGAATACACACCGATCAATGACAGCACCACACCATTTAAGCAAAGAGGCGTTGCGAGTTGGTATGGCAAAAAATTTCATGGCAAACGTACTTCTTCGGGTGAGCCGTACGACATGTATAAGATCACGGCAGCCCATCCTACCTTGCCGATTCCTTCGTATGCACGGGTCACCAACCTTAGCAATGGCAAGCAAATTATCGTTCGCATTAATGACCGCGGACCATTTCATTCCAGTCGCATCATGGATTTGTCGTACACTGCCGCCCTAAAACTCGCGTATTTGGGTAAGGGAAGTAGTGAGGTCGAATTGGAACGATTGCTGCCTGAGGATATCGCAAAGATGGCGGAAAATAGCCAGAATCAACTGGCGGTCAATACCGCTGTTGCGCCGAGTTCGACGGCGACAACGGGAAAAAATGAGAAAGATGGCATTAGCTTAGAAACCATGATTGCTGCGCAAGAGCGCATAATTAAAACCGAGTTATCGGCTAAGGATAACAAGCCCATTGTGAGTGCCGAGGCCAATACAGCAACGTCAGCAACGTCAGCAACTAAGGGCAGTTTTTATTTGCAATTTGCCGCTTTTGCGATTCGAGCCAATGCTGAAGCCAGCCTGGCACATCTGCAACAGTTGCTAAAAAGCCGACAAAATCGCGGTGACATTGCGGCTGATATTAGCCTAGAAATTGTTCAACAAGGAAATCTGTATCGCTTACAAAGCGGGCCATACTTACAGCGTGATAAAGCGCTAGCCGCGGCGCAGGAATTCGCCGTTGGTAGCGCTAAACCGATCGTGATTCAGCGTTAATAACGCTTACTCTTCTTCTTGTTTCATAGCGAGTGCGATTTGATATAGAGCGTTTTTCTTTTGTCCAGTAATTTGTGCCGCTAAAGCCGCAGCCTGTTTGACCGATAATTCGGAAAGCAAAATTGTCAGCACGCGTTTCGCTTCGAGCTCATCATCACTGCTATTGCTGCTGGCACCTTCAATGATAAGCACGTATTCGCCTTTTTCGCGATGACTATCTTGTGCCAGCCAAGTGGCAGCTTCTGATAATGTACAGCGATGAATCTCCTCAAATAATTTTGTTAATTCACGTGCAAAGATGATGCGACGATCTCCACCAAACGCGTTTAATAAAGCTTGTGTGGATTCTATAATTCGGTGCGGTGCTTCATAAAAAATCAGACTGGCGGGAACTTGCAGCAGGCCTTGTAAAACACTGTCGCGTTGACCCGCTTTGGCAGGCAAGAAGCCCACAAAGTAAAACTGATCATTCACTAAGCCGCTCGCAGATAAAGCGCTGATTGCTGCCGATGCGCCCGGCAGTGGTGACACCCGTAATCCAGCCGTGCGTACCGCATCAACGATAATGGCGCCCGGATCCGAAACTGCAGGTGTGCCGGCATCAGAAACCAGAGCGATCCGTTCGCCTGCTTGCAGACGGCTAATGATCTTTGCCGCGACTTCGTGTTCATTGTGTTGGTGCGCCGCGATTAATGGCTTGTGCAGGCCATAGCGCGTCAATAATTGCGCGGTATTACGAGTGTCTTCACATGCCACTGCATCCACTAAATTGAGTAGGTGAAGCGCGCGTAGAGAAATGTCTGCGCTATTGCCGATGGGGGTTGCCACTATGTACAGGGTGGCGTTAGGATAGCTTTGCAGTTTAAGCGCCTCAAATAAAGCAGACGGATTAAAGGCGGTATCGTGATCTTGGCTCATAGGGCTATTTTTCAATGTTGGTAAGGCACAGGTAAAGATTGTACGCTATGGCAGAATCGAATTGGTTAGCGCGGCGATTAGCCGCCATTCGCACCAGCAAGCAAAGAGTGGGCGATGCGGCTGAGCAGCAGGCGATGTTGCACTTGCAGGCTGCTGGATTGCTATTGCTTGAGCGTAGTTTTTTATGCAAGGGGGGCGAAATCGATTTAATCATGCGAGACGGCAAGCATTTGGTCTTTGTCGAAGTGCGCAAACGTAGTTCGCAGCAATTTGGTGGCGCTCTAGCCAGCATCACACCCGCGAAGCAAAAACGCATGATACATGCCGCCCAAGTTTACCTGCAAAACCTTAAATCATTGCCGCCTTGCCGTTTTGATGTGGTGGCGATACAAGGGGAGGAACTCATCTGGTTAAAGAATGTTATCTCTGGCTGAGGTAACATGAGGCGCTTTTACTTTTAATTTACGTCGATAGGCTGGCATTTATCTCGATGACGGTAATAAAAACATTCTTTTACCTGCAAACTAGGTATCCACTTGAACAGCTCTAACCTATAATCGCCCCACTATGAAAAATTCACGGATCCTTTCGCACTTTCAGGAAAGTGCAGAACTGAAAATGATCTCGGCTGAGTTATTAGCCGAACCCATTGAGCAGGCGATAGAACTGATGTTCACGGCTTTATCCAATGGTAACAAGATTCTTGCTTGTGGTAATGGCGGCTCAGCTGCGGATTGCCAGCATTTTGCAGCCGAATTGGTAGGCCGATTTGAACGCGAGCGCTTGCCTCTGCCTGCATTGGCTTTGACGACTGACACCTCGATCATGACAGCGATCGCCAACGATTATAGTTTTCAAGAAGTGTTTTCCAAGCAAGTACAAGCCTTTGGGCAGGCGGGTGACATTTTGTTGGCCATCACGACGTCTGGAAATTCACAAGGCATTTTGAATGCGGTCGATGCCGCCTTAGAACGCGATATGCGAGTGATCGCTTTAACCGGTAAAGGCGGTGGTGAGATGCGCAATAAGCTGACAGATGCTGATGTGCATATTTGCGTGCCGCATGATAGAACGGCACGGATACAAGAAGTACATTTATTAACCATACATTGCATGTGTGACGGCATTGATGCCGCTTTATTTGGAGGTGATACGGATGAATAAGCCTTTTTGGAATCCGCTGGTAAAACGTTTGGCACGCCCTTTGTTGGTGGCGAGTTTGTCATGCGCAGCTGTCGTTAGTTTGCAAGGCTGTGTTGCGGTGGTTGTGGGTGGTGCCGTGATGGGAACTTTGGCTGCGACAGATCGACGTACTTTTGGTGCGCAGACTGAGGATAAGGCGATCATCTTAAAAGGCGAAATCGCGATTAAACGTGTTTTAGGTGACGCTGCCCACGTGAATGTGAATAGCTTCAATCGCTTAGCTTTGTTGACGGGTGAAGTCGCTGATGAGCAAGCGCGTTTGGCTGCGGAAAAAGAAGTGAAAGCGATTCAAGGCGTGTTAGCAGTGCAAAATGAGATTTTGGTCGCTGGTCTATCGAATTTCTCCTCACGTTCCTCTGATGCTTTAATCACGACTAAGGTTATAGCTTCTTTGGTTGATACTAAAGATTTATACAGTAGCGCCTTTAAAGTTGTGACCGAAGCTAGCACGGTGTTTTTGATGGGACGTGTTACGCATCGTGAAGGCGACTTGGCCGCTAGAGTGGCTGCAGGTGTGAATGGTGTGCGCAAGGTGGTTAAAGTGTTTGAGTACATCACTGAAGATGAATTAAAGACGTTGCAAGCGACCTCAGGCAAAGTCGATTTGAATGAATCAGCGAAGTAACTAGGGTAGAAAATTTTAATAAGGCTGCATTGAATAATGTGGCCTTTTTCTTAGGAGAATTAGAATGGGAACCATTATTTTCTTGGTGATTGTTGGTGGATTAATTTTTTGGGTGATCAGTACCTACAATAATTTGGTCAGCTTTCGTAATCGTTTCAAAAATGGTTTTGCACAAATTGATGTGCAGCTAAAGCGTCGTTACGACTTGATTCCGAATTTGGTCGAGGTCGCAAAAGGCTACATGAAGCATGAGCGTGAAACCTTGGAAGCCGTGATAGCCGCACGTAACCAGGCAGTCACAGCGAATGCCAAAGTTGCGGTTGATCCTGCGAATGCAGCCGCGGTGCATCAACTGTCGAACGCCGAAGGCGCATTGGCATCGTCTTTAGGCAAAATGTTTGCCTTGTCGGAAGCCTATCCTGATCTCAAAGCCAATGAAAACATGTTGCAGTTGACGGAAGAATTGACCAGCACTGAAAACAAAATTTCCTTCGCGCGTCAGGCGTATAACGACAGTGTGATGCAGTACAACACGGCCTGTGAGCAATTCCCCGGCAATATTTTTGCTGGCATGTTTGGTTTTAAAGTCGCTGAGTTGCTTGAGTCGACCGAGGCACCGGAAGAGCGTAAGGCTGTGAAAGTGTCTTTCTAAAGTTTGCCGGTATTTTGTCGCAATGAATTTCTTTGAACATCAAGCGCAAGCCCATAGAGAGAGTAAGAAATTGTTATTCCTATTTGGGCTCGCGGTGATTGCGATCGTGCTGGCCGTCAATGGCACGCTGGCTGTGCTATGGATTTGGATGAAGGGGCAGTACGGTAGCGGCTTATATACGTTTCCACGCTGGTTTTTCGCCACCAACACTGCCGTCACCTTGTTGTTTATCATCGGCGGTACTTTGTTTGAAATGGCGCGTTTGCAAGAGGGCGGAGATGCGGTGGCGCGGATGGCTGGAGGTAGGTTGGTGATGCCAGATTCACGTGAACCGCAAGAGCGACGCTTGTTGAACATTGTTGAGGAAATGGCGCTCGCATCGGGAATTGCCTGCCCTCGTGTGTATGTGATGGATGATGAGGATGCGATCAATGCGTTTGCCGCAGGCTATCATCAGAATGAAGCTGTCGTCGCGGTCACGCGCGGCACCTTGGCGCGTTTGAGTCGAGATGAGTTGCAAGGTGTGATCGGACATGAATTCAGTCACATCCTCAACGGCGATATGCGTATGAATGTGAAGCTGATCGGCGTTCTGTTTGGGATACAGATGTTGGCTGGATTTGGACAGCACATGATGGAGTGGGGGGCTCGGTTTGGCGGCGGACGTAGTCGTGATGAAAAAGGACCATCGATACAATTAGTCTTATTTGTTTTTGGTGCGGCTTTGTTTGTAATCGGCTATATCGGTATATTTTTTGGGCGTTTAATTAAATCGGCAGTGTCGCGCCAGCGCGAATTTTTAGCTGACGCCAGTGCCGTGCAATTCACCCGTAATCCCGATGGTATTGGCGGCGCCTTACGCAAGATAGGTGGGCTGACACGTGACAATCAATGTGGCTCTCGGATTAATCATCATAATGCGGAGCAGTTATCTCACATGTTCCTAGGCGCGGCGCGTCCTAATTTGTTGTCTGGTCTATTCGCCACCCATCCACCAATAGAAACACGTTTACAGCGCTTGTATGGACGCAGCGTCACTTATCTGGATGCCAGTGAAATCGTAGAAGACAGCTTCGCGAATCCCGCTTCTGCAATGGGTTTTGCTGCAGGTGGCATTGATTCTGGAGCGAATACGAATCCCAGTAATTTGCCTTCACCCTTGCAGCTGTCACCGTTAGGTTTTCATCCTGAATTTGGCTATCGAGCACCAGAGCAAGCTGCGATAGTGGCTGATAATTCTCAGCCTGCACCTAGCGTAAAAATTCCTACTGAGGTCGTGCAAGCCGCACGCAATCCGCAAGCGGCCAGCGCCTTGGTCTTCGCACTCTTATTAGATCGCAACGATAAGGCCAGCTACCAAATGCAAATCGACATCTTGCGACAAGCGGTGGCGCAGCAATGTGCATTAGCGACGCTCTTGCATGAAGCAGTGGAAACGATGTCCGCGAGTATGCGTTTGCCTGTGCTGGATTTAGCCATGCCTGCACTCAAATTATTGAGCCCCGAGCAACGTCAACAGCTATTAGGAATCGCAGCAAGATTGATCGCCGCGGATCAAATCGTCACGCAGTCAGAATTTGTTTTACAAACGCTATTGCAACGCCGGCTCAGTCCCCTGGCAGGACGAGAAGTTGGCGTCAGATACCAAGATTTAACGCCATTGAAAGCGGAAACTGGCTTGTTAGTATCCTTGATGGCGACGACCGAATTCGAAAAGGACGCGGCATTACAGGCGTACTTGCGATCCGTTAAAAGCATGCCAGATTTGGGTTTGACCCAAGAGCAGTTCGTCTCACGTGAAGCATTAGATTTTTTTGAGGTGAAACAAGCTTTGGATCGCTTCCAACAACTCGCACCATTGGCAAAACCGTTTGTAATTCGTCTGATGCTGAAAGCTGGTGGCGAACAATTAAGCAGTGAGGGTGCTGATCTACTGCGCAGCATATGTGCTGCACTCGATGCGCCAGTGCCAGAAGTCGTCAGTGCCAGTTATGCGTCGATACCGGCACTGTGAGCTTAGTGTGGGCCGATTATGCGCGACCGACAATCGCCGCAGTCGCCATTAATTCTTCGATCAAAGCCAGTGACATCTTGCCCGACATACGATGCGGGTTGAGTTCAGGCAAAGCAGAGTATTTCAATAAAATTGATGGATTGATTTTGCCTAAATTCGCTTGTCCCATGGTCCAACCAGAGTAGCGGCGTTGGCTGATTTCTTCGTAGTCGAGCAATATCACATCGGTGTGACGAGGATCGCGCAAGATATGCGAGTACAAAGTGTTGATGGCCTCGCGCCCCCCCTCTAATACTTGCATAAAGACCTGATCGCTGTGGCAAAGTATGCCGGTGATCCCGTGTTGTGGATTGTGATCACGCGATTGTTGCGTAATGCTTTGTACGATTTCACTCAAGTTGCCATTGACAGCGCGGCTGGCATATAAAAGACGAACTAACATACGGTATTCCTCCTCACGGTTGGTATTCTTGCAGGATTTACTTCTTAATCAGCGATAAAAATTCACGGCGCAAGTTGGGATCTTTTAAGAAGGAGCCATGCATCACGCTATTGATCATTTTCGAATCCATATCTTTGACACCGCGCCAATGCATACAAAAGTGATCGGCTTCCATCACCACTGCCAAACCATCGGGCTGCATTTTTTCTTGTAAAGCGTCGGCTAATTGCACCACGGCTTCTTCTTGAATTTGTGGGCGGCTCATAATCCAATCCGCGATGCGTGCGTATTTTGATAAGCCGATCAGGTTGGAATGTTCGTTCGGCATCACGCCTATCCAGACTTTGCCGATGATAGGGCAAAGGTGATGCGAACAGGCTGAGCGTACGGTAATCGGACCGATGATCATCAGCTCGTTCAAGTGCGAGGCATTCGGAAACTCTGTCACTGGCGGCATCGGTAAATAGCGGCCTTTGAAAATCTCATTCAAATACATCTTGGCGACGCGTCGTCCAGTATCCAAGGTGTTGTGATCGCTGGCGGTGTCGATCACCAAGCTTTCCAATACACTTCGCAATTTGCCTTCGACTTCAGTCAATAATTGGTCTAACTCACCAGGTTCGATAAAGTCGGCAATATTGTCATTGGCGTGATAACGCACTTTGGCGTTGACAATGCGCTCGCGTATGCGTTGTGAGACGGGAATGGCGGGGATTGCTTGATAATTAGAATCGGTCGGCATTATGTATCCAATCGGCGTAGGCGCCAAAATGCAAGAAGTCACTATGGTAACTGAAACGCTCGCCTTGTGTTTTTTGCGCCGTTATTTTTAACGGTTCAATCTTGATCTGAGGACTTTCCTGCCGCCATTTGTTTCATTGCACTTCGTATGGTGCGCATTTGCGTACCAAAATTACTACAAGAGCGACACATGCTTAAATGTATTTTAAGTTGTGCACGCTCAGTCAGACTGAGTTGTCGATCTAAATCCTCAGAGAGTTTTTGGTGTGCTTGTTTGCAGGTATAAAGAAATAACATAAAGAACTCTATTTTTTCGTGGTTGTATGAGCGAACCAATTCAGTTCTAAGCACTCGCGCAGACGCAATCGTGCTCGATACAAGAGAACCCAAAGATTAGACGTGCTCACACTTAATTCCTTACAAATTTCTTCGGTCGATAATTCCAACCATTCGCGCATCATGAATACCCGTGCGGTTTGTGCGGGCAATTTTTCCAGACAAATTTCTAAAGTCTTGAAAAAGTCTTGTTGCTGCAAGCTTGCTTCAGGAGCACCCCAAGCACTGGCGACCTCGACGGTATGCCCATTGGCTTCAAATAAATGATCGACAATATCATCGTCAGATTGGTCTTCGCCGGCAAAATCGGCTAATTGCGCTTCACGATTACCTGCTCTGAGAAAATCAATAATCTTGAATTTCAAAATGCCAATGACGTAAGTGCGCAGACTAGACTTGCCACTGAAGCTATCGGGTTTTTCGAGCACGGCCAGCAAGGTTTCCTGCACTGCATCTTCAGCATGTACAGCATTTCTCAGCTGCAGCATGGCAAAACGCTGAAGGGCTGGGCGCATCACTTCTAATTGTTGATGTAATTCCGCAATGTGGGACATGAATAAAAATACCTGATCAGGTTTTAACGGGCATCGCATTTGCCTGTAAAATTCAGGCTAAGACCTCGATACTTCATAGGATACCCCTAATATGAGCATTACGACAAACATCCCTCACGAAACTTCTGACCGCTTAGCGGGAGTAGAACCAGAAATTAAGGCAGAAATTCTGGCCGAAGCGTTACCGTATATTCGCAAGTTTCATGGGAAAACCATCGTTGTGAAATACGGCGGCAACGCGATGACGGAAGAGCGCTTAAAACACGGTTTTGCCCGCGATGTAATTTTGCTCAAGTTGGTTGGGATGAATCCAGTCGTCGTGCATGGTGGTGGCCCGCAAATCGACAATGCCCTGAAAAAAGTCGGCAAACAAGGCACCTTCGTTCAAGGTATGCGTATCACCGATGAAGAAACGATGGAAGTCGTGGAATGGGTATTGGGTGGTGAAGTGCAGCAAGACATCGTCATGCTGATCAATCACTACGGCGGTCAAGCAGTCGGTTTAACAGGCAAAGACGGCGGCTTAATCCGCGCCCGCAAAATGAAAATGCCAGACCGCGAAAACCCAGGCGAATTCTTAGACATCGGCTTCGTCGGTGAAATCGACGCAATCAATCCAGCGGTCGTTAAAGCCCTACAAGACGACGCCTTCATCCCTATCATTTCCCCAATCGGTTTCGGCGAAGACGGCCAAGCCTACAACATCAACGCCGACTTAGTCGCAGGCAAAATCGCCGAAATCCTGAAAGCCGAAAAGCTAATCATGATGACGAATATCCCAGGTGTCTTAGACAAACAAGGCAATCTGGTAACCGACTTATCCGCCAGAGAAATCGACGAAATGTTCGCAGACGGCACAATCTCAGGCGGCATGCTGCCAAAGATTTCTTCTGCTTTGGATGCAGCGAAATCAGGTGTGAATACGGTGCATATTATCGACGGACGCATACCGCATTCGCTGTTGTTAGAGATTTTGACTGAACAAGCTTTTGGTACGATGATTCGATCCCACTAGCATAAATCTCATTTATAAATTTCATTTTCGGGCGCATTGCGTTGTTGCTTGTCCTCGCAATACCTGAGTATTGCTGCGGGAAGCGCCTAGCACTGCATCCCGAGAATGAAATTTTTGGTTAGTGGAATATCGTTTCATTGATAGATAATATTCTTGAGCAATTAAATGATTCCTTTGCCCCAATTTGCTGCGGAAATCGAATTTCACTTTCGCGAACATTCTGCTGAGCGTAGACATTGGTTTATGTTTGACGAGTCATTGCATCGGCGAGTGCCGATGCGAATGGACGGTATCGATGGTTTGAATACTGTTGGTATGTGGATTGAACAAGCAGGCATATTTAAATCTGGAGATGTCATTTTTGTTCGATGTGTTGTACTTGCTCCAGAGCTGTTCAGCCCAGTCGTGAAGCCAGGAGTTAAATTTGAGCTTTGGGAGAGTGGTTTCATAGCATCTGGAATTGTCAGAGAGCGTTTTCAGACTGGTTGGTGATTTTTCGATTTGAACGATGTGCAACGGTAAATTGGGTAATTTCCCCTAGAGTTGATCCATCGGTCTTTCCGCATGTGACACTGCCAATTGTGCGGGACAGAAAATGGAAAGAGAAAGCCTTGCTGTTTGAGCCGAAGGCGAGTTTCAAGGCTTTCCCATTTTTTGTCTTGCACAATTGGGAACCCGAAGGGCAGTGGCGCCTGCGTCGCCTTTTTTGGGTTACCTTTTTTGGCGAAGCAAAAAAGGTAACTGGCTGTCGGGCCACCCCCGACCTGTGAACGATCAGCTTTGCTCAAAACGTAAAGCCAAAGCTAAATGGCAAAGTGAAATGCAAGCAAATCAAACCATCTGGCTATTCGACCTAGACAACACCCTACACAACGCCAGCGCAGCAGTCTTCCCCAGCATAGCCAACAACATGACCCGCTACATCACGCAAGTGTTGAAAGACGCCAAGCATCCATCCGACCCAGAAACAGTCGACCAACTAAGAGTCAGCTACTTAAAACGTTACGGCGCAACCCTAAAAGGCATGGTCATCCACCACGGCGTGAATGAAAAAGACTTCCTACGCGAAGCCCACAAATTCGATCACTTGCCGGATCTACTAAAAAGAGAACGTGGTTTATCAAGAATACTCGCCCGATTACCAGGCAAAAAAATTCTATTCACTAACGCACCACAAGACTACTCACAACAAGCGATCCGACACTTCAATCTACACCGCCATTTCGCCGCCCATATCTCGATAGAAAATATGCGAGTCCACGGAAAATCCCATCCCAAGCCCAGCAAGCCTTACTTGCGTAAACTCTTAGCGCAACACGGTTGGCAGCCAAGTCAATGTATCTTGGTCGAAGATAGTGTGGCGAACATCATCGCCGCCAAACAGATAGGCATACGCACCGTGATGGTGACCGGACATGGTCAGCACGTGCAACAGAAAAGTATTTCTGCCAGCGCCGATATCACAGTAAAATCAGTCTTTGAATTGCCGCAACGATTACGTCAATTACGCATGTTTAGCTAGCACATCTGATCTGTACTCTTCATACCATAAAAAACTATGTCTACCACCAAGCCAGGTGAGCGCAAGCTCCAGATTTTGCAAACACTAGCTGCCATGCTAGAAAATCCGAAAGGTGAAAAAATCACCACCGCAGCGCTTGCCGCAAAAATTGATGTATCCGAAGCGACTTTATATCGGCACTTCGCCAGTAAAGCGCAGATGTTTGAAGGTTTGATCGAATTTATTGAGACCACGGTGTTTGGTCTGATTAATCAAATTAGTGTGCAACATAAAGACGGCATACAACAAGCGCACGGCATCACCTTGATGTTGCTGAGTTTTGCAGAGCGCAATCCAGGAATGACGAAAGTCTTAATCGGCGATGCCTTAGTCAATGAAGATGAGCGCTTGCAAGTTCGTATGAATCAATTTATGGACAGAGTTGAACTGGCTTATAAGCAAGCATTACGGCAGGCAGGAGCGCAGGGACAGGTGGCGGAATCGGAAGTCGCGATGCGGGCGAATTTACTCACGACATTTGTGCTTGGACGCTGGCAGCGTTACGCAAAAACAGGCTTTAAAGCCAGCCCTACCGAGTTTGCTAGTGCGCAAATTGCAGCTTTGCTTTAAGACTTAGTTTGCGTTCAAGCGCTCTAGATTGCCGCGTAGCAGATTGAATGCTTCCTGATAAAAGGCATCGACTTGATTGGCTTTTAGTTGGATCGTCAAGATGGCACGTTCTGCATAATCGGCTTGCACAATACTCGCTTGATAGTGATCGCAGATATGGCGCAATTGTGATTCATCGGCAAAATTCACGGCGAGCTGGATTTCACTCAAGACTTCAATTGCGATCAATTCCGCATTCTTAAACGCATCAGAAATGGCTTGTCCATAAGCGCGGGTCAACCCCCCAGCGCCTAGTTTGGTGCCGCCCCAATAACGTACGACCACCGCCAGCACATTGAAAAGTTCTTTGTGTACTAAGACGTTGTACATGGGCTTGGCGGCAGTGCCCGATGGCTCGCCATCATCGTCTAAGCCAGAATCGCCCTCACACAATAAAACCCAACAGACGTGCACAGCATTGGGATGCTGTGCACGAATCTGACTGAGTAATATTTGTGATTCGCTGCGACTATAGACGGGATAAAGCTGACCGAGAAAGCGACTTTTTTTAATTTCGATTTCAGCCGCTACTGCTGATTTAAGCTGATACATGTACCACTTTACAAAGAGAAATCATGGCTTATTGGATTACGAAATTTATTGAATCACAAAATTCTCAAAGAAGATATCAACGACACCATCGTCGTCTTTGACAGAAATGGCTTTATTGATGCGGCTGCGTAACTCTTCAATGAGAAGTTTTTTTCCTGCATTGCCTTGGACATCCTCTCCTTGTTTGCTACTGAGCGTCATGATGACAGCATGACGTACCATAGGCATGGACACTTTGATCTTCTCGCTCAGCTCTGGCGTGCTCAGTTGTAGGGTGATGATGGTTTGTAAATATCGATCAAAGCTAGCTAAGTTGACGACAAATGGTTCTAACCTCGCTATCGCAGCACCACTTCCCGCGCTAGCTGAGGCTTTGTCACTAAAAGCCCAAGCTTGTCCACAGGATATTGCTGAGCCTATGAATAAACTGCAGATTAATATAAAACGGAATAATCGTGTGTGCATCATGAGCTCCCTATGAAGTGGTGAAATATTAACTTTGATAGCGGTTACACTGTCAGAGGTTTGTAACGAATACGCTTAGGTTTGGCACCTTCTTCACCTAAACGTTTTTTCTTGTCGGCTTCATATTCTTGATAGTTACCGTCAAAGAAGCTCACTTGGGAATCGCCTTCGAAAGCTAGGATATGCGTTGCAATACGATCCAAGAACCAGCGATCATGCGAGATCACCATCACGCTACCAGCGAATTCCAGCAAAGCATCTTCCAAAGCGCGCAAAGTTTCGACGTCCAGATCATTCGATGGTTCATCGAGCAATAAGACATTGCCGCCTTGCAGTAATGTTTTTGCCAGATGCAAACGACCACGTTCACCACCAGACAAATTGCCGACGATTTTTTGTTGATCACCACCTTTGAAATTGAAACGTCCGAGGTAAGCGCGCGAAGGCATTTCGAAACGGCCTACAGTCAAAATATCTGCACCATTGGCGACATCTTCAAACACGGTTTTGGTATTGCCGAGGTCTTCACGCGATTGATCAACCAGAGAGATTTTTGCAGTTTGACCGAGAGCCACTTCACCGCTATCTGGTTGCTCTATACCTTTGATCATCTTGAACAAAGTCGACTTACCAGCGCCGTTCGGGCCGATAATACCGACGATCGCGCCTGGTGGAATCTTGAAACTCAGATTGTCGATCAAGAGACGGTCGCCAAATGACTTGCTGACGTTTTTGAACTCGATCACTTCATTACCTAAACGCTCAGCCACAGGGATGAAAATCTCCTGCGTTTCATTGCGCTTCTGGTATTCGTGCTCGCTCATTTCGTTAAAGCGTGCCAAACGTGCTTTACTCTTCGCCTGACGAGCTTTTGGATTTTGGCGCGACCATTCCAATTCTTTTTGCAAGGCGCGTTGACGTGCAGATTCAGTTGCTTCTTCTTGTTTCAAGCGGGCTTGCTTTTGATCGAGCCATGAAGAGTAATTACCTTTCCATGGAATACCAGCACCGCGATCCAATTCCAAAATCCATTCAGCAGCGTTGTCCAAGAAATAGCGATCATGCGTAATCGCCACGACAGTGCCAGGGAAGCGTAAGAGGAATTGCTCCAGCCAATCGACGGATTCTGCATCCAGATGGTTGGTCGGTTCGTCGAGCAAGAGCATGTCAGGTTTGGATAACAACAAGCGGCACAAAGCGACACGGCGTTTTTCACCGCCAGACAGAACGCCAATTTTGGCATCCCAAGGTGGCAAGCGCAGAGCATCCGCAGCCATTTCTAATTGCAGCTCGACATTGTCACCAGCAGAGGTGGAAATGATCGCTTCTAAGCGAGCTTGTTCATTTGCCAGTGCATCAAAGTCAGCGTCTTCTTCGGCGTACGCGGCATACACCAACTCTAACTTTGCTTTGGCTTCAAACACTTCACCGAGCGCACCTTCAACGGCTTCGCGTACAGTTTGTTCTGGATCGAGTTGTGGTTCTTGCGGTAGATAGCCGATGTTCAGATTTGGCATAGGCACGGCCTCGCCCTGAATATCTTTATCGATACCCGCCATGATTTTTAACAGGGAAGACTTACCTGAACCGTTCAGCCCCAACACACCGATTTTGGCACCTGGGAAAAAGGATAGAGAAATATCTTTTAGAATTTGACGTTTAGGCGGCACGATTTTGCCGACCCGGTTCATGGTATAGACGTAATTTGCCATTTTTGGGAATATTTTGAGGGGAAATTAGAAGTCGTTAGGATACCTCAAGAGCGAGCGGAAGCGTGTTGAACGCAAGAAATTTTTTGCTCGTTTGTCCCACGTTGGCCTTCTAGGTTGTGGGTCGACGTAATAAATTCATATTTTTTCAATTTCTTTCGCAGTGGAAATACGACAGGTTCACGCTAAAGCTGTGAATACAAGCTGCTAATTCACAAAGTCATGTGCGAAAGTGTTGCTATCAATTGTCATAAGAAGTTAAGATGACCACAGAAACTCTGTGAAATGGTTAGAAAATAAATAAAATGCTGTTATAGTTTCGTCCTTATGTGTTTTGCATATAAGCCTCTATTCAGTTCGCTTGTTGATTGAAAATCGAGGCTAGACAGGGCAGAGTGATGCATAGATTGTGTGTTAAATTTGCCAAGGCAACACCGCTGCAATTACTTATTTTTGTAATGCTGTTTCATTGAAAGTCGTTCCCTAGACTGTACTTATGGAATCAATCATTAAACATTTGATGGAGATTACGGGTCATCGTGACCATGATCTGCTGAACATCTCCGTTATCTCTGCCTTGAGTGAATTAACCCATGCGGCTCGTGCACGCGTGCTGGATATCTTGCATGTAGGTGACAAGGTTTTTGTTAAAGCGCAAATCACGATCGATCATGGCAAGTTAGCAGCAAGCGAAGAGCATTTAACGCACTTAGTACCAGAAATCCCCATTGAGCAATTCCCGCAATTAGCAAATGGTTTGCAAAAGCACGACAGTGTCATTGAGTTCGTCGCTGAGAACGGTGAGCGCACATTGTGGTTGCCGATCTGGATGAATGATAAAGTCAATGTCTGCCTGGAAATCCTCAATCCCGCTGTGTATTCCGAAAACACCAGAGAAGTGATGAGCGGTATTTTGGTGGTGTATCGTAACTTCCAAAATTTACTCGATTACAGTGAACGAGATTCACTCACAGGCCTGTTAAATCGTAAAACTTTTGATGATAACTTCTCAAAAATTTTGCGTACTAGCGTACAACGACAATTGCAGGACGAAGTCAATCAGCCTGAAGTTGAGCGCCGTCACAATGACAAAGAAAAACAACATTGGCTGGCGGTACTGGATATCGATCATTTCAAACGCGTGAATGACACTTTTGGCCATTTATATGGCGATGAAGTTTTGATTCTGATCGCCAATTTGATGCGCTCTTCTTTCCGTCCAACGGATAAATTATTTCGCTTTGGTGGTGAAGAGTTTGTGATCTTGTTGCGTTCGACCACGAAAGAAGATGCGCACATGATCTTTGAACGTTTCCGTGAAAATGTGGCACGCTATCCTTTCCCACAAGTCGGCACCGTAACGATCAGTGTCGGGTTTGCGCACATCGATCCATTTGAGCCTGCTGTTGGCATTATTGGCCGAGCGGATCAAGCCTTGTATTATGCGAAAAGTAATGGGCGCAATCGGATTTGCCACTATGAAGATTTAGTGGACTCAGGAGCCTTGCATATCGAGCAGTCACAAGATAGCGTTGAGTTCTTTTGACAGCATAGGACGAACCCAAATAATCACACTCGGCGCAGTTTTTCTGCGCTCTTTTTTTGCCCAGTAATTTGAAGAATCAATGCCATCATGGAATTACGTCAGCTACGCTATTTTGTCGCCATTGTTGACCACGGTTCCTTATCGCGAGCAGCGCGAGTTTTGCATATCGTGCAGCCGGCATTGACGCAACAGATTCAACAATTAGAAGAAGAGTTAGGCACGAGTCTCTTACATCGTTCCGCACAAGGCATGCAAGCGACCGATGCCGGCAAGATTTTTTATGAACACGCATTGGCGATACTAAAACAGATTGCCGATGCCAAATCCGCCGTCAATCAATCGACCGACAAGCCAAGCGGAACTGTGGCACTCGGTATTCCGCAGAGTGCCTCTGGTGCACTAGCTTTACCTTTACTCAAGGCGGTGCGTGCGGCATATCCTGATATTGTGTTTCAACTGACCGAAGAACTGACGGGTAATTTAACCGAACAGTTGGCATCAGGGCGTTTGAATTTGGCGATTTTATTTGATGACGGCCAACTAGGTAAATTTCATTGCAAGCCCTTGGTCGAAGAGGAGATGATGTTTATCACGCGGGCTGATTCACAGTTTGCCTGCAAACGAAAAACCATTACCTTAGAAAAGGTGTTGGCGGTACCCCTGATCTTGCCGAGTATTCAACATGGTGTCCGGCCACGTATAGAGCAAGTGGTGCGCGATTATGGTAAGCGTATCGACAACGTGATCGACATTACGTCGATAGCGATTTTAAAGTCGGCAATTCTGGCGGATATGGGCGCAACCATCTTGCCCGTCTCGCCTCTACTGGCCGAAATTCAGCGCGGGGAAATGCGCGCCTGTGCGATCAGTGATGTTGCGTTGTCACGCACGGTGAGTTTGTGCTCTTCTAAAAATATCCCGCTCACCAATGCCGCCATGGCAGTGGAGAAACTCGTCTTAGATGTCGCTCATGATTTGTGCTCGAGCGGACAATGGCTGGGTGCCAAAGATTTGACATGATGCCAGTCGCCGAAAAAAACCATGTATGGACGATTAGCTTTATCGGTGGATCATTGTTGTTTTGGGCGCTCATGGTGGCGGTTGCAGTGCAAGATTATTTGCGTGACGGTGGCCAGCATTTGTGGGAGCCAATTTTTTGGGAGAGCTCCTCAGCGCTGGTTGGTAGTGCGATTTTTTATCTGCAATGGCCCTTGCTTACCAATAAAAATTTACTACAAACACCACGTCGCTGGTTTTTGCGCTTGACCGCTTATTTGCCTTTGGTGTGTCTTGGTTTTGTCTGTGTCACTTTTTCGATTCGTCATGCTGTCTATGCTGTTATCGGTGACACCTATTCGCACGACCCCTGGCTGGAAGTGCTGATGTATGAATCGATTAAATTATCGATTTTTTTCGGCTTGTTTTATCTCGTGGTTTTTGGCGTGCAATCCTATGTGTTGTTGCTCGAAGAGAAAGCTAATGTCGAGCGCGCAGCCAAGCTATTACAAGACGCGCAATTGCAAAGATTGAGTCAGCAAATGCAGCCGCATTTTTTGTTCAACGCCTTAAATACGATTTCCGCTTTAATGTATTCCGATCTGAAGGCAGCAGATACCGCGATCAGTCGCTTGGCAGAATTATTGCGACATACTTTAGATTTGGCAGAGCAGACAGAAACTAGCTTAGCGCACGAGCTTGATTTGTTGCATGCTTACGCTGACTTGATGCAATTACGTTTCGTCGACCGCGTGAGTATTTCCTGGCAAATTGATCCCTATGCCATGAGCTGTAAAGTACCGACAATGTGCTTGCAAGTGCTACTCGAAAACACCTTCAAACACACAGTAGAAAAGCGCTCGGCAATGACCAGAATCTGGGTGCGTACCACTTTGCTAGATGGTGTGTTGAGTCTAGTTGTGGAAGACGACGCGGGACAATTGGGACAGAATCCAAACGGTCTAGGATTGCGTAATTTGCGTCAACGACTACAGGTGATGTATGGCGATACCGCGCAATTGCAGATAAGGCAAATTGCACCCGCGGGTGTGAGTACAGCAATGCAAATTCGCTGCCATCGTTCGGGCAGCGAAGTTGAGATGAGCGCGGCAGCATGAAGCCCAGCTTAAGTTTTTTGATCGTGGACGACGAACGTCCAGCACGCGATAAATTACGGCGCCTGCTAACTACGCATGCCAATGTAGGATTTATTGCGGAAGCACGGGATGGTGTTGAGGCACTTAAATTGCTGGCTGAGCAGCAATTCGATGCCGTGTTTCTTGACATGCACATGCCAGAATTAGATGGGCTCAGCGTAGCGCAACAATTGGCACAACCAGCACCGCTAATCGTCTTTGTCACGGCTTACGATCAATTCGCTTTACAGGCTTTTGATGCGAATGCGATTGACTATTTACTCAAGCCCTACGATGAAGAGCGTTTCTTGCGTGCATTACAGAAGCTGAGTAGTTTAGTCGAAGCGCGACAAGTGCAGTCACAGCGTCAAATTGACTGTCCGCCATTGATTATTCAAGAACGAGGTAATGTTACTGTCATTCCCATGGTGGAAATACATTGGGTGGAGGCGGCAGATAATTATGTGCTGCTGCATACTGTTCGAGCTTCGCATATGTTGCGCCAAACTCTAGCATTGACCGCGCAGCGATTAGGAGGAGAATTTTCACGTTGCCATCGCAGCTACCTAGTGCGCCGCGATCAAATTCTACGCTTTGAGGCCAGTGGTAAAGGTGACGGTGATTTTTATTTGCGTAGTGGGGCAATTGTTCCTTGTAGCCGTCAGTATCGCGAGGATATTTTGTTATCCTTATAGATTATTCATAAATGACTTATTGTTTTTTGTTGATTTTGGAGAGTTCATTATGCAGTTCTCAATTCGTGCCTGTTTGCGTGTCTATGCCTTGTCATGTTGCTTGCTTTTTTCAATCCTAAATCAAGCTCACGCCGAATTTATTCAATCTGCCATTAGCATTGGCGAGGGGACTAATACCTTGTATGGTAGCTTGCTCATTCCTGGGCATAAGACCAAACCGCCTGTGATTTTGTTAATCGCGGGCTCTGGACCCACCGACAGGGACGGTAATAGTGCCGCGATGAAGGGTAAAAATGATAGTCTGAAGATGTTGGCGGAGGAATTGGCGATTGCCGGGTTTGCTTCCGTGCGTTATGACAAACGGGGTGTGGGCGAGAGCTTTGCCTCAGGAAAAGCTGAGGAAGATTTACGATTTCAAACCTATGTCAGTGATGCACAAACTTGGATTAAATTTTTAAAAAGCGATCCCCGGTTTGGCGGCGTTGCTGTGTTGGGGCATAGCGAAGGCGCTACCTTGGGACTGATCGCTATTCAATCTGAAGCGGTGAAAGCCTATGTATCAGTGGCAGGGCCAGGGCAGTCAGCGGCAAAAATATTGCGAAGCCAGCTAGCCAGTAAATTGCCGCCTGACTTGGCAAAGGCCAACGAACACATTTTGAGTAATTTGGAAAAGTCTACGTTTGTTAATGATGTTCCGGCACCATTACTGGCACTGTATCGTCCTAGCGTGCAGAACTATTTGATATCTTGGTTCCCGATAATTCCGACAGACGAGATCAAAAAAATAGCAATGCCGATGGCGATATTTCAAGGCGATACCGATATTCAAGTGAGCGTCAGTCAGGCGACTCTGTTAGCGCAGGCGCAACCTAAAGCGGAGCTGCATATCATCAAAGGGATGAATCATTTGATGAAGTCCGTTCCTTTGGATAATAGCCAGCAAGTCTCGTCTTACAGCGATCCGAATCTGGAGTTGACAGCCGAGTTCGTTAAAACTTTGGTGAATTTTCTGAAGAAAAATGTGTTGCCAAAATAGGGTAAAGCAGGCTTTAACCAAACCATCTAATCAATCCATCTAATCAAGAAAAAAGCGCATCGAAATGGATGCGCTTTTGACTTTTCCCTTCAAAGCTAGGCGTTTAAGGCAACATGCGTTTTAAGGTGTTGTCTTTGACGATGTAGTGATGATACAAGCCAGCTAATGCGTGTAAGCCAATCAAGAAATAGCCGGTCTGGCCAAAAGTCACGTGCAAGTCCTCGATCGTATGTGCCAGCTCTTTGTTCGGGCTCATTAAGGGAGGTAATTCCAGTCCGAAAAATGGAATGATTTGCGCTTCACCGCTTAAAATCAACCAGCCACCTATTGGCATTCCTAACATTAATGCATACAAGGCGAAATGCATGAATTTCGCTAACCATTTTTGCCAAGTAACGAGGGGCGGAACGATGTCGGGTGCCTGAGTGCGTAGACGTGTCGCCAGCCGCAGGATGGCGAACATAAAGACCGATAGACCCAACATAAAATGCCACATCTTCATGGCTTTGCGTGCATCTGTGCCTTTGGGGAAAAGTTCGCGTAATTCGATCGTGGCATACACCGCGATTAGTAATAACAGCATCAACCAGTGCAGGCCAATACTCAGTTTGTGATAACGCGCATCACTGACTGTAGAAAGCGGTTTCGGTATCGCCATGATGTTTCCTTATGTCGTCTTGGTAAATTGTATGATAGGCGAAGTCTGGCAGTCGCAGTGGGAAAGTGTCGTATTATTTATCTCGGTATGTCCAGAAAGAAGCGAGTTTTTGACATGAGTCAGCCACCTAACGTATTTGAGAATAGGAAACTCGTATTTGATCGCAATTGCGTGGCGCGGCGAATCCAAGTTCATTACAGTGATCCTTATCGATCATAAATAGGACTATGTATGTGGAAAAAAATGAGCGCGTGGTACAAGGAATGGAATGATGAATTGCTCGATGTGTTGCTCAGGCCCGAGCGTGCAAATCTCATTACCATTGCCTGGCGCCGCAAAATGGCCGCTAGATTGGTAGCGCTGAGTGAGATTGAACGAACCCAGCTTCATCAATTTTGCATGACCTACCAGGGGACGAAGTTGTGGTTGAGTGTGCTGAAATTGAGCATAGTATTTTCCTGTTTGGGATGCATTTTGTATGTCGTCAAAACAAAATTGCCACTATTACTTGCGATTGCCGTGAGCAATCTATTGGGCTGGATGTTCGTGTTTGCCTTAATGGGCATTTGGTTCAATTATCGACGGATTTCGCGATATCGTTTTCGAATTTCCTTGAGTGCTGTTCGAGGCGTGTTAATTGGTTTCTTCGGTGCGACGGCGGTGAGTTCTTTGGTACAAGGCAAGGATATTGTGGCGTCGATTTTGAAAAATGGACCCATGGCATTGGCCGTGGCGGCGATCATGGGTGCTGTGTATATGCTCTTGGTCGGTATCGTTGCCGGTTGGCGAAATCAAGGCTATGAAGTGATCACTGCACAGTTAGCGTTAGCGGCTGAACGTGAGAAAAATGCACGTCAAGAGAGTGAATCGCAGTTAAGACTACTTCGCGCGCAGATCGAGCCACACTTTCTTTTTAACACCCTCGGCGCGGTTCAACAACTGGCAGAAACGACAGCACCGAAAGCGGCAGAACTGACCGCCAATCTGATCGTATTCTTGCGAGCTTGCATGAGCGACATGCGCAGCGAACATAACCATTTGTCGGAAGAATTTCGTTTAATACGAGCCTATCTGGAAGTGATGAGAGCTAGGATGGGGTCACGCTTGACTTTTCAATTGCATTTGCCGGATGACATGCAGGACATTATTGTCCCTAGCATGATGTTACTGACATTGGTAGAAAATGCGATTAAACATGGGATAGAGCCAGCGCTACGAGGTGGCAATATCGATATTGCGGCGAGATATGTGGGGACTGAAATCGCCATTGCGGTGAGTGACAATGGAGTTGGTTTAAGTGATGTTCCGAGTCAAGGAATTGGTTTGCAAAATGTACGAGACCGTTTGCGCTTGCAATATGGTGAGCGTGCGCTTTTAACTGTGGCAGAGTCGGACGATGGCGGCGTTATCGCTGAGGTGCGGTTTCCGTATCAATTGAAAACTGAGTTATTTGGACAATGAAAACAAGAATTCTAATCGCTGAAGATGAGCCACTAATGCGCGAGCGTTTATCATCACAGTTGGAAAAATTGTGGCCGCAAGCTGAGGTCGTGATGTTGGCCGAAAATGGCAATGATGCCTGGGATGGTTTTTTAGCGCATCAACCAAATTTGGTTTTTTTAGACATTCGCATGCCGGGTTTATCTGGTCTGCAAGTGGCTCAAAAAATTGGCAAAGCGGCGCATATTATATTTATTACTGCGTATGACCAGTACGCCATTGACGCCTTTGATGCGGGGGCGATTGATTATTTACTTAAGCCTGTGCAAGAAGATCGCCTGCAAAAGGCAATCGCCAGGGTGCAAGAAAAAACACAAGTTCAGCCCTTAGATCTGAGCGCGATATTGAAGAGCTTGCAAGTAGCCATTCCTGCTCCCAAGTCTGAAAAATTGAAATGGATCAAAGCCAGTGTGGGGAAGCAGATTCGGTTGATCGCCGTTGATGAGGTTCTGTTTTTTCAGTCCGATACGAAATACACCCGCGTGGTTCTACAAGATTCTGAGGCTCTATTGCGTACTCCTTTGAAAGACTTGTTAGAGAGTTTGGACGAGGAGCAATTTTGGCAAATACATCGATCCAGCGTGGTGAATGTCAAAGCGATTGCGGCAGCGGAGCGGATTGATGCAGAACGTATGCAGGTATTGATCAAGGGACACCAGGAAAAATTGCTCGTGAGTCGAAATTTCACTCATCTTTTCCGTGATTAGCCCAAGTGGTATGCATTGGCACTTATTTTTTGTTAAGCCGAAAAAGCAAAATTCTTGTCTCGTTAGTGGTTAAAATGATCTTAATTCGTAGATATATTTTTATCTTCGTTTGTTTTTTGCAACCTCAATGAAAATTCTTTTGATCATATTTAATTCAGTGTTTCTCTATAAGATTGGACATTTTTTACATAATTTTGTAATTTTTAGATCGAAAATTTTGTCTCGTACAAATTGCGACTTTTGGATACACTTTTCATACAAATTCAGACCTCAAAAAGAATTGTGATTAATTGAGTCAAGTCTAGCGATCGGGGAGATCTCTGTAGCCACAAGTTACAGGCTTTGAAATCAATAATGTGTAAATTGGCTTCACTGCGGCGTGAGCAATCTAATTTTTTGCGTGCGTCGATAAATCTGCCTGCTCATAATTATTTAAAAAAAATCTTAGGGATATTTAATTATGGTAAAGCAGCACAACATCGTAGTACGTCCAGTCGTCATGGCACTCTTGGTAGCGGGCGCGTTTGGTGCGCAAGCAGCAGACCGTCAAGTCATGAAAGACTTGTCAGCAAATACATTAGCGCAACCTGCCTTTCAAGGTTCAACACTGCAAGCAGAACGCAGCATCACCTATCCAAACGGTTTGGTTGTGACTCGTCATCAGCAAACTTTCCAAGGCATTCCAGTTTGGAATGAAGCCGTGGTTGAACATGTTGCCAAAGATGGTAAGCGTGAAGTTGTTGGTGCGATGTTGCGCAACTTGGATCAAGATCTGCCATCTGTAACACCGATTTTTAATAGAATGCAAGCCTTGATGCAAGCGCAAACGCAAGCGCAAATTTTTGACATTGAAAATCAACAGGTCAAAATGTACGTCAAGCGCGAAGCGAACAACACAGTGCGTTTGATCTATGTCGTTTCTTTCAATGCCAAGAATACCGAAGAGCCACGCCGTCCTTTCTACATGTTAGATGCGAACACAGGCGCAGTGATCGATCACTGGGAAGGTATTAATCATGCTAACGGCACAGGTCCTGGCGGTAATGCCAAAACCGGTCAATACGAATTCGGTACAAAATATGGCTATTTGAATGTCACGCAATCAGGTTCGACATGTTCATTGAATAGTACGAACGTCGCAACTTACAATATGAATTCGTTGAGCACAACGCCAAAAGCACCACATAGCTTTACATGCCCACGTAACACCGTGAAGGCAATCAATGGTGCCTACGCACCAATGAATGATGCGCATTATTTTGGCAATGTTGTGTTTAATATGTATCAAGCTTGGGCGGGCGTACGCCCTATTCGCCAAAAGTTACTGATGAAAGTCCATTACAAAAAGTCCTATGAAAATGCATTCTGGGACGGTACTGCCATGTTCTTCGGTGACGGCGCAACCACATTCTATCCTTTGGTTTCTTTGGACGTGACTTCGCATGAAGTGAGCCACGGTTTCACTGAGCAAAACTCTGGCTTGGTGTACTCCGGTATGTCTGGTGGGATGAATGAAGCTTTCTCTGACATGGCTGGTGAAGCTGCTGAATCCTACATGAAAGGCACGAATGATTTCTTAGTTGGTGCCGAAATCTTCAAAGGTACAGGCGCTCTGCGTTACATGGCGAACCCACCACAAGACGGTCGTTCTATCGACAACGCTTCTAAGTTCACAAGCACTATGGATGTGCATTACTCTAGCGGCGTGTACAACAAGGCCTTCTATTTGTTAGCTAAGAAAGTTGGTTGGAATGTGCAAAAAGCTTTCCAAGTGATGGCAGATGCTAATCGTTTGTACTGGACAGCTAGCAGCACATTCAATCAAGGTGCTTGCGGTGTAGAAAAAGCGGCAGTGAATCGTGGCTTTGTAAAAGCTGATGTGACTGCAGCATTTTCTTCAGTTGGCGTGAAGTGCGTGCCGTAAATTACTGACAGACTGCTGTTATCGAAAACGCCTGGCGCTTAGCGTCAGGCGTTTTTTTATGGGTAGTCGCAAGTCCGAGTGTCAATGAATAACGAGCTGAGCAAGGTACACATACAAGGGTATACCGAATAATAAGTTGAGTGGGAAAGTCAGCGCTAATGACATGCCAACGTATAAGGAGGGATTAGCCTCAGGTATTGCATAGCGTACGACAGCAGGCACGGCAATATAGGAGGCACTAGAGGTGAGTACCATCAACAAAATGCTATTGCCCAAA
Source organism: Affinundibacterium seohonense (assembly GCF_014284305.1). Lineage (GTDB taxonomy): Bacteria > Pseudomonadota > Gammaproteobacteria > Burkholderiales > Burkholderiaceae_D > Undibacterium > Undibacterium seohonense. The sequence goes on from NZ_JACOFW010000002.1 coordinate 211,449, forward strand.
GACAGCCCGCAGAGGGATGCCAAAAGTAAGGCCAGACTCGCATGGAAAAGTGGCGCGATAATGCCGAAGGCAAATACCCAAGGAGACTGATGTTTCAGGCCAGGGACATTACGTGCAGCGAGTAAGCCCATATCTAATAAAAAGAATGCTAACAAGCCTTTGAATAAATCTACTGAGAATGGACGCATCATATCTTGGCCGGCTTCACCACTGATCATGCCTATGATTAATGAACCGAGCAACAGCAATTGCGCGCCATCGGTGAAGGATTCATGCAGCAGTTTTTTGATCGACAGCGTATGGACGGGGATAGACGAGCTTTGTCCCAATGCCAATGTTTGCCGGTGGCGAATTTGATTGGCGAAAAAAATCGCCATGATGATTGCCGGCGATTCCATCAACGCCATCGCTGCCGCCATATGACCGCCAAACGCGATTCCTTGATGATCGAGTATTTGTGTGGCAGTGATGAAAGTCACAGCACTCACGGAGCCATAAGTCGCGGCTAAGGCGGCAGCGTCGAAATGGGGAACTAGACGTTTTAAGATTTGAAATGCGATTAGAGGGACCGCAATCGCTAAGCTGACGGCACAAGCTAAGCTGATGATGACTTCCGTAGTCAAACCGGTTTTTTCAAGTGCAAAACCGCCTTTTAAACCGAGCGCCATCAATAGATACAAGGATAAAAAGCGTGAGATTTGTTGCGGAATTTCTAGATTGGATTTGAAGAAGCCTGCCAAGAGGCCGAATAAGAAAAAGAGAATGGCTGGGTCACTAAACGTCATCATAAAAACAAGTTCCTGGTGCGGTATTGAATTGGGCGCCATTGTAGTGGGCTAGGTGTATAGAGTAAAATCAATAATAATTATGCCAATCATCGATAAAAATCTATGAACCTGAGTTTTCGCCAATTGAAGTTATTGCTCGCTGTGGCAGAGCATCGCAGTATTACCGCTGCGGCAAACGCTTGCCACATCACCCAACCGACGGTATCAATGCAATTGAAAGCGATGTCAGATGAAGTGGGTTTGTCGCTCTATGAAGTGATTGGCAAACAAGTATTCTTAACTGCCGCAGGCGAAGCCGTAGCGCAGTCTGCGCGGACGATTCGCGATGAGTTTGATTATTTGCAGCAGACCATCAGCGCGATGAAAGGACATACAGAAGGGCGCTTGCGGGTCGCGATCGCTAGTACGGCTAAATATTTTGTGCCACGCATGCTGGGTAATTTTTACAAACAATTTCCCAATATTGATATCGCGTTTGAAGTGTTAAATCGGGATGGTGTCGTCAATCGTTTGAAGTCGAATGCGGATGATCTCTACATTATGTCGATCCCGCCTGAGGACTTGGATTTGGAACGGCACCGATTTTTGGATAATCCCTTAGTCGTGATCGCTGCCGCAGACCATCCGCTGGCGCAAAAAAAACGCATCAAGCGTAAAGATTTGGCGAATGAATTATTTGTGTTACGTGAAGCAGGTTCAGGCACCCGTTTAGCGTGCAACGCCTACTTCGCTGAGCATCAGTTCCAGCCTAAAGTGCGTTTGGAGTTGGGTAGTAACGAAGCCATCAAACAGGCAGTGGCGGGCGGCTTAGGTTTGGCCATTATCTCCAAGCACGCACTACATCAAAATGTCGATGCAGAGGGCTTGAAGATATTAGCAGTAGAAAATTTTCCCATTCATTCCAATTGGTGGATTATTTATCCTAAGGGAAAACGTCTTTCACCGATTGCCAAAGTGTTTTTTGAACATTTGCAGGATTGGGCTTAGAACGCCAAGGTCGTGATTAGGAAAATCGGCAGACAGTTTGTTTACAATTTGTCTGCTACACGCTCTCTTTCAACAAACGCAATAAGGCTTCAGTATCCATTCGTCCCGCCGCATCACCACCATCCAATAAACTATCCGCTAGATCACGCTTTTCTGCATGCAATGCGAGAATTCTTTCTTCTATGGTGTCCTGCGTCACCAGTCGATAAATCGTCACCGGACGTAGTTGCCCCATGCGGTGGGCGCGATCAGAGGCTTGGTCTTCTACTGCTGGGTTCCACCAAGGGTCGAGGTGAATCACGTAATCGGCGGCAGTTAAATTTAAACCAGTGCCGCCTGCTTTTAAACTGATTAAAAAGATGTCGCCTTTACCCGCTTGAAAAGCATCGACGCGCTTTTTACGTTCTAACGCAGGCGTGCTGCCATCCAGATATTGATAGGCAATGCCTTGTTCATCTAGCCAAGCGCGCACGATGGCTAAGTGATCGACGAATTGACTGAAGACTAAAGCCTTGTGGCGATTGTCGAGGAGCTCTTCCACCGTGTGTTGTAAGACCGCGAGCTTGCTGCCACTGATGTTGGCGTTCTTCATCACTAATTTGGGATGGCAGCAGAAGCGACGTAGCTTGGTGATCTCTGCCAACACCTGCATCGATTTGCCCGCTGTCGGATCGATCTGCGCAATCTTGTCGATGGCTTCTTGTCGCAGTGCTTCGTACAAATGACGCTCTTCATCGCTGAGTTCCACTTGCAAATTGATTTCAGTGCGCGGTGGTAATTCACTTAAAACTTGCGTCTTCGTTCTGCGCAAGATGAAAGGTTGAATCAGCTTCTTTAAATGCGCACGAACCGCTTTGTCACCACGTTCAATTGGATGACTAAATTTGTCGGCAAAATTGTCTTTCGATCCCAATAAACCCGGATTGATGAAGCGGAATAAATTCCACAATTCACCCAAATGATTTTCTACTGGTGTGCCGCTGGCGATCATCTTGAAATCAGCGGTCAGTGCCATCGCCGCTTGACTGCGTTTGGTCGCGGCATTTTTGATGACCTGTGCTTCGTCTAGCACCACGCTATGCCAATGTTGGGCGGCAAAGGCAGCTGCATCTTGTTGCAACATGCCATAACTAGCGATCACGATATCAAACGCACCTAGGTCGTTCAATGAGCGATCTTGCTGATAAGCGCGGATCTTTAGAGTGGGGGCGAAGCGGGCAACTTCACTTTGCCAATTCATCGCGACCGAAATAGGCGCGACTACCAAGGCGGGCCCATTCGGTGCGCGATCCACCAACAGCGCTAAAGTTTGTACGGTTTTACCTAAACCCATATCGTCTGCTAAACAAGCACCAACGCCCCATTTGGCTAACTTGGCTAGCCACTGAAAACCTTCTAGTTGATAGTCGCGCAATTGGGCTTGCAAAGTGGATGGTACTTGCGGCACGAAGCTGGCGAGCGCATCGAGTTTTTCGACTTGCTCACGCCATGCTTTATCGACTTTGAGCTCTCCCACTTCGTCGGCTAATTCAGCCAACGCTGGTGCGGCTAAGGAATTGATGCGTATGCCGTCTTTTCCACTTAGTTCAGCGAAGTGGCGTAATTCATCTAAACGTTTGCGGAAGCTATCAGTCAAAGCGAGGAAATCATTCTCGCCGATTTTTAAGAAACGACCTTTGCTGGTTTCTGCCATTTGCATCAGCTCGCGTAATGCCAATACCCGACCATCATCGAGCGTGACTTCACCACCAGCGACAAACCATTCACCTTGCTTCTTAATGCTCAAGCGCATATTGCCAAGCGAGCGTTGCCCTTGCAGGCGGAAGCGTTCGCCTTCAGGCCAGACTAATTGCAATTGCTCTTCAGGGATGGCTTTGAGTTGGCTTAATAATTCCAGACATTGTTCAGGTGTTTGCCACTGCCATTCATTGTTGTTTTCTTCGGCTTCGTCGAAGGCTGCACAGCTCTTGAGTAAGCTTTGTAATGCGGTATTTTCTTGAGTCAAATCGCGACTTGCTTGCACGGTTTGCCCATCGATTTCACCCAGCACATTGGCCGCACCTTTGCCGGGTGTGAACCAACCACCTTCGGCGAGTGGCCGCACTAATAATTGCAAACGCAAACCTTCTTTGAGTGGCAGTAAATGCGCAAACAAAGTGGGATCCGCCGCGACCGTATGGATGTGCTGTGCTAACTCTGGTAAATCAGAATGGATCGCCAAATGCGGCGCGATCGCCGCGATGACATCGACTAGCTGTGCTTTTGCCGCGCTTGGTACCGTGAGGCCGGAACCGAGGATGCCAGCGATCTGTTTAATCTCTGCGCTGGAACTATAAATGGCCAAACGGGTTGGTGTTTCTTTGCGGGCGACATAGGCTTGTTGTGCTGTGATCGCTGGTTCTAATTGCAAGCTGATGTGATCGTTTTTTTCTTTAAGAAATAAGGCTAATTCGCCTTTGACGATATCGATGCGAATATCGGGCGCGTCGCTCCAATACACCTGCGGATGATTGACTAGTAGTGGTAAAGCTTTCTCGGTATCTAAGTTATATTCGACATTGCCGTAGTAGCCGTCCATACTTTTGCGTATGCAATTGGCGATCTGTTTATCTTGTGAGGTCAGATACGGTAAGCTATCTTGCTCTTGCGCTAAACGCTTTAAGGCAACCGGGCGACCTTTGCTCCACACACCTTTGGCGTTGACTTTTTGTTCGCGTGGTTCTAGTCCTGCATGATCGCGTAATAGCGTTAACAACCAGACTAATCTTTGTTCGCTGATTGGTTTGCTGTTGTCATTGCTGGTATTGAGATTTAATTGACTTAGTGCCGTTAAGGCGCGTTGCCAAGATTCTTCGCGTTGCAAGACTTGGTATAGCGGCTTGAGTTGACGCTGGGCGTGCCAACCATCCATTTGCGGTGCGTCAGCATAATGCTTGACCAACAGCGCATCAGCTTCGGCCGCCAGCCAGTGATAGCCGTGTTTGACATAAAGTTGATAGGCACCGCGTAAACGCTGATGTGCATCTTCACGCAGCGGTTCACTTTCCCAAAATAATGCCAGACTCTCAAATAAAGTTTCTACTCCGAGTTCCCGTTGCAAGATATAGCGTTGCGCTTTGAGTGGCACACCTTTAGCGAGATGATTGGTGAGGGATTCCAATAGAAAATAAGTGAACGCATCGTTTTGCTTAATGCCATCATCGACATGTTCTTTGAGCTTTTTACGATTATCTGTGTTGTCTACGGCGAGCAAACAAACGGTGTAGAGCAAGCCAAGCAAATCTGCAAAATGCACTTTGCGTTTGCCGGTACTTTTTTTGATGGTTTTGCTGATGTTGTCGATCTGCGCAAGAGCCGCGGAATAATCAGCACGAATAATCGCCATTGCAAAAGCATGGGTGCCGCGATGTTCTTCCAAACAGTAGGGCTCTATGTCGGCGACGAAAGCAAAATCACCGCGCAGCAAGGCTTGCCAAATCAATTGTTCAGTAATGAAATAGACACATTCACCGAGGCTGTTCAGATGGGTTTGCGCATACTGATAGGCCTTATGACTATCACCCGCTGACCAGTTCGTTTGAAAGAACAAATCCGATAGCAGCACCGCTTTGGCAACTTCCGAAAACTGCGCAAAGATCGTCTGCCCTGCCACGCTCTCAAACAGTTGTTCAGCCAGGTTTTTTTTCTCGCCCGTACGGGCTTCAAAAAATTCATGGCGCCAGTAGCCGATGCCATCGGTTTCATTGATTAAACAAGAGAAGAGTAATTCACGTCGGCAAAAAGCAGCATTGTGGACCTTCCAATGTTTGTATTCTTCATGCTTACTCAAAATCATACGAATGCTGCTGACCCATGCGGCTATATCGTTATGCTCAAGCAAATGACAGAGCACGGGCATTTGCAAATCTGCATTGAGAGCATACCCTTTGCCACTAATCGGTGTTACCAAATGTTTTTCATGCAGCACGGCTAATTGATCACGGACGGCAATTACGCCCGGTACCACGCCAGCTTTGCCAAACGATTCGCGGCGCTGCAATAGCAGCTCTAGCATCACGTTCTGACTCAGCGGTGCGTCGAATAGCGCTAAGGCGTACAAAAATGGGAGTTCGTGCGCGTCCAGATGATCGAATTGGTGCATGGAATGTTGATGATTGAGGATTGCAGATGAAGTCGCGATTTTACCTGATCTACTGGCTTACCCGTTGACTTGAAAAATTAGCTCTTTTCACAAAAAAGTGCTGATAATATGACGCGCATCTGTATTGAGCGCATTGTTTTCAATGAAAAACTTATGATTATTCTAGAAACATCTCGTCTCATTTTGCGCCAAATGCTTGGTGATGATGCTGCATTTATGTTGTGCCTGTTAAATGAACCGTCTTGGTTACGATTTATCGGTGATCGCGGTGTGCGTAGTCTTGACGATGCCAGAAACTATATCTTGGATGGTGCGGTTGCCAGTTATGCGCGCCATGGATACGGGTTTTATTTGATGGAACGGAAAGATACGGGTGCTGCCATCGGTATGTGTGGATTGGCGAAGCGCGACTATCTGGAGCATGCGGATATCGGATTCGCATTGTTGCCGGAATATATGGCGCATGGCTATGCCCATGAAGCGGCCATTGCTGTTGTTGACTACGCCAAACTGAGTTTGGGTTTGCCACGTTTATTGGCTACGACCCGAGTTGACAATACCAGTTCGATCCAATTGTTGGAAAAAATCGGCATGCACTTTGAAAAAACGATCTTGCACCCTGACGGTGATAGAGAGTTGAATTTATTTTCCATCGATCTTGTCTAGGTCAAACCATGATTCTTAATTACCGATCCCCGGCCCTTCATGGTTTCCTGACTTTCGCTATTTTTGTCGGGCTAACTGCCTGCAGCTCTGATACGCCGCTGGGTTTTGCTGCAGCTTGCATGTTGAGTGCCATTTTCGCCTGGTTCCGACCTTGTTATGTGCCATTTGTGTTTGGTGCATCGTTCGCTTTGTTGTTGGCAGGTTTGCTTAGTTTCCTGTTGATAGATGGCGCCGATGCGCTGATGCTGCTGCCGTATATGTCAATTAGTTTCGCCTCCGCCGCACTGTTAGGGTTTGTACTAGGGCGATTTCTGAAGTTGATCTTTATACGATTTTTTTAATTCAATATGTCGAGTACATCGGCAAGGTGCGCACGGCAATCGTTTGCGCTTTTGGGTTAAATGATCGGTGTTGGCGTCAGTGGTGTTTTGTTTTGTGGTGTGTCATTGATGTTGATAATTTTTTCAGAGGCTTCTGAACTGATGCTTTCGACATGATTTTTCCCATCAGCAAAGTTGACTTTGAGCGTGATTCTGGTGTCAACATCAGCCTGAATTAACAAGTAGGTGCTGGCTGCTGCCCCTATTGCCGTCATTGGTTTCATGCAAAAAGCGATGTGGGCTAGTCCATGACATCCGCTAGTGTTTTCGATATCGTTATTAGTGCATGAAAAGCATTGCCATGCGCAGCTGCATTGACAGGGTGTGACGTTTTACCGCAAAATCACAAGGCCACAATCGAGTTAAAATAGGAAACTCTGAATCTTTCAATAAAGTGGCGTAATTAGCTGCTCGCTGGTCTCATGTTAAGTCAAACAACAACACTGACAATACGTCAAATGCTGCCCACAGACATGGATAGCATTATGCAAATTCAAGCCCTGTGTTATAGCGGCGATATTCCAGAGTCAAGACACTCATTAAGCGCAAAATTACAGGTTTCACCAACTACTTGTTTTGTCGCGCAAGATGGCGCACAGATTATTGCCTATCTGATTGCGCTACCGTGGTCGCTACAAGCACCGCCGGAATTAAACGCACCCTCGTGTGTGTTACCAGCTGATCCTGACTGCATCTACTTGCATGACCTGTCGGTAACACCTAGTGTCCGCGGTAGCAAAATTGGGGGCGGGCTGGTCGCTCAATTGTTTGATCTTTGCCGTCGCTTATCTTATTCGCAGCTGAGTTTGGTTGCGGTACAGAATTCGGCCGATTATTGGCGGCGTTTTGGTTTTACAAATCAGCGTTTGAATTCCTTAATACGGGAAAAACTGGCAAGCTATGGTGATGGGTCGGAATTCCTAGTGTGCCAAGTTGATGGGGAATGGCCAACGGCACCAGATTGAAAAACACGGTGCCTTTTGTTAAAGCGTGAATTACAATTGATCTAGTCAGTCTGGACGACCTGCTGACGGTAGTTTTTTCTGGGACGACCCTGATTAATTCTCTTTTGGAGTCGGTATGAACTGGGTAGTCTTATTGTGTGCAGGCATGTTTGAAATTGTGTGGGCAATTGGTTTGAAATACAGTCATGGTTTCACACGCTTTTGGCCCAGCCTGATTACTGTTGCAGCGATGCTGATCAGCGTCGTCCTATTGGGGTATGCCATGAAAACCTTACCCGTCGGTACCGCCTATGCGATCTGGGTCGGCGTTGGTGCGCTCGGTACTGCGGTGTTTGGTATTGTATTGTTTGGGGAGCCTCTGAATCTGATTCGCGTGCTGAGTTTAGTGCTCATTTTATGTGGCATTATCGGATTGAAATTAAGCAGCACGGCGTAGTGCGACTTGGGTTTGGTAGAGTCGATTCATTGATGTTAGTCGACTTATATTGCCAGGGTTGAATACTACCAATCGGAACGCTTGGCACTACTCAATTTTTTAGTCACTATGCATTTATTTAAATCTGTCTATGTCCAAATAAACATCAAATTTTTTCATTTGGTTTGCATTGTTGGTTTGCTCTTTGTTCCTCATGGCATTCCTGAGGCCATCGCCCAAAGCAGCGAGTACGGGAGGCGTATCGAGGCCGAAATGCGCCTGAGTCCGCAGGACATTGACAGGTTCGAAAAATTTCAACCGCCGGAAGATAATCTCAAGCCTCTTAATCCAAATCAAACTTTAGATTTGAAGACGGAGGATTGGCTTGGTAACGCCATTTATGCCACCAAAGATGCCGGCCCATATACCCTTGTTGTGACATTGATTGGCAAGGCGACAGCCGCTGGCGATGTTAGCACCTTGTGGAATTCCGGTTGGCGTCTAGGCGATGGCGCGGAACGAACCGCATCTTTTCCTGGTTTGTCCAAATTAAGTGTCAAGGCCGGTCAGCGGGTGGAAATGACGAAAGCAAGCCAGCCTATGCGTTTTAAAGAATCACAAACGATTCGACCTTTGTTAGCGTTGGTGAGAGCAAAAAACTTTGCATTTGAATCGATGACCGTACAGGTCTGGTCAGGTGTAGGAGACAATTCATGGAAAGACATTTTGCTGTCATTCCGTTGGCTCATAGGTGGTTTGGTTTTCTTATTGCTCAGATGGTGGTGGGTAAAGCGCTGAATGGGTTTATTTGAGCTACAGCGCGGGATTGAACGCTGGGCGTAAGATTCGCTGATTCCTCGCAAATCCTAAAGTTAAGTGCTGAGAAAAATTAAGGCTTTACGAAGTTGAAGTTAGCTTGCTACAATTAAAAACAGATCGGCCTAGCTGATTCGTTTTTCACAATCTCTGAGAACAACAATAAAAAGGAGCTCATCATGAATTCAATCAACCTGCACCCACAACACGCTTTTATTTTTAGCGGGTTGCGCCAGGCTTAAGCATATCTCCTCGACCTGATTGATCTGATTTGTCAGATCGAATCAGTAGAGAGACTCTATCGCAAGATTGACTGCCAATACGTCCTGGTGACGACCTGCATTTTTCACAGGTTGAAACTCAATGGGCAATTCCTCATTACAAATCATCGCAGATAATGTGTCTGTGATCGCCTCACCAACAACATGGATTGAAGGAGGCGCAATCCAACAATTACAAACCACAGCAAAGCTACCCGGTATGCGTCGTGTCGTCGGCATGCCTGACTTACATCCGGGGCGCGGCTATCCGGTGGGCGCAGCTTTTTTTTCAATCGGACGCTTTTATCCCGCTTTGATCGGTGGCGATATTGGCTGCGGCATGCGTTTCTTAAAAACCGATCTCACTATTGGCAAATTATCCCTCGATAAATTGGTCAAACGATTGGGTAATATTGATGCGCCTTTAACTGAGCACAGTGACTTTTGGCAAGAGCGCGTCGATGCGTATCAGATGCGCGACACAGGCTTTGAACGAAGCTTGGGGAGCATCGGCGGTGGTAATCATTTTGCCGAGTTACAGCAATTTGACGAGATCTACGATCGCGCGGTCTTCGATAGTCATGCACTAGATCGTCAGCAAGTCATGCTCTTGGTACACAGCGGTTCGCGCGGTTTTGGCGGGCAAATTTTACGTCAGCATATTGATCACTTTGGCCATGTTGGACTGCTCGCAGGCTCATCGGCTGCTGCCGCTTATTGGTCACAACATGCCAGAGCTTTGCAGTATGCAGAGGCAAATCGTAGTCTCATTGCGGAGCGTATTTGCGCCAATCTCTCGACCACGGCGGATGTTGTTGTAGATGTTCATCATAATTTTTTGAGTGAAGTCTGTATCGATGGTGAACATGGTTTTTTGCACAGAAAAGGCGCGACACCAGCCGACCCAGGACTGCTGATCATTCCGGGCTCACGTGGTGATTATTCCTATTTAGTGCAAGCGCTTGATACGGAATATTCGAGTATCAGTCTATTTTCACTCGCTCACGGTGCAGGTAGAAAATGGATGCGTAGCGAATGTGAGCCACGATTGAGTAAGCGTTTTACTGCAACACAATTAAGTCGTACCGCGCTGAATAGTCGGGTCGTTTGTCATGATAAAGCTTTGATTTTTGAAGAAGCACCAGAAGCTTATAAACCGATTGATACGGTGATTCATTCTTTGCTGGAGGCTGGTTTGATTCGCCTTGTTGCTAAACTTAAACCCTTGGTTAGTTACAAAACGTCGGGGGCTTGCTGCGTATGATGTTGGTACAAATAAGTGCCGGGCAAGGCCCCGCAGAATGTTGTCTGGCAGTCGCTAAAGCTTGGCAGGCATTGCACTTGGAAGCTGAACGGCATCATTGTCGATTAGATGTCATCGAGATGGTGGTAGCAGAGCGTCCTTCGACCTACAAATCTCTTTTATTCAGCTTAGAAGCGCGAGATGCAGAGCAAGATATGTCATGGATTCAAAGCTGGCAGGGAAGTTTGCAATGGATATGTGAAAGCCCTTATCGGGTGCGCTACCCACGTAAAAACTGGTTTATTGGTGTGCGTTTGTTTCAAGTTGAGGAAACAGCGGCGGATAAGCATATACGTTACGAAGCTTGTCGTGCCAGTGGACCTGGCGGTCAGCATGTGAATAAGACCGACAGTGCGATCCGCGCCACACATGTTGCCAGCGGAATCAGTGTTAAAGTACAGACCGAGCGTAGTCAGTATGCGAACAAGAAACTAGCCACAATGTTGATTGCGCAAAAATTAGCGACCCTGAATGAGCAACAGGCATTGCAGCAACGTAGCGAGCGTAGGATTGCCCATCATGATTTAACACGAGGTGCGGCGCAGATAGTGTTTAAAGGCTGGGATTTTAAGCGTTGTTGATTATGTTGAATGACAATAGGAGTCAGTTTGATGCAGGAAAAATTGAAACAAAAAATTATCGAAGTCTGTGAACGAAAAATCGCACAAAAGGGCAGGGATGTTGGCCTATCTTTTTACGCTTTCTTTGCCAATAAAAATGATGATCCAGAACTCTTGATGGAAGCTGCGACTTGGTGGATTATGACGCATCAGTTAGATCATTTTGAAAAAGCCGAAAAGATTAAAAAAATGGTTGAGGCCAACTAGTTTTTTTATCGCTATTGTTTATATTTCAAGGAGCCATAAATCGATGAGTACATTTTCAGAAGATATTAAAAAGTTTAACGGTATCTACAAATTGCCAGTCAGTGCCACGCCTACGCTTGATGTTGGCGTGCCTGCGGCGGAACGAATGGCAGCGTTTAAGGATATTTTGATGGAAGAAGTGCATGAGATGGATGAGATCATTGCTGCGCAACAAGCGGGCAAAGATCCACTTGAAGTCTTGACCATGCTGGCCGATTTGCTCGGCGATATTCAGGTTTACTGTGCATCAGAAATGGCCAAGTTTGGACTGCCTTTAGATCAGGTGTTATCGATTATCATGCAATCGAATTTCTCGAAACTTGGTGCGGATGGTTTGCCGATTTATGATGAGCGCGGCAAGGTCATGAAAGGGCCAAATTACTGGAAGCCTGAGCCAAAATTGCAAGCCATGTTAACAGAATTGGCTGCTCCAAATTCTTCTTCGGAATAAATTCATGCACAAGAAAATTTTGTATGGTCTGATGCTAGTGTTGAGCCTAGGTGTTGCGGCTTATGCGACGATTGCTTATGCCGCTTTCCCGTTGGGAAGTCTGGTGCATCCAGATATGAAAACCAATTTTGAAAATCATCGAATTGCAGTGTATCTGCATATATTTGCTTCGAGTTTAGCTCTAGTGATCGGGCCATTTCAATTTTCCAAACGCCTGCGGGCGAGTCGACCGCAAGTTCATCGCTTGCTAGGCAAGTTCTATTTGGGCTTGGGCGTACTTTTAGGCGGAATCGCGGGTTTGCTGATGGCAGCGTTTGCCTATGGTGGTTTAACTTCGAATTTGGGTTTTGGTATATTGGCTTTGCTGTGGCTGTACACTGGGGCTCGCGCTTATTGGGCGATCCGACATGGCGATATTGCTAGTCACCAGCAATGGATGATACGCAATTTTTCTCTAACTTTGGCCGCAGTGACTTTGCGTATTTATTTACCATTGTCGATGGTGCTCGGTCTGCCGTTCGAACTTTGCTATCCCATTATTTCTTGGCTGTGCTGGGTGCCAAATTTGATTATTGCAGAATGGATTTTTAATCGGCCATTGTCGGTGTGAGTGTTTGTCAATTCTGAAACAGCGAATGGCACTGTATGAAATCGTCGTCACTCTTGCCTAGCAAGAGTGACTGACAAAGTCAGGTGCTCAAACCTTTTTCAGGTAACAGGCCTTGAGCATGAAATTGCCCGCATCCATCTTGCAGTCGACTTCATGATCGCCACCGACTAAACGTATGCTCTTCACTTTGCTACCTTGTTTTAAGGTAATCGAAGATCCTTTGACTTTCAAATCCTTAATCAACACGACGGCATCGCCATCGGCTAGGACATTGCCATTGGAATCTTTGACGATGCGTTCATCCGATTCTTCGGCTGCTGCTTGCATAGGCCACTCATGACCGCAATCTGCACAGACATAATTGTCGTTGTCGGGATAGGTGTTTTCCATGCCACAAACTGGGCAGGCTGGTAACTGAGACATATTTTCTTTCTGACAAAAGCTTGAGAGTCACTAGTATAACCGACCGCGCCTATGATTTTGTCATCACGATGTTTGATATAGCTCGATAAAGTGTGTTGTTGTCTGTGTTTAGCGGGAACTTAGGCTTTGTTGCGGAAAATGATGTGATATGGAACCTGGTATAAAAAAAGAGGCGAGCACAAATTGCGCCCGCCTCTTTTTGTAGATAAGTGATGTTAACTCTTACGCTACATGGCTCAATTGACCGTTGCTTTGACCGTCAAAGTGTTGAATGCGGAGTAAGCATACACACCGAGGTAGTAACGACCTGCTGCTGGCGCATTGACTGTACAGGTTTCGATGGAGGTTGCACCATCCGACTTACACTTGTATGCCGCAGTCGTTGGTTTCACGCTCAATTGTGAGTACAAATCAGCATCCCCATTTGCACCGTTGATATTGAATACCACGCTGGTTTTGCCTGCAGGGACATCAATTGCGTAGTATTTCCAAGCGCCGGTAGAGGCACTTTGATTCGCCAGACCGACACCGCTGGTGAGCATGACATCAACGGGCGGCGTGCTGCCAACCAATGAGCCTTTCATGCCGTAGTAGCCGAGTGAAGAGTAATTGGAAAAACCATTTGAAGGTGTACCTTCAGCACCGCCAGCGATCACCAGACGGTAGTTACCTGCGCTTAAATTCAAACCGATAAATTCAGCTGAACGGTTGACCGCTTTATTGCTACTGGCGACTAAAGTATTGGCAGAATTGTAGATTTTGGCGTCCACATCCAACATGCCGAAATATTCAATTGGATCAATTTTTAGATCCAGCTTGCCATTGCCTGTGACAGTGAAATTGAAAGTGTCGGTATCGCCAGTTTTTTCGATTTGACCAAAATTGGTGCTTGGACTGATGTTGCCAGCAGCATCTACTGCTAAGTTTTTGCCAGATGGATTGTCATCGGCAACATAGGGGATCGATTCATTCACGTTCATAATGCGTAAATCATCTTCGAAATTCGATGCCGTGCTGTATTCGCCTTTACTCCAAGTCCAACGACTAGATGCCCAGTTCGCACCCATCCAGTAGTTGCCCATAATAGGGCCCCACTGATAAGCCGCAATCCCTTCGAAATATTCCCCTCCACTGCCACCACGATCATGGTTCATGCCCATTTGGTGACCGACTTCATGTGCAGCTGTCATACCGATGCCATAGCCATAGTCAAATCCGCTAGATGGATTGCGATATAGCGTACCAGCGGAGGTGGTGCCAAATGAGCTCAAAGGGGCATTTGAACGGCCGTCTTGGTTAACAAAATTGATCACGCCTGTACGCAAGATATTTGCGGACTTTGCCGCGTTATATACGGCGGGATTGGTGGTGATGTTGATGTTGTACATCGAATATTGATCGGCAACGATTTGCCATGCACGATACATGTTTTCTTTTGTTACACCGTTCAATGGTGTGGTGCCGCTCATCACTGCTGAGTGATTTAAATAGAACACCCACGCACTGCCTGGTTTGCTTTCCAGTTTAGTCACATCTTCATTATTGTATGGGCCAATATGGCGGGCTTGACGTAAAGCCATAGTGCTATAGACAGGATGAATTGCACCAGCCAGATTGTTGACCGTGGTCGCTTTTAACCAGCCTTCATCGAGGTCGGGAATCACTTTGCTAATAGGCACTTCGGTAACGCTGACTATACCTTTGGCATCGGTGCTGTACTCATAAGCTTTCTTTTGATCACGTTTGATCAAATAGCCGTGCAGATTTTTTGCGGTGCCTTTGAGGTAAAAAGTCGAATTGGCGACTCCGCGAGCTTTACCGGACACTGATAGAACACCATCCTTGAAATGGTAGTCGGTAATATCGTTATCGAATTGTTGATTTTTATTGATCGCAATGTCGTCTGATCCAGCAACGCGAGCATTGGCGTTGCTGTTCGGGTTGGCATGCTGACTGACCAAACTACGGATTAAGGCGTCGGCACTACCGATTTCTTGGCGTGCCGCCAGCGTATCGGCGGCTCCTGCACTAAATGCTGTGCTTAGTAAAGCGCAAAGAAGGCTAGAGCTCAGCAAGCGCTGAGCTGGATTCTTCGATTGTTTCTGTTGATTGCTCTTCATGTTTATCTCCCATGGTGAACTGCGGTCATGTGCTGATGGTGCACTTATTGGATTTTTGATTTACGCCCCAAGTAGAAAAACACTGTTTGCAGATCCGAAAATCGTGCAAACAGTGTTGTGAAGATGGAGCGAGGAGAGAGTTAAACAGAAAATGAGAGATTTCAATATACCTGAGGTATATCCAAGATATGTGTACTTGTATATACAAATAGCATGATTTTTGAATAAATTTTCTTTGTGACTTACTGATTCATATAATGATCGTTAATTACTTGTTTTAAACAGGGAATCCACGGTTTTATACTATTTATATCACAGGATTTTTAACATATTGGTAGTTGATAATTTCATACTAATACTGTGGTTTTTTTGAGTCTACTGATTTGCCAGCGATTTCGTTTTTTACCACTGAGATCTCTATGTACAAATATACTTTCTTGTCCGTCGTCTTACTGCTGGCCATAGCGTGCAATTGGTCGCAAGCGCAATCTGATGACTTTCGTCATGGATATATCTTTGAGCAATCGTACGTTAAACGTATATCGCTATCCAAGGCCGAGCAACTGATCAATGTTGAAAGCTTTTTCACACCATTTACTTCCGCCGATTGGGGTAAAGAAAAAATTACAGATGCCCGTATATCTCGAGCTGGAACAAGCTTATCAATTCAGTTTTCGGGAAAAACATCTTTGAATCTACGGGATTTCACTAAGAACGCAAACAGGGAGAAGGATGGTGAATATCAACGATTTCGCTGTTTAGGGAATGTTGCACATTTCCATTTGATCGGTGTGGAATTCGGTCATGATCAGCACACATTTCTCCTAGTGGATTACGCGGGACGAGACATTTATTTTATAGATATGTAATCAGGTCTTTCATCACAGCCGAACAGTAGGTTCTACACATGCTTGATAGTAGAACTTACTGAATCCATTTCCAGTGCTAACTCATCAAGATGGCGTGATCGAAGACAATCCGTAATCTGTTGGCAGTCACTTTGGTGCGATGTATTGGTAAAGCCAGTTTGTGCCTAGCAATACCTTAAACCTGATGGCTTTAGAATGTATCGACGTGCTTGCTTCGTAAGTGAAACAGAAAAGCTGTTCGAATTTCCGTACGAAAGTGTGTAAAGTGTACGGCTTTCCATACAATTGTGCGTGCGCACAATTGTTGCAAATCAGTAAACCTGCAATTTGTACCTACGTAGTCTAGTCACGCTTTTGCACGATGGCATAATTAAATCCGACTGAATATTCATTAAGTCAAATAAAGTAGCAGGCAGGTGGCGGAGAACATTTGTCGTCACTATCTCATCGAATAATTCCAAGCGAAGTTTGCAAAAAATTTTCCCAAATCAAGAAAGAGACATCATGATCGTAGGCGTACCGAAAGAGATTAAGAACCACGAATATCGTGTGGGCATGACCCCGTCTTCTGTGCGTGAATTGACTTCACGCGGGCATCAAGTATTGGTGCAAAAAAATGCAGGTACTGAGATTGGTTTAACTGACGAACAATATCAAGCCGTCGGCGCAGAATTGGTCGAAACAGCGAAAGAAATTTTTGAACGTGCGGAGATGATTGTTAAAGTCAAAGAGCCGCAACCCGTAGAGTGTGCGATGCTGCGTCCGGGTCAGATTTTGTACACGTATTTGCATCTCGCGCCCGATCCAGAACAGACTGCAGCTCTGGTGAAGTCAGGCGCGATCTGTATCGCCTACGAAACGATCACTGGCGCCAATGGTGGCCTTCCTTTGTTGGCACCCATGAGCGAAGTCGCTGGTCGTATGTCAATTCAAGCTGGTGCTGCACATTTGGAAAAATCTAAAGGCGGTATGGGTCTGTTACTCGGTGGCGTTCCAGGTGTCGCCCCCGCGCATATTGTGATTATTGGTGCGGGTGTGGTCGGTACCAATGCCATGCAAATGGCAGTCGGTACTGGGGCACGCGTGACCGTATTGGACAAAAGCGTCGATCGTTTGCGTCAACTAGATCTGGTGTACGGCAATCGTATTTCCACGGTGTACTCCAATGC
Organism: Affinundibacterium seohonense; assembly: GCF_014284305.1. Taxonomy (GTDB): domain Bacteria; phylum Pseudomonadota; class Gammaproteobacteria; order Burkholderiales; family Burkholderiaceae_D; genus Undibacterium; species Undibacterium seohonense. The sequence continues at coordinate 228,678 of NZ_JACOFW010000002.1, forward strand.
TCAGGCGATCGAAGAAGCAGTGCTGTCCGCAGACTTGGTCATTGGTGGCGTATTGGTGCCAGGAGCCGCAGCACCAAAACTGGTCAGCCGTGATCTGATCTCTCGTATGAAAAAAGGTGCAGTAGTCGTTGACGTCGCGATTGATCAAGGTGGTTGCTTTGAGACCTCTCATGCGACGACGCATGCAGAGCCAACCTACGTGGTTGACGGTGTGATTCATTATTGTGTGGCAAATATGCCTGGTGCGGTAGCCCGCACCTCAACATTCGCCTTAAACAATGCAACGGTCGGTCATGCTGTTGCACTGGCCAGCAAAGGATGGCAGCAAGCACTGCGTGATGATGTACATCTGCGCAATGGTTTAAATGTCTGCGAAGGTAAAGTGACGTATGAAGCAGTAGCGCGCGATCTGGGCTACGAATATGTAGCGGCAGAAAGTGTGTTGAATTAATCAAGTCGCCAATAAAAAAGCCAGTAAGGAATTTCTCTTACTGGCTTTTTTTATGCGCATTTATCAATGCCGATATCTCTTATTTCCCCGCACTAACGCCGCCAATACCCTCAACTGTTTTGTTGATAGACTTAGGGTTGCCGAAGTAATTCAAGGAACCGATACCTTGCACATTGGCTTTGAGTTTTTCAGTGGCAGTGACTTCGACTGAGCCTATGCCTTCTACTGTGGCATCGACGTTTTCCGCAATCAGGCCTTTGGCATCAACGAAACCCACGCCTTGTGCGCGCAATTTAAAGTCACGTACTTTGCCACTCATTTTTAGCAACCCGACGCCCTCATAATTTAGTTCGAAGCGATCACCTGCGATTTTGCTGACGGTCGTTAAGCCTGCGCCTTCCATTTTGAATTTTGTCAAACTTGGCATCGTCACTAATACTTTTAAATCATCAGACAGCCGAATATTTTTCTTCTCTTTGTAGCTAATTAGGAGCTCATCACCGGCGATATCGGTAATGATTTTATCCATGTATTTATCATCGCCTTTGACGGTAATGGAATGTGTGCTGCCAACGACAACCTCGACGGATAATGCACCTTGAGTGCGTATCGTGCTAAATGGAGACACTTTGCGAACTTGCTCACCTGCGGCTGCAAAAGAACTAGCGAGAACCAAACCAACTGTAAAACATGAAACGATTAATTTGTGCATGTTGAGCTCCAAAAAGTAGGTAATAAGGAAAACCGAAGTGATGCTAGTGTGCCTGCATTTCTGCAACTTGTCTGCGGAAAAAGATGAAGTGCTAAATTCTGTGCTTAGAATGCAAAAACGACGCACCAAGCGCCGTTTTGTTAACCACCAAAAGCTAAAATTATTTGCGGATAGCCGCTGCTGCAGTCGCTGGTACAGGTTTTTCTGACGGAGCCTTGGCTTGATTTTCCATTAGGTTTTCTTCCACTTTTGCCGTGATCGGTGAAGTTGTGGTAGCGACTTTTTTCGGACTTGTGTTGGGTGTTGCAGCTGCTGCTTGTGTAGTTTCTGCTTTGTCTATCACTGCAGTGCTTGTTCCTGTCGCAGTTGTCGTCGCTGCTGCAGCTGCTGGAGCAGCAGGTACTGTGGCTGCCACCGCTGTTTTTGCAGTTGCGGGTGTCTGTTCTGCATGTGCAAATGCCGCACCGAAAGAGAGGCTTGCAGCAACGAGTGACAATGTGAGTTTGTTCATGTTAAACCCTTCGCGTAGTCAATCAATTAAACACCGTTATTTGTTGCACTTTGGGGTTCATTTTTCGCTGGAAAGTACAATGTACTTGCAGCGTACTGTGATAACGCGGTCAAGCAAATGATAGTTGACCGATTTCAAATTATTCTTAAAAAAAGGTTCGAAAAATTCAGGAAAAAATGACTTCACTATGATCTGAATCTTCAAAAGAAACGGCGCAAATTGCGCCGTTTTTCATACAAATGTTTTTGCGTTTATTTGCTTGTTGCAGGTGTTGATGCTGCTTTTTCGCTGACTTTTTCAACTGCTTTTTCAGACGCTTTTTCTACTTTCTTTACAGCTTTGTCGGCATGTTTTGCTGGTGCGCCTTTGACATCGATGCTGGCCGCTGCTTTTGCTGCAGTTGGCACACTTGCTGCACTTGCGGCAGTCGTTACAGCAGGCGTGCTAGCTGCTTTTGTCGTTGCACTCGCTGCAGCACTGGATGCCGAATTTACTGCTGTAGTTGCTACAGTCGTTGCTACAGTGCTTGCAGCTGTTGCTGCAGCAGCTTTTGGTGCGGCAGTTGCCGTGGCGACTGCGGCTTTGCTTGTTGCGCTCGCTGTTGGTGCTTGCTCTGCACTAGCGAATGCTGCACTCATAGACAATGTCGTTGCGATGATAGTCAATGCGATTTTTTTCATGATGGATTCCTATGTAGATCAAGTGGATAAAAGTGAGTTTATGTAATTCGGTACGACTTATTTTTTGTCTTGCTGTTGCGCAGTGCTTGCTGCGTACTCCCATAACGAACTCAAGTTTTTTTGTGTTGACATACATTTGCATTTATTTTTTGAGGATTTGAAAATTTAATGCTTTTTGACATTTCTCGCTGATTTCAAAAATGCATCTGATGGCATAAAAACGCGGTGAAATGGGGATGAAATTTGCGCATTCAAGAGTCAAAAAATTTAAATTATTTTCTCTTGAAAACCCTTTTCCTAATCTACATATCGGTATCAGCAGATGCTCAAGTGAGGTCTGCCAATTTTTTAAAATCTCATATCGCTTCAACTTAAAAGGATATATATCATGCGTAATTTTGACTTCTCCCCTCTCTATCGTTCCGCTATTGGTTTTGATCGTTTAGCGCACTTATTTAATGAAGCGCAACGTGCCGAGGCAACACCTAGCTATCCGCCTTACAATATCGAGCTGGTCAACGAAGATCAGTACCGTATCAGTATGGCCGTCGCTGGTTTTGATCGTAGTGAAATTGAAATTGAAACCGAGCGTGATGTGTTAAAAGTTGTAGGACGTAAAGCGAAACCAGAAACCCAGGGTACCTATTTACACCGCGGTATTGCCTCGCGCGATTTCGAACATAGTTTCCGTTTGGCCGATCATGTGAAAGTCGTCGGTGCGCGCTTAGAGCACGGATTGTTGAATATCGAATTGCAACGTGAAATTCCAGAGGCGCACAAACCTCGTCGCATTTTGATTGATGGGGAAACTTTGCGTGCTGTGAATCCAGCAGATCAACTGCAAGCAGCTTAAATTGTCACCTTTGTTGTAAGTCGTTTCTAGTTCCTCTCCTGGCGTGACTGGCAGCAGTCACGCCTTTTTTCGTTACATTAATTTTGCGTTGGATCTACTTCTTAGCGCCCTCAGCTCTGTTACTATTTTGCCTATCGAAAAATATTTTTGGAGAAGCGATGTATAACTTGAAAACGATCCTCGCCGCGAGTCTTTTATGTGCGAGCCAGCTTGCGTTCGCCCAGCAGCTTGCAACTGTTCGTGTTGATTATCTGCATAGTGGCAATGCCAAAACTGAGCACTATGCGCTTGGCCGTATTGTGATCGAAGCCTTGCCTTGGTCGGGGAATCAAAAGAAGAATATCGACACCACCAATCGCGGTGTGAATCTATTTGAAGTGCGGGATAAATTGAGTGGTGAGTTGTTGTACTCACGCGGGTTCTCTACCGTTTTTGGCGAATGGCAGAGTACCGCCGAGGCAAATAAAATTGAACGGGGCTTTCAAGAATCTTTACGCTTTCCAAAACCAGACAGGCCTGTCAATGTGCGCATACTAAAACGCGATGACAAAAATCAATTTCAAGCGATCTGGAGTGTCGATATCGATACCGATGCGCAAGACGTGGTGAAGAAGCCAGTTGTATCTGATCTCAAGCCTATTCCTATTCATGTTAGTGGTGACCCAGCAGACAAAGTGGACTTGTTGATTCTTGGTGACGGTTATACGCAAAAGGAGATGCAGAAGTTTGTTGCGGATGCTAAGCGCTTAAGTAAGTATTTATTTACCGTCTCTCCATTTAAAGAGCGCGCCAAAGATTTCAACATTTGGGGTTTGGCGGTAGCGACCAAAGAGTCTGGTGTGTCTCGCCCTTCGACTGGGCAATACCATGCATCTAGCCTCGGTGCTAGTTATGATATTTTTGGCAGTGAACGCTATGTATTAACCTTAGATAATCGTGCTCTGCGAGAAATCGCACAGCATGCGCCTTATGAGTTTATCGAAATTTTGGTTAATAACGATACCTATGGCGGCGGTGGTATTTTTGGCCAGTTTTCAACGGCCGCTGCCAAAAATGATTGGGCTGACTATTTGTTCGTCCATGAATTCGGCCATCATTTTGCCGGTTTGGCGGATGAATATTACACTTCCCCAGTTGCCTATCAGACTGGTACCGACATTAAGATGGAACCTTGGGAGCCGAATGTCACCGCTCTACAAGATCCTCAACAACTAAAATGGAAACAGCATGTGAAAAGCGGTACGGCTCTACCGACCTCATGGCCTAAAGCGCAGTATGAGGATGCTTCTCGTGCCTTTCAAAAAATCCGTGCGGATCTGAGAAAGAATAATCGTCCAGAAAAAGAAATGAGTGCCTTGTTTAAAAAAGATTTGAACGAGTCAACGCAATTATTTTCCAAAGATCCTCACTATCATGTCGTCGGCGCCTTTGAAGGGGCGAACTATGAAGCAAAAGGCTATTATCGTTCGCAAATGCAATGCCTGATGTTTGATCGAAGTGAAAAATTCTGTCAGGTTTGTCAGGATGGGATTGTTAGCATTATTGATTTGTATTCGAGATAATTGTTGCGATGTGCGCCATCACTCTGCACGAAAATAGCGTGATGGTGAGAGGCAAATGGTGGGGTGAATTAATCCGCAAAACATGCCACCAATAATGCGCGCAACCATTGATTGCCTTCATCCTGCGCAAAACGTCGATGCCAGAAAATATTGGTTTGTAAAGTCGGTAATTTGATTGGCGGTTTACTGTACGCAAGTCGAAACGGTGTAGCCGCGCTAACAGCCAATTTTTGCGGCACGATCACCACCAAGTTAGTGCTACTGATGATATAAGGAACCGCGGAAAAGTGTGGCACCGTAAAACTCGCGTTTGCTTTAATCCCGGCTTTTTCTAAACTCTGATTGATTTTGTCGTAAGGACTTTCGGTGGTGGACACAATCAAATGTTCCGCGCTCAAGAACTCCCGGTTCGACATACCAGCCTTCATCAGCGGGTGATGTTGACGATACATACAAACATAGTCTTGCTGGAACAAACGGCGGTGATACAGTGCGCCAGAGACCTTATCAAATGCGCCCAATGCCAGATCGATGCGGCCAGTTTCCATCTCTGCCATGAGATCCACACTGCTGGCACGTACTGTTGAGATTTTGACCTGCGGTGCGTGCAAACGGCATTGTTCGACTAACGCGGGCATGAAATACATTTCGCCCACATCGGTCATCGCGATCGTGAAATGCCGCTGGCTACTTGGTACATCAAAGGTTTCCTGCTGATTGAGCGCTTTGGTAATGTTGGCTAAGGCCGCTGCGACCGGATCCGCTAATTGCTGCGCCAATGGTGTCGGCTGCATACCTTGCGAGGTGCGGACAAATACTTCATCGTTAAAGGTTTTACGTAAGCGCGCAAGCGCATTGCTGACTGCCGGTTGCGACAAATTTAGCTTGCGTGCGACACTGGAAATCTGGCGTTCCTGAAATACTTCCTGAAAGACAACCAGAAGATTCAGATCGATGTCTTTAGCTTCGATCAAAGTTTACCCCACTATTGATTTGGTGAATGCTCTACATTTTAGTATTTATATCGCAAAAAAGGGGCGATTGCACTACATTAGCGGATTCTCGTGTTTCACAAGGATTTGCGAAAAACTGCAATGCGAGATGCGTTCCGCAGGCAAGTTCAATTTTACGTAAGTCCTTTTTCTCTATTTGGATAAAATCATGACAACAAACTACATGAGTGGTTTCGCGAATGAATTTGCGACTGAAGCATTAGCAGGTGCATTGCCAGCCAATCAAAATTCACCGCAACAATGCGCGTATGGTTTATATGCGGAACAGATTTCCGGTACGGCCTTTACCGCACCACGTCATTCCAATCGTCGCTCATGGACGTATCGCATTCGTCCTGCCGCCATGCATCAGCCTTTCGTACAAATCGATAATGGCAATATGACGAATGATTTTGCACAAGTACCGAGTACGCCGAATCAATTACGTTGGGACCCACAACCTCTGCCAAGCACGCCAACTGATTTTATCGAAGGCTGGTTGACGATGGCGGGCAATGGTTCTGCCGACTCACAAACCGGTTGTGCGATTCATTTGTATGCCGCCAATCGCGATATGACGGATAAGTTTTTCTACGATGCCGATGCGGAGCTATTGATTATTCCGCAGCAAGGTCGTTTGCACATCAAAACCGAGATGGGCTTGGTCGATATTGAACCACAAGAGATTGCTGTGATTCCACGCGGCGTGCGCTTTCAGGTGACACTGCCAGATGGCGAAGCCCGCGGCTATGTGTGTGAAAATTTTGGCGTCATGTTGAAGCTGCCAGATTTGGGTGTGATTGGTTCGAATGGTTTAGCCAATCCTCGTGACTTTTTAACCCCAACAGCATGGTATGAAGATCGCGAAGGTGATTTCAAATTAGTCGCCAAATTTAGCGGCAATTTGTGGCAAGCGGCGATTGGTCATTCACCACTTGATGTGGTGGCTTGGCACGGCAATATGGCGCCCTACAAATACGATTTGCGCCATTTCAACACGATCGGTTCTATCAGCTATGATCATCCGGATCCATCGATCTTTTTGGTTTTACAATCACCGAGTAATACGCCAGGTGTAGATACCATCGATTTCGTGATTTTCCCACCACGCTGGTTGACTGCTGAAAACACCTTCCGCCCGCCTTGGTTCCATCGCAATATTGCGAGTGAGTTTATGGGACTCATTCATGGGCAATACGATGCCAAATCCGGTGGTTTCCGTCCGGGTGGTGCCAGCTTACATAATTGCATGAGCGGTCATGGTCCCGACGCGCCGACTTTTGAAAAAGCCAGCAACATCGATACCAGCACACCGCAAAAAGTCGATAACACCATGGCCTTTATGATAGAAACCTGTACTATCATCAAACCAACCCGCGCTGCGATGAATTCGCCGCAGTTACAAGCAGATTATTTCCAATGCTGGCAAGGGATTAAAAAGAATTTCAATGCTAATCAAGCTTAATATTTACGTTTCAAATTCAAGTCTAAAGAAAGCAATTCAAGTATGAGCGTTCAACTGAATGACACTCACAATCCAGCTCTGCGTAGCTGGGTTGTTTCTGCCAACGATGGCACTACCGACTTTCCGATTCAAAATTTACCCTTCGGCGTATTTCGTCGTGCCGGTAGCAATGAACCATTCCGCATTGGCGTGGCGATTGGTGATCAGATTTTAGATCTGAGTATCGCCCTGCATGCTGGCGTGTTTGCCGACATCAGTAACGCTGCTTTAGCGCATGCCCTAACAGCATCAACCCTGAATGCCTTAATGGATTTGGGCAACCATACCTCGTCTCAAGTGCGTGCGGCATTGTCTAAAGCCTTGCGTGAAAATGCAGTCGCGCAAAAGCAATTGGTCGGAACACTAGTGGCGCAAGCCGATGCGGAGTATGCCTTGCCAGCGCAAATTGGTGACTACACCGATTTCTATACTTCTGTCCATCACGCCACTTCGGTCGGTAAATTATTCCGCCCTGATAATCCACTACTGCCGAATTACAAATGGGTGCCTATTGGCTATCACGGTCGGTCGTCCTCAATTGGCGTATCAGGTCAGCAATTCCGTCGTCCAATTGGGCAAACCATGCCGCCAAATGCAACGACCCCATCATTTGGCCCCGCCAAGCGTATGGATTACGAGTGTGAAGTCGGCGTCTTCATTGGTCAGGGTAATGCCTTGGGTGAAGTGATTGATATCGATCACGCAGAACAACATGTGTTCGGCATGTGTTTATTGAATGACTGGTCAGCACGGGATGTGCAGGGCTGGGAATATCAACCTCTCGGCCCATTCTTAGCGAAAAACTTTGCCTCGACAATTTCACCTTGGGTGGTGACCTTAGAAGCCTTAGCGCCATATCGTAAGGGCTGGTCACGTGACGCTGCCGATCCGCAGCCACTGCCTTATTTGGACAACGCCGATTTGCGTAGTACCGGTGCATTTGATATTCAACTCGAAGTCTTGTTGCAAACTGAAAAAATGCGACTAGACGGCATCCCAGCACAACGCTTGTCTTTATCTAATTTTAGTCATTCGTATTGGACTGTATCGCAAATGGTCACCCATCATACGGTCAATGGCTGTAACTTGCGCGCGGGCGACTTCCTTGGTTCCGGTACCCAATCCGGTCCAGCGGCGGAAGAAGCTGGTTCATTGTTGGAATTAACTGACGGTGGTAAAAAAGCCATCGTGTTTAGCAACGGTGAACAACGCATTTTTATCGAGGATGGCGACAGTATCATTATGCGTGGTTGGGCACAAAAAGACGGTGCCCCGCGTATTGGCTTTGGTGAAGTTGAAGGACGCCTATTGCCAGCACGCAGCGTCACGTGAGCTTGATGGCAATGTCGTGATTTATGTAAAGGATGGGTAATGTTTTGCCCGTCCTTTTTTTATCAGTCGAATGTTGATCTACCTCAGGTTCGGCTTTAAAAACCACGACTACGGTACCAAATTCACCTCATCAAATCTAATTTCAACAAAAAGCTTGAGTTGTCGATACTTTTAGCTTTTCATCATGGTGAGAATTTGCTTAAATAGCTGTTCAAAATGAGTTTTCATCATTTGCCAATACATTACAGGACAACCATGGTGCGTTTAATTAGATTATTTACCACGACTATTATTTTGAGCGCAGGAATTTTGACTGGCTGTGCTTCGGTCAAGATGGCAAGCCAAAGTGAAGACGCTAAGGCGAAAACCTTTGCGACCAATCCTCAGCAAGCTAACGTGTACGTCTATCGCAATGAGTTTATCGGTGCCGCGCTTAGTATGGCGATAGAACTAGATGGAAAAGAAATTGGTAAAACAGGACCTAAATCCTATTTCCTATTGGGCCTAGAGCCGGGTCATCATACTTTAGTTTCGAAGGCCGAAAATGATTCGCTCTTAAATCTGATTACGGAAGCTGGCAAGAATTACTACGTGTGGCAAGAAGTAAAAATGGGTTTGTTATTGGCGCGTTCCAAGTTGCAGCTGATGAGTGAAGCGGAAGGACAAGCAGGGGTTCGTGAATCTAAGCTCTTAGAAGTGAATGGTGCCTCTCCAGTCGCATCAGTGCCTGTGACAAAATCTGAGGTCGCAACCAAGCCAGTCGAAAAAACGATCAGTCAGCCCGCACCGGATTCGGTCGTCGTTGCTAAACAGGCTGAGCCTATACCAGCAGCCACTGTGAACGCGTCACTTCCATCGCCCGCACCAGTTGCCTCCAATAACATAACAAAAATCGAACGTGTGCCATTTGAAATAGGCGTGTCATCGGTCACGGTTGAGCGCATTGCAAAACAAAATAGCTGTCAGTCCACTAAAGGGGCAGGTTTACTTTACAAAAAAGGGCCAGTCGAAGTGTACCGCGTGCAATGTGAAGATGGTCGTGAAATTAAAGCCCGCTGTGAAATGCGCCAATGTGAAATTTTTACACCGTAATGCGTTCAAGCTTGTCGGCCATCCATTCTTCATCGCCTCAGCAGCGATAACAAAGTCCTATGCGAAAGCGAATCAAGTCTGTGTTGTGCTTGATGTTGTTGTACTTACAGCCTGTTTTGTCTTCGCATGCGCAAACATTGACAGTCGCTTGGCGCGAAAAGCCACCGCATCAATATCTTGAAAATGGCAGAGAAAAAGGTATCTTGCTGGAGCTCACTAAACGAGTGTTTGCGGATAGCAAATTAACGACACGATTTGTGGAAGAACCAGCTAGGCGAATTTGGCAGAATTTTTCAAAAGGAACGCAAAATTATTGTTCTTTTGGTTGGTATAAAATTCCCGAGCGCGAAGCGATTGCGCATTTCAGTGACAGTCTGTACAAAGATCCTCCGCATATGCTGCTAGTGAGTAATCTTCTTCTCAATAAAGTACAAGCTCACAGAAATCTACAATCTTTGTTAGCAGATGCTAGCTTAAGTCTGGCAATTGTTGATGGCGTATCTTATGGTGTAGAGCTTGATCAGCTATTTTTGCACAGCAAAAATAAAATCATACGCAGTAGCGCGGCACCGATGATTATGGCGAGAATGGTGAATGCTAATCGCGCTTCCATGATGCTGATTGATCGTGAAGATTGGCATTATTTGAGTGGCAAAGAAGAGCAATTGAGTGAGCTAACTCAAATCGATATCGATGGTATCCCCGCTGGATTAGACCGCTACATCATTTGTAGCAAAGACGTGGCACCAGCCGTCATGACAAAGATCAATGCGTCGTTGGCGAAAATAACAGCTAGTAATAAATTAAGATAAATCGATAAAAACATTCGATGTTGCGGATTCGTGAATATCTAAATCGTGATTGAATTTGACCAGCGACTTGGTACTCAAAGAATTCTTCATGGCAAAATACTTTACCCTCCCTCTCAGTGCTTTGCACTGTCAATAGTATGACTTCAGCAAGCTAAGCATAGATAGTCAAAGTTATCGTTAATATAAGTGTGATAATATATGAAAATATTATTTTTTATATATTTGATTGATGGTGAAATTCCTACTAGCTTGGTCTTACTATGCACTGACTTATGTCATTTTTTTATTCATCAGCGGATGTGGCGGATCTCAGCCTGACCATGTGCGCACACTGCATGGCCCGCCACTTTTCACATCAGGTTCCATCCCAGATAGTAGTGATGCTAGCTTGCTTGTAAGATTTAACATGCCCCGCAATAATTATGCCATCACCCGTACCGCGATCGGTTTTTCAGTCATGGAAAAAACGGAAGCCGCAGCTGCAGTTAACATCACGACACAAACCACCCTGCAATTTTCTGATGTTAACATCAATCTAACGGTAGGCGAGAAGTCAAAAAACATATCCGATGACCAGTTAAAAACACTGATAGAACTTTATATTGCGTTCTTTAATCGCGTTCCAGACGCGGATGGCATGGCCTACTGGATGGGGGAAATAAAGAATGGCATGAGCATAGATCAACTAGCGAACAGCTTCTATGATGCCGCCATCAAATATTCGGAATTAACATCTTACTCGGCGAGCATGTCAAACGCTGATTTCGTTAAAGTCATCTACAAAAATGTACTTGGACGCAGCGGTACCAATGCGCCTCCGGAGGCAGATATTAATTATTGGGCGAATGAATTAGCATCGGGAAAATCTACCAAAGGTATGCTGATCGCCACGATGCTGAATTCAGCACATACTTTTGCGGGTGATAGCAAATGGGGATGGGTGCCGCAACTATTAGACAACAAGGTGAGCATAGGCAAATACTTCGCTATTGAGCAAGGACTCAATTACAAAACTCCGGAAGAATCCATTACCAAAACCATGCATATCGTCGGAAAAATCACGCCGACCAATTTGAATGACGCTTATCAACTGATCGATATGAAAGACCTTTCATTTAATCTGACGCGCACCACAACCGACAGTAGTATCACGCAAATCAATCACTGTTTCAAAATCAATTCAGGCATCGTCAATTACACAATGGGTCAAGTGAATTCTTTAGGTTTTGCGACGGCAGCGAGCAGATATGAACTCATTCCAGTGTCAGGTTTAGGAGCAAACGGCAAACACAAATTAAACATCTATGCAGTTGGTGCTGCGTCTGGCAAGCCTTTGATAACGAACGAAGAAGAGCTCACTTCGGATGGTTTAAAACTGTTATCGGAAGTTAATGGGCAAGATGGCGCAATGCAAACTACCATAACTTATTTGGATGGAAGACGCATACCATTTGATCTTCTAATAAACGAAGAAAAAGCGATAGAGCAATCAATTCAGGTAAAAACAGTGGCGAACGGCGCTGTCCTCTTGAATGCCAACATGCCTCAAGTGACGGGCGTTACGCTGTTAGATATTGGGCCGCTTACTACCTATGGCAAACATTTTCCGCTTACTTGCAAAGTCAAAATAAGACACATCTCTACGAATCACAAACCTGATATTAGTGGCACCTATGCAAATGTTTGGTTCGCTTCAGGGTATGGTGCTGTTCGCATTGACACATACTCACCAAAATTGACCCCGCCTCTTTCTGGAATCGAGGTGATTTCAATTGAAAATGCACCTAACTAGTTTGCATTGTAGTTTGCATTGATTGGCGACAGAAATGATTCGTCTGTATTCGCCACATCTTGCCAACTCGCAGATGGGAACGCTGCTGCCCTTGCAAATTACTAAGGAGAGCGAAACGAGTGCAGGGTTTTTTTATCGACACGTCGACGAAACCAGCCAGTCAAAGACATTCTGTCCCGCGTTGCAGGTAGGACTTCATGCAATATCTCTGCCGATAGAAATACCACCATGCGGCAGGCGATGGGCGAAATGTCGTGGGTCGGTAGCAGGTGCGGATGTAAGCGTAGGGCGCCGCCCTGTGCCGTTAGCCACTGATCATTGAGATAGATAACGATCGAGATCGTGCGTGCATCATCGTGTTGAAAGCGATCCAGGTGTTTGCTATAGAAGGCTCCTGGAGCATAAAACGAAAAATGGCTTTCGTAATCTTCCAGTCCCAAATATAAAGTCTGATTGAGTAAGACCCGTACATGTTCCATCATCAGCAAATAGGCATCACAAGCCGTCGATTGCCCAGCTCGTAACCAGGCGATTTGGTCGCTGCGAATTGTACTTTGTAAAATGGTATGCTTGCCGCTACCAACACGCGCCAATTGTAATACGTCGGATTGCTGTAAAACGAGGCACTCTGCGGCAAGGGTATCGCTGAGTTCTGCGGATAAAAAAAGGTCATGTTGTGACCTGCCATGCTGGACTAAATTCTCACACAGTGTCGTGCTAAGTGTGTCGCAAATGGTGGAGCCCACCGCTAGCGGATTGAGATGTGGAGCGCTTAACATAGACAGCCTTTTCTCGGTTTACATCGTCATGCTTGTGCATCGTATTGGCCCCAAAAAAGGGAGAAGTATGTAACCTGAGGAAATCGATGAAACCGCGATATTTTGCGCCTTTATTCGCCCAATAAATCTAAAGTTTCCTGCCATTGTCTCGTCCATGGCGACAAACATGCGTGTTCTAAAAATACGCGCTTTAAGCGTGACATGGGAACTCGATAATTCTCATGCAAGCCTAATGCCAAGGTCACAGGATTCCATAGCCATTTGTTTTTTGCTGCTTTTGCACCGGGCTTAATCCGCGCCCCTTCATCACCAAATAGCGCTTCAGCGCTCATGAGGGCGGCTTCTAAATTGAGCTTCACCAAACCACCAAAAACGAGTAGGACTTGGTCTTTGGTGATTCCTTTAGTCGATTCTGAAATCACGACTTTCTGCACTTGAGCTGGTGCTGCGTCTAATTTGATTTGCTCTGATAGACGATGCAAATCCTTACGCAAAAATCGCAAATTATCTAGCGGCACACGTATCCCCGGTGGCGGCAATTGAATGGCAATATTGTCGGCATCCTTGGTCATGCTAATCAAAACGTCAGCGCTACCAGCCGCTAATCTTTGCGTATCGCCCTGAAAAAATATCGGTGCCGCATAGCCGCCCGTAGCGTCTCCAAACAGTTCAGGAAAATGCTCGTCGTAATCTAACCAAACAAAGGGCGTGATGCCATGTCCGATCAGGCTCGATAGACTCCACGGCTTTCCAGTTTGTGTTTGTAACCATGTACAGGCTTCTGCCAACGTGGCTCGGTAGGCTAATTCGGTATTGCTCATGAAAGTTTTCTGCAAAGGCGACGTGGAAGCGCGTGAGGGGATAGGGGATTATAGGCTAGTGTTGCTGGTCGTAGTATGTTAATCGTCGCGCCGAGTTAAGCTGGTGTCTATAATGCCTTCTGACCTTCTTTCACTTCGACGCTTTGAATGCATCCTAGATATCAAGGTGAATATGGCAAATGCACAAAGAAAGTCGTGCCCTTATTAACTTCTGTTTCGAAAGTAATTCGGCCATGATGTTTGTTAATGACTTTTTTCACGATATCTAGACCTAAGCCGCTGCCTTCACCGATGCCTTTGGTGGTGAAGAAGACTTCAAAAATTTTGTCGCGTATGGCGACTGGTATGCCAGTACCAGTGTCACTCACTGAGACCACTGCCTCATTGTCGATTTTTTGTATGCGTATGGTCAGGGTGCCGCTGTAGTTCATGGCTTGCAAGGCGTTATGGATTAAGTTGACCCACACTTGTACGAGTTCATCAGGCCAGCAGGCAATCGCTGGGATGTCGTCAAATTGGCAAATTAGTTCTGTCCCTTTGTTGATTTTGCTTTGATAGAGTGTAAGAACCGTTTCCATTCCTTCGCGTAAATCGACTTGGGTTTTTTCGTGATTGGTCCCAATGCGCGAGAAGGATTTAAAGGCAAATACAATTTTCGATACCCGATCAACGGCGACATGAATATTCTGTGCGCTGTTGATAATCGCCCCAATCTCGTTGGCAGCGTGCAAAATTTGCTCGGACTTGTGGTGCTGTAACAATGGCAGGAATGTCGATAACTGTTGGTGAACTCGTAACTGCACCAAGATACCTGCTTTGCGGCGACTATCGGGTATGCCTAATTGTTCTAGTTGATTCGCACAGTCCTTCACTAACTTACGCTCTTCTCGTGTATTTAGAAAGCTGGTACTGAGTTTGATTTCATTGATCAGCTGTAAAAATAGTTCGCGAGTATCTTGATCCAATAAATGCATAAGCTGCGATAGATTTGACATTGCTGTGTTTAAGGCATTGGAAATATTGTCACCACTTGACTTGATCGCGCCGATTGGTGTGTTGATTTCATGGGCAACATTGGCGACTAACTGTCCTAATGACGCCATTTTTTCTTGCTGTGCAAGTTGTTTCTGCGCTTCGATCAAATGCCGGTGGAAGTTTGAATTGGCGATGGCAATGGCAACGTAGTTTGCTATTGCTCGCAAAAATTCTAGTTGGTCGGGTGAGTAGGCATTTTTGTTGGTGCTTTGTGCGGTCATACAGCCGACCACTTCCTTTTCTACAAACAAGGGAATATAAACAATCGATTCTGTAGCTTTGCCAGAGCGCACTGGTGCAATGCTCTGCACATAGTTGAGTACTTCTGTCAGATTGTTTGTGATGAGTTCTTGTTGGTGGATGACGCACCACACTGCAGGTCTTTCTTTTTCCTCTAATGTGTAGTGAAATTGACCTTGCCTGACACCATCCTCGACCATGTAATCGACCTCGATCATTTGTGTCGTTTGATCGAAGAAGCCAATACCAAAGACTTGTGCATCGACCCTTGTGATGACTTGCTTATGTATCCGTTCGAAGGCTTGTTCAATGTCAAGTGTGGCGGTTAAGCTTTGACCGATTTCACCCAAATTTAAAATGTCGGCAGTACGCGCTGCGACCATGTCCTGCAGACTGCGTTTCTCGGCTTTGACCCGAGCCATACGCCACCGATATACGCTATAAATACTACCGCTCAGGGTCAGAAATACTAAGGCAAAAAACCAGTTGGTTTGCCAAAATGCGGGTAGTACGCGAACCGGTATGGTCAAAGCCTCACGCGTCCAGTCACCGCTAGCGTTGCCACCTTTGAGTTGTAGTTGGTAGTCGCCAGGCCACAAATTGCCATAGCTGACAGTGCGATGCATGGCATCAGATTCTATCCAAGCGTCTTGGTAACCAAGTAGACGATACGCATAACGATTTTTGTCCGGTGCGAGATAATCAAGCGTTGTATATTCCACCTCAAAATTGCGTTGCCTTGGATGCAGAGTAATACCCTCTCGTAGGTTCAAAAATTGTTCACTACCATCAATTTTCAATCCGGTTGCTAGCACGAGCGGTTCATGTTTCCAGCGTTCAAATCGTTCTGGATCTACGATCGCAATTCCTTTGGTTCCCCCATATAAAAAATGACCGCTTTTAGTTTTTAAATGTGCGCCAACCCAGGCCGTGCCGAGATCTATTCCATAGACTTTTGAGAGCTCGATAAGTTGATTTAACTTGGGATCATAGACAAACCATTGCGTCCAGATTCTGCCATGCTGATCCTCAAATAAATTCGCACCAAAATACAATCCAGCCCTGCCGAGATCTGCACTCACATGAACAAATTTTGCGCCACTTTCATCCCAGCTAATTAATCTGTCCAACCCCTGCGCGGTGTCTACCCATAATTGCCCGCTGCGATCGATCAATAAGCCGTTAACTTCGTTTGAGCTGAGGCTATGAATGTCTTTTGCGTCATGCTGAAATTGTTGCAGCGATTCGTTTACTGGATCGTAAAGCCATAAACCAGATTCGCTGCCTATCCATAGCTTTCCATCTGTTTGTTCCGCAAATGCTGTGACATAGCTATTCATCGCGACTGCTTGCTTTGAGCTAAACGTCATAAAGCGTTTCTGTGCGGCTTGCCACTTTGCCAGACCTAAGGTTGTACCGACCCATAAATCATTGCGGCGACTGACATACAGGCTGCGAATTTGATTGCTTGGCAAGCCACTGCTGACGGTATAGGTTTTCCATTGTTGACTGTGTTTTTGCAGGCTCTGTAAGCCAGACTGACGGGTGCCCGCCCAGATCGTCTGGTCTGCGCTTTCCGCTAAAGCTAATACCGCCAAGGCGACGCTGCTATCGGCTTGTTGAGCTTGATTTCGATAGCCGCTGATCAAACCACGCTTACGATCGAATACATCGATACCATTGCCATCAGTGCCAAATAATAGACGTCCATCTTGGGTTTCTAAGAGACTGCGTATGTTTGCTCGTGATAAACCATTGGCCTGATTACTACTGTGCCTAAGCATTCGTATGGCTTCTTGTTTGCCGCTGTAGCGTTGCAGGCCACCTCCCCATGAGCCTATCCACAAAATTCCCGACTGGTCTTTGAACATACTGCCGATCTGGTCAAAAGCCAAGCTGCCGGGCAGGGCAGGGTCATTGCGAATGCGTTGTAATATCTTTCCAGTCGTCGCATCGAGTACGTAAATTCCGTAACCGTAGCGTGATACCCAAATTTCCTCTGGGCGTACCTGCGTGATGATATCGACCACGTTGTCACCTAGCTTATTCACGCCTAAAGTATCCAGTTTCACTAATTGAATTTTGCCACTCTGTGGATCAATCCAAGCGGCGCCATTTTTGGCAAAACCCAACCAGATTTTTCCATCATCTGCTTCATACAGACTACGAACCTCCTGACCGGCTAAGATTTCCTTTCGTACCGCATCACTGCCAATTGATTCAAAATCAAGCGCCTTGCTACTGCGTTTTTGTAGGCCACTTACCGTGCCTACCCATAAAGTTCCCTGACGATCCAACATAATGCTGCGTACGCGGTCATCTAATAAGCTACCTGGATCTTTGTCTTGGTGGCGATAGTGGTGCAAGCTTTTGCGATCTGCACTTAAATGATGTAAGCCAGTTTCCGTACCGACAATCCACACCCCACCTTGCTGATCACCTTTGATGGCTTGAATGGCGCCAATTTCCAGTTTAGTCGATAGGTTTGGACCATACAGTAATTGCCGGAACTTGCCACTGTCTGGATCAAAAATAGAAATGCCTCCGCTAATGGTGCCCACCCAGAGCTCTCCATTCGGTGCTGCCCATAAGCTTTTAATATTATCGCCAGATAAGGAAGATTGGTCGCGATTAAAGTGCGTGTATTTTTGAAAGCGATAGCCATCGTAACTGACTAGTCCAGCCTGAGTTCCGACCCACATCAGCCCACGTTTGTCTTGCGCGATGGCAGTCACGACGTTGATTGGCAGGGAGTCTTCATTGCCCACCCGCTCAAATACACGATGGGCGAAGGAGAAATCGGTAGGGTCTTGTGAACGCTGATCTGCGGCAGCATTTGTCGTTTGCGCTGTAGCCGACGTTGTCAAAAGGCAGATGATGCTTAGGCATAGAATCAAGATCCAGCGATAAGCTGTCAATGCGCTATCGTCAACAAAATGCCTGTTTTGTTGTTTCTTGAGTTTTGAAAACCAGGGCGGAAACAACAGTTTTATGGAAAGTTGATTCGCTTGATAACGACGATGGTTGTGTGATTGCATCTTAAGCTTAGTTTTTTATTGAGCCAAAGACCCGTCTTCAGAGTTTGTCTGCATAGTAACACTGAGTCTTGCGAGTTGAACTTGGAGTGTGGGCATTTTGCAATGTAGGCTGGAAACGAAGGAATCTTTTGAATTGAATTTCATTCTTGTCATGAAAAATGGTCGCTCAAATTGTCTTGCAGTTAGGTATAAATTCAGGAATACTTTTGTTGGAATGTTGTTGATCTAGATGCCGTTTGCGACGATCTGGGAATACTCAAGTTCTTGTCTGTCGCAAAGCCGGTGTAGCGCGAGCTCTGTTTTTTCCTGTACTTTCATGTCATTGACGTATATGCCAACGGTGGATCTGACGTATGAAGGATAGCGGAATCATTTTATGTGTGGACGATGACACGACCGTACTGGTGGCGTTGCGTACTTTATTAGCGCATGTATTTGGCAGCAGCCATCTGGTAGAAATTGCTGAGAGTGGTGATGAAGCGCTAGAAATACTAGCGGACCTTCAGAGGCAAGGGCAACAACTCAGTATTATCATTTCGGATTTCATCATGCCAGGTATGCGTGGCGACGAGTTACTCATCGAGTTGCATCAACGCAGCCCCAAAACCATCACCATCATGCTGACCGGACAGAGTGATTTTGACGGCGTTAAAAAGGCAATTAATCAGGCTAATCTCTACCGATTTTTAGAGAAACCGTTTAATCACGATGACATCATCTTGACCGTGAAATCAGCCTTTCAAGCATACGAGCATGAACAAACCTTGTGCGAACAAAATACCCAGTTACGTGGTCTCAATGTCGAACTCGGCGAGATGCTGACCAAGGTAAAAGAGTCGGAACGTTTGCTAGAAGAACGTGTGAAACAACGGACCAGTGAACTCGACGAAAAAAATCAAGCACTGCAGCAAGCCCTTAGAACGCTAGAAGACGTCGAGCGCATTGCTCGCCACGACTTAAAAACACCACTGGTCAGCATCTCTGCAGCACCAGGTTTATTGCGTGCAGGCCGTACCGTGAGTGAACACGAAGAAGAGATACTGGGCATGATAGAGAGTGCCGCGAACCGTGCCCTCAGTATGGTCAATTTGTCCTTAGATTTGTTTCGCATGGAAAGCGGTAGTTATGTGTTCCGTCCTAGCATGGTGGACTTGAAAGCGATTGCTTCCAGCATCGCATTAGGCTTAAGTGCGCAAGCGAAGTCGAAGTATGTACGAATACAAATTGTCGGGGCGTGCGACGATATGATCGTTGAGGCGGATGATTCTTTGTGCTACTCGATTATCGGCAATTTGACAAAAAACGCAATTGAGGCAGCGCCAGAACAGAGTACCGTCACACTAAATATCGATGTAGATCCTGACAATATAGAGATCATTCAATTAACGATTCATAACCTAGGAGCTGTGCCGCTGGCGTTACGCGATAACTTTTTCTCGAAGTATTCTACAGCTGGCAAATCCGGTGGGACGGGTTTAGGCACTTACTCTTCGCATCTGTTGACGACAGTGCAAGGCGGTAGCCTACAAATGCAAAGTTCCGAACTAGATGGCACCTGCTTATCACTGCGATTAAAACGCGGAAGCGCAATCAAAAAGCTATCTTGTATGCGACAGCAGGAGTCACCTGCCATGTTAGATCAAAACATTTTGCGGCTGCTGTTGGTCGATGACGATGACTTCAATCAAATGGTCATGAGCGAATACATTCCAGAGTCTTGGTTTGAACTTGATACCGCTATCAATGGCAGGATGGCCTTGGATAAAGTTGTGGAACACAGACCGGATATCATTATTATGGATCTGGACATGCCAATTATGGGCGGCACGGAAGCTTTGCTACAAATCCGCCAATCGCAATGTGATCGACAAGATCGCCCTAGTTTTATTATTGCCTACTCTGGCAATGACGATGAACAAAGCCGGTCTCATTATCGTCAACTTGGCTTTGACGCCTGTCTGAATAAACCTTGTAGCAGAGAAGACGTGCTGGCGATGTTACAGTTGGCAAGAGATTCAATTTGGAACCATTCACATCCATGATCTCGGCATCATCGCTGCCGTAAGCCGCCGCGCAATTTTCCAACGATCCCCGTCGGGAAAAAATACACCGACAAAATAAACAAAACACCCAGCCACAACATCCAGCGATCAGGATGGAAGATTTGCGCCAGAATTGGAAAATCGACTAACGCTTCTGATCCCTGTGCCATCAAATTTTTCAGATAATTTTGCGCGATGATAAATAGTGCCGCGCCAATCACCGCACCATACAATGTTCCCATACCACCGATGACCACGATCAATAAAATATCGGTCATGACTTCAAAACTCAGCATGGTCTTTGGCCCAACATAGCGCAACCACAGCGCCATTAAAGCGCCAGCTAAAGCGGCAAGTAAAGCTGCGAGACAATTGGCAAGAACACGGTAGACCACGGTGCGATAGCCGAGGGCTTCGGCACGGAATTCATTTTCACGTATCGCTTGCAAGACTCGACCAAATGGTGAATTGACGACGCGAAGTAAGAACAAGAATAACAGCACACAAATACTAAATACGATGTAATAGGTAATCACCTTGCCATCGACCGTTCGTCCAAAAATATCATTTTCAAATAATTGAAAACCGGGTGTCAGTATCTCTGGAACACGAAAAGTGATGCCGTCTTCGCCGCCCGTTAAATCGGATAATTGCGATGCCAAGACCGCAAAAGACGACGCGACAGCCAGCGTAATCATAGAATAGAAAATCGCACGGACCCGTAAGGCAAACAAACCTATCATCAAGGCCAAGGCGACCGTCAAAATCAATGCCAACAATATGCCGATGATGATCACACCCCAACCAGGTGTACCCGACGACAGCGCTAAGCCAACACCGTACGCACCGATGCCAAAGAACATCGTATGTGCGAAGGATACGATGCCTGTATAGCCGAGCAATAAATCATACGAGGCGACCAAAATAATGTAGATGCAAATTGTCGCTGCCGTATTCAAAGGACGTGCACCGCTGGTGATGAATGGTGCGGCTGCTAAGCCGAAGAATGTCAGCAGCAACAAAGCCGACAGCATGCGACTGCGCGGCAGATCATCGGATAAGAGTTGACGGAACAGGTTCATAAGATTTTCGTTCTCGAGGTAAATTGCTGCAAATTTCTACGTCACACCCTTCTCCCGCTCGCGGGAGAAGGGCAGGGGATGAGGGACGTTCAGCTTGGTATAAAAGTATTCAGAAACACGCCGTATCTCCTTGGTTTTTGTTCCTGCTATTCATACTTTGATTGATTTCTTGCACTCGTGCTTCTATGCCCCGCGTCGACCTATTGCATACAAACCAGCAGGTCGCCACAACAGGATCGCCATCATTAACGCAATATTCGACACCAAGGCAAATTTAGGCGCTAAGAATCCGGCGTAGTTGGTGACTAGCGCCATCAATAAAGCGCCGATAAAACAGCCACCAACCGAACCCAGTCCACCAATAATGACGACGATGAATACCATCACCATCACTTCGCTTCCCATTGCCGCCGTCAAGGTCTCTTTATACAAGCCCCACATCACACCGCCTAAACCGGCTAATGCAGAACCAGCTGCAAACACAGCGATGAATAAGCGACGGATGCGGTAACCTAGCGCTTCGACCATTTCGCCATTTTCCACGCCAGCGCGTATCAGTAAGCCTAGTTTGGTACGATTCAAAATCAAGAACATCGCCAAAAAAACGACGATGCCAACGACCACGGCAATCAGGCGATATTTCTCAATCGCAGCGTCACCGATAAAAATCGCGCCACGTAGACTTTCAGGCAATGGCAAGGGAATTTGTTCAACACCCCAAATCACGCCAATGATTTGTTCTGCGACGATCATGCCGCCCATGGTGATCAGAATTTGTTTCAAATGTTGTCCATACACCGGCATGATGATCAAGCGTTCAAACGCCCATCCTAGAATCGCAGTGACCAACATCGCGAAGAGCACCGCTAAACCGAGTACACCCAGATTGACCCACAAAGAATCAATCTCTAACCAGCCCTTCATCGGCAATAGCACCATCGTCGCTGCGTAAGCACCGACTGCAACGAATGCACCGTGACCAAAATTCAAAACATCCATTAGACCAAACACTAGTGTTAGGCCACTAGACATGATGAAGATCATCATCCCCATCGCGAGACCCGCAACAGTTAAGGTCAGCCAGGTCGGAAAACTGCCTATCAAAGGCAGCATTGCCAACGCTAATACTGGCACCAAAAAGAGTGGCGCTAGATCGCGTGGCTTGCTTGGTAGATCAGGATTGTTCATATGCTGTCATTTGCCTATCGCTTAATTTATCTTGGACTTACACAAAACAGACGCTGGCGTTGTTGTGTTCGCCTCGTCGTGCAATTTTGCGTAAGTCCTAGGTCCTACTATTGCCGTGTTTTTTTACTGATGGCTTGCCAACGACAACCCCAGCAATTTCTGCTGTAAGTCTTCATTGTCTGCCAGTTCACGCATTGTTCCGGTGTGCACCACGCGTCCATCGTCCATGACCGCAACCGTGTCACCCAAATTTTTCACAAAGTTGAAATTTTGTTCGACCAATAGGATGGTGGTATCGCTGGCCTTGAGTTCCTTGAAGGCTTCCATCAGACTTTGAATGATCGCCGGTGCTAAGCCCTTGGTTGGCTCATCGACCAATAATAATTTGCGCGGTTCTATCATGGCGCGTGCAATTGCCACCATTTGTTTTTGACCGCCTGACAAATTACCAGCGGGATAATTCCAGAATTTTTTCAAGGCGGGAAAGAAGCCAAAAATCCATTCGAGTCGCTCGGTATTCATCGCGCCATTGCGCGCCGCTAAATGCAGGTTTTCTTTAACAGTTAGATCCGAGAAGATCGCCATACTTTCTGGCACATAAGCGATACCAGCTTGCGCAATCGATGGTGTTGAGAGTGCCGCAATATTTTGCCCGTCAAATTGAACGCTACCTTGGCTGGCTTTCCATAAACCCATGATGGTGCGCAACGTGGTGGTTTTGCCCGCGCCATTGCGACCTAATAAAACGGCAAGTCCGCCACGTGGCACGCACAGATCGACACCTTGCAAAATATGGTACTCGCCGATATGTGTATGGACGCCTTTTAACTCCAGCAGCTTTTGAGCTGCCTGAGTTTGCCCTGCTGGAGCTTGAGTTGCTGCATCAGACATCTTGCGCGACTCCTTTACCTAAATAAGCTTCCTGTACGATGGCCGATGCCATCACGGTCGCTGGTTCACCATCGGCGACCAAAGTGCCGTTATGTAAAACGATAATCCTGTCGGCTAGGGAACGCACCACATCCATTTTGTGTTCGACTAAGAGGATGGTTTTATTTTTTTCTGCTTTTACTTCTTGAATCAGATTCAAAACTACGGGCACTTCATCTACGCTCATGCCGGCAGTTGGTTCATCAAACATCATGATCTCTGGCTCCAGCGCTAACAAGATCGCTACTTCTAATTTGCGCTTGTCACCATGCGATAAAGTGATCACGCGGTCATCGCGACGATTCGCTAATGCCACGCGTTCGAGATAATGTTCTGCGCGTTGTATCAATTCTTTATGGCTCGACCACAGCGAGAAGATATTTAAGCCTATACCAGCACGACTTTGCACAGCCAATCGCACGTTTTCCATCACCGATAAATGCGGAAATAAATTCGTCAATTGAAACGCACGACCTATGCCAGCGCGCGTACGTTTGGCTGCGCCGAACTTAGTAATGTCTTGCCCGAATAAACTGACGCTACCCGAACTCGCATTGAGCTGACCTGAGATCAAATTAAAGTAGGTGGTTTTGCCTGCGCCATTTGGTCCGACAATGACGGTTAAGCTACCCGGATAAAAATCCGCGCTCACTTGATTGACCGCGACATGACCACCAAAGTGGATGCTCAAGTCGCGGGTGCTCAAGGAAGGTGTGCTAACAGGTGGCGTGCTAACAGAGGATGTGCTGCTGGTTTGCATGTGCTGTGCGATCTAGGATTGACTATCGTTTGTTTTTTACTGGAACAGGAATATCGCTAGCAGGAATTTCGCGTACCAATTCCAAAATATCCCATTCGTTTTTCTGATCTTTTTTGATCTTGAAGTGATACATGGATTGCAGTGCTTGATGATCGTCTTTGCGGAAATTCATCTTGCCTTTTGGCGTGTCAAATTCCATGCCTTCCATCGTCGTAATCAGTTTTTCGGTATTGGTGGATTGGGCTTTGCTCAATGCGGTGTATACAGCACTAGCTGCGGCGAAGCCACCAGCGGTAAAGAAATCTGGTGGTGCTTTAAAGCGTTTGGTGTGCTCGGCAACTAACCAGTCATTCATTTTGTTTTTTGGGAAATCATAGTAGTAGTAAATCGTGCCCTGTGTCCCTGCATACGATTTCCATAATTTCATCACTGGCAAAATATTGCCGCCTGGTGCCAAGTTGATGCCGAAGCGCTCTGGTTTTAAGTCTGCCAATTTATTCATCGGGCTAGGCCCAGCCCAAACGATTTGCAAGAGACGTGGTTCTGGCTTATTTTTTAAAGCATCAAAAATTCTTTGTGCTGGTGCCGTGAAATCTGTCGTGTTTTGTGCTGCGAATTCTTCGTGCACGACTTTAGCTTTGGAACCAGCCGTTGTCAGTGCTTCTTTCGCAGCTTTGATGGCGTCGCGGCCAAAGGCATTGTCTTGACTGAGGAAGGCAATACTGCCGCCGGACTTGATCGTACTGGCAGCCGCCAAGGCATCTTGCATAGAGTTGCGGCTGGTGCGGAAGATATAACGATTCCACTTGTCGCCAGTAATCGCGTCGGCGACTGCTGGTTCAACGATCAAGATTTTTTTGTATTCTTCCGCTACTGGCAACATCGCTAAAGCAGAACCAGACGAGGTCGTACCGACTGCGATATCGACTTTATCGTCACCATAGGCTTCCGCTAATAATGCACGGCCCATATCGGGTTTGCTTTGATCGTCTTTGATGATGACCTTGATCTTCTTGCCGTTGACTTCCATTTTGCCACCGGTCAGATATTCCAGGCCCATCATGAAACCGGTTTCGGTTTCTTTGGCATACGGTTCCAATGCACCTGTCTTACCCGCGATCAGGGCGATCTTGATGTCTTGTGCGAGCGCTGCGCCTGCACTGGCAATCAAACTAAATCCTAAGCCAAGACTGAGAGCGAGTTGCTTGAGTTGGAAGTTGCGACTCTTTTTGTCAGTGGTAATCATGTGTGCTCCTTTTATATTTTCTTAGGACTTACGCAAGACAGACGCTAGCGTCGTTATTGTCGCCTCGCTAGCGCAATTTTGCGTAAGTCCTATTTCTATTGTGTGTTTATTATTCGACTTGCTGTAAAAAATTCTGTAATGCTTGTTGCGCTTCCGGTTCGGTCAGCATAGGCGCGTGGCCGATTTGTGGGACTTCAACATACTGCAATTGCGGACAAACTTGTTTCATATAATTTGCCTGCTCATCTTCTAATAAATCGGAAATGGAACCACGCACCAATAGGCACGGGCGATTTCTGCTCAACCGCTTAAATGCCCAGCGCGCTAACCATGAAGTTGCTTTTAATTTGCCGGTCTTGAGTGGTGTTGCAATCAAAGGATCATACTGCAATTCCAATTCGCCCTGCGCATTCTCGGCAAAAGCACGGCGCGCCCACTTGTCCCATTCTTCATCGGTATTATGAGGGAACGCAGATTGATTAATGTACTTGATGTAGTTGCGTGCTTGCTCCCAGTTGGCGCAGTGCATACCGTCACCAGCGTATCCAGCGATTCGGTCTAAGCCTTTTTGTGACAGCTTCGGACCGACATCGTTCAATACCGCTGCTGCGATGAGCTTAGATTTGCGCAGCGCCAGCGTCATCGTAATTAAGCCACCCATCGAAGTGCCGATGAATACGGCGCGATTAATACCAAGTTGCTCTGCCAGACTTACGATGTCATTTGCATACACCCAAGGGTGGTAATGTGCGACTTTGTCAGCACGTTGTGAACGACCACGACCACGGACATCGACGGCAATGACGCGACGGCCTTGTTGCGCAAGTAAGGGCGCCAATTCATTAAAGTCTGCTGAATTACGGGTCAGGCCATGAATGCAAATGACCGGCAATTTTGAAGAGGGCTGGGCTGCAGCATAGTCGCGTGCATACAAACGCAGACCATCTTTGCTAGTGAAATAAACGTCTTTGTAATCGCTCACGATATTCAAGCCCAAATTGAAAGTGTTGAGTTTGCTGAATTTTTTGAATTTTGTATCGGTGAATAGCAGCTGCCCGGCAGCACGAGAACTTGGCAAAAAAACGACCAGCCCAGCTATGAGCTGGTCGCAAATTTTCTAAAACGTGATTGAGATCATGGCGACTGCATACCAGAGTCGCCACCTATCTCCGTTTTAGAAACGATAGTCCAAAGTCAAAGTGTAAGTGCGTGGATTGCCGTAGAAGGCGGTGGTGCTGCCTTCACCCAAAGTTGGGAACAAATAACCAGCCACTTTGTAACGGGCATCATTCAAGTTTTTGCCATGCAAGCCAACGCGTACGCGATTGTCAGAACGGCTCCAAACTAAGCTAGCATCCCACAGCTTGTAACTGTCTTGATCGAGGATAGGTGTTGGTGTTTCGAACTGATAAGTCTTGCCACGGAATGCCAAGCCACTGCTCAAAGTGAGTTTGCCAGAATTGCCCAACATCGCCATATCCCAATCGTAGTTAGCACGGATGCTGGCTGTTTGTTTTGGTGTGTTTTGGAATACGCGTAAATGAGCGACGTCGATGTTCCCTGCGCCGACATACTTCGTATACTTGGCATCGATGTAGCTGAACATGCCTGACATGCTAAATGCGTCGGTCAAACGGGCTGTCGCTTCGAGTTCGACACCATCGATCTTGGCTTTACCGGCGTTGGTTGTCACACCCGCGAAGCTATCGTCTTTGCCATCACCATTCGTATCAATCGCGACTGAGCCAGGGATTTGCACATCTTTGTAATCGCTATGGAAAACCGCGACGTTCGTCAACACGGTATTTTTAGCAAAAGCTGATTTCAGACCAATTTCAAAGGTACTGATTTGCTCTGGCAAGAAACCTTGTTTCGCTTTGTCCAAAGTGAGTTTGGAACCAACCAAATTCATACGTGGATCGAAACCACCGCCTTTAAAACCTTCGGTCCAAGAAGCGTAAACGTTTTGATCCGCGCTAGCTTTCCAGCCGAGGGAAATGCGTGGTGTGAATTTTTTGTCTTCACGATGTAAATCGGATTTCGTTAAATTGGTATCGGTTCTGAACAAGACAGCCGCTGCATTGCCCATGCCAGGAGAACCCGCTGTACCCAAATAGATTTGACGCAAGATACTGGCTTCGCGTTTATCGACAGTGTAACGACCGCCAACCGAGAGGTTCAGGTCTTTACTCAAATCAAAACTGACATCAGCGAAAGCTGCCCAAGCTTTAGTATCGATATCGCCTTCCGTAAAAGTGGAAGTGCCGAGTAGGCGCACGTCAAATTTATTGTACGCATTCGCATCAATATAGTAGACGCCAGCCACACCTTGGAAGGCTTTGCCAGTGTAGGTCAACTGAAATTCCTGGCTGAACTGTTTGTTTTTATACTGTGCTGGTACGTCAAAATCGACAGTGCCCAATGAGTCGAAATCAATCGGCGCATACGAAGTGTCATGACGCGATGATGTGACCGATTTCAACATCAGATCCGATTCGAGCTGATATTCGACTAAAGCAGAAATGCCGCTTTGTGTCACTTGTTGTTTGCGACCGAGCGCGGTGTTCAAGTTAGCTCGGGTGTCATACACATTACTCAAGACTGGTGCGCCACTGATTTTGCCGACGGTTAAACGATGACCGTGTTTAGGATTGGAATCGTCTTGGCTGGTGTCCGCAGAAACGCGGATGAACAAAGAACTGTTTGGCAAAAACTCTGCGCTTAAGCGCGCTGCGGATACATCTTTGTTGTAGTTGTCTTCACCTGTCGTGAAGTTAGTACCGAAACCATTGCGTTTGAATTTTGCTAGCGTTCCGCCAACGCGTACTGTGTCTGATAATGCAGTGCTTGCTGTCAATACACCATCCATTTGACCATAGCTACCAACCGAGGCTTTTAAGCGCACATCAGTCGCTGGTCCCATTTTGCGTGTCACATATTTGACCGCGCCACCGATGGTGTTACGACCATACAAAGTGCCTTGTGGTCCACGCAAAACTTCGATGCGTTCGACATCATAAATATCAGCAACCGCACCTTGTGGACGTGCCAGATAAATATCATCGAGATAGATACCCACGCCAGATTCAAAACCGGCGAGTGGATCTTGTTGACCTACGCCGCGGATGAAGGATGTTAGTGTGGAGTTAGTACCGCGTGACGCGCTCATTGTCGTGTTCGGCAAAGTTAATACCAAGCCAGTGATATCGGCGACGCCGCTTTTTGATAATTGATCGGCGCTATACGCGGTAACAGAAACAGGTACGTCTTGCAGAGTTTCTTCGCGGCGGCGTGCGCTCACGACGACTTTGGAAATTTGTGTGTCGTCGGCAGCTTTTACTGCTGCGTCGGTAGTTTGCGCTTGGGCAAAGCCAACGCCGCTGCCATAAATGGCGAGAATGGCTGCTGCTGAACGGCTTAGCAAAATAAGTTTGCCTTGTGATTTTTTGGATGAGGTCATGATTTGTCTCCAGAGTTGTCGATATCTTTTATTTCGATCAAACCGAAGCTTGCAATGAATGTGCAATGGGCGGCTTATCGAAGCGGTCTTGCTGTTTTATTCGTTTCAGGTGGTATGCGATTGCATTAACACGGATTGGAGTGTGTATGAATTCAAAGCGCTTAGAAACCCGCGCTATTGCGCACCCACTGTGCATAAATGCACATTGATGTGTTATTTGCAATCAAAAGCGTAGTTTGTGAAGAAAAATGGGCGATTTACGCTGTTTTGGCAGAAATAAGCCCCAATATTGTGCAGTGCACGCACGTGGTAAGTGCGCAACAATCTGATCGATGCGCCAACTCGGCGCATTTTCCTCTTAATAAAAGAATATTTTTAACTAAATTGAAGTTGATTGCTAAACTTATGTGCTTTGATGCACAATCAAAGCACGCCGCGCAATCTTGTTTGCGGAATTGGACGAAATACTGAAATTGAGGAATGTGATGACGACTTTGCCCGAATGGACCGATCTGCGTTTCTTTCTAGAATTGGCTCGCACAGGTACCTTGTCTGGCACCTCGCGACGCTTGTCGGTGGAACATACAACGGTCGCACGACGCATTGATCGCCTCGAAGAACAACTAGGCGCAACCCTGTTTGATCGTAGTCGCGAGGGCTATCAATTGACGGAAATGGGACTCGCCTTATTGCCTCATGCCGAAGCGATGGAAAGCGCGGTTACCGCGGCACAAGATGAATTGACCGGTGCGCAAATTTCTGTGCGCGGGATTGTACGTTTGGGCGTACCAGAGATTTTAGGTTCACGCGTGGTTGCACCAGCCTTAGTCGACTTATTGCAAGCCCATCCTGATTTGAGCGTGGATCTATTGTTGCTACCGCGCTTTGCTAACCTGGCGAATCGTGAAGCGGATCTCGGTGTGATGTTAGATCCGCCGAGCACTGGACGTTATATGGTGACGCGCTTAGCCAGCTTTCGCATGTATATCTACGGCGCGCCTTCTTATTTGGCTAAGCACCCACCGATCACAGCGCATGCTGATTTAATCAAACATGACTTTGTCGATTATGTGCAGGACCGATTAGCCAGTAGTGGCTTGAACTACATGGGTGAACTTGGCTTCACACCGCATCGCCGTATGTGTTGTACTAGCTTGGCTGCCCAATGTGAGGCCGCAGCGTTGGGCTTGGGATTGATCCTAGCGCCACCTTATGCGGTACCTGACGATGGTCGTTTGGTGCGTGTCTTAGAGAATAATTTTTATGCAGAGCGTTCGTTCTGTTTGGTCGCGCCCACGGATCTGTATCGCTTGCAGAGAGTGCGTGTCGTGTGGAATTTGTTGCGTGATGTGGCGGAGAAAAATCCTGCCTTGTTTATTATTCCTTGAGTGCCCGATAATCAATTCAATGATCAATTTAATTTTGGGAGACAAGTGAAAAATTTTGCTTCCTAAGCACCGTTGCACTGATACATTAATAAAATGCATGACAATTTGTGTGTAAAATTCAGCCTGTTATTTTTAAAAAAAACACCAAATGAAACGAGTACACCTCTCACTCGCAAAGCAGTCTGGCGGTATCAGTTTATTGATGACAGCTGTGCTCATGATGGGGATTAGCCTCATAGGTATGAGCGTTCTCTATTACATGCGTTTTTCGCAATGGCCGATGCAGGCGAGTTTTAATCGTTGGGGGCAATCCCTGGGTGTCATTCAACAAGAAGTCAAAAAGGGTGCGGGGCTCGTTTCAAATAGCGCTGATTCTTCAACACTCGGTGAAGGACTACGCAAATGCAAGATTAAGGGCAAAGTCGTGTATTCCAATGTCGATTGTCTCGACAGTAATGACACGACGCGTTCACTGACATTGCAAGATAGTCGAGGTTTTTCTTTGCCACCACCTTCAGAAAAAAACGCTGCTTTAACCGCGAATTCGGGCCCGACTATACAAGAAAAGATGATGGACAGGGCTATAGATAAGGCGACCAAGTAACGCGTGTTTTTCACGGGGTCAATGCTTCCCGTAATAAGTCAGGCACTAGTGCAGTAGCGTTTTGCAGTCGCGTTTTGTAGTCCATGCTCTTGCAACACTGAATCTTTGATTGCTTCTACAATGCTTTCTCTTTAGATTAAAGTTAAACGTATAATTTTCATGGCATCATTTTCATCGTTTAAGTTAGGTGCCAGATTACTTCAGTCGCTGGTGTGGTGTCGTTCTTATCCTTGGCGTGCCGCGTGCGCATTGATACTGAGCTGCTTGCTCTTGTTCGATCAGGTTTTTCCACCGCCTATTCCGCAGGATGAAGCCGGGATGGTGGTGGTGGCGCGAGATGGCACGCCATTGCGAGCATGGCCAGACGCCGATGGCGTTTGGCGTTTTCCTGTGACACCTGACAAAGTTTCAGAAAAATATCTAGACGCCTTATTGACCTACGAAGATCGTTGGTTTTACTGGCATTTCGGTGTGAATCCACTGGCACTCACGCGTGCCGCTTGGCAATGGATGCGATATGGCGAGATCGTCTCCGGCGGCTCAACTTTAAGCATGCAAGTGGCGCGTGCTTTAGAGCCGGTACCGCGCAGTATGTCCGGCAAGCTCAAGCAAATTGCGCGTGCCTTGCAATTAGAGATACGTTTATCCAAACGAGAAATTCTCACCTTGTATTTGAACCACGCGCCAATGGGTGGCATCGTCGAAGGCGTAGAAATGGCGAGTCGCAGTTATCTCGGCAAAAGCGCCAAGCAACTTTCTGCTGCCGAAGCGGCATTATTGGTGGTATTGCCGCAAGCGCCTTCACGTTTACGGCCAGATCGCCATCCCGCACGCGCGCAATTGTATCGCGACAAAGTTTTAAAGCGCATGGCGCAATTGCAGCATTGGTCGCAAGCAGAAGTTGATGATGCCTTGATTGAAAAAGTTGGGGCTAATCCACCCCGCTTAGCGTGGCTTGCCCCCTTAGCTGCCGAGCGTTTACGGCAGTCGGCGAAACGTCAAAAAGTGAAAAAGATCGGCGGGGAAGCGACCATCGTACAGTCGACTTTAGATCGTGAGGTGCAGACTTTACTGGAACGGATGCTGGTAGATAAAGTGAGTCAATTGCCTCGCTTCGTGTCGATGGCAGCGCTAGTGATGGATAGTAAGACGATGGAAGTGCTCGGCTATGCTGGCTCGGCCGACTTTGCTGATGAACGACGTTTTAATCATGTCGATATGGTGCGAGGAATCCGTTCTCCGGGCTCGACCCTAAAACCTTTTCTGTACGCGATGGCTTTAGATGATGGGCTGATTCATTCCGAGAGTTTATTGGCTGATACACCGCAGTCATTCAGTGGCTATGATCCTGGCAATTTTCAAGCGAATTTTTCAGGGCCGGTGAGCGTGTCAGAGGCTTTGCAGAGATCCTTAAATGTCCCTGCTGTTGACCTGCTTGATCGCATTGGATCTGCGCGTTTTGCGGCACGCTTGTCAAGCGCTGGTTTGCGTTTGCGGCTTCCCAAAGACGCCATGCCTAACCTCAGTATCATACTCGGTGGTGCTGGCACTAGTTTGGAAGAGTTAGTCGGCGCCTACCGTTCTCTGGCTATGGCAGGTATGGCGGGAGCACCACGCATCACGCCCGATGCACCAGTGCGCGAAGCGAGAATGATGAGTGCAGGTGCTGCTTTTATTATTCGCAATATCTTGGAAACTGGCGGACATCCTGATCAACCTTTTGTAGAGGATGACGGCAGCGGTGTCCGCTTAGCGTGGAAAACTGGAACGAGCTATGGATTCCGCGATGCCTGGGCAGTTGGTGTGAGTGGTCGTTACACCTTGGGTGTGTGGGTCGGACGTCCTGATGGTACACCGAACCCCGGTTTTTTTGGTGCCAATGTCGCAGCGCCCTTATTGCAGCAAATTGCTTTCGCGTTACCACGTAGTTACACCTCACAATCCAGACCTGCCGCCGTAAGTACTGCGCAAATTTGTTGGCCGCTAGGGATTTCCGCTGATAAAACCTCGGCGGCACACTGTCACGTTAAACGAAGTGCATGGATCTTAAATGACACTATTCCACCAACGCTCCCTGATCGTCTGCGGACGAACAGCCTGATAGAAACCATCTGGATCGATCCGCAAACGCAACTACGCACCACGCCAAGTTGTCATCAACAATCACAACAAGCAGAGGTGGCGCGTTGGCCTGCACTATTAGAAGCATGGCTTAGTCCACAACGCAAACAAGATCTGGGTTTAGTTCCTTGGGCTGCTAATTGTGTGCAGCTTAATGTGATCGGCAGTATTAAATTGATGGGAATTAACCAAGGCAGTCGACTGCGTAACGCCCCAGGAAAGTCAGATGTGACGATTAGCCTGGACGCTGTCGGTGGCACCGGTCAACATTATTGGCTATTGGATGGTAAGCAAACTGAAAATGCCAATGGCAAAAAGCGTCAAAGTTTTATTATCAGTACCAGCGGTACTCACAGCATTACCGTTATTGACGCCGCAGGTCATGTGGATAGTGTTAGTTTTGTAGTGGATAAACGGAATTAACTTAATGCTGCTTGCTATGTTGACCAGACTGGTTGCGATTAACAATCGACCGGCAATGTGAAATCACAGTTAGCTAGTCGGTATTACTCCGGTCTATCCAACTTAGTCGACAACAATATCGTCGAAAACGTATCCACCACGCCTTTAATCAACCGTATCTTATCAATCACGGCATCAAGCTCATGCGTTGATTCGGTTGATAGCATCGCACACAAATCATAGCGCCCGCTGACGGTATAGAGTTTGATGATTTCATGCCGCTTGGTGAGGGCGCGCATGATTTCTGGCTCGTGTTGCGATTCGATAGAAATCAATACCATCGCCCGAATGCTGGGGCGGCTGCGGCTGACCGAGATATCTACCGTGTAGCCGCTGATAATGCCGCGATCTTCTAGTGACTTTAAACGCAATTGAGCTGTGCTACGCGCGCAGCCTAGAGCCTTTGCCATTGCGACGATGGGGAGGCGGGCATTCACTTTGAGTAAATCGATGATTTGTTGGTCGAGTGGGTCAATTTTGTTTGGCATGGCGGAATTCGGCTAATTTCAGGCACTTTGTTTGATTGTCATACATTATGACTGATTTTCGTCTGTTGTTTAAGTCGTTTTGTGCGTTTGTGGCGGCATAACTCCTCTTTACACTATCCCCCTGTCACCCACATGGGTATCGATCACATTCTGCTGGCATTCCTTATATAAAGAGAGAGACATCATGGACCAAAAAGTCGAGTTTAATCCAATCAAGAAATTACTGACACGCGCGGAATTAGACGCTTATGATCCAGAGTCTGAATCTTGGCAAAAGCAGTTCACACGTCGTTATTCTCATCACTCCGAATTGATGGGTGTTTTGAATAATGTGGAAGACGTGGATAACACAGTCTACAAAAAATTCGCGGTGGCGATTACGCCATACATGGCGCAACTGATGGATAAAGATGATCCTAATTGCCCTATCCGTTTGCAATACATGCCTTCTCATCACGAGCAAACTATCCCTGGTTTCGCGACCTCTTTGGACCAATTAGGTGAAGAGGGCGATACGATTCCTGGTACTAGCGTGGTGCATCGTTATCCACGTCGCGTGTTGTTCTTGGTATCGAATACATGCGCAACTTTGTGCCGCTTCTGCACACGCAAGCGTATGGTTTCTCAGCCTGATGGCTCCGTCGCTAAAGACGAAATCGAAGCATCTATCGATTACATCGCGAGCAATCCAGAGATTGAAGACGTGCTCTTGTCTGGTGGTGATCCATTGACATTTACCGATGAGCGTTTGGATTACATCCTCGGCGAATTGCGCCGTCGCGCACCGCATGTCCGCTTCTTGCGTATGGGTTCACGTATGGTCGTGCAATTGCCAACACGCGTTACACCAGAGTTGTGCGCAGTATTGGAAAAGCATCGCGTACAGATGATCAATATCCATATCGGCCATCCAAAAGAAATCACACCTTTGCTGCGTCAACGCGTAAAGATGATACAAAAAGCCGGCATCATGATGGGCTTGCAAACGGTCTGTTTGAAAGGCGTGAATGATGATGTGATGGTTATGCGTGATTTGTTCATGCAGACGATCGAAATGGGTGTACGTCCTTACTACGTTTATTCCACAGATATGGTGGAAGGTGCAGCACATTTCATCGTGCCACATCACCGCATGATTGAATTGTATGAAGGTTTGCGTGGTTGGATCAGTGGTCCAGCAGTACCAACCTTCGTGGTTGATGGTTTGGGCGGCTTGGGTAAATTGCCTATTATTCCAACTTATGTACGTGAAGAAGAATTACCTGATGGTAGCGGTACAACGGTGAAATGCCGTAACTACAAAGGCATGACTATCGATATGCCAGGCTTGGGTCATGACTTCAGCTTGCCTACGCGTAGTAACTAAGAAGCTGGCATTTGAAGCCCTTCTCCCGCAAGCGGGAGAAGGGTGGGGATGAGGGGCGTTCAGGAATGAATGTCGGGCGTTAATTGAGTAAATTTCAGCATTGATTCTTTCCAGCGATGCAGCGATTTCAGCCACCCTCACCCTAACCCTCTCCCGCTCGCGGGAGAGGGGATATCCGCTGCACTCATCCACCAAATTATCCCATTCTGCTCATCATGACATTCACAACCCCAAGCTCCCCATACGGTATCCACCGCGTCATCGAACCCCTAGGCGTCCTGCCACAAGGCGCATGGAAAATCGATAACACGATGGAGATCACAGATAATGAAATCCTGATCGATGTTTCTGCATTGAACATCGACGCTGCCAGCTTCACGCAAATCAAACAAGAAGCCAATGGCGATGAAGCTAAGGTTGCGGAAATTGTGAAAGGCATCGTTGAGAAACGCGGTAAGCATCACAATCCGGTGACGGGTTCTGGCGGTATGTTGATTGGTACGATCTTAGAAATCGGTTCTGCACTCGCAGGCAAGATTGATCTGAAAGTTGGCGACAAGATTGCCACGTTGGTGTCTTTGTCTTTGACACCATTGCGCATCGATGAAATCGTCAAGATTCATATGCAAAAAGATCAGATTGAAATCAAGGGTAAAGCGATTTTGTTTGAAACCGGCCTGTACGCCAAACTGCCAGAAGACATCGATGAAAAGATGGCATTGGCGATTTTGGATGTGGCTGGTGCGCCTGCGCAGACAGCACGTTTGGTGAAAGAAGGCGACACCGTCGTCGTTATCGGTGGCGGCGGAAAATCAGGTACTTTGTGCGTATATGAAGCAAAAAAACGCGCAGGCAAAAATGGTTGCGTGATCGGCGTTTCCCCGTTCGAAAAAGACTGCCAACGCATGAAGGATTTAGGTTGGGCTGATCATACTTTGCAAGTCGATGCGACCAATGCTTTGGCGTTGATGGAAGCTGTGTCCAATGTGACGAATGGCGCGATGGCGGATCTGGTCATCAACTGTGTAAATATTCAGAACACCGAAATGGGCAGCATCTTGTCCACCAAACAGCACGGCAAAATCTATTTCTTCTCGATGGCAACTAGCTTTACCGCAGCAGCCTTGGGTGCGGAAGGCGTTGGCAAAGACGTAGAAATGATCGTTGGTAATGGCTACGCGACTGGTCATGCAGAGCACTCATTGGCTTTATTGCGCGAGAGTGAAACACTGCGCAAGTTGTTTACCGAACTCTACGTTTAATAGCTTAGAAAGTCATCGACGATGGAATTCAAAAATCCTACTCTGAGCAATATACAAACCAGCCCGCTTTGGCAGCGCATCCACGATAGTGGTATGCAAACCTTGGCGCTCATGGGTATGACCAAAAATACCGGTAAGACAGTCGCGATGAATCACGTGCTAGCGCAAGCAGCGGCGGGGCAAGTGGATATCGGTTTGACCTCGATTGGTCGTGATGGTGAAGACCGCGATCAAGTATTTTTCAACCCTAAGCCACCGATCATGGTGTGGCCTGGCAATCTGGTCGCTACCGCACGCGAGACTTTGCAGCGCGCTAAGGTGCGTTGGAAGTTAATCGATTCGACCCAAATCGATAGCCCTATGGGTGAGATTCTGGTCGTCAAAGTCTTGGAATACGGTGAGATGGAAGTCGCTGGCGCGTCGCGCGGCAGTGATCAGCTAAAAGTGATCGCACGTCTACGTCAATGCGGCGCGAGTTTAGTGATTTTGGACGGTGCTTTAGGCCGTAGTCACCATGCGTCTCCAGCGATTGCTGATGGCGTGATTCTGGCAACCGGTGCCGCAATCGGCGGCGGGATACAAGACGTAATTCGTAAGACACGTGATCGTCTTGGTATCCTCGGCATCAAACAAGCTGACGATGGCATAAAGGCGCAATGCGAAGCCGTGTTCACACAAGGCGGTGTTGGTATTTGGGATCAAGACGGTAAGACACTCTTCTTGGAAGAAATCGCTACTTTGAATGCGGGCGCGAAGTTGATGGAATTTATCGATGCCGATGTGGGCACGATTGCGGTTAGTGGTGCAGTTGGACGTCAATTGTGGCGCGCCTTAAGTAGCTTGGCGGAACGTCATCCGACATTGACTGTAGTTGTTGCAGATGGCACGAAATTATTTATAGAAAACACCGATTTATTGATCTTTCAAAAGCTTGGTGCGAAATTGGTCGGGTATCGTGGTATTAATTTGACCGGGATCACCTTGAATCCATTTTCGCCCATGGGTGGCAGCTTTGAAGCTGCTGAGTTTTTGGATGTGGCAAAGAATGCCTTCATCGGTTACGACGTATGTGACGTTGTACTAGAAGCGACATCGGACGAAAAAATTAAAGAAACAGGAGAAGCAGCATGAGCCATTTACAACTAGATCAGGCACAAATCGATCGCGCACGCGATTCAGCGCGCCGCATTGCACGTCAAGTGTTCGATGAAATGTCACAGTACACCACCACGACAGTCGAACGCGCGACTTTGCGTTTGTTAGGTATCGACGGCATTGATGAAAATTATGTGCCTTTGCCAAACGTGGTCGTTGATCATTTGCAAGCGCAAAACCTATTGCAACATGGTGCGGCACCGATCGTGGTCGCTGCTATGCAAGAAAATAACATGACGGCTCAAGAAGTTGCCGAGGCGGTTTCTAAAGGCACGTTGACATTGGCTTTGCCAAAAGATGCAGATGCTGCGCGCAAGGCAACCGAAGCGCAAGCGGCGATCATGTGCGAACGTATCGCCAATCAACGCGCTTTCCGCGCTAAGCAGATTGAGACGATGGGCGAAGCACCAACGCCTTGGCTGTATCTGATCGTCGCGACAGGCAATATTTATGAAGACGTAGTGCAAGCGCGTGCTGCCGCCGAGCAAGGCGCTGACATCATTGCGGTGATTCGTTCGACCGGTCAAAGTTTGCTCGACTACGTGCCTTACGGCGCAACCACCGAAGGTTTTGGTGGTACGTATGCGACACAAGAAAACTTCAAATTGATGCGCGCCGCTTTGGATGAAGTTGGTGAAAAACTCGGTCGTTATATTCGTTTGACGAACTACTGCTCCGGTCTGTGTATGCCAGAGATTGCAGCGATGGGTGCGATTGAACGTCTCGATATGATGCTCAATGATTCCATGTACGGCATCATCTTCCGCGACATCAATATGAAGCGTACTTTCATTGATCAATTCTTCTCACGTATGGTCAACGCCTATGCAGGCATTATCATCAATACGGGTGAAGATAATTACCTGACGACGGCCGATGCTTATGAAGCTGCACACACCGTTTTGGCTTCGCAGTTAATTAACGAACAGTTCGCCTATTTGTCAGGCTTGCAGCCAGATCAAATGGGCCTCGGCCATGCATTTGAAATTCACCCTGAATTAGAAAACGGCTTCTTGTGGGAAATGGCACATGCCCAATTAGTGCGTCAGGTTTTCCCTGATGCTGCATTGAAATACATGCCGCCAACTAAGCATATGACAGGTAATATTTTCAAAGGTCAGGTACAGGACACCTTGTTCAATATCGTCAGCACCGTCACCAATCAAAATATTCACTTGCTCGGCATGATGACCGAAGCGATTCATACGCCTTTCATTCAAGATCGTTTCTTAGCGATTCAAAACGCGAAATATGTGTTCGGTACTATGAAGGATTTGCATTCTGAGATCGAATTCAAATCAGGCGGCAAGATAGAAACACGTGCGCAAGAAGTTTTAGCAGAGACAGAAAGTATCTTGGCAGAGATAGAAAAAATGGGTTTGTCAGCAGCGATTGGTAAGGGCACCTTTGCAGAGATCTCACGTACACCAACTGGCGGTAAAGGTTTGGCTGGCGTGATCACTAAAGCCGCGGATTACTACAATCCATTCCCACAATTGATGTTGTCAACGAAGTTGCCAACGAAGTTGCCAACACAAGCAGCGTAAGGAGAAAAACATGACAACAATGGCTGATATCAAAAAACCAGAACAATGGGTCAAACCTTACGGCGACACCATGAACGATGGTCGTGTACAGGTCTCATTTACTTTGCCAGTGGCACTCGATGAAACTTCCAAAGAAGGCGCGAAGCGCCTAGCTTTGTTGATGGGCTTGGAAGAACCCGCTGTCGTACATTGCGAGGACATGGGTAAAGGTTTTAGTTTTTACGTGGTCTACGGTCAGTGCAAACATCAGGTCGATTTGTCTAGCTTCCAAGTGGTGAAGCCAGAATACGAAACGCTCGATAAATATGCGATCGATGCTTTGATCGCCGAGAAAATGGGTCGTCGTATGGTCGTGATTGGTGCATGTATTGAAACTGATGCGCACACCGTTGGCATTGACGCGATCATGAATATGAAGGGCTACAACGGTCACAAAGGCTTAGAGAGTTATCACGAAGTGCGCGCCATCAATATGGGTGCGCAGGTCGATTCCGAAGAATTGATCGCACGTGCCATCGAAGAAAAAGCCGACGTGATTTTGGTGTCGCAAGTCGTGACGCAGAAAAATATTCACCTCGATAATTTGACTAAGTTGTCCGACTTGTTAGAAGCCGAAGGCTTGCGTGATAAGGTGATCTTGGTCGTTGGTGGTCCGCGTATTAGTCATGAATTGGCGAAGGAACTTGGCTACGATGCTGGCTTTGGTACTAAGTCGTATGCAGAAGATGTGGCATCGTTTGCGATTCATGAATGGATTAAGCGTCACGCTGCTTAATGGAGTGTATATCCCCTCTCCCGCAAGCGGGAGAGGGCTAGGGTGAGGGTGGTTCAGAAGCGATGAAGCCCTCAGTGATCAAAAGACTTCGGTGCAGAATGGTTTTTTATTTAAAATTATTTTATCCGAATTAGAATCACCCTCATCCCCAACCCTTCTCCCGCTTGCGGGAGAAGGGAGTGTTGATCACAATTAAAAAGAGGTAATGATGGAAGATTTATCCAAGTACACGAGTTTGATTCGCCTGCGTATGGGTTCGCACGATGCGCACTATGCAGGTGATCTGGTTGATGGCGCGAAGATGTTGAATTTGTTTGGCGATGTGGCGACAGAATTGTTAATTCGTAGTGATGGCGATGAAGGTTTGTTTGTGGCCTACGATAATGTGCAATTTATGGCACCGGTGTTTGCTGGTGATTATATTGAAGCGACGGGTCGTATTGTTTCTATGGGCAAGACTTCACGTAAGATGGAGTTTGAAGCGCGTAAGGTGATTTCTCCTGCGAAGATTGCTGGTCAGGTTTCTGCTGCTGATGTGTTGGCTGAGCCTGTTGTTGTTTGTAAGGCTTCTGGGACCTGTGTGGTGCCTGCGGATTTTCAGCGGATTAAACGCTGATCTGTTTTTGCTTGGTTTGAGGTTGTTGTGATGTGATTTTTGTAGGGCGGGTGCAACCCGCGCTGTGTTGTTTGGGTTTTGATTTGACGTTACTTGTTGCTTGTGGTTTAGTAGGTCGGGGGTGGCCCGACAGCCAGTTACCTTTTTTGCTTCGCCAAAAAAGGTAACCCAAAAAAGGCGACCACGCTGCCACTGGCCTTCGGCTTCCCAATTGTGCGGGACAAAAAATGGGAAAGTGTCGAAACTCGCTTCGCTCAGACAACGACACTTTCTTTATCCATTTTCTGTCCCGCACAATTGGCAGTGTCAGAAGTGGATGAAAGTCAAAGTCAAAAACAACGTCAAAAGCAACGTCAAAAGCAACGGCAACATCAAAACAATCAGTACCGACGGCATTAAGTTTTCTAATAGCGGTTGTAGGTCGTTGCTTTTGACCTACCCTCGTTTGAGACGATGTAATTTGCGCTTCACAGAAAATGGATAAGAAAGTGTTGTTGTCTGAGCGTAGCGAGTTTCAACACTTTCCCATTTTTTGTGATGCGCAAATTATGCTGAAGCGAAGCGTAAGCACCCCGAAGGGGCGAGTCTACGGTCGCCTTTTTTGGATTACCTTTTTTGGCGAAGCAAAAAAGGTAATTGGCTGTCGGGCCACACCCGACCAGTGAACGATGAGAAAGCTCGAACGAGAAAACGAAGTATAGAAAATGCAGACTTGTGAAGGACGAGTAAATGCGAACGCGAAAACGAAGTACAAAAGAAGAAACAGCGCGGGTTGCACCCGCCCTACAAATAAATTAAAAAGTCTGTGCAAGAATGCGCAAAGAATGTACTGAATAAAGAGACAAAAATCATGGAAAAACTCATCATCACAGCCGCACTAACAGGCGCAGAAGTCACCCGCGAACAACAACCCAATCTCCCCATCACCCCAGACGAAATCGCCGATGCCGCGTTCGAATGCGCCAAAGCCGGTGCCGCCATCGTCCACGTACATGGTCGCTACGATGACGGCACACCAACCCAAGACAAAGAAGTCTATCGCCAAATCATCACCAAAGTACGCGAACGTTGCGATGTGATCGTACAGGTTTCAACGGGTGGTGCAGTTGGCATGACTGCACAGGAACGCCTCGCACCAGTCACACTCAAACCAGAAATGGCAACCCTGTCTATGGGCTCCGTCAATTTCGGTAATGATGTATTCATGAATCATCCCGACGATATGGATATCTTCGCGACGACTATGAAAGACTTGGGCGTCAAAATCGAGTATGAAGTATTCGACACCGGCATGATCACGACCGTGAATCGCTGGTTGAAAAAAGGCTTAATCACCGCGCCATTACACGTGGATTTCGTACTCGGCATTCCCGGTGCGATGGCTGGTACGCCAGAGGCATTGATGTATATGCGTTCGCAATTGCCCGCTGATGCAAGTTGGACGGTAGCGGGTATTGGTGCTGCCCAATTGCCATTAGCAACGATGGCGATTATTCTTGGTGGTCACGTGCGTGTTGGTTTTGAAGACAATGTGTACTACCGCAAAGGCGAACTTGCCAATAGCAATGCACAATTAGTAGAGCGTGTGGCACGCATCAGTCGTGAACATGATCGTGCGGTTGCAACGCCGGATGAAGCGCGTAAGATTTTGGGGATGCCTGCACGGGCTTGAGGCGTTCTTTTCGGCTAGCGAAATTAAAAACGCAGATAGGAACCTTTGTTTCTATCTGCGTTTTTTTAGATTAAATTAGA
The DNA here is from genome assembly GCF_014284305.1 of Affinundibacterium seohonense. Classification (GTDB taxonomy): domain Bacteria; phylum Pseudomonadota; class Gammaproteobacteria; order Burkholderiales; family Burkholderiaceae_D; genus Undibacterium; species Undibacterium seohonense. Next base: position 271,128 of record NZ_JACOFW010000002.1, read on the forward strand.
TGGAGAGAATAGGGTTAGCGAAACGTCCTTATTTTTCAGTTTTCTGCTTTTCACTAAGCACAAATTTGTATGTCATCTGATTCCATTCTTTTGCTTGGCTTTGTAAGAAAACTAACTGCCCATATTCATCCATGGTTGATTCGCGACCAGATATTTTTAGCCAAGTGTCATAAAGCTTATCGAACTCAGTTAAATCTAATTCTGGGAGTTTAGACTTAGAGATATCAATAACACTTATGAAGTCCTCGCTATTCAATAGAAACTTTTCTTGAGAATTGTCGATGCCAAGCAAATCAAATAACAGTTCGAGTTCCTTGTTGTTTGACAATGTGACGACAAAGAATTCTTCGCAAGCTTCACTCAAGGCTTCCATTGAGTTAAAGTTCTTTTCATCGGCGTTATTTGTTGATGCAAGTAGAAAATGGCGCATTCACCTTTCTCCTTGAAAGAGACAACTTAGATTAATCATCCCCCAAACTAGCCAACAACTCAGCCTGATGCTCAGCCACCAGCGCATTGGTCAGTTCGGTCAGATCTCCATCCATAATGAAATCGAGTTTGTACAAGGTCAGGTTGATCCTGTGATCCGTCATGCGGCCCTGTGGGTAGTTGTAAGTACGGATACGTTCGCTGCGGTCGCCAGAACCGATCAAACTCTTACGGGTCGCTGCTTCTTCTGCTTGTTTCTTGCGCAATTGACCGTCCATGATGCGGGTCGCTAATACGCGCATGGCTTGCGCTTTGTTTTGATGTTGGCTGCGACCATCTTGGCATTCGACCACGATGCCGGTTGGGATGTGGGTTAAACGTACTGCGGAATCGGTCTTATTAATATGCTGACCACCGGCACCTGAGGCGCGGAAGGTATCGATGCGCAGATCGGCATTGTTGATCACTACGTCGGTGAGTTCATCGGCTTCAGGCATCACCGCTACGGTACACGCCGAGGTGTGAATACGGCCTTGGGTTTCTGTCGCCGGTACGCGTTGAACACGATGTCCGCCCGATTCAAATTTGAGTTTGGAATACGCACCAAAACCAGCGATGCGAATAATGACCTCTTTATAGCCGCCAAGCTCGGAAGGTGATTCGGACATCACTTCGATTTGCCAGCGATTGCGTTCGGCAAAGCGGGTGTACATGCGCAATAAATCACCTGCAAACAAACCGGCTTCGTCACCACCTGTACCGGCACGAATTTCTAACAAAATATTGCGTTCATCGTTAGGATCTTTCGGTAACAACATGGTTTGCAGTTCGCGTTGCAAGGCTTCGATGCGATCTTTGCCTGCTTGAATTTCTTCTTGTGCAAAGTCCTTCATATCGGGATCGTTCAACATCTCTTGCGCTTCGACGATGTCACTCTGCGCTTGTTGATAGTTGTGATACAGCGCGACCAAAGGCTCTAATTCCGCATGTTCGCGATTGAGTTTGCGATAGGTGTCCATATCATTGGTGACACCTTCTTGTACCAGTAATTGACCAACCTCGACCAGACGTTCTGAGAGTTGATCGAGTTTATGTAGCATCGATGGTTTCATGATTTTATTTCGCTTTATGCTGTAGTGGCTCTCGATATTCTTGAATGTCGTTGAGCCATGAATAATTAAATCGGGGGAAGTCGTCGTGACGACGAGGCATGCAGTTGGTATCGTGCATGCTCAGAAAGCTTGAGGTAGCTAACGCTTAGTGCGGAATAATTGTGGCAGCAGGCGCACCAGATGCGCGCGTTCTTCGCCTTGCGCTTGATGCAAAGCTTGCTGTGGACCGTGCAAGAATTTGGCTGTGATGCCTTTAGACAAAGCTTCTAACACCGCTTCTATATCATCGCCGCGTGCCAGCATTTTACGGGCGCGTTCTAATTCGTGTTGGCGTACTTGTTCACTGGTTTCGTGCAAATCTTGGATGACCGGTACTACATGACGACCATCAACCCAATGCATAAACGATTGCACCCGGGTCTCAATAATCGCTTCTGCTTGCGCCACTGCTGCATGACGATTTTCTAAACCGCTTTGCACTACGCTGGCTAGATCATCAACAGTGTACAAAAACACGTCGTCGAGTTGTGCGACTTCGGATTCTATATCACGTGGTACGGCTAGGTCGACCATGAAAATTGGGCGATGTTTGCGTGTCTTAATTGCTCGTTCTACTAAACCGAGACCGATGATGGGTAGTGAAGATGCTGTGCAAGAAATGATGATGTCGAATTCATGTAAGCAATTCGGCAACTCAGCCAGACGAATCGCTTTGCCGCCAAAACGATTGGCGAGTGTTTCACCACGTTCTAAGGTGCGATTGGCAATCGTAATGTTCTTAGGATTTTGTGCAGCAAAATGCGTTGCGCACAGTTCTATCATTTCACCTGCGCCGATAAACAGCACTTTTTGATCCGCAATTTTGTCGAAAATGCGTTGTGATAAACGTACTGCCGCTGCCGCCATAGAAACACTATGTGCTCCAATTTCTGTCGTCGAACGGACTTCTTTCGCCACCGCAAAGGTACGTTGAAACAATTGATGCAAATAAGTGCCGAGTCCACCCGCTTCGTCAGCTTGACGTACCGCTTCTTTCATCTGCCCGAGAATCTGCGGTTCACCTAAGACCATAGAATCTAAACCAGAAGCCACGCGGAAGGCGTGACGCACTGCATTGTCTTGCGGTAGGGTGTAGAGATGGTGGCGTAAATCTGCGTAAGGCAACTTATGAAAATCTGCCAAAAAATGCGCAGTCATATCGATAGGATTGTCTACATCGGCAACCGCGTATAGTTCAGTACGATTGCATGTCGATAAGACCGCTGTCTCTGATGCCTGAGTCGATCCGTTACGTGCAAACCACGAGCGCGCGCCTACCACTGCCTGAGAAATTTGCTCAGGAGAGAACGCCACCTTCTCTCGTAAAGAGACAGGGGCAGTCGTGTGATTGAGGCCGACGGCGAGTAGTTGCATAGGATTATTTGGTTGGAGGGCGCCATTATAGCGCGACTCGCCTCATCCTTCATCATCGCTTAGGGCTTCTTGCTTTAAATTAATATGCTGAGGAAACGAAGATTATCAAAGCATGTATAACGGATTTTTCTAAATGCAACTTTTTATTTAATTTATTTTATTTAATTGAAGTAAGTGAATTTACTAATATGTAGCATCGTTGCTAGCATATATTGTAACATGCAGGCATTTTGCCAGAAACGAACTTATTGGAGACTATTATGAAAAGTAAATTGAGTAAGAAGATTTGTTTTGCCACACTTTTGTTTTTTGCATCGATGAGTGCATCGTTCGCGATGGCACCACAGTGGGTAGAATGTGTTGAAGCGTGCAAAGAAGCTGGCGGGAGTTTTATTCCATGCTACGATTTTTGCCGCGAACTTTTCCCTCCGAATCCTTAACAGCTAGAGTAATTTGCAATTGATAAAGTATTGCAATTGACTTGTGTGATTTCACGATCTGAATCATTGATCGTGAAACTGCGCTTGGTTGCTAAACGTGACGATTAAACCTTCGTTAGTCTCGACAGATAGGTTGAAAGACTTTTGTATGGCAATAGAGTAGTCTTAATTTAAAGAATTTTATGAAAACTTTTATTTATTTTTGTCCGCTCAAACTAGTTATTGTAAGTTTTATTTTTGTCATCGGGGGAACATCTGTCGCTAAGGTGAGTTCACAAGACGAAGTGCCGAAGCCAAAAACGCGAAAAGAATGTGTCAAGATGTTTAAGGAGAAATTTAGCGATCCGGTCGATATCTCAGCCCAAGCTAGTAAGGAATTACTTCAACTCATTCAGGACTTGGAAACCGCGACCGATCCTGATAAGCGAAAATTGTTAGAGGAAAAGAAGAAGGTAGAAATGGTGAAGTTCTCGGAAAATATAGACGCGCTAGCCAACAAACTGTGTGATCGCTTAATTAAGTAATGAGTCTTTTTTATGCATACGTTGATACGACGGCAGTCCAAGGAAAGAGTGAGAAATATCTGTGCGTAAATTGAATGTAATTTGTGGCTTGCTACTGTGTTGCACACCAGCATGGAGCCAGAATCTTTCCACCGCTACTCAAAAGAGCGCCGACAATACTATTGATAAAAGGGCAGATAAAATCGAGCCTCAAAAAGTCACCATTAATGCAGCACAAACAGACATTGCCGCCAGTCGTGATTTCGCTGCCGGTAAGCTCATTATTGGACGTCAAAGAATCGCAGAAAGTGGTTTACAAAATGCGGCGGAAATGCTCAAACGTGAGCCCGCCGTGACCGTCGGTAAAGATGGGCAAATTGGTTTGTTGGGTTTGCCTGGCTACACCCAGATTCTATTAAATGGTCAAAATCCAGTCGGTAGAAATCCTTTGGACATGGATTTGTCTGAAATCGAACGAATAGAAATTATTAAGTCTGCGACCGCTCAGACCGGACCCTTTGGGATCGCTGGGTCGATTAATATCATTACAAGGAAGATAGCGCGCACCAAGTCTCAGCAAGTCTCTGCTGGCGTGAAAGACGCGGCTGGTGCTTATGGGGTAAATGGTGCTTGGTCGATTAACGAAGCGAGTCTGGATAGCCCATGGCAGTCGAGATTATCGGTTTCCGTCGATCGGAGACATGATAAGAACCCTTTCGTCTTTGTGCAAAACGAAGGAGATAGCGAGCAAAAAGCGCCAGCGCAATTTCAAGGCCAAGGGCGAACTGAAAACATCCTTGAAGGATTGAGCATTGAATCGAATTTCGCGTATCGATTTAATACCGAAAATACGCTGTCGTTTAATCCTAGCGCGAACTATCTAAAATTAGATACTCAAAATGAGGAGGATCGTTATTATGCAAATGGGACACTGTGGCAAATCCTCGGGAATTCAAATACAAAATTATTGATGCTCAGCGCACCACTATCCTGGAGTCGCCAAGTTGGAGAGGATGGTCAACTAAAAGTCGATGTAAGTGCAAGTCGCAATCAAGTTTTAACCAGCTCCGATAGCCGCAATAGGCTAAATGCCCCGTCCCCGATGACTAGTCATTCCCTGAGTGAAGACAATACAGACACGAACACCTATCGCCTCAACGTCAATTATGTACAGAGTATGGAAGGTGGACACGAACTTACTACAGGCTTGAATTGGACGAAGAAAGTGCAAAATTCTACTAATCATTATTGGCTCAATGGCCGGCCTGATGTGAGTCTGGCTCAGTTTGGTGCCGCTAATCGTTTAGATAATGCGGCGCTTCGTTTATTTATACAAGACGAATGGCGCATGAATAAAACTACCGCTTTCAATGCGGGCATGTCAGGTGAGGATAGTGCCTCTGATATTCGCGAGGGACCTTTAGTCAGTCGAGCGCATTATCGGGTATGGTCGCCGACGTTTCATTTTTCTAAAAAGGTCCCGGGCGATATCAAACGACAATTTCGATTGTCTTTGGCCAAAAGTTTTAAAGCCCCCTATGCAAGTAGTTTGATGTTGCGACCCAATGTGAATGTGCTTGCCCCGTGTTCTTCTTACTTGGTGTGCCCTCAAAATTCGCTCGACACAACTGATAGTGCCGGCAATCCAGGCTTGCAAGCGGAGCGCGCCTTGGCACTCAATTTAAGTTACGAACATGGATTGAGTGACGATAGTCAAATTGGTTTTGAAGTCTATGCAAGACAGATAGAGCAGCAGTTTGGGCGAGCAATTTCACTTGAAACGGTTGCCTGGTCAACGCTGCCACGGTATGTGAGTCGTCCGGTCAATATAGGTGATGCGCAGATTGTTGGTGCTAGTGTTGATTGGACATTGGCCTTGCGTGACGCGTGGCAAACAGCACCGAAGATAGAGGTTAGAGGTAGTGTTGGCCGCGCGCATTCTGTCGTGAGTAATTTGCCTGCACCATATAACCATCTCGAAGGCCAAACACCGTGGCGCGCCAAATTGGGCATGACTTACGATGTGACCGGCGTACCTTTGAAAATCAATGTCGATGCGAACTGGCTGCCTGGTGACTGGATACGCAATAATCTAGTCCAAAAAACTTACGAATCGAGACACGCCTCTTACAGTGCGAATGCGACATGGACGGCCAGCAAAACGATGAAGTGGATCATGAGTTTAAACAATCTGTTTGCGCCTACTAAGTACGGCATAAAAGAGTATATCTTCGAGGGAAATTCAGGTCAAAAATTCATACAAAGACAATCCGAGAAAACCAGTTATACGCAGCTAAGTGTGCGTGTAGAGATAAAATTGTAGAGAGAGATTATGCAAGGTAAGGTAAAAATTTGGCTTAGAGATGGCGTAGTATTATTAGCGACTATTGCTTTGGCTATTTGGTTGGGCGCGCAACTACCGAGATGGTATTCAATGGTAAAAGGGCCATTCAAAAATGGTGATTACTCACAGCATGTTAAGTCGCAAACTTACGCACTTACCTTATATGGCACTTCTACATGCCCTCACTGTGATACGGCGCGTCGTTTTTTGAACGAGGCGGGGATTCTGTTTAATGATTTAGTCGTAGATAAGTCTAAAGTCGCGGAAGTTGCCTACAAAACCTTGGGCGAAAAAGCCGTTCCTGTTTTTGTAAGTGAGGACAAATTGATCGTAGGTTTTGATAAAGAGGCTTATCTCAAATTGATAGCGTCGGTGAAGTCTAAATAGATAATCTGAATCAGTGGGAATGCGCTTGTTGAAAAATTTACGCATTTTTAACTATTGTGTGCCGGAATGTCGATCTTAAAACAAGTCCCTTCTCCTGGCACGCTGGTAAAACCGATCTGCGCAAAATGGCGGTCAATGACGGTTTTGACAAACACCATGCCCAAGCCTATGCCGTCATTTTTGATTTGTTCTGCGGATTTTCCATAGCCTAATCTTTGGAATCGTTGGAATAAGCGACTTTGATCAGAGCGGGCGATGCCATAGCCTTGATCTTGTATGCAACAGACAATGATGTCGTTCAGATTTTTTGTTTCGAACGCTAAAGTACAGGTGACGATGGTATCGGTAGGGCTATATTTGATCGCATTCGATAAGAGATTGGTCAGTACTCGCGTCATTAAGCTGCGATCCACCCGTACTGGATAATCGCCTTCAGGAATGTTGGTGACGAGCTGTATGCGTTTTGCTTTGGCGAGCGTCCACATTTCTTCGGTGGCATCGATCAAGATGTCTTGGAAATCCAATTCGCTGTAACGATATTCATTCGATTCGGCGTGCGCGAGTTGAACAAAACTATCTGCCAAACTCAGCGTGGTGTTGGATGCTTTTTCGATGCGGCTTAAGAAGTCCTCGTGAAGAATGGCTGTTTTAGTATTTTTCTGCAATTCGATTAAGGCCAAAATCGATGCCTGTGGTGCCCGCATATCGTGCGAAATGAAGTGCAGTGTCTCATCGCGACGGCGTTCTGCCTGACGAATGTCTGAAATATCAATGATGCTGATAATCCAACCGATCAAGACTTTTTTTCCTGAATAGCAAGGTGCACTTTTGATGATTAAATCCCGTCCTTTGGGGTCGAGAACTTCGACGCCTCTCATCAAAATATCGCTTTGTTTAAGATCCAGAATATGCCACCAGCTAAAGCTATCGCGTTCACTGGTGTAGACTGTGTGCGGGTGACTCATGTTGGAGAAAAGATATGGGACCAATGTGTCGATCACATGCGGCATTCCTATGCTTTTGAAATACTCGATAGCGCTGGGATTGGTGAGTACGACATTGCCATCGGTTGTGGTGACCATGGTAGCGTCGGGTAAGCTGGTTAAACTATCGGTAACGAACTGACGCAGATCTCGTACCCGCCTTGCTGCTGCTTGCATGGCGTTAATATGACGTTCTAATTTATCTTCAATGGCGCGTTTGATAGGCGCTTGACTGCCATTTGCCAATGTCATGTCAGGATTGAACTCTGGCAATAAATGTGGTTCTTGGTCGAGTAAGATGAATTCTTCACCCAAGAATCCGATTGCTGCTTCTAGTCTGCGCCAACTCCATAAAGGATAGGCGACTAGCAGCACCATGACGCTGCTGGCTGGTGGTAGCCAAAAACCAAAGTGGAGTAGGACCACGCTAGCGATCAGGGCACCAGAAATTAGGGTAATGACGGTAAGTAGCGCAACACGTGGCGAGAAAAATAGAAAGCTGAGTAAGGCAAGCAATACAGTGAGCAAGCTCGCGGCGGTGGTTTGCCATAGGCTAGCCTTGATGATAGAGCGGCCATCTAGCAAACTGGCGAGAATATTGGCGTTGATTTCGATGCCTGATAAGGCACCGTCATTGGAGGTCACTGGTGTAGGGAATGCATCGGCCATGCCTTGTGCGGTTGGGCCGACTAAAACGTATTTATCGCGAAAGAAGTCTGTGGGCACTTCACCACGAAGAACCGACACATAGGGAACGGAGCTGAAATGACCGCTACTTCCATAATAGGGAATGTGCATCTGAAAGTCGCGATGCCAGATGCCTTTTTCTGTTGTACTAGTAGCCTGATTCGCCACCGTGCCGGGAAAAGTTTTTAGGTCCGCAATCGCGAGAGGCTTAGCTTGCCCAATTGTATATAGAGCCAGCGCGAAATGTGGCCACCATTGTCCTTGTGTACCCTCACGCAAAAATACGCTGCGAGCGACACCATCGACGTCTAATTCAATATGAATATGTCCCAGAGCGTCAGCTTGATTGGCCAGCGCAGGAATAGGGGCAACTGCCTGTAAGCCAGCACCTGCGTTCATGGAAATTAAGGGTAATACGACCTTGCTGTTGTTCAGCGCCGACGCGAGTAATTGGTCGCCATCAGCGTTGGTAGTTTCGGTTGGCTGCCGTGCGGATTCTGCCTCAGAAAATAAGATATCCACGCCGATAGCGCGTGGTTTTGACAGATTGATTTGCTCAATCAGCTGGGCGTGGCGGGCTCGTGACCACGGCCATTTTCCTAACTCATTGAGGCTGAAATCATCAATCGCAACAATGATAATGTCTTCACGTGCCGGGTGACTTTGTGTGCGTAAAAGCTGGTCGTAAGCACTTTGGTCGAGGCGTTGTAGACTATCCGTTGTGATCAGGAGTGTCGCCAACCCCAATAAAAACAGTGCGAGCACCAGCCACTCACGCAAGGCAATCTGCTTGCCTTGAATAGATTCCTTGCGGGTGGTTTTTCGCTTGGTATTGAACATAAATTCTATCGATGCTGCTGGTGTCCAGTCACGCTTCCCGTAGGATTATTGTTTGTTGGGTTGCACTGCGCCACTGCCAGAATTAAGTGGTTCGCCGCTACTCGTGGTCCAGCGAAGGACGATGTCGAACTTTTGTGGTTTGGAAAAACTCCCGATAATGCGATCTGCGTCAGTGGCGCGCACACGGATGTAGTAAGTGCCAGCCTCTGGGCGTGGAATGGTTAAATTAGGCTGATCAAGTTCCTTACTCAGTAAGAGTTTTTTAAAGTCAGCATCTGAAGAGAGCTGCACTAAGAAACTTTGTCCCGGTTCGGCTGGCCAGGAGAAATTGATCTGGTTTTCGCCATTGTCGGCAAAGGTATTCATGCTCTGTGGTGGTAATACATTAAAACTCTGCACAGGTGAATAAGGACCTTGATCCACTACTCCATTTTTTTCGATGACGGAAGCGACTCTCCAGAAGTATTGATGAATGCCAAGCGCTCCAGTGGAGAACTCTGCCGCATCAATATTGGCTTGGTCAAGCACGATCTGTTTGAAAGTGGCATCGGTCGCGACTTGTAAATGATAAGACTTTGCTTCGCTTGATTGCGTCCATTTAAAATCGACATTCGTGGCACGGACTTTGTGTTTTGGATGCAGCAAAAATGGCGGTTCAGGACGCGCTTTTAAGGTGAAAGCTGTCGTAGAAGGAATGCCTTCTAACTGATTTTTATCGATGGCGGTGATACGAATAAAATATTGACCATCGCTTATGCCATCGAATTTAAAGCGTAGATCTTGCCCCATGTTTTCTGCGATGACGTTTTGCACATTGGCGTCTTTCGCGATTTGTGCGCGGTAAGAGATTGCGTTGGGCACCGGATTGATGGCGAATTGTAGGCTAGGGCGTTCCTGCAGTTGAAATCCATCAAGCAAACTTGGGGCGGGTAATAGATCGATAGCCTTACCGACGCCAGCGCTACTGACGATATTGCCTTGTCCCGCTGGTAGCACGATAGCATTGGGTTTTTCTTTGTTGCCGACGGCGACGCCGCCTTCCAAGACTTCATTGGCAATTCCATTGTCGTTCACGCCGACACGGAAATGTGTGCCGCGAACACCTGCGATAGCCAGTGGTGAACTAACTTCAAAGCGACCTTTATTGTTGTTCAATGGACTGACGCGCGACTCGACTCGGCCTTGTACTAACTTGATCAGCGTGCGCGGACTTTTGACATACTTCGTCATGCGTAATTTACTTAGGCTCACTTGGCTATTTGAAGGCACGGAGACCCGTGAATCATCTGGCAGGGCAAAGGTAACGAAGCTGTTTTTCTCAGTGTTGATTTGATTGCCTTCGTAGACGATGCTGCCTACCGCCAGATTGGTTTCAGTAGACCCGGCTTGAATCGCTTTCACATTACCCGCGAGAGCGACAACGGTGGCCTGACTGGCTTCTTCGACTAAGAGCTCGACGGGAATCAGGATGCCGTAGCCGATTGGGATGGCCCTATCATTGCCAATTTGATTTAATTTCCCTAATGCTTCCCAATTGTTCGTGCTCGCTGTAAATTGTTTAGCGATCGTGATCAAGGTGTCGCGTTCCTGTGCATAGTACGTAATCCCAGCGGCATCGATTTTAATGCTGCCCGGTGCACCTTTGAGTTTTTCCGCGGCGCTGCTTTGACCTAAGGCTAGGATAAGAAATAGTGCTAGTGAACAGATGAGTTTGAAGGTCATTGATGTACGGGTGTCGGATAAAGGTGAATGAAGCATGCGTCTCTCCTGCGAAAGGTGATCAGATTTAACCATGACTTGATAGATTGAATCCAGGCTTGAGCGGCCTTGAGGGAGCCAAGAGCGGGTGCAAAAGAAAGTGCCGACACTGGTATCGTAGCGGCACGCATTGCTTACTCTTTTGCGAGTTGTTCTAGGCGATAGCCATAGCTGTACACAGGCGCTAGTCGAAAGCCATTTTCTGGACGCAAATCGAGTTTGCTACGAACTCTGGAAATATGGGTATCCATGGTACGTGAAGGAATTTCGATGTCACGCGACCAGACGGCTTCTAAGATGTAGGCACGTGATAATGGACGTCCGAGATTTTGGAATAACAACAGCGCAAGATCGAATTCTTTTTGCGTTAGCTCGATGGCCTCGCCATTGAGTTTGGCACGACTGGCACGTACTTCAAATTCATAGCTGCCAAAGGTGATGATTTCGCTCGCAGTTTGGGTAGGATAAGCCCGGCGCAGTAAGGCGTTTACGCGTGCAATTAATTCCGCACGACGAATAGGTTTAATCATGTAATCATCAGCACCAGCCGCTAAGCCGGCAACGATATCATCTTCTCCAGAGCGGCTAGTCATAAACAAGACAGGCAGGGTGGCGGATAATTTTTCACGAACCCAGTGCAAAATTTCGGTACCGCTCAGATCGGGTACTTGCCAGTCGAGAATCAACAGATCATAGCTTTCACGATGCAGTTGATGCAACATGGCTTTGCCACTGGTAAATGGATGGCAAACGTGATTGGCCTCAGTCAAAGTGGCGACCGTCAGGTCGAGTAAATTCTGATCATCATCCAGTATGGCAATTCGCATAGATTCTTGGGTAAAAAAACTTGGTTACGATCGAAAACAAAAAAACTTGATGGGCATGATAAAAATCTGGCCCATCAGTTTGCTAATTATTTTTTTAATTACGTGATTCTGCATCGGGCAGAATCACATTCACATCCAACACTTCCAAATTGCCTTGTTTGTCTAAAGACACTTTAATGTCATCAGGATTTACCTTGGTGTATTTGGAAATCACTGCAATCAGCTCTTCACGTAACGCAGGTAAAAAATCATAACCTTCTCGGCCGCCATTGCGTTCGCGAGCGATGATGATCTGCAAGCGTTCTTTGGCCGCACTGGCGCTTTTTGGTTGAGATTTAAACAAAAAATCAAGCAAAGCCATGTTACTTACCTCCGAAAATACGTTGCAGCAAACCTGGCTTTTCGTAGTCAACGAAACGTAATGGTGGTTGCTCACCTAAGAAACGCGCCACCACATCGGTATACGCTTCTGAAACATCACTGCCTTTGACATGAATGGCTGGATTGCCATGATTGGAAGCATGTAAGACGGCTTCTGATTCTGGAATCACACCGATCAAGGGAATGCGTAGAATTTCTTGTACGTCTGTGTAAGACAGCATTTCGCCAGCATCGACACGTTTGGGAGAATAGCGAGTAATCAGCAAATGTTCTTTGACTGGTTCGCCACCGGCTTGGGCGCGTTTGGATTTGGCTTGGATAATGCCCAATATACGATCCGAGTCGCGCACGGAAGACACTTCTGGATTCGTGACGACAATCGCTTCATCTGCGAAAGTTAATGCCATTACCGCGCCACGTTCAATTCCGGCTGGTGAGTCGCAGACGATGTATTCAAAATCCATTTTGATCAAATCGTTCAAAACGCGTTCAACACCATCCTCAGTCAAGGCGTCTTTATCACGTGTTTGTGAAGCTGGCAGGATATAGAGATTGTCGCAATGTTTATCTTTAATCAGTGCTTGATTCAAAGTGGCTTCGCCACTGATGACATTGACCAGATCGTACACCACACGGCGTTCGCAGCCCATGATCAAATCGAGATTACGCAGACCAACGTCAAAATCGAGGACGGCTGTTTTATGTCCGCGCAGCGCTAGGCCGGACGCGAAACTCGCACTCGATGTGGTCTTGCCTACACCGCCTTTACCAGATGTCACAACGATGATTCTTGCCACAGGGTACTCCTTTGTTGAGCTAGAAAATAACTGAAATAATATGGATATATGAAGCTTAAATGACGTTCAAACTATACGAAAACTAAGCTGATTTAATAGATGATACTTCAATACTGTCACCCACTAGTTTGATTTGTACCGGGTGGTTCGCCGTTAGTTTGGGGAAGCCTGCATCAAAAGTTTGGTAGATCCCTGCGATGGAGACCAACTCCGCTTCCATGCTGGTGGTGTAAATACGTGCATTAGTATTTCCACGCGCTCCCGCTAAGGCACGGCCTCGCAATGGTGCATAGATATGAATACTGCCATCAGCGATGACTTCAGCGCCATTGTTGACCGATGCAGTAATAATCAAATCACAGCCTCGTGCATAAATACGCTGACCCGCGCGTACAGGGGTATCGACGATCATTGCCGGAATATGCTCAAGCGCGGCAGGCATTGCCTGAGGCATCGGTGCTACGGTTTCTGGTACTACTGGGGAGGTTAACGTTTCGCTTGCAGGCGAAATTTCCAAGTCTGTTGGTAACTCTGGCTTGACCTTATTAACGATGTCAATACTCAATCCATGAGCGCGAATTGCCGCATGTTGATCTTCGTTGGCGTTACGCACAGCAACTGCATTTAAGCCACATGCCTTGAATAACGTGATGAGCCCTATCCAGTCGATGGATTCAAAAGCAATATTTTCAACGTCAATAATGGCAAATTCATCGTCGAAAAAATCCGGTGTGCCACCGGTCATTTCTTTCAATGCGTTTTCCAAGGTGGCTATGTTTGCATCATTCAAAATGAGCGCAACTGCCACAACCGTGGATATTTTGATTTCTATGGGTTTGCGGGTCAGACTATTTTGCATAGTGCAGATCAATCAGAAATAAAAAAATGCCATAAAAAGTGGCTCATGATAAAAATTTTGATTGAGATACGACTTAAAGGCTTACGTGAAACCGCTTTATCATCATATTGATTGATTCGCAGAATTCATTTAGCTTAAGTCGTGTACTCATTCATAAAGGCGTGTCAAATTTGCTTTGTAAACCGATATATTCTTGAAAAAAATAGGGAAATTACGCGAAAAACCATAGAAATTTCATGAAGCCTCCATCCTACCAATTGATTGCCCACTTAGCAAAAAAACTGCGCACAAAATAGTACGAGGAAGTAGAAGAGTGTGCTGAAAGAGGGAAAACTATATAGTTAACACAAGAAAAAATGCATTAGTCTCCTCATTTTTTTATTTGTAATCAATCTAATTTCTCATTAAAGCAACTAAAAAAATAATTTTAAAAAAATATCCTGACCTATGGTTTTTAATTGATATGATCTTTCGATATTATTTCGCGTCGTCAAAAATTAAGGATTGGAAATTCATGTTTTTAAATAAAGTCAAAATTTTCTTGTCGTATGTTCTAGTGATGGCTGCCGGCTTAGTGATTGGCTATGCCGCGATTAATTTGCCAAGATGGCTGAAAGCGCCATACACCGAGGGGGATTATGCACAATATTTCCCGAATCCTGATACAAAAGTCATCGTATATGGCACGCAAAGCTGCCCGTTCTGTATTAAGACGCGAGATTTATTCTCGTCACAAAAAATTCAATTCGCAGATTTTGATATCGAAAAATTGGATAAGGCCAGACAAGAATTTCAGAAGTTAGGTGGTGAAGGTGTCCCGCTGATCATCATCGGCAATCGACGTATCGAGGGCTTTAATCAGGCACAGATTGAAGCCGCACTTGCGGCTCTGACTTTGCCAAAAGCTAAAAAATAGGGTCTGTGGTCATCGCGTATTTCACATCCATGCGCTAATTTCAAGATGGGGAATGATGCGGCGACATTCACTCATCGTTTGTTTTTGCTCTCGCTGTCATAAAAATTGATCGTTATATTGGAGACTTACAATGAAAAAGAAAATGGTTTTGTTTTTGTTGGCTTTAGGTATGGGAACTTCGATGGCATATGCAGCTGGTCCAAGTTACTCCTACTGCAAAGCAAAATGTGCCGCAGAATATAAGGCTTGCATTGCATCTGGTACGCCTAAAGCCGAGTGCGATGACAATCGCGTTTCTTGTATTCCGGATTGCATGCTCTGGTAGTATGGATCTGGAGTGAATTCGAAGGATGCAATAAATATTCGGTTTCCGTTTCCTTATAGAAATGCCATTCAAGATTAATTTGAATGGCATTTTTTATTGTCTTGTCAGTGATTAAAATGGCAATTCGCTTAGTTGATCCGTTTTACGTCGGCCAAGGCTGCGACGCCGACCATGGCTTTTCCTTGTGTCCATGTATGGTTGGCAATGAGTATGACGCCTTTCTTGCAAACGGCGGTCTGTTGCTTGACGTCTCTCTATTTGCGGCCACGTTTCATGCAGTTTGACCGGACCTTGCTGTTCTATCTCGGGTGAGTTCTTGGCCAAAGGACTGAGCATCCCTGAGAATTTTGCAAGTGAATTAAAAATTTGTGTGAGTGCCATCTACCCTCTCCTAAGTCCTGAATGCAATAGATTCTGAAGATACATGTCTAAGCAGGTTTTATGCCCACTATGCAACCCGAAAAAGAATTACATCAAATCTATCGATACGTTTTTAAGAGTATATGAAGAGCGGGTTTTCTTGTGTGTTAGCAAATGTTAACGATGTATAAATGGCGTGCTTCGCGAAGTCGGTACATCGTTTTACATGTAAAAAGACAGCTCGTTGTCGGCGAATTTCACATTAACCTTGAAGCGAAATCGGACGATATTGACTTCTGTTGTCATCAACTCGTCGTCCATCGGAGCGGCGACGGCCTTGCATTTTTCTGGTGTTGAGAAACGTCGCTTGCTGCTTTTCACGTCGTTCCAACGAACGCCGATCAGTCAACTTACGGCGATCGTCTATGGTTGGATTGGTTGGTGAACTCGTACTTTCCTTATCGTTACCGACGGTGTTGCGCACGTTATCGTTCCGAAGCGGGTCTGCAGCGGGTTGTTGATAATCAAAAATGCGAGTTAGTTGCAGCGGTAGCATGATTTCGAGCGGTTGGAGTAAAGCGATAGGGTAATAACGGTAATTTATTAGGAAAACTTTAGAAATATCCTTAAAAAACAATAGCTTGCATATCAGAAATATTTTTCTATTGGGTTTGGGCAATAAAAAACGGCATATCCTTGTGAAGACATGCCGTTTCGATTGGTTAAAATGCTACTAGTTATCGAGTGTCTGTACCGACTCCATGTGCCTGTTGGTCAGCATGGTAAGACGATCGAACCATCGCCCCAACAGCGGCATGGGCAAAGCCCATTTTGTAGGCCTCTTCTTCGAACATCTTGAATACGTCAGGATGCACGTAACGACGCACAGGTAAGTGGTGACCGCTTGGTGCTAAGTATTGACCAATGGTGAGCATGTCGACATTGTGAGCACGCATGTCGCGCATCACTTGCAGGATTTCTTCGTCTGTTTCACCTAGGCCAACCATGATGCCGGATTTGGTTGGGACATTCGGATGTTGTTCTTTGAAACGCTTTAACAAATTCAAAGAATATTCGTAGTCAGAACCTGGACGTGCTTCCTTGTAAAGGCGTGGTGCGGTTTCTAGATTGTGATTCATCACGTCTGGCGGTGCCATGTTGAGAATTTCTAAAGCGCGATCCATGCGGCCACGGAAATCTGGGGTCAGAATTTCGATGCGTGTCAATGGTGACAATTCGCGGATTTTAGTGATGCATTCAGCGAAGTGGGCCGCGCCGCCATCGCGTAAGTCGTCGCGATCAACCGAAGTGATGACCACATAA
Organism: Affinundibacterium seohonense; assembly: GCF_014284305.1. Classification (GTDB taxonomy): domain Bacteria; phylum Pseudomonadota; class Gammaproteobacteria; order Burkholderiales; family Burkholderiaceae_D; genus Undibacterium; species Undibacterium seohonense. The sequence goes on from NZ_JACOFW010000002.1 coordinate 287,812, forward strand.
CTTAAACGTAATTCAGCAATCGTCTTCGCTAAATTGAAAGGTTCATTAACATCGAGTGGATCTGGGCGGCCGTGACCAACGTCGCAGAATGGGCAACGACGTGTGCACTTGTCACCCATAATCATGAAAGTCGCGGTGCCTTTGCCGAAACATTCACCGATATTCGGACAAGTGGCTTCTTCGCAAACCGTTACCAATTTGTTGGCACGTAGAATGTCTTTGATTTCGTAGAAGCGTGTGGTTGGTGAACCCGCTTTAACGCGGATCCAGTCAGGTTTTGGTAAGCGTTCAGCTGGTACGATTTTGATAGGAATACGGGAAGTCTTGCTCGCACCCTTTTGTTTTTCTGTTGGGTCGTAATTGATGTTATCGGTGGCGAGTGTGGTGTTTTCTGTAGTCATAGCTCAATTCGTGGCTCATTCGGCGACGGTCAATAAATGTTGTAAACGTTGTGCTAACGCGGTTTGTACCTGTTCTAGAGGGACTTGTACTTGCAGCGTTCGCATGTCAATCGTGGCAAGTCCCTCATAGCCACAAGGATTAATCCAAGAAAATGGCTGTAAATCCATCGCCACGTTCAGAGATACACCGTGATAAGTACAGCCATTCGCGCGTACCTTTAATCCTAGTGCGGCAATTTTTGCACCTTGCCATTCACCTTGCTTCAGGTAAATCCCAGGTGCTCCGGCAATTCGTTCACCAGCAATATTATACGCTGCTAGGGTGTCGATCACCGCTTGTTCGATTTGATGGACGAATTCGCGAGCGAATAAACGCCCTTTAGTGTGACGACGTTTGAGATCGATCAAAAGATAAATCACGACTTGGCCGGGACCATGAAATGTCACTTCGCCACCACGATCGGTTTGAATCACGGGAATGTCATGCGGCGCCAACACGTGCGAATGATCTGCACCGAGGCCCAACGTAAACACGGGTGGGTGTTCTACGATCCACAATTCATCAGGTGTTTCGGCAGTGCGGGCATCAGTAAAGGCGCGCATTGCTGTGAAGCTTGATTGGTAGTCTTCTTGTCCACGCTGGCGGATGGTGATTGCCAGCGGATTCGTTGTTGTCTCAATCATGCTTGTTGCGCCAATCGTTTGACGGTGACGCGTTGAATGAAAAATTGACCATCGATCACTTTGCGAAATGGAATGCCATCCAACTCAAAACCCGGGCCACCTGTCGCAATCCATGACTGTGCTAGACGATCAAATGCCACGGGGTCTAAGCCCAGCATCGGTGCCGAAATAACAAAGCGGGCACCGACCTTTTGTTTGTCTACGATGGATTGTAATGCTTGCATAGCGATCAGGAATTTTTAAGAAGTATCGGTGCGATTGGTCAAAGCACAGTGTGGTCAAGCGATACTGAGCGCGAAACCTGTTGCGGTATTCTGATTCAGTAAATTGTGCGTGCTTTGTTTGTGCTTATAACACCATCTTCACCATAGGGTGCGCCGATAAATCGCGATACAAATTATCGAGTTGCTCGCGGTGAATCGCGCGTATGGTGACTGTCAACGCCAGATAATTGCCTTTGCTGGACGGACGCATTTCCAGTTTGCCCGCATGAAAGGTTGGATCGTGAATCATCACGACTTCGACGATCGTTTGAGCAAACGAGTCTTGCATCACACCCATCACTTTGATAGGGAAGTCACAAGGGTATTCAATAAGGCTGTCTTCGGGTTTGATTTCGTGCATGATAAAACTTTTTAAAAAGGCAAGCTGAGTGGGAGAATTAACAGGATTTACGCTAAATAGCGATGAAAATTGCGGTTTTACCTGTTTCTCATGCCTAAATGGGGACTTTTCCGCCAAAAACAATAGTTTGAACCCCTATCTGCCAGACTGCAAGTTTTGTTTAGACGATCAGATGTAAAACACTTGTGACTTTGAGCGCAGGCAGGCGGTCTTCTTTAACGGTCGCAGCTTGCGCACCTTAGGGCGGCAAATCTTGCCACTTTGTCGTTTGTGCTCGACTAGTTCAATATATAGGATGTTATTATTGTTGCACTGTTTTCTTTTGTAGGGAGATGCGATGGAACAGCCAAACAAAGTATTAGATTGGATAGCGCAGGGCCGAGTGAAAGTCGGCAGCGAAGTCGTTGCGCTGAACCTGGCAGGTATACAACCAGAAGCTGCCCAATGGCGCAGATTTATTGATCAGATGTTGCTATGGTGTGGCGCGATCGCGCTTGGCGCATCGTTGATTTTCTTTTTAGCTTACAACTGGCAAACGATGGGGCGATTTGCGAAATTTGGCTTAGCCGAAGCCGCTGTGCTCATTGCCTTGATGGCTTGCTGGAAGCTAGGCTTGGAGAATATCGCAGGTAAGGCGAGTTTGTTATTGGCCAGTCTTTTTACGGGAGGATTGTTGGCACTGGTCGGACAAACTTACCAAACAGGAGCCGATACTTACGAGTTGTTCCGCGCATGGGCGATTGCTTCTTTGGTATGGATGATGCTTGCCCAATTAAGCGCGATGTATCTATTTTGGTTGGGCTTAGTGAATCTGAGTGTACTTTTATATTTCCAGACTTTCGGCGGGTTTTTCGGTCTGGTATTTAGTTCAAGCAATCAACTTTGGGCAATGTTGATACTCAATGCAATCGCCTTAGCGGCTTGGGAATGGTTGCGTTGGCGTGGCGTGCAGCACTTGCAGGAGCGTTGGTCGGCGCGAGTGGTCGCGACGGTGGTCGGGGTGTTGGCGACGATATTAATGCTAGAAGCGATTTTTAGCGATGGTGATCGATATCGTCAAATAGGCTCGTCGGCAAATTTGCTTGCGATGATCAGTTACCTCGTATGGGCATCCCTTACTTTCTGGGTTTATCGGAGAAAAGTGAAAGACTTGTTTGTGTTGGCAGGATTGGTTTTGAGTTTAATTATTACGGTTAATGCCTGGTTAGCGCGCGAGGTATTAAGTCATAGCGATGCGGCTAGATTCTTGTTCGTGGGTTTGATGATTATCGGCTCTTCAGCTTTAGGCGGCATCTGGCTAAAGACCATGATGAAGGAGATGCAGTCATGAACACTTCAAAACCTCGGTCGCTGTCGCCATTGGCGCTTTGGACAAGCCTCTTGCAAGCAAACATAGTGGAAGGCGAGATGCCCGCACCTGATCCTGTGCACAGTATCAGCCAGCCTTGGTATATTCGAGTCATGCTAGGCTTTTCTGGTTGGCTAGGCGCTTTATTTTTGATGGGCTTTGTCGGCATATTATTCAGCCTCGCTAAAGATCATGGCATCGTTACGGTTTGTATCGGCGCTGGGCTTTGCACGCTTGCTTATCTGTTGTTCCGCTTACCTGGAAATAATGATTTCTTGTTGCAGTTTGCGTTGGCGGTGAGCCTGGCTGGGCAAGGATTTTTTGTATTTGGTTTGTTTCAGGAATTGCGTAGTGATGGTGCTGAAGTCTATTTGGTGATCTTCGTATTTGAAGTGTTTTTGACTGTCTATGTGTCGAACTGGATTCATCGTTTTTTGACGACATTAGGTGCGGTATTCTCAGCCTATTTTTTCTTCCAACAATCCGCGATGTTTGGGGTGATACATGGCTTGGTCGCATTGGCAGTTTGTGGCTTGTGGTGGTCGCCGATTTTATTGCGTAAGCCAGAGTTACTTCGTCCAGTGGCTTATGCTTTAGGGTTTGCCCTGTTATGTACAGAAGGTGGACGTTTTATCAGCCGATTGGCATTTGATCCCAACCACGGATGGTGGCTGTTACATGGGTGGCGCGTCGGTACTAGCTTAGTAAATTTAGCGCTGCTAGCTTCCACTGTCATTGTTATTCAAAGACAGCATTTCGCTTTGAACTCCTTACCCGCAATAGTAGGATTATTGGCCGCAATTATTTTATGTGGATTTTCTTATGTGGCTCCTGGTTTAAGCAGCGCGCTACTGTTGATTCTGATTGCGTATAGTTTTTCTGATCGAGTTTTGCTCGGTGTCGGTTTATTCGCACTATTAAGTTTTGTGTCGCACTACTATTATCAACTACAGGTGAGCTTGTTATACAAATCGATCGTCTTGATGAGTTTGGGATTGTTGTTGCTGGCAACGCGTTTCGTCCTTTGTAGGCTTTTTCCAGAGGCTCTTTCGGCGACAAACAATGTGGAGAAGGAGTCCGCGTATGATTAAGACTACATTTAGTCTGAGCAGCAAAATCAGAGTCTGGTTGGCAATTTTGTCTGGGATCTTGATTTTAGTCGCCGTCAATATATCGATTTATCAACGTGAACAATTGCTTCAACATGGCCGTTTTGTCTTGCTTGAATTAGCACCGGTAGATCCACGCTCCTTGATGCAGGGCGATTATATGGCGCTACGTTTTCAAGTGGCGAATCAGGCTTTCCCCAATTTTCAATGGGGAAACCAGCGCGCGATTGATGGGGTAAAAGCAAATATCCCTGACGGGGCTTTAGTTGTAAATATTGATCAGAATCAGGTCGCGCATTTTCAAAGGATAGCAAAGCCCGGTGAAGTACTTGCACCAAATGAACTCTTGATGCGCTACCGGATACGCAATTCCCAAATCAAGTTTGCGACGAATGCTTTTTTCTTTGAAGAAGGACAAGCCCATCTTTACGATAAAGCGCGTTACGGCGGTTTTCGTGTCGCTGGCAATGGGGACATGTTGCTAAGCTCCATGCACTCTGCTGATTACATGCTTTTGCAAAAGCAAGCTGAACGATAAAAATAGACAGTCACGACTTTGGTATGAAGCGAAAACCTAGCGGCAAATTCTTGTATGATGGCGTAGATTTTACTTGAGGAAAAATGATGCCTAAAAATTTGCAAAGACAATGGTGGTTTATGTTCCCCATCACATTTATCTCTGGATATGGCGCTTATTTGTTGGTGAGCGCAGCCGGAATTGGAGGGTTGGAGACCTTGGCACAAATGCTGGTGTTCGCATTGTGTTTCGCAGCACTGCGTACGGGTTTGCAGTTTATTTCATGGCTGGGGATTGTGGCATTTATGCCTAAGTTGGCAAAGTCGGTGTTGGATCAGGAAGCGGCGTCTAAATAAGCGCTAAGTAAGCACTAGGGAAGCAATGAGAAGAAAAAGCCCGCAATTACTTGATGTAATCGCGGGCTTTTGATTTTTTTCGTCGTCGAAAATTATTTAAACAAGAGACGAATAGAATCCCAGGCACGTCCAAAAATACTGGCTTGACGTACATCTTCTAAAGCTAAAACGGGAAACTCAGCAACGGACTTTCCATCTAACATCATCTTCATGGTTCCAACACGGCTGTTCAGAGCAATAGGCGCAACTAGTGGGTCTTTACGTTCTAAGGCGGGTTTTAATCTGGCAGCGCTGCCTTTTGGTAAAGTGACATACAGATCTTGGTTAAAACCGACCTTGATTTTACCTTGACTGCCTTTCCAGACATCCAGAGTTTCTATCGCTTGCGCCTTGTCATACAGTTTGACTGTGTCAAAATTTAAGTATCCCCAGTTGAGCAATTTTAAACTTTCCTGCGCCCGGATTTGATCGCTTTTTGTCCCAGTGACGACTGAAATTAAACGCCGTTGACCAGTACCATTCGGACGAATCGCAGAAGAAATTAAGCAATAACCAGCCGCTTCCGTATGTCCGGTTTTCATACCGTCTACAGTTGGATCTAACCACAACAAACGGTTGCGATTTGCTTGGGTGATTTTGTTATAGGTGAAGCTCTTCGTTGAGTAGTAAGTTTTGTAATATTCTGGGTGATCGGTGATCAAGCGTGACGCAAGGATTGCTAAATCAAACGCTGTAGAAAAATTATCTGGACTAGGTAAGCCGTGTGAATTGGCGTAGCGCGTTGCTTTCATGCCGAGGCGGGCGGCTTCGCGATTCATCTGTACCACGAAGGCATCTTCACTGCCAGCCACCGCTTCAGCCAAGGCCACAGAAGCATCATTGCCGGATTGAACAATCAAGCCAAATAAGAGATCGCCAATGTTAACGGGCGTCGCTGGATCGATAAACATTTTTGAGCTGCTTGCATCGACTTTCCAAGCACGTGTGGAGACTGTGATTTGTTGATTCAAATCTAAGCGCTTCTCTTTCAATGCATTGAACACCAAATACGCGGTCATAATTTTGGTCAGCGATGCTGGTTCAATCTGCAAAGTCGCATTGTCAGAATTGATGACTTGATTGCTGGTCGCATCTAACAATACCCAGGATTTAGCATCCACCAGTGGTTTAGGTAGCGTTTGTGCTTGAGCGGTGCCACTGCATGCTGCGACAACGACTATGAGCGAGGAAAACAGAGAAGACAAGAATTTTTTCATTGGATGTAAAACAAAAATAAAAGTTAAAAACAAAAAAGTCGTAGAAAAAGTGGCGCGGTCTACGTCCACAAATCGCTGATAATTTTTTTAATATGGGGCAAGCGACGATGGAAGAAATGATCGGCACCAGGAATCACCACCACCGGAATGTCTTGCGGACGGAGCCAGTCAAACACAGCTTGTAGTGGAATCGTATCGTCTAGTTCGCCGTGGATTAAAATCGTGTCGGCTGGAATATCTGGCATCGCCCATTTACCCGCAGCAGCCCCCACAAGAACCAGTCTTTGCACAGGAATACCAGCGGTGGACAGGCGTTGGTGCAAGCGTGATTGCACGAAAGTACCAAAAGAAAATCCACTTAGTACCAAGGGCAGATCAGGATAACGTTGGCGCATGTGTTGCAACAGCGTTTCCATATCGTCAGTTTCACCGATACCGGCATCGTGTACGCCTTCAGATTGCCCGACACCACGAAAATTCATACGTACCGTGACATACCCGAGCGAGACAAACGTGCGCGCCAGTGTTTGCGCAACTTTGTTTTCCATCGTGCCACCAAATAGCGGATGCGGATGCGCTACGAGCGCTAAACCAGTTGGTGCGGGAAACAAATCAGGATCAGGATGATTCACTGCGCATTGGAGTTGCCCAGCATTGCCAGGAATAAGAAATTGTTCGGTGTGAATATTCATGGGTCTTTATACTTTGAGACGTTCGACCACGCCACCACCAATCAGATCGACATCAATAATTTCATCGATGTCGCTTTGATCAACATAGGTGTACCAAGTACCTTGAGGATAGACCACCAACACTGGGCCTTGTTCACAACGATCAAGGCAGCCTGCTTTATTGATGCGAATTTTGCCGGCTCCATTCATATCAAGTTGCTTGATGCGACGCTTAGCATGTTCTTGCGCGGCTTGCGCGCCACTTTTGGCGCAACACTGACGGCCATCGTCACGGTCGTTCAGACAGAAGAAGACGTGTTTTTGAAAATGTAGAGTGTCAGACATGAGATTTTTTCATTTATGCGAATTAAGCTAAGGCAGCTAGTTTCGCGTGGTAGATGAACGGAAGCCGCTATGATACATCGAATTGAAATAGCGAATGCTTGGGAAAAGCCTAAGCCGCTTGAAGGCCACTGGCAAAAGCATGCGATTTTTGAAAGCCGACGATTGTGGATGCCAAACGCGGCGCAAGACGGAGGAATTGAGCATACCATTTCTCGTCAAATATAATGTGTTCAAGTCGTTCGTGTAATGTGATTGGCTCGTTGATGTTTCAGTAAATACCAAATCGCAAGGAAAGGCCAAGTGACAGACAGAAATTGTGCCGCGCCGTAAAAATTCAACATTTTCCCTTGCACCATGGTTTGTAAGGTGTTTAAAAAATAGGGGTTGCTAGGGATTAAATTCACCATCAGTAGACTGATGCACAATAACAGCACCGCAAGTCGTCGTTGTGCGTGACTGGGGGCAAAGGAGAACCCATATAGCATGATCGTGCTGATTAGGATACCCCCCTTAGCACCTGGTGCTAGCCAAAGAAATGCATTTTCGGGCTGAAACATTAACGCACTCGATAAAGCCTTGACTGCGAGAGCAGCGATCAATAATAAACAAGCGAGCGCGAATTTTGGCGCATGTCGATTGAGTAAAGACAGACAAATCAAAATGGCTCCCGTGCAGGCACAGGCAGTAATAATGGTTTCCGACAATAAATAGGTTTCGGGACTCAACTCGATGCCATGACGGAGATAGGCACTGAGGTCAATGGTGACATCTAAATATTCTTCGCACCATAGCGAGATGATGGGCAAAATTTGGCCGTGTCCAAATAAGAAGGCCTGCGGAAAAATTTGGGCGAGTGGCCATAAACCTAGTACCACCAACTCAGGCGAGGATTCGCGTTGTAGCCATTGCGCGCGTAAAGATTGTAGGCGGCCATTTTCTAAAACATACGGCACTAGCAGAACACCACACAAAGCACCTAAGATGCCGCCCGCTGCATTGGTCAGTAAATCGAGTAGTGATGTGACACGGTTGGGCAAGAAATACTGGATACTTTCCATTAATAAGCTCATGCCAGCGACACACAGACAGGCGAGTAAGAAAGACCAGCGTAATTTCAGTAGTGGATAGAGCGAAAATACGAGCAGGACGCCAAAAGGAATATAGCCAATGACATTGACGATGGCGTCGAATTGCGACCAATAGCGTGGCCATTGCGAGATCTGTGCTGAGAAGGCCGCAAGGTTTTCGAATTGCCAATCGGAAAATGGATATAAACTCGCATAGACGATCAAGACCGCGTAGGCCACTAGGCTAGCGCGGGAGAGTGGTGATGCAGTCAGGTCTGGCTTTGATGTCATGCGATTGTTGACGTATTTTTAGGTTGTGCGCTAAAAGTGAAATTGGGTGAGAACTTTTCTTATTTCACTTGAGTCTGCAACCACCCAATAAGTTCCGTAATCGCCATATCTGTTGCTAGTGGCATCGCTTTCGCTCCACCTTTCGCGTCGGCGCTGTCACACTTTGCTTGCGCCTGAAAAATTCTTTGTGCAAGCAATTGATTCTGATTGATCAAGCTGGCGCGCCAGCGCAGTTGTACCTGACTCTGATTAGTACTAGTAAAGTGCTGCGCGAATTCTTCGAGTTCTAGCCTAAGAATCGGTAAATTTTTAACGCCATCGCTCGTAGCCAATACCGTGCCACCTTGCTGATTGATTTGCGTCTTAATTCTTTGTTTGAGTAACTGAGCCGGCGGCATGCTCCAACGACTTTGAGCGTATGGGCGTAATTCTTGACTGTTGTCATATTGCAGTCGGTACAGCATAGCCGTCCCCTCTAAACTACTTGGCACTTGTATTTCGGCCAGCAAAATATTGAGCTTGGGATTGACCTTTGTAGTTGATAGCTTGGTGTCGGACTCGACTGCAATGCCGCCAAAATCAAACTGTTGGCGCACCGTAGGACTGGCGCACGCAAATAAAAGACTTGCGAGTGCGATTATGATTGTCAGGCGAGGCCGCAAAATGGTGGAGTCGTAGTGAGTATTCATAAGTGTCATTGTTACCAAAGCGAATTGATTGGGATAAGCCTAATTATTTTTAAAGCCTGGTTCGCCTGGCCCTGGCGGAATCGGCTTCGGGCCAAACAGCAAACTTTGCGGACGATCATTAAAATTCTCAGTGCTACGATTGATGCCACGCAAAGCTCCTCCAGCGTCGAGGATGAGGCTATTCATGGCAGGTAAAGTCTCGTACTGTAGGTTTTGGCTCACTTGCTCGAGGTTCTTGCTTACACGCGCTATGCTGCCGTTTTCGCCTTGAAGATTGGTTATCAATTGATTTAAATTGCTACTGGTATTTTTTGCGTTCTCAGCGAATTGCTTAAACGCCAGAGCGCTTTCTCGTGCGTGGTTGATGGTTTGCGGCAAACTGGTCAACACTGGATCGAGTTTTGCTGGCAGAGCTTCCCATGCAGCGGCTGTTTTTCCGATTTGTTTCACTGTATTCGCGAGCGATGCGCGATTGTCTTGATCCAATAAAGCATTGAGTCGTTTACTCAGTTCTTCAGTTTGATTCAAGATAGCCACCCCGTGTTTTTCAACTTCCTGCAATAAACCGGGCCGTAAAGGAATTCTCGCCCCTAACAGTGGATCACGCACGATCGCAGCTGGTTTGCTGCCGTCATCGTCTAGTTCAATAAACGCGATGCCAGTGACACCTTGATAGCCCAAGGTCGCGTAGGTAGATTGCGTGATGGGCGTATCGGAAACGATATCAAGATTGAGTAAGAGCTGTCCTGGTACTTTGCTGTCAAAATCGATGTCCGTGACTTTGCCTACCTTAATACCTTTATAACGCACCGCGGCTTGAATGTTCAGGCCCGATACTTTGAGTTGTGTGGCAATCGTATAGGGCGTGCGCTGAATTTCATCTTTGCCTAGCCACAGTGCCAGCGCGCCGGCAAGGATTGCCAGACCGATCGCGAACACGCCGGCGATGAGGGCATGAGATTTACTTTCCATCATTGACTCCTGATTCTGTATCGGTATCAAGCGTAGTCCGATCCTGCTTGATAGCCGCTTGCGGTAAAACTTCCATTGCGCGGATGCCGCGACCACCACGGAAGTAGGTTTGAATAAATGGATGTTGAACCTGTGTCACTTCTCTCGCACTCCCAACGGCGATCATCTTTTTATCGGCAATCACGCCTATCCGTGATGATAGGGCAAACAAGGTGTCAAGATCGTGCGTGACCATCACAACCGTGAGTTTAAGTGATTGATGGAGTGACTGAATCAGATTGACGAAACCGTCTGAACTATCTGGATCTAGACCTGCGGTTGGTTCATCGAGAAATAATAACTCTGGATCAAGCGCAATCGCACGCGCCAAGGCAATCCGTTTAATCATGCCGCCAGATAGATCGGATGGCATTTTTTTTGCGTGTTCGAAACCTATGCCAGACATGTGTAATTTTAGATAGGCGATATCCATGACCAAGGATTCCGGCAAATTACCAAGTTCGCGCAGGGGTTGAGCCACATTCTCGATGACGTTTAAGGCGGAATACAGGGCGCCATGTTGAAACAACATGCCAGAACGGCGGCGCAAATGTTCAAGATGCTGCTGTTTTGGCGCATGGATATCGTCCCCAAAAACTCTGATGGAGCCGCTTTTTGGTACTTCTAGTCCTAATATCTGACGCATCAATACGGTTTTTCCTGAGCCAGAGCCGCCAACTATAGAGAAAATTTCTCCTCGGTGAATTTGTAAGTTTAAATCATCATGAATTACCGTGCGACCAAATTGGGTTCGCAAGTGCGCTATCTCGATGACAGATTCAGTGAGCGCCGGATCAGTTTGGTTTTGCATACGATTAATAAGCGACATTGCGGAACAGAACGGCAAAAAAAGCATCGGCAATAATGACAGAAGTAATCGAGACAACGACTGAACTGGTGGTGCCTTGTCCAAGACTTTCTGTATTCGGCTTGATTCTTAGCCCATAGTGACAAGCGATAATTGCAATCAGCACACCAAAAACCACGCCTTTTCCTAAGCCTATCCAATAATTGCCCAAGCTGACAACGTCAGGTAGTTTGTGTAGGAAAAATCCGGGTGACATATCGAGGATAAATTGCGCTGAAATGGCGCCACCAATCAAGGCCATGACATCAGTCCAAATCACAATGAGAGGCATGGTGATTGCCAACGCAATGACTTTGGGCATAATCAGCCGAAAACCTACCGGAATTCCCATCACCCGCATAGCATCGAGTTCTTCAGTGACTTTCATCACGCCCAATTGCGCGGTAATGGCCGAGCCAGAGCGACCCGCGATGAGGATCGCTGCCAGCATAGGACCGAGTTCGCGAATAATGCTGATGCCGAGTAGATTCACGATGAAAAGGTCGCCACCATAATTACGCAATTGTTGGCCAGATAGATACGAGAGTACAACGCCAATGAGCAGACCAACCAAAGCGGTGATTGCCATTGCCTGAAAACCTGTACGATAAATATTGGCAGAAATTTCTTTCCACGGGCCTCGCGTAGGATGACGAACTAGACGCCCGAAATCGAGGATGAGCTGACCGATTAATTCGATAATGCCGATGACGTGCAAGGCAAAGTTCAAAGATAAGCGTCCCAGTTTGCCAAATGGTGGCACCACAGGCTTGGGTGGCTCCAGCACAGGTATTGCTTGCACTTCCGCTAAGCGATTGAATAATGCTTGGTGATGCTCATTGACTTGTAAATTGGCGGGAAAGCGTTTGCCCCAGCTTAGCCATAATAATTGAGCGCCAATGTGATCAAGTGCGCTGAGTTGGCGCAAATCCCAATGTAATCCTGGCTTATTTTGTGTCGTCTGCAGACTCGCGTTTATGGCCTGCATTAAGCTTGGCTCTACCAGTAAATCGGTGAGCCAGGCTCCATGAATTTGAACAGTCGCTTTTCCATCGTTGAGAAAAAGCAAAGTGGGGGTGGAGTCGCGGCGCATGGTAGAAGTGTAAGTCACAAAGGCAAGCTGAGCAATTTATATCAAAAGATAAAATGAATCAGTGATTCTGAATTTATTTATCCTGAACCAATGGCGTTCCATTATCAATGACTTCTCGACAGTCCCCTTTTAAATGCGAATCATCGTAGTGGGTCCAGCCGTAGCTATCCACATAGCGGGTGTGATAAGTCCATTTCGGACTAAACACACTGCGTTCCAATTGCTCTCCAGGATAACGAATATCGACCATGTCGACGATGGAATGGAATACGTTTTCAGTAGTAAGTTTGGCGTTTTGATGGGCTTTTAACTGGTGAATTTTTTCCGGGTGTTGTGCCGCATATTGATCTGAATACCAAACAAACGCAGGGATATGAAATTCAAATTGGGTGTTGTGCCCATGAAAAGCGAGATTGCAACTGCCATCATAAAGCGTTTGTCCATGATCTGAAACATACCAAAGCGCAGTCATATGCGGTACCGCTTTAAGTTGCGTGATCATGCGCGACAATACCCAATCGTTGTACAAATTTGAATTGTCATAGCTATTGTTTAGGGCTTCTTTGTTCTTCAAATTGGTATAAGCTGGATTGGCGACGCCAAATAAAGATGGTTTCCATTTGTCGTAATCCTGTGGGTAGCGATGGCTGTAATTCCAATGATTACCAAGGCTGTGAATTACGATCAGTTTATTTGGAGCATCATCACTTAGGGCTTTTTGCATCGGCGCCAGTAAAATTTGATCGTAACTAGATTTGTTGGTGAAGCCGCCGAGGTTGAGAAATTGGGTGACATCTGCTTCTTTCGCTATCACCGACGTCGGCGTGTCAAATTGACCAAAACTCATCTGATTGGAAATCCAGAAAGTCTTAAAACCCGCTTCTTTATAGGCGCTTAAAAAAGACTTCTCACTGAATCCCGCTTTTAGACTTTGCGTGGCGGGTTTGCGTGTTGTTATGACGGGTACGGAAAGTCGGGTCGCTGCGACTGATGTAATCATATCGCTGAAGCTAACTAGGTTGTCTTCTTTGCCGAGATGCGGATTGGTGAGCCGGTGATACCCATTTAGACTCCAACGATCATAGCGTGAGGATTCGCCAATGACGACAACGATGGTTTGTTGAAAGTCGTTGCCTGGAGCTTGTTCCGCTTGAAACCGAAAAAGTCGATTCTTTTCACTCAAAACTGCAAGATATTGGCGTTCTTGATAAAAATCCCAGCTACGCGCCCAAATTCCCATTGGCCAACTGCGAGAGAAACTCTCTAAGTCATACAAGGGTTCGACCCAAATAGGCAATGGTTCTTGTTTGTCGAAAAATTCTTGTAAGGCAGTCCATGAACCGACACTCATTGAGCCTTGGTGCGAGTAGTCTTTTGTCATTGCACTGCTTCGATCTGCTATTGACGCACTGGCAACCCCAACTTTAGCGCCATACCCCCAAACGATTGCAATGCACACTAATGCCGTCAGGCATATCCAACGGCTCGAACCACGCCAGTCCAAGTGACGATTGTGAATGGCGACTTTGAGCAGTGACCACCACCAGGCTAATGTAGTGCTAACAACAAAAATCAATAGCCAAATCTTATTCCCTAAAAATTCTATTGCCTCTTTGGGGCTAGTCTCGGTCATGATTCCCAAATGGTGTGTGGAGATTCCTTGTCCAAAATACATGCGCAAATAGATCTCGACAGGAATTGCTACAAATGCTGGCAGTAAAAGGTAGTGGAACCATCGAGGACCTTGGAGCACTGCCCATAAAATGAACCAGCAGATCGCTTCGTACACCAAAATTCGAATCGGATGCTCAACGGGTTTTCCAAAAACATAAGCCAAAAAAGGCAGACAACTAATGAGGAAATAACTAATGAGTAGCAGTATTGGAGACGTTCGAGAAAGGCGGTTCATTCAAAAAAATAGGCGGTTGAAGTGTTTTAGTCGGCTGAAGTGGAGGGCATTCTAAACCTGAAAAGCCAACTCGCGTTTGCGCCTTACCATTTTTATTGTTTTCATAGGGAATTTGGTTCGGAACGCCGATTCAGATATGATGCTAAGTGATTGTTTTCATTGTTTTTCATTGACTTTGCCTAAATTAAAGGTGTACACTCGCGAGTTCTCGATTTTATATAGTTTATTCTTACGCACTGCCAATTTGTGAGTGAGTATAGATGTTCGAGAGCTGGCAAGCTTAGTTTGCGAGTGAATATATAGATTTTAAGTGCCCGGGCAACCGTTTCCGGGCGTGTGTTTAACGTTGTATTTTGTTGGATTAAAAACGATGCCAACCATCAATCAACTGATTCGCCAACCACGTGTTTCTGCAGTGGTTAAGAGCAAATCTCCGGCGCTGGAAAACAGCCCGCAAAAACGCGGCGTATGTACCCGTGTTTATACGACAACTCCAAAAAAGCCTAACTCGGCTTTGCGTAAAGTTGCCAAAGTACGCTTGACCAACGGTTTCGAAGTTATTTCGTATATCGGCGGTGAAGGCCATAACTTGCAAGAACATAGCGTAGTTTTGTTGCGCGGTGGTCGTGTAAAGGATTTGCCAGGTGTACGTTACCATATGGTTCGCGGTGCTTTGGATACTCAAGGCGTTAAAGACCGTAAGCAAGCTCGTTCCAAATATGGTTCTAAGCGCGCTAAGGCTGTTAAGAAGTAATTTTCTAGTTCACTAGAATTTTGTTTTGTAATCAGCTTGTAAATTAACCTCTGTAAAATCTCCGTAATTCGGATAGGTGTCGGTCTCGAATGAGCCGAGTAAGTGGTGGCTATGATGGCTTACCGCGAGCGTTAATAAATTTGTTATTGACCGCTCAACTGAAGATTGAAAGGAATTGAAATGCCACGTCGTCGTGAAGTCCCCAAGCGGGACATTTTGCCGGATCCAAAATTCGGTAATGTTGAAGTATCTAAGTTTGTAAACGTGTTGATGTTGTCTGGCAAGAAGTCTGTTGCTGAAGGCATCATTTATGGCGCGTTTGATCACATCCAATCTAAATCTGGTAAAGATCCATTGGAAGTGTTCGCAACTGCAATCAACAATGCTAAGCCATTGGTTGAAGTTAAATCCCGCCGTGTTGGTGGTGCTAACTATCAAGTTCCAGTTGAAGTTCGTCCAGTTCGTCGTTTGGCTTTGTCTATGCGTTGGTTGCGTGAAGCAGCAAACAAGCGTAGCGAAAAATCTATGCCGCAACGTTTGGCTGGTGAATTGTTGGAAGCCGCTGAAGGTCGCGGCGGTGCAATGAAGAAACGTGATGAAGTGCATCGTATGGCTGAAGCCAACAAAGCCTTCTCCCACTTCCGCTTCTAATCGTAAAGTGAGAGACCATTGTGGTGTCGTTGCAATGGTTTTGGTAAGAATATTGAATCAGGCCGGGCGTAATTTCTTCATGAAAATTGCGCTCGGTTTTGTCCATTAAAAGATTTAGGAATAGCTATGGCCCGTAAGACCCCCATTGAGCGCTACCGTAATATCGGTATTTCGGCTCACATTGATGCTGGTAAAACCACGACAACCGAACGTGTTTTGTTCTATACCGGTGTAAATCACAAAATCGGTGAAGTGCATGATGGCGCGGCTACCATGGACTGGATGGAGCAAGAGCAAGAGCGCGGTATTACTATTACTTCCGCTGCGACAACTTGCTTCTGGAGTGGTATGGCGAATAACTTCGCACCGCACCACATTAATATTATTGATACGCCAGGCCACGTTGACTTCACGATTGAAGTTGAACGTTCTATGCGTGTTTTGGATGGCGCTTGCATGGTTTACTGTGCAGTCGGTGGCGTTCAGCCACAATCCGAAACAGTTTGGCGTCAAGCTAACAAGTACAAAGTTCCACGTTTGGCATTCGTCAACAAGATGGACCGTACTGGCGCGAACTTCTTCAAAGTGTACGATCAAATGCGTGCGCGTTTGAAGGCAAATCCAGTGCCTTTGCAAGTGCCTATCGGCGCTGAAGATTTGTTCGAAGGTGTGATCGATTTGGTTAAGATGAAAGCGATCATCTGGGACGTGGCATCGCAAGGTATGAAGTTTGAATACGGCGAAATCCCTGAGAATTTGTTAGCTGATGCTAAAAAATGGCGCGAAAACATGGTGGAAGCAGCTGCTGAAGCTAGTGAAGAGTTGATGAATAAATACCTTGAAGAAGGCGATTTGTCTGAAGCTGAAATTAAAACTGCTTTGCGTCAACGTACGATCGCTTCTGAAATCGTTCCAATGTTGTGCGGTACTGCATTTAAAAACAAAGGCGTTCAGGCGATGTTGGATGCGGTCGTTGAATACTTGCCATCTCCAGTAGATATTCCACCGGTTCCTGGTACGAATGAAGATGATGAGCCAGTAGTTCGTGAAGCTAAAGATACAGAGAAATTCTCTGGTTTGGCGTTCAAGATTGCAACTGATCCGTTCGTTGGTCAATTATGCTTCGTGCGTTGCTACTCAGGTACTTTGAATTCTGGTGATACGGTTTATAACTCTGTTAAAGAGAAAAAAGAGCGTATTGGTCGTTTGGTGCAGATGCATGCAAACCAACGTGAAGAAATCAAGGAAATGTTGGCGGGTGATATTGCTGCGGTGGTTGGTCTGAAAGACACAACAACTGGCGATACCTTGTGCGACGAAAAAGCGATCGTTGTGTTAGAGCGCATGGTTTTCCCTGAGCCAGTTATTTCTCAAGCAGTTGAGCCAAAGACTAAGCAAGATCAAGAGAAAATGGGCTTGGCATTGAACCGTTTGGCTGCTGAAGATCCATCTTTCCGCGTACGTACTGACGAAGAATCTGGTCAGACAATTATCGCTGGTATGGGTGAATTGCATCTGGATATTATCGTTGACCGTATGAAGCGTGAATTCAACGTGGAAGCAACTGTCGGTAAGCCACAAGTTGCATACCGCGAGACAATCCGCAAAACATGCGAAGAAATCGAAGGTAAATTCGTTAAGCAATCTGGTGGTCGTGGTCAATACGGTCACGTTGTATTGAAGATCGAACCGCAAGAACCAGGTAAAGGCTTCGAATTCGTTGACGCGATCAAAGGTGGTACAGTTCCACGTGAATACATCCCTGCAGTTGAAAAAGGTGTACGTGAAACATTGACTTCTGGTGTGTTGGCTGGTTACCCAGTGGTTGACGTTAAAGTCACTTTGTTCTTCGGTTCATACCATGACGTTGACTCCAACGAAAACGCCTTCCGTATGGCGGGTTCGATGGCATTTAAAGACGGTTGCCGTAAAGCAAGCCCAGTTATTCTGGAGCCAATGATGGCCGTCGAAGTGGAAACACCAGAAGACTACGCTGGTACAGTGATGGGTGATTTGTCTTCACGTCGCGGTATGGTTCAAGGTATGGATGAGATTGCTGGTGGTGGCGGTAAGATCATTAAAGCTGAAGTGCCGTTGTCTGAGATGTTTGGTTACTCAACATCTTTGCGTTCAGCGACTCAAGGTCGTGCGACTTATTCTATGGAATTCAAGCACTACTCTGAAGCACCGAAGAATGTTATCGACGCAATCGTTACATCAAAAGCTAAGTAATTTAAATCGGAAATCCTGCTCTGCTTATCAAATGTAAGTGGAGTAGGTAATTAATCTAATCGTTCTTTTTGAAGGAAGAATAAAATGGCAAAAGGTAAGTTCGAACGCACCAAGCCGCACGTTAACGTCGGTACAATTGGTCACGTGGATCACGGTAAAACGACATTGACAGCAGCGATTGCGACAGTATTGTCTAAGAAATTTGGCGGCGAAGCTAAAGCATACGATCAGATCGATGCAGCTCCAGAAGAAAAAGCGCGCGGTATTACCATTAATACAGCGCACGTAGAATACGAAACAGCAGGTCGTCACTATGCTCACGTTGACTGCCCAGGCCATGCTGATTATGTTAAAAACATGATTACTGGTGCTGCTCAGATGGACGGCGCGATCTTGGTTTGCTCCGCAGCAGACGGTCCAATGCCACAAACACGTGAGCACATCTTGTTGGCACGTCAAGTTGGTGTTCCATATATCATCGTTTTCTTGAACAAATGCGACATGGTTGATGACGCTGAGTTGTTGGAATTGGTTGAAATGGAAGTTCGTGAATTATTGTCTAAATACGAATTCCCAGGTGACGATTTGCCTATCATCCAAGGTTCCGCAAAATTGGCGCTCGAAGGCGACAAGGGTCCATTGGGCGAAGAAGCGATCATGAAATTGGCTGATGCTTTGGATTCATACATCCCAACTCCAGAACGTGCTGTTGACGGCGCATTCTTGTTGCCAGTAGAAGACGTATTCTCAATCTCTGGTCGCGGTACAGTTGTGACTGGCCGTATCGAGCGCGGTATCGTTAAAGTCGGCGAAGAGATCGAAATCGTTGGTATTAAGGATACAGTAAAAACAACATGTACTGGTGTTGAAATGTTCCGCAAATTGCTCGACCAAGGTCAAGCAGGCGATAACGTTGGTGTATTGTTGCGCGGCACTAAGCGTGAAGATATTCAACGTGGTCAAGTTTTGGCGAAACCAGGTTCAATCAAGCCGCATGATCATTTCACAGGCGAGATCTACGTTTTGTCTAAAGATGAAGGTGGCCGTCATACACCATTCTTCAACAACTACCGTCCACAGTTCTACTTCCGTACAACGGACGTAACTGGTTCAATCGAGTTGCCAAAAGATAAAGAAATGGTTATGCCAGGTGATAACGTTTCTATCACAGTTAAGTTGATCAACCCGATCGCGATGGAAGAAGGTCTCCGTTTCGCGATTCGTGAAGGTGGTCGTACTGTTGGTGCAGGTGTTGTTGCTAAGATTATCGCTGGTTAATTATTTCAAAAATTATCGAAGATCCTAAATCTGGATTCAACGATAAAATTTAGAATAATTCGAAATTTGTAGTACACTAGTCGGCTGTCGTGCTTTTTTAGCTCGACAGCCGTACTTTTTAGTAATCGCTCTTTGTTAAAAATGCCACTTTCCCGCATTGTGGCCCGTTCTTTACAGGAAATATCATGTCTACAGCAAATCAAAAAATCCGTATTCGCTTGAAAGCGTTCGATTACAAGTTGATCGACCAATCAGCTTTGGAAATCGTAGAAACAGCTAAGCGTACCGGCGCTGTTGTTAAAGGCCCAGTTCCTTTGCCAACACGTATTCAACGTTTCGACGTTTTGCGTTCCCCGCACGTCAACAAAACTTCCCGTGATCAATTCGAAATCCGCACGCATCAGCGTTTGATGGACATCGTTGATCCAACGGACAAGACTGTTGATGCATTGATGAAACTCGACTTGCCAGCAGGCGTTGACGTAGAAATCAAATTGCAATAATCAGTAATACTTCTCGATGAATTGATGATTGCTTGAAATCGAAGTGATTATCAAGAAATCAGAAAAAACTGACATACCATAAAATTTTCCATTTTCAAATAAATTTTTCTTGTAAGTGGAAATTTTTCGGGTTACAATCGAAGGCTTAGATTTTGATAGGCTTTTGCCTGTCTATTTTTAAGTCTTAAAAGTAAGTTTCTAAACATCAGCCTCACCCAATCGTAGGTGAGAATGGAGAAAACAATGAGCTTGGGCCTAGTTGGTCGCAAGGTTGGTATGATGCGCATTTTTACTGATGATGGTGATTCAATTCCAGTCACAGTATTAGATGTCTCAAACAACCGCGTGACACAAATCAAAACTCCTGAAACAGACGGTTACTCCGCTGTTCAGGTAACATTCGGTCAGCGCCGTGCATCCCGTGTAACTAAAGCGGCTGCAGGTCACCTCGCAAAAGCGGGCGTGGAAGCTGGTACTGTCTTAAAAGAATTCCGTGTTGACGCTGCTAAAGCTGCTGAACTGAAAGCGGGCGATGTTGTGCCTGTTGGCTTGTTCGAAGCTGGTCAAAAAGTTGACGTGCAAGGTGTGACAATTGGTAAAGGCTATGCCGGTACTATTAAGCGTCACCACTTCGCATCTGGTCGTGCAACTCACGGTAACTCACGTTCACATAATGTACCTGGTTCTATCGGTATGGCGCAGGATCCTGGTCGCGTTTTCCCAGGTAAGCGCATGACTGGTCACTTGGGTGATGTTACGCGTACAGTGCAAAATCTTGTTATCGCTCGTGTAGATGCTGATCGCCAATTGTTGTTGGTGAAAGGTGCTATTCCAGGCGCGAAAAACGGTCAGGTGATTGTATCGCCAGCTGTTAAAGTTAAAGCAAAGAAGGGGGCTTAATCTATGGAACTGAAGCTCCTAAATTCAGACGGTCAATCTGCTTCTAACGTCGCTGCACCAGATACTATTTTTGGGCGTGATTACAATGAAGCCTTGATCCATCAAGTTGTTGTTGCTTACCAAGCGAATGCTCGCAGTGGTAACCGCAAACAATTGGGTCGTGACGAAGTTCACCACACAACCAAGAAGCCATGGCGTCAAAAAGGTACGGGTCGTGCTCGTGCTGGTATGTCATCTTCCCCATTGTGGCGTGGAGGCGGTCGCGCTTTCCCTAATTCTCCTGATGAGAACTTCTCTCACAAAGTTAACAAGAAGATGTATCGCGCAGGTATCTGCTCGATCTTGTCTCAGTTGGCTCGTGAAGGTCGTTTGAATGTTGTTGACAGTCTGACTGTTGATGCACCAAAAACTAAGTTGTTGTCTGAAAAATTGAAGACAATGGGTTGCTTGGATTCAGTATTGATTATTACTGAAGACTTCAACGAAAACTTGATGTTGGCTGCTCGCAATCTGGTTAACGTTTTGGTTGTTGAGCCACGTTATGCTGATCCAGTTTCTTTGGTGTTCTACAAGAAAGTGTTGATCACTAAAGCGGCCTTGACAAAGATTGAGGAGATGCTGGCATGAGCGTAATCAAGCATAGTGAAGAACGCCTGATGAAGGTGTTGCTGGCTCCGGTGATCTCTGAAAAAGCAACTATGGTTGCAGAGAAAAACGAGCAAGTTGTTTTCCTGGTTATGCCAGATGCAACTAAGCCAGAAATCAAGGCTGCTGTTGAGTTGCTGTTTAAGGTTCAAGTTGAATCTGTGCAAGTAGCTAACCGCTTGGGCAAACAAAAACGTACTGGTAAATTTAATGGCCGTCGCAATCATACAAAACGCGCTTTTGTATGCTTGAAGCCAGGTCAAGAAATTAACTTTACCGAGGGGGCATAAGCATGGCACTCGTTAAGATGAAGCCAACCTCACCAGGCCGTCGTGGTATGGTTAAAGTGGTAACTGAAGGCTTGCATAAAGGTCGTCCGTTTGCTGCTTTGTTGGAAAAGAAAAATAAAACTGCTGGCCGTAACAACAATGGTCATATCACTACTCGCCACATCGGCGGTGGTCATAAGCAGCACTATCGTTTAGTCGATTTTAAACGTTCTAAAGATGGTATTCCTGCGAAAGTTGAACGCATTGAATACGATCCAAACCGTACGGCGCACATTGCTTTGTTGTGCTACGCGGATGGTGAACGTGCATACATCATTGCATCCAAAGGTATGGCTGCTGGTGATCAGGTTATGAATGGCTCACAAGCGCCAATCAAATCTGGTAACTGCTTGCCAATCCGCAATATCCCAGTCGGTACAACTATGCATTGCGTAGAAATGTTGCCAGGCAAGGGTGCGCAGATTGCTCGTACTGCTGGTGCTGGTGTGGTGTTGATGGCTCGCGAAGGTACATACGCTCAAGTGCGTTTGCGCTCTGGTGAAGTTCGTCGTATCCATATCGAATGCCGTGCAACTATCGGTGAAGTCGGTAACGGTGAGCATAACCTCCGTAAAATTGGTAAAGCTGGTGCGATGCGTTGGCGCGGTGTTCGCCCGACAGTTCGCGGTGTTGTCATGAATCCTATCGATCACCCACACGGTGGTGGTGAAGGTAAGACAGCAGCAGGACGTCATCCAGTTTCTCCATGGGGTCAGCAAACTAAGGGTAAGAAGACACGTCGCAACAAGCGTACGACTTCCATGATCGTTTCACGCCGTGGTAAGAAATAAGGGGTAACACATGACACGTTCAGCTAAAAAAGGGCCGTTTTGCGACGCCCATTTGGTAAAGAAAGTCGAAGCTGCGCAAGCAAATAAAGACAAAAAGCCAATTAAGACTTGGTCACGTCGTTCGACAATCATGCCTGATTTCATCGGTCTGACTATCGCTGTACACAATGGTAAGCAGCACGTACCAGTGTACGTTTCTGAAAACATGGTAGGCCATAAATTGGGCGAATTCGCATTGACTCGCACATTTAAAGGTCATATCGCGGATAAGAAAGCGAAGAGATAATATGGAAACCAAAGCAATATTGAAGGGTGTACGTCTGTCCGAGCAAAAAGGTCGCTTGGTAGCAGACTTGATCCGTGGTAAGAAAGTCGATCAAGCATTAAACATCTTAGCCTTCAGTCCGAAAAAAGGCGCGACTATCATTAAGAAAGTCTTGGAATCAGCAATTGCTAATGCCGAGCACAATGATGGTGCCGATATCGATGAATTGAAAGTTACGACGATTTATGTCGAAAAAGGACCAATTCTCAAACGCTTTACAGCGCGCGCAAAAGGTCGTGGTGATCGTATCTCTAAACAATCCTGTCACATTTATGTGACTGTTGGTAACTAAGGAGTCACGATGGGACAGAAGATACATCCAACCGGTTTCCGTTTAGCGGTAACACGTAATTGGTCTTCACGCTGGTATGCTGGCAATGCAAATTTTGCCACTATGCTCAACGAAGATATCAAAGTACGTGAGTACCTCAAAAAGAAATTGAAAAATGCATCAGTAGGTCGTATCACTATTGAGCGTCCGGCAAAAAATGCACGTATTACTATTTACAGCTCCCGTCCAGGCGTTGTGATTGGTAAAAAAGGCGAAGATATCGAATCCTTGAAAGCGGATTTGGCAAAGATTATGGGCGTGCCAGTGCACGTAAATATCGAAGAAATTCGTAAGCCAGAAATCGATGCTCAATTGATCGCTGATTCTATCTCTCAGCAGCTCGAAAAACGTATTATGTTCCGTCGCGCGATGAAACGTGCGATGCAAAATGCAATGCGTTTGGGTGCTAAGGGTATCAAGATCATGTCTAGTGGTCGTTTGAACGGTATCGAAATTGCTCGTAAAGAATGGTATCGCGAAGGTCGCGTGCCTCTGCATACTTTGCGCGCTGATATCGATTACGGTACAAGTGAAGCATCTACGACATACGGTATTATTGGCGTTAAAGTGTGGGTTTACAAAGGTGATCGTTTAGCTAATGGCGACGCTCCAGTGATCGAATCTACGCCAGAAGACGACAAAAAACGTCGTGGCCCACGTCGCGAAGATGGCAAGCCAAATAGCCGTCCTCGTGCAAAGCGCCCTGAAGGTCAAACGCCAACTGGTACAGCAGCAGCTCCAGCAGCTAAACGTGTTCGCACGAAAGCAGCTGACGGCGCAGCGGCACCAGCTGAGAAAGCAGGAGAATAATCATGCTGCAACCAGCACGTAGAAAATATCGTAAGGAACAAAAAGGCCGCAACAAGGGTATTTCCCATGATCGTGGTACAGCAGTTTCTTTCGGTGAGTTTGGTTTGAAATCAATTGCACGTGGCCGTATTACAGCACGTCAAATTGAAGCTGCACGTCGTGCTATGACTCGTCATATCAAACGTGGTGGCCGTATCTGGATCCGTATTTTCCCAGACAAGCCAATTTCTCAGAAACCAGCTGAAGTTCGTATGGGTAATGGTAAGGGTAATCCAGAGTACTACGTAGCCGAGATTCAACCAGGCAAAATGTTGTACGAAATGGATGGCGTTGATGAAGCGCTGGCACGCGAAGCTTTCCGCTTAGCCGCTGCTAAATTACCATTGTTGACAACGTTTGTCGTACGTCAAGTCGGCACTTAATAGGGAGTTGTAAATGAAAGTATCTGAACTCCAAGGCAAAGACTCCGCAGCTTTGACGAAAGAATTGAATGATTTGTTGAAGGCACAATTCAGTCTGCGTATGCAAATCGCAACGCAACAGTTGAATAACACTTCGCAACTCAAAAAAGTTCGTCGTGACATCGCCAGAGTTAAAACAGTCATGAATCAGAAGGATGCCAAATAATGAACGATCAAGTTAAAGTTGCCCTGAAGCGCACATTGATTGGCAAAGTTGTCTCCGACAAGATGGACAAAACAGTGACAGTACTAGTTGAACGTCACGTTAAGCATCCTTTGTACGGTAAGATCATCGTGCGTACTGCGAAATATCATGCGCATGATGAAGCTAACCAAGCAAAAGCCGGTGATACAGTCGAGATTCAAGAAGGTCGTCCAATCTCTAAAACTAAAGCCTGGACATTGACTCGCGTTGTACAAGTTGCGCCAGTTTTATAAATAGTTGTTGCAGCAATCGTTTTTTGATGTAATAATGATGAGCTGTCATTTGCAATCGTTGCAAATGACAGCTTAAATGTCTCTCAGGCTAGTAATTTGAGAGTGGTTAAAAAATCGTCCACCTAATCGGTTGACTCGTGCATTGTTATTTGTGCTTCTAAGGCGTCTGACAATAAAAGAGTTGGCTGGCGGGACCAAGACTGACTACAGATTTGCAGTGTGCGGATTGTGTGGATTAAGTTGGGAAAGAGAACAATATGATTCAAACAGAAAGCCGGCTAGAAGTGGCTGACAATACTGGTGCGCGCGAAGTTTTGTGCATTAAAGTATTGGGCGGTTCTAAGCGTCGTTATGCAGGGATCGGTGACGTTATTAAAGTCACAGTGAAATCCGCTGCTCCACGCGGTCGCGTGAAAAAAGGTGAAATTTACAATGCAGTTGTTGTTCGTACTGCTAAGGGTGTTCGTCGTCAAGATGGCTCTTTGGTTAAGTTCGATAGCAATGCTGCAGTGTTGTTAAATGCAAAGCTCGAGCCAATCGGAACTCGTATTTTCGGCCCAGTTACACGCGAATTGCGTACTGAGCGCTTTATGAAAATCGTTTCCCTTGCTCCTGAAGTGCTGTAAGGGGTCGTGATGAATAAGATTCGTAAAAACGACGAAGTCATCGTCTTGACGGGTAAAGACAAAGGTAAGCGCGGTCAAGTGCAGCAATGCGTTGATGCAAATTACGTTGTTGTTGCAGGTGTTAATGTTGCTAAAAAAGCGACTAAGCCTAACCCAATGACTGGAGCAGTTGGTGGCATCGTGGATAAAGTGATGCCGATTCATGTTTCCAATGTGGCGTTGTTTAACGCTGCATCTGGTAAAGCAGACCGTGTAGGCTTTAAGGTTGTGGATGGTAAGAAAGTCCGCGTCTATAAGTCGACTGGCGAAGTTGTGAAGGCATAAAGTCATGGCCCGTCTACAAGCATTATATAAAGATAAAATCGTTGCAGATTTGACTGAGAAATTTTCTTACAAGTCTCCAATGGAAGTTCCTCGCATCTTGAAGATCACCCTGAATATGGGTTTGTCCGAAGCGATTGCTGATAAGAAGATTATCGAGCACGCAGTTGGCGATTTGACGAAGATTGCAGGTCAAAAACCTGTCGTAACTAAGGCACGTAAAGCTATCGCTGGTTTCAAAATCCGCGAAGGCTATCCAATTGGTTGTATGGTCACCCTGCGTGGTAATCATATGTACGAATTCTTGGATCGTTTCGTGACTGTGGCTTTGCCACGCGTTCGTGATTTTCGTGGTGTATCTGGCCGCGCATTTGACGGTCGTGGTAACTACAATATCGGTGTTAAGGAACAGATCATTTTCCCTGAGATCGAGTACGACAAGATTGACGCGTTGCGTGGTATGAATATTAGTATTACTACGACAGCTAAGACCGACGAAGAAGCAAAAGCGCTTCTCGCCGCATTTAAATTTCCGTTCAGAAACTGAGGTCGCCATGGCAAAATTGGCACTGATTAATCGTGAGCAAAAGCGTGCAGATTTGGTGAAGAAATTCGCTGGCAAACGCGCCGAATTGAAGGCCATCATTGATGACCAATCAAAAACTCCAGAAGAGCAATATTTAGCTCGTTTGAAGTTGCAGGCATTGCCACGTAATTCTAATCCGACTCGTCAGCGTAATCGCTGCGCTTTGACAGGTCGTCCACGTGGCACATTCCGTAAGTTCGGTTTGGGCCGTATTAAAGTCCGTGAATTCGCCATGCGTGGTGAAATCCCGGGTATGACTAAAGCTAGCTGGTAATAGGAGAATAAGCAATGAGTATGAGCGATCCTATCGCCGATATGCTGACCCGCATCCGTAACGCGCAAGTTGTTCAAAAAACTGCCGTCGCGATGCCGTCCTCTAAGGTAAAAATTGCAATTGCAAATGTACTTAAGGACGAAGGCTACATTGAGGATTTCGCAGTAGTTGACGCTGCTGGTAAATCTGAATTGAAAATCGGTTTGAAATATTATGCAGGACGTCCTGTTATCGAACGCTTGGAGCGTGTATCACGTCCAGGTCTCCGTATTTACAAAGGTAAAGACGAGATCCCAAGTGTGATGAACGGTTTAGGCGTGGCGATTGTGTCCACACCTAAGGGCGTTATGACTGACCGCAAAGCGCGCGCAACCGGTGTCGGTGGCGAAGTTATTTGCTACGTCGCCTAAGGAGTGCAAGATGTCTCGAGTAGGTAAAATGCCAATCGCGTTGCCAGCAGGTGCAGAAGTTGCAATCTCAGCAGCGGCGATTACAGTAAAAGGTCCAATGGGCGTATTGACGCAAAGCTTAAATGGCTTAGTGACAATCGCGAACGAAAGTGGTGTCCTGAATTTCAAGCCGGCAAATGACAGCCGTGAAGCTAATGCTATGACTGGTACCTTGCGTGCCTTGGTTAATAACATGGTGAACGGTGTTACTAAAGGTTTTGAGAAGAAGTTGAACCTCGTCGGTGTTGGTTATAAAGCGCAAGCGCAAGGCGATAAGTTGAATCTCTCCTTGGGTTTTTCTCATCCTGTCGTTCATGACATGCCAGCTGGCGTGACATGTGCAACACCAACTCCAACTGAAATTCTCATTAAAGGTGTGAATAAGCAGCAAGTTGGTCAGGTCGCAGCAGAAGTTCGTGCATACCGCAGCCCAGAGCCTTATAAAGGCAAGGGTGTCCGCTACGCGGATGAAGTGGTTGTGATTAAAGAAACCAAGAAGAAGTAATAGGGGTTAGACGATGGATAAGAAACAATCACGTCTGCGCCGCGCGACTCAAACCCGTGCCAAGATCGCAGAGCTCAAGGTCACACGTTTATCTGTGCACCGTACGAATCTGCATATCTACGCCAGCATCATTGATGCAGATTCCAAAGTATTGGCATCTGCTTCTACAGTGGAAGCTGAAGTGCGTGCAGAATTGGCAGCGGCATCTAAGCACGGTGGTAATGCTGCGGCAGCCACTTTGATTGGTAAGCGCGTTGCGGAAAAAGCATTGAAAGCAGGAGTTACCGAAGTCGCGTTTGATCGCTCCGGTTTTCGTTACCACGGTCGTGTGAAGGCGTTGGCAGAAGCCGCGCGTGAAGCCGGCTTGAAGTTCTAAGGAATATTGTCATGGCAAAAATGCAAGCAAAAACAGCAGCCGACAAGCCGGATGATGGCATGCGCGAAAAAATGATCGCGATCAACCGTGTAACCAAAGTGGTTAAGGGTGGTCGTATCATGGGTTTCGCAGCACTGACAGTCGTTGGTGATGGTGACGGTCGCATCGGTATGGGTAAAGGAAAATCGAAAGAAGTTCCGGTAGCCGTACAAAAAGCGATGGAAGAAGCCCGCCGCAAAATGATTAAAGTAACTTTAAAAAACGGTACATTGCAACATGCAGTGACTGGCAAGCACGGCGCCTCATCAGTCATGATGATGCCTGCTAAAGAAGGTACTGGCGTTATTGCTGGTGGTCCAATGCGCGCGATTTTCGAAGTGTTGGGTGTGGTGAATGTAGTTGCTAAGTCAAATGGCTCTACTAATCCATACAACATGGTTCGTGCAACTTTGAACGGTTTGTCGAAAATGAGTACGCCTTCCGATATCGCTGCAAAGCGCGGTAAGTCCGTTGAAGAAATTTTGGGCTAAGGTGAGCGAAATGACAACTACAGTTAAAGTACAATTGGTCAAGGGTTTGATCGGTACGCGCGAGTCACATCGTGCTACTGTGCGCGGCTTGGGTCTGCGTCGCGTTAATTCAGTTTCTGAATTGCAAGACACACCAGCAGTGCGCGGTATGATCAATAAAGTCTCGTATCTTGTGAAGGTTGTATCGTAAGCCCTCGGGGTTGCGATCGGAGCAAATTATGGAATTAAATACAATCCAACCAGCTGATGGCGCTAAACACTACAAACGTCGTGTTGGTCGCGGTATCGGTTCTGGTATCGGTAAAACAGCGGGTCGTGGTCATAAAGGTCAAAAATCTCGTACAGGCGGCTTTCATAAAGTCGGTTTCGAAGGCGGTCAGATGCCTTTGCAACGCCGTTTGCCTAAGCGTGGTTTTAAATCTTTGGCTACACCTTACAAAGCAGAAGTTCGTTTGTCAGACTTAGAAAATTTGCCAGTTACGGAAATCGACGTTTTGGCGTTGAAACAAGCTGGTGTGGTTTCTGAATTGGCGCGGGTTGTTCGCGTGATCTTGTCAGGTGAAATCACGAAGAAAGTAACTTTGAACGGCTTAATCGTCACTAAAGGTGCGAAGGCTGCGATCGAAGCTGCTGGCGGAACAGTGACTGAAATAGTAGTTGCACCGGTGGTTAAGAAATTGCCTGCCAAAGTTAAAGCAGCTGCTTAATTAAGTCAAAACAGGAGCAAACATTGGCAACATCTCCTCAACAAACTAAAAGTGCGGCAAGTGGTTTTCCTTGGGGAAGACTGTGGTTTTTGCTTGCAGCACTAGTTGTATATAGGATAGGCGCACATATACCTGTTCCTGGAATTGATCCAAAGGTATTGGAAGATTTGTTTAAGCAAAACCAAAATGGTATTTTGGGTATGTTTAACATGTTCTCTGGTGGTGCTTTGTCTCGCTTCACAATTTTGGCGTTGGGAATTACGCCTTACATTTCTGCCTCTATTATTATGCAGTTAATGTCAGTCGTATCCCCGCAGCTCGAAGCTCTGAAGAAGGAAGGTGAGTCGGGTCGTCGCAAGATTACTCAATACACGCGTTACGGCACTCTGGTGCTAGGTGTGGTACAGGCTTTCTTCATTGCTTTTGGTTTGGAAACGCAAGCAGGTTTAGTTTTAGATCCTGGAATGGCGTTTAGATTTACTACTGTCGTTACTTTGGTAACTGGCACGATGTTCCTGATGTGGTTGGGTGAGCAGATCACTGAACGTGGATTGGGTAACGGTATTTCTATCATCATCTTTGCAGGTATCGTGGCTGGCTTGCCAGGTGCTTTAGCCGGTTTGTTCGAATTAGTTCGTACAGGCTCTATGCAAGCGTTTTCAGCGTTGATTATTTGCGTGATGGTTGCCGCGGTTACTTATCTGGTTGTGTTCGTAGAGCGCGGCCAACGTAAGATTCTAGTCAACTATGCGAAGCGTCAGGTTGGCAATAAAGTTTATGGTGGTCAAAGCAGTCATTTGCCACTCAAGTTGAATATGGCGGGTGTTATTCCTCCAATCTTTGCGTCTTCTATCATTATGTTGCCTGCCACGATCACTGGCATGTTTGCAAAAGGGGCGCAAGATCAGGATTCTGGTTTTGTTCGGTTCTTGCAGGATTTAGCAAGTTCCTTGACGACTGGTGAGCCCGTGCATGCGATTTTGTACGCTGTAACGATTATCTTCTTCTGCTTCTTCTACACTGCGCTGGTATTTAACAGCAAAGAGACAGCAGATAATTTGAAGAAGAGTGGTGCTTTTGTCCCAGGGATTCGTCCAGGTGATCAAACATCCCGTTATATCGACAAGATTTTGATGCGTTTGACTTTGATTGGCGCGGTATACATTGCATTAGTTTGCTTGTTGCCAGAATTGCTGATCGCTCATTGGAAGGTACCATTCTATTTTGGCGGCACATCGCTGTTGATTATTGTGGTGGTGACCATGGACTTTATGGCTCAAGTGCAAAATTACGTAATGTCACAGCAATACGAATCGCTTCTTCGTAAAGCAAATTTCAAGGGCGGCATACCTTCAAGGTAAGCACACCAAAGGAACAGCAGATCGAATGGCAAAAGACGACGTTATACAGATGCAGGGAGAGATTCTAGAGAATCTTCCGAATGCAACATTTCGAGTTAAGTTGGAAAATGGGCATGTTGTGCTTGGCCATATTTCAGGAAAAATGCGAATGAACTATATCCGCATTCTTCCTGGTGATAAGGTGACAGTAGAATTGACGCCTTATGATTTGAGCCGAGCACGCATTGTGTTCCGGACCAAGTAAATTAAATTGAACTAGAAGGGAAGAGGGCAAAAATGAAAGTTCTCGCATCAGTTAAGCGGATTTGCCGCAACTGCAAGATCATCAAGCGCAAAGGTGTTGTTCGTGTAATTTGCACAGAACCACGCCATAAACAGCGCCAAGGTTAATTAACGTTATTGAACGAGGAATAACGAATGGCACGTATAGCAGGGGTTAATATCCCAAATCATCAGCATACCGTAATTGGCTTACAAGCAATCTATGGTATTGGCGGCCCACGCGCAGCAGATATCTGTGCAGCAACGGGTGTATTGACAACTAAAAAGGTCAAAGATCTGGACGACAACGAGTTAGAAAAGCTTCGCGACAGTATTGCAAAATACGTTGTTGAAGGTGATCTTCGTCGTGAAATCTCGATGAACATCAAGCGTTTGATGGACTTAGGCTGCTACCGCGGTCTGCGTCATCGCAAAGGTTTGCCTGTTCGTGGTCAACGTACACGTACGAATGCACGTACACGTAAGGGCCCACGTAAAGCAGCGCAATCATTGAAGAAATAATCCAGTAAGCTGGATTCAAGGAACCAATTATGGCAAAAGCACAAAATAACGCAGCGGCAGCACGCGCTCGTAAAAAAGTTAAGAAAAATGTTGCTGAAGGTATCGCACACGTTCACGCATCTTTCAACAACACCATCATCACGATCACTGATCGTCAAGGCAATGCATTGTCTTGGGCAACAGCTGGTGGTCAAGGTTTTAAAGGCTCACGTAAATCTACTCCTTTCGCGGCTCAGGTTGCAGCGGAAGCAGCAGGTAAAGTTGCGGTTGAGTGCGGTATCAAAAACCTCGAAGTTCGCATCAAAGGTCCAGGTCCAGGCCGTGAATCTTCTGTGCGTGCTTTGAATAATTTGGGTATCAAGATCTCCTTGATCCAAGACGTTACGCCAGTACCACATAACGGCTGCCGCCCTCCAAAGCGTCGTCGTATCTAATTCATTGCTTAGCTTCGGCTAAGCTTTGGATCATTCTAGCAATCATGTTAGAATGCAGCCCGCCAATTGATTTGGTGGGTTTTGTCTTTCGTATTTTTGATACGATTTTATTTTTTCTTATTCGATTTTTATTTAATAAGACCACTGTCTGATTGCAGGTAGATCAGACTAGCGTAGGTTGTCAATCGGCACTTACGTCATTTTTAAAGGAAATTATTGTGGCACGTTATATCGGACCTAAAGCAAAATTATCCCGTCGCGAAGGCACGGATCTGTTCCTGAAAAGCGCACGTCGCTCTTTGGATTCAAAATGCAAATTAGATGTAAAACCAGGTCAACACGGCGCGAAATCTGGCGCACGTACATCTGACTTCGGTAATCAATTGCGTGAAAAACAAAAAGTTAAACGTATGTACGGCGTTTTAGAGCGTCAATTCCGTCGTTATTTCGCAGAAGCTGATCGTCAAAAAGGTAACACTGGCGAAACTTTGTTGAAATTGTTGGAATCCCGTTTGGACAACGTTGCATACCGTATGGGTTTCGGTTCCACACGTGCTGAAGCGCGTCAGTTGGTCAGCCACAAAGCATTCACAGTCAACGGCGGCGTAGTTAATATCGCTTCTTACCAAGTTAAAGCTGGTGACGTTGTTGCTGTTCGTGAAAAATCCAAAAAGCAAGTTCGTATCGTTGAAGCTTTGGCCTTGGCTGAGCAAATCGGTATGCCATCTTGGGTTTCAGTAGACTCCAAGAAAATGGAAGGTACTTTCAAGGCGATGCCTGATCGTAGCGACATCGCTCACGATGTCAACGAATCTTTGATCGTTGAATTGTACTCACGTTAATATTAAGTTTCACCGCCTGCCCATTTTACGATGGGCAGGCTTTTTTCTTTTTGCCATCAGCCTTATCGGTGTAACGAGCCGAGGGTATTGAAAAGGACAAATAATGCAAAACAATCTGTTTAAGCCTCGTATTATCGACGTTGAAATGTTGGGCCCTGGCTCAGCGAAAGTAGTGATGGAGCCATTTGAACGTGGTTTCGGTCATACACTCGGTAACTCTTTACGCCGTGTCTTGTTGTCTTCTATGGTTGGCTACGCGCCAACTGAAGTCACCATCGCTGGTGTAGTTCATGAGTATTCGACTCTCGATGGCGTGCAAGAAGACGTCGTCGATATTTTGTTGAACTTGAAAGGCGTAGTCTTCAAGTTGCACGAACGTGATGAAGTTACTTTGACTTTGAAAAAAGAAGGCGAAGGCGCAGTATTGGCTTCCGACATCGATTTGCCACATAACGTAGAACTGATTAATCCAGATCACGTGATTGCTAATTTGACCGCTGGCGGCAAATTGGATATGCAAATCAAAGTAGAAAAAGGTCGTGGCTACGTTCCTGGTAACGTACGTCGTTTGTCTGAAGATGCGAACAAAACTATTGGTCGTATTATTTTGGACGCGTCTTTCTCTCCAGTGCGTCGTGTTTCTTACTCTGTTGAGTCTGCTCGCGTTGAACAACGTACAGATTTGGACAAGTTGATCATCAATATCGAAACAAATGGCGTGATCACTCCAGAAGAAGCGATTCGTCAATCTGCTCGCGTTTTGGTCGATCAGTTGCACGTATTCGCGGCTTTGGAAGGTACAGAAGCGGCTGCAGAAGCACCATCACGTGCACCTGCTGTTGATCCTGTCTTGTTGCGCCCAGTCGATGATTTGGAATTGACTGTCCGTTCAGCAAACTGCCTGAAAGCAGAAAACATTTACTACATTGGTGATTTGATCCAACGTAGCGAAAATGAATTATTGAAGACACCAAACTTGGGTCGCAAATCTTTGAACGAAATCAAAGAAGTATTGGCCTCCCGTGGTTTGTCTTTGGGCATGAAGTTGGAAAACTGGCCACCAGCTGGTTTAGAGAAGTAATCTTGATGTCGGGTCGACTCGTTTGACCCGACGTTTTATTTGTAGTGCGTAATAAGAACATTACCGGTCCGCGTCAAATGGTTTGACGATAGAAGAACTGGAATTTTTAAACAATCGAAAGGAAGTACCATGCGTCATCGTCACGGCTTACGTAAGCTGAATCGTACATCATCACACCGTTTAGCAATGTTGCGCAATATGACAGTTTCCCTGTTGCGCCACGAAGCAATCAAAACAACTTTGCCAAAAGCAAAAGAATTGCGCCGCGTTGTTGAGCCAATTTTGACTTTGGGTAAAACAGACACATTGGCAAACAAACGTTTGGCATTCAACCGTTTGCGCGATCGTGAAATCGTTCAGAAGTTGTTCGCTGAATTGGGTCCACGTTTTGCAAATCGCAATGGTGGTTACCTGCGTATTTTGAAAATGGGTTTCCGCGTCGGCGACAATGCGCCTATGGCATATGTAGAATTGTTGGATCGTCCAGAAGTCTCTGACGCTGTAGATGCACCAACAGTTGACGAATAAGCTAAGTTGTAATTAGCAGTTCTGAAATAAGAAGCCGTTCAGTAAAATGAACGGCTTTTTTTATTGCTTGATGCCGATCATCGGGCAAATACAGGTGGGGCATTTTCCCAATTCATAGAAATGTCGATAAGTGATTTAAATGTCCGCCTTAGTCAAGAAACTTGGTTGTTCAACTTAGACGCCGAACTAAGTGGGCTCCGCTGACGTCGTTTCTGGTATTCCGTTAAGATAGCGAATCCCGCCGCTAGTCCGCTTACTTTGGATAAAGTGAACTATGAGGGCCTGTCCGAATCTGAAGACAAATGTTTTGAATTTCAAAGAGAATGATGAAATCTTTCCCCTGTATGCAATTGATGCGCGATAACTTGCTTCCTTTATTCTCAGTTAATCGCGCTATGCGGCTATTCCTGGGGTTTTTGAGTATCCTCCTCCTATTTGTATCGACAGTAAGGGCGGAAGAGTTCCTGGAGCCGGAGAAGGCATTCCAGGTCAAGGCGCAGATGGTAAGTAAAGATCAGGTGCGCATTACTTACACCATCGCCGATGCTTACTATCTTTATCGAGAACGTTTGAAATTCGGCGCGCAAGGCGCTGAATTGGGTGCGGTTCAACTCCCCGCAGGCAAAATCAAATTCGATGAGACTTTTCAGAAAGATGTCGAAACCTATCACCACGAATTGGTAGTGTTACTACCTGTAAAAGCAACTGCTGATTTTCAATTGAAATTGGAACTACAAGGCTGCGCTGAAGCTGGCCTATGCTATCCGCCGATGGAACTGACTTTGCCTGTGGCGCTGGCAGATATTGCGAGTGACGCAGGAGTAATGCCACAGGTCGCACAGGAAAGTGGTGAACAATCTAGCATCGCCGACGCCTTGAAAAGTGGTCGTTTAAGTTTGATCATCCCTTTGTTTTTGTTGCTTGGATTGGGTCTGTCGTTGACACCTTGTGTATTGCCTATGGTGCCTATCCTCTCGTTCATTATTGTTGGCGAAGGCGCTGCAATAAAGCGTAGTCGCGGCTTTTTCTTGTCGTTGAGTTACGTTCTCGGCATGGCTCTGGTGTACACCAGTTTAGGTGTCGCCGCAGGTTTATTGGGTGAGGGACTTTCGGCTGCTTTGCAAAATCCTTGGGTGCTGTCTGCGTTTGCATTACTAATGATCGGCTTGTCTCTGTCGATGTTCGGTGTCTATCAACTGCAAATGCCAGCAGCGATTCAAACTCGTTTGACCTATTTCTCTGAAGGTCAGCGTAATGGCAAGATGGCGGGTGTATTTCTGATGGGTGCGATTTCTGCATTGATCGTTGGTCCTTGTGTCGCCGCGCCTTTGGCTGGTGCTTTGGTGTATATCAGTCAAACGAAGGATGTCGTGGTGGGTGGAACCGCTTTATTTTTCCTGGCTATGGGTATGGGCGTGCCATTGCTGTTGGTTGGGATATCCGCAGGTAGTTTGTTGCCACGCGCCGGGGTTTGGATGGAGCAGATCAAACGCTTCTTCGGCGTGTTGATGTTGGCAATGGCGATTT
This sequence comes from Affinundibacterium seohonense, assembly GCF_014284305.1. Classification (GTDB taxonomy): domain Bacteria; phylum Pseudomonadota; class Gammaproteobacteria; order Burkholderiales; family Burkholderiaceae_D; genus Undibacterium; species Undibacterium seohonense. Next base: position 323,408 of record NZ_JACOFW010000002.1, read on the forward strand.
GGATGGTCTCGCCAGTCTTGCCGCCCGTGGTGCAAATGATTGCTTGGGCAATTTTGCTGTTGGGTTACGGGATCTATCAGTTGGCTGTTTATCGAGGTAAATTACTTTCCAAGTTGATTGCAATCATTTTTGTGCTGGCTGGCGGGATGCAATTACTTGGCGTTGCGACGGGTGGACGTGATGCCTTGGCGCCGATAGCGCACCTCACCGGAAGTGTGCAACATGTGAAGTTTCAACGTATCAAATCGTCTGCTGAATTGGATGCTGTGTTGGCGCAATCCAATGGCAAAATCGTGATGCTAGATTTTTACGCCGACTGGTGCGTGTCGTGCAAAGAGATGGAAAAACTAACTTTCGTCGAGCCAAGAGTGAAAGCTCAACTGGATCAAATTTTGTTGCTGCAAGTCGATGTCACAGCGAATAACGCGGATGATAAAGCATTATTGAAACGCTTTGGTTTGTTTGGCCCGCCAGGAATTATTTTCTTTGGAGCACAAGGCAAAGAGATTTCCAACACGCGCGTGATCGGTTATCAGAATGCGGATAAGTTTTTGAATTCTTTGCAGAAGCTGAAATGATGTAAGGCGCTTTTGAGATTAGCTGATGATGAATGAAAGGCTGGCTTGGTTGAATACTAAGCCAGCTTTTTTATATGTATTAACGAATAGGAACAACTAGCTCGGCATAATCATAGAGTGCGCCAAGAATCTCCTCGGCCTCTTCATCAGCAGATTCTGAAAGTTGATCGATCTCATTGAAATACATATCGACTGTCCTTGCATTCGCTTCGCCATCTAATAGACGCGCTACGCGATGTTCTTCCCACGTGTTCACTTCATCATTGCTGAGAGATTCAGGAAAGTTACGTGCACGATAGCGGAATACTAATTCTCTCAAACGTTGATCGTTAAAAAGCGGATGTGCGTTCGCTAATTGCTGTGGATTCATCTGACGCAAATCATTCATTACTTTTCTATCTGCGCCACTGATAAAGCCACCATACAAGTCTTCATCTACGTCGACTGCTTCGAAGCTTGGACGAGCGTAGACTTGCTCCCATAGTTGGGGGTTGAGAGTTGCATGTATGTTCTTCGCAGTCTCAGCGTATGCCATGGTTTCTTGCATATCAATGCCCCATCGCGTTGCCATTTCACTGCTTAGTGTTTTCAGGTTGCCGATCACGATAGGCGATTTATTCAGATGTATGCTTTTCACAGGCAAACGCGTCACGCCATCTGGCAAAGCATCCTTTTTGCTGAACATGCGTTGCTGTATGGTTGCCACATCTAAATGCTGCAATTCGCTGGGATCACATTGCAAATCCCAAGCAATCACTTCATTTCTATTCGTCGGGTGTATCGCTAAAGGCCACATCACAGCAAGGCAACCTCGCTCGGTACTAAACATGCCGGAGATATGTAAAAATGGTTTCCCAAGCAGGGGCAAACCGATTTCGGTAGCAACCCTATCTTTTTTGTGTAAGGCAAAACAAAAATCAAAGAGCTTAGGTTGCTTCTCTTTGATTAGTTTTGCCAGGGCAATGGTGGCGCGTACGTCCGATAAAGCATCATGCGCCGCCGTATGTGCAATGCCATTGGCAGCAGTCAAATGTTCTAGGCGAAAACTAGGTTTCCCCTCGTCATTCAAAGGCCAGTTAATGCCTTCTGGACGGAGCGCATAGGTCGTACGAACCATATCCATAATATCCCAGCGTCCGCATTGATTTTGCCACTCGCGCGCATAAGGATCGATCAAATTGCGCCAGAACATAAAGCGCGTAATTTCATCATCAAAACGTATGGTGTTGTAGCCCACGCCTATGGTGCAGGTGGCAGCTAACGCACGTTCTACTTGAGCGGCAAATTCATGTTCTGGGATGCCATGTTCCAGACACTGTTGCGGCGTGATGTGCGTGATCAGACAAGATTGCGGATCAGGTAAAAAATCATTCGCAGGCTTACAGAAAATATTGATAGGTTCGCCGATTTCATTCAGGTCTGCATCGGTACGAATCGCGGCAAATTGAGCTGGTCGATCACGTCTGGCTTGTGCGCCAAAAGTTTCATAGTCGTGCCAGAGAAAGCTATGTGTATGCATGCGAGTAGATTTAGGTGAAATTGAATGAAGCTTGAACTTGAAGAACTCAGTGATCAGCGCGTTGACCGCGATCTCCGATGTAGCGTTGCAGTCCTAAGGCAATCAGGAATAATAGTACCGATAGGCCCATTAAGCCGATAGTCCATTTAAAGCCAGTCTCCTCATTAATCCACGGCATTTTCGTAAAGTTCATTCCGAAGATACCAGTGATTAAAGTTAAAGGCATAAACAGTGCAGTAATGACGGTCAAGAGTCGCATCGTTTCACTTGTCTTGTGCGCGACAGCAGCAAAATGAATTTGTACGGATGATTCTAGGGAGGCTTCTAATCTACGCGTATGATTTAAGACGCGGTTAATATGTTCCATCACATCGTTTGTGCGTACTAAAAGCAAATCTTTTGCACGGCTAAGCTCGCCACCTTCAGTATCATAGGTATCGACAAAGTGATCACGTAACTCTTGTATTGCATCGTATTGCTCTTCACATAGATGTTCGAGTTTGCGTAACTCGACGCGTGAATCGAGCAACGCGACCCAATTATTAAATGGTTTGCGTGGATCTAATAAAGCATGTTGCCAGCGATCTAATTGATTGGTCAAAGGCTGCCGCAAATCGAGGTATTGATCGACCATCAGATTTAACAAACGCAACATTAAATCTTCGGGCGATGCGGGCAAGCGGCTGCTGAGATTATTGCTGTCTTTTGATTTGTAACTGAGTAGACGCGTTCGCATACCTTCTATCGTACGGCTTTGTATCGAGCGTATGGTGATTAAGGTATTGCCGAGTAAAAGAAAAGAAACAGGTTGTGTTTGCAAACGATGCAATGCGGCTGGTATTTTCTTTTTGATGGTTTCGGTCGCGTTGTTTGCTTCACCATTTAAAGCTAATTTTTGAAAGACGACTAATTCGTAATCTTGTGTAGCATCAAAATAGGATGGATGGCTTAGGTTGCAGACATCTTTTAAATGCAAATCGTAGACACGAATGCCTGTTATTTTTTCGATCTGATCGCGCCACGAGTCGGTGTCGCCAGCAACTTCGTCGTGTGTGCAATCTATCCACATGAACCCGGGTGATTCATCAGCATGATCATTTTCGCCGTCGCCAATCAGGCCGTGGTCGTCGGCCTTAGCGTTGAGTGTGACTTGTATTTCGCTGATGAAAAAAATATCCATGTTTTACAAACTAAGCCATCAAATTGTGTCGATATGTCCTGCTAGAATTTACTTCAGTAAGCGTGCAATGTCGCGAGCAAAGTAAGTCAAAATACCGTCCGCGCCAGCACGCTTAAACGCGAGTATCGCTTCCATCATGGTCTTGTCGTGATCGAGCCAGCCGTTTTGTGCGGCAGCTTTGATCATCGCATACTCACCACTGACTTGATAAGCGAAAGTCGGTACTTTGAATTCGTCTTTGACGCGGCGTACAATATCGAGGTAAGGCATGCCAGGCTTCACCATCACCATGTCTGCACCTTCGGCCAAATCTAAAGCAACTTCGCGCAGGGCCTCGTTACTGTTGGCAGGATCCATTTGATAATTCGCCTTGTTACTTTTACCAAGATTACCAGCAGAGCCGACTGCATCGCGGAATGGACCATAAAATGCTGACGCATATTTGGCTGAGTAAGCCATGATGCGGGTATAGATAAATCCTTGCTCTTCTAAGGCACTTCTGATCGCACCAATTCTGCCATCCATCATGTCACTTGGTGCAACGATGTCGGCACCCGCTGCCGCATGTGTAAGTGCTTGTCTGACTAGCATCGCCGTCGTTTCATCATTTAGAACATAACCATCCGCATTGATTAAACCATCTTGCCCGTGGCTGGTGTAAGGGTCTAGGGCGATATCCGTCAATATGCCTAAATCTGGGCAACGTGCTTTGAGGGCACGAATGGCGCGTGGAATTAAACCATCAGGGTTGGTTGCTTCTATCCCGTCTTCTGTTTTTAAGTGGCTATCAATTGATGGGAACAGGGCGAGAACTGGAATGCCTAAGCCGACACAGTCATCGGCAACTTCCAATAGCTTATCCAAACTCATGCGTTCAACACCTGGCATGGAGGCAACTGCTTCCACGCGGTTTTCGCCATCGACCAAAAAGACTGGGTAAATTAAATCCGCGGCAGTCACATGGTTTTCGCGCATCAAGTTGCGGGAGAAAGCATCGCGACGCATACGGCGCATACGAATGTGCGGAAATTGGGTAGTGAGTGTGTTTGGCATAGTGAATAAAAAAATTATCGAGGTTAATGAAACTTTTCTTACGAATTTGGCTCTTAGGATTAGGCATTATGCTTACCGCTGGTCCTCCCTAAGCGGGCGCCACTTGTTCCCATTCGATTGGCGTATTTTCCCCCGGTACTGCAAAGTACTGGGGTTTTTTTATTGCGACGCGCCTACATTCTCGTTGTCGTCTAAGGTAGGTAATGTCGGTAAAACGTCCAAGCCAGTCAATTGACGAATTTTGGCATCCGCCTCTTCAATACCGGTACGATTTAAAGCTGAAAACAATTGCGCAGTAAAAGGATATGGCGTGCCATCTTCATCAACATAACTTGCCAAAATATTCTGCGCCAGACGCAAGGCATTGGTAGCATCATTTCGGTTCAATTTATCCGCCTTCGTCAGCAAGCAATGAATCGGACGACCCGTTGGCGCGAACCACTCTAACATCTGTTTATCTAAGTCCGTGAACGGGCGACGTGAATCCATGATCAAAATCAAAGCGGCTAACTGATCGCGTGTTTGTACGTAATTGCCGAGCAAGACATTCCAGTGATTCTTGGCAGCACCCGGAACTTCAGCGTAGCCATAACCTGGTAAGTCAACCAGCAAGGCACGAATTTCGTCCTGACGGGTTTCATCTTTACGATGTTGCCCCACATGTGCACCGCCAATGGAAAAAAAGTTAATGTGCTGTGTACGTCCAGGTGTCTTCGACGCAAAGCACAGTTTTTTCTGATTGCACAAAATATTGATGGCAGTAGATTTGCCTGCATTGGAGCGGCCAGCAAAGGCGACTTCCGGCACCGGCAAAGTAGGAAGATCGCGCAAATGATTTACCGTGGTGAAGAACCGAGCTTGCCAAAGGATAGACATAAATATGAAGCCAATCAAAAAGAAATGATGCAAAAAAATGCAAAAAATAGGGACAAAACCAAATGTTCTCGTCCGAAATGTGAGGTTTCCTAGCGTCAATTGACTTGGAATAGCTCAACATTTCCATGAAAGCTATTGTACAATAAGGGGTTAGCTACGTGGGCTTCATAGTATTAATCGGAATTCCGTACGCTTTTTGCTTCCCAGTTAAGTTCAATAGAATCGATTTCCAATTTTTGTCTCAAGGTGTTTGAATGAACCGTGCATTTTTATCCTTTTCTAAGTCACTCAGTATGTTTGCTTTAGTGGCGTCTTCATTCGTTTCTGTTGCTTCTGCGAATGAACCGGCAGCAAAACCGGCAAAAGCCGATGCAGTTAAAGGTGAAGCCTTGTACACCAATGGTGATGCTGCACGCGGTATCGTTGCCTGCGTATCTTGTCATGGTGCAGCGGGTAATTCGACTATCAGTGTTAATCCAAAGCTCGCCGGCCAACACGATGCCTATTTGGTGAAACAATTAATGGATTTCACGACGCCAGCGCGTAACAACGCTGTGATGACTACGTTTTCTAAGTTAATGACGCCGGAAGACATGAAGAATGTTTCCGCATTCTTGGCGGTACAAAAACCTAAGGCAGGCGCAGCAAAAAATAAAGATATCGTTAAATTGGGCGAAACGATTTATCGTGCTGGTATCGCTGAAAAGAATATTGCAGCATGTGCAGGTTGCCACAGCCCGAACGGTGCTGGTATCCCTGCGCAATTCCCACGTATCGCTGGTCAGCATCAAGATTACACTGTGGCACAGTTGACAGCGTTCCGCACTGGTGTACGTAAAAACAGCGCGCAAATGGTGACAATTGCGAAGCGTATGTCCGATGATGAAATGAAAGCAGTTGCTGATTATGTTGCTGGCTTGAAATAAGCATATCGACAATACGTAAAAAGATTAATGGAGGGGGTGGCAAATGCCATCCCCTTTTTGTTTTTGGAAATGTATGGAACCTGAAATCAATACCTCTGGCCTGGAAATTAAGACTCAACGTCGATGGCTGGCGCATACTGTTGAGTTGCTATCGTCCATGCGCTTCGCAATCAGCTTACTGACGATCATCGCTATCTCTTCAATAATCGGGACGGTGCTCAAACAGAATGAGCCTTTGCCGAATTATGTGAATCAATTTGGACCGTTCTGGTTTGAGGTGTTTCAACATTTGAGTTTGTATTCACTGTATTCAGCATGGTGGTTTTTGACCATCATGGGTTTCTTGGTGCTGTCTACTAGTCTGTGTCTGATTCGCAATGCACCTAAAATGTTGAAAGACATGCGCAGCTGGCGTGAAAACGTGCGTGAACAATCTCTACGAAATTTTCACCACAAAGCGGAGTGGAAGAGTGACTTGAGTAATGAGGCTTTGACGGCTCAGTTAAGCATGCAAATCAAACGGCTTGGTTATCAATTCAAAGTCGTGCAAAAAGACAATGCCACGTTGATCGCTGCAAAGCAGGGGGCGGGCAATAAGTGGGGCTATATTTTTGCCCATGCAGCGATTGTGGTGATTTGTATTGGCGGCTTGCTCGATTCTGACCTGGCGATTCGGTTTCAAACTTGGTTTGGCGGGAAAGTGCCTTTTGAGGGCAGTGGTGTATTGATTTCGCAGATTCCAGATAAGCATAAACTATCTTTGGCGAATCCTACCTTCCGGGGCAATATTGCAATTCCTGAAGGTATGAGCGGGAATACTGCTGTGATTCCACAAACTAAAGGCGTTTTTTTGCAGGATCTGCCATTCACGATAGAGTTAAAGAAATTCAATATCGATTTTTACTCGACTGGAATGCCGAAGTTATTTGCCAGTGACGTTGTGATTAAGGATCACGAAACTGGGCAGAGTTTTGCCGCGACGGTGAAAGTGAATCATCCATTACTTTACAAAGGCTATGCAATTTTTCAGTCTAGTTTCGATGACGGCGGAACTCGCTTGCAGATCAAAGCGCATGCAATGTCTGGTGGAAAAGCAGCACAGTTTCCGATGGATGCCAAAATGGGAGGATCAAATCCCTTAACCATAGAGCAGACTGGGGGACGTGGTGAGTACACAATTGAGTGGACAGCGTTTCGTCCATTTAATGTGGAAAATTTGGCGCGTGATGGACAAGATTTGCGCGCAGTCAATCCTAACAAGAATTTCGCCCAACAATTAACTGCAGATTTGGAGAAGCATTCAGGTTCTGCAGCAAAGAACGCAAACAATAAAGACCTCAAAAACGTTGGTCCAAGTTTGCAATACAAATTGCGTGATAAAACGGGGCAGGCACGTGAATTCAATAACTACATGCAGCCAGTTTTATTGGATGGCAATTGGGTATTTTTAGCCGGTGCGCGTGATACTCCAAATGAGCAATTCCGTTTCTTGAGAATTCCCGCAGATGAAAACGATAAGTTGGACGAGTGGATGCGTTTGCGTGCAGCCTTGGCCGATGTTGAGCTAAGAGCGGCAGCTGCCGAAGCCTATGCTAAACGTGCTTTACCAACGGCGAGTGCGGCGACAATGCAAGCGCAGTTAGCAACATCGGCTAAAAAAGGTTTGGGGATTTTTGCGGGAGAAGGCGAGGCAAAATTGGCCGGTTTTACGGCCATTGCCGGCTTCTTGGAGAAAATTCCAGCAGCGGAACAAACCAAAGCTGCTGACGTGTTTATGAAAATTCTCAATGGCAGTATGTGGGATCTATGGCAGTTGGCACGCGCGAAGGATGGTTTGCCTGCCTTGGAACTGACAGAAAAACGAGCATTGTTCTTGCAGCAAGCGACTTCGGCGTTGTCCGATGCATTTTTCTATGGCGCGCCGGTGTATTTGCAGATGACCGGTTTTGAAGAGATCAAGGCCTCGGTGTTTCAGGTGACGCGGGCGCCGGGACAGAATGTGGTGTATCTTGGCTGCTTGTTCTTGGTCATCGGCGTATTTGCCATGTTCTATATTCGCGAACGTCGTTTGTGGCTTTGGATTAAACAAGACGCAAATGGAAGCCAAGTTTTGATGGCATTGAGTTCACAGCGTAAGACACTCGATTTTGAGAAAGAGTTTGAGCAATTGAAGTTGCAATTGAGGCCACAATCTGTTGCGATAGATACGGCCTCTTGAACCCCAATTAAGTTAAGAGTCTGACGCCGATCGCAGTTAGTGCGTAAAGTATTAAAAATTATTCTCACAGGATATGTATGGAAACTAGTCTGACCTATCAAAGTTATTGGAAGCGTTTAGGCGCTTTTGATTGGCTATACGCGCTCATGTTGAGTGCAGGTGCTTTATATGCGTTCAACATGTATGGTGCGCATATGGACATTTATGAAGAGGTGATTTTACTTCTGACTGCGCCAACTTTTGCCGTGTTGGGATGGAATTGGAAACCGATTCGTGCACTGATGATTGTGTTGGCGGTATTGTCTCTATTTGCGATTTCACAATATGCCGGTTCTCTAGATCTGGCGAATAAGAAGTTCTTTTTGAAGTATCTACTATCGAGTCAGTCAGCGATTTTGTGGATGAGTACTTTTTTTATCTTGTCGACGCTTTTTTATTGGGGTGGCTTGATTGCGCGCTCTGATTTTGGCGCCTCAGTCGGATCTGGCTTGTGTTGGGCAGCAGTTGTTATGGGCTTTACCGGTTTGTTAGTGCGATGGTATGAGTCCTATTTAATCGGTGCGGATGTTGGTCATATTCCAGTATCGAATTTATATGAAGTGTTCATTTTGTTTTCGATGATTACAGCTTTGTTCTATCTCTATTACGAAGAAAGTTATGGAACACGTCAGTTGGGTGCCTTCGTACTATTGATTATCTCCGCCGCGGTCGGATTTTTGTTGTGGTACACCGTGAGCCGAGATGCCGCGGATATTCAGCCTTTGGTGCCAGCGCTACAGAGCTGGTGGATGAAGATTCATGTGCCGGCTAACTTTATTGGTTACGGTACTTTCTCTTTAGCTGCAATGGTTGGTGTAGCGTATTTGTTTAAATCAAAAGGGATGTTGCAAGATCGTTTGCCGAGTTTAGAGGTGTTAGACGATGTCATGTATAAGGCCATTGCGGTCGGCTTTGCGTTCTTCACAATCGCCACGATATTGGGTGCCTTATGGGCAGCAGAGGCATGGGGCGGATACTGGTCTTGGGATCCAAAGGAAACTTGGGCTTTGATCGTATGGCTAAATTATGCAGCTTGGTTGCACATGCGTCTGATGAAAGGATTGCGCGGTCAGGTTGCTGCATGGTGGGCTGTAGTCGGTTTGCTGGTGACGACCTTTGCTTTTCTGGGTGTAAACATGTTTTTGTCGGGCTTACACTCTTACGGTTCTTTGTAATTTAATTGATTAGAATTGATTAGTTCAGAAAGGAACGGCATCGACTTTATTGGTCGATGCCGTTTTTTTTCGTAGTGTCGGTGAGAAATATTGGATAAAGCCTGCCCGCGCTGGAAACTTTCAATTTCTTGTAAGATTCAAACGCCTTCTCCGACTTATGAGACACTGAGACGATAGTTCATAGTTCTTTGAAGATAGATCGATTTTAAACAGTCAGAAGTCGGGCGAGTCTCCAACAGAGCGAAACCTCACTTAACCAGCACATCAACAGGAGTGATTATGCGCAATCCGTTACAGCAATATGGCGACCATCCACCCAGTGTTTCAGAAATTACGCCACGTGAGGTATTTGAGTCGCGTCGCGATTTTATGCGTCAGTTAGCGGTTGGATCGATCGCCAGTGCTTCCTTGGTGGAAATGGCAAGTCGTGAAGCCTTTGCGCAAGCCACTGGTGGACAAAAATTGGCGGCGATGGTGAATCCTGCCTTTGTTGTTATGGATAAAAAAACCACCTACAAGGATGCGACTAGCTACAACAATTTCTACGAATTCGGCACCGACAAAGCAGATCCAGCGGAAACAGCCGGTAGTCTGAAAACCCGGCCTTGGACGATCACCATAGAAGGCGAGGTGAAGAAGCCGATCACTCTCGATATCGATAGCTTGTTGAAACTGGCACCTTTGGAAGAGCGTGTGTACCGACTGCGTTGTGTTGAAGGTTGGTCGATGGTGATCCCGTGGATAGGTTATTCCTTATCGAATTTGTTGAAAAAAGTCGAACCGACCGGCAATGCCCGCTTTGTAGAATTTATTTCCTTGGCTGATAAGCGCCAGATGCCGGGTGTGAATAGCCGAGTATTGCAATGGCCATATACAGAAGGGTTGCGGATGGACGAGGCCATGCATCCACTCAGCTTACTTGCACTTGGTATGTATGGTGAGGTACTGCCAAATCAAAATGGTGCCCCTGTGCGCTTGGTCGTACCTTGGAAGTACGGATTCAAATCGGCAAAATCTATCGTCAAAATTCGCCTGACCAAAGATCAGCCGCGCACCTCTTGGAATCTATCTGCTCCCGATGAATATGGCTTCTATTCAAACGTGAATCCGGAAGTGGATCATCCTCGCTGGTCTCAGGCATCCGAACGACGTATTGGCGAAGATGGCTTTTTGAGTCGCAAGCGTAAGACGCTGATGTTCAACGGATATAGTGAAGTCGCCAGTTTGTATAGCGGTATGGATTTGAGAAAAAATTATTGAGGCAGCACATGAAGTCACTAAGTAATCGTCAATTGCAATTGCTAAAACTAGTCGTTTTTGTACTCGCGGCGTTGCCATTCCTGCGTTTGGTGTATGCAGTTGCTCAAGATAACTTGGGTGCTAATCCGTTGGAATTTATTACCCGCAATACTGGTGACTGGACTCTCTATTTTCTCTGCATCACACTGGCAGTGACCCCGTTGAGGAAGCTTCTAAGTTGGCACTGGTTGATACGCTTGCGTCGTATGCTAGGCTTGTATAGCTTCTTTTATGCCTCTTTGCACTTCTTGACGTTTTTATGGTTCGACCATTTCTTCGATATCAGCGACATGTGGCGTGACATCATCAAGCGTCCCTTTATCACCGTCGGCTTCATTGCTTTCATACTGTTATTGCCATTGGCGATTACCAGCAACAACGCGATGATACGGCGTTTGGGTGGCAAGCAATGGCAATTGTTGCATCGCTTGATTTATTTGATCGTGCCACTTGGGGTGTTGCACTATTTTTGGATGAAGGCGGGCAAAAACCTATTGCTGCAACCTTTGATATTTGCGGTGATAGTGGGCGGCTTGTTGAGCGTGCGGTTGTATTGGCGTTTGCAATCTAAATCGACGATTACTTAGCCGGTTCTGTTGCTTGCGGTGTCTTCAGTGCGGGGGATGGTGACGTTGCCGCGGCAGAATTCGCCGATTTTTTCTCAGGCATATACAAAGGACCTTTTTGACCACAGGCGCTGAGCAATACAGTACTAATCGAGATTAGCCCTGTTGTTAGCAGGGAGATGTGCGTGCGTTTATTCAAAATCTGAGAACCCGTATAGAATGCTGCTTGTTAGAGAATATCAATCCAAGCAGGAGTGTAACATGACGGAATCAGAATTTTTAGTAATGGCCGATAGCTGCTTGCAGCAGGTACAGGATATGTTTGAGCAGGCATTCGAAACTGACGTATGGGATGTCGATACCAAACGTAGTGGCAATGTTTTGGAAATTGAATTCGTCGAGAATGGCTCAAAGATCATCGTCAATAGTCAGGCGCCCATGCAGGAGATGTGGGTTGCAGCGCGTTCAGGTGGATTTCACTACAAACATGATGGCGAATTCTGGCGCAATACGCGCGATAGTTCCGAACTATTTGCTGTATTGCGCAGCATTGCTGAGACTCAAAATAAGGCTTGATTGCATGTTCAAGTATGTGTCTTGAAAAAAACGGACAAAAAAATAGCGAGATTTCTTCTCGCTCAGATCGCTGACAAACCCCGTCTTTTATTAAAAGCGGGGTTTTTTATTGGGTAATGATTGCGTCTCTAGTAGGCACTTTAAAAATAAAAGAACTTCGCCACGTATTTTTCAAACGAAGACTCAAT
>NZ_JACOFW010000020.1 GCF_014284305.1 Affinundibacterium seohonense
ACCGTGAAACGACTTTGCGCCGATGATAGTGCTGCAACCAGTGTGAAAGTAGGTCATCGTCAGGCTTTTATTCCGCATAGCCCCGTATTCTTCGCAGAATACGGGGCTTTTGCTATTCAACATCCCCTTTGTTCCTGTTTCCTGACGTACTGACACAATCTCACATTCAACTTTTTTAGCCTAATCGTTGATTGCGAGCTTATTGAGCCTTCTCAGGTGACAATTTTTCTTTTTGCCCTTTTTCATTTCGCTTGCTTATTTTATTTTCTGAGTTGGATTTAGCTCTCAAAAAAATGAACAATATTTGAACCAAGTAGTTCCTGAATTTGTCCAAATTCTTTTATTCGGATTGCTGCAGTTGAGTGCATATTACGAGTAAATTCCTGCAGCTCTATAATGTTAATAATTTAATTGGGAGATTTTATGCGAAGTATCAACCGGAATATCATCCTCGCAACATTGATGATGTGTTCCTCAATCGTGAGTGCAGCTGACGCACCTAAGAAAAAATGGGATGTGAATGCGGCACCTGGTGAGGGTAAGGTAATTAATCTCGATACGAAATCAGGTACTTGGATGACGGTAGATGTGAGCCCAGATGGCAAGCAAATTGTCTTTGATATGTTGGGCGATCTGTATGTCATGCCGATAGCTGGCGGAGAAGCCAAAGCATTGACGCATACTATGGCGTGGGAGATGCAGGCACGTTTCTCTCCAGATGGTAAACAGATTGCCTACATGTCAGATGCGGGTGGTGGCGATAATATCTGGGTCATGAATGTGGATGGTAGTAATCCCCGTGCCGTGACCAAAGAAGATTTCCGTTTGTTGAATAATCCCGTTTGGCATCCGAATGGGCAATTTATTGCGGCACGTAAGCATTATTCTGGAACACGTTCCTTAGGATCGGGTGAGATTTGGATGTATCACGCTAGTGGGGGTTCTGGTGTCCAAATTAACGAGAAGCCGAATTGGCAGAAGGATTTAGGCGAGCCAGCATTTTCTCCCGACGGTAGATACGTTTATTATTCTCAAGACACGACTGGTGGCACGGCATTTGAATACAATAAAAATTCAAATGCACAAATCTATCAAATTTTTAGAAAAGATCTTCAGGACGGTAAAACGATTGCCTTCGTAAGTGGGGCTGGTGGAGCGGTACGACCAACACCGTCACCTGATGGTAAATATTTGGCCTTCGTTCGCCGCGTGCGTAATCAATCAACGTTGTTTTTGAAAGACTTAAAGAGTGGTGAGGAGTTTCCAGTTTGGGGTCAACTTGAGCGCGATATGCAAGAGGCTTGGGCCATTCATGGCGTCTATCCTTCATTCTCTTGGATGCCCGACGCAAAGCAAATAGTTGTATGGGCGCAGGGGAAAATTTGGCGGGTGGATCCGTTCGCAAAGTCAGCGAAGGAAATCCCTTTCCACGTACAAGATACTCGCGAAATCCGGCCGGCAGTGCGTTTTAATACTCCAGTCGGTACCGATCAATTTGATGTGAAACAGTTACGTTGGGTGAATGTTTCAGCAAAGGGTGATAAGGTTCTCTATTCCGCTCTTGGACACTTATATGTTCGTGATTTACCGCATGGCACACCACGTAGACTGACAAAGCAGACGGATCACTTTGAGTATTTTCCACAATTTTCTCGCGATGGACAGACTGTCGTTTTCACGACTTGGAACGATGAAAAATTAGGTTCCGTTCGTGCATTAGATTTGCGTACAGGGCAGGAGACAATTCTCACTAAAGAGCCGGGAAAATACACGGAAGTCACCATGTCGCCAGATGGCAAACAAGTGGTGTTTATTAAGGCCCGCGGCGGCTATTTGACTTCGCCTTGGCATGGCTTGGAAACGGGTGTTTTTGTTGTCAACACCGATGGTAAATCCAGTCCACGTAAACTCGCTGACGATGGCAGTGCGCCACAATTTTCTAACGATAACCAGGCAGTTTATTTGACGCGTACAAAGTACACCGGTGAAGTGGATTGGTCGACTTCTTTATTCCGAGTGAAGTTAGATAAATCCGAAGATGTGGCTGTCGCTAAAGGCGATTTTGTTTCCGCATTTTCGGTATCGCCTGATGGTAAGTGGCTGGCATTCAATGAGCGCTTCCATGCCTATGTCATGCCGATGCCGTTGGCAGGTAAGGCCTTAACTGTCGGTGCAAAAGCGGATGCACTACCTGTGAAGCAATTAGACGTCAATGCTGGTGATTATCTGCATTGGTCCGGTGATAGTAGCAAGATTCATTTTTCACTTGGGGATGAGTTATTCACGACACCATTGACGGCCGCATTTAGTTTTATTGATGGTGCAGCGAAAGAGTTACCGAAACCAGCCGAGTCTGGTGTAAAAATTGGCTTTCGTGAAACTAGTGATAAACCTTCGGGAGTTACGGTGATTTCTGGTGCGAGAATCATTACTATGAAAGCGGATGAAGTCATTGAAAACGCCAGAATCGTGATCAAAGATAACCGCATTATTGAAATCGGTAAAGCTGACGATATTCGCATTCCGGCTGGTGCCAAATTAATCGACGCGAATGGTAAAACCATTATTCCAGGCTTGGTTGATGTGCATTGGCATGGCGGGATGGGCGAGGGCGAAATTATTCCACAGCAAAGCTGGGTGGACTACGCATCGTTGGCATTTGGCGTGACCACTATTCATGATCCATCGAATGACACGTCTGAGATTTTCACCCATAGTGAGATGCAAAAAGCTGGGAAAGTTGTGGCTCCACGTATCTATTCTACTGGTACGATTTTGTACGGTGCTAAGGCTAACATGAGTGCTGTTGTAAATAGCCTAGATGATGCATTGACACACTTGAAACGCTTAAAAGCAGCGGGAGCGATCTCGGTTAAAAGCTATAACCAGCCACGTCGTGAACAGCGTCAACAAATTCTGGAGGCGGCACGTCAGACTGGCATGATGGTTGTGCCTGAAGGTGGTTCTTTGTTCCAGCATAATATGACAATGGTGATCGATGGTCATACCGGCGTCGAACATTCAATTCCGGTCGCCAATGCTTATGACGACGTGAAACAATTGTGGTCGCAAACGCAAGTCGGTTATACACCAACCTTGATTGTTGGCTACGGTGGTTTGGATGGAGAGCACTACTGGTACGCCCGAACTGATGTATGGAAGCATCCTATCTTGTCACGTTATGTGCCACGCTCAGTGCTGGAGTCACGTAGTGTTCGACGTGAAACAGCGCCAGAAGAAGACTTTAACGTTTTTAAAGTGGCTAAGACCGCGACTGAGTTACAACGGGCAGGTGTGCCAGTTAATATGGGCGCACATGGCCAACGTGAAGGCTTGGGGGCTCATTGGGAAATGTGGACTTTGGCTGGCGGCGGTATGACCTCCTTAGAAGCGATTCGCGCCGCGACTTTGAATGGTGCTCGTTATCTTGGCATGGAAAAAGATATAGGCTCTTTAGAGGTCGGCAAACTAGCAGATATGGTCATCCTCAACGGCGACATTTTGAAGGATATTCGCCAGTCAGATCAGATCGCTCAAGTCATGATTAATGGAAGACTTTATGACATTAATACGATGAATGAAGTCGGAGCAGGAAATAAGCCTAGAAAGGCTTTCTTCTTCGAAGGTAAAAATGCAGGCAACGTACCCGTCAATGTGGAAACACATGGTGAAGGACACGGGCACTAAACCACAATATGCAAGGATGTGCTTATCAATTTATCGATGGCATTTCCTTGCGGTCTTTTATGAATGCTTAGCTTAGAGCTTGTTCGCGTATCGCTTCCGCTATTTTTGAAAATAAGCGATCGATTTGTTCCTTATTGATAATCAGCGGCGGCGACAATGCGATGATGTCGCCTGTAGTTCGTATCAAAACATCTTTTTCCCAAAAACATTTCTCAAAAATATCGTAGGCGCGCGTGTTTGTTTTGCCAGTTTGGGGTTCCAACTCGATGCCACAAACCAAGCCCAAATTACGGATGTCTTTGATGTTTGGCAGACCTCGTAAGCTGTGGGCAGCCTGCTCAAAGTAGGCTGACATGTCTGCAGCGGCTTGAAAGATGCCTTCTTCTTTAAACACATCTAAGGTCGCGATTGCTGCGGCACAAGCGAGCGGGTGGGCCGAATAAGTATAACCGTGAAAAAATTCGATCTGGTCCTGCGGTGCAGCATGCATAAACGTGTCATAAATTTCGGTGCTGGCGATCACTGCTCCCATCGGAACTGCCGCGTTGGTTAAGCCTTTCGCGCAAACGATCATGTCGGGCTTTACCCCGAAATAGTCAGCGCCAAAAGCACTACCAAGGCGACCAAAGCCGGTGATCACTTCATCAAAAATCAATAAAATTCCATGCTTATTGCAAATCTCCCTGAGTTTTTGCAGATAGCCTTGTGGTGGCAGAATCACACCTGTCGACCCTTGAATGGGCTCGACAATGACGGCTGCAACGGTGCTTGCATCATGTAGCGCTAATAGTCTTTGTTCCAATACGTCGGCGAGTTCAACACCATATTCCGGCAGACCTTTGCTGTAAGCATTTTTGGCAATGTTCAAAGGATGAGGCAAATGATCGACACCAGACAAAGCCGGGCCAAATTGTTTGCGATTGCCGGCAATACCACCGACAGAAATACCACCAAAGCCGACGCCATGATAAGCGCGCTCACGCCCGATCAGGCGAAAACGCCCAGCATCACCGCGCAGCTTGTGATAGGCAAGGGCGATTTTTAGCGCCGTATCTACGCCTTCAGAGCCGTCATTGCAAAAGAAAACGCGATCTAGTCCGGATGGCGCCATACTGGCGAGTTTGCTAGCCGCTTCAAATGCCAATGGATGTCCCATTTGAAAAGTCGGTGCGAAATCCATCGTCGCTGCTTGCTTTTGAATGGCTTCCACAATCTTAGGGTGATTATGACCAGCATTTACACACCAGAGACCTGCTGTGCCATCAAGTATCTCGCGACCGTCTGTACTTTGGTAATACATACCTTTGGCGCGTTCTAACATACGTGGCTTGATTTTGAATTGACGATTGGCAGTGAAGGGCATCCAGAAATGTTCAGTTTGCATAATTAAACTCACAGAAGACTAGGTTAGCTTGGCAGCGATGTTGGAGCACAATCATACAATAGATGTTGAAGGTGAATAACGCATCGAGCAAGGAGTTTTCGGATGCAAATTTGATCGAGATCTTGAATCTGGTATCAAGTCAGCTAACTATTTTTAGAACTTTGATTACTTTAAGTTGAACCGATGTAAAGGGTATTTCCATCGAATATTCGTCATTTCTTTCAAGAAAATTCAGTCTTGAACGAATTTTTTGCTGCATTGCAAGATATAATTAAGAGAAAATCCGACTTCACTTACTTATCTTCATTTTCTCATTATGCAATACCTGTCCACCCGTGGTTACGCAGCAACTTCCGATTCTTCCGTTTCTTTTTCCGAAATTTTATTGGGTGGCTTGGCACCTGATGGCGGCTTGTTTTTGCCTAAAACATATCCGCAGGTGACTCCAGAGGAGCTAAATCGTTGGCGTGATTTGAGCTACGCCGATTTAGCATTTGAAGTGTTAAGAAAATTTGCTACCGATATTCCTGATGCTGATTTACAAGACATAACGCGTAAAACTTATACGGCCGAAGTGTATAAAAACGCGCGTAGTGATGAATCTGCACAGGCGATTACGCCACTGCGTATTTTGAAAGAATCTGGGACGCATAAATTGGTTTTACAAGCACTATCGAATGGTCCTACTTTAGCCTTTAAAGATATGGCAATGCAATTGTTGGGCAACTTGTTTGAATATGCGCTAACAAAAAAACAGGCTGAGTTAAATATTTTTGGAGCGACTTCAGGTGATACGGGCAGTGCTGCAGAATATGCAATGCGCGGTAAAAAAGGTATTCGTGTGTTTATGCTTTCACCGCATAAAAAAATGAGCGCATTTCAAACTGCGCAAATGTTTAGTCTGCAAGACCCGAATATTTTTAATATTGCTGTTGATGGAGTCTTTGATGATTGCCAAGACATGGTGAAAGCCGTGTCGAACGATTTAGCATTTAAAACGCAGCAAAAAATTGGCACCGTGAATTCCATTAATTGGGCGCGCGTGGTGGCACAAGTTGTGTACTATTTTCGAGGCTATTTGTCAGCTACGAGCAGCAATGATCAGCAAGTATCCTTCACAGTACCCTCCGGTAATTTTGGCAACATCTGCGCGGGCCATATCGCCCGTATGATGGGGCTGCCGATAGCACAATTAGTGGTCGCAACGAATGAGAATGATGTGCTTGATGAATTCTTCCGCACAGGTGTTTATCGTGTGCGTAAGTCGGCTGAGACTTATCACACGACTAGTCCTTCCATGGATATTTCTAAGGCTTCGAACTTTGAACGTTTCATCTACGATTTATTGGATGGCGATACCGCACGAGTAAAAGCCTTATTTAAGAAAGTGGAAACCGAAGGAGGTTTTGATTTATCAGGTGCAGTTGGCAGTGACGGTGACGAGTTCAAGAAAATCGCGCACTTTGGATTTACTTCTGGTAAATCAGTGCATGCAGATCGCCTGCAAACGATTCGACAAGTGGAAAAAGAATTTGGCATCACAGTCGATACGCATACCGCCGATGGCATCAAGGTAGCACTTGAGCATTTACGTGAGAATGTGACCATGATCGTGTTGGAAACCGCCTTGCCAGCGAAGTTTAATGAAACAATACAAGAGGCACTAGGTCGCGATGCAGCACGTCCCGCAGGATTTGAGAATATCGAGGCGTTGCCACAGCGTTTTACTGTGATGGACACCGATATCGCAGCGATGAAGTCCTTTATTGCTACGCATACTGGTTTGTAGCTTACTGGCGATAAATTCGATCCGTTGAGTGAAAATGCGTAGGCTTGATGGATCGAATTTTTGTTAGATAATATCTTTAGATGGTGCTAGCGGTAGGGTGAAATGGAAGCTGGAGCCTTTGCCCTCGACCGATGTAAACCCGATTTTTCCATCCATCCTTTCGACCATCTCTTTGCAAATCGACAGACCTAATCCCGTGCCGCCTTTTTTGCGGGTACTGCTGCCGTCAACCTGAGAGAATTTTTTGAACAGGCGATCTTGATGTTGCCGTGGTATGCCTTCACCTTGATCTTTGATGGTAATCCGAACTTGACTTGGCTCGCGTTCGACGACGATATGGACAATCGTATTAGGAGAGGAAAATTTCGCAGCATTGGAGAGTAAGTTAGACATAATTTGTAGGACTCGTTGCATATCAGCGAGTATCAAATAGTCGATATCTAGCTTAGTGAATTCAAACTTCACTTGGTATTGTTTGGCAAAGTCTAGATTGTTCTCGATACTTTGCGAAATTACCGCATTGATCGAAAGCGTTTCAATGTGGAACTCCATTTTTCCGGCAGCCAATTTGTCCATATCGAGAATGTCGTTAATGATCAGCGCGAGTTGTTCTCCATTTTGCAGAGCGATACGAATCATTCTGGCTAAGGAATCTGGCAAGCTACCGAAAATGCCACCTTCAATGAGTTTTAACGAGCCAATAATCGAGGTCAAAGGCGTTCTCAATTCATGACTGACTATTGAGACGAATTCACTCTGCATCATTTCTAAGCGCTTGCGCTCAGTGATGTCGCGGAATACCACGATGAGTTCTATGTCGGATTTCTGTTGAACGTGCGAAATGCTAAACTCAATATGAATCGCATTGCCGTGATAGTCGGTAATGACGCTTTCGCGTTGCAAAATATTTGTACCGGTTTCGCTATGCTCGAAGTCTTCGGTACGTATGTTTTGGATAAACCTTGCAATTTCACTGCTTAAACTAAGTGGATTGTCACCACACAATCGCGTCAGAAAATTCGTGGTGGTTAGCATTGACTCTGGAAATTTCAATATGTCTAATGCCGCGGCATTGATAGAATGAATGTCACCGTCGAAACTGGTACTGACAATTCCTTCCGCAACATTGTTGAGAATCGCTTGGGTATATTCGGCGCTGGCTTGCAGTTCTGATTCGGCGGCGACCCGTCGGCTTATGTCGATTACTTGAAAGATCCAATAGGTCTTCTCCAATTTTTCGTATTCAATCAGAGCTAGGCTCAATAGGCATACAACTTTCCTGCCATCTCGATGGCGCAGTCCTAACTCAAACTGTAGGCAACTTTCGCCACGTTGTTCCCATTGATTTAACAACAGAGGCATGGCTAATTGATCCGATAATGTGCTCAGTGGCTGTTGTAAAAGTTCAAACTCTTCATAACCTAAAATGCTACACAGCATAGGATTTGCACTGATCCATTGACCATCTTCAGCAACTAAAGCCATGCCTTGTGGCGCCGTATTGAAGGCACTCATAAAACGCTGTTGACTTTCATTGAGAGCGAAGTAGGCACGAGTCTGTCGACGGTAAGATTGGAATGTTCTGGCAATCAAAAATCCCAACAGAAATGCGATAGACCAGCCAGCAAGACGTTGAACGAGTGTGTAGAAATTAAATTCGTCAGGTTTGTTTGAAATGGTCAACAGTTGAATATCTCGACCCGAAATATTCACTTTTAACTGATTGGCATGGTGTCGGTCTATTTCAAGATTACCGTAAATTGGCTTCGTATGTTTTGCTTGCTCAAGATCGACAATAGCAAAGTCTAACTGTAATTCCTTGGCTCTTTGCGAGGCTTGGGCAAACACCTGATCGGCATTGAGTATGGTACTAACGAGCCCCCAGTAAGAGCCATTGTTGAGAAAAACTGGTACACGATACGCCAAGCCTAGTCCACCTTGCTTAAGTTCGAAAGGGCCGGCTAACGCAGCGTTTTGACTGCGAATGATCTTTTCAATTGCTGGCCATTGCTGTGGATTGTCCGGATAGTAAATTCCTAGTGCGGACTCGTTACCTTCACTCGGCACAATCGTTTGAATCCGATTGCCTGGAGCGATACTGATATTGCGTATGCTTGCTTCATTTGATTGCAGATCCGTTAGCCATGGTTCCATATCCTTGACTCGATATTCGCCATTCTTTGTCTTAATAAAAGAAACCAGCCCCGATGCTAAATGAATGGTGGCATTAAGTTCTGATTCAATCATGGCGCGGATTTCGCCAGCGTTACTGATGATTTTTTGTCGGGCGATACTGTCCTGACGGCTGCGTTCTTCAAATAAGATAAGTTCCGTGGCAAAACCTGTCCCAATAAACACAATCGCTGGCAGCAAGCGACCCAACAGCCGACGCCCGGGCGATTCATGCTCTAAGAAACGAAGTGAAGGCAAGTTCATTGAGAATCGTAAAAAATCAATTTCTTTGATTCAAACACATTCGAGTTTTTATGTCTTGATTTTGCGTTATTTGTTTGTGAAATGTTGTATGAGGCACGAAGCTCGACTTCACCCTAGCAAATACTTGTAGCATTTTGCCTATTATCGGTCATCGTATCGACAATTTTCAATGTGAAGCTTGGCGACTTGGTGACAATTTTTTTGCAGGCTATTCCCTGGTTTGGGCAGTTTGTCTCAATTTGAAAAATGTTCAGGCTTGATTGTTTTACTCTATATCCATCGTAGTCCTCGTACCGCAATGAGTCCCTTCTTTTGCGACACGCGTGACAAGGCTAACTCATACTGGGAGATGGATCATGTTGGAAATACGTCATGTCGTAAAACAATTTGGTAAAAATGTGACCGCAGTTGACGACGTTAGCTTACATCTGACGCGTGGTGTGTTGGGATTGATAGGGCACAATGGCGCTGGTAAAACAACCTTGATGCAAATGATTGCGACCCTCACCAAACCGACCAGTGGTGAAATTATTTTTCAAGGTGTCGATATTGTTAAATCCCCTGACGCGATTCGTACCAGACTGGGATTTTTGCCGCAAGATTTCGGTGTTTATCCAAATTTAAGTGCGCTCGAATTTATGCAATATTTCGCCGCGCTCAAGGGGGTACGTGATCCGGAACGCATACGCTATTTACTGGAACTGGTAAATTTGACTGAACATGCGCAGCGTTCAGCAGCGGCTTTCTCTGGTGGTATGCGTCGTCGTCTCGGAATTGCTCAG
The DNA here is from genome assembly GCF_014284305.1 of Affinundibacterium seohonense. Taxonomy (GTDB): domain Bacteria; phylum Pseudomonadota; class Gammaproteobacteria; order Burkholderiales; family Burkholderiaceae_D; genus Undibacterium; species Undibacterium seohonense. The sequence continues at coordinate 10,079 of NZ_JACOFW010000020.1, forward strand.
GCCTTATTAAATGATCCCGACATCTTGGTGGTTGATGAGCCAACTGCAGGTTTAGATCCGGAAGAGCGCTTGCGTTTTCGAAATTTATTAAGTGAATTGGGAGCTAATAAATTAGTGATTATGTCTACTCACATTGTGTCTGACGTTGAGAGTGTTGCCAGTGAATTGGCGATCATGCGCAATGGAAAACTGATCGGTTTTGATACGCCAGAAAACCTGATCAACCGAGCTTATGGACAGATCTGGACGGTGAAGCTAGCGAATGCCGACGTCGAGGCGATGCGTCAACGCGTTCAAGTTTTACACACTCAGCGCCAAGGCGAATTGGTGTTATTCAGAATCGCTCACGCAACACAACCTCATGCAGACGCCGAACTTGTGCAGCCTAACTTAGAGGATGCATTGATGGCGCAACGTTACTCATTACAAGAGGTGGCATGATGCGCGGGTCACCACTCTCCAGCAAATCAGCTGTCATGCCAGGCATTAAGGCAAATGCGTCAGCAGTCACCTTTCCCATGCAGGTTAATCGTCCGGGCATACTGCAGACACTGCATTTGTTGCAAGTGCTAGCGATGAACGAAGTTAGATTGCGCATGCGCAGACTCAGCACCTTGGTCGCCGTGATGGCGATGATCGCGATTAGCTGGGCCATGATCGTCGATCCAAAAACCGGATCGAGTTTGATGGTGATTCAGCAAGCGCGCGTGTTGTACACCAGTTCGGCTTTGGCGATGGGAAGCGCGAGTATGCTGAGTTTTTTGTTGGCCTTGATTGGTTTCTTCTTGGTGCGTGGCAGGATAGTCGAAGATATTCGCAGTGGGATTGGCTGTGTAATCGCTGCCACACCGGTCAGCAATAGTTTGTTTCTATTTAGTCGCTGGCTTGGTGGTGTAATTTATATGTTGGCATTAATCATGGTGGCGATGTGTTCCATTATGGTGTTACATGCCATGCGAGGTGATGGGCCGATTCAAGTCTTGGTCTACTTACAGACCTATTTATTAGTCTTGGGGCCGATGATCGTTTTCGCTGTCAGTGCTGCGATTTTATTTGATAGTGTTCCACTCTTAATGGGTAAAGCTGGCGACTTCATTTATTTCATCTCTTGGATGTTCCAGCTATCGATTATTGCGAAGATAGAAGAAATGAGTGCTGGCTCTTTGTCACCCTGGTTGTTAATGGATTTTAGTGGCTTGGTGAGTACGATTGTGGTTTTGAAAACGCATTTCTTAACCAATCACTTTTCACTTGGTTCCAGTACCTTTGATCCATTAGTTGTGCCGATTGCTTTGCCCGTCAACTTGTGGTCTTGGCAAATGTTCATATTGCGTCTTTCTGCAGCTGGATTAGCCTTAACACTTTTATTGCCAGCCGTCCTATTGTTACATCGCTTTTCACCAGATAGAGTAAAGCAGTCACATGCTAGAAAACGTCGCTCACCTCTGGAAATATTGAACAACTGGACCCGCCCATTAGCTAAACATGTACAACCTCTTTTTATGTGGGCGGCACGTTCGTCGAATTTTATGGGACAAGTGATTGCCGATATTGCACTGACTTTAGTGAATGCACCGTTCGCTATTATCGCTTTAGTTGTGTTGACGGGGCTTGCTGCAGTATGCAATCTCAAAGCAATACCAGGATTGACTGTGTTTGCCGTGGCATTTTGGGGCGTCTTAATTAGTGATAACAGTACGCGTGATTTTCAAGCCGCGATTGAAGGCATGACTGGTGCTGTAAGAGGTGGTGCTGTACGTCGCTATTGTAGGCAATTGCTAGCGACAATCGTTCTAGGTCTGCTTTTTACTGGCGTGATTATTTTTCGCTTAAGTTTTGTAACTCCCTTGTTTGCTTTGGCTCTGTTGGTTGGCATCATTAGTATTGCGGCTTTGGCCAACAGTTTGGGAAAACTGACCAATACGCCAAAAACATTTATGTCGCTGTATTTGTTCACCGTGTATATCTCAACCCAAGCAGATAAAGCGGTCATGCTGGATATTTTTGGGTTTAATCAGGTCACAACACTAGCGAATGTCATGATGCAATCGGAAATTGCGCTTACTGCGATTGTCCTTGGCTACATTTATACCCGTTGGAAAGCAGCTTAAGCAAAGTTCTTTACCCACCTTGGATGGAAATGTGTGCTGCGATCGCAAGAGCTTTACTAAAGTGTCGTAAAATATTGTCTCAGATTAATATTTAAACAATGACAGAACACACTTTAGTGTTTTTCTCCGTGATTTGTAGCCCATTGAAACCCCACCAACATGATAGAACTGCGTAGAAGCCCAAGAATTAATGTGACCTGGCGCGGCATGATTAAGCTCGCTGAAGGTCATATTTTGCCGATACGCGCCATTAACGTGTCCGCCACGGGCGTATTAATCTTAAGCCCACAAGCCTTGATGATCGATAAAGAGTTTCAATGTATGCTGGAAATCCCCCATATTGGACAAGGTAGCACGGAACTTTATAAGGTCCCCTGCAAAATCGCCATCCTGCATTCAATTTTGAGTGGTGATGCTTTCCGCATTGGCGTGCGTTTTGTTGAAATTGCTGAATTGCATCGAGATTTACTGAATGCCTGGGTATCGCTAGCCAGTAAGCTTGATCCTCCAAAAAATGCCTAATATCTCCCTTGTATTCACAAGCAATATTTGATCTGGAATGATCTTTAATGGTTTGTTTTGCCCGAGTTTGACAGCGTTGTCGATTTTTTGTATCGGCGGAAATAGCAGACCATCCTTGTCCAACTACCCGTTAAAGGCTAAAATGCCGCTGTTTTGGTGCTCGCTGACATAATCATGTCGGCGGTTAAACGGGAAACACAATGCGATTTCGCATGCGTGTGCTGCCCCCGCAACGGTGTACAAACGCTTGGTTTTTTCGCCAAGCCAGCCATCCTTCGTAACCACTGTGCTTCGTGCATGGGAAGGTGTGATGGTGATGTTTGTCAGCCCGGATACCGGCCAAGATAAGTGAAGTATGAGGAACGGGGATGTTCTGTAATGATTCTTCTTGCGCTGGTTTTTTTAAAAAAACTATCTCATCGAACGAGTAATTTCAGTCATTAAGAGCAAACAACAGCAAGCTTGTCGTAAAGCTGCTGCTTTCTTCTATCCAAATCATACTTTGTATTCAAGCACACAACGGGGATCTCGGTGGCTTGCGACTTGCTATGACGTTCAATAATTTGTGTTGAACCGATAGCGCATCAAGTGATTTTATTATGATTCAACAATGTAAACCTCTCAGTCTAGGTCTGGCGATTGCCGCCTGTTTTTCAACTCCTACATTCGCACAAACTGACAATACCCAAGAACAAGTCATTATTACTGCGGCACGGCAAGCGCAAGTCGCTAAAGATGTGTTGGCGGATAATGTGGTGATCACCGCAGAACAAATTCAAAGAGCTGGTGCGACTAGTATTGTCGATTTATTGCAGCAACAACGCGGCATCGAGATTTCACGCACTGGCGGCGCTGGTTCAGTGTCTTCTGTCTTTATCCGTGGGGCGGCAAATGCACAGAGCGTGGTGTTTGTCGATGGTGTTCGTATCGGTTCATCAACGACGGGTGGCGCGACTTGGAGCAGTATTCCACTATCGCAAATCGAAAGAATAGAAATCGTGTATGGCCCACTGTCTAGTTTGTATGGCGCTGATGCCATGGGTGGCGTGATTCAGTTATTTACCAAAAAATCTGGCCCGCAATCTCGTACTAGCTTGAATTTTGGACTGGGTAGTAACAATCTGCGAAAGTTTGAAGCGGGTGTTTTTGGCTCGTCTGCCAATGATTTTCAATATAGTTTGAACACGGCCAAAGAAAGCACCGATGGCTTTTCGGCCTCCAAACCAGCTTCGGGTCCATTTACGTACAACGCCGACAAAGATGGCTACACGCAAAAAAGTTTTAATGGTAATTTGTCTTGGAAATTGAACCCAGATTTGACGGTGGGTGTGAATTTTGTGCAGAGTACGTTGGATGTTGATTTTGATGCTGGCGCTACTCAGAGAGATTTTGGCGTGCAAAAGTTCGATAATGTCGCTACGTTTGTTCGAGGAAAATTAGCCCAAAATTGGAATTCTAGTTTGCAATTTTCACGCAACACCGACCGCGTGTTTACCGATGCTTCCTACGGCAAGAGCAATGCAGACACCATGCAACGTGGCTGGACTTGGCAAAATGATGTGAGCTTCGGTAAAGATGTCTTGCAATTTGTGGCAGAAAAACGTGAAGAAGATGTGCGTACGACGACAGCGGCTCTCAACGGTAAACGTGATACGCAGTCATATGCGTTAGCGTACGTCATGAAACAAGATGCGCATTTAGCGAGCCTGAGTGCGCGCATGGATGATAGCTCTCAGTACGGTAGACACAATACTGGCAGTATCGCTTACGGTTATAAGTTAAGCGATGCATTGCGCGTGAATGCCAGCTATGGAACCAGCTTCCGTGCCCCGACTTTTAATGAATTGTATTACCCATATTATGGTATTCCTTCGAATAAACCAGAGCTTGGAAAAAACACTGAAGTTGGTGTGTTTTACGATGACAGCAGTTTGCAACTAAGTGCGGTTTACTATCAAAATAAAATTACAGATTTATTGGTGTACGCAGAAAAGAAAGATTGCCCGACTGGGTTCAATTTTGGCTGTGCAGCTAACATTAATAAGGGCACACTGTCAGGCTTGACCATGGGTGTGTCGACTCGACTCGGCGCATGGAATCTGCGTACTACGATGGATATCCAAGATCCAACTGACGACACCACCGGAAAACGCTTGGCACGTCGCGCGCAACGCCATGCTAGCTTTGGCGTGGATTACCGCAGCAATGACTTGACCGTCGGTATCGAAAGTGTCGTATCAGGTGATCGCTTTGACGATGCTGCGAATAAAAATCGTTTAGGCGGCTATGGCATCGTTAATCTAGTGACGACTTATAAGATCGCTAGCGATTGGTCTTTGTTAGCACGTTGGAATAATGTGGCAAACAAAGATTATGAATTAGCGAGAAATTATCGTACGCCAGGTTCGAACTTTTATCTTGGTCTGAGTTACGGCTATCGATAGTATCTAAAGTCACTTAGCAACAACGACGTTGTTCAATCAAGGAAACCGTATCGTGTTCATTAACTCGCCAAAACGTGCTGCTACTCTCATGCTGGGAATGAGTGTGCTTGGCTTGGTGAGTTTGTTATTTGCCTGTCTAATCGGTTCGGTTTCTTTGTCTTTGAGTGAGTTACAACAGGCACTAATTGATCTCTTTCAAGGACAGACGTCTACGCTTGCCAGTAGTGTCTTGGACTTGCGACTGTCGCGGGCTTTGTCTGGCTTCGTCACTGGTGCGACCTTGGCTTTATCTGGCGTTTTGATGCAAGCATTATTACGCAATCCTTTGGCTGATCCCTATGTACTGGGTTTGTCAGGTGGCGCCTCGGTCGGCGCTTTAGCGACTATTCTCTTTTTTGGTGCTGGCGTCATGGTCGATGTCGCTGCCTTTGGTGGCTCTATCTCCGTGGCGGCTTTACTCTTCATGCTGGCGTATCGCGATCTCCGTGGTTCGGGTAGCTCAGAGGGTAGTGCGCCTCTATTGCTATTGACTGGCGTGATTGTGGCCGCAGGTTGTGGTGCTGTCGTAACCTTGCTATTGTCGATTGCGCCCGATAGTAGTCTGCGCGGTATGGTGTTTTGGATGATAGGGGATCTTTCCAATACGCAGCCACGATATCTTTCGTGGATCATACTGTTGATCGTACTTGGCGTGATGATGAAGAATGCGCGCGCTATCAATATCGCGGCGATGCATGCGGACAATGCTAGTACCTTAGGAATTAACATCGGGCGCTTGCGCCAAATGCTGTTTGTGTGCGCAGCTTTATTGACTGCAAGTGCAGTTAGTGCCGCAGGGAGTATCGGCTTTGTCGGCCTCATTATCCCGCATGCGTGTCGTTTTGCTTTAGGACCTGACCATCGCTTATTAATTCCCGTTGCCAGTCTTGCAGGCGGGAGTTTTTTGGTGATCGCTGACGCTTTGGCTCGCACCGTGGTGGCGCCGCAGCAGTTGCCAGTAGGTGTTATCACCGCCATCATCGGTGTGCCAGTATTTCTGATGCAATTACATCAGTTGCGGAGAAATTGATGACTGCATCTACCTTATTGTCGACGCAAAACCTACATTTAAAAGCGGGTAGCAGAACGCTTTTAAGTGATTTACAGTGGGAGGTTCAGGCGGGTGAATGCTGGTGCATTATCGGTCGTAATGGCGCGGGTAAAAGCACTCTATTACGCAGCTTGGCTCGCTTGCGTGAATGTGAGTCGGGTTCAATTCAATTGCATGGCAAAGATATTCATGCTTGGAGCTTGGAAGATTTAGCCAAAGAACGTGCCTATCTTTCTCAATCACGCGTCGATGCTTTCGCATATCGCGTGATTGAGACCGTACTGAGTGCGCGTCATCCGTATCACGACACCCATTATTGGGAATCTGCGCAAGATCATGAGATTGCGATGCGTGCATTACGTTTGTTAGACGTCGAAGAATTTGCCCAGCGTGACGTACGCAGTTTGTCTGGCGGTGAACGGCAACGCGTCGCGATTGCGGCGTTGTTAGCACAAGATGCGGCCTTATTATTGTTGGATGAGCCAGCGAATGCCCTCGATTTGAGTCATCAAGTCAGTGTCATGCAGATTTTGGCGCGTGAGTGTGTCGAGAACAATAAGGCCGTGGTCATGGTTAGCCATGATTTGAATTTGTCGTACGGCATTGCGACCCACGCGCTTTTGATGATGCCTGATGGTTCTTATCTCTGTGGTGAGAAAGAACAGGTGATGAATGTCGCCAACCTGAGCTTGTGTTTAGCCCATCCTATCGAACGTTTTGTGCATGGCGAACAAGTGCTGTTTTTACCTCGCGCAAAATAAATCAACGACCCCAAAAATATCATGATTGAACAAAAGGCCTTAGCGCCTGTATTAATGATCTCCGCTATCGCGTCAGGTCAGGGCAAAACCACGGTGACTGCTGCCATTGCGCGGCACTTTACGCAGCAAGGTAAGCGCGTGCGTGTTTTTAAAACCGGGGCGGATTTCATTGACCCTATGATGTTGCAACAAGCCTGCGGTGGTCCCGTGTTGTCGTTGGATTTGTGGTTAGTGGGTTTGCCAGCTTGCCGTGCATTATTGATGGAAGCTGCCCAGCAAGCCGACTTGGTGTTGATTGAAGGTGTGATGGGGTTATACGACGGCACGCCGTCGTCTGCTGATCTAGCCAATGCGTTTGGCGTACCGGTGTTAGCGGTGATTGATGCGTCGGCAATGGCGCAGACCGTGGGTGCAGTGGCGTTGGGTTTGCGCGATTTCGGCCCGGTGCAATTGGCGGGTGTGGTGGCGAATCGCATTGCTTCTGACGGGCATCTGAGCATGATACAAAGTGCTTTACGTGATATCCCGGTGTTAGCTAGCTTACGTCGACAAGACCAGGCACTTCCCGAACGCCATCTAGGCTTGGTGTTGCCAGACGAAGTTGGTGGCATTGACGAGATTTTGAATCGAATGGCGGCCGATGTCTCGCTGGATATCAATGCGTGGAACGCGATACCAAGAATGCATTTCACTGACGATGAAGTTACTTTTGTCGAAGTGCCGCAGCTATTGGCGGGCAAATGTATCGCGATTGCGCGCGACGCCTCTTTTGCTTTCCTATATCCAGCCAATCTATTGGCACTGGAGCAGATGGGTGCTGAGTTAAGGTATTTTTCTCCGCTCGCCAATCAAGCCATACCTGTTCAAGCAGATGCTCTGTATTTGCCCGGTGGCTATCCCGAATTACATGCCGAGACTTTGAGTCAAGCGCAGGATTGGTTACAGTCTTTAGCAGCTTTTCAGCAAGCGCGAAAACCTATTTACGCCGAATGCGGTGGCATGATCAGTCTGGTTGATTGCTTAATTGATCAGGCCGGAAAAGTTTGGAATATGGCGGGTTTATTGTCAGGTACGATCACCATGCAGAAACGCTTAGCGGCTTTAGGTATGCAAAGCTGGATGACGAGTTCGGGCGAGTTACGTGGACATACTTTTCACTACTCGACTTTTGATAGTCCGTTGGCGGCGTCTGCACATACGGTCAAACAGAAAACACAGGAAAAGGGCGAAGTCATCTATCAAGTTGGCAGCCTGCAAGCGACTTATTTTCACGCTTATTTCCCATCTAATTATGCGGCGGCAGCGCGTTTGTTTTTAACCGAGAATCGTTCATGAAAATTCAAACACTGATGGTGCAAGGCACGACATCTGATGCGGGCAAGACCACCGTAGTTGCTGCCTTATGTCGGCTACTGCATCGCGAGGGAATCAAGGTCGTTCCGATGAAGCCACAAAACATGGCCTTAAATAGTGCCGTCACCGAAGATGGTGGAGAAATCGGACGCGCGCAAGCCTTGCAGGCACAAGCCGCCGGATTGGCTCCGCATACGGATATGAATCCGGTATTGATTAAGCCGTCGTCCGATACCGGTGCGCAGATTATTGTGCATGGCAAAGTGCGTGCGGATATGGATGCGCGTGATTATGATCAATATAAAACGGTGGCGATGTCGGCTGTGTTGGCGTCCTACGCGCGTCTGCAACAGCAATACGACAGCATTATTGTTGAAGGTGCAGGCAGTCCAGCAGAAGTGAATTTGCGGGCGCGCGATATCGCCAATATGGGGTTTGCCGAAACCGTCGATTGTCCGGTAATTTTGGTCGCTGATATTGATAGAGGCGGCGTCTTTGCACACTTCCTCGGAACGCTGGAATGTTTATCCCAGTCCGAACGAGATCGCATCATCGGTTTTGTCATCAATCGTTTTCGCGGTGACATCAGCTTGTTGGAACCGGGTCTCGATTGGTTGGAACAAAAGACAGGTAAGCCAGTATTGGCTGTGTTGCCGTACCTGCACGGCTTGATGTTGGACGCAGAAGATGCGATACAGATGAAGCAGAATAGTACCGGCAAGTTTAAGATTATTGTGCCCGCCATTCCTCGTATCGCCAACCATACCGATTTCGATGCCTTGCGCGCGCATCCTGATATCGATTTGCAGTTTATCGGCCCCGACCATCCTATTCCTGCTGCTGATTTGATCATTCTCCCTGGTAGTAAAAATACCCGCGATGACCTCGCATTTCTTAAGCAGCGAGGTTGGCAGCAAGTCTTGGAAAAACATTTGCGCTATGGCGGTAAGGTGATCGGCATTTGTGGCGGTTATCAAATGTTGGGACAAATCGTGAGTGACCCGCATGGCGTTGAGGGTAAGGCTGGTGATTCGGATGGCTTAGGCTTGCTCGATATTACGACCGAATTAACCAAGGAAAAACGTTTGCAACAGGTGCAAGGTCATTGCTTGTTCACAGCGGATCAAACAGCTAGGGTGGCTGGTTATGAAATCCATATGGGGATTACTTATGCCAGCAGCGATACCTTGCCAGCCTTTGTGCTGACCGGTGCCAATGGCAATGAAGAAGAGGGTACTCGTTCGCCAGATAATCAAATTCTTGGCACTTACATTCATGGTCTGTTTGATCATCCCGAAGCCTGCCAAGCTTTGCTCGCTTGGGCTGGTTTGCAAACGGATGTTGTCGTTGACCTCAATACGCTACGTGAGCAAAGCATTGATAGAGTGGCAGATGCTTGTATTCCTTTATTGACGGCTTTGCAGCGATTGGCGTAGTCCCTCATCTCTTGCGCCTGGCCTTTGCGCTAGGCACATTTCCTGGTCAAGGTATAATCCGCGCTTTCCTTGATAGGGAAGCTGGATTCTCTTTTATGGGCTCGTGACTTAGTATTCACAAAGATACCGATTTGTTGCGTTTCCCACAGCTTTTGTATCAAAGTGTTTCCCTCAGAGTATTTGGCTGAACTTAATCCTTAAGTGCCTAGTCGAAGCAGCATCTTTTTAATCATTATTGGTATGTTTATGTTCAAAGTTCCATCGCAATTCCGTTTGGCTCTCATTCCTTTATCTGTGTTGCTTGCGTATAGCACCACGACTTACGCCCAAGAGACGAAAGAAGAGACCGATAAATCGAAAGCTAAGCAAGCAACAGTCAAGGCAGCGCCAGCCGCTGGGGTTCAAAAAGTCGAAATCAGCGGCGCCAAAGGCTACGATGAGCGTCGTCAAGACACCGCCAGCAAAATCGTCGTCACGCAAGAAGACATCGTTCGTTATGGCGATACCAATATTGGCGACGTGTTAAAACGTCTGCCTGGCGTGACCATTGGTGGCGTTCAAGGTCGCGGCGGTGCGGTTCGGATGCGTGGACTGGGCGCTGGCTATACGCAAATTATGTTGAATGGCGAACCTAGTCCTCCAGGATTTTCTTTGGACTCGATTTCACCAGATAATATCGAACGTATCGAAGTTATTCGTGCCGCAACTGCTGAGCTGAGTACGCAATCGATTGCTGGTGCAATTAATATCGTATTGAAAAAAGCCATCGTTACCGCACAGCGTGAGTTAAAAGTCGGCATGAGCGAAGAAAACGGCAAGTATGGCGTGAATGCCAGTTTGCAGTTGTCCGATAAGGTCGGAAAGATGTCTTATTCTGTTTCGGGCAATTTGACACATGGAGAATTTGGCCGTCCGGATACCAGCACTGAAGTACGTACCGATATCGATCCAATCAAGAGTTATGTTCATGCGAGCAAAACTGAGAGTGAAGGTAAGTTTCAATCGATAGGCCTTTCGCCGCGCATCAATTGGATGTTGGCAAATGGGGATGTGTTGACTTCGCAAAGTTTTGCGAACATTAATCGCTTCACCAATCGTAATGTAAAGACAACGATCGCTGATAAAGCGAGCGATTATTTATTTTTGGACGAAACTTCAAACAATGTCTCAAATAGTTCGTCTATCCGTACCAATCTTAACTATGTACACAAGTTAGCGGATAGTGCGAAATTGGATGTACGTTTTGGTGCGAATTATAATCAGCGTGATGGTGAAAACTTTTTGTTGGCGCGAACGACGAAGCAAATCTTGAACCGTGATAATCGTTCCGAAAGTACGGATAACGGTTTTACTTATGGCGGCAAATATACCGCACCATTTGTAGAAGATCATGCCTTAGCTGCAGGCTGGGATGGCGGATTTAGTAAACGCAGTGATTCGGCGATTCGTGATGACGAGCTCACTACTATTGGGACTAATCCTATTTCTAATTCTCTTGAGCTCATTAAGCCAAATGATAGCAATGAGGCTTACAGCGCCAAAGTCAATCGTCTAGCATTATTCGTGCAAGATGAATGGAATTATTCTAAAGCTTTGTCTATCTATGCTGGTGTACGCTGGGAAGGGATTGAAACCAAGAGTGCGGGTAATTCCTATGCCGAGATTACAAATCGCTCCAGCGTATTAAGCCCGATTTTACAAACACTGTATAAAATTCCCGGTAGTAAGAATGATCAGGTGCGCTTGGGTATTACACGCACTTATAAGGCTCCCGATACAGGGCGTTTGATTCCTCGACTTTTCAAGAACGTAAACAATAGTGCAACAAGTCCAGATAGTATGGGGAATCCGAATTTGAAACCTGAATTGGCTTGGGGTTTAGATGCCGGATTTGAGCATTATTTGACCGATGGTGGCATCCTAAGCGTCAACGTTTTTATGCGTCGGATAGAAGACTTTACCGTCACGTCCATCGATAAATATATTAACGATATTGGAGAAAATCGCTTCATTTCCAAGCCAACCAATTCTGGTTTGGCAAATACGCGTGGGATAGAATTCGACGCTAAATTTCCATTGCGAACATTGATCGAAGATGCACCTGCAATTGATTTCCGCGCCAATTTGGCTTTCAATTTCTCAAATGTTAGCGCCGTGACTGGTCCAAACAACCGTCTCGATTCACAAACTCCGGTAAGTGCGAATCTAGGTATTGATTATAAATTGGATGATATGCCGTTGACGCTTGGCGGTAATCTAAGCTTTCAGAATGCAGGAACAGTGCGTATCTCTGATAAACAAACTACCTATGGCATTCCAAAGCGCGTCTTGGACGTGTATGCCCTTTGGAAATTTGATAATAAATCGAATCTCCGGGTCGCTTTAGGCAATGTTTTGCATCAAGATAATTTCTCGTCAAGCACCTATATCGATGCTGGCAGTTCATTAGTAAGCACGAGCAATTCACAAACCCATTTGGCATTGCGAGTGAATTACGAATATAAGTTTTAACTGGTTGTTTGATTAGTCTGAAAAATTTAGGGTAATTCCTGATGGTATAAAAAAGCTAGCCAACAAAAAATGTTGGCTAGCTTTTTTTGTGCGGTATTGATCTCAGTTCTCAGTGTTGAGTTCTAAGATTTTGGTTTGTCGCGTGAACGACAAATGAGTGGTAAGTTTTGTGGATCGATATTCGTTCTGTCGACGCCCTTTAGGGTCATTTTTGCGGGCGCACCAGCATTGGCGCAAACCCAGGTGATAGGAACTACGGGGGCATCGTCGATTACCGCAGGACGAAGGGTCAAGGTTTTATTCATCAATGCTTTATTGGCACGATTGCCAAATTTCATGTGGATGGCGCCGTCTTCTACGGTCACGCTTTGTACAAAATTGCCGACGATCTTATCTGCCGGTGGTAATCCTGCCGCAGTATTATCTGGCGGGAGCGTTTTATCTGTTTTCCATGATATGGCGATCGGCATTTTAGCGATGTCGGTTAATGGAATCGACGTCTCGATTTGTTCGCGAACGATTTTAAAAATATACGAAGGCAAGGCCATTGCAGCCAATATCGCGATCACGGCAACGGCGATCATTGCTTCTAATAGTGAAAAGCCGAGAATTTTTTTCATAGATAGTGAGTGAAGTGAATTTGCCATAATGATGTTGAACTAGGACTCTCTTACGTAAATCCTAGAAAGAATTCTAACAAGTTATTGCCTCCTTACCCAGTTTTGATTGCAGTCTGTCGTAATAACCATTCACGAAAAGCCTGTAAGGTCGGTAACTTCGCATTTTCCTCCGGATAAACTAAATAATAAGCGGTCTGTTCGGGCAAGCTTAGGTCTATGGGCACCACTAATTTTCCGCTATCGATATGGCTTTGTATCATGTAACGTGGAATTAAGGCAGTCCCTAATCCCGCGATTACCGCTTCGATCAGCATGGTAAATAGTTCGTAACGTGCGCCATTCACAGCATTGACGTCATTCGTATGTCCATGCAATTCGAACCAGCGCCGCCAGTCCTCCAGGCGGGTACTTAAATGGAGTAAAGGCATGCTCGCCAATTCGCCGATACCAGCAGATTTTTTGCGTCCTAGGTGTTTTTTCAATAGAGCGGGGCTACACACTGGAATCGCCTGATCCTCCGCCATCAAATAGTCACCAATAGTGCCTGGCCAGTGTGCGTCGCCAGAGTGAATAGCTGCATGAAACAAAGTGTCGGGGAATAAAAACGCACTGGTCTTTGTGCTGAGATTAATCGTGATATCGGGGCGCATTTGCTGAAAATCGGCCAATCTCGGGATTAACCATTGGGTCGCAAATGTCGGAATCACGGCAAGCTCAAGCACTCCCGCGCCTTCTTTATGCGCCATCAGCTCTAAAGTGTCGCGTTCTATTTTATCTAAATGCAGGCGGATTTTTTCCGCATAGTCGCGACCAGCCGCGCTCAATTGCACGCGTTTTTTTACCCTTGCAAATAGCGCCAGACCTAACCAGTCCTCTAGACTGGCGATCTGTTTGCAGACCGCACTCTGCGTCAGAGCAAGTTCATCGGCCGCCTGCGTAAAGCTTTGCAGACGTGCTGCGGCTTCAAATACTAATAAAGCATTTAGGCTCGGGACTTTGCGACGCATACGATGTATTCCAATAATTCACTAAGTCTTGATTTTAACTCCTTTGTCCTGACACGCCAAATTGATTACGATCACACATCATGAAATCGTATCTCTTCCTCTATCTCTATTGAATCTGATGATGAACAACAATATTTTGGCACTTTTGAAGCAACAATTAGGTGAAGCGAAGACAGTCGACTTGGTGAATTTGATGCACATATCGCCAAAATTTTCTGTGTGGGACGATGGGGAGGTATCACGTGCAGAGCTGGCGCAGGTGCTTAATATGTTGTTGTTCAACGATGTACTTGAGCGTGTACCGAGCGGTAAGGCGTATACCGAGGACGTCTTCGCCAGTGGCGAAAAAGTCGTCTTAGATCATGGGGCTTTGCGCACTGTGAGATGGCTGGAGAATGGTGCTTTACCACCGGGTGAGGTGGCAATTACGCGCATCTTGCGGCCGCTTGGTTTTCAATTAAATGGCGTGTTTCCTTTGGATCGTTTGAATATGACGGGGCGGTCGTATGCACACCAAGATGATCCCGACCATATTTCACAATTTTTCGTTAGTGAGTTACATCCAGAGCGATTTAGTCGTGATTTTCAAGAGGCCGTCACGCGTGTGTTGGCGACTTCATGTGATCCATTGACACCTGCTGCCATTTTTTTATTGCATGAGTTGGAGCGAGATGGCCGTCTAACTTTGAACCAAGCACAGCAACTACTGCCGATTTTGCTGATGTGTTTTGCACGTCAGCACGCCACTATCTCAGAATCAGATTACGCCTTGCTCCTGAAGGAATCTGCAGAAATGGCATGGATTGCGACCGAAGGTAACGTCTTTAATCATGCAACCGATCGTGTTGCCGATGTGTTTGCCTTGAGTGAAGAACAAAAATCCTTGGGGCGCCCGATGAAAGTGTGTGTTGAGGTTTCAGCATCGGGACGGGTGAAGCAGACCGCATTTAAAGCGGATCCTGTAATCCGTGACATGCTTGATGATGATGGCAAACGTGTGCAGCGGATAGTGCCAGGATCGTTTTATGAATTCATTAGTCGAGATGTCATGCACGATGGTGATCAGACTCGTCTTGATTTGGGGTTTGACGCTGCAAATGCGCAAGGCATATTTAAAATGACTGCGAACGAGGTTAAATAGAGAACAATGTCATCAAAACCTATGGAAGAACAAAAGCGGCAAGCCGCACTAATCATTGAACTCCAAGAACTGTTGGGTAAGCAGGGCGTATTGATTGACGCAAGTGATTGTGCCGCGTACAGCAAAGGAGCTCGATATGGTGACGGTGTCAGCCTCGCTGTGGTGCGCCCTAACTCGCATGAGCAAGTGGTTGGGATTGTGCGCATCTGTGTTGCCTACCAACAGCCATTGATCGTGCAAGGCGCGAATACTGGTTTGGTCGCTGCTAGTACACCAGATCGCAGTGGGCGCTTTTTGATCTTGAGTTTGGAGCGATTAAAAAGCCATATACAAATTGATCCCATCAATCGTTCGGTGGAAGTGGATGCCGGCGTCAGCTTGCATGAACTCAATGAGGCACTGCTGCCTTATGGCTTATTTTTCCCAATTGATCTTGCAGCAAATCCATCGATAGGTGGCATGATTGCCGCCAATACTGGCGGCGCAAAATTAATTAAATATGGCGATGTCAGACAAAATGTGTTGGGTTTGCGCGTGGTGTTGATGGAGCCAGCGGGGGAAATACTTGATCTACAAACCGCACTTCGTAAAAATAATACGGGTCCAGATCTGAAACAACTATTTGTGGGTAGTAGCGGTGCCTACGGCATTATCACGCGTGCTGTTTTGCAAGTACATTATTTACCTAAACAAACGGCAACGGCTTTGGTGGTGCCACGCGATCAGGCCGCCGTGCTTGAACTTCTGCAGGTGCTGGAACGTGACTGCAGTGAGTTTTTGTCGGCATTTGAGGGGATTTCTGGGGGCGCTTTGCAGGCGGTGTTGCGGCAATTTCCAAGTATAAGTAATCCTTTTTTTCCAGAAGATTGTCCGAACTATTGTGTCTTGGTGGAACTGAGCAGTGGTATCACGGTGACGCATGTTGGTTTTGATTTGCAGGATATCTTGAACGCCTGTCTGGAGCGTCTATTTGGTGATGTGGTTCAAAATGCCGTGTTGGGACGTGGTGCGGAGTTATGGCATATTCGCCATTCGATCAGTGAAGCCTTACGCCATGAAGGTCGGATCATCGCCTTTGATGTAGCGATGCCGCGTTCTTCTTTAGTCGCTTTTCGCGCCGATGCCTTAGCTTGTATTGCGAAGGATTACCCTTGGATTGAGGCACGGGATTTTGGTCATTGGGCCGACGGTGGTTTTCACTTTAATCTGGTCTGGCCACACTTGGTGACGCAGGCTTACGATATCCAAACAGTGCAGGCGATCCGATCTACAATTTATGATTTGGTAGTCCTGCGCTATCAAGGCTGTTTTAGTGCAGAGCATGGTGTTGGTCCATATAATCTGGAGTTTTATCAACGCTACACGTCAATCCTGGCGCAACATCTAGCAGGTACTTTGCAGCATAGCCTTGATCCTTCTAGATTGTTAGGACTGACATGGTTTGGTCGCGAACTAAGTTAGAACAATTAAGTCGTATCTATATGCAATTGATTTGTACGTAAATTGTAATCAATTGTTTTTTGCATGGCTGTGCCAGACTTTTCTCATTATAATTGCGGCGCTTTTATAGCGTCTGCAGAATTGTGTTTCTACACAGCACATTCCCAAATTCATATTTTTGTGGTGTTCCGACTATAGCTAATGTCTATGCATTGCTTGTTGTGTCGGCACACATCAATGACAAGCTCACTTCAAAATTGAATTTACATGAAAACTTGGTAAAAAAAATCGCATGACGGCAATTTGAGAGCGCGATCGCCTTGACGTGCATTGCTTATTTTGTGATGCCTGTACAAAGGCAAATTCAATATTTGGGGGAATTTATCTTGGCAACATCAACAACAAAAACATTTCAATTTCGTACCATCGTATTAGCGGTATCCGCGGCATGCGTCGGATTTTCTGCTCATGCGCAAGAGAGTGGCCAAAAAGAAAAGAACAATCAAACTTTGCAACAAGTAGAAATTCTCGCCAAGCTTTCTACAGAAGTGGCGAGCATAAAATCCAATGCCGCCTTGCGCGACGTGCCAGTCACGCTGAGTGTGGTCCCTGCAGATGTATTGCAAGACCAAGGTGCACTCACCTTAGATGCAGCGATAAAAAATGTCAGCGGTTTGAGTCAAAGTAGTACCAATAACTACGGATACTTCAATAATTATTTAGGGCGTGGTTTGCCGGTGAATTTTTTGCGTGACGGTTTGCCTGACGGACCAGCGGTGAATGGTTATGCGAGAACCTTAACTGATGTTCAGCAAATCGAGGTCTTGAAAGGCCCGGGTTCCGCTTTATATGGTAGCGGGACGCCAGGTGGTTTTGTGAATTTGGTGACAAAGCGTCCTTCAGCGACTGCAGCGAATACCTTAGAACTTGGTGCTGGCAGCTTTAATGCCTATCATGGCAAGATCGATCTGACTGGTCCTATCGATAGCGATATTAATTATCGCCTGATTGGTTCTTACGCCAATACGGATGGCTATCGCGGATATGGAAATAAAACGATAGAAGTGTTGCCGAGTTTTACCATTCGCTCTGGTAGTGACCAATTAACGACCATCGATATTCGTCATTTTGATTCGACAATTCATAATGACTCTGTCGGCATCCCGTTTAGAAATCATCAGATTATCAATGTGCCGCAAGAGAATCGTTATTACACGCCATTTTCTGAGAGCGTAAGTGAAATCAATCGAGTCATGGTTAAGCACGACATGATTCTGAATGCAGATTGGTCGTTACGTGCGAATTATGCGTACGGTAAGCGTGATCTCGATTTCTTGCGTAATGTACCAAGCTGGCGCTTAAATGATCCGGTAACTGGAACGCAAATTGTGAATCGTACTTGGCGTGACCAGAAAGATCGTTTGACAGATAGCTCGGCGCAAGTAGAGGCAATTTGGAATGGTGCTTTTGGTAGCACGAAACATGAAATTTTATTTGGTGCTGGCTGGAATTCGACAGAAGGTGTGACGACCCGTAAGCAAGCATTATTAGCGCCGATTGCTGACATCTTTGCTCCTGTCTTCCCTGAAAAATCCAATGCAGAATTAGACGAAGTGTTGGCTTGGCGTCGTGAAGTGAAGACGGTGCAGACCAGTCTTTATATGCAAGATCAAATCGCCGTATCCAAAGAATTGAAGCTTCGCGCGGGACTGCGCTACGATAACAATACCATTGATGATAATGGTGACTACAACACCTTGTTCGATGCTGGTGGCGCGTTTTTGACGACTTTGGCAAGCAATCAGCAATCCTTCAAGAGTAAGCCACCAGTCATGAAGCGTGAAATCGCCAAGATCGGTACTCACAAAGTGAATCCTTCTCTCGGTGCGGTGTATCAGCCCAACGAAACTAGCTCGTATTACATCGGTGCTTCAAGCGGTAGTTTTTCCAATTTCACCACAGAAATGGGACGTACCGCTTTTAAACCTGAATCTTCAAAACAATTGGAAATTGGTACAAAGTCCGTGTTTTTCAACGGTCTTTTATCGAGTAATGTGGCAATTTACGAGACCCGTCGTGAGAACTTTTTCCAGACTGCGAATGGCTTGACAGGCACTATAGGCTCTTCCAAAACGCAAGGTTTGGACGCTGAATTAGTTGCGCGTCCCGTCACTGGTTTGCAAGTGCGTTTGGCTTACGCCTATCAAGATGCTGTGCATACGAAATATGTGAATGTGGTGACGAATGCGAATGATCTGACGGTCATTGGTAAACGCGTACCGGGCGCATCGCAGAATCAGATCAGTCTGTGGTCAAGCTATGACCTGCAGTCTGCTAGTTTGCGTGGTTTTGGTGTCGGCGGCGGCGTTAGCTATCGTGATGCATTTTATGCCGACGCATTGAATACGAATTTGGCACCAGCTAAACCGGTGCTGGATTTAGTGGCCTACTATCGCGGCAAACGTTTTGATGTGCAGCTGAACGTGAATAACGCAACGAATGCAAGATGGTATCGTTATGCGACAGGTGATATCGGTCTAGCTCCGGGCGATGCACGATCTGCAAACTTGGTAACGCGATTTAAGTTCTAATATCAAGCGCAAATGGCTAGTTTCAGTTCTTGAGTTAAAGCCACTGGTGAATAACCAGTGGCTTTTGTATTTTGGGAATTGCCCTATTAGCTGCATTTCTATCATTTCTGTTTTTCGTGATGATCTGATCCTGTGCTAGTCTCATAAAAGTTATGATGTCAGTCTTTTATTCCATTTGATTTGCGAAAGAAAAAATGAAGCTTCCAATTCTTACACTCAGCGCTGTCCTACTTTTTTATCCATTGATTAGCAATGCGCAGCAAGCCCCGGTGACGACTGGTGCTAGCAGCAAAAAAACCTTCACCATTACCCATGAATCGCAGCGCACAGCAGCGAAAGATCAGGCTCGGACCAATACCTGCTGGAATTTTGCTACAGCGTCTTTTATGGAGAGTGAGGTTGCTCGTCAAGGTGGAAAACTGATCGAACTATCTGAGGTCTTTGGCGTTCGCCATGCCTATCCATTAAAAGCCGATGCTTATTTGCGCGTGCAAGGTAAAGCGACTTTTTGGGAAGGTGGCAATAATCACGACGCGATGGAAATGTTAGCACGCTATGGCGCGGTACCAAAGCAACATTACACTGGGCTCAAGGAAGGCGAAGTGAAGTTAGACCATGCGGAATTAGCAGCTACGACCAAAGCATTTTTGGATGCGGTGATTAAGGCAGGACGTCCAAGCAAATCTTGGCGCTCTGCGTTTGAAGGCATCTTGGATGCGTATATCGGAAAACCGCCAGCGAATTTTGTTTTTGAAAGTAAGCTGTACACACCGCAAACTTTCCGCGATCAGGTATTGAAATTAAATCCCGATGACTATGTCGAAGTGACGAGCTTTAGCCATCATCCATTTTATCAACGCATGCGTTTAGAAATTCCAGACAACTGGTCACACGACAGCCGTTATTTGAATGTGCCGTTGGATGATATGGAAAAAATCATGAACAATGCCTTGACCAAAGGCTATACGATTTCGTGGGGCGGCGATACCAGTGAAAAAGGTTTCAATGTGAAAGAAGGGTATGCAGTGCTGGAGGATGAGGCGAAAGAGGTGACGCAAACCTCACGTCAAGACGCTTTCGACGACTGGCGCAGTACTGACGATCACAGTATGCATATCGTTGGCCTGAGTAAAGATGAAAAAGGAAATCAATTTTTCCTCACGAAAAATAGTTATGGTGTCAGCAGCGGTCCTTTTGATGGACACCTGCACATGAGTAAGAACTATATTCGTATGAAGACAATCTATTTCATGGTGCATAAAGAGGCGATTCCAGAAGACATACGCCGTAAAGCAGGAATCAAGTAAGCTTAAACGCCAACTGCCAATGAATTATTGAGGGAGCAGTTCGCCAAAGATTTTTTGAAACTGGGTTTATGTTGGGTGCAAGACATGCCGATTCCTATTACACAGTAGCTAAGAGATCGATTAAAATGCACTCGCTTTGTGGTGGCTAGACAATACAGTGGTGTCACTTCAAGATCTTCAACTTCAGGAAAAAAGATAATGAAAAAAGTAATTTCTACCCTTGGTATTTTGTTGGCAGGCGCGAGTTTGAGTGCCTGTATTTCGGTCAGTGAAAGTAATCATGAAAGTGGCAAGCAAATTGCGATCATGTCGCAACAAGCGATTGCGACCTGCGGGCAAGGCAATGTCGATAAAGTGTCGACAACAAGCTTTAGTTGTAAGTCACCAAGCTCCAAATAAATCGGCGAGTGATTCACTAGCGCTAAAAAGCACCAGATACTTGTTCAGGATTTGGTGCTTTTTTAATTCTTATCGAAGGAACACATGTCTAAAAACTCTATGGTCGATGCGAACTATCGCTTCATCGCTGCCTATCAAGAGGTGAATGCGCGCATCGCGCAACGTCAGCATGCCTTGGCGTTATATGTGACTCTAGTAGTGAGTTTGTTGGCTGCCTTGGTTGCCTTGAAATCGAATGAAGCCAAAGGTGATGTGCCGGTAGAGTGGTTAATGTTGGGGTTCCCGGTTGCATCATTGTGCCTAGCCTTTCTTAACTATAAAGCTGAGCGAGCCATTACTAATTTGCGTCGTTTTTTATCTGCCTTGGAACAATTGGGCAATGCACACGAGGTCTTGCCGAGTTATAACACCCATCAAAAATGGGCAAGTGGTGCAAACAAAGCGCGTCGTTTTCATGACTATGCTTCAGCAGTCTTGGTGGCTGGTGGTAATTTAATTGGCTTAGGTGCGGTCATGCGAATTTACCCCTCGCGAATCGCCGATACGTCGATTGCACTGTGGGCTTCCATCCTCATCACCGTGATTTCGGTATTGACGATTTTGTTGAGCCCACAATGGAGTTTCAGACCGGAAGACGTCAGCGAAGAGATCAGTCAACCTTGAGATTGGTCATTTGGCATTGAAGATTTTTCTTGTTTCTTACGGATGACATCAATTAGCTTTTGACCAAACACATTAAACAGCAGACCAGCCATGACGATGAGCGCGCCGATAATTTGTGTGTGGTTTAATGATTCATCCAAGAGAATCCAAGCGGACGATAGTCCAACGACTGGTACCAGTAGGCTCATTGGTGCCACCACATGAGTTGGTAAAGCCGCGAGTAGTTTCCCCCATAAAGTGTAGCCAATCAGGCTTGCCGCTCCAGATAGATATAGAATCACCAGCATCGCTGTCAGGCTGATGTGCGTCAAGCTATGCCAGACCACATTAACGCCATCCATCAGACATGACAAAACAAAAAAAGGAATGATGGGCAGCAGGGCGCTCCAAGCGACTAAGCTGAGCATATTTACTGATCCCATTTTTTTACTGACGATGTTGCCGCACGCCCATGATAGAGCCGCACACAGGGTTAAAACAAATCCCGCGGTACTCACTTGTGCAGAGCTAGCGTTGATGCTGGCACTCCCAAGTAGAATCAGTCCAAGACTAGCGATGAATATTCCTAACACATTGCTAGTTTTGAGCTTATCGCCAAAAATCAAGGCGGCTAAACCGACCGTGAAAAAAGCTTGTGCCTGTAAAACTAATGAGGCTAATCCAGCAGGCATACCTACTGCAACGGCGGAAAATAAGAACGCGAACTGGGCAAAACTAATCGTCGCTGCATAGATAATTAGCCACTTTAATGCGACTTTGGGTCTGTTCAAAAAGAAAATCGCAGGAAAGGCGACAAAAGTAAATCGCAATGCCGCCAACAATAGCGGCGGGATTCCCTTCAAACCAATTTTAATCACCACAAAATTCATGCCCCATAAAACGATGACGATCAGGGCAGTGATCATGTGAACTGGTTTGAGTTGGGTATGTGTCATAGATATTTTCTATTTTTAGCCGTCATTATGGTGCAATTTTTTTCGTCTACTTGCCGTCAGCTTTTCTGGAATCATCTTCGAACACCTCGTCATCGCTTGTGGAACTAGGTGGGCTAAGCAATTAGGTCCAGAGTATCAGTAGAGTTTAAACCTTAAGCGTTGGTGTGGAACGGGAGTATTGTTTAGATCATCGAGTATCGCACGCAAGGGATTATATGTCGGACAGCTCGAAGCGCATCTGTAAAATGTCGTCACTGGTACGCACGCTGCAAAATTCTCTGTCCAGACTGGCGAGATGGATTTGATGGATGTCCTCGGCGAGAAATAATTTGCCATCGCTCGCACGTCGGTCAAAAGTGGCGCACGCATCACTGACGAGATAATTATTGAAACCAAGATTGCCAGCCATTCGAGTCGTCGTTGAAACGCAATGATCGGTGCTGATCCCCGCGATCACCAGCGTCGTTATCTCTTGCTGATGCAGATAAGTTTCGAGTTCTGTGCCTATGAAGGCGCTGTTAACCGATTTGGTCATTTCCTTCTCACCCTCAATGGGCATTGCTTCGTCTTTATAGGCAGAGCCGGGACGTTCAGGACGTAATGTGGAATTGGCTTCCACAGAAAAATGGCGAATGTGAATGACTGGCATCTCTCGTTCACGCCAATGCGCCAACAGTCGTGCAATATTGTGTTCTGCCTGAGGATTATTGCGCGGTCCCCAGCCAGGATCATCAAAGGCTTTTTGTACATCAATCAGTAGCAAGGCGGTAGAAAGCGTGGAAGACATGGTGAGCGATTGAAGAATTATTGAAGTTGTTGATAGTGGGATGGTGATGTTTTGTATGCCGTTTGCCAACAGCGGCGAAACTGACGGGCGGAGCCAAAACCAGCGGCGTCTGCAATGCGTTCTATCGACCAATCGGTTTGACTTAATAATTGATCCGCCAAGCTCAGGCGTAAGCTGGTCAGATAATCGTAGACAGAAGTCTGTGCGTGCAATTTGAAAAGGCGTGTTAAGTGTCGGCTACTGGTCGATGCGTGTCCCGCTAGTTCATCCAGATTCCAGGGATGCGTTGGATCTCTGCTGATTAAGTCTTGTATTTTATGGATGGTGGGATGGAGGTGATTTCTGTGTTGCAGCCATGCAGAGAGTTGGGGATCATTGCCGCTGCGCCGGAAATAGACCACCATGGCTCTGGCAACTGCCATCGCCGTTTTTGGCGAGCAAATTTGAGCGATTAAATGCAAGCTCAAATCAATGCCGGCGGTCACGCCAGCGCTAGTCAATACCTTGCCGTCTTCGACAAATATTCGATTTTCTTCGACTTGGATGCTGGCATCAATTTTTGCCAAGTCGATGCAATGGCTATGATGAGTAGTGGCGCGTTTGTTTTTCAGCAAACCGGCATGGGCTGCAACTAATGCACCAGCGCATACACAAGCGATACGGTGACTGGCATTGCAATGTTGGCGCAGCCATTTGATTGTTTGTCGCGCTGCTAAGCTTGTTTGATCAAATTCATCGCCACGCACGCCGGGAATCATGATCAACGCTTGCTCTTCAATGGTTTCTGGAAGTGGCGATAGATTCCCAAGTGATAAGCCGATAGAGCTTGGTATGCTCGATGACGGACTGATATAACGCAAGTCAAATTGGATTTCGCCGAGTCGGCGATTTGCAAACAAAAAAGCATCGGCTGGGCCGGCCAGATCGATCAATAAAATATCGGGCAAAACTATAAAATAGACGATTTGTTTGTCCATGATTTTAGCGAGCGTTGCCGTTTGAAAGCGGGGCTAAGTGAGAAGGTTTTTCGTCCACTAATGTTTGTACATGCTTGACCAAATCAACGGGTCTAAAGAGGCGAGTAGTTCGTGCTGGATAGTGTGCTAAGTCATTATCGTTTCTGCCCATTGATGGCGGGCGTATCGGTCTGGGCTTGAAATTGCCACCACAATTCGGACAGACGCCCTGTAACTTGTGATTGACACAATCGAGACAGAAAGTACATTCGAAAGAACAAATCATGGCATCCTGCGCATGGGGCGGCAGATCCTTATCGCAATGTTCGCAGTTTGGTCGCAGTTCTAGCATGGTTGGCTCCGAAATCTGAAAAGATAATGTGGAGCAGCTTACCATGCTGAAAAAACTTGTACAGCATGAAAAATGACAGCTTGCGGTCAATTCAGGACATTGCTAGAAGTGTCCTGTGAACATGCTCATAATAGGATCAAGGCAAACTTATGGTCATAAATCAGGTATGATTTCCGCTGATTTGTGCGGACATAAGTTGGCAATAAAGTCCGTTGCTATCTTTGATTAAATCTTGGTGTTGACCTTGTTGGACGATATGGCCTTGCTCCAAGACGAACACGGTATCGACTTTTTTGATGGTGGAGTAGCGATGCGCGATGATAATCGTGGTTCGTTCTTTCATTAACTCATCTAAAGCGGCTTGCACCAAGGCTTCGCTTGCAGAATCGAGAGCACTGGTAGCTTCATCCAAAATTAGGATTTTTGGGTTCCGCAAAATCGCTCGGGCAATGGCAATTCTTTGCTTTTGTCCGCCCGACAATTGCACGCCACGATCGCCAACAACTGTGTCATAGCCATTTGGGAAGCCTGAAATAAAATGATGCGCGTTGGCTTTGGTAGCGGCTTGTATGACTTCTTCTAGTGCGACTTCTCGATCGGCGATGGCGAAGGCAATATTCTCGTAAATACTACCGGAAAAAAGTGCAGGTTCTTGTTCGACGATGGCAATGTGATCGCGAATCGCGTTAATGTTGGAATCGTTTGAGAGGAAGTTGTCGAAGTAAATTTGCCCTTGATTGACCGGGTATAAACCGAGCAGCAGACTAGCAATACTGGATTTTCCTGCACCTGATGCGCCGATTAAAGCAATTTTTTCGCCTGGCTGAATTTCAAAATTGAGCGCAGTTAAGGCCGCGGTGTCGGGGCGTTCCGGGTAGGCGAAGTGGACATTGTTGAATTGAATTTTTCCTTGCAGATGAAAAGAATTTTTGGTGGATACACCGTCATTTGGGATCGCATCAGAGTTTTTCTTTAATGCAGCTTGTTTAGCATCATCAGCACCAAGAATCTCAAACACGCGTTCGGTGGCACCGAGTGTCCGCATCCAGTCGCTCCAGAAATCGCTGATAGCGCTAGAAGAACCACTCGCCATACCAGCATAAATGATAAAACTAGTGAACTCGCCCACAGTTAGCTTTCCTTGACTAATGAGATCCGCTGCCAAAAAAAAGGTGATGATGAGTGCTAGGTAAAGCACGATGGAAGAGAGGCCACGGTAGCTTGCTAACAAACGAATATTGCGCAAGATAACCTGCAAGGCTTGGTCGGCAGTATCTGCATATTTATCGTTTGCCAGCTTGTTTTGATTGAAGGCGTGGATCAGCCTTATATTGCTAAAGTATTCCTGCGCGACGCTATTGCTGGCCGCTTTTTTTTCTTGAATGTGGTGTGCGCTGGTTTTGAGTGAGTTACCTATCCAGTCTGTCATCCATAGGCTGAGTGGAATGTAGATCAATAAGATCAGACTCAGTGTAGGTGAAATGCTGATCAGCATAACGGTACACCCGATAAATACCAAACTTGAGCGTAAAGATATCGCCAATCCCATGGTTAAAGTGTCGTGCAAGGCTTCAACATCAGAAGCTAGTCGATTGGTTAGTTCGCCAACCCTGTGTTTATCAAAGAAGGCGATGTCTTGACGTATTAGGGCTGAAAATAGGGTTTGCCGTATTGTCGTGACGATCATATCGCCAGTAGATTCGAAAATGTAATACCGTAAAGTTGTTGCAAGTGCTTGTATCACCAAGACTATCGCTGCGATACCGGCGAAATTTTTGATCCAGCTACTATCAATTTTTGCGCTATTCAAATGATCGATGAAATAGGCCAAGGCTTTAGGATAGGCAAGTTCGATCACGATAGTGATACACATAACCGCTATGCCTAATAAAAGGCGGGTACGAAATGGTTTGAGAACTGACAGTCTTTGTAGGTGCTGATTAATTGGCTTGGTTTGCTTAGGATTCATGCGAGTCTACTGAGTCAAGTTCTTCGATTTGCGTAAGGAATGCGCACCAGTTGTCATCGCCTATCATGCCCTCGGCTTGTAATAATCGCGCGTGGTCTATGAAAAGATAATACGGTGACATGAGCTTGCTATTGATTTCACGGTAGTTTTCCTCTTTGAGAAAAACCGCGAAAGACGCTAATGTTGTGTTGCGCAAAAAACGCCGGACTCGCCATTGCGGCTCATTGCTGACCAACCATAATCGAACTCCCGCTTGTTCGGCACGCATGGCGATTTTTTCAATCTCTGGGAGTTTTTCTTTGCACTTGGGGCATTTTGTCGACAAGAATAACAAGACGATTGCATACTCTGGCAGTAGTAAATCCTGTTCCTGTTTGCTTAGCAAAGTTCGTGCAGTAATTTGGGGGATTTCCGTGCCAGGAGGAATTGGCAATAAATTCTTAGTGCTCTCAGAAATTTGCTTGATCTTTCTTAGTAATTTTAAGCTCAAGCTTAAGTTCAAAAAAGTACACAAGGTCAGCGTCAGTAAACTGAAGTAAATAAGATTTTGATTCATGTTAGTAATCTTTGTCGCTGAAAATGGTGCTGAAAAATTCATGAAAATGCATCATCAACAAGCACAGTGTCAGAGCGATGCCAAATTGTAGCCAATAGATAATCGCTGGCGCTTGCATGTGGGTATTGATTTCGACATGATGATTGGCATAGGTGGCATAGATGGTAGCGCTAAGCAGCAAGAAATTTCGCATTAGGTCATAAGCAGATACTGGCCTTTCTGCCTCACCAAAGCAATTGCAACGGACTAAATCCTTAGAGAAAAATTGATATGCAACTACGAGGCTGAAAATCAAAAAAAGTATGCTGGCAACAAATAAAGTAAGTTGCAAGATCCGGCTGGAGTTAGAGGAGAAAAGTGCGATGGCAATTAGTAGTTCTGTGCCTATTAGTATGGGCACGATAAGCTTGCTCAAGTTTGGTGAAATGCCAAACGACTGCGTCAAGTTGTTTTGAAAACTAGTAAAGCTGCGTAGTTTTCCGACTGCAGCAAAAAAGAAAATGCAGGCTAGGCCAAGCACAATAACGGGCACAATCGTATCTTGCATCGTCATGAAAGATTTATCCGAATCGGTTTCGAAAAATGTTGAATAAAATTTGACTTTTTGTTGATCTACTTGTCCGTGGAGCTGGTTGTCCAATGTGGCGCCAAGCCATCAATACGGTGTGTTCTACTTCGAATTTTTCCTGCACTCGCAATCACGGCATTTATCCACGGAGTTTCCAAACTATCTCGCTGCGCGCCGCCGACATGGGCTTGCAATATTGTTGAAAGTTCCCAAGCGGCATCTTCCACTATTTGATTCTTTGCGATTCGCAAACCTAATGCACTTAACTCCTCACCTGTGATGGCATAGCTGTGTGAGTGATAAGCGCTGACCAAGTGTTGAACGATTTTTTCGCGTTGTTCTATGGAATTCGACCTCAATTGAAAGGCCAATAGTTCTAAAGCAATTTGCTGCAATTCTTTAGTACAACGATAGAAAGCTGCTAAGGATGGCGGAATTATGCTGTTGCAGAGCAATGCTAGAGATTCAGTGCGCGCTTCGTTTGCCTCAATTCCAAACCAGTTTTCAGCCATTTCGCCAAATGCCAAGATATCCATCGCGGAAAAGCTACTACTCATGGTGCCATCGGCATCAGAGCCACCTTGTAAATGGGGGTCGATGGGAGAGAACATCGCTAGCTCGCCTGCAATGATTTGATCGGCGGCCAAACATAACAAGGTGCCAGATGATTGGCAGAAGTAAGGGACGATAATGTTAAATTCTTCGGCGAACGCGCGGAACAATAAGGCAATACGCCGTGTCGCGTTGACCACGCCACCGCGGCAGTGTAAGACCAGATCGAGGCGTTTAACTTTGCCTAATTCTCTTAATTGTTCATAGAGTGGGGGAAGCAGGTCTATATCTAGGTTGGACGCCGCCAATACGATCACTTTACTCTCACGCAGATGTTCTATTTGTAGAATGCTTTCGCGCATTGCTGAGTGACTTAATTGCTGCATGTGCATTCCTTGATGAGTAAATTGGCGACAGTATCAAGTAATTTGAATTCAGGTATCAATTGCTCGATATACAGAAATTGTCCGGCTGGATTGTTTTCAAGAAAAACGTATTCATTCTCGGGCGTCACGATTAAATCCAGCGCGCTAAAATTAAGCCCATAGCTGCTGACGAAATCGCGGCATTGTTGTTCGATGTTAGCCGGAAGTTGAGTTGCTTCGTAAGGAATTTCCGCGCTCATGTCTCGAGAATCAATCATCGTTCTATCATCGGCTTGCGAATGTATCTTAGCAGCGAAAATATGCTCACCGATCAGTGTGACACGTAGCTCATATTGTTTGTGAATGTATTTTTGAAAGTGGCAGGGGAGTTCACTGACTGCATCAATATTCTCCATTAAATCTTCACTGACCAAGGTGGTCGTGATGCCGTGCGTACGTCTTTCTGTGAATTCAACTTGATCCGCTGCGAGAGAAGCGGATGACATTGATTTGAAAATGATAGAAGCTTGCTGCTTTTGATAAAAATCGCGTATATGTTGAGGCTGATTGGAAATGATCGAATTTGGAATTTGAAAACCAAAGCGCAGCGCTCTTTGCAGTTGTTCACCTTTCCACATAGCGCCGCGCATGATGAGCGGGTGACCGATCCAAAAACAATTTAAACCAAGTAAGAGACCAAACAAAGTCTGTTCTGCTTCTAGCTTGGCATAAGTTTTTTCCTGCACGCCCAAGTCTTCGGATCGAAAGCTAAATTCACCAGGCTTTCTGGCCCATATCGAGGCGATTTCGTGTAGTTGTATGCTTGAGCCCGATAGAAGGTGTTTGATTTCGCCTTCATTTCCGTGGCTGTTGAAGCTTTGAGTGAGCTGATAATCGCGTGGAAAACAATCTAGATTGAGTCGAAATGCGGTGTGTCCTTTGTGTTGGAGAATCTCTGCAACTAGGTCTACATGTAAGTCAGTGCTATTGCTGATAATGAGAATTTTTTTTGTCATGTTTCAACAATCGATTTGGAATAATGTTCAAGGTGAAAAATGTTTAGCAAAGGAATGACCTAGGTGCTGTTGGAGTCAGCTCTGCATCAAGGAGGGTTTTGAATTTATTCTTATTTTTCTATTTTTAGTCAGGTATGGCTGAATTTAGCGCGTGATAAATTCAGCCAAATGGCGAAGATTTCATTTTTTAGTGGCATAACTCAAAGAAAATCACAGCAATGTGGGGAACTTTGAGAATTGCACTAGGTAAAAATCATTGCGCCTGTCGATCGACAATTAGCACCAGATGCCGTCGTCTTTACGACCATTCCACAATCTTGGTGCACGAGCGTCTGGGCCTGAGCAGCCAGCAATCGCTACGCCATCACGAACTTTCCATTGTGGTGTGATTTGTGTTTTTTCTGCTTTTTTTTCTGCTAATTTAAAGGCGAATAGTTTGCTAGTATTTTGATTCTTCATTTTGTAACCTTCTAAAAATAGTTTGGTTGAAATTAAAGATTTTTCCACAACTGGATGATGTGGAGTAAGCAAGATAGCATTGCAAAAATACTGTGTCAATTTTAAAAGTTCAAAAGAAAAGAAAAAGACAAAAAATTTTATTAATTTACTTTTTTGTGTTTTTATTTGTCTTTTTTTGTGAGTGAACTTGGGCCTCAATTTTTTCATCGTTCACTTGTTAACCATGTTCATAAAGTTGATGGGCCTGAAGATACGAAGTTTGTGGTGCCATAAAGTGTAGTGAGTTGGCCACGTCAATGTAGTTGGATTTCTGCTGCTCCACCATTACGGGTGTTATTAGTGTTATCAAAATACCCCTCCGTGGTCTAAGGCTTTGGCGAGCAAAGCATAGATTAGCTCGGTAATGAGGTAGTCTATCGACTGTTCGCGCAAGTTTCTTCGATCAATTTAAGGGAATGCCATATGTGGGTAGACAGCCATTGCCATCTCGATGCTAATGAATTTGCAGGTAAATCACTCGCCTTAGCGGAGGAGGCTGCACGTATGGGCGTGTCAGCGATTGTGATTCCTGCGGTGCATCGATCCAACTTTTCGGCGGTAGTGGAATTGGCTAGACAAAGAGAAGATTGTTTTTTTGCCTTGGGCATACATCCTATGTATGTAGCGACTTCGCATGAAGACGATCTGCTTTTTTTACGTGCTGAGATCGCACGTTTGTTAGCTGATCCTATGTTGGGGCGAGCCTTGGTCGCGGTGGGGGAAATTGGTCTTGATTACTTTGTTCCTGCTTTGTGCGAATCACCTTTGAAGGAAAAGCAGGAGTTCTTTTACAGCGAACAACTAAAGATTGCGCGAGATTTTGATTTGCCTGTGCTCTTACATGTGCGAAAATCGCAAGATAAAATACTAAAATATTTGAGGCGCATTCCGGTGCGTGGTGGCATCGCGCATGCGTTTAATGGCAGCACGCAACAGGCGCAACATTTTATCGATTTGGGTTTCAAACTAGGATTTGGTGGTGCAATGACATTTACCCGCGCTTTACAAATACGTCGACTCGCCAGTGACTTGCCGCTGAGTAGTATTGTCCTCGAGACAGATGCACCAGATATCGCGCCGCGTTGGTGCCATCCGGGAATCAACACACCGGGTGAGCTGACACAAATTGGTCACGAACTCGCCAGCTTGCGTGGCTTAAGTCATATTCAGACTGCGCAGCAAACTACCGCTAATGTACTTGCTGTTTTGCCGCGCATGCAGGCGCGATTTGTCTTGAGATAATTCTGGTGCGCAGCGCGATTCTAGGCTTAGTTCTTGGCGTCGCGCTGTTGCAGCAACAAGCTGCCTTGTTCAAACTTGTTTATGTTTGCGTCGCCTTTGCGGTTTTGTGCTCGCTGGCGCTGCTGTTATTCCGCCTTCAAACTAAGCATGTTTTTCGACCAGCTTTCGTAATATCGGTGGCAGTGCGCTTTGTGTTGGCGATGGGGTTTGGCTTTTGTTGGGCCAGTCTGCTCGCGCATTATCAGCTGCGCCAAGAGTTGCCCGCAGAATGGGAAGGCCGCGATTTAGTGGTGCAGGGGGTGATAGATCAATTGCCCGGATCAACTGCAAATGGCACGCGCTTTACTTTTACGGTGGAGCGCTATTTACTTCCTGCATCCGCGTCAGCAATCGCATCCTCGGATCAAGAGGAGATCCAAGCTCAATCAAGGATACAGGCATCAACCGACAACTTTCCTAAGCGACTCGCTTTGGGATGGTTCGATGATGCCGATGGCAAGGTCGATACCCCTTCGCTACAACCCGGTCAGCGCTGGCAGTTGAGGGTTCGCTTAAAACGACCACATGGCAATGCCAATCCCAACGGCTTTGACTATGAAGCATGGCTGCTTGAGCAAGGATTGCGGGCGACTGGCAGTGTGCGTTTGAATGCAGGTGCTAGCGCGGATGGCCTTGGCGCAAATTTATTTTTAAATGACTTTGTTTGGAGTCTGCCTAACCTGATAGAGCGAGCTCGTTTTCGCCTCCGCGAGCACATGAAACTCGACCTTGCAGACGCTCCTTATGCTGGTGTGTTAAGTGCGTTGGTGATTGGCGATCAACGCGATATTTCACCAACGGACTGGGCGATGTTTAATCGTACTGGGGTCGGTCATTTGATGTCGATTTCTGGTTTGCATATCACCATGATCGCCGGTTTATTTGCTGGGCTGATGCACTTTTTTTGGCGGCATTCCTTCTTTACCCGCGCGCAATTGCCGCTGTTAATTCCCGCTCCCAAAGTCGCCGTATTGTCGGGATTGATTGCAGCCATCATCTATGTCGCATTGGCTGGGTTCGGTGTGCCGGCACAGCGCACACTGTGGATGTTAGCCGTGCTGGCGGTGGCGATTTGGAGTGGCAGAGCTGCTAGCAGTACACATGTGTTGAGTTTGGCTTTGGGAGTTGTGATTTTGATTGATCCTTGGGCGGTGTTATGGCCAGGATTCTGGTTATCGTTTGGTGCCGTCAGTGTATTGCTTTATGCAAGCGCAGGTAGGATTGATGTCTTGTCACCAGCATCGTCTGATCAAAATTTTATATACAAATTTGGGCCACAAATTCGCGCAGCCGCACGCGCTCAATACGCAATCACCTTTGGTCTGGTTCCGTTGACCTTATTGTTGTTCTCGCAAATTTCACTAGTCAGTCCGATCGCGAATGCAGTGGCGATACCCGTGGTGAGTTTCTTGGTCACTCCGCTTGCTTTATTGGGCAGTGTGTTGCCTTCGCCATTGTCCGGATGGTGCTTATCCATCGCCCATGGATTTGTTGAGGTTTTAGTGCAGTTTTTGGAATTCTTAAATCGTAGTGGCCTGACAGTTTGGCAAACGCCACGCCCAAGTTGGTGGATGTTTTGTGCCGCGACTTTAGGCTTATTGTATATGCTTGCGCCCCGCGGTATTCCTATGCGTTGGTTGGGTGGAATATGCTGTCTACCTTTGCTATTGCAACCAGCGCAGCGCCCCTCAAAAGATCAAATGCAGGTGAGTGTCTTTGATGTTGGGCAAGGTTCTGCCGTGCTGGTAGAAACTGCCCATCACCGTTTGCTCTACGATACGGGGCCAGGGACTACTGCTGACAGCAATAGTGGTACTAGAGTCTTGTTGCCGTATCTGCAAGTGCGTGGCATTGCGCATCTCGACCAATTGGTCGTGTCGCATAGCGACAATGACCATTCTGGTGGTGCGATCAGTATTTTAAAGAATGTGAAGGTCGATCAATTGCTTTCATCCTTGCCCAGCGATCATCCTATTGTCACGACCGCTGAGAAATCATCGCGTTGTGTTGCCGGACAAAGCTGGGAATGGGATGGGGTTCAATTTGAAATTTTGCACCCGGTGCCGGTTATTTATACGAGTGATAAATGGAAACCGAATGCGCTCAGTTGCACTTTAAAGATATCAACGAAGACACATGCAATGCTATTGACCGGAGATATTGAAGCCGTACAAGAAGATCAATTAGTTAATCGTATCCCTGAAAAACTTGCCGCAGATGTTTTGCTGGCGCCGCATCATGGCAGTGGCACTTCGTCAACGGCTGCTTTTTTGCAGGCGGTTAAACCCAGCTTAGCCTTGTTTCAAGTCGGGTATTTGAATCGCTACCATCACCCGAAAGAGGCGGTCATGCAACGGTATCTTGATTTTGGAATAAAACCTCTAAGGACGGACACAAGCGGTGCAATCACATTACAATTTGGCAGCGCCATTAGTGTGAGTGAATACCGTAAAGACCATGCTCGCTATTGGTATCAATAGTTTGCGTAGGCGAACAAAATTTATCTATGCCGCTTAGCGAGAAGTCCGCTGCCAGCATGCCGCTGCAAAACGAAATCCAAATAATTCTTCAAGAAAAAATGTCTAAACCTATCGTTCACTTTTGCCACGGTAATAGTTTTCCAGCGGGAAGCTATCGTCAGATGTTTAATGAATTAGCACCGCATTACGATATTCAATATTTAGACATGCACGGACATAATCCTGCTTATCCGGTGACCATAAATTGGCCTTTTCTAGTGCAAGAGTTGATCGATACTTTAGAGACTCGTTATCAAGATCCTGTGATCTTATTAGGGCATTCTTTAGGCGGTATCTTGTCTCTGATGGCCAGTAGTCAACGTCCAGATTTGGTGCACTGTGTGGTGATGATCGATTCGCCGGTTGTGACCGGGTGGCGCTCAGCTTTCTTAAAGACCTTCCGTGTGCTTGGCCTGTTAGAAAAATATTCGCCCGCGCAATTTTCTTTGAAACGCCGCATGATTTGGCGTGATAAGCAAGAAGCCTTTGAGCATTTTTCGTCGAAAGAAAAATTCGCAATCTGGCCACCGGCAGTGTTGCAAGACTATATTGATGCCGGAATGCAGGATCATCCAGAAGGTATTTGTCTGAAATTTACGCGTGATATTGAAAGTCAGATTTACATGACTTTGCCTAGCAACCTTGGTTCGGTTTCCAGAAAAATTACGCAAGTGCCAATCGGTTTTGTTGGCGGTACTGAATCAGTGGAATGTCGGCAGGGTGGCTTGAAAACTACGCGTCGGCTATGTGGGGACAATTTTGTGCAACTGCCTGCAGGTCATCTATTGCCGATGGAAATGCCAGAAAGAACCGCCGAAGCCTGTCACGCCATGATACAAAAATTATTGAAAAAAACGACCTGAGTCAAAGCACCAAGGCAAATCCTCACAGCAAGTAATCATCGCGTAAAATACAAATCTTACGTTTCTACTTTGAGCTGACTATGCGCCGATCCACTAATTCATCTTTGTTCTTGACATCTTCATTCTCATTATTAGCATTCCTATTCAGTGGCAATGGTTTGGCACAGGATACACATACGAATGAATTAAGGGGATCTTGGCTGCCATCAGCGTCCGAGTATCAGAAAATACAAACGCAAGGTCGTACACAACTGATCTTGGATATACAAAATGACAGTTTGCTTTTGAAAAAAGATGATGGTTTTTATACCAGTGGTAATCATCTGATCATCAGTAAAACGCTGCGTTTGCCGACGCAAGCGATTAGTTACGGTTGGCATTTTGGTCAAGATTTATACACCGCGTCTGACATTAAATTAAAACCAGCACAGATCAGTCCAGTGGATCATCCTTATGCTGGCTGGATTTATACCGGTGTTTTTCGTGAGTTACAGAACCGTGATGGAAGCGGCCTTCGATTAGGTTTGGACGTCGGTTGTCTTGGACCTTGTGCTGGTGGTGAGTGGACGCAAACAAATTTGCATCAAGCCTTAAATCAACCACTTCCGCAAGCTTGGAGTACCCAACTGCAGCAAGAGTGGGGGCTAGTCTTCAATGCCGAACTTGCGCCTGCTCGTTGGAACTTGGCGCAAGATATGGATCTAGCGAGTCGTTTCAAAGTTAGAGTGGGGAATATTTTCACAGATGCCAGAACTGAGTTGATGTGGCGTTACGGACGTTTGAATGATATTCGTGAAGATAATGCCAGTTTCGTATTTGCGCGTGCTGAACTGAGAGTCAGCGCGTATAACGCGACTTTGCAAGGCGGCTATTTTAATAAGCAAGCCTTGGCAATGAATCCAAGACGCGTGATTCCAGAATTGGAAATTGGCTATCAATATCGCCGCAATACTTGGGGATTTTATGCATCGGTGATACGGCGCGGTAGTGAAATTAAAGAACTATCCAACGCAAAAGCCGCACAGAATTTTGCGAAAATCCAGTTCATCTATACGCTGCAATGACGCTATTTTGCAGCGAGCTCATCTAATGAAGTTCAGTCGTCGGGATGTAAGATCGGAGGCTCGGTGCTTTTCGTAGTGCATGGCGCGCTCGGTGCAGAGCCACCATCATGTGTTTTTTACTCATACCAAGCTCTGCGCAAATATCGGTGCTATCGACTTCCAAACAATCCGCCAGTGTAAATGCGCGGGCGTTTTTTATTGGTAGTAAGCCTAGCGCTTGTTCTAATTGGATAAAAAACTTCTTCTGCTCCAAGGCCGCAACTGGATCAAATTCTTCGCACAAACTACTGCGGTTGATACCGTAACGATCATCGGCTAAATGCGGTGATGCATCGATGCTGCAAGTGGTATCAAAATTAGGTTCGGCATATAAGTTTTGTGTTTGCTTTGCTCGGCGAAAATTATCAATGATCTTGAACTTCAGGATGCCGATAACATAGGTCGCCAACGAGGATTTTCCGGCGAAACGTTCTGGTGCTTCTAGTACGGCAAGTAGCGATTCTTGTACCACATCTTCGGCAATCGCATCGTCATAAATGCGTTGCTTTGTGAAGCGCAAGAGTTGGGGGCGCAATTCGCTTAGTTGATCGTATGAAATTAGGCTGATTGCCATATGGTGCTCTCGTTTTATTAGTATCGCTGTTTGTATTTTTTTGTTTTTTCTTAAACAGAAATTGTGCAATCGGTTAACGACGATGCTAGCCAGTCGTCTCTACAAGGCAGTGTAGACATCGTCGTTCTAACCCGAAGTGCAGCTTATTTACTGACGATAGGACGTTGCATAGGTGCGAGTTTTGCTACCAATTTATTCGCAATGGAGGAGGGAACTTGATTCATTTCCATGGCGATCTGTAAGTCCTCCGCCAACGCATTAAAGTGGGCATTGCTTATGCTCATGCCTTGATGGGCTTCGTACATATCTTTGCCTTTGTATTGGCACGGGCCACCGGCTAGTTCGCAAAACTGCGCAACCAATAGAGCACTAAATTCATCCTTTTTCATTTTCGAAAAAAAAGTGTTGATACGCGTGTCGGCTAAAATCAAAGGCACAAAATCATTGACGATTTTGGTAATGCCTTCTGTCTTGCCTAGACCTTGATAAATGCTGTCGTCTTTTTCCATGCTCTGTGCTTGCGCTGCAAAGCTGGTAGAGATTGCGATTAAAGCGATGCTGATGAATTGAGTAAATCTGTGACGGAATGTGTTGTTCATGATGAGTTTCTTTCAAATTTGGTGATGGAGTGTTGTTTTTATATTTTCGTCAACGCAGCTTAAAAACCCGCTTGCATAGACAGATACCAACCGCGTTGTTTCTTTGGATTGAAAATCGTGATATCGCCTAGCTGGACATAGGCAGCCGTGACTGAGAAATTCTTAGTTGGGAAGTAAGCGACAAACACGTCAGAAAAGTCTTTCTCGTTGTCGACACCAAGGTTGCGTGGCTTCATGCGGTACTCTGCGCCAACCACTAATTTTCGGTTAATTAGATAAGCGATTGAACCTTCGAGTTGCGCTTGATATTGATCTTTTTTATCGCCACCAAAGCCAAGCAGGCCCATCTGATTCGCCTTGGTCATTCGCACTGTGCCGTTCACAAGTAAGCTTTGTGCCAAGTAAATTTTCGTGGCAGAGACGTAGTAATCAATACCGTGATCGTCTTTCGCGCCCAACTGCTTTACGTTAGTAATCCCTAGCGCACCGAGCCCACCCACGCTGGCGTCGCGTTTGTATTGCAAACCAGCGGCAATTTGGGGCATCCATCCCGCTTGGTCATACACAGCATCACCGGCCAATTTAACTTTAACGCCGAAAATATCTTGCTTCAAATTGAGTGCATTGAGCGGCGCCAAACTGCCAGTAAATTCTTGCTGCGCGAGCGAGAATTCAACACGATCTGCGATGCCAACGGCAACGCCGTAAGTTTTTAGACGGTAATCTTGTGTATTGACTTGGGTGTAGTGGGCGTTTGCCCCATAGCTATCGCGGGTGCCATATCCAGTGATCAAAGCCCATGGGGTTAAGCCACCACCACCAGCGCCTTCGACTTGGCTTACGCCACCCGTCGCGGTGAGTTTGCCCATGTCGGGCACGCGGGAATCTTGTGCCTGAGCTGCGCTTGCGGATATGCCGATACTAGCGATGGCAATGAGTTTGATTGCTGGATAACGTTTGAACCTGATCATGTGAACTCCCTGATTGTGTAGTTGATGAGCTTTAGTGAATACCGTGGTGTTTCAAGTGACTGCTAGAGACTTATACGCCGGGGAGTTGCAACTGGATTCAAGATTTTTGAAATATTTTTGCGATCGTGCTTTTGGGTGTCTAATTAACAAAAAGCCATCCACATTTTCTCGTGTGGATGGCTTGATGGTTTTGCGGTAATTGATTAACTAATTGGGTCTGACTTAAGCGGTCTTGAGCCAATTGCCTTTGAATAGAATTGGACCACTAGGTTTTTCCGGATTGCTTGAGCCACCTTTGGGTTCCAAACTGATCGCGAGTAATTGCGGTGTATCGCTGTTGACTTCCGCTGGAAGTGTAATACGCAATACATTTTTATCCGCAGTATCGCTGATGACACCCAGAGAGCGTATTTTGCCTTCTTTTGAAATCGACCAAAGCTCTAGGCTTTTGTCTGCAGCTAGCACAGGTTTATCAATGAAACGAAGCAAGATTTGATGATGTTTGACATCACTAGAAATCACGGCGATAGGGCGTGCTTGATCATCTGATAAGGTGGCGACGTACAGATCAGGTGCAATACTTGGCTCTAGAGGTTTGATGACGAACACAGCCAACAGAATCAGCGCTGTACTCGCGATTAAACTAAAACTGCGCCAGAAATTGAGCGATTCCAAGAAATCAAATATTGCATTCTTGCTTTGCATCGCTCCCAATTTGAGCTGTTGTTCGATATTGCGCCAAACCTGTGCTTGAGGCACTTGTTTGCGGCTAAATTCCATCATAGGCATAAGATGCTGCTCCCATTCTCTGACGACTTGTTGTAAGTGCGGATCGTTTATCAGCCAGTTGTGAAAGCGACGGCGTGCGCCACCACGCAATGTGCCGAGCACATATTCGGCGGCTAGTTTGTGTTGTAGTCGCTTATTGTGTTGGATGTTCATAGTTTTGCCCCCGCACCTGTGCCGTTGGCATGGTTAGCATTATTCGTATTGAGACAAAGTCGGAGTTTTTCTAAGCCGCGTCGTATCCACGTTTTAATGGTTCCCATCGGTAATTGCATTTGTTCCGCGACTTCGCTATGGGATAAATCATGAAAGTAAGCCAAGCTCATCGCTTGGCGATGTAGGCCTTCTAATTTTGTCATGCAGCGAGCAAGAGACGCAGCATCCTGACTGAGTTCTAATGCTTGTGCTGGCGTCGGATCGGCGCTTTCCATGGCTTGCCACACTTCAGCTTCGAATTGATCGGTGTCATAGCTCACATGCAAATGCTGGCCATTATTCAGTTTTCGCAGCAGATCAAAGGCGCGATTGCGCACGATCGTCGTCATCCACGTCATCGGTGAAGCAAGACTACTTTGATAGCTAGCAGCGTTATTCCAAATATTGACGAAGCTTTCTTGTAAGACCTCTTCGGCTAATTCGCGGTTTTGTAAAATTCGCAAAATGAAGCTAAATAATTTAGCCGAGCTCGCCTCATATAAATCTCTGAAGGCTTTTGCATCTTGTTTGGCGACGGCGACTAGGCACAGATGTAAATGTGCCGGGTCGGTAGCTGGGGTCGGGGATTTTGAATTTGACAAGAGATGTCCTTTATTGAAGTCGGTTATGTTCAAGACCGGTAGCTGACAAGGTTTAATGAGGACTGGTAGCGCTTGGTGCAGCATGCGGGGTGCATATAACTTATACGGCTACAAGTCCGAATCGGATGCAAGAAATGTCAATTTATTTTTTGATCTTTTTCCTAGGTGAGCAATTTGGCTGCGAATTAATTAGCTAGGTAATATCTTGATTTTGCACAATTTTGTGTCAATTCGTTTACTTGATTCTGGGGCAAAAGCGGGTCAAATTATTTTGATTTTGGATTGATACGGCTCATTACCCAAAAGTCACGCGACTGCCCACGCACTTGTTTGTAGCTCTTGAGTAAACCTTCGCGCTCAAAATCGCAGCGTTGCAATACTTGTAATGAGCGTGTATTGCTATCTAGCACGCAAGCTTGCACCCGCACCAAGTCGACTTTCTGATGTGCCCAGTTGGTCAAGCTACGACAAGCCGCAGTGACAATACCTTTTCCCCAATGGCTAGGAGATAGGTCGTAAGCAATTTCCGCACTCAAATGTTGTTGAGAGAAGGTATGAAAACCGATGGTACCTATTAATTGATCGTTGCAATCTGCAATGGCAAATTTGATTTGTGCCAAGTTCTGCGACCAGTCTTGATTCTGAACGAATTGTTGTAAATTTTGCGGGGAATTGACTTGCCAGCTCCAGTGTTCGGTCACCGCCGACTGTTTAAGATAGTCGCACCACGTGGCTAAGTCATCGGTTCGAATCGTTCGTAAATGATATCCGCTGATTTCGAGCTCTGGCAGTGGATGCGCGGTAAAGGGATTCGGCGACAATTTACTCAAGCCTAGGGGTAAATGCGAGTAGTGAGAGCTGCTTTGACGGTAATTCATTTTCTTGTTGATCCTAATGTTTGCTGTTGGTCGTGGTAAACGCCAACACTTCTAAGGTTTTTCTTACACTTTGGGAGAATTAAATATAGAAAATTTATCATTCATTCGTGTTTGTCTCAAGCGAAAAAAGTCTTATCCGCGACGTGCGCCGCAGGGCATCATGAGGTATAATTCGAATTTCCCGCTTGTGCCGTTGGGCACCTTCTGCAATGACTAAGTTCGTATTCGTTACTGGGGGCGTCGTCTCCTCTCTTGGCAAAGGCATCGCTGCTGCCTCCCTCGCTGCAATTCTTGAATCGCGCGGTCTCAAAGTTACCATGCTCAAACTCGATCCTTACATCAATGTGGATCCAGGTACCATGAGCCCATTCCAACACGGTGAAGTATTCGTCACAGATGACGGCGCAGAGACCGATTTGGATTTGGGTCATTACGAGCGTTTCATCACTGCTAAGATGAAAAAAGTGAATAACTTTACCACGGGCCAAATTTATGAGTCTGTGATTCGCAAAGAGCGTCGCGGTGAATATCTGGGCAAAACTGTTCAGGTGATTCCACATATCACTAACGAAATTCAAGAATACATTCACCGTGGTGCTGCAGGATTTGACGTTGCACTGGTCGAAATCGGCGGCACGGTCGGCGATATTGAGTCCTTGCCTTTCCTCGAAGCTGCGCGCCAATTAAGTTTGCGTGCGGGCCGCAATGCAGCCGCTTTCGTGCATTTGACTTTGGTACCGTTCTTGGCATCTGCTGGCGAATTGAAAACCAAACCAACCCAACACAGCGTACAAAAATTGCGTGAGATCGGTATCTTCCCCGATGCCTTATTGTGCCGCGCTGATCGTCGTATTCCTGATGATGAGCGCGCCAAAATTTCGCTGTTCTCCAACGTGGTTGAAGAAGCGGTGATCTCTGTATGGGATGCCGATACGATCTACAAGATCCCACAAATGTTGCACGACCAAGGCTTGGATAAGATCATCTGCGATAAATTAGGTTTGAATCCAAAACCAGCCGATTTGTCTATGTGGGACAAGTTGATTTACGCTTTGGATAATCCAAAAGAAGAAGTCACGATTGGTATGGTCGGTAAGTATGTTGATTTGACTGAGTCTTATAAATCTTTGACAGAAGCTTTGCGTCATGCCGGTATTCATACTGAAAGCAAGATGAATATCGAGTACGTCGATTCTGAAGAAATCGAAGCGCACGGCACTAAAGCCTTGGAAAAATACGATGCGATCTTGGTACCAGGCGGATTCGGTAAACGCGGCGTTGAAGGTAAAATCTTGGCCGCACGTTATGCACGGGAAAACAAGATTCCTTACCTCGGTATTTGCTTAGGTATGCAAGTTGCCTTGATCGAATACGCCCGAAACAAAGCGGGTTTGACAATGGCGAACTCAACCGAGTTTGATCTGGAAACCGAGCAACCGGTGGTCGCGTTGATCAACGAATGGCAGAGTCATGACGGTAAAGTCGAAACACGTGATGAGAATTCTGATCTCGGTGGCACGATGCGTTTGGGCGCACAGACTTGCGCGGTTCAGCCAAACACGCTGGCTTCTGATATCTACGGCAATGTGGTCACCGAGCGTCACCGCCATCGCTACGAAGCGAATAATCATTACCTGAAACGTGTGGAAGACGCGGGCTTGGTGGTTTCAGCACGTACGCCAACAGAAGATTTGTGCGAAATTATTGAATTGCCAAAGAGCGTGCATCCATTTTACTTAGGTGTGCAATATCACCCTGAGTTCAAATCAACACCGCGTGATGGTCATCCGCTGTTTACGGCGTTTGCCAAAGCAGCGATCGCTCACAAGCAAGCACAGCAAGCGACATCAGCTTAAAGGAAAACAGCATGAAATTATGTGGATTTGACGTTGGTCTGGATCAGCCATTCTTTTTGATCGCCGGTCCATGTGTGATCGAGTCGCATCAAATGGCGATGGATACTGCTGGTGCATTAAAAGAAATCACAACTGAGTTGGGTATTCCTTTCATCTACAAATCGTCGTTTGATAAAGCGAATCGGTCTTCCGGTACGTCTTTCCGCGGTTTAGGTATGGAAAAAGGTTTGGAAATTTTGGCGGATGTAAAAAAGCAATTAAACGTCCACGTCCTCACCGATATCCATGCGATAGATGAAATTAAACCAGTCGCAGCGGTAGTCGATGTTTTGCAAACGCCAGCGTTCTTGTGTCGTCAGACCGATTTCATTCAAGCTTGTGCGCAATCTGGCAAACCAGTGAATATCAAAAAAGGTCAGTTTTTAGCACCGCACGATATGATTAATGTCATCGCGAAAGCGCGTTTGGCTGCAAAAGAAGCCGGTCTGCCAGAAGATAATTTCATGGCTTGCGAACGTGGCGTATCCTTTGGTTACAATAACCTTGTATCGGATATGCGCTCACTCGCCATCATGCGTGAAACCAATTGCCCAGTCGTGTTTGATGCGACGCATTCCGTGCAATTGCCAGGTGGTCAAGGTACCTCATCTGGTGGTCAGCGTGAGTTCGTTCCTGTGTTAGCGCGTGCCGCAGTGGCGGTAGGTATCTCAGGCTTGTTCATGGAGACGCATCCAAATCCAGCGCAAGCAATGTCAGATGGTCCGAACGCGGTACCACTCGGACGTATGAAGGAATTGCTAGCGACCTTGTTAGATTTAGATCGTATCGTCAAGAAAAACGGATTTTTAGAATCCAGCTTTAATTAAGACTAAATGCCTCGCTAATCTTAATCGCTTAGCGAGGCAATTTTTTATCTTCGGTTTCAAAGTAGAAGTGAATGAAGATCGCTGCAAAACCATAAATGTGTTTTGAAGAAGAAACTCGGTGCAGACAAAATGAGATACTCGATTTGCATGCGCGGTTTCTGCAAAATCGGACCCGATAGTTTGTGATTTTTGTACCAGACTGGAAACCAATATTTTTGTTATTTGATTGTTTAGGAGAATTTGAATGAGTGCTATCGTTGATATTATCGGTCGTGAAATTATTGATTCACGCGGCAATCCAACTGTGGAATGTGATGTGTTGTTGGAGTCTGGCGTGATGGGCCGTGCTGCTGTGCCTTCAGGTGCATCAACTGGTTCCCGCGAAGCGATCGAGTTGCGCGATGGTGACAAGTCCCGTTACATGGGTAAGGGCGTTTTGAAAGCCTGCGAAAACATCAACACAGAAATCGCTGAAGCGATCATGGGTTTGGATGCGAATGAACAAGCTTTCTTGGATCGTACCTTGATCGACTTGGACGGCACAGAAAATAAAGCACGCTTAGGTGCGAATGCGATGTTAGCAGTGTCGATGGCAGTTGCTAAAGCCGCTGCTGAAGAAGCGGGTTTGCCTTTGTATCGTTACTTCGGCGGTTCCGGCGCGATGCAATTGCCAGTGCCGATGATGAACGTCATCAATGGTGGTGCACACGCTGACAACAATCTGGATATTCAGGAATTCATGATTATCCCAGTTGGCGCACCTACTTTCCGCGAAGCGATTCGTTATGGTGCCGAAGTATTCCATAACTTGAAAAAAATCTTGCACGACAAAGGTTTGACGACAGCGGTTGGCGATGAAGGTGGTTTTGCACCTTCCGTAGAAAATCACGAAGAAGCGATCAAGTTGATCATTCAAGCGATTGAAGCAGCTGGCTACACACCAGGCACGCAAATCGCATTGGGCTTGGATTGCGCGGCAAGCGAATTCTACAAAGACGGTAAGTATCATTTGGAAGGCGAAGGCTTAACTTTGTCTTCAACCGATTTCACTAACTTGTTGGCGACTTGGTGCGATAAATATCCAATTATTTCTATCGAAGACGGCATGGCTGAAGGCGATTGGGATGGTTGGAAAATTCTGACCGAAAAACTCGGCAAAAAAGTGCAAATCGTGGGTGACGACTTGTTCGTGACGAACACCAAGATTTTGAAAGAAGGCATACAAAAAGGGATCGCTAATTCGATTCTGATCAAAATCAATCAAATCGGTACATTGACAGAAACTTTCGCTGCGATCGAAATGGCGAAACGCGCTGGCTACACTGC
This sequence comes from Affinundibacterium seohonense, assembly GCF_014284305.1. Taxonomy (GTDB): domain Bacteria; phylum Pseudomonadota; class Gammaproteobacteria; order Burkholderiales; family Burkholderiaceae_D; genus Undibacterium; species Undibacterium seohonense. The sequence continues at coordinate 54,448 of NZ_JACOFW010000020.1, forward strand.
CGTGATCTCTCATCGCTCCGGTGAAACCGAAGACAGCACGATTGCTGATATCGCAGTTGGTACGAATGCTTTGCAAATCAAAACAGGCTCTATGTCCCGTTCTGATCGTATGGCAAAATACAACCAACTCTTGCGTATTGAAGAAGATTTGGGCGAAATCGCTAGCTACCCAGGCCGTGATGCGTTTTATAATTTGAAGTAATCGCATTTAGAGAAGTTAGTTAATGTCGTGAATTAATGTCGTAAAAAAGGGGAAGTCAGCTTCCCCTTTTTATCGTTATGAAATATAGTCAAATTTTTTTGACCTTCACCTAAGATCGCATGCGTCTAATTACCATCGCCTTATTAGCTTTGTTACTCCTGATCCAGTTTCCGCTGTGGTTAGGGAAGGGCGGCTGGCTGCGTGTTTGGGAATTAGATAAACAAGTCAATGCAACGCACGCCAAGAATGAAGAACTAAAAGCGCGCAACGCTAAATTAGATTCCGAAGTACAAGATTTAAAAAATGGCACAGCTGCTGTCGAAGAGCGTGCCCGCTTTGAACTAGGCATGATCAAGAAAGATGAAATCTTTGTTCAGATTTTGGATGCCGGAAGCCAGGTTGAAAGTAAACCCCAAGTCATCAAACCTGCTGTTAAGAAGAATTGATCAAATTCTCTCTTCGTTTTACCTGCAGTCTCTTAGTTCCACGACTTTCTGAATAACTCAAAATTTTGAGTCGGACTCGGTTGAGTGAACCACCAAGCCATCAACCGACCATCGAGTTCCCACTTCAATGATGGAAGGCAAAATGCACGAATTTCCGCATCAATTGCGCCCAATCAAATCATCACAATACACTACAAAAGTGGGAAATACGTAGCAGATGGAACTTGGTCAGATACGGCAGTCTCCAAGCAATGCGGCTCAGCGGTGCTGTTGCGGCGCATGGCAGAAGTTGGGCAGGTTGGGTTTATCGATCAGCCAGTGCCAAAACAAAACTCGACTCCGATTGTTCCTATGTATGCAGTGACAAGCTCGAAAGACGTTGCTATCGTATTGCGCGTGGAGGAACTACAGAAGTGGCTCAACACCTTCCCTGGAATTTTTGTGAAAGTCGATGGCGTTCCTGGAGGGCGTACATCTGAGGCATATCGACGAGTGACGGGGTCTTATCTTCCGGGTGATCCAAGGGCTAGATAGAATGGGAATCAAGACGCCGAAGAATAAGCCGCACTTCGAACGTCTGACAATAGAAGCTGGTGAAAAAGATTCGGTAGTGACAGCACTATCAAATGCTATTTCTGCTGCACGTGACAGGTATTCCAAATTAAAGGTAATGCCTGCCGATCAATAGAATGCGAACGTGTCCTAGTTCGATTTTTTAGCTAGAAGGCGTTCGAACGCAATTTCTACTTCCGCCACGCTAGGTGGTGAACCTTTATCGCCAAGATTGATGATTTTGTCCGACCAGTTTCCTTCAGTTTTCCACTTTGGCGAGTCACAATAAATTTCTATGGTCGGTGTTTCGTAGGCCGCTGCGATGTGAACTAAACCTGTATCAACGCCGATCACTAAAGCCGCACGTTGTGCTAACACAGTCGCTTCTTGCATAGACAGCTTCGGTAACACTTGCGCATTGCTCATGTGCTCCGCCATCGCTTCGGCTTCAAGTTTTTCGGCGGCACTTCCCCACGGAAGTAAAATTGGCCATTCAGTTACCTGTAAGTCACGAGCTGTGCCTATCCAATTATTTCGTGGCCATTTTTTAGACTCACCCGCAGTACCGTGAAAGAAAACGATATAGGGCGATGCCGGCATCCAATCGGGTTGTAAATCGAGTTTTTGCAAACCAAAACTTGCTGGTGTATCGACCTGATAATTGAGTGCTGCAGCCGCTACTAGCCGTCCACGTAAAACCGCGTGAGTGCGGCGGTCGACCGGAATACTTAAGTCGTGGAAAATTCTTGAAATGCCTTCATAGCCTGAACCTTCTGTACCATTCGCTAAACCGACCTTACGCCCATTCGGCGCTTTGCGTGCCATGCCCATGATGATGCCGGTTTTTAACAATCCTTGCGTATCAAAGATGAAATCGTAAGCCTCTTCACGCAGGGTGCGATAAAAATGTTTTATCTCTGCGCGGGTTTCCTTATTTCCCAAACTTTTACGCCAACGACGTTGTGCATAGGCGATGACTTTGTTAACACTGGGCTGGAGTTTGACCAGATTGACATAGGCTTCTTCGACCACCCAATCGATTTGTGCATTTGGGTAGAGGGCTTTAATATCATCCACCATCGGCATATTGTGGAGTACATCACCTAAGGAAGAGACGCGTATCAGTAGTATTTTCAATTTATGTGCAGATGCTTAGTGTTTATTTAATGGCTAGTGTTTAGGCTGAAATGTGAGCTTTTCGCACTTCAAAAATTAAATTCTCAACGCAAAATTGGTGAGAACTGAGAATGTTGATCGCTTTCATCTGCTGTGCTTATTTTTGATAGGTTGCGGATGTCGTGATATAAAAATCTCTTAAGGCTGCATAGAGAATGTCAGCCGAAAAATACTGATCGACTCTGGATTTGGCAGCCAATCCCATCGTTTGTCGGAGTGATTGATCAGCGATGATTAATTCAAGTGCTTGTACAAATTCAGGGATATTTCCAAACTCATATAATATTCCAGTTTCGTCTTCTGAAACAGAGTCAATTAAACCAGGAATGCGAGAGCCGACAGTGGGAACACCCATTGCTGCAGCGTCAATGACGATAGAACCAAAGCCTTCCCGATGGCTAGGCAAGCACAACACGTCCGTGATTGCTAAATAAACTTCATGATTATTGACATGGCCGACTTCAATGACGTCGTTAAAAAGTGTTGGCTTGGTTTTGCGCAAATTGGCGATTTCACCGTCTTCATCCGGGCCAATAAATAGGAGTTTAATGTTGTGATCTGGATTGGGTAGTCGGGCAAATGCATGCAACATATCAATGGCGCCTTTATCACGCGTTTTTCGCGCAATAAATGAGAGCACAATATGGGTTTTTGTTATCTTCAGGCTTTGTCTTAATTTTTCAGCGGCGGGCGCTAGGTCTTGGTGGTTAAAACGACTAAGGTCAACCCCAGAAAGTGAGCCTTTGGACAAAACGGGCAATGCTTGACTTTGATAGCTTATGCCATGTTGAAGTAAGAAATCTGATTGTGACAAACTGTCGGTTAAGCATCGTTGATTCAAAAAATTAATGAATCGATCGATCGCATAAAAAAAGCTTTTAGAAAAACCTTTTTGTGTAGCCCAAGTTTGACCTGTAAATGTATGGATGCGCACCGGTACACGTGCCAGACATCCGGCAATAGTCGTGAGTAAGCCAGCTTTCGGCATGATGGAATGAACCACATCCGGCTGGTATTTACGTAAGAATCGATAAAGGGAAATCAGAGCGGTGAAATCCTTGAAGACACTGTACTTACGATTAATATCAATATCGACAAATTGAATTGCCGGATACAAGGCTTGATTCGCCGACACGTTTTGTCCTACGACACAAACGTCAAAATCGGCAGATATTCTTTTTAAGGTGTTATTTAAGTGCCATGGGACTACATAGGATGCAGTCACAACTCTCACTACTTTTAATTTCTTGCTCACAAAAATTTATTCCCGCATAAAAGTTGAGTGGCACGCTGTAATTGATAAATTTCAAAAAAATGATTAATTCTTGTGCTCCGTTATCATTTCCGCTAAACCCTCTTGCATTGATATGACATGATGATATTGCAAATCATTTTCAATTTTGTGAATTGGGTAATACGTTTTATTGCTTAACGCATCTATCCTTGACGATGTTAATGGTAACTTAGGTATCCATCCTAAGCAGGCAACGATAGCGCGCATGGGTTTTTCCGGAAATCGTAAAGTTGGTGCTTTTTGATTTAATAATGAAGAAATGATGTCGACAAATTCTTCTAGGGTACGGTAATCAGAGATGTTATAGATTTGCCCTTTGGCCTGTGGTGAAGTGCCGCACAAATAAAGCGCCTCGACGACGTTGTTCACATGCACATAGTTGGCAGATGCACCTTTGGCACCAATAAAGACAAACAGACCTTTTTTGATCATGCCGATCAGACTGCGTAAAGACTGATTTGACATGCCTGTGCCATACACAATCGATGGTCGTAATACGACGCTCTCAAAGGCACCGCTGTTGCTTGCTGAGATGACTAAGGCATCCGATTTTGCTTTCGTCACTTCATACATGCCTGAAGGATTGAGCGTTGAGTTCTCGTCGATCATACATTGTCGATTTAATCCATATGCACCCACGCTACTCAATTGCACCCATCTTCTGATCTTTCCAGTCGCCATTTTGATCAGTAAGCCAGTGCCATCTAGGTGAATTGCCTCCATGCGACTTTCATCACGAATCTCTCCGGCACAGTGATAAAGAACATCAACTTGATCTAGAAAAGAGGACATATTTTCGGCCCGTGTTAAATCGCCAGAAAACCAACGCACCTCTGCAGGAAGATTGGCCAATTGCGGGTCTCGACGTGAAAACACTCGTACTTCGTCACCATTAGTCAGATGACGCAAGACCAGCTTACGACCAATGAAACCTGTTCCACCCGTAATTCCGACAATCAAAAGATACCTCGCAATAATAATTTTTCGTGATGATTGAGTCGCCTATCAAGCGGCTATCGAAGCAATTATATGTGATTCTTAATACGGCAAAACTGCATCCGGCTTGACTGCCAGAATCGCTGTTTTTAATGCTGCCTGAATCCGTACCAAAGCCTCCGGTGTCTCTGCTTCAAAACGCATCACAATCACCGGTGTGGTGTTCGATGAACGGGCTAAGCCAAAGCCATCTGGGTATTCCACACGTAGACCATCAATATTAATGATTTCAGTCGAGCCTGGAAAATTCGCATTTTTTTGCATTGCTGCAATGATGGCAAAATTTTCACCTTCATTCAATTTTAATTGCAACTCTGGGGTGCTGGTCGATTGTGGTAAGTCATTGAGTGTCGCCGTCATGTCGGCCACTTTACTCAGAATTTCCAATAATCGGGCACCAGCGTACATGCCGTCATCAAAGCCGTACCAGCGGTCTTTAAAGAAGACGTGACCACTCATTTCACCGCCCAAAGGGGAGCCAGTTTCTTTGAGTTTGGCTTTGACCAAGGAGTGACCTGTTTTCCACATCAGCGGAACGCCGCCATGATCCTTGATCCAGCTGGACAAATGACGCGTGCATTTTACGTCATACAATATTTGTTCGCCTGGATGGCGACTCAAGACATCGGCGGCAAACAACATCAATTGACGATCTGGATAAATGATTTGCCCATCTTTTGTCACCACGCCTAGACGATCACCGTCGCCGTCAAAAGCCAGCCCAATTTCCGCATCGCCAGTTTGTAAACAATGTATCAGATCTTGCAGGTTTTCTGGATGCGCGGGATCGGGATGGTGATTAGGGAAATTGCCATCAACTTCGCAAAATAATTCGGTCACTTCGCAACCCATGGCACGGTACAAATCACCGGCGAAAGCCCCAGCAACACCATTGCCACAATCGATTGCGATCTTGATCTTACGCGTGAGTTTGACATCACTGACGATGCGTTCTAAATAGGCGGCTTTGATATCATGCGTGCTATAAGTTCCTTCGCCGACTGCAAAATCCTGCGCCACGATGCGGTCGTACAACGCGAGTATCGTATCGCCATAAATCGCTTCACCAGCGAGCACCATTTTGAACCCGTTGTAGTCCGGTGGATTATGGCTGCCTGTGACCATGATGCCGGAAGTCGCGCCGAGCACATGGGTGCCAAAATACACCATGGGCGTTGCGACAACGCCGAGATCAATGACATTGACACCTGTAGCTTGTAATCCTTTTGCCAGTGCTTCTGCTAATGATGGTCCAGATAAACGGCCATCGCGACCGATCACAACCGTCTTCTCGCCTTTGGCGAGCGCGGCACTACCGAAGGCTTGCCCAATCGCGTAAGCGACGTCAGCATCCAACGTTTTATCAATGATGCCGCGGATGTCGTAGGCTTTAAAAATACTCTTGGAAAGTAGGGACATAATGTTCTCTATCTAAAAAATACGAATTTTTTTGAAAGGCTTTGCCGCAGGGGCGCAGAGCACGCAGAGTTTTTTGAATCAGAATCTCTGCGTGCTCTGCGCCTCTGCGTCTAGGCCTTGTTCTTCATCTGCCAAATAAAATCTTCAATACCACACTGAGGTTGATACTCAACCACCAATTGCTGTATCAAGCTGCGGACTTTTTCATACGCGAAATCGCTGCAAGCTTGGTCTAATTCTTCTAAGGCCACTAGTAAATCGCTCCACGCCAATTCCGCTTCTTGGGCGCGCATGATCAGTGGATGCGTGGTACGTTCGACATTGTCACCAATCAGCAATTCTTCATATAGTTTCTCTCCCGGACGCAGTCCGACTTCGCGGATTTCTATTGTGCCTTCAGGATGGTCACTAGACTTTACTTCTAAGCCGCACAGATGCACCATACGACGTGCCAAATCGATGATGCGCACAGGTTCACCCATGTCGAGCACAAATACATCACCGCCTTGACCCATTGCACCCGCTTGTAAAACCAATTGGGCTGCTTCTGGAATCGTCATGAAATAACGTGTGATTTCGCTATGGGTTAGCGTAATCGGACCACCTTGCATGATTTGTTTGCGGAATAAGGGAACGACTGAACCCGAAGAGCCTAGCACATTGCCAAATCTGACCATGCAAAAACGCGTACGACTTTGACGGCGCGCATTTGCTTGCAAAATGAGCTCCGCCAGCCGCTTAGTTGCTCCCATCACATTGGTTGGGCGAACCGCTTTATCTGTCGAGATTAAAACGAACTGTTTAACGCCCGCATCGATCGCTGCCTGTGCCAATTTGAAGGTGCCAAATACATTATTCCGTATGCCCTCGATAGGATTGTGTTCAACCAGCGGTACATGCTTGTAGGCCGCCGCGTGATACACAGTATCGATTTGAAAGCCGCGAAAAATCTTATCGAGCTTGGCACTGTCGTGAATCGAACCTAAGAAAGGTTTGATATCGCAAGCTATTTTCATTTGATCGCGCAGTGCAGACAATTCCTGTTCAATTGAATACAGGGAAAATTCCGACATTTCCAAGAGCATCAGACTCTTGGGATTTTGTCGCAAAATCTGACGGCATAATTCAGAGCCAATGGAGCCGCCTGCACCACTAACCAGAACATTTTTGTCCGTGATGCAGATCGCCAACAAGGCTTCGTCAGGTTCAACCTGATCGCGGCCTAATAGATCTTCAATTTCGACATCTCGAATATCTTGTACCCGTAGTTCGCCGTTAATCAAACTCTTGATCGAGGGCGTGACTTTGACGCGAACTTTGTACATTTCTAGTTGATCCAGAATTTGCTTTTGTTTCGCTTTAGAAACGCTGGGTAAAGCAAGCAAAACTTCCTTCATGCCAAAATTCTTGACTAATTGCGGTATCGCTTCCACCGCGTAGACTTTGATGCCAGCAATCGATGAGCCGTGCATAGCGCGATTGTCATCGATGAAGGCAATGCAATCGAGTTCATGGCCAGCGCGTAAGGCATTGGCGAGTTGCATGCCGGCGGTACCAGCACCATAAATCGCGATTTTGATCGCATTTGGATTACGTCGCATACCGCCAAGGTAGGCCCGAGCAGCTAGGCGGCTGGCACCGACATACAAAATGGCACCTGACCAATATATGACAAATACCGCACGCGAAATAGCAGTCAACTGCAGCATGAAACTTAAGAACGCCAGTGCCAATACCGACAGCGTCACGCCAATCACCACCACGCTGACCATTTTATGATCAATGTAACGTATCACCGCACGGTATAAACCGATTTTGATAAAGATGGGAATGGCAAACAAGGGCACGGCGCAAATCAGCCAGCCATAATGCTTAAGTAATTCGATATTGACAGATTCATAGCGCGTCAAAATCGCCAAAATAAACGCTAATGGCAAAAAAATGGCATCAACCACGCCAGCAATCATTTGCTTGTGCAGGCGAGGGAGGTTGACTAAAGAATGCATCATAGTTCGATGGTCAGAATAATTAGTTTGGGCATCTGAAAATGAATGTCTCCACATTAATGCGTGACGCCATCACGCTTGATGACTTTAAAAAAAGTGAGGAATAAAATTTGAATATCCAGTAGTAATGATTGGTGCTGCAAGTAGTATGCATCCAATTCCACTTTTTGCGGAATCGGCAACTCATCACGACCATTAATTTGCGCCCAGCCAGTCAGACCCGGAACAATCGTGTGTACTTGTTTTTCAGTGCGTAGCGCAATCAAATCTGCCTGGTTATACAGAGCTGGTCGTGGGCCAACGAAGCTCATATCGCCTTTGATGATGCTCCACAATTGTGGTAACTCATCCAAACTCGATTTGCGCAGAAAAGAACCGACTGGCGTCAGATATTGATCTGGATTTGTTAATAGATGTGTCGCTACTGCTGGTGTGTCTATCAGCATAGAACGGAATTTTGGCATTTTGAAAATCTGGTTGTAGCGACCAACACGATCTGACCAATAAATAATGGGACCTTTAGAGCTCAACGCTACTAACAGAGAAACGAAGAGGAAAGGCAGCAGCAAAATAAGGGCAGCGATCAACGCCAAGAATAAGTCAAAGAGTCGTTTCATTTTTTATGATCAGTTTTTGTTATTAGTATTCGTTAATACGGAGGCGCAAGCCTGTAAGCCTTGTGCCAAGGTAAATGGTGGTGTCCAATGCAATACTTTTTTTGCTTTGCTGATGTCGATTTGCAGCGATTGACATAGGCGATCGGTCACCGATTTTTTTCCTAATAGGTGTGCGAAAAAAACTAAGACACTACTAGGAAATGGAAACAATCGAGATGGTACCTGTAAAGCGCGCGCTGCTTGTTGTAATAATTGCGAGGTTGAGACATCTTCATCATCAGAGGCTAAAAATATTTGATTGTAAGCCGCAGGATTTTGTATGCATGTCACAATTAAGTCGACTAAATTCTCTACATAAATCAGGCTACGTCGATTTTGTATTTTTGCTAGTGGTAGTGGTACTTGCTTCTGTACCCAACGAAGCATACTGAGAAAATTCGCGCCAACACCTGCGCCATAGACTAGAGGTGGCCTGATGATCGTCACTGACATCCCAGTTGTTTTGCTTAGCGCGAGGAGTGCTTGTTCCGCTTCCAATTTGGATATACCGTAAGGATCAGAAGCTTGAGCCTGGTCTTCCTCGGTAAAAGCTGTGCCAGGCGAGGTCAGTTCGCCATTCACTTTGACTGAGCTAAGATAAATAAATTGACGTACGCCAGCCTGCGCAGCTTGTTCTGCCAAGCGTATTGTTCCTAAGACATTCACTTGTCGGAAGGCATGCAGAGGGTCACCTGCAGACTCATTCATGACGTGGACGCGCGCAGCGCAATGAATCACGGTATCGATAGGCTGATTGAAGCATGTAGACCACTCAGTATTGCCATCAATGTCGCCAACATTCTGTGTTCGCAAGCCTGCGATTTTTTTATCGGAGCGTGTCGCACACAAAAGGGGATAATTTTTTTCTACCAGTCGTTGCGCCAAATGCGAACCAACGAAGCCAGTCGAGCCAGTCATGAGAATAGAAGGAAGCATAAGCTTTAGTGATAATTTATCTTGGTTCAGAATTAGCGCGTTTATTAAAATACGCGATCGCCGTGTTTAACAAAACTAAATCGATCGTGACTCGCAAAACCCAGGCGATCGCGGCACCCATTAATCCAAATTGTTTGGTGAGTACATAAATCATTGCGATATAAATCAACAGTTCAGCTATGTGAAATTGTGCCGTCAGTTTGGTTTTACCAACCGCGTGCAAAAAAGTATAGGAAACCGTTGCGACCCCATTGATGAATGCGCCTACAATAAAAATTAAAGCGATCGGGTAGGCTTTGGATGCAAATTCTGGTGTGATCCACACCGATAAAACCGGGTAAATCGTCAAGGCAGCTAGGCCACATAGTGCTCCCATAATCTTGATCATACGGCGGTAGTTGTCACTGTAGGTTTTCTGCAATTCATCATGATTTAGGATGGACGCAAAAAGCGGCATCAAAGCCCCGCAAATGGCAGCGGGAACAATCAATAAACGGATTAAACCCTCTTGCGGTATGGCGTAGACTGAAAGTTTATCTGCACCGACTAAGGCACTGATAAAAAAGCGGTCACCATACATCATGAGTGGGCTAATAATACCCGTCACAGACACCCACACACCGTAGGACATCAAATCTCGCATTTGTCGCTGCAGTGATGTCAGTGCCGTGTTGCTGGTCGTGACGATATAGTTTTTGATTCGTAAGCAATGGCGCAATTGAATAAAACCGAATACCACAATGAACAGCCGAATCACGACTAGATATAAGGTAATTTGCCAAAGGCTAGGGCCGTGTAGCGCAATTGAGATGGCTGGCGTGGTGAACATACTAAAACCTAGCAATAGCTTGTTCACGTTCGAGGGCATGAAATAACCCATCCCTTCCATCGCACCTCGTAGTCCGCTAGTAATGGTCGCAGGGATAATGCCCAACGCCGTGATTTGCAGTGCTAATTGCGAGTCAGCTTGCCAGTGCGAACTAATTTTTAACCAGTCCTGTGCCAGATGCGGTGCTAAAAACCAGATGAGCAGGCAACCAAGTAATCCGGTCGCCGTTGTCAGTACCAATCCAGATTTTAGGATCATCTGTATTTTTGCTAAATCCTGACCACTCTGCTGATTCTGTAGGCGACTGATTTCATAAGTCATCGCGCGCCCGGCACCGAAGTCAAATAAGCTGAAGTAGCCTATCAGTGCCCAGATCAATGTTAGAACTCCGAACCCTTCCTCACCCAAGCGCGCTAAGGTGTAGGGAATAAATGCTAGTGCCGCGAGTAAGGGGGCACCGCTGCCGATCAGATTCCAAATCGTATTTTTCCTAAGAGACATGGGCTTTTTCTAAAAGTACGGTTTGCAATAAATCCTGCCAGATTGGTATGGGTAGCTTAAATTCACGACTGAATTTGCTATTGTCCAGACTAGAATTATGCGGACGGCACGCAGGCGTTGGGTAGTCTGCACTTGGAATGCCGTGTATCACTGGAGCCGATTTTGTTAATAAATTCAGTGGCGCTGATTGTCGCATTATTTCCGTGGCAAATTCTTGCCAGTTGGTTTTGCCAGCGGCTGTCATATGGTAAAGGCCGCCATGTTGCGTCCACCAAGTTGCTTTGTCATTGGCGTTTTGTAATTGCTGAATAATCGCGCAAGTCACGTTGGCGAGCCAGCCTGCACTCGTCGGCGCTCCCCATTGGTCATTGACGATGCGCAATTCGTCTTTGTCGTTTGCCAGTCTTAACATGCTGGATAAGAAATTTTTGCCAAGCGAGGAATAGACCCAACTTGTTCTAAAAATGAGGTGTTGACATCCGCTAGCTTGAATTGCTAAATCGCCGGCTAATTTGCTTTTTCCGTATTCGTTGAGTGGCTTTGCAGAATCAGTTTCCAAATAGGGGGTCCAATTTCCTTGATGGTCAGCTTTGTTACCGTCAAAGACGTAATCTGTCGAAAAATGAATCAAGCCGATGTTCCTATTTTTTGCTTCTTGCGCGATCACTTGCGGCGCTAAGGCATTGATGCGATGCGCTAAGTCAATATCACTTTCGGCTTGATCGACGCTGGTATAGGCCGCAGGATTGATGATGAGGTCAGGTTGATGCCGCGCTATCGCTTCGCGAATCGAATCCAGTTGACTGAGATCGAGTTCTCTACGTGTTGGGGCAATAATCTGCCCAAGTTCCGTCAAAGGCTGCAATAGCGCATTGCCGACTTGGCCTGTACTGCCGGTTAGTAAAATTTTCATGCCGCTTTAATGTGGTTAACTATTCGATCTCAGCAAGTAATTGCCCTAGCTGATCTTTGGCTGATAACTGTGGCGGCGTCTGCGTCGGCCAAGGGATGCCTAAAGCTGGGTCATTCCACAGCAAGCAACGCTCATAATTTGGTGCCCAATAATCCGTTGTTTTGTAGAGTAATTCTGCATAGTCACTAGTGACGATAAATCCATGCGCGAAGCCAGGAGGGATCCACTTTTGACGCGAATTGTCGGACGACAGTACTGTTGCTGTCCATTTGCCAAAGTTAGGTGAGTGCCGACGTACATCGACTGCGACGTCGAATACTTCCCCTGCGATTACACGTACCAATTTGCCTTGTGCTTGTTGAACCTGATAATGCAAGCCACGTAATACACCTCGGGCTGATCGTGAATGGTTATCTTGCACGAACTCGGTATTGATGCCCGTGCAGGCGGCAAACGTTTTGGCGTTAAAACTTTCGTAAAAAAAGCCACGTTCATCGCCAAAAATTTTAGGTTCTAAAATCAGGACTTCAGGTAAATCCGTAGAAATGATATTCATGCAATCGTCGATGTCATCAAGGCTTAAAAACTTTTGTTATTAAGTAGGCGTAATAGATACTGGCCGTATTCGTTTTTCTTGAGCGGTTGTGCTAAATCTTCTAATTGCGTGGCGCTGATGTAGGATCTGCGATAAGCGATCTCCTCTGGACAGGCGACTTTCAAGCCCTGTCGTTTCTCGATCGTAGCAATAAATTGACCTGCCTCTAGTAGTGAATCGTGCGTGCCCGTATCCAACCAAGCCATACCGCGTCCCATTAACTCGACCTTCAATTGTCCCTGCTGTAAATAGACATTGTTGACGTCGGTAATTTCTAATTCACCACGTGCAGACGGTTTGATATTCGCAGCGATATCACAGATCTGTTGGTCGTAGAAATAAAGTCCTGTTACCGCATAATTGGACTTCGGTTTGAGCGGTTTCTCTTCAATGCTGACGGCTTTGCGATTGGCATCAAAATCCACTACGCCATAGCGCTCAGGATCGTTTACGTGATAGGCAAACACCGTTGCACCATCGCGATTGTTATCTGCGCGACGTAATAAAGCTTCAAATTCGTGGCCGTAGTAAATATTGTCACCCAAGATCAACGCGGACGGAGAATTGCCGACAAATTCTTTACCAATGATGAAAGCTTGCGCCAATCCATCGGGTGAGGGCTGTACTGCATAACTGAGGCTAATTCCCCATTGAGAACCATCGCCAAGCAGCTCTTGAAAGCGCGGTGTATCTTGTGGCGTCGAAATGATTAAGATGTCACGCATGCCCGCTAACATCAGCGATGTGAGCGGATAGTAAATCATCGGTTTATCGTAAATCGGCAGTAACTGTTTAGATACTGATTTCGTGACAGGGTACAAGCGGGTGCCAGAACCGCCCGCCAAAATAATGCCTTTGCGTGGTATTTGTGTCATGGTTGCGTCTCTTGATTTTTCTAATGGATGTCTTGAACGTGGTATTGAAGGGCGACCCAGTTTTGATATTCGCCAGACAGAACCTGGGCAGTCCAAGCGTCATTGTCGAGATACCAACTGACCGTTTTTCGCAGACCTGTTTCGAATGATTCCGCTGGCTTCCAGCCTAGTTCGCGTTCAATTTTTCGTGCGTCAATTGCATAGCGCTTATCGTGACCAGGTCGATCTTTGACATGACGTATTTGATCGCGATAGTTGCCTGCTACTTTTGGCTGCAATTCATCGAGTAAGTCGCAAATGCTATGCACCACGTTTAAGTTGGTTTTTTCATTCCAGCCGCCAATATTGTATGTGGCGCCGGGTTGGCCTGCTTCTAGAACACGGCGAATGGCTGCACAGTGATCACTGACATATAACCAATCCCTTACCTGACTGCCATCACCATAGATAGGTAAAACCTTTCCCGCCCGTGCGTTGGTAATCACCAATGGGATGAGTTTTTCAGGGAAGTGTAGAGGGCCGTAATTATTCGAACAGTTCGTCGTCAAAGTAGGCAAGCCGTAAGTGTGATGATAGGCACGAACTAAATGATCGGAGGCAGCTTTGGATGCGGAATAAGGACTATTCGGCGCATAAGCAGTGGTTTCTGTGAACGGCGGATCATTGGCTTCCAAGCTGCCATAGACTTCGTCAGTCGAGACGTGTAGGAATCGGAAAGCATTTTTTTCTTGCTCTGGTAACGCTTGCCAGTATGCACGGACTGACTCTAATAGGCTAAATGTGCCATTGACATTGGTCTCGATAAACGCCGCTGGTCCATGAATTGATCGATCAACATGGCTTTCCGCCGCAAAATGGAGGACAGCTCTTGGTTTATGCTTTTGCAATACTTGTTCCAGAATATCGCGTTCATTGATGTCAGCGTGTACGAAAAGGTGACGGTCGTCGTTGTTCAGACTAGAAAGATTGTTTAAGTTGCCAGCATAAGTCAGTTTATCCAGATTGATGACGACTTCATCGCTTTGTGTCAGCCAATCCAAAATAAAATTTGCGCCTATGAAGCCAGCGCCGCCAGTGACTAAAATCATGCCAAGATCCGATCATGTTGATGTTAACGATGAGAGAGCGCAATTTTACGATACTTGACTTGCAAATCGGCCACATACGAGGCTTTTGTCTTTAAATTACCTGATTTCATTGCCATTACTTCACTTTTTTTGTGGCCGCTCATGGTCGATCGCTATTTCAACTAGTTTTTTTGCTTAAAAAAGCAATTTTGACTCTTGAATTGTGCAATACCCACCTCATTTGTATGGACAATGCTTGATTTTTATGGAGATTGTTAATGCAAGAGCAAGATAAACCAGTAGGAAATACTGAAACAATAGCAACTTCGATTGATGTCGAGGCTTTACAAGCTGCTGCTGCGCAGAATCAAGTGGAGCCTGAAGTTGCAATTGAACCCGGCGTTTCAGCGGACACTTTGACGCAGTTGGAAGCGAAAGTGCTGGAATTGCAAGATGCGTTTATGCGTGCAAAGGCGGAGGGTGAAAACATTCGCCGCCGTGCGCAAGAAGATATTTCAAAAGCGCATAAATTCGCCATCGAAAGCTTCGCAGAGTCCTTGGTACCTGTAAAAGATAGCCTGGAAATGGGCTTGAAGGTCGAGACGCAAACAGTGGAATCGATTAAAGAAGGCGTAGAAATGACGCTCAAGCAATTGAATTCCGCATTTGAGAAGAACCGTTTGTTGGAAATCAATCCTCAACGTGGCGACAAGCTTGATCCAGCAAAACATCAAGCGGTATCGATGGTGCCAGCGGAACAAGAATCCAATACGATTGTGGATGTCTTGCAAAAGGGGTACACCATTGCTGATCGATTATTGCGTCCAGCATTAGTGACTGTGGCGCAAGCCAAATAGACGAAATTTTAGATTAATCGGAAAAAAATGGCGAGAAAACGTAAAAATAGCAAAGAAAGCGTTTAAAGCGCCTTGAAAACGCGGTTTTTCGCCATACATCAGATACAGAAGGACGCAGAACCACAAATGATGTTGTTTGCGCGTCCACCAAGTTTGAAACTCAATTGAAATTAAATATATAAATTCTTTAGGATAGGGAAAATATCATGGGAAAAATGATCGGTATTGATTTAGGTACAACCAACTCTTGCGTAGCAGTGATGGAGAATGGCCAACCAAAAGTGATCGAAAACGTAGAAGGCGCGCGTACCACGCCATCGATCATCGCTTATCAAGAAGACGGCGAAATTCTCGTCGGTGCTTCTGCTAAACGTCAGGCTGTCACGAATCCAAAAAACACTTTGTACGCTGTTAAGCGTTTAATCGGACGTAAGTTCGACGAAAAAGAAGTGCAAAAAGATATTTCTTTGATGCCTTACACCATTTCTAAAGCAGACAATGGCGATGCATGGGTATCCGTGCGTGACAAAAAACTCGCGCCACCACAAATTTCCGCTGAAGTTTTGCGCAAAATGAAAAAAACTGCCGAAGATTACCTCGGTGAAGAAGTGACAGAAGCGGTTATCACAGTTCCTGCTTACTTCAACGATGCACAACGTCAAGCAACTAAAGATGCTGGCCGTATCGCTGGTTTGGACGTCAAACGTATCATCAATGAACCAACTGCTGCAGCATTGGCTTTCGGTTTAGATAAAAAAGAAAAAGGCGATCGCAAGATTGCAGTTTACGATTTGGGTGGCGGTACGTTCGACGTTTCCATCATTGAAATCGCTGACGTTGATGGCGAAATGCAATTTGAAGTATTGTCTACGAACGGCGATACTTTCTTGGGTGGTGAAGATTTCGATCAACGCATCATCGACTACATCATCGACGAATTCAAAAAGATCAACGGTTTGGACTTGTCCAAAGATCCTATCGCTTTGCAACGTATTAAAGCCTCTGCAGAACGTGCGAAGATCGAATTGTCTAGCTCACAGCAAACAGAAATCAACGAGCCATACATCGCCATGGCAAATGGTGCGCCAGTGCATTTGAATTTGAAAATCACACGCGCTAAGTTGGAAGCGTTGGTAGAAGAGTTGATTCAAAAGACCATGGAACCATGCCGTATGGCGATCAAAGATGCGGGCGTAAAAACCTCTGACATCGATGACATCATCTTGGTTGGTGGTATGACACGTATGCCTAAGGTTCAAGAATTGGTCAAAGAATTCTTCGGCAAAGAACCACGTAAAGACGTGAATCCTGATGAAGCGGTTGCAGTTGGTGCAGCGATTCAAGGTTCCGTATTATCTGGTGATCGCAAAGACGTCTTGTTGTTAGACGTAACGCCATTGTCTTTGGGTATCGAGACTTTGGGTGGCGTGATGACGAAGATGATTCAAAAGAACACGACTATCCCAACCAAGTTCAGCCAAGTATTCTCGACTGCGGATGATAATCAACCAGCAGTAACGATCAAAGTGTTCCAAGGTGAACGCGAAATCGCGGCGCGTAACAAAGGTTTGGGCGAATTCAACTTAGAAGGTATTCCACCAGCTTCACGTGGCACACCACAAATTGAAGTGACTTTCGACATCGATGCGAATGGTATTTTGCATGTAGGCGCAAAAGACAAAGCGACTGGTAAAGAAAACAAAATCACTATTAAGGCAAACTCTGGTTTGACTGAAGAAGAAATTCAAAAAATGGTGAAAGACGCTGAATTGAATGCGGAAGAAGATCAAAAAGTCAAAGAATTGGCTGAATCTCGCAATCAAGGCGATGCATTGGTTCACTCAACCAAGAAGGCTTTGGCTGAGCATGGCGATAAGTTAGATGCTGGCGAAAAAGAGAAGATTGAAGCAGCAATCAAAGAGTTGGAAGATGTTTTGAAATCTGGCGATAAAGCAGAGATCGATACTAAACTCGGTAACTTGTCGACAGCGTCGCAAAAGTTAGGTGAAAAAGTGTACGCAGACATGCAAGCACAACAAGCCGCTTCTGGTAGTGCCGCAGGTGCAGCACCAGGCGCAGATGCAAAACCACAAGATGATGATGTGGTCGATGCTGACTTTAAAGAAGTGAAAGACGCTAAGTAATACGGCCGTAAATAAAGCAAACCTCTCAATGCAGAGGCACGGAGATGTAGAGTTACACAGAGAAAGGCATAGTCTTACTCTCGTTTTTCTCTAAAACTTTGTGTTTCCGTGTTGAGAGGTTTTGTTGTGAGATGAATGCTAATTAAAACAAGGTGTAATCGAGATGGCGAAGCGTGATTTTTACGAAATTCTGGGTGTTGCGAAAAACGCCTCAGAAGACGAAATCAAAAAGGCTTATCGCAAGCTGGCGATGAAATATCATCCGGATCGTAATCCGGATAGTAAGACTGCGGAAGAAAAATTTAAAGAAGGCAAAGAAGCCTACGAAATGTTATCTGACCCGCAAAAGCGCGAAGCTTATGATCGCTATGGTCATGCTGGCGTTGATCCGAATATGGGTGGCGGCGGAGGTGGTGGCAATGCCGGTTTTGCTGACGCCTTTGGCGATATCTTTGGTGATATTTTTGGTGGTGGTCGTGGTCGCAGCTCAGGTCCGCAAGTGTATCGCGGTGCCGATTTGCGTTACAACTTGGAAATCACCTTAGAGCAGGCAGCCAACGGATTTGATACTACGATCCGTGTGCCTAGTTATGATGGTTGCGATACCTGTCATGGTTCTGGTGCCAAACCTGGTACTTCGCCTGTGACGTGTACCACGTGCGGTGGACATGGTCAGGTGCGTATGCAGCAAGGCTTATTCAGTATTCAGCAAACCTGTCCTAAATGTCATGGCACAGGTAAGATGATTACCGATCCATGTAACCCTTGTAACGGTACTGGTCGAATCAAACGCAATAAAACACTGGAAGTGAAGATTCCTGCTGGTATTGATAACGGGATGCGCATTCGTTCTTCAGGTAATGGCGAGCCGGGTATTAATGGCGGACCTCCAGGTGATCTGTATGTGGAAATTCATATCAAGCCACATCAAGTGTTCCAACGTGAAGGTGATGATTTACATTGCGAAATTCCAATTTCCTTTGTCAAAGCAGCTTTAGGTGGTGACATCGAAGTCCCGACCTTGAGCGGTAAAGCCAGTTTCACGATTCCCGAAGGTACACAATCGGGTAAGACTTTCCGTTTGCGTAGCAAAGGCGTGAAGGGCGTGCGCTCTGGTTATGCTGGTGATTTGTTCTGCCACGTCGTGATCGAAACACCAGTAAAACTCACCGAAAAGCAAAAAGATTTGCTACGTAGCTTTGAACAACTGACGACAGAAGGTGGTTCTAAGCACAGTCCGCAAAGTAAGTCTTGGATGGATAAAGTGAAGAAGTTCTTCGAGTAAGTGGCACTTCGAATGACAAGAAAAGCGCAGATAATTTTTTATCTGCGCTTTTTTTGTGGTTAGCAGCTGAAGGCCTTGTTTTCGTAGGGATAAATTCGAGTCGAAGCTCTAAAAAAGGTAAAATGTCGGCAGTAAAAATGGCAAAGGAGCAATATGAGAGAAGTCATACGTGGCAGTGTTACCCCAGATCAGTTATTTGAAAATAATCGCGAGTGGGCGGCGGAGATACTTAGCCGGGACGCTAATTTTTTCAAGAAACTTGCGGAACAACAAAGCCCAGAATATCTCTGGATAGGCTGTGCAGATAGTCGTGTACCCGCAAATGAACTATTGGGATTGTTACCGGGTGAATTGTTCGTCCATCGAAATATCGCTAACTTGGTTGTGCATTCGGATTTGAATTGCCTCTCTGTTTTGCAATTCGCCGTGGATGTTTTGAAAGTCAAACACGTGATCGTTTGTGGTCACTATGGCTGTGGTGGTGTGCAAGCCGCTTTGACAGGTCGCCGGGTTGGCTTAGCCGATAATTGGTTACGTCACGTGCAGGATGTGCATCAAAAACATGAAAAATATCTGGGTGAAGTATTGCC
Organism: Affinundibacterium seohonense; assembly: GCF_014284305.1. GTDB lineage: Bacteria > Pseudomonadota > Gammaproteobacteria > Burkholderiales > Burkholderiaceae_D > Undibacterium > Undibacterium seohonense. Next base: position 73,787 of record NZ_JACOFW010000020.1, read on the forward strand.
AGAAAAAGAACGTGTCGATCGCTTGTGTGAGTTGAATGTGATCGAACAAGTCGTGAATGTATGTCAAACCACGATCATTCAAGATGCCTGGGAGCGTGGCCAGTCGGTCGAAGTGCACGGCTGGGTCTATGGTATTCAAGACGGCTTGTTGAACGAACTGGGTATGTCGATTAATTCGGCACAAATGTTAGCGCCGCATTTAGAGCGTAGTTTGGCCCGCTATCAGTAAACTACAAGTTCAGCGCAGAATTTATTTTCAATTGCCCGCACAAAGCGTGTGTTGAAACGCGAAAACCCTGTGACGAATATTACCGAATAAGTCCAAAAAAATACCACAAATAGAGGACAATTGCACACTTCGCATTTGTCCTCTATGTCATGAATTCTCATCCAATTTCTTCACGTATCAACGGCCTTGATACGCTGCGCGCCTGCGCCATCTTGCTGGTCTTGATGTATCACTACATGGTCTTCGTTAGTCATGAACCGAGCTTTGGATTTCTCAGTGAAATCGGCTGGGTTGGTGTAGATCTGTTTTTTGTCTTGAGTGGCTATTTGATCGGTAATCAAATATTTGCTGGCTTAAAAAGTGAGCACGGGTTTTCACTTAAGACGTTTTATATCCGTCGTGCGCTGCGTACGCTGCCAAATTTTTATGTCGTGCTCGCCATCTATTTTTTATTTCCGATTGAGGCTGGCGGAAAAGCCGTGACACCGCTATGGAAGTTTCTAACCTTCACACAAAATTTTGATTTGAAACCGGGTACAGCGTTTTCGCATGCCTGGTCACTTAGTATTGAAGAACAGTTTTATGTGGTCTTGCCCATCGTAGCAATCGCAACGATCGCTTATTTAAAATCAGTGCGTGCAATGTGGCTGGTGTTGCTCGGTGCAATGGCAGGTGCTGCATGTATGCGATACCTGATGTGGCAACAAGTCGGTGACGACTATACCCAGTATTACGTGCACATCTATTATTCAACTTGGTGTCGCTTCGATGAACTGTTACCTGGCGTCGCGCTGGCTTTGCTGAAGAATTTTCATCCGCAAATATGGACGCGTTCGCTTAAATATGGGCACTTGAGTTTATTGGGTGGCGCCGTCCTGACCGGTGTCGCCATGTATTTATTCACCTTCTATAGTTATGTGGAGGGGCAAGGCTTTTTATGGTTCACCACGACCTTTGGCTATAGTTTATTGGCGGCCGGATTTGCCTTGTTGACCTTGGCAGGACTTAGCCCCAATTCGTATTTATATCGTTGGCGCATTCCTGGTGCATCGGTCTTAGCCTTATGGTCTTACGCCTTGTATTTGGTGCATAAGCCGCTCATGAATGCGCTGATCCGTCCATTTGAAACTTGGGGCATTTCCGTCAAATCTTGGATAGGCATAAGTGGCATGTTTGTACTGAGTTTGCTGGCGACGTATGTTCTGTATCGCTTTGTGGAAACTCCCTTCATGCGCCTGCGCGATCGCTATTTTCCTTACAAGTGAAACTCGTTTGTACCGCTTGATATTTCCTTTTGACCCGAATTACCTAGAAAATTGTTCGTAGCGATCTGGAATACTGGAACACTTAATCATCTTTAGTTTGTGTGTATGTCCTATAGCGTTGTTTGGTTCAAGCGCGACTTGCGTTTGCATGATCATGCGGCTTTGGTTGAGGCTGCATCGCGCGGACCGATTTTATGTTTGTACGTGGTTGAGCCTGGTTTATGGGTGCAAGCTGATGCGGCGCGTCAGCACTTTGAATTTGTCTTAGAAAGCTTGCGTGATCTGTACATCGCATTGAAACAATATGGTGGTCGTTTGCATGTGGTGACTGGCGATATCATCGACGTGCTCACGGCTTTGCATGATCAAGCGCCTTTTCAAAATTTATGTGCGCATGAAGAAACCGGAAATGCGTGGACTTATCAACGCGACTTGGCAGTAGGGCGCTGGTGTCGAACGCGCCAAGTTAATTGGTTGGAGTTTAGGCAGTTCGGTGTTGTCCGCCGATTGGCCGATCGCGATCATTGGAAGGCGAGTTGGGACGCGCATGTGGAACAAATGTGTTTGCCTATCCCGGAGCAGATGCAGTTTGCCGACATGCCTTGGCAAGATACCGTGCCACCTTCAGCAGATCGACTTCACTTAAATCATGGTGATCCACCGCGTAGACAGCGCGGTGGACGAGCGGCTGGGCTTGCGGTTCTATCGTCATTCTTACATGAGCGCAGCGCCTACTACCGCGGTGGAATTTCTTCGCCCTTGTCAGCGCCCGATGCCTGTTCCAGACTTTCACCTTATCTGACTTTCGGTTGTCTGAGTTTGCGTGAAGTCGTACATGCCACGGTACAGCGCATGGAACAACTGCATGATGATCCTCTATTTTCAAAACACCCATCGGCCACGCGGATGAAGCAAGGTTTAAATGCCTTCATTAGCCGTTTATACTGGCATTGTCACTTTATACAAAAGCTGGAATCTGAGCCTGAAATTGAATATCAAAACATGCATCGTGGTTATGATGGTTTGCGTGAAAACGATTTTAATGAGGCGCATTTCCAGGCATTCACGCAAGGGCGTACAGGTTGGCCTATGGTCGACGCTTGTATCGCGATGTTGCGCGAAATGGGCTGGATTAATTTTCGTATGCGCGCAATGCTGGTCTCAGTGGCTTCGTATCCCTTATGGCTAGATTGGCGTCCAGTCGGTGCGTGGCTGGCAACCCAGTTTTTAGACTATGAGCCTGGCATCCATTGGAGCCAGATGCAGATGCAATCTGGCACGACGGGCATCAATGTGCCTCGTGTTTATAATCCGATCAAGCAAGCACATGATCATGATCCGACAGGCGTATTCGTACGACGCTGGTTGCCTGCGATGCGTAAGGTACCAGATCTGTTTTTGTTTGAACCTTGGGCCATGCCGGCGGATGTGCAGGCTGCATGTGGTATCAAGTTGGGACAAGATATACCGAATCCTGTGGTCGATCTTGAAAATGCGACACGTGAAGCTAAGGCCAAATTATTTGCGGTACGAGGCCAGTCAGAGGTTAGGGCGGGTAAATCGGCTATCGTAAAAAAGCATGCTTCAAGAACGGTACGCAAAACGAAGCACGCAAAACGCGGGATGACCGAAGATAGGGGTGACGCTAATTCTAGTTCTGAGATGGGAGCAGTATCGCAGTTGGGTTTCGATTTTTAGAGTCGATGCTTGCCTGCATCTTCGAAAGAGTCGATATTCTGTTGGTGAACTTTATATGCACGAGTTCATACCGGATATAGCTGTGATAAATTTTTTAAGCGACGACGTCAAATTTGAATTGTGATGTGTTTAATTCTCTTAACCCAAATCGGTTTCCCACCAAGTGAATTTTCATTTAGCAGTTTTACTGCAACGTAATTCGCCTTGGTGGGTTCATTCATGGTTATGTTAACTGGCGCGTATTTACATTTGTCATTGGTCGCATTGCTGTTGCACGCTGAATGACCGTGCCTGATGCGAGTTTAAATACACTAACCACTTCGACCATTCGGGCCGCCTGTTGATTTAAACTCTCTGCAGCAGCCGCTGCTTCTTCTACCAAGGCCGCATTTTGTTGCGTCACATCATCTAACTCGGTAATCGCTTGGTTGATTTGTTCAATGCCGATTGTTTGTTCATGGGCTGTTGCGCTAATTTCGCCAATTAAGCCTGCTACTTGTTTGACGCGCGTCACAATATCATCCATCGCATTACCCGCACTACCAACTAAACGGCTACCGGCTTCTATCTTCTCTACACTGGCGCCAATTAGGTTCTTAATCTCTTTTGCAGCTTCGGCAGAGCGTCCAGCAAGGCTGCGTACTTCGCTGGCAACCACAGCAAATCCACGTCCCTGTTCACCTGCTCGTGCGGCCTCTACGGCGGCATTTAAGGCCAAGATGTTAGTCTGAAAAGCAATACCATCGATCACGCCGATAATGTCTGCAATTTTCTTCGATGCACCAGTAATCTCTTGCATCGTGGCGACCACTTGGCCGACAACAACACCACCGTTCACCGCGGCATCACTCGCTGCGCTCGCCAATTTATTTGCTTCGCGCGCTGTTTCTGCATTTGTTTTGACCGTCGAATTTAACTCCTCCATGGAAGCAGCGGTTTCTTCTAAATTACTCGCTTGGGTTTCGGTTCGCTGGGATAAATTCGAATTGCCTGCTGCAATTTCACTTGAGCCTGTAGATATGCTTTCTGCACATTCTCGCACTTCACCCACCATTTTTGACAAGCCATCTCGCATGTCTCGCATGCCGCTGAGTAATTGTGCGGCTTCGTCGCTACCTTCGACGTCAATGTCTGAAACTAAATCACCGCTCGCAACGCGTGCAGTTGCCTCTAATGCAGACCCTAGTGGTTGTGTGATACTGACCGTCATGCGCCATGCTAGATAGGCTGCAACAACCAACATGAAAACCCCTGTGATGCTGATCGCCAAAACCGTAGAGCGATTGCTGGCGTTGGTTTGCTCGGTGACTTCCACACGTCGCTGTTTTTGCATGCCGATAAAAGCTGCCAATTCAGCTGACGCCTTGACGGAAAGAGGATCAATTTTTTTGGTAATGACGGCGGCGGATTGCTCGGTATTAAATTGAGCGGCAAGATCAACAGCATCTTTGAAGAAAATATCCATTTGCTTGTCGATATCTGCGAGTCGAGCGAACAACGCTTTTTCTTGGTTGCTTAATCCTAATGATTCTAGTTTTGTCTTCGCCATCAGATATTGACTGCGATAGCGTTTCGCTTCGGCCTCATCTTTCTGTAGCTCTACTGTGTCGGTTTGAAGGCCCATATTGCGTACGGAGACCGCGCTACTCAATAGGTTGTCGCGCATTTCGACGGCAAGATCTTGTTGCAGGTTGGCTCGTTGCAAACTATCAATCAATGCAGTACGGCTTGCTCCTAGGCTATATAAAGCAGCGACTAGCATGCCAGCGGCGGCCAATAAGGTAATGCCGAATCCCAAGCTTAGCCTGAGCCCAATACTGAAATTTCGAAGTTTCATTTCTCACTCCTGAGTGGGAATTCTATTGTTCAAAGCCAATGCTTTGAACAATAGTGTTCTTTGGGATTTAGCTTGCTGGATAAGGGAGTACCTCAAGCCTTTGACTTTTGATCTTCGAATGCAAGGACCAAAAGTCATTACCCAATTGCTTGTTGCTTAGTTTTTATAGATTCCACAGCCGACCAAAGTATCACCAACCCGTTCAAGATACACGCTTTCGCCTCGATTTTTTGAGTGACTGGGTTTAAAAATTTGTAGCCTTCGACCCAACCTTTGCCCTTGCTTTTTGCTAGGTCAACGAACATCTGAATAAGCGGTTTGCCATCCGGGTCTTTTAGTCCAATTAAATCTTTTCCGACTAATTTAGGATTCGCACCTTGCGCTAAGTTTTTACCGTTCAGGTCATAGACGATGATATATAAATCACGGTCTTTGAATAATTTTCCATGGGTGAATTCCTCGTAAGACTTTTCTGCACCATTTGTTTTGATATAGGCGACGGCTTTCTTCACCATTGCCTCTGCTTCGGGTGCAGTGCCTTTTTCAACCGCGAACGCCAGACCGAGCGAGACGTAAAACATGGCGCACATACTTAACAGTAATTTTAAATATTGATTGATATTTTTAGTACTCATGACTTGACTCCAAATTAAATGGGCAAACTTAACAACTAACAAATAAATTGTCTGTTGCTTCTAAAGCAACGAGACTAGGTTGATGGATAAGGGGGTACCTAGAATTACTTCCAGGTCAACCTTAAATGGCAAGAACCGTAGGTCGAGTATAGAAGATTGCTTTTAGGAAAGCCATCGTCTGTGAATGACAGGACACAGAATTTAGAAAAATACTTATTTACCGTGTTTTATTGATCAACATCAAGTTGTATGGTTTGGGCTGGTGTTTTATTGATGCATGAGGAGTGGTTGGGGCTGCGCTAAAAATACTGCAGGCAAACTTAAAGCCGTAGTGATCAGTATTACTAGGATTAAGATGCCGAGCCGTTGATGTGAAATCTAAATTTATATAGGCGAACGAGGCTCGATGTGCATAGCTGTACCGTTCGTATACATGATTTAGGTGCAAGGCTTAGTGCAGCGCTGGAGGAATAGATCCAGTGCACCTTTGACTTTGCGCTTACCATGATGTGAGTCTAAAAATCCCGATTCTTTTGATCACTAGACTTAAACCGCGAGACTTGTGAACCACGCAACGCCTGGTGCTTAGTCTTGCGACCAGTCACTCTTGTCCGCCACATTCTGAAGCTTGATGCTTTCATGGCGTTGCGCATTAGGTGAATCACTGCGCTTTCATCTAAGCCGAATTGACGTTGAATGGCGTCGAAAGTGGTTCGGTCTTCCCACGCCATTTGTATAACTCTATCGACGATAGCTTGATCGATTTGCTGCATCGTCATTTAAGCTTTTTTTGCCCAGGCCATGCACCAGCCTTTGGCATTGACTTGCTTACCACCCAAGGCTGCGCAGTTTGCCCAAGCATCTGTTGGTTTGCCTTGGTAGAGCATGCAGTTGGCGCAGTTTTTTCCTGCGGCGTACGCTGGATATTTCTTAGCATCGACCTTGGTGGCATCATGTTTATAACCGAGTGCAGTGGCGGCAGGGGCATTTTCCTCGATGCGATTGGCTTGAGCGCTGGCTTTGAGGGCGACCCCGAGACTTAATGCCGCAGGGATAGTTTGAATGAGAAATTGGCGACGTGTGTTCATTGGATTTCCTTTGGGTTGTGACGTTATGATTGGTACTTCATTGTTACTGCCATTGTGGGCCCGATAGCAGCCTCAAGCCTGAGGTTTGCGCCATAGCGGACGCACGTATAAAAAAGCAAGATATATGCTATCTAAAAACCGTATCATCGAAGCTTGCCTAAGCAAAGGCGTAAGCCAACGCAAAGCTGGAAGTTGACTCCATAGCGTAACAAATGCTGCAGCACCTGATACTAGCAGCCCATTGGCATCACGTGCATGCAGTTTAGCCAGAGCTTGAGATCGCTCAAGCTGCGTACCTAATTCCTGTTCAGTACAAGAGCTTGCGTCTATCCATTCAATTTGATTTCCGCCGCGCCAATTCTGATATGTCGCGATCTCTTTAGCACACAGTGGACATGCACCGTCGAAATAGATAGTGCAGTTCTTCACGTCTTTGTTGTCTGCGAGTGGCAAATCCTGATTCATCTTGATGGCGTTCTCTCGGTGGAATTCAATTTAGGTTTTTTTCAATGTTCTAAGCTTAGACCATAGTTGAACGCTTGTCCAATGTATGAACCGTAAAAAATCGTGCTATGATGCATTTATTCGGTTCAATTGTGGGTCTTTTGAGTTGTGGCCGAACCTATCTCCTGATTTTCAGGCTTGTCTTGTTTTAAAGTGAGCGTGCTATGAATAAAGATTCGCAAAAGTCGTCCCTTGTTGACGCAAATGCCAGTTACCGCAGTGGTGCTGCGGCTCGCCTCTCTGGCGTTCCCGTAGAAACCTTGCGCGTGTGGGAGCGTCGTTATGGCGTTACTGATCCTTCCCGTTCGGAGCGTGGCCAACGCCAATATTCATTTGAGGATGTGCGGCGCTTGGGTCTCATCAAGCAGTTGGTGGATGCTGGTAATTCTATCGGTGCGGTTGCGCATCTGGATTTACAACAGCTTCTGGGAATGTTGAGTGCTGTGGCGAATCTGCCAGCGGCACAATCGCAAGCGCAGCTCGGCAATGGTTTACTCCGAATCGCCTTGGTTGGAGTGATGATGCGGCAAGCTTTGATCAATCTCGATCCTGAATACAGCAAATTGAGCTTAGTGCAAACTGCGCACAATATGAAGCAGGCCGAAACACAATTAAAGGACGTTAAGGTCGATGTGCTCGTCGTCGAGCAAGGTGAAATCACTGCTCCGGAAGAACAAATCCCTTTATTGAATCGCGCGCAGCAGGCCTGTCAAGCAAACGCAGTGTTGATCTTGTATCGCTTCGCCTCAAGCGATGCGATTCGTCAACTACGTACAGCTGGCTTCCAAGTTGCCCGTATTCCAGCTGATATGCTGGAAATCGATCATTTATGTCGAGTCGCTTTGGCGCGCGCCTTAACTCTGGCAGAACAACAGCAGCGCTCGGGACAAAAGCGAAAAGTTAGTTTGAAGCCGGGTGATAGTTCGCGTACTAGACGCAATCAAAGTATTCCCGATCGTTTATTGGATGATGAACAATTGATGCTGATCGCCAAGTCGGCAGCTAGCATCCATTGTGAATGCCCGCGGCATCTAGTGGATTTGTTGCAGATGCTGACTAGTTTCGAGCGGTACAGTGCTCAGTGTGAAAATCGCAACGAAGATGACGCGAAACTACATCGCGATTTACATCACACAGCAGCACATGCCCGCTCTGCTCTGGAGCAAGCCTTGGTCAGAGTGGCGCAAGCCGAAGGCGTACCCTACTGAGTCTGAAAGTTCGCTGATGAAAATGCGCAAAAAATCTGATTTGCCAAGCAAACACTGTGTGACTTGCGGTTTGCCTTTTGCTTGGCGAAAAAAATGGGAGAAAGTTTGGGAATCGGTGAAATACTGTTCCGAGCGTTGTCAGCGTAATCGGATTGCGACCAATAAGGCAGTGAACTGATGATGAAGACTTTGATAATTTATTGGTTTAGACATGATCTCAGAGTTAGCGATAATCTGGCGCTCAATCACGCGTGCGATTTGGCATGTGAACTTGATGCTGAATTGCTGCCGGTGTTTTGTCATACGACAGCCTATGGATGTTTGCGTACGACTCAGACCATATGGGGCTTTGCTCGTATGTCGTCGCATCGACAAGCCTTTTTACTCGATACATTGGTAGATCTGCGTCAACAACTAAGCAGTTATCAACTCGAATTGCTAGAACTCGATGGTGAGCTTTGTGAGCAGACTGATTTCTTTGCCTATGTTGCCAAGCACTATGACGATGTTAGGTTCGTGTGTGAAGACATCGCGGCACCGGAAGAGATCGCACAGCGCAAAGGATTGCAGGACTTGGGTTTTTCGGTGCAGGCTATTTGGCAATCGACCATGTTGAATCCGGACGATTTTGAGTTTGAGCTGATAGAAATGCCGGATCAGTTCACGGCGTTTCGACACAAAGTCGAAGCCGCTCGCTACACCGTTCGTGCTCCTGTGCCAACCCAGTTAGCAAGGTTACAGACTTTGCCCAGTAGCACCATGCAGCAATTGATTTTGCATTTTGGTGCGAAACGTATCGGTGAAAAGCATGCATTGACTCATGATCAGCGTTCTTCATTTCCCTATTGGGAATCGGCGTTTCAAGGCGGAAGTCGATCGGCGATGCAACACCTGGCCAATTATTTTTCTACTGATTTGGCACACAGTTATAAGCAAACGCGTAACCAATTAAGTGGCGTGGATTTCTCTACGAAATTTTCACCATGGTTGGCAAGTGGTGCTTTGTCTGCGCCTCAAATTATTCACGCATTGCAAAATTTTGAACAAACTCACGGCAAAAGCGATAGCAGCTATTGGATTTGGTTTGAACTATTGTGGCGCGATTATTTTCGATTTTTACATCGTAAATATGGCGCCCAGCTTTATCGACCAAGTGGACTATGTAAAACACCAATCGAATTGCCAGCGTTTGATCCTGCACGATTTCATCAATGGACGCATGCGGCAACGGGAGATGCTTTGATCGATGCCGCGATGTGCGAATTAAGAATGACCGGATATGTCTCGAATCGACAGCGCCAGCAAGTTGCCAGTTATTGGCTGCATGAATTGGCTGGCGATTGGCGCGTTGGCGCAGCGTGGTTCGAGTCTCAGTTACTCGATTGCGACGTCTACAGTAATCAAGGCAATTGGCTGTATTTGGCAGGATTAGGAACGGATCCGCGCGGCTATTTAGGTGGCAGATGGTTTGATCCACAAAAACAGGCAAAGCAACATGATGCCGATGGTCGTTATCGCCGTCTTTGGAATATGCTATGAATAAATTTAGAACAAAGGCCCAGACTCTACGCTTGATTTTAGGCGACCAACTTAATTCACAGCACAGTTGGTTTCAACATCAGCAAGACGATGTGTTGTACGTCATGATGGAAGTGCGGCAAGAAACTGATTACGTTCTGCATCACGCGCAGAAAATTATCGCGATCTTCGCAGCGATGCGTGAGTTCGCACAGCGCTTGGAAAAAGCCGGCCATCGCGTACATTATTTGGCGATTGACGATGTTGAAAATCTGCATGCGATCCCTGCGAATATCGAAAAATTAGCCGCGACTTATCAAGCGCAAGAGTTTCAATATCAGGCACCGGATGAGTATCGTTTAGACGAACAGTTGCGGGTATTTGCGCAAAGCACGGAGCTGAGTTGTCACATGTTTGATAGTGAACATTTTTTTACCGCAAGAGACGAAGCTGACAAGATTTTCGAAGGACGTAAGAAGTGGTTAATGGAATATTTCTATCGTCAAATGCGGGCTAAGCATCAAATATTGATGAACGACCAAGATCCCGCGGGCGGTGCATGGAACTTTGATCATGACAATCGTAAAGCCTGGCCCGGATTGCCGTGGGAGCCTGAAGATTTCCGACCACGTCATGATCATCGTGTGCTGTGGGCGACAATCCAGAATGCTGGCGTGAAAAGCTTCGGTGAACCCAATTCAACTGAATTCGCTTGGCCTTTACACCGAGATGAGGCACTGCAGCAATTACAGGCTTTCGTCCGTCTAGCTTTGCCGCACTTTGGTGATTTTCAAGATGCGATGAGTAGTAAGGCGTGGCGTTTATTTCATTCGCTGCTGTCGTTCGCGTTGAACGTCAAAATGATTAGTCCAAGAGAAGTGATTGATGCGGTCGAAGTTGCATGGGCTCGCGGTGATGTACCGATTGCCGCCGCTGAAGGCTACATACGACAAATACTCGGTTGGCGTGAATATGTGCGCGGCGTGTATTGGCATTTCATGCCTGATTATGCGCAAGAAAATGTGTTCGATCACCAAACCGAATTACCCGCATGGTTCTGGACTGGCAAAACTAAGATGCGATGTCTGGCGCATTCGGTAGGGCAATCTTTGGAGCAAGCGCACGCACATCACATTCAACGCTTGATGGTGATTGGAAATTTTTCACTGCTCGCCGGTTTGCATCCACAGCGCGTGCATGAATGGTATCTCGGTGTGTATATCGATGCGTTTGAATGGGTGGAATTGCCGAATACTTTGGGCATGAGTCAGTACGCCGATGGCGGCGTGCTAGCGACCAAACCTTACGTTTCTAGCGCGGCTTACATCGATCGCATGAGCGACTACTGTAAAGGCTGTCACTACGATAAAAAGCAACGCACTACAGAAAAAGCCTGCCCATTCAATGCGTTGTATTGGGATTTTTTCTCACGCAATGAAAAGCAATTATCGAGTAATCCGCGAATAGGCATGGTGTATCCGCAATTGCGAAAAATGAGTGAAGAGGCGCGCCATGATTTGTCAGAGCGCGCCAGTTATTTGCGTAAGAATTTGAATGAACTGTGAGCGAAATATGCATCTATCAAATCGAGAGCAGTCGTCAGAAGTTGGCAAGCCGATCAAATTGAATCCCAAAAAACTTTTGCTGAGTAAATGGACCAAGGTTGAAGTGGTCGCTAAGCAAAAACATTTTTTGGTGAGCGGCATAGTGCAGCCTGATGATCTGAGTTTGCCGATCACCGAGATTGAGATCGAAGCGGTTTATTCTGGTAGCAAAAAAATTATTTCTTGGCGCGAGTTACAAGATGGCTCGCTCTGGAAACAAGGTTGGGTGTGACATGGAATTTCGTAAGGCGGGTGCAACCCGCGCCGCCCACACGTAGAGCGGGCGAGTTCTAAATATGTACGGCGCGGGTTGCACCCGCCCTTGAATTCAAGACGCGATTCCATCAATGTCATTCCTGCGTGCTTTTGGCAGGAATCCAGCGTCTTCGTTCACCAACGGAGGTCGCTGGACTCCTGCCTTCGCAGGAGTGACAGTGACTCGGTTTGCTGCGTATTTTGTTTTGTGTTGTTAGCTCTTCAGAGAAGGTTCAATATGCAATTACATTCTTTCCCAGAAAATTTCCGCGTGTGCGTCATCGGCGCGAGCGGTGCGATTGGTGCGGCATTTGTCGAAGCACTGCAAAACGATTCTCGTTGCGCACAGGTGATCGCCTTACACAGAAACTCTGTACCCGCAATCGACTTAAGCGACGAGGCAAGTATCGAAACAGCAGCTGCAGAAATCAAATCACAAGGGCCATTTCATTTGATCATTCACGCAGCGGGAATTTTGCATCAAGCCGATTTTATGCCAGAGAAAAAATTGGGTGATTTAAATATGGCGCAGATGCAATCTACGTTTATGGTGAATACGTTTGGCCCCGCAATCGTACTCCGACATTTTTCTAAGTTACTCGATAAACAGCGCGGCGTGTTTGCTTTGTTATCCGCTAAGGTTGGTAGCATCGAGGATAACCGGCTCGGCGGTTGGTATAGTTACCGCGCATCGAAGGCGGCATTAAATATGATGATCAAGACGGCGGCGATAGAAATCAAGCGTTCGCAGCCTAATTCTGTCGTAATTGCCATGCATCCTGGCACGGTGACGTCAGCACTGTCACAGCCTTTTCGTGGCGCAGAGAGAGGGCGGCCAGCATCCTTGGCAGCGAGCGAGATGCTGCATGTGTTAGATGACTTGCAAGCGGATGATACCGCTAGTTTTGTGAGTTACAACGGTGAACATTTGCCTTGGTGATCACGACACTTAAAAGTTAGAATGCAATGACGTTTTGAAGCTATCAATTATTTTGCTAACCAAGGAAAGTGAGTTTTCGTGTGCTGAATTTTTTTCAACAGAAGTGGATCAAACATAGTATTTCGCTCATGCTGCTTCAATTCTTGCTTGCTTGTGCAGCGATTGATCCAAATCATATACTGACCCGCAATGTAGGTAATACCGCGCCGCCAGCCGGAGTGGCATTGGATAGTGATACCAGACAACGAGCCTACGATTTTGTATGGACTCGCGTGAACGATGCCTATGTCGATCCGAATTTGAATGGTGTTGATTGGAAGCGAATTGGTCAAGAACATCAAACGGCTATCGTCAACGCACCGACCGACGACGCTTTTTGGAAGCGTCTCGATCTTATGGTCGCGGAATTAGGTGACGCGCATACCCGCGTGTTATCGGCAAAGCAGTATGCCAATCACAAGGATAAACTGAGTTACAGCGTTGGACTGGGCGTTACTGATGTACAGGGTGAATTAATCGTCACTAGTGTGGCAAAAGATTCTGCAGCCGAGAAAGCGGGTATCGTTAAGGGAAATAAATTACTTAGGATTGAAGGGATTGAAGCAAGTGATTGGTGGCGCTTGCAACTAAGTAAGGCCCGCAAGAATTCGACTGAACGTGCGCAGGCTAAAAGTATCAAGCGTATTCTCAATAGTGGTGACTTGGACGCACCTTCCGATCGCATCGCGTTACAGATTGAACGCAATGATGGATCGTCGATGGAGGTGAGCTTATTGCGAGCAGACTTATCGCGCAAGGATAGTCTCACGAGCAAAATGCTGGATGAGAATTATGGTTATCTTCGTTTGACAGGATTTGAGGCCAGCTTGAGTAAAGAAGTTCAAGCAAGTTACGACAAGGTACGTGCAGCACAAGGCTTAGTAATTGATTTGCGTGGCAATGGCGGTGGTTCTCTGGGATTGTCTTTGGCGATGATGAATCAACTGGTGCAGGGCAATATCGCCATCGGTAAGCGGATCACTCGTACTGGTAAATCACCCACCATGTTGTTCGGATTAATTAGCACCGGAAAATTGGAGCTTGAACTTCGTGGTGTGCAAAACCCTTATCTTGGCCCTGTGGTGGTTTTGGTGGATGGCGACAGCGCTAGTGCTAGTGAATTTTTTGCGGGTAGTCTACAGAGTATCGGCCGTGCCAAAGTGATAGGTGAAACTAGTTGTGGTTGTTTGCTTGGCTATTTGGGATATGCCAATGTGCCAGGCGGCGGTGCCTTAGCTTATAGCGAGATTGATTTTGCACCGGTCAATGGCAAGCGAATCGAGGGCGTTGGTGTAATTCCTGATCAGACCGTGACGCTTACAAAAGCAGATTTGCGTAACAATAAAGATACGGGATTAGAGGCTGCCTTGTTGGCCTTGAAACGTATGCAAGAAGAGAGCGTTGTGAAGTTGGCTAGTGCAATCGAGTAGAATTGAATCATCAGATGCTGTTGCTAAGGGTTTCTTTCTATTGAATTCTTACTCCTACAGCGTTATTTCAAAGCGGAATCGATCCAGTGGGAAAGATCGGTTCTTGTTTCGCAATCGAGTATACTTCTGTGCTGGTGCTTGAACCACCCCTCGGTTGTAGAAGTAATTTAACCTAACAAAGGCTAATCATGTTGCTTAAGACTCCTATCGCGCTATCGCTAGCGATTGCATTCACTGCTGGAAATTTATTGTTAACTTCCGTACCAGCGCAAGCTGCGATGACCGAAGCAGCGCAAACGACAAATCCTTTTTATCAGGAAAGTAAGCTGCCTCTCCAGTATCCGCCGTTCGATAAAATTAAAGACAGTGATTTCGCCTCGGCGTTTGATCGCGGTATGGCAGAAAACATCAAAGAAATTGATGCCATTGCGAAAAATCCTGCTGCTGCAACGTTCGATAATACGATACTTGCCATGGAAAAATCAGGTCAGTTGCTTCGCAGAGCTATCGTGGTATTTGGCAATCTTACCGGCGCTAACACCAACGACGCGCTTGAAAAATTGGATGCAAATTATTCGCCAAAGTTTGCTGCACATAATGACAGTATTTACCTCAACGCTCAATTGTTTGCACGTATTAAAGGCTTATACGAAAAACGTAGCACGCTAGGCTTGGATGCGCAAAGCGTGCGCTTGGTCGAGCGTTATTACACCGACTTCGTTCGTGCCGGTTCAAATTTGACCGAAGCACAAAAAATGCGTGTCAAAGCCATCAACGCGAAACTGGCAATACTCTCAACTAAGTTCAACCAAAATGTATTAGCCGAAGTCAACGACTCCGCACTTATTGTGGATAACCGTGCTGATCTGGCGGGTTTGTCTGATGACGAGATCGATAAACTTGCCGCGTCGGCCAAAGAGAATGGCAAGCCGGGTAAATACCGTATCGCATTGCTGAACACCACCATCCAGCCGCTCTTGCCGCAACTTGATAACCGCGCATTACGTGAACGTCTGCACAAGGCATCGATCGTGCGAGGTAGCCGTGGTAACCAATGGGATAATCGTGCGATAGTCTCCAATGTGACAAAATTGCGCGCTGAGCGTGCAGCGATCATGGGTTACCCAAACTTCGCTGCGTTTAGCTTGGCGGAAGAAACCGCTAAAAACCCAGAAGCCGTCAATAAAATGTTAGCCCAAATCGCACTGCCAGCGGTTGCGAATGCGCGCAAAGAAGGCGCAGTTTTGCAAGCCATGATCGATAGCGAGCAAGCAGCCAAGGGGCAAAAGAGTTTTACCTTGGCGCCTTGGGATTGGTCGTACTACACTGAGAAGGTCCGTAAAGCGCAATACAATTTTGATCAGAATCAGCTCAAGCCCTATCTGGAGTTAAACTCTGTTTTGGAAAAAGGTATTTTTCATGCAGTCACCAAATTGTATGGCGTGACTTTTAAGCGTCGCACAGATCTGCCGGTCTACCATGAAGATGTCACCGTGTATGAAGCCTTTAACGAAGACGGTTCTCAGTTGGCATTGATTATTGTCGATCCTTATGCAAGATCCTCTAAACGCGGCGGCGCTTGGATGAGCTCTTACGTTGATCAGTCAGATTTACTAGGAACCAAACCCGTGGTGGCGTTCCATCTGAATATTGCTAAGCCAACGGCAGGCAAACCAGCTCTGATGACTTGGGACGATGTGAAGACCTCGTTCCATGAATTTGGCCACGTACTGCACGGCATTTTCTCGAATGTGAAGTACCCGTATTTTAGCGGTACCAATGTGCCACGCGACTTTGTGGAATTTCCATCTCAAGTCAATGAAATGTGGTCGACCTGGCCATCGATATTGTCAAACTATGCGGTCCATTGGCAAACCGGCGAGGCTATGCCGAAAGAGTTGTTAGATAAGGTATTGTCGGCGAAAAAATTTAATCAAGGCTTCATTACGACTTCCTATTTAGGATCAGCGCTGCTCGATCAACGTTGGCATCAGGTGTCAGCCGACAAGCTACCAAAAGCCAACGGTGTATTGGCGTATGAGGAAAAAGCACTGAAAGATGTTGGCCTCGATTATGCCGCTGTACCACCTCGCTACCGTACCAACTACTTCGGCCACATCATGGGCGGCTACGCAGCAGGTTATTACGCTTACATCTGGTCTGAAGTGCTGGATGCAGGTACCGTCAAATGGATAGAAAATAACGGCGGCTTAACTCGCGCCAATGGTGACCGCTTCCGCGATAAATTACTTTCACGAGGTGGCAGTAAAGATGCGATGCAGCTGTATCGTGATTTTTCGGAGCAGGAACCAAACATTCAGCCACTGCTTGAGCGTCGTGGTTTAACTGAGAAGTAATCTGAGAAGTAATGACTCTGTAAGCCGTAAATTTAATCCTCAAAACTCGCCAGTGTTTGACGCTGGCGATTCACCACTAATCGTGTGACATCCGGACGTGAATAATGTCCGGTTACGTCAAAATTTTGGCGTTCGCGTCTAACTTGGTTTCTGTCTAAAGTCGCGATCAATAAGCATTCCTGATCAATCACAGGCTCAACGATCCAACTACCGTCCGGTCCTGCAATGCAAGAGCCACCGTTCGCTAAGATGTCGGGGCAACGCGCCAAAATTTTTTCGCGATGTGGTGTGTCTGTAGGAATATCTTCTCTGCGCATTAGACCTGATACCGCAATACTAAAGCTACGACCTTCTTTCGCAATGAAGCGCGTCAGGTCTTCCGTGTTACGCAAATTTCCAGGCCAAATCCCCACATGTAAATCTTCGCCCTGTGCATACAATGCCGCGCGCGACAAAGGCATCCAGTTTTCCCAACAATTTAGTCCGCCGACTGTAAAACCATCTAGCGCATGGGTACGCAAACCGTGGCCATCACCTGCCGCCCAGGTCAGACGTTCTTCATAAGTCGGCATCAGTTTGCGATGCACAGAACCAATTACGCCATCCGCACCGATATACACGCAAGAACAATACACACTGTAACCTGTTCTATCTTTCGGACGCTCTAAACAACCGAGCATGACAGCGATCTGATGCGTTTTCGCGGCGTTGCAAATACTATCTAAATCACCCGCTTCGATATCTACACCTTGCTGCACGTAATAAGCATGCAGATCCTTTTGCACATCATCATTAAAACGCGCACCGTCGGTGAGATCTAACCAGAATGGATAACCGGGTAATAAAGTCTCACCAAAACAAACCAAGCGCGCACCTTGCTTAGCGGCTTGCTGGACGTAGTCGACGATCTTTGCGGTCGTAGCGATGCGATTGAGCCAGACGGGGGCGATTTGGGCTAGGGCGACGGTGATGTGGTCTTGCTGAGAAGTTTGCATGGAAAATTCCAAAGGATTTTTTTAAGACAAGTAGGTTCTATGGCGATAAAGGTTTCTAGTCTTCCGTAACAACTTCTGAGACCAATAAACGATCAATACGGTTCTTATCCAGATCAACAACTTCGATACGAAATCCCGCCCATTCGAAATATTCCGACGACTTGGGTATGTAGCCGAAGTGAGTTAAAACGAAGCCAGCCAAGGTATGGTAGGAGCCAGACGATTCTTCTGGAAATCTAACGTCTGTAGCCAAAACTTCTCGAAAACGGTCGAATGAAATGCCACCATCAATCAGCCATGACCCATCTTCACGTTGTACAGAATCTGCTTCTTGATTATTGTCGATCGCGGCGACATCACCGACTAAAGCACCAAGTACATCGCTTAAGGTCACGATACCTTCAATCTCGCCATATTCATTGATGACAAGCGCGAATTCGGCGCGATTTTTTTTGAATGTTTCGAGTAGCTGCATCGCACTTAAAGTTTCTGGTATGAAGAGCGGAGGCGTGACCGCCTCGGCAATGTCGACATTGACTATGGATTGCTTTTCGATCGCTTGATCGAATAAATGGCCACCATGAATGATGCCAATCACATTTGAGAGATCGCCTTTGCAAACTGGAAAACGGCTATATGGGCTAGCAGCAATTTTCGCCAAGTTATAGTCAAGCGATTCTTCGATATCAATGAAATCAATATCCATACGCGGCGTCATTAAAGCCGCGACACGTTGATCGTCAAGGCGCAGTGCGCGCGAAACAATTTCATGTTCAGTTTTTTCAAACAGACCGGCATCCGTTCCTTCTTTCAGCATGCCAGTAATTTCTTCTTCGGTGACCGCATTGTTCTTAGGTTGGTGTAATCCCATCAAACGCAGCAAGGCTTCTGTCGTGATAGTCAAAATTTTGACAAATGGCCCCATCATGCGTGACAACCATTGCATTGGAGCGGCGATGAGTGAAGCAACCGTTTCTGGATATTGCATGGCAATCCGCTTTGGCAAAAGCTCACCCAGAATCAAGGAGGAAAACGTAATCCCCACCACCACAATCACTAAGGCGATTTCTCTGGCAAATTGCCCAATCATGGGCAGGTGTTCAAGTTTTGGCATGAGTTGCGCGACCAGTGAAGCTTCACCAAACGCACCATTGAAAATGCCGATGAGCGTAATGCCAACTTGTATGGTGGATAAAAAACGACTTGGACTGTCGGACAGTTCTAGAGCCGCTCTTGCGCCACGGCTGCCATTATCGGAAAGTTTCTGTAATCGGATTCGTTTCGAAGAAACTACCGCGATTTCTGACATGGCAAACAAGCCATTGACCAGAATTAAACCAAGGATAATCAATATGTCCATTGTAGGAGGGCACGTTGTATTGCCTTACCCCCATGTGTTGAAGAGCAGTTATTGTACCCAGAATTTTCATTGGTGTATGTGGTCATATTATTTGATCGGCACCAATCGTACAGTTGCACGGCGTACACTGTATGTATCGTTGAAAAAAACGGCTCGTCTTCCCGCGGTACGTCTAGCCTTCCGAATTGCATTAATCACAAAGGAATTTGCTTTGACACTCAAATCAATTTCTGCATCATTCATTTTTCGCGGGATATCGTCTGATAGTTGAGTCGTTTTGCGAACATAGAATACTTTAGAGACTTGGGAGGCAAGCACTTTCAACATGGCAGTGCCTTTTGTTTTTGCTTCGCAATTCGAGAGTCATCTTTTACGGACTTATTGCTTCTTAATTATGTCAATATGCTGGAAGCGTTTGTTTTACTGTCAATGAGGTCGTTATCTAACGATGGATAGAAAGAGAGGATGTTTGAGTGTGAGGGTTTGCCCTTTGACTTTTTGAGTGTCGCGCATTTTGCTTTTCTGCCTGTTGAATGCAATCGACAATCTTTGCGGTAGTCGCGACGCGGTTCAGCCAGACTGGGGCAATTTGCGCTAAGGCGACGGTGATGTAGTCTTGGTTTGGAGTTTGAACGAAGTATCATACGAGTGGATTATTCGTTTTCTGCATGCTAATTGATGCGACTAATTTTCATAGCCAGCTTCGCGTTGATGCCGTATTCCAAGGATGAGAACGACATCATCAAATTCTTCAAAGCTATATAGACCAATATAGCCTGTGTTGCCACGCGAGATCACCAATTCGCGCAATTCTTCTTTGATAGGTCGGCCAATCAGTGGGTGATGTTCAAGCAGAAAAATGGCCTCTTGAATTAAATCTAAAGTTTTTAAAGCGATGTTGGGATCATAGTCGAATAGAAAATCGACCAATCTTTCCAAGTCATTGAGCGCCTGTTGCGAATAAATTATGCGCGCCATGGTTTGGCAGTGAGTTTCGTAGGCGCGACAGTTTTTTTCTTGCTAGCTGCATCCATTTTTTCCTTAATGCTGTTACGCAAGTGCTGATGTACTTCATGCGCTGCATAGCCCAATCCTGACTCCAAAGTTGCAGCACGCGCGGCCTGTGCATCATTGATCAATGCAGCTTGTTTTTCTGCCGCGAGCGTCGCTTTACGAATCGCTTCCACCATAAAGGCATGTGGAGTGACACCCAAATCCATCGCAGCAGCACTCGCTTTCTGCTTTAGTTCGTCGGGTAGTTTGAGTGATGTCGTGGACATGGCAAGCCTCGGTGCTTTGAAAAATAATAGGTAACACTAAAGTAGCACCTTTTGTTTTTCTGTGCAATATAAGAGGCTGTTAATGCGTGTTGTTTTTTTAATTATTTTATGGTGGTATAGAGTTGCGCCTAACTCCGCTCGATCATGGTGGCATCGCTAATTTTTTCAATGATAAGCTGTTGCTTAATTGGATGCACTAATCGAGTAGTGGAAATAACTGAGGGTTTTACAGTAGGACTGTGAAGTGATTATTTCATCGATTTAGCGATACTGCTTGTGCGTTCAGTATGAGTAAATCAAGCTAGATTTAATGCGCATTTCAAGAGCATTCAAACAAATTGTGATTTTTTATTCGACAAGTTAGTATGCATTTTTATTAAATTAAGGTTAAATCCATGAGCGGAAGAAAAAAACGCAAGCAGGAACGATTGCCACGCGAAGACTTAGTAGTTGCACGTGTTCGTGAGGTAGCTGATTTGCCTTTCGTTACTCAAATTGAGGATCACTTTGCGGGAATGTGGAACGAGCTTGGGATTCAAATCAAGATGAATGCTAGTACTCCAGATAGTGAAGTTATTAGACTTCGAAATGAAGTGTTGAAATGTTTGAAAGTTATAGATCAAGAAAACGAGTTGCCATTTACTTGGATCGTTGGCTTCTGGCGAGACGAAAAAAACATAGAGGTGCTTTTGCCACAAGACGACGTTAAGAGTTTGGAGGATACGCTTCGAGCGGTATAGAGCATGGAGAAAAATTGATTTAACATGACTCGCGAGCCTGTAAGAATTTCTGTGTAAATGCCACGGAACAAGTTAGTGATCGTGTTTTTGAATACGATCACCGAACTCAATCATAAAACGATTTAAGGCCATACGCCAATTGTGAATCGGCATCGTCCAT
>NZ_JACOFW010000021.1 GCF_014284305.1 Affinundibacterium seohonense
TCAACGACTACTCGTCGCTGGAAAACCAAAGATGATCGCTATCATTGCCTGCATGAGGAAACTTCTTTCTTTGGCCTTCGCTATTTTAAAATCCAAGATCCCATTTAATCCAGAATTCGCTTGACGGGCGAGACAGTATCTACATGGCTTTAGCGTTCTTTCTTGGAAACCTTGACCGTAAAAACCAACGGAATATGGTCGCTAAACTTTAGCCACTCTTGCGGCGAAAATATCTCGACTAAATTTTCATTACATTCAAACATATCATTAGTCGCAAATGCGTAATCTATGTGATATGGCTTTTCTAGTTCTTTCTGAAGAAAAAAAGTAGGTCTTGTTTCTTCTCCTTGAAGTTCACCGGTAAAGCGGTGATAGAGGCTACTCATATTGACATGCTCCAACTCACGAACCACATCACTATGATTCCACCATCTATCCCAGACGTCCCATATTTTATTACTGTTAAAGTCACCACAAAGAATCGTTGGTTCAGCAAACCTTGACTTATGCAATGTCAAATATTTCCAAAGTTGTCCGATATATCCAAATGTTGGAGAGTTCGCCTGTTTCGTCCAAACACCTACTAAATTGAACGAGTTATTTATTCGAACAGGCAAGAATAATTCTAAATTATCACTCGCCCAATCTAAGCTTTTTAAGTTAATTTGCTGATTCGCGAAAATCGCCAAGCCTCGATTCTTGTTTGTCCCCACCCATCGATAATTCGTTGCCCATTCTTTAAATTCACCTATGACGAACTCTGGATTTTCACACTCCTGAATAATGTAAATATCGGCACGAATTTTCTCGATCTCTCGAAATTTCTTTCTAAATGCACCATTACAATTCCATGTCACAATTTTCATATCACTTCCGATATCGTCATTATTGAACGCAGGTGAACTTCTCCAGCAACATTACTCCAATCTACCGCAACAAACTCTCCCAAACCTTCTGCAAACGCTTAACCGACACTGGCATAGGCGTCTTCAATTCCTGAGCAAACAAAGACACGCGCAGCTCTTCTAATAACCAGCGAAATTCAATCAATTTAGGGTCAGCATCCACTCCCGATTTCCGCGGCGTGCGTTGCCACGGCTGGGCGACGCTGTTCCAGTCCGCGAGTAATTTCGCATCTCGCGTTGGATCCGCACGTAGTTTATCCATGCGTACGGTGATCGCTTTGAGATAGCGTGGATAATGCGCTAACTGTGCGAAATCGACTTCGGCGATAAAGCGTTTGGTGACTAAATTTTGCAGTTGCTGTTGCATATCTGCCGCTGCCTGCGCATGGGCTTTGAGGCCTTGTAGCTTTTTCGGCAGGCTGTAGTATTCGGCCAAAATTAAGCCTGCTAAACGGGCGATTTCGTTGGCTAATAAATTAAGTCTGGCCTTGCCTTCATCGCGGCGTTTGTTGAATTCGCCTGAATTCTTCGGCAGCGGCGATTGCATGAAGGCGCGATCTAAAGCGGTTGTAACGATCTGCTCACGTAACTCTTCTTGGGACCCTAAGGACATAAATTGCATGCCCATTTGCTGTAAACCTGGGATGTTTTTTTCTAAGAACTTGACTTGCTCTTTCATCTGTAAGGCGAACAGACGACGTAGGCCTGCGTGATGAACACGCGCGGCTTCGTCGGGGTCATCGAAGACTTCGATGTGGCAATGCGTTTGTTTGTCGACTAGGGCTGGGTAACCGATTAGGGTTTGTTTGCCTTGTTGGACTTCTAATAATTCTGGGAGTTCGTCAAATGTCCAGGCTGTTAAGTTTTCTTGTTGGATTGCTGGGGCTTTTGTTTCTGCTTTGCCGACCTGTTTCGCTGAACTTGACGACGCTGGAATCCCGCTTTCGCGGGAATGACGGTTAACATAGGATTCGGTTGCTGATGATTTAGAGCTATCTAACAATGCTAATTTATCCGCACTAGCAATCTTCTGAAAACTCTCACGCGCTTGTGATCCAAACTCGGCGCGTAGTGTGGCGAGGTTGCGGCCCATTTCTAGTTGGCGTCCGTGTTCATCGATGATTTTGAAATTCATCGTGAGATGCGCTGGAAGCAATTCAAATTTGAAATCGGTGCTCAAACACTGTAAGCCTTTTTGCTCGCGGATATCGGCGATTAGGGTTTCTAAGAAATTACCTCGGCCGAATTCATTACGTTCACAGAATCCCGCAGCGTAATCGGGCAGCGGTACGCAATGGCGGCGGATTTTTTGGGGCAATGATTTAATCAGCAACTGTACTTTTTCTTTGACCATGCCCGGCACTAACCACTCGCAACGATCACTTGATACTTGATTCAGAGAGAACAAAGGTATCCACAGCGTGACGCCATCACGCGGACTGCCAGGTTCAAAGTGATATGACAGTTGCAAACCCACGCCTGAGACTTGCATAGTCTTAGGAAACACATCAGTGGTAATACCCGCCGCTTCGTGGCGCATTAACTCATCTTTGTTCAGATAGAGTAATTTAGGATTGCCCTTGGTCGCTTCTTTATGCCATTGCTCAAACAAGACTGCGTTATACACGTCTTGAGGTAAATGCTTGTCGTAAAACGCCGCGATCAAATGATCGTCGACCAGCACGTCTTGCCGACGTGATTTGTGTTCGATGTTTTCAATTTCGCGTATCAGTTTTTGGTTGAAGGCCAAGAACGGCGCGCGGGTATCGAAGTCACCTTCAACTAGTGCATCGCGAATGAATATCTCACGCGCTTCTTTAGGATGCGTTAAGCCATACTGTATGCGTCTCTGGCTGTACACGACTAAGCCGTATAAAGTTGCTCGTTCAAAGCCCGAAACTTGACCAGTACGTTTCTCCCAGCGTGGTTCGCCGTAGGACTTTTTGAGTAAATGCCCGCCGACTTTTTCTAGCCATTCGGGTTGTATCTGTGCGAGGCAGCGACCATACAAGCGAGTGGTGTCGACCAGCTCCGCAGCCATGAGCCATTTACCCGCTTTTTTCGCTAAGTAGGAACCAGGCCAAATATAAAACTTAATAGCGCGTGCGCCTAAGTAATGTGAATCCTCTTCCGATTTGAATCCGATATTGCCGAGCAAACCTGTCAATAAGGCTAAGTGCAATTGTTCATACGTCGCTGGCGCTTCGTTGATACGCCAGCCCTGCTCTTTCACGATGGTGAGCAATTGCGAATGAACCTCGCGCCATTCACGTAGACGCATTTGACTTAGGAAATTGCTGCGACAATTGTCTTGTAATTGACGATTGGTTTTTTTGTGCTCAATCGCATCTTCAAACCATTTCCAGATTTTGAGATAGGACGTGAATTCTGATTTTTCATCAGCGAATTTTTTGTGTGCTAAATCGGCTGGAGTCTGCGCATCCATCGGACGATCGCGTGGATCTTGTACCGATAAGGCTGCTGCAATAATCAAGACTTCACTCAAAGCCTGATTATCACGTGCGGCCAAAATCATGCGGCCTACGCGCGGATCCAAAGGCAATTTTGCGAGCTCTTTTCCGACCGCGGTCAATTGATTGCTGTCATCCATCGCGCCCAACTCTTGCAAGAGTTGATAGCCATCAGCAATGGCACGACCTGGTGGTGGTTCGATAAATGGGAAACTCTCAACATCCGTCAGGCGCAAAGACTTCATCCGCAAAATAACGGCGGCTAAAGACGAACGCAGAATTTCGGGTTCGGTAAATGCCGTGCGTTGTTTGAATTCTTGCTCATCGTAGAGACGAATACACACACCAGCCGCGACACGACCGCAACGACCAGCACGTTGATTCGCTGCGGATTGGGCGATCGCTTCGATTTGTAATTGCTCGACTTTATTTTTATAGCTATAGCGCTTCACGCGCGCCAAACCGGCATCGACGACGTAACGTATGCCTGGCACGGTCAAGGAAGTTTCGGCAACATTGGTCGCTAAGACGATACGACGCGCATTCGAAATCTTGAAGACTCGTTCTTGCTCTTGGGCTGATAAACGTGCGAACAAAGGCAAAATTTCTACATGCGGTGGATGATGCTTACGTAGAGCTTCTGCTGCATCTCGGATTTCACGTTCACCTGGCAAAAACACCAGCACATCACCTGAACCTAGACGACATAATTCATCCACAGCATCCGTGATCGCGACCATCAGATCACGTTCTTTATCTTTTTCATCCGCTTGAATTGGGCGATAACGTACTTCGACCGGATACAAACGTCCCGATACTTCAATCACAGGCGCGGCTTTACCGTTCTCACCAAAGTGATTCGCAAAGCGTTGTGCGTCAATCGTCGCGGAGGTGATGATGACTTTGAGATCCCGACGCTTAGGCAATATCTGTTTCAAGTAGCCGAGCAAGAAATCAATATTCAAACTACGTTCATGCGCTTCATCGATGATGATGGTGTCGTATTGGCGTAAGAGCGGATCGGTCTGTGTTTCAGCCAGCAAAATACCGTCGGTCATCAGCTTGACCGAGGCACCTTTGGTCAAGGTATCCGTAAAGCGAACCTTAAAACCGACGTGCTCGCCCAATGGAGAATTCAATTCTTGCGCGATACGCTTCGCCGTCGATGAGGCAGCGATACGACGTGGTTGCGTATGACCGATCAAGCCTTTTTGACCGCGTCCTAGTTCCAAGCAGATTTTGGGTAATTGTGTGGTTTTACCTGAACCAGTTTCACCGCAGACGATGATGACCTGATTTTTCTTCAATGCCTCGGCGATTTCATCGCGCCTGCCTGAAACGGGCAATTCTTCAGGATAAGTGATTACAGGCGGCGGGTTACGGAATGGCAGCGCAGGCTCGGGTCGAGTTTCTGGCTTTTGCTTAGGTTTTTGCTGGCCCACTGAAGACTTGGAGTCAGATCTAGAGTGGGCTTCATTTACCGGTTTACTAGCATTTTCATTACGACTTTGCTGCATCGTCGTCGCACCAGATTTTTCCTTTTTGGGAAAATTAGTCGGTTTAACTTGTTGTTGGGCTGCTTGTCGCAGGCTGTCACGCAAAGCCTTCAAGTCTGGAGGCATTTTTTTTGGCGATTTTTGGGGAGTTTTATTATCAGACATAGCGGACGCGATTATAATCCGTCCATGGAAAATTCTGTTCAATTCGTTCACTGGCTGCGCTCCGTCGCGCCGTATATTCATGCCTTCCGTGGAAAGACCTTTGTGGTCGCGTTTCCGGGGGAACTCGTGGTGGCCGGCGCCCTGCCCGTTTTGGCGCAGGATTTATCGCTCCTCCATGCCCTAGGAATCAAAATCGTGATCGTGCATGGCTCGCGTCCACAAGTTGCCGAGCAACTAGCACTGCGTAATGTTGAAGGCCGTTTTCATAATGGCTTACGTATCACCGACACGGCGGCGCTTGAATGCTCCAAAGAAGCTGCGGGTGAATTGCGTTTGGATATTGAGGCCGCATTTAGTCAAGGTCTTCCAAATACGCCTATGGCACATGCGGCGATCCGAATTATTTCTGGCAATTTCGTCACTGCAAAACCGATAGGCATTGTCGATGGCGTCGATTTACAATTGACCGGAACGACCCGTAAAGTTGCGTACGATACCATTGATCGTATTTTAGATGCTGGCAGCTTGGTTTTATTGTCTCCGCTAGGTTTTTCACCAACGGGCGAAGCATTCAATTTGACGATGGAAGACGTTGCTGTATCCGCGGCGACGGCACTGCGCGCAGACAAATTAATTTTCATCTCTGAAACACCAATGATGGTCGATCAGGACGGCGATGAAATTCGTGAGCTATCGTACAAACAAGCTGAGTTTGAATTAGAAAAAAAATATCTTCCTTCTGACTCGGCCTTCTATTTGGAACATGCGGTCAAAGCTTCCCGTGGCGGCGTGCCCCGTATCCATATCGTGCCGTATAAAATTGACGGCTCCGCCTTGTTAGAACTGTTCACACACGATGGCGTCGGCACCATGATTTCCACTGAAAATCTGGAAAGTTTGCGCGAAGCAACGATTGAAGATGTCGGCGGCATTATTAAGCTAATCGAGCCTTTAGAAGCTGACGGTACTTTGGTCAAACGTGGTCGTGAATTAATCGAACGCGAAATTAATTATTTCTCGGTGATTGAACATGATGGCGTGATCTTCGGCTGTGCGGCACTTTATCCTTTCCCATTCGACAAAATGGGTGAAATGGCGTGCTTAACGGTGAATCCAGATGTACAAAGCCAAGGTGATGGCGAGAGAATTCTCAAACATATGGAAAAACGTGCACGTCGTGCGGGCTTTCACTCTTTATTTGTCTTAACGACACGCACAGCCCACTGGTTTCTCAAACGCGGCTTCGTGCAAGCGAGCGTTGACGATCTACCAAAAGACCGCCAAAAAATGTATAACTGGCAGCGTAAATCCTTGGTTTTGATCAAGCAGCTTTGATGCTAGCTTACACTTGAATGGGGATTCAAACGTATAATCACGATTGATAAGTATCCGTTGTCACCCCAGAATTTTGAATTATTGAAGGAGTACCGATTATGGCTCGCATGGTCCACTGTATTAAATTAGACAAAGAAGCTGAAGGCTTAGATTTTCCAACATATCCAGGCGAACTGGGCAAGAAAATTTACGAGAGTGTTTCGAAAGAAGCTTGGGCTGCATGGTTAAAACATCAAACTATGTTAGTCAATGAAAACCGTTTGAATCTCGCAGACACCCGTGCTCGTAAATATTTGGCGACGCAAATGGAAAAACACTTCTTCGGCGACGGTGCCGATGCAGCACAAGGTTATGTGCCACCAAGTGAGTAAGAATCAACAAGTGGCTTTCTCCAATGTAAAGTAAAAAAAGCGACCCAATCCATGGTCGCTTTTTTTATTGTGTTCCCTCTGAAATGAGACCGAATTCGGCTTCATAAATCCCAATTAAGCTAATCGCTGCCTCCGTAGAAGTTGGCCTTACAGCGGCGGCTAATGTCACACCTCTAGAATGTGGTTTTTATGGCGTATTGTAGTTAATACCTTGCTCGATCGTGAAATAGATACCAAAACGAAAGTCTATCAACGAAGCACTTATCTACGGAATGCATGAGCCAGTAACAGAGAACCAAGCAGAACTCCGTGGAAGCAGACGTAGCGCCATTTGTCTCACTGTGCACTCACATCAGAGCAAAAATAACAAAATTTGACGTACACTGATGTGAAAATATAGCGGATCAATTCATCTTTATCCACTTAAGGAATTTGTTCCATGAACGACTACGACAAGCAAGAAGCATTAGTGTGCCCGGAGTTCCTAGCGATGGAACACACAATTATTGATGATTTTGTCTCTTGCACTAGAGAGAGTTGTGCTGAAACGGAAACCTGTGTCAAAGCCTTAGACCGAGGGGCTGGGCATGATTTTATCCATCGCTTATTCCGCGCTCTGCATTCACTAAAAGGTAATTGCCAGATGGTGGGTTTAACGCCGTTCACTGAGCCTTGACACAAAGTCGAGGATATTGTCGCCAGAATTCGCTCATTGGCTATTCCGTATACTCCCGCCGTAGGCGAATTTTTGCTACTAGCGACCGACGAGATCGAAGATTTGTTGTCAGAGTTAATCAACACTAGGCAAGCAAACAACTCTCGTCGACTGCTGCTGTGCCGTGTCAGTGAAAATTTGCTACGAGAACTGACGCCAAGCAATGTCGATGCTGAATTTCAACAAGCCATTACTTTACTCGACAAAAAAGAGCGCAGCACAAGCTCCAACTACAAGACAAAAAAAGTATTACTTGAAGTTCCCCCCGATCTTGAATTCATGTGCAATCTATCCGGACACATTGATAATCTCAGCATCTATAGAAAAAATCGCAGTGATCAAGTGGTGCAAATGACAGAGCAATTAAATCAAGCCATGGGTTTACCGGTTGATCCAGTCCAACTACAGGCCGCATCATTAATGCACGATGTTGGCATGAGCTTTATTCCGCATAATATTTTCAACAAAGAAGGCGCTCTGTCGAAAGAAGAAACTCGCAAGATCCAAGAACATGTTGTGATTGGCAGTCAGTTTTTATTACGCTTTGGTGGTTGGGACGAAGCGGCGCGGATGGTATTAGATCATCACGAACGCTACGATGGTTCAGGCTATCCAAATGGCGTAAGCGGTCAACAGATTCACCAAGGCGCCAGAATGTTATCCATAGTCGATACCTTTTGCTCTATCACCACTGAACGTTCAGACCGTACCTTTAAGAAAAGCTTGCTCAGCGCGATTTCCGAAATTAATGCCAATAGTGACACGCAGTTTGATCCCGAGATGGTGCAGGTTTTTAACGACGTCGTCCGAAAAATCATGATGAAGCCAAATCCATAAATAGAGACTTCCTGCTTGAACTTTCAATGTCTTAGACAAGTATACGGACGTTTGTCAGGCTCCATCACTCAAAAAAAACGGCGTCCATTTGATTAGCAATAGACGCCGCTTTTTCAACGCATTTATTCAACTCGTTTATTCAACTCACTTAACTAAGTCATTTGCTTAAATCCGAATTTAATACTTAGCAGCCTGACCAGCGGCTGGCGTTGCTTTTTTAATGAACTCACGGATGTGTTCATTGGAAGTCGCCAAGTCTTCTGAACGTAGATACATCATATGACCACTGCGATAGCCTTTAAACTCCATGCGATCTTTCATCTTGCCGCTGGGATCGACTTGCCACATCGTATATTTGGCATCAAAGTAATTCGTCGCGCCATCATAATATCCAGATTGCACCATCAGACGCATATAGGGATTTTCTGCCATCGCTAAACGCAAGTTTTCGCCAGTATTGTCATTGCTACTGTCCCAAGGATGAACGGGGCCAAACATGTTGTATTTCACATCGGTCTTATACTTCAACACATCACGCAGATAATGATTAATCGCAGGCGTGAAGGAATGCAACCACGACGTCAACTCCGCATTGTAGTCGGGTCCACTGCCCGCTTCTTTACGATCAATACCCAGATAACGTGAGTCTAGTCGCCCCACTGTTTGTCCACGACTACGTAGCAATTCCTTCCAAAAATACGCTGGCGGCATGGCTAAATTGTGTTGCAAGATCACAGACTCAGAGACACCAGCGTATCGCGCCACTTTCGAGGCAATATGTTGACGTTGAACTGGGTCGATAAAGCCACCTTTTGACAACGCCGGAATGAAGTCATTTAGCGTGAAATTTTCGACTTCTGCCAAAACCTCATTTAAATCGCGCTTCTGCAAATCGGCAGGCAAAACTTTGTGATGCCAGGCGGTCGCTGCATAGTAAGGTAAGCTCAATGCGTCGTTGACTGGGCCATCGCGCTTAATCCCTAAACCCGTCGGCGAGACCAAGATCACACCATTTAAATACATCCAATGATTATTTTGCAGTTCTTTCGCCAAACCAGAAACGCGTGTGGTTCCGTAGCTTTCGCCAATTAAATATTTCGGTGAATTCCAACGACTATGACGTGACACAAAGGTGTTGAGCCACTCAGCTAAATATGCGATGTCCGCATTCACGCCGAAAAACTGCGCTCGATCTGCTTTGGGGTCAAGGATGCGAGAAAAGCCGGTATTCACAGGGTCGATATACACGATATCAGCCACATCTAAAATCGAATGTGGATTATCGCGCACACCGTAGGGCTGTACCGGATACCCTTCGTCGTCAATGTTGAGCATTTTAGGGCCAGTGTAGGCAACGTGCATCCACACCGATGCGGAACCAGGTCCACCATTAAATGAGATCACCAGTGGTCGCTTGTCCTTTTGACTAACATCACTACGCTGATAGTAGGTATAAAACAAAGAGGCAATTACTTTGCCATCTTTATCCCACACTGGCTGGGTGCCTGCGGTCGCCTTATAAGGAACAGCCTTACCTTTAATATTCACCTGCCCATTAGAATGTACCGCTGATTCAGCAGGCAAAATTCTTTCGTTTGCAATACTTGCGGACTTGGCCTTGTCATTCGGTGCTGGATTCGGTGTTGGCGTGACTGCGCTAGTTGTCTCTTGGGCATAAGCTTGGGTGAGGCAAAAGGCCATGCTTGCCAGTAAAAATTTTGTCGTTTTCATCGTCTCGAATTTCCTTTGTCGTTATTATGCTTAACTGCTAATTTATACATTATGGATCTAAAGAATTAATACGAATCTCTTTTAAGATCCTGCGGTTGGAAGGGAAATCCCTAAGAAAGTTCCCGACTTCCCATTCTTTTACTACCGTTCAAATACGCACATAGCGCCAAACGAACTGTCGATATGCGTATAATCTCGAACAATCTAGACTGATCAGGAAACGAATTCATATGAGCAATAGTACAGATATAGAAATCTGCGGTGCCTTCAAAGCCACTGATGCCAACGGCAAAGAACACGCCATCAAAGGTATTCGCATTTATGACGAAGGCTATGGAATTATTGATGTCTTTGTCGATTTTGCGGCAAACATGGAAGCGGGTAGTTTTCGCGACACGGTTTTAATCCAACAAATCCTCACGCGTTTGCGTAGTGTTGGGTATGTGGGGCCAGATTTTTTCGCGACCGATCCAACTTTACAAGAGCGTAAAATGATCGTCTTAGAAGCACCCGAAGAGTTTTGCCAATTTGCGAAGACCAAAGGATGGAAAAATTTGGCGGAAGAATTTGAGTAAGATTGTAAAAGAAAAAGCGCAGATGATACTGCGCTTTTTGCTATAGGTAACACACCGATTATGTCGGATCCACCACACCCATCGCTATCATACGTAGTGCCGTCAAACTAGGAATAAAGAAATATTCCCCACCGCGCGTTTCCACCAAGCGTGGAATCTTGCTCAAGAAATACGGAGCCTGATCGCTGTCTGGATCTACCTGCAAGACTGCCTTACTAGGAAATTGTTCATCAGTACTATGATTGCCTAGCAAGATTTCCTTATCACTGCCAGCCTGAAAATCATTGCCGTAGTTAATCCATTGTTGCTGCACGAATTCAAATTGACGATTGATATCGGCGTTGAGCATCATAATGACGATGCCGTGATTGCCGTCATCACGGGTACGATCTTTCACCTGGCCATATGGTAGACCGCGACGCAGTAATCGACGACGATTCGTCAATGCACCAGGTGTATCAAATGCACCTTCATTAAAGATCATACTTCCAGGTTTTGTGCCTTTCACCATTTCCAGCGAAGCGCGTGGATTAATGCGGCGGATGTGTGAACTGAATGGACATTTTGCGCCACTCATATCCTCATCATAGGTAAAGTCACTAAGCATTTTGTCTTTACCTTTGTCGTCAGCGCCCATGAAAGCCATATCAAATTTTGCTTTGCTTTCAGTGTCTGGCGCTTTTACCAAAGGTGCACCATTGTCACGCCAGCGACCAACAAATTTCGCTGCCAATAGCTCTTTACCACCTGGATATTTTTTGCCGTGTTCTTCCAAATAAGCATCAAAGGTCGCCACGTTTTCATGCAATTTTCGGTAAACCATATAGGTACCATTGCGAGACAGCAAAACTGGTTGTGGCGCGGGTGGATATTCATGGGCTTCATCGATATGACCAAGCAGAAATTCCCCCGTTGCTAACGGCGCCCAACTACCGTCCTCCATTTGTTTGCCACGGCCATGCACGTTCAAATCATAATTTGGCGTGCCTTCAAAGACTGGATCACCAATGCCGTCGGTATAACCAAAATGCTCTTTAGAGGTCGGCCGGCCATTCTCCATGACCACATTCACATCTTGATAGTCAAATAGCTCGCCATCCTCACCTAGATGACCACCAAGAATAACGACGCCATCTTGGTAGTCTGCCACCACAGCTTTGAGCCAAGCATAGCTCTCTTCCAGCAGCGCGGGCAGGCGCGCATTCAGTGAAATGAAGATATGCACATCTTGCTCCCGCGTTTCGCGATTTCCCGCCCAAATTGGATCCCAATTATCCGGTGCACTTGGCCCATCGTCTCCTAGGATATCGCGTCGATCTTTCATCCCGGCGACGAATTCATGCGAGAAACCAATCAAGGAAGAACGAGGCAAATCGAGCTCTTTTAATCCTTGGTAGGCAAAAGCAATATTGACAGTCCAATTTGGTTGTTTAATCTGCCCTGGACCATCACCCCACTCCACCGAGGACGTCACACGTTTAGTGACCGCGCCGACAAAGGCACGTCCTTTGGCAGAATCACGAATATTTAAAAAGACATAGCGCGCTACCGGATACCCAAAACGCCCATATGCGCGAATCACATTACCTTGAATGTCAGTCAAATCTAATTGTTTAGTCACAGTATCACCTGATTAAAGTCGGTATTTACCAGCAGCCCAAGTCGGCGCGGTGAGATTGGTCGGAGCGACACGTTGCATGAACGCTTGCAGATTAATCTTGATCGTTGCGGCGTCTAAACCTTGATTATCTATCGTGAATTTTGCAAGTTCCTGTTTCAAGTACAAGGCCTTTAATTGCTCTTCTAATGGCTCATCATTAGAGCCATTAAAAAACAAAGACGCGGGCAACTGGCACTGTTTCATATAGCGAATAAAAGAATCCGCATCCCGCACTTTTTCGAAGCCATAGCAATGATGCCAAAGCTCCTTCACGCGATCGCTGATGGCATTCCACATACCCCGTAAATAACCATCCAAATCGCCGTTTTCACCACCATGAAAATTACTAGAAAAAACTAAATACCGATTTTTTAAATGGTCTTCTCTCGGCACTGTATTTCTTCTGATCGAATCAGGAACTGCCGGTAGGAAATCACTAAACGTATCCGGAGCACCGCCCGTCGGTTGTGATTCCGTGTACACATCATCGAGTACAAAAAACCGGCAGAGGTAAGTCTGCGGCACTTTGGCCATTGGACTATTCTCTTCAAAATTCCACTTTTGTAGATGGTCACGGATCACGTCTGCATAAGCAATTTCATCTTGCGTATAGCCGCTCTTGATCGGCGACAAAATCGTTAAGGCATAAGCGCGACCACTGATATTACCCGCCATGTTGTTCTCCTTGCGTTGGCTTGCCTATGTTGCGTTCTAACAGTGCCTTTTCTGCGATTTCTTTTTTCAAGCGCCCATCATGCCAACGCTGACGACGTTCGACTTGATAGGCAGACATACTGATAATCGGCGTCGGATGCATTTCCCCCAAATCGTGCTGCAAGCCACGTACCAAGGCGTTATAGCGTTTCATAAAGTCGTCATCACTTGCGTCTAAAGGCTGCTTCTGAAAAGCGATCAAAGCGTCCTTCACAGCTTTAGCGCTCTTGATATCATTCGATGCCGCCAGCGGATAGGCGTTGTAGTAATGAATCGTTTCGATCTGGTTGTAACGGATGTAGTTGTGAAACGGTGTCAATGGTACTGATTTCGGATAACGAATATTCCACTTCCAAAACAAGTCGAGTCCACCGGGAATCGCAAAGGTGAACGAGTCTACATATTGATCCCAGCTGCCATTAAAGTTACTAAAAAACAGCATGTAAGAGTAATTCAATTCCTCTTTTGGTTGCTTGGGGTCTAAGTGTGGAAACTTATCTCTACCAATAATCACCCAACGCGCATAATGAATTAACGACAGCGTAATCAAGCCACGCAAAGTCGATGGTTTCTTTAAAGCGATCCAGAAGATTAATTTATTCAGCCATGTTGTGTACCACCGAATTGGCGTAATCACATTCATGGAATAAGCCTTACCTGCAATATTCGACATGCTCTCCCTCCTTTTCAATTTCGATTATCAATACAAACTAAAAATCAAGCTAAGTTCCCAACAAACCGTATCATTTTTACTTACTAATAGGGCAAGAGTTTCCTATCTAGGCTTAATAAAGTCAATTGCCTAAAAACTTATTTCTTTATTCGTCGCTTTTAGGAACAGACTCAAGGATTTCTAGCTCCTCTAAGCAAATTGAATGCCACCTCGGACGATAGATCGTCAATCACAATGCTAATCATTAAGGAAGACATAAATCACTTATATCTAGTGGCAATACTTAAACTCATTCTCAATTTTTATGTAAAGGACACTTGACATAAATTTTCAATCGTTTACTATGTCAATCATGCTTTACACAGCAAAGACGTTTTTTGAACATGTAAAGTAAGCTGATGAGCATGGCATGGTCTCGCCCTGCTTTTTTTATGCGACCATATGTCAAGTACGCTTTACATGCAATTTCACAAAGTCAAGGAATTTTTATGTTTAATAATGAATATTCAAAAAAAGACAAAATCAATGCAAAGAAATACGGCAACGAGCTAGGAATCAGCCTCGTGATTTATATGATTGTCCTGTTTGGCTCCATTGCGATCGCAAAGCCAATGGAAAACAGCTGGCTGCGAACCTTGATCGTGTTAACACCAACGCTCCCTTTCCTCGGCGCATTTTGGGCAATCATTCGTCATTTTCGACGCATGGACGAATACATGCGGGTGTGGGTATTAGAAGTCATTGCCCTCGCTGGCGGCATCACCGCGCTCTTTAGTTTTAGCTATGGCTTTTTAGAAGGCATGGACTATCCCAAACTCAGCGGTTTCATCATTTATGGCATCTTTATGACAAGCTGGTTTCTGATCACACTCGTGCGTAAATTCATTTTGGAGCGTGAACAATGAGAAATATCGTCAAAGAACTACGCACAGAAAAAGAATGGAGTCAGGCGACCTTGGCTGATCACTTGGAAGTATCACGCCAAACCGTCAACGCGATTGAAACCGGTCGCTATGATCCCAGCTTGCCGCTGGCATTCACCATTAGCAAATTATTTGGTAAGCCAATAGAGAAAATATTTTTTGTGGAGTAGACAAAATTTCTCCTGAATTAAAAATTGGTGCTAAACCTACTCAAAGCAGCGTTGTGACTTTCACGCCACTCTGTTTTGAGTATTCTTTTGTATAAATTCCAAAACGCATCTCAAACATTGAAATACTCATGATGTCCAATCGCCGCAGAATTACCAGCGGCAACAGTATGGTCGCCGCAAAATTTTGCGCACTAGATAGCCATGATCATGAAGACACTTTTGAGTAAAATTAAGTGGCCAATGAAAAAGTGCAGAAACGTGGGCAATCGATCAGCGATGTCAATACGCGCAGCTTCAAATACCAATTTTTTGGGTGACTTTCGCACCAATTATTTTCACAGAAAATGACCTACCGACGAATATCTCTCGCATCCTCTTTACAATTTTTGTGTCGCCGTCGTCAGAATTGAGGATAAATTCGACATTAAAAGTTCGTTTAGACTCGTCCTCATTTAAAGATACCGTTGAACTAGTGCTGTACTCACCAACACCTTTCAATTTTTCTTCCAAATCATGTCGAATTTGAAGTTGTTGTTCCAAACTCGTACCAGGATCAAATGGCTCTTCCCATGTCAATATCAGACGCGCAGGCTCTCGGTTTACTGAGTATTGAATGCCATCACAGGCAAATAAACTCAAAAGCAAAATTAGGAATAAAAATCGAGAGAGGTATATGTGCATAGCTGTGTCTGACGAATTGTGTAATTGACGAATCAAAAAGTCATAATATCGTATGCACAACTCAAAAACCATACTCAAAATTCAACCTCACCAAGCGATAAGGCCTCTGAGTATCGATCCTCGTGGTGATGAATTCCCTCTCATAAAACTCAAAACCAGTGGCATAAGCTCGTTTCAGCACATTATCTATACTGAGACGTAGTTGCGTCTTTTTATCAAACTTCCAAAGACCATACATATCGAGATTGGTTTGCGCTTGATGTAATTCACGTTGACTCAAATTCACCAATAAAGGATTGCCATCGCGATAGCGCAGACTCGCACCGAGGCTCAAAGGAAAATCTTTGGCGGTGTAGTCAATCGTCGAATTTGCTGTCAACGATATTGGAGTGAGTCGATTATCTGGTTTTGGCAAATTCGACATCGTCGTCCAGCTTTTAGCTACGGAGAAACTCACATTCAGATCTGGTGCCGCAGCGATAAATCGCTTCAATGGAAACTGAGTATCCAAGCTAACAGTTTTACTAAACGCTTCACCAGCATTCACAAACTGTCGCCACCACTCATCGCCAATTTTTGTGAGATCTTGCCTGTGCAAATCGTCTATCTTGCGAATAACTGAGCGCACGTTGTAGTTCCACTTATCAGAGCCATTATGTTCATACGCTGCTTCGATTGACCAC
The DNA here is from genome assembly GCF_014284305.1 of Affinundibacterium seohonense. Classification (GTDB taxonomy): domain Bacteria; phylum Pseudomonadota; class Gammaproteobacteria; order Burkholderiales; family Burkholderiaceae_D; genus Undibacterium; species Undibacterium seohonense. The sequence continues at coordinate 16,106 of NZ_JACOFW010000021.1, forward strand.
GCCAATTCAGGTCTGAGGCTGGGGCTAGCAAGGGGGTTAGGATTTTCTAACAAGTAGGCAAAAAAAATCCACCAAGGCCGCTGGTGGATTTTCATTGCCGTTCAAACGGTGTCGTTTAAAAACAAGTTTAGCTCTGAGGACTCATTTTTCGTCAGAGGCACCGATAAATCGATAGACCGTTGCACCCAATACAGCACCGACGATAGGTGCTACCCAAAACAACCATAATTGCGCGACCGCCCAATCACCGACGAACAGTGCAACGGCTGTGCTTCGAGCAGGATTCACAGACGTATTGGTAACAGGAATACTGATCAGATGAATCAAGGTCAGGCATAAGCCAATCGCAATTGGTGCAAAGCCAGCTTGAGCGCGCTTGTCAGTCGAACCCAAAATCACAATCAAGAAAAACATCGTTAACACAATCTCAATCAACAATGCAGCCATCATGGTATAGCCACCTGGCGAATGTTCCGCAAAGCCATTTGAGGCAAAGCCTTTGCTGGCATCAAACCCGACAGTACCACTAGCGATCAAAAACAAAATCGCGGCACCAATGAAGCCACCCGCCACCTGCGCAACGATGTAAGGCAATAATTTACTTGCTGGAAAACGCCCGCCGACCCACAAACCGATCGATACCGCTGGGTTCAAATGACATCCTGAAATATGCCCAATCGCATAGGCCATCGTCATTACCGTTAAACCAAAGGCCAAAGACACACCCGCAAAACCAATTCCTAATCCTGGAAAACCCGCCGCTAAAACGGCGCTGCCACAGCCACCAAAAACTAACCAAAACGTTCCAAAAAATTCCGCACCATATTGTTTCATCATATTTCTCCGCTGTTGTATCGAGATCATCACAAAATTTCAAATTCAGGTTCAAGCCAAGAATCAAACTAAGAAAGAAATGGCGGTAGCAAATCAATCGCTAGCGCCCTTCAGATCAGACAAAAAGTTTCCTGGCTTATACACACACTTTTTGCAGTTCAAAGAGATTAAGGTAATATTTAAATTACACTTATCATCAATTAAAAATAACTAAGGCATCTTGAAACACAAATGATTTCTGGTCAAGTCAATGAATACGGATTTAACAATAATTCGCTTTCGCCTCACAATTGGCTAGACGATGGACTCTTATGCGTGGTCCTTCAAAAAGTGACATACATCAAGAGAACACTTCGAAACTGCAGCTTCTCCTCGCCCCTGCCGCCAATCCGCTATAGGCTTATTGCCGCTACCCGCGATAACGCAATACCAACTATAAACAATGTTTCCTAACGTATTTAAGAGGCTTACTATGTCACATGATTGCTCACTCCCCCACACTGACGCTGGCACCTATGCTTTTGATGCAAGAGGTGTCGCCAAACGATTTCGTCATGCCGCAATTTTTGGGGCATTGTCAGCTCTGATGCCGGGAGAAATTATGCGATTTTGCAATGACCACGATCCCCTTCCTTTGTTAAATCAGATCGGTGAACATTTTGGTGACAAAATCAAAATGGCTTACATCTCACGCGAGCCTGGCGAGATTGTGATTGATTTTTCAGTGACTTCATAAACTGAGGAGTGACCACAAAGTCACTCCGACCGATTCGAGGTACCTACCCACCGTTGATGATGTTGATGCGAAGGTCTAAACAGGTGTGACGTGCATTGAAGAAGTCGCAGAGGATTTTACAATCGCCGTCATTCCTGCATGCTGGCAGCAGGAATCTTACGGCGAGTATCTGTGTTGCATCCAACTCTTGTTAAAACACAGCATAAATAAAACCTTCTCTGGATAATTCAAATCGCAACGCAAGTCAAAGCGATGTGATCAAATCTCTGCGGCTTGCAAGCTAACTTCCTTCGTACCGTTTGCCACCCATTGGCTCCCAAGTTGCTTAAAGCCGAACTTATCGTGAAACGCTTTTGAAGCAGGATTTGGGGGTTGAATATTATATTCGCAGGTAATGGCACTGATTCCTTGCGTCTGGGCAAAAGCAAATAAATCCTGATATAACAAACTGCCAATTTTCAGACCGAAAAACGCGCTAGAAACAACGATACGATCAACATAAACAAATGTTGGAAACCTAGCTGCAAACCATTCATAGTTCGCATTCTCATACGCAGCATGGTCACGAAACGCCAATAAAAAAGCCGCTACCGTATCGTCGACCACCGCCACTTTAAGATAGCAAGCCATACTCGACAACAACTGCAAACGCGACTCATCCATCGCACTAGTCTGCTGAACTTCCACCTCATTTAACGCGACGATAGACACGAAATCGTCTGGCCTTGCGTCACGAATCAGCACTTGTGTCATCTTCATCTCTCCTAAAATTTACATCGATATTAATCGTCAAATCTGTGTAAAGGATTCTAACTGAGAACACAATGAGACCATTGGGCAACTGCGGATAAATCAGTAGTCGACGGCAAACAATCACGTTGCCGCCAAGACTGATCATGATTTGTGCTTATTGCGGTGGTATGAAACGTATCCTACAAACGCGAATCGAATCTCGATATCGTCCCAATGCCAAGAATTTATTTATTTCAGATGTGGTTCCTACCAACAAGGCGATCATCACGTAAGTGTTCTAGTCCCCCAAAAAAACCGTAGAAGGATGGCCAGATAAACTCGTCTTTACATTAAGAAAAACCAGTCAATAGGAGGTAAAGGTGAAGTGAGGAAATCACCAGAAAAACGACGTGAATTTCAAACTCAGATAGAACTCACCAAAGTCAAAGCAGCGACATTCCATCCAACCGTGTACGGAAGCAAAGGCCATTTGCATAAGCCAACGCCAAACACATACAATTAAATCGGACTAGCACAACAAACAGCTCAGATCGTGGCCGCTTTGCGTCACGATCTAAGCTCACTCGCTAGGCCGCATGTCTATTTCATCCATTCTGGTTTTCGCGTGCCACGGCAGAATCGTTTGGTATCAGCTTTGTCTTTCGGTTCAATATGCTCATCCAGTTCAGTGAGCTTTTTCATGATTCTTGGATTGGCGCGATACTTCTTCTTCAGAGTAGCAAGCTTTGAGTCAGTACCCGAGCAAGACTGGCAGATCGCCCAGTTGATGTCGGCTTGACGCTCTTCATCGTACCCATACTCGCCGCGCCAGTGATCGCACGATTCGCGCTGCTCAAGAAAGGTAGAAACATCCTTTGGTAGCGCCGACGACGCGGCCCCCGCGGTGTGGTAGGGCAACACAACCAATAGGATGAGGAAGAGGCTCTTCATTTGCGGCCTAACGTAAAAATGAACGGCGGGAAGCGTCGGGATCGATTGGCAAGTTAAACATCATTTTGCTGGCGTCACAAATTTTAATCGCCACCAAAAAGTAAAGAGCTGCAAAACTAAGCTCCGATGGACCTTTCCATGGCTGCGCTTAGTCTCACCGTCAAACGGGACGTTAACGTTGATTTGAAAGGCGCGCGCGCCGATCAATAAGTTTTAGAAAAACGCATGTTCGCGCGTCATTTTCGAAAGTCATGTTAGGGGTTAGCTAGTAATTTTGCATAGATTGCCATTCGCTCTTCTTCGGTTTGTGCGCTATCCCACCGATTAAGCAAGCTAAAGAAGTACAGCCTCTCGTTCATTGTCATACGCCCAATTCCGTGAATCGCTTTATCTCGAAACTGAGACCACAAACCGTAGATTTTTTTGTGTTCCATTTCACTTTCGATCCATGTATAACCGATGAAACGCTCGACGATGACCTCAAGTTCTTCGGTATTCTTCTCATCGTCTTTCCAGTTAGATAGCAAGACTGCGAGTTTCAACACGACTGGATCGCTAGACGTTCGACTTATTGCGGCGACCAATGCATCAAGATCCATTGAAACCCCTAACGTTTGCGGTAAGCGGACAAGCCAGCGGAGCTGGCGCAGGTCCGCTTGACCAATAGGTTAGGCCGCATTGTTTGACGCACGCAACGATGTGGCGAGCGCTGTAAGAGCCTTGCGTGCTGCCTGCGCCACCAAAAAATCCCTTACGACCAACACCCAGACGAAGCCTACCAGCAGCGCTCCGAACGAAAAGGCGAAGGGATACAACCAAGACGATTGGCGCATGCTCCAGGCGCCGCCCAAAAAGAAGGGTATGAACACAAAGGATAGGGCGCTAATAAAAAGTAGCGCCACCGAGCGCTCCCAGAAATAGGGAACGAGTACCTTTTTGCTTGAGTGATCAAGCCAGCCGTAAATGTGCCGCCAACGATCCTGCCCGGGCATAGCGAGCGTGATCTCCGTGTTTGCCTTCGGACATAGATGTCCAAAAGCTCGCGCTTGGGAAACTGTCGCGTAGCTTGACGAGAACCCAAACTCTGTGAACTGTCCGCGCTGGCTCGAAATGTGCGAAACGTTCGAAACGGCGGTTAACAATAGCGGCTGAAGATGCATGCTGCCTAACGTGATTTAATTTTACAAAATGAAAAGATACCCGAACATCAAAAAAAAGACAATTTGTTTCTTTACGCTTGCAAGCCGCATGGATGCTGGTTATATTTCAATATACTGATTAAATATACAGTTACAACCAAATGGACAAAAACATCAATCCACCAAAACCAAAATTGCTTGATCAGATGCGTGATCGTTTGCGGTACAAGCATTACAGTTTATCGACTGAAAAGGTCTACCTATATTGGTGTCGCTTCTACATTCGTTGGTCTGGGATGCGTCATCCACTAGAAATGGGATCACCGGAAATTGAAGCTTTTTTGACTATGCTAGTCTCGGTTCGGCATGTCTCTGCAGCGACCCATAAGCAAGCCTTGAGTGCAATATTATTTTTATACAAAGAAGTACTTCAGATCGATCTACCTTGGATGCAGCAAATTGGTCGCCCAAAAACCGAACAAAGACTACCGACCGTATTAACAGCATTGGAAGTGCAGTCTGTATTGCGCAATTTAGAAGTGATCAATGCGGAACACGCACTCTTTGCTAAACTTTTATATGGCACAGGTATGCGAATTATGGAAGCCGCCCGACTACGAATAAAGGATATCGAATTTGACCGATCAGCCATCATCATTCGTGAGGGAAAAGGTGCCAAAGATCGTGTGGTCATGCTACCTGAAAGTCTCCGTGTCGATTTAATGGCGCAAGTCGCTCGCTGCAAACTGCGCTGGCAATCAGACACCGAACAACAAATGAGTGGTGTGGAAATGCCGTTTGCCTTGGATATAAAATATCCGCGAGCTGGGCATAGCTTGGCTTGGTTTTGGGTGTTTCCGCAGCATGTTTTTTCGACCGATCCGCGCAGCGGTATCATTCGACGGCACCACCTTTTTCCACAAACATTTCGACGGGCATTTACGGCGGCTCTCAAGCAATCAGGAATTCATAAACCTGCTAGCCCACATACTTTGCGCCATTGCTTTGCAACTCATCTTCTACAATCAGGTTGCGATATTCGTACTGTTCAAGACTTATTAGGGCATGCAGATGTCAGTACAACGATGATTTACACCCATGTTTTAAAAATCGCTGGCGGAGTGCGCAGTCCGCTCGACAGTCTCGACAAATAGTGCTTTTGTGCTTCAATCCCAAGACAAATACATTCAAATAAAGAAACATTCGAGCTTCAAAAAACACCGAACATCTCAGCTAAGCCCCTGATTTTTAAAATAAAACCGCTATTTTCAACTTTCTTCCTTGAAAAAGCCCTACCCCGCCCATATAATTAGCACTCAGCGAAAGAGAGTGCTAACAATCAAATCAGCATTTTCTTTTGGCAACATATTCCCGTGTGGAATTGAGGGCTTGAAAATGGCTTGTGCAGCACCCATATAATGGGCTTGATAGCATTGAGCGCAAAACAATTAAGCTCACATTTTTGCAATCTTGTTTACTTTGGTAATTTTACTTTTGTAATTTTTTTAGGAGTTAGTATGAATCTTCGTCCCCTGCACGATCGCATTATCGTTAAACGTTTGGATCAAGAAACAAAAACAGCATCCGGTATCGTTTTGCCTGACGCAGCAGCAGAGAAACCAGATCAAGGTGAAGTACTGGCTGTCGGTAACGGCAAAGTATTGGAAAACGGCACAGTGCGCGCTTTAGAAGTTAAAGTCGGCGACCGCGTGTTGTTCGGCAAATATTCTGGTCAAGCTGTCAAAGTTGACGGCAATGAAGTCTTGGTAATGCGCGAAGAAGACGTTTTCGCGATTGTTCAGAAGTAATTGAACATACCTCTTACCACTTATCACAATTCGGAGAATTAATATGGCAGCTAAGCAAGTAGTATTTGGCGATGACGCACGTGCAAAAATCGTTAACGGTGTTAACGTTTTGGCCAACGCAGTTAAAGTAACTTTGGGCCCTAAAGGTCGTAACGTAGTTTTGGAGCGTTCATACGGCGCGCCTACAGTGACTAAAGACGGTGTGTCTGTCGCTAAAGAAATCGAACTCAAAGATCGCCTCGAAAACATGGGCGCACAGTTGGTTAAAGAAGTGGCTTCCCGCACTTCTGACAACGCTGGTGACGGTACAACGACAGCGACTGTATTGGCACAAGCTATCGTTCGCGAAGGCTTTAAATATGTTGCTGCTGGTTTCAATCCAACGGATTTGAAGCGCGGTATCGACAAAGCAGTTGTAGCGTTGGTAGCGGAAGTAAAAAACATCGCTCGCCCAACAACAACAAACAAAGAAATCGCTCAAGTTGGTTCTATCTCTGCAAACTCCGATCAAAACATCGGCGACATCATTGCTAAAGCAATGGACAAAGTCGGCAAAGAAGGCGTGATCACTGTTGAAGATGGTAAGTCATTGGAAAACGAATTGGATATCGTCGAAGGTATGCAATTTGACCGTGGCTACTTGTCACCATACTTCATCAACAATCCAGAAAAACAAGCTGTGATTTTGGATAACCCATTTGTTTTGTTGTACGACAAAAAAGTATCTAACATCCGTGATCTGCTCCCGGTATTGGAACAAGTTGCAAAATCTGGCCGTCCATTGTTGATCATCGCAGAAGACGTCGATGGCGAAGCATTGGCAACTTTGGTTGTGAACAACATCCGTGGCATCTTGAAAACAGCAGCTGTTAAAGCGCCAGGTTTTGGTGATCGTCGTAAAGCGATGTTGGAAGATATCGCGATTTTGACTGGCGGCCAAGTGATTGCAGAAGAAGTTGGTTTGACTTTGGAAAAGGCAACTTTGGATCAATTGGGTCAAGCTAAGCGTATCGAAATCAGCAAAGAAAACACCATCATCATCGACGGTGCAGGTCCAGCTGTTGGTATCGAAAGCCGCGTAAAGCAAATCCGCGCACAAATCGAAGAAGCAACATCTGACTACGATAAAGAAAAATTGCAAGAACGCGTTGCCAAGTTGGCTGGCGGTGTTGCAGTGATCAAAGTTGGTGCTGCTACTGAAGTTGAAATGAAAGAGAAAAAAGCACGCGTTGAAGACGCATTGCACGCAACACGTGCAGCGGTTGAAGAAGGCGTTGTTCCTGGCGGTGGCGTTGCATTGCTCCGCGCACGTGCAGCAGCTGGCGTGATCAAAGGCGACAACCCAGATCAAGACGCAGGTATCAAATTAGTCTTGAAAGCAATCGAAGCACCATTGCGTGAAATCGTTGCGAATGCTGGTGGCGAAGCAAGTGTAGTGATCAATGCTGTTGTCAACGGCACTGGCAACTACGGCTTCAATGCAGCAAACGATACCTACGGCGACATGATCGAAATGGGTATTCTCGATCCAGCTAAAGTAACACGCTCTGCATTGCAAAACGCAGCATCTGTTGCTGGCTTGATTTTGACAACTGATGCATTGGTTGCAGAATTACCAGAAGACAAACCAGCTGCTGGTGGTCACGACATGGGTGGTATGGGCGGCATGGGTGGTATGGGCGGCATGATGTAATTTTGCCCGCATGCATTGAGCAGAAAGTCTGTTCAATGCATCATGCAATTTGTTCGCACAAGCAGTAAATGTAATACACACTACACACACAAAAGAGAAAGCCTCGTTACTTCGGTAACGAGGCTTTTTTATTGCTGATAAATTCAAAATTTTGGAAAGCCTAAATTTCGATAGTGAGTCATTCCAGCGAAGGCGGATTAGCATCGCTCCTGCGTAGGCTGGAGTCCAGCGACTTTGCTTAGGCAACGAACGGCACTAGATTCCTGCCTTCGCAGGAATGACAAGCTGTGCTGTTGCTTCTCGTTTCGCCTTTTTTCATGAGGTCAGAAGACGCTTCTCTATAAGGATCAAGCGGTCTTCAAGGCACACGAGTCGAATAAACAGTAAAAACAATTAGGGTCGCTCCTGCGTAGGCAGGAGCCCAGCGACTTTGCTCAGACAACGAACGACGCTAGATTCCTGCCTGCGCAGGAATGACATACTGTGCTGTTGTTTCGCTTTCATCCTTCATTCATGATGTCAAAAGACTGTTGGAGATTCCTATCCGTAGACACAGAACACCAAACTGAATTCAACACTTAAAGGCAAATACATTCATCCAAAACCTCAACGATGCTTCCCTTTCCCAAGCAGACGTTTAATCCAATGTTCAAAATCATCAACGTAGGTAAACACCGCTGGCACAACTAACAAACTCAATAGCGTCGAGGTAATCAATCCACCAATCACGGCAATGGCCATTGGCGAGCGGAAACTAGGATCAGCGCCCCAGCCTAATGCTAGCGGCATCATGCCAGCACCCATGGCAATGGTGGTCATGATGATCGGACGGCTACGTTTGTGGCAGGCATCGACTAAGGCGGCAAATCGATCCATGCCAGCACTACGCGCAATAATCGCGTAATCAACCAGCAAGATCGAATTTTTGGTGACGATCCCCATCAGCATAATCAAACCGATCATCGACGGCATTGACAGCGCACGTCCGGTAATCAGCAAGGCGACAAAGGCACCACCAATACTGAGCGGTAATGCGGCGAGAATCGTAACGGGTTGCAAGAAATCTTTAAATAACAAAACCAAGACACCGTAGATACACAAGACACCGATCAACATAGCAATACCAAAACTGGCGAACAAGGCAGCCATTTCTTGGGCATCCCCCAACTCGGCAATACTGACCGATGGTGGCAGATTTTTCATAGTCGGTAATGCGCGCGCCTCTTCGTTAACTTCGCCCAATTGACGCCCACCTAACTCCACGTCGAGAGTCACGTTACGGCTGCGATTAAGTCGATCAATTTGGGCTGGGCCCGAATCCATGGAGACCGTTGCGACACTACCGATCATCACTGGACCATGACGCCCCGGAACGGTTAATCGCTCAATGGCTGTTAAATCGGCCCTGACCTCATCCGGCAGTTTTACTCGAATCGGTACCTGACGTTGCGCCAAATTCATTTTCGATAGTGCCATATCGTAATCGCCAGCCGTTGCTACACGCACCGTTTCACCGATACTTTCAGCGGTAACACCAAGGTCTGCGGCTTTGGCCAAATCTGGTTTGACGATAATTTCTGGACGGACTAATGACGCACTGGAGCTGACATTACCGATCCCTTTCAGGCTACGCAATTCACGTTCGACTTGACGTGCTGTTTCTAACAGCGCAACTGGGTCTTCGCTCTTTAATACCAGCTGTAATTTCACGCCAGTATCAAGTGGGCCGACTGAGAACTTTGCACCAGAAATGTCATTCATTTTGCTGCGAATCACATTATCCAAATCTGTCATCGCTTCTTTTCTGTCATTTCTGTGCACAGCTGTCACGGTCAATACCGCACGCCGCGCTTCTGCAGCCGCTCCAGGTGCAAAAGCATCGCCACTAGAACCGCCACCGATAGAGCTAAATACGCCAGTGATTCCTTTCACCGACATGATGGCGAGACGTGCTTGTTCGGCAATTGTGCTGGTTTCTGCTAGGGTGCTTCCAGGTGGAAGTTCAATGTTCACCTGCGTTTGCGCGCGATCTGATGGAGGCACAAAACCTGTCGGTAACAAACCGACCAATCCTATCGATGCCATAAAAAAGGCCGCAGCAGAAATGATCGTGATCAGGCGATGGCGCAAACACCATTGCATAGTCGCCATATAACGCTGCATCATCCAACCGTCAGGTTTATCGTGAATATTGCCGGCTGCATCTTTCTTTGGTGCTTTCAAAATATAAGCGGCCATCATCGGCGTGAGCAAACGTGCCACCACCAACGAAGCGAGAATCGCAATCACGGCCGTCCAACCAAATTGTTTAAAGAAGAGTCCAGGTACACCGCCCATAAATGCCGTCGGTAAAAATACGGCGACTAAGGCAAAGGTGGTGGCAATGACCGCCATCCCGATTTCATCAGCGGCTTCAGTCGCCGCCTCCATCGGTGTTTTGCCCATCTGTAAATGGCGCGCAATATTCTCGATTTCGACAATGGCATCATCGACCAAAACACCGACTACTAACGCCAGGGACAAGAGTGTCACGGTATTTAAGGTATAGCCGAAATACTGTAATCCTAAAAATGTTGGAATCACAGACAAAGGTAAAGCCGCTGCCGCCACTAAGGTCGAACGCCAATCGCGCAAGAACCACCACACCACCAAAATCGCCAGCAAAGCACCTTCGTAGAGGAGCTCCATCGAGCCATTGAAGTTTTCCTCTACGGGTTGGGCGTTATCAATTGCATGTTTGAATAAATACTTGGGATTATTTCTTTGCAGCTCAGTGATGGCCGTTCGAGTCCCCTTGGCAACATCCACCTCCGATGCGCCCTTGGTGCGGAAGATTTCAAATCCGACCACCGATTTCCCATTATAAGTAGCGCGAGAACGTGGTTCACTCACAGTGTCTAACACTTGGGCCACTTGATCCAAACGAATATGACGTCCATCCGGCAAAGGGATATCCATGTTTGCCAATTCTTCGGCCGTTTTGACCGTGGCGATCGTACGCACAGCTTGCTCTGCACCACTGACGTCACCGCGCCCGCCAGGCGCTTCTTTTTGCACAATTTTTAGACGTCGCGAAACATCCACTGCAGAGACATTCAAGGCCGCCATTTTGTTGGCGTCCAATTCCACTCGCACTTCACGATTAACCCCGCCCATACGTTTAACGGCACCCACACCCGGCACACTGCGCAAACGTTTAGATACAGTGTTATCGACGAACCAGCTCAAGTCTTGTTCGTCGGGCGTGGTGTTATCGCCAGCGACGCTGGGATTGTCTTTTGCTGGCGGTGCCGCTTCGATGGTGTAAGTCAAAATGACACGTCCGGCGGTCGACATTTTTGTCACCGTCGGATCGCGCATTTCGCTCGGCAAATCCGCCCGCACGGTTGCCACGGCGTCACGGACTTCATTCACGGCATCGGACAAAACCTTTTCGAGGATGAACTCAACTGTGACGGAAACATTGCCATCTAAGACTTTGGTGTAGACATTTTTTACACCTTGCAAACTAGCTACGGCATCTTCAATCTTGCGTGCAACTTCCGTTTCTAACTGGGCGGGAGCGGCACCAGGCAAACTGGCATTGACCGTCACCAAAGGTAGTTCAATATCAGGAAAATCCTGCACAATGGTGCTACGGAAAGACAAAATCCCTGCCAGACTCAGCAAGGCAAACAACATGATTGCTGGGATGGGATTTTTGATCGAGAGCGTGGAAAAATTCATAGTCCGCCTCTATTTCTTTGTCGCAGGAACTGGATTGGCAGTTGGTGTGATGGGTGCGGCCACCAATTTCACCAGATCACCATCATTCAAAAAGCCGACCCCACTTGCAGCGATTTGCGTACCCGCGTTAATGCCGCCGAGGATCTCAATTTGTTCTGCACCATTGACTTGCATACGACGCCCTGTTTGCACTTTAACCTGGGTCACACGCTGATCAGGATTGAGTTTGAACACATAGCTAAAGCCATCACGCACCACTACGGCTTGTTGGGGAATCGTCATCGCAGCAGAGCTTCCGAGCATAAACTCGCCTCGGGCGAACATACCTGGTTTAAATGCGTTACTGAGTTTTTTGTCTTTGGCTGGCAAGAGATCGACATACACCAAACCAATGCGATTATTGACATCAACGGTCGGTGCAACCATGCGAACTTTAGCCTGCGCCTGTTCCCCATTGGGCGCAATCACGGTGACGGACATGCCGCTAGCGATTTTACTCAAGTCTGCGGAAGTGACTTCAGCGCGCCACTCCAGACGTCCTTGACGTATCAGTCGAAATAGTTCAGCACCATTACCAACGACCGCTCCCACCGTCGCGGTACGTGCAGAGATAATGCCTGCGTCAGGTGCCAGAACTTGCGTGTATTTCAAACGAATTTGCTGCACATCGAGGCTCGCTTTAGCTGCAGCAACTCGGGCTTTCGCAGTTTGTTCTGCGGTTAGATATTGGCCAATCTGTTGTTTGCTAATCGCACCACTTGCTTGCAGTCCGCGGGCTCGGTCGGCGTTCGTGACAGCCTCAACCGCGGTCGCTTCTGCTTCAAGCAATGCGGCTTTTGCCTGCGCCACATCGGCATTAACTGCCTCGCTGGCAAAACGTGCCAAGACCTGTCCTCGATTGACTACATCACCGACATTGACTAAAACCTCCGCAATTCGCAAGCCGCTGGACTCGGAGCCAATGATGGCTTCCTGCCAAGCGGCTAGGCTACCGTTTGCGGTTAGTTTGGTCGCCATTTGCGCTTGGCCAACCTGTGTCGCCGTCACTGTCAACGAGGGCTTTGCACTGGCACTGACCGCCTTGGCGTTGGCACTAGCAGCGTTCTGCGCCTTTGCTGGTGCGATTACCGACATAAAGACTAGTACTAACAACGGTAATGGTATTGATATCGTTTTCATCGTAACCTCTTTCATCAATTTAATTTATCAATCTTTACGTGGATGCACTGAGTCGACGCTGTCGCTCTTGCTCACACATGCACAGGGCGTATTCAACCAAACGTGAAGCGTAGTCATCGATGGCTTTTTCTTTGGTAATCAAAGATGGACGCACAGCAAAAATCACGTCACTGCTCACCATCAAGGTCAGTGCTAAACCTGAGAGTGCGAAGGCTAGTCGATGTAAATCATCATCTTCGCGTTTCACATCTAAATGTTTAGCGAGAAATTTGACCAGCGCTTTATGGGCGGGCTTAATTTGATGATCGATTTCTTCCATCCACAGCCCTGTCGGTTCTAGCATTTCGCGGATATGAAGTTTCATACAGTTTTGCGCAAGCTCACCATGTTTGAAGCTGTCGACAAAGGTTTGTATCAGAAGTTCGATCCCGCCACGCAGACTCAAGTCGGCTTGCAAAAATTGGCTGGGATGAATAGTTGGATTGCAGCGGGGATCATTAAAAACAGTGCGGTACAAATTTGCTTTATCACCAAAGTAGTAACTAATGGCGGAAATATTTACTTGTGCCGCTAATGCAATCTCACGTGTGGACGTGGAAGCAAAACCTTTTTCGGCGAATAACTTTAAGGCACAAGTGAGCAAGCGTTCCCGGGCTTCTTGACCGTCGATGCGTTGAACTTTTTCCGCAGTCGGCTTTTTAGGAATCGCACCACTGTGCTTCGCCTTTTCGCTCACTGTTGTCGAGTCTATTGTCTTCGATGTGCTTTTTTTCATGTTGCGCATCCTAGCATATAAATCAAACGATTGTTTGACTTAGTGATAGAGGGCACATTATTGAAAAGTCTTAGGGACTCAATTCATGTGATCTCTCGCTCTCTCAAGTCGCGCGGCATTTAACATGGTAAATGCCACAAGCATAACGACGAGCACCACAATCCAGCGCACATAATCGAGTGGCAGTGACTTCACAATATAAGCAGCTAACAAAACCGCTGGCACCCCACCAATCGCCAAACCGAGTGCAGCTGATGGTAGATATTTTTGATTGCGGATAAAACCCAAACTACTAATCGGCATCAAAAATGCACACGATCCCATCATGATAGGAAAGGCCGCCAAAGGGCTCATACCAAGCAAACTCACTAAGATCATGCAAGGTGCGTAGAGTCCAATTCCCAACGGCATTAACAGACCCAAAATAAAGTTACCAGCCACGCCAACCCACCACTTCCAGCCAGTCAGTTGCAAAGCATCCAAGCCCGCAGGCAATAAGCCTAGCAAGGAACAGAGCATAATCAAGGCCGCGACCAAGAGAGCGATCCCCATTCCGAGACGAATCTGAACCCGCGGTAGCCTACCAACAACCGAAGTACCTAACCAAGCGCCTGATCCTGCCGCCAAGATCATCGGCAGTAAGGTTGCTGGCGCCACATCAACAATCTGAATAAAGATCAAAGCTTGGGTAATCGTCCCTAGGGTGTGACCAACATTTAAGGTACCCGGGATTAACTCATCAGGAACCAGTTTGCCAATTCGAAAAAAAGCAGTACTGGGCGCAAAAGAACCAATACCCAAGGTATCAAAAAAATCCGTAATAGCGCCGATCAGAATTTCAACTGGTCTTGGCCAATGCCATTCAACACCAGCTCGTCGCATTGCATACAGGCGCTTCGCCCAGGTCAATATAAAGAACAGCGCAAGGACAGCAAAGGTACTCAATAATCCCAAACTCAAATCACGGCTTTGCATATTGCAACCACTTAATAATAAAGTCGCGGGAAAAAGGTAGATAAGTTTCATTTCCATCCTGTCGGTTGTAAAAGAATTGAAAAGTCGCACGCAAACATTGATATATTTAAAAAATATGTACTAGTATCCCCGCGGATCATGCATTCGACAAGTTCTTTTTTAAGACTGGATATTTTCCAACAAAAACCAGCAAAAATACGAGTAGAATCAACCCCGTTAGCAGCCGCCCATGCTCATCTATCGTGAATCCGCTGATCCACAATCATTCTAAACGCCAGCTACTACAGCGCCTCACCTTAGGCTTGGTCTTACTCAGCTTATTGGCGCTGTATGCCAATGAACATTGGATGAAACGTTATCTCACCATTGATCTGCATTCCAGCTCAAATGTATCGGTGATTGATGATCGTCGCCAAGGCGGCAAGAGCATCGCGCGTCTCTCCAAGACGACTAACAATGTGCGCCTTGATTGCGACATCATCCCGGGATATCAATGGCCATTTTGCGAACTCGCAATCGAGTTGGGTAATGATGTCACTGGCATCAATCTGAATCAATTTGATAGCTTACGCTTAAAGCTTCACAGCGAGGGACCGGAGAAAGACAATCCAGTAAGAGTGTTTTTAAGGAATTTCAATCCTGCCTATTCCGTCGCCGACTCTGCCGCGACTTTGAAACCACATGAAATCGTGTACGACCCGCAAAAAAATGCCGCGGCAGTCGAATTTCAGCTCAGTCAATTCATGGTCGCTTCATGGTGGACCCAAGAAAACCCGACCAGCATAGAGCATCTTGGTCCGCAATTAGATCGTGTGCTCGCCATCAGTTTCACCACAGGAGGCAACGTCACGCCAGGCAAACATAGCATTACAGTTGAGTCGGCAGAATTTGTTGGATTGTGGATTTCGACTGAAAACTTCCGGCTTGGACTCATTTTTTTCTGGCTGGCGATTATTCTCGCCTATCTGGCGTGGGAATGGCGTGAGTCCAAACAAGAATTGCGGGAATCAGATCGCCTTAAAAAAGCCTTGGAGAAAAATAATGAAGAATTAGAGTCAAAGGTAGAGGAACGCACCCGTGCCTTAGCGGCAAGTAATTCTAGATTAATCGACACCCTCCAAAACCTAGAAGGAACCCGCTACGAATTAGTCGAGAATGAAAAGAACGCAGCACTTGGCGCACTCGTTTCCGGTGTTGCGCACGAACTCAACACGCCAATCGGGAATGCGCTGCTAGTGAGCAGTACACTCTCCGATAAAGTGAGAGAATTGGAAACCATCAGTGAATCACAACTGACTCGCAAAGCACTCCGAGATTTTTTTGCAGATGCGAATCAAGGCACAGTGATGCTGCAAGAAAATCTGGAACGCGCCGCGACTTTAATCAGCAGTTTTAAGCAACTATCAGCAGATCAACATTCTGAGCAGAGGCGGCAATTTCGACTACTTGATGTAGTTGAAGAAACCCAATTGGCAATGAATCCGCGCATTCGCCAGACATCCCATGTGCTAGCTATCGATATTCCACCAGAGCTAATAATGGATGCCTTCCCAGGCCCTTTAAGTCAGATTTTTATCAACTTCATCAACAACTCTTTATTGCATGCCTTCGAGAATATTCCCCAAGGCCACATGCTATTGAGCGCAAGAGCGTTGGACAATGACATGGTCGAGATCAAGTTCAGTGATGACGGCAATGGCATTCCCGCGAGTGTACTTCGTCGTGTTTTTGAACCCTTCTTCACCACCAAATTAGGTAAAGGCGGTAGCGGGCTTGGCATGCATTTAGCCCATACCGTGGTAACGCAAATTTTCGGTGGAAAAATTGACATTGAATCTTTACCGGGTGAAGGTACCAGCATTCGTTTATTGCTGCCTTTAATTGCCCCCAAAGATAATCCATACGTATTCAAATTGGGAGTGCCCAAAGACGTTCTGGAAGACTACCAATCCTTCTTAGGCGATCGCAAACTTGAACAAGTATCAGATTTTTCGGGAGAACATAGCCGCCGCGACGTCGTTGAACTGGCTTTTTTTATTCGGGCATTCAACACCACTTTGACAAGCCATCCCTATGAGTTAGTTGCGGTTGATAGCTATGCTAATGG
The DNA here is from genome assembly GCF_014284305.1 of Affinundibacterium seohonense. Taxonomy (GTDB): domain Bacteria; phylum Pseudomonadota; class Gammaproteobacteria; order Burkholderiales; family Burkholderiaceae_D; genus Undibacterium; species Undibacterium seohonense. Next base: position 32,761 of record NZ_JACOFW010000021.1, read on the forward strand.
TCTGGAGCAATTACGCACATCGAGCATCGCTGCCCTTGCTACCACGTGCTGGCAATCCGACTTGCTTGCTTATGCCGAAGAAATTAGCATGTCAGATGCGATGATCGCCGATGGTCAATCGGTGGTGGGCATTTATACGGATCCGCACAATCAAATCGCTTTACGCTGCAAATCGCTAGACGACTTTAGACAGCTGCGTTTGGTATCAAATCGTGATTGGAGCGCAGATTGGAATACATTGACAGAACTAGGAATTAGTCATTGCGTCGATGTCAAAACATGGCGACAAATGCTGTACATGGTTAGCAGCGGCGAAGTCGACGCCCTCCTTGCACCGTTTGCGACCCATCATGAGATGGCAATTGAACTAGATGATTGCCAGTTGGTTCCCGTGCCAGGTTTGCGCATCGCGCTGCATGGTTCACGTCATTTTGCTTGTGGAAAGTGCGCCCATTCGAACCTGCTCGCTGAAGCAATTTTTCCTGAACTTAAACGCTACATTGATGATGGCAGCTTTGCCAAAGCATTGCGTGAATGCGGATTTATCAATACAGAGACGGCGGATTGGATTGTTTTGAATCCTTAACTTGATTTAAGCAACATAGCAAACAACGCTTGCTAAAAACAACCAAAAATTCGACGGGAACTTGGTGTCTAGTCACCAACCAATTCGCAGCTCGCGCCATTACAAGCTTCCGACTTTAAGTTAAACAGTTTGTAGATATGGCAGCCCGCACAATAAGAAAACGCTGACTCCATCCAAGTAAACAATACGCATACGGCACAAATTAATTGCGTATTCAGCCCATTCCTACCAGTCCAAAATAGGAAGGCGACAACACCAGACAGTATCACCCCGATCGTCCATGCGAAACGTTTTGGCATCGCGGAAACCCATTCAGGTTGCATATTCAAAACGCGCTGACTAATCCACGCAGAGATCAACATCGTTGGGGAATACTGCACGCCAACAAAGACTCTCAACACAAAATCAAAAAAAGAATACGTCGCAAATAAGGTAATTGGCAGAAATAACCCATAGAAGAAAGCAAGACAAAATACCCAAATTGCCGCCATCATCGTCAATCCAGCAGATGCTCTGACTGCGCGCTCATCAACAACACCTTGGTTTAAAAACACGGCTTCAGAAATCGCATTCGCCAAATGTGGATCTTTATTAAAAACATCAAGTTCGTAAATCTTCCCAGCATATTTCACCAACTGCTTTTGGTAACCATAATTCGCCAAGGTATAAAAATGTTTGATCATGATCGCGCCCTATTCACATTGTTCAGTCTAGCAAACACAGTGAGCATTCCTACTCATCTTATTTGCATAAAGAATTATCACTTGTACTGATATTCAATTTCTAAATGAAGCGGAATTGTACAATCGCCATTTACATTTTGTCTAAAAAAAACCCTGATACCAAAAGAAGTATCAGGGATTCTCTACCAATGCATGAGCCCTAAAATCATGAGCACTAAAACATAGCTTTCAGTTTAATTTCGATAGCGTGCCCATGTAACTCTATTGGTGCAGACTATTTTTTTCGTTGAGGTGGCAAGTCTGTACACACACCTTTGTACACCTCAGCAGCCATTCCCATAGACTCACCCAAAGTCGGATGTGGATGTATTGTTTTACCGATATCAACAGCGTCCGCACCCATTTCGATTGCGACTGCCAATTCACCAATCATGTCACCGGCATGTGTTCCGACAATGCCACCACCGATAATTCGCTTGTTCTCAGCATCAAAGATTAACTTAGTGAATCCTTCTGCGCGACCATTCGCCACAGCGCGTCCTGAAGCCGCCCATGGGAACACACCCTTCTCGATTGCTAAGCCTTTGGCTTTCGCCTCATCTTCGGTTACGCCTACCCAAGCGACTTCTGGATCGGTGTAAGCAACAGATGGAATCACGGTCGCGTCAAAATAAGCTTTATGACCCGCCGCGGCTTCTGCAGCCACATGGGCTTCATGTACAGCTTTGTGTGCTAGCATAGGCTGACCAACCAAATCACCAATGGCAAAAATATGCGGTACGTTGGTGCGCATTTGCTTATCAACATTGATGAAACCGCGATCAGTCACGATCACGCCCGCTTTGTCTGCAGCGATTTTTTTGCCGTTAGGGCTACGTCCAACAGCCACCAAGACCAAATCATAGATTTGCGCCGCTGGAGCTGTGGCGCCTGCTTCCGCCGCTTCGAAAGTCACTTTGATACCTTCTGGAAGTGCTTCAACACCGACTGTCTTGGTCTTGGTCATGATGTTATCGAAGCGTTTCTCATTATGCTTCTGCCAGACTTTGACCATGTCGCGATCAGCGCCCTGCATCAAACCATCCATCATTTCAACCACATCAATGCGCGCACCGAGTGTTGAATACACGGTTGCCATTTCCAAACCAATGATGCCACCACCGATGACTAACATGCGCTTTGGAATTTGACGCAATTCCAATGCACCAGTGCTGTCGACAATACGTGGATCTTCCGGTACGAATGGCAATTTCACGACGCTAGAGCCGGCCGCAATAACCGCTTGTTTGAACTGTACAACTTTCTTGCTTCCATCGCTTGCCGTCACTTCTAAATGGTAAGGGCTAAGGAATTGACCGAGACCTTGCAACACATTGACTTTACGTGCTTTCGCCATGCCGGTTAAGCCTGTCGTCATCTTCTTCACGACGCCATCTTTGTGCGCACGTAAAGCGTCGAGATCGATTTGTGGTTTTGCAAAAGTGACGCCATGACCAGACATGCTCGCTGTCTCATCAATCACTGCAGCGACATGCAACAAAGCTTTGGATGGGATACAGCCGACATTCAGACAGACACCGCCTAAAGTCGCATAGCGCTCGACCAAAACCACATTCATGCCAAGATCTGCAGCACGGAAAGCAGCGGAGTAACCGCCAGGACCCGCGCCCAAAACCATCATGTCGCATTCCACATCGATCGCACCGCTGTATCCGGATGCAGCTGGTGCTGCAATCGTTGGTGTTGCTGGTGCAGTCTGTGCTGGAGCCGCAGGAGCCGCTACAACACTAGCCGTTGCGCCAACACCTTCGACCAAGACTAACAAACTACCTTCGGCAACTTTATCGCCGACTTTAACTTTAATTTCTTTCACCACACCAGCGTGGCTGGATGGAATTTCCATGCTGGCTTTGTCCGATTCGACTGTGATCAAAGATTGATCAACTTTGACGGTGTCGCCGACTTTGACCATTAATTCGATGACTTCAACTTCTTTGAAATCGCCAATGTCTGGCACTTTCACTTCAACGATACCAACCACGGCTGGTGCGCTGACGACCGGTGCTGCTGGAGCCGATGGCGCAGGCGCAGCAGCCGCTGGTGCAGCAGGGGCAGATGTTGTAACGGCAGCAGAACTTGCTGCACCTTCGAGCACGACGACTAAACTACCTTCTGCAACTTTATCACCGACTTTTACTTTGATTTCTTTCACGACGCCAGCGTGACTGGATGGGATCTCCATACTGGCTTTGTCTGACTCAACTGTGATCAAAGATTGATCGACCTTAATCGTATCACCGACTTTGACCATGACTTCAATAATTTCAACCTCTTTGAAATCACCGATATCCGGGACTTTGACTTCAATAGCACTCATAGTATTTGCTCCGATTTTATTCTTCGTAGGGTGGGCATTTGCCCACCGCTTTTCGTCAAAATTTACCCTACGCGTGGGCACAAAACCGTGCCCACCCTACGCTTTTCTTAAAGCATCGTCTTACGCAAATCAGCGAGAACATCCGCCAGATATGCAGTGAATTTTGCCGCCATCGCGCCATCAATCACGCGGTGATCATAGGACAAGGACAAAGGCAACATCAAACGCGGTACGAATTGTTTACCGTCCCACACTGGCTTCATTGAAGATTTAGACAGACCGAGAATGGCGACTTCAGGTGCATTGATGATCGGTGTAAAAGCAGTACCGCCAATGCCGCCCAGAGAAGAAATCGTGAAGGTCGCACCTTGCATGTCGGCAGGTTTCAATTTGCCGTCACGAGCCTGGGCGGATAACTCGCCCATTTCTGTAGCGATTTGTGACAAGGTTTTTTGATCGGCGTTTTTGATGACCGGCACCACCAAACCATTCGGCGTATCTGCCGCGAAACCGATGTTGTAATATTGCTTCAAAATCAGGTTTTCGCCTGTCGCATCCAGAGACGCATTAAAAGCTTTGAACTTCTTCAAAGCGGCTACGCTAGCTTTGATCACGAATGCCAACATCGTCAATTTCACACCAGATTTCGCCAAGGCATCGTTCGATGATTTACGGAAATCTTCGAGACCTGTGATATCCGCTTCGTCAAATTGCGTGACGTGTGGAATCATCACCCAGTTACGATGCAAATTCGGACCGCTGAGTTTTTTGATGCGGGACAATGGCAATAATTCAGTTGTGCCGAACTTACTGAAATCCAATGAAGGCCACGGCAAGAGATTCATACCTGAGCCACTACCGTTGGTGTTGGCTGCAGCAACTGGTGCATTGGCAGCGCCCGCCACCACACCCTTCACGTAATTTTGTACGTCTTGTTGAGTGATGCGACCTTTAGGTGCGGTGCCTGGTACTTTACTCAAATCGACACCGAGCTCACGTGCGAATTTGCGAATGGACGGTGAAGCGTGTGCTTTGCCTGCAGCTGCCGTGGCAACGCCTGCAATCGCTGGCGCCGCAACTGCTGGAACCGGAGCAACAACAGGGGCTGGGGCTGCAGCAGGCACTGAAGCCGGAGCCGCCGCAGGAGCTGGTGCGGCTGCAAGTGGAGCGGACGCTGCAGCAGCGCTATCGGCTTCAACAATCACGACCAAGGAACCCAAAGCAACTTTATCGCCCACTTTGACTTTAATTTCTTTCACGACACCCGCGTGGCTTGATGGAATTTCCATACTCGCCTTATCGGATTCCACAGTGATCAATGACTGATCAACTTTGATCGTATCGCCGACTTTTACCATCAACTCAATCACTTCAACTTCTTTGAAATCGCCGATATCCGGGACTTTGACTTCTACTGTACTCATAATGTTTGCTCCACTATTTCAGGTAGGGTGCGCCGTGCGCACCTCGGTTTGGTGCGCACGGCGCACCCTACTTTGCTATTCTTTAAAATCGCATCAACAATAATTACACAGTCACCGGATTAGGTTTATTCGGATTGATGCCATATTTCTCAATCGCTTGCGCCACAACAGAAGCAGAAATTGCACCTTCGTCCGCCAAAGTTTTCAATGCAGCGATCGCCACAAAATAGCGATTCACTTCAAAGAACTCACGCAATTTTGCACGACTATCAGAACGACCAAAACCATCAGTTCCCAAAACTTTATAGCTACGATCTTTAGGAATAAATGCACGGACTTGTTCTGCGTAAGTACGCATGTAATCGGTGGCAACCACGATAGGGCCCGCAGTATCTTTCAGGCATTCAGCAATGTAAGGAACGCGTGGCGTATCGGTTGGATGCAACATATTCCAACGCTCAGCGTCTTGACCATCACGCGCCAATAATGTGAAGGAAGGTGCGGACCAAATATCAGCCGCGATGCCCCAGTCGTTCATCAACAAATCAGCAGCAGCAATCACTTCACGCAGGATCGTACCTGAACCTAACAACTGCACGCGGTGTTTCGTTTGTGCTTCTGATTTCTTGAAGGAGTACAGACCTTTGATAATGCCCTCTTCTTGACCCGCTACCAAGCCTGGATGTGCGTAGTTCTCATTCATCACAGTGATGTAGTAGAACACGTCTTCTTGGTTAGTAACCATACGACGCAAACCATCATGAATGATGACTGCAACTTCATGCGCAAATGTCGGATCGTAAGGAACGCAGTTAGGAATCGTCGATGCCATCACATGGCTGTGACCATCTTCATGCTGCAAACCTTCGCCGTTCAATGTCGTACGACCGGCTGTTCCGCCGATCAAGAAACCACGTGCACGCATATCGGCTGCGGCCCAGGCCAAGTCACCGATACGTTGCAGACCGAACATGGAGTAGTAAGTGTAGAACGGCACCATCACGCGATTATTGGTCGAGTAGGAAGTCGCCGCAGCGATCCATGAACTCATACCACCGGCTTCATTGATACCTTCTTGCAAAATCTGACCGGCTTTATCTTCGCGGTAGTACATCACCTGATCTTTATCGACAGGCTCATACAATTGACCAACTTGACTGAAAATACCGATTTGGCGGAACAAACCTTCCATACCGAAAGTACGGGATTCGTCGACCATAATAGGCACAACGCGTTGACCGAGACTGCTATCACGCAGCAAGGATGTCAAAACACGCACATAAGACGCTGTCGTGGAAATTTCGCGGCCTTCTGCGGTTGGTTCCAACATTGCTTGGAACGCAGACAATGGCGGCACCGTCAGCATTTCATCAGCTTGTTGACGACGTTGTGGCAAGTAACCGCCAAGTGCTGCACGGCGCTCTTGCAGGTACTTCATTTCTGGCGTGTCGTCAGCAGGTTTGAAGAATGGGATTGCAGGTAAATGTTCGTCGGCGATCGGCAATTGGAAACGGTCGCGCAAAGCTTTAATTGCTTCATCATCCAATTTCTTCGTATTGTGCGCTGTATTACGCGCTTCACCGGATTTACCGAAGCCAAAACCTTTAATACTTTTCGCCAAAATAACTGTCGGTTGATCGACGCTTTCTTGTGCTACTTTAAATGCTGCGTAAATCTTATGTGGGTCATGACCACCACGAGTCAAACGCCAGATATCGTCATCTGACATGTGCGCTACCATCGCCAAAGTACGTGGATCTTTGCCGAAGAAATTAGCACGAACATAGGCACCATCCTTAGCTTTGTAATTCTGATATTCACCATCAACGGTTTCCATCATGATCTTACGCAAAGCACCTTCTTTATCCTTCGCCAACAACTCATCCCAGCCTGAGCCCCAGATCACTTTGACTACGTTCCAGCCAGCACCACGGAAATCTGACTCGAGTTCTTGAATAATCTTGCCGTTGCCGCGTACTGGGCCATCGAGACGTTGCAAATTGCAGTTAACCACCATCACCAAGTTATTCAACTTCTCACGGCCTGCCATACCAATTGCGCCCATGGATTCTGGCTCGTCCATTTCACCATCGCCACAGAAAGCCCAAACCTTACGCTTTTCAGTATCAGCGATACCGCGTGCATGTAAATACTTCAGGAAACGTGCTTGATAGATCGCCATCAGTGGACCAAGACCCATCGATACCGTTGGGAATTGCCAAAAATCTGGCATCAATTTTGGATGTGGGTAAGAAGACAAACCTTTACCATCAACTTCGCGACGGAAGTGAATCAACTGATCTTCGCTCAAGCGACCTTCAAGAAAAGCGCGAGCATAAATACCAGGAGATGAGTGACCTTGGATGTAAAGCAAATCACCGCCGTGCTCTGCTGTTGGCGCGTGCCAGAAATGATTAAAACCGATACCGAGCATATTCGCCAAAGACGCGAAACTAGACAAGTGACCGCCGAGGTCGCCATCAAGACGATTCGCTTTGACCACCATCGCCATCGCATTCCAACGCATATAAGAGCGCAGGCGTTCTTCGATTTCCAAATTGCCTGGGCAATGTGCGCCTTTATCAGCAGGAATCGTATTTACATAAGCTGTATTGCTAGAGAACGGGATATTCGCGCCACGACGACGCGCCAGATCCATCATGCGTTCCATCAAATAATGCGCGCGATCCGGACCTTCCGTATCGATCACTGACTCTAAAGCGTCGAGCCACTCATTGGTCTCGATCACATCAGGGTCATTCACGGCTTGCGCCAAAATTTGGTCTATTTGTGACATACGGTCTCCTCGTTAATTAATCTTAAATTCGCAATTGACATTCGTCATCTACATTAGCTGAATTCACCTGTATTCATTGCTACTTTTTCATTATTTTAGACGGCAGCATTTTTACATTGCTTCGTCACTTTGCGTCAATTTTCTAGCTTGTCTGAAATACGCCAAAAGCTCAATGAATTTTAGGTCTGAATTTTAAAACTGAAGCATTCTAACAGCAGTTTTCGCAAATTTCAAATTACGATATGTGATTTCATAATGTGATATTTGTGTCGCAGCGCAACATACGCAACCGCTGTCTTTTTACTATTTTTTTAGAAAATACGGCTCGATTTTTACTTGAGTCAATCGCGCATTGACAGCAAGAAAATTGACATAAGATTGACATTGCTGCAATCGATCACTGATAAAACACGTTCAAAAGAGGATCAAAACCGGGCATTTTTTGTATGCCGTTTTCTTGCGCGATAAAATTTGAATCTCGCACGCCACTGACAAGCACCCGCTTCCAAGCTTATTCCATATAAATTAATTAAAGACTGAAATACCGAAAGTAAAAGCTGAACCGTGAGCATTGCACTGGTTTTTCAGGCGATTGAACAGGTTTTTAGCTGCAATTCCGAATGAAAAAGCCCACCATCCTTTATAATCACGCCTTACCCTTTCTTTGCAATCTTGGCTCAACTGAAGTTAACTAGTAAGCAATTAACCTCATTCCCAGCCACTTTTCCGAGTCCAATATCATGACGGCACAAATCATTAGCGGCACCCAACTTTCTCAACAAATTCGTGAAGACGTCACAAAGCGCGCTGCTGCATTAACAGCACAGGGCAAACAACCTGGATTGGCCGTGATTTTGGTCGGTGAAAATCCCGCGTCTCAAGTGTATGTGCGTAACAAGGTCAAAGCTTGCGAAGATTGCGGCTTTTATTCCGTCCTCGAAAAATACGATGCCGACTTGAGCGAAGCGACTTTATTAGCGCACATAGAGCGCTTAAATAAAGACTCTAAGATCAACGGTATTTTGGTGCAATTGCCTTTGCCCGCACATATCAACGCCAACAAAGTAATCGAAGCGATTGCGGCTGAAAAAGACGTTGATGGTTTTCATATCAGCAACGCTGGCTTGCTGATGACAGGACAACCTTTATTCCGTCCTTGCACGCCATATGGCGTGATGAAGATGTTGGAGTCCATCGACTATCCAGTACGAGGCGCGAATGCCGTTGTCGTTGGTGCTTCTAATATTGTTGGTAAACCACAAGCGATGTTGCTCTTGCAAGCTGGCGCCACCGTCACCATATGTAATTCCAAGACACGTGATTTAGGTGCACATACCCGCAACGCCGACATCCTTGTTGTAGCTACTGGCAAACGTAATATTGTGACCGCAGACATGGTCAAACCGGGCGCTGTGGTACTCGATGTCGGCATGAACCGCGATGATGAAGGCAAATTGTGTGGTGATGTGGATTACGCGAATGTCAAAGAAGTGGCTAGCTACATTACGCCAGTACCAGGCGGCGTTGGTCCGATGACCATCACGATGTTATTAGTCAACACGATAGAAGCTGCCGAAAGAACTTAATAAGATGACCGACACGATGACTCCATTCACGATCCAACCGATGACCCAAGCAAATCCCCTGCTCGACTTCAGCGACCTGCCCCACTTTGACCAAATCACGCCGGAGCATGTGAGTCCAGCAATTGATGCGTTATTGACCGAGTGTCGTCAGGTTGTGACGCAATTGGAGGGCCCTATAGCGGACATTCATTGGGACAATTTTGTCACGCCGCTAGAGACGGTGACTGAACAACTTGGGCGCGCTTGGGGCATCGTTAGTCATCTTAATTCGGTACGCGACACCCCAGAACTGCGTGCGGTCTACAATGAAAACCAACCTAAGGTCACCGAGTTCTGGACCGAGCTAGGTCAAAATCTGCATTTATTTCAGCATTACAAAGAACTTAATGCGAGCCCCGACTATGCAAACTTAAGTCCTGCCCGCAAAAAAATCATCAGCAATGCCTTGCGCGATTTCAAACTTGGCGGCGCAGAGCTAGCAGACGACAAAAAGAAACGTTACGCTGAAGTACAAGAGAAGCTAGCTGCCCTGTCGACAAAATTCTCTGAAAATGTTTTAGATGCAACCAATGATTACAAATTACTGGTCACCGATGTTGCGGAATTAAAGGGTCTGCCAGAAGAGGTTCTGCAAGCTGCGCAAAACGCGGCAGAACAAGATGGCAAAACCGGTTACCAATTCAGTTTGCATTTCCCGTCGTATTTTCCGCTTTTACAATACGCCGAAAATCGCAGCGTGCGCGAAACCATTTATCGCGCCAATGCCACCAAGGCTTCTGAATTAGGTGGTCATCCTGAATGGGATAACACAAGCATCATCGACGAATTATTAAGCCTCCGCCAAGAAGAAGCTGAATTACTCGGGTACCAGAATTTCGCGGAAGTATCTTTGCTGCCCAAGATGGCTGAAAGCGCAACGCAGGTCGAAAGTTTCTTACTCGACTTAGCACTCAAAGCCAAACCATATGCAGAAAAAGATCTGGTCGAACTACGTCAATTCGCCCAAGAACAATTTGGCATCGCCGATTTACAGGCTTGGGACACGACCTTTGTTTCAGAAAAGTTACGTGAACAACGTTATGCATTTTCAGAACAAGAAGTGAAACAATTCTTCCCAGAACACAAAGTGGTCGCTGGCTTATTTAATGTCATCCAAACGCTATTCGCGGTTGATATCAAAACAGATAGCGCCGCGACTTGGCATCCCGACGTAAAGTTCTATCGCGTGGAACGCGAAGGCGAATTAGTCGGTCATTTTTATGTGGATCTATATGCACGCGCCGCCAAACAAGGTGGTGCATGGATGGATGACGCCCGCGCACGTTGTCGCAAGGCACACGGCATTCAAACGCCCGTGGTCTATTTAACCTGCAATTTCAATGCCCCGGTCGTTGTTGATGGCGTCACTAAACCCGCCACGTTCACCCACGATGAAGTGATCACGCTATTCCATGAATTTGGACATGGTCTGCATCAATTGCTGACAAAAGTCGAAGACATTTCCGTCTCTGGCATCTCGGGTGTCGAATGGGATGCCGTGGAATTGCCATCACAGTTTATGGAAAATTTCTGTTGGGAATGGGATGTATTACAGCAAATGACTGCGCATGTTGATAGCGGTGAACAGTTACCGCGCGTACTTTACGACAAAATGATCGCAGCCAAGAATTTCCAATCTGGTTTGCAAACATTGCGCCAAGTCGAGTTTGCTTTATTTGACATGCGCCTGCACAGTGCTAACCCTTCCACGACGAAACACAGCGTGGCAGAAACTCTGCAACAAGTGAGAGACCAAGTCGCCGCGATTCAACCGCCCGCATTTAATCGCTTCCAGCATTCGTTTAGTCATATTTTTGCAGGCGGATACGCCGCTGGTTATTTCAGTTATAAGTGGGCAGAAGTTTTATCGGCGGATGCCTACAGTGCATTTGAAGAAGCGGCAAAGAACGAAGGTAGTAGCTTGTCGCGTGGCGTCGGCAAGGCTTTTCAAACTGAGATTTTGGAAATGGGAGGCTCCCGCCCTGCACTCGATTCCTTTGTTGCATTTCGCGGCAGAAAGCCTGCCATTGATGCCTTATTGCGCCATAATGGTATGAATCAATAACATATTCTCTTGGAGATTAAAGACATGTTCGCCTCAATGCAAAAGACTCGAAGCTCACTTTTACTTTGCGCCCTCATATCTGGAATCGTTGGCATGTTTGTACAAATTGCACCTGCACAAGCGCAAATGCACAAATGGGTCGATGCCAATGGCAAGATTGTATACAGCGATACACCACCGCCAGCGAATGCAAAAAAACTCGGAACGAAAGCGATAGAAAGCAGCGCTAGTATTTCCAATGTGCGACTGCCATTCGAATTGGCAGCGGCGGTTGCCAAAAATCCCGTCACGATTTACACAGCAAAAAACTGCGTGGTCTGCAATGAAGCACGCAGTTTACTGAAACAAAGCGGCATTCCTTTTTTTGAAAAGACGATCGATTCGAAAGAAGATGTGGAAAAACTCAAACAAGTCAGTGGCGATACCAATATCCCTTTCATGTTGATCAACAAGTCAAAATTCTCAGGCTTCCAAGCGATTGACTGGCGCAATGCCTTAACTGCAGCCGGCTACCCAGAAACCAATATGCTTCCCAAAGAGTATCGCTATCCTGAGCCGGAACCTGCGGCACCACCGGTCCTTGATGCCTCTAAACCGGTTGATAACACACCCAAGCCAGCGCTTCGCCCGCAGTCGACATCGCCAACTGGCATTCGTTTTTGATCGTTTTCTATGACCAGAGTTGATTTCCACAGTCAGGTTCAAGACAAAATTAATTACAGTTGCCGTTTGATCCGTAAGGCACGCGTGGCGAATTGTCAGATCCTTATTCTCAGCGAGAATGCCGACCAAGCAGACGAGTTAGATCAAGCCCTTTGGCGTTTTTCGCCGGTCGATTTTTTGCCGCATGTGATGTTGAGCGATCCACTCTCCGCGCATACGCCGATAATCATCACCACGGATCTCAATGCACCTTTTCCGCATCACGATCTATTGATTAATCTCAGTCAACGATTTCCGGAAAATTTTAGCCAATTTAATCGCGTAATCGAAGTCGTTTCACAGCATGAGGATGATGCCAATTCAGGACGACAACGATTTCGCATGTATCAACAGCAAAGTATAAAACCTTCACATATTGTGGCGAGTACCTCATGAATACACAAATCGATGAAAGCATCCCAGTACTAACCGAAATCATCGCCTCGCCAGATGGCAATCTGACTAGCGCTAAAGTGAAGCCATCAGAACCACATTTCCCTTTATCATCGCCGAGTAGCGGCACGCCAACCATTTCTAACAAGCCTCTCAACGCAGCCATCGTCGCGGCACAAGAAGTGCTAGCACAGCCCGTGCTATTTGACAGCGAAACGGAAGATCAAAAAGCGGCAAGCATCAGCGCGGAAGATTGGAAAGCGTTAGAACTCACAGTGCGAGAAAACGTACTGCGTCAAGTTTTATCTCGCGTCGACTTTGTCCTCGAACACAGAGTCAGCGACAGCTTGGCAGAGGTGTTGCAAAATGCAGTAGATCGTTTGGCTGATGATATTCGTGCTGGGCTACGACACAGCATCGAAGAAGTGGTGACACGCGCAGTGACACAAGAATTAAGTAAGATCAAAAGTAGTCATCGTACTACATCATAAACCGTTAATTATCGGCCTACCCTGACATTCAACTCAGGGGCTTTTTCATCAAAGGCAATGCGAGTAGAAAACTTGGCGCGCTTCATTGGAAAACGTGAATGAAAATGCCTAACATTGCCTGAGCCTGAGATCGCCCGGCGCACAAACTGATAATATGCTTCCATGTCAACCACGTGGATTACCAGAAAATAGTCGATCTCTCCCGATACAAAATAGCACTGCATCACTTCAGGCTCATGATTCATGCATGCCTCGAAATCACGCATATGCTCATCTGATTGATTTTGCAAAGAAATTTCTAAAAAAGCCAACATACCAAAACCGAGAGAAAACGGATCCACCATGGCGACGTCGGCACTAATTACACCAGCATCACGCAAAGTCTTAATTCTTCGCAGACATGTCGGCTGTGAGATGTGTAATTTCTCAGCCAGCACTCGGGTCGGCGTTTGATTATCCTTTTGCAGCATATTGAGCAGCTTACGATCAACTTTATCGAGTGTGTGAAATTTAGGCATATTTAGGAAAAAATACGAAAAACATGAAGTGCTGAAGATCTAGCTTAAATAAAAAAAAGCCCGGTCTTCACCGAGCTTTCCATTGAGAATCAAAAATTATTTAACACTCAATATCCATTTAACCAATGTTTTCGCATCTGCCTCTGACACTTGAGCATTCGCTGGCATTGGAATTGCACCCCAAACACCACTACCGCCCTTCAACACTTTAGTCACCAAAATTGCTTCTGCTTTTTTATCACCAGCATACTTTTTCGCAACGTCCCTAAAAGCAGGACCGACCAACTTAGCATCAACGCTATGGCAAGCCATACAATTTTTAGATTTTGCCAAATCTGAATTTGCCATTGCAGAACCAGATACAACAATCGACAAACTAGCAGCCAACGTTAACAATGTTTTCATCAAGAATCTCCAGTTAAAAAATCAATCGTGGTATTTTACCGCTTTTTCCATGATACTGATGTGTCCAACGTGATTCAATTCTGCTTCGTTGACCACTACAGCAACTATTCCTATGATAAAGTTTTGTAGTCTTCCCATTTCAACATCTTTATCCAATCGCCTACCGATACTATGAAACTTCTGATCCTCGTTTTGCTCGCATATGGAATGAAATTACTTGAATTAAGCTTCATGGAGAATATCTCATGGTGGTGGATCAATGGCTTGGGACTGGCCGCTTTCTTATGGTTTGAATTTTTTGAACGCATGCTGGGTCTGGACAAACGTAAAGACGAAATGCTGCACGAAAAAATGCGCAAAGAAAGACTTAAACGTGATTTCAAAAATAACAGAAAATAAGACCAACATCAATCTGTTTCGATTTCATCAACCTCTAGCTGCTTTCATCTTTAACCGTCCTCATGCAAATCGAATTGCGGCAATTGCGCTACTTTGTCGCCGTTGCAGAAGAACTTCATTTTGGTCGTGCTGCACAAAAACTGCACATGACGCAACCACCGTTATCGCAAGCAATTCAAGGCTTGGAAGCAGAATTAGGCACGGCACTTTTTCATCGAACCACACGCCAAATTCAATTAAGCGCTGCCGGTCTAGTTTTATTACCAGAAGCCAAGCGCCTGCTGGCACAAGCCGAGTTGCTACCAGCGATGGCGCAGAGAGCTGCCGCTGGCGCGATAGGACAACTGCGTTTGGCGTTCGTCTCAATTGCCGATTACAGCATCTTACCTCCGGCATTACGCCGCTTTCGCCAGCACTATCATAGTGTCAAGATAGAATTACACGAGGCGACGAGTGATCGGCAACTTGATCTGCTAGAAAATGATGAGATCGATCTCGCTCTACTCATCCCGCCCATTCCAGATCGCCTAACTACTTTACTCAACTATCGTAAAATCCGCAGCGAAAATTTGATCTTGGCATTACCGGATGGTTTGGAAAGCCGACCCATGGCAGAACAATTAAGTACCTATAAAGATTTGCCATTAATACTTTTTCCGCGCAAAATTGCGCCTGCTTTACACGACACCATTTTGGGCTGCTTTCGTGAAGCTGGCTTAACGCCAGTGATCGCGCAAGAGGCGATACAAATGCAAACAATTATTGCCTTGGTATCTGCCAATATGGGAATGGCGCTAGTACCAGAATCGGTCGCCAATTTACAGCGTGCTGGTGTGCACTATCAAACGCTGGAATTATCACAGTCCATGCAGTATTGCGTTGAATTAGGGATCGCCTGGCGTCGAGATACCCATTCACCCGTTATTCAAGCTTTTTTAGACCTTTTAGAAGAATAAACTCATGTTGGATCATCCTAATTTTAATCCTGTCGCGCTCGATCTCGGCTTCTTCAAAATCCATTGGTACGGCATCATGTATCTGATCGCGTTCGCACAATTCATCTTATTAGGTCGTTTGCGCCTAAGGATGCCACACGTGGCAGCACTTGGTTGGACCAAGGAGCATATCGACGACATGCTTTTTTATGGCGTACTCGGCGTCATTATTGGTGGTCGCATGGGCGAAGTGATTTTTTATCAGCCTATGTATTTCCTACAAAATCCTTTAGAGATTTTTATGGTCTGGAAAGGCGGCATGTCCTTTCACGGTGGGTTTCTCGGTGTCTTAATTGCGATGTCCTTGTGGGCGCGCCACGCAAAAATGCCACTGGCGCATGTGTATGACTTTATCGCACCCTTAGTACCCCTTGGTTACGCGGCAGGCCGTTTCGGTAATTTCATCAACCACGAATTGCCAGGCCGCGCGGCGTCTGCCGAACTTCCTTGGTCTATGAATTGGCCAGGGATTGCCTACCCAGTTCATCCATCACCCCTTTATCAAATGTTGGTCGATGGTGTATTACTGTTTATCATCGTCTGGCTATTTGCTCGCAAAGCACGACCAGCACTGGCAGTCGGTGCAGTATTTGTGATGCTATATGGCTGCGCCCGCTTCTTTACTGAATACTTCCGCACACCGGATTATGAAGTGAATTTTATTGGCATGACGATCTCGGCTGGACAAATGCTGTCGTTGCCGATGATTTTAGTCGGCGCTTTATTGCTATGGTTAGCCTATGCGGGCAAATTCACCCCAGTACAAACATCACCTGCCCCGGCAAGCAAAACCAAGACATCGAGTTCAAAAACCAAAAAACAAAAAAAATAAACCCGTACAAGAGGAGACAGCCAGATGGACAATATTCGCTGCGAAATAGAAGGCAATATCGCCTTTGTTACAATATCCAATCCAGACCGACTCAATGCGCTAAATATGGCGATGTGGAATGCGCTGACCACGCACTTCACAACGCTGCATCAGAATGACGATCTACGTTGCATTATCATCCGCGGTGACGGCGGTAATTTTGCTGCTGGGGCTGATGTACAAGAATTTGCCACCGTACGCAATACACTAGCCGACGGTATGCGTTATCACAATCAAGTGATTGCAGCATCTTTAAAAGCGATCAGCGAATGCCAGCATCCGGTGATTGCCGCAATTGAAGGTGTGTGCGTGGGTGGAGGTCTAGAAATTGCGATTTCCTGTGATATTCGTATCGCCTCACCCGGCTCGCGTTTTGGCATTCCCATTAACAAACTAGGTTTCCCTTTAGCACCAAAAGAGCTGCAAAGCTTATTGGGCTTAGTGGGCAAAGCTGTTGCTTCTGAAATATTACTAGAAGGTCGCATACTAAATGCTATCGAAGCCAAGCAAAAAGGATTGGTGCAACGACTTTCTGACGATATTCCAGCTGAAGCACTCGAAACCGCACAAAGAATCGCGCTCGGCGCCCCACTAGCGGCTCGTTTGAATAAAAAATTTATTCGTCGCCTCAGCTTTGTACCAGAACGTCTCAACGATGAAGAACAACTTGAAGCCTTCTCGTTTCTACAAACCGAAGACTATCAAGAAGGCGTACTCGGCTTCTTAGCCAAAAAAGTTCCCGTTTTCACTGGTAAATAATAACGATGTTCTTGATATGAATGCCAATCTCTACGCTCTATTCGCAAGTCATTTTCCAGACGATCAATCACGCTGCTGCATAGAAACACACGATAGTCGATTTTACAGTTGGTCAGATATAGAACGCGCCAGCGCCATGCTGGCCAACCTGCTGTGTAGCCTAGAGCTAAGTGCCGATGCGCGGATTGCCGTGCAAGTGGAAAAATCCCCTGAAGCCTTGATTCTCTATCTGGCAACCCTACGCGCCGGCTATGTTTTCCTACCTTTAAATACAGCCTACCAACACGCAGAAATCAGCTATTTCATCCAAGATGCGGCACCCGAAGTCGTAGTGTGTTCGCCGCAAAATTTTGGTTGGGTTTCACAAATTGCGTTTCAAGCTGGTAGCAAGCATGTCTTCACCTTGGATGCGCCTGCGCAAGGAAATAATCGCGGCAGTCTGTTGGATAGAGCCAGCGCCATGTCAGATCAATTTGAGACTGTGCAAAGTCAAACCAATGATTTAGCGGCGATTTTGTACACATCGGGCACAACGGGGCGCAGTAAAGGTGCAATGCTCACGCACGAAAATTTGTCCTCAAATGCGCTCGTATTAAGAGAAGCATGGGGATGGTGCGAGGGAGATGTCTTGCTACACGCCCTGCCCTTATTTCATGTTCATGGCTTATTTGTCGCATCGCATGGTGCCTTGCTAAACGGTAGCAAAATGATTTTTCTGCCGAAGTTCGATGCAGATCAAGTCCTCCACTATTTGCCGCAATCAACGGTGATGATGGGCGTCCCAACCTACTATGTGAGGCTGCTGCAAGATGCGCGCTTAGACCAAGCACTGTGTAGCAAAATGCGTTTGTTTATTTCCGGCTCAGCACCATTATTGACCGACACTTTCAATGACTTTCAACAACGCACGGGTCATACGATTTTGGAACGCTA
This sequence comes from Affinundibacterium seohonense, assembly GCF_014284305.1. Taxonomy (GTDB): domain Bacteria; phylum Pseudomonadota; class Gammaproteobacteria; order Burkholderiales; family Burkholderiaceae_D; genus Undibacterium; species Undibacterium seohonense. The sequence continues at coordinate 50,784 of NZ_JACOFW010000021.1, forward strand.
TGGTATGAGCGAGACGACCATGTTGACTTCCAACCCTTATGTTGGTGAGCGCAAAGGCGGCACGGTGGGTCTAGCGCTTTCCGGAGTCAGCGTGCGTGTGGTGAACTCGCAAGGAGAAATATGCAGCGCCAGCGACATCGGTGACATCCAAGTCAAAGGTCCGAATGTATTTAACGGCTATTGGAACATGCCAGAAAAAACCGCCGAAGAATTTACCGAAGATGGCTACTTCCGCACGGGCGATGTTGGCAAGTTTGATCAAGATGGCTATTTGAGTATCGTTGGACGCAGCAAAGATTTGATTATCTCCGGTGGCTACAACGTCTACCCAAAAGAAATCGAAAGCGTCATCGACGACATGCCAGAAGTGGCTGAGTCTGCCGTCATCGGTTTAGCCCACCCCGACTTTGGCGAAGCCGTTTGTGCAGTGATTGTGCTAAAACAGCATGCGCAATTAGATGCGTCAATGCTCATCACTCGTCTAAAATCACAAATTGCTAATTTCAAAGTGCCTAAGCAAGTTTTTTTTGTGAGCGAGCTGCCGAGAAATACCATGGGTAAAGTGCAAAAAAATAGTCTCAGGCAGCAGTTCCAAAATTAATTTTAAGACGCCTCACAAAAACCAAACATCACGCCTTATCCAAAAGTTTCAGTACGGCCGTCCATTCCGATGCAGTCACGGGAGTAATCGACAGACGACTCCCTTTCTGCAACACCACCATAGTCGCTAAATCCTCATTAGCCCGCATTTCTGCGAGACTCAACACTCGCGTTTTGCGAATCGCCTTCACATCCACCAACATCCAGCGCGGATTTTCTGGCGTCGATTTTGGATCGTAATAATGACTCTTCGCATCAAACTGCGTCGCATCGGGATACGGTGTGCTAGCGACCTCCGCAATGCCAACCACACCGGGTTCATCGCAGCTAGAGTGATAAAACAAAACCCCATCACCCAGCTGCATTTGATCACGCATAAAATTACGCGCTTGATAATTACGCACACCAAACCAAGGCGTAGCACCAAGACGCAAAGCGTCATCGATACTGACTTCGCTGGGTTCTGATTTCATTAGCCAGTATTTCATTTGATCACCTCAATTTAGCCTAGATTCAAATCTAAACATTACAGCCATAGCGATTTAACTTTACGCACACTCGATTCAATGCTTCATTTGCTTCCAAATGTCCCAGAGTTTGGGCATTGCGATACCAATTCGCTGCCATTTCAAGATCCTGTGTAACTCCATATTTAGCAAACTCAAATACTTCTGCATAAAGAAATTGAGATTTTGGATCACCGTTCTCCGCCACTATCTTTAGCCAATCTAAACCTTTCTGCAGATTCACTTTCTTTCCAAACTTACCTTCAAGATAAACTGAAGACAAAGTACCTTGGGCTAAATGATTTCCTTTCATTGCGGCTGATTCATACAATTCAAATGCCTCTCTATGATTCACTGGAACTCCGTCACCGCGTTCGTACTTGATTGCTAAATTATATATCGCAGCAGCATTGCCAAACTCTGCGGATCGTCGATACCAATACAAAGCTTTCGTCACATCTTTTTCGACACCAATGCCTTCATCAAAATGAAGTGCAACAGCAAGCCAAGCTTCGGGCATTCCAGCCTCTGCGGCTCCAAACCAGAGCCTATGTGCAGAAGCAGGATCGTAATGCTTTGATTTCTCATTCTGGTAAATTCGAGCCAATCCAATATCACCTTCTAAGGATCCATTATCTGAAGCCAGCTTAAAGTATCGAAGTGCTTCATCTTCATTTTTGCTAAAGCCGTCCTTACCTTCGAGAAATCGGATCGCTTGAATAACCAAATTAGCCGACGACGCATCTGTCGATATGATTTGCGTGTTCGAACTATCTTTTGATGGATGAGTGCCCGAAGAGTCTAACATTATGATACCAATCGACATCACCAAAACAAAAATACAAAAAGCGATTGCGGCCGACCAATCGTTATTTTCGAAAAAATTATTGAGAGCTTTTCGACTCAACTTCGGCGGCTGGAAAAACTTATACTCCTCAGCCCGTTTATGCCAAGTTTGCAAATTCTCATACTTCGTCACCATCGCCAACCAAGTCGGATAATTGCTCAACATCTCATCGATAAAATAAATATTCTCACGCAAAAATTGTTTGGTTGGTGGCGCATCATTTCTAGCGAGGCGTATCAAGCCAACTTGTCGGTTGGTGCGTGCCTCTTCTTGCAAATTGAATGCACTCATTTCATCGACAGCTCGATCAAGGTAATACCCAAAGTCGTGAAATCTCAATATTCTATGTTTGTCTTGATGCCAGCCAAAACACTTGACTGCAGCACCAAACAAATCGCCATTGCCCGTCTGCCAGCCTTGCGCTAAGCGCTCGGCGATCAGCCATTCAAACAAATCACGGATTTCAACATTAATCAAACGCTCATCATCGAGATACATGCGCAACAAAAACTCCGTCTGACCGACTTCTTCTGCTTTCTCACCAAGATGATGGAGAAACTCCATGAAAATATTGCGGGCAATATCGATTGCATAAACGACCTGCTCTTCTCCATTTTCTACAGCACTGGAAGTTGGCTCTTGCGAAACATGCTCCGTCGATGCTACGTTCTTCGAGTCTACGTAAGTATCAGCAATGACATCATCCTCCTTAGAGGTGGCGACATTCGACTCGCTGTTCACATGAGCAGAAGTAGAGTCCAAATCCGTCGATTGCTCACCCTCTGCATTCTGCTCCGCAACATACTGTTCGCGCCAATCTTTACTGCGCGCCCAAGCTAAGGCACGTTCATAATCCTCACGCAGACTCTGAAATCCTTCGAGATCATTGTCCTGATCAATTTGTTTTAATGCCTTGGCATAGGCGCGTTTTATCGTGCGTTCATCGGCGTCTTGATCAATCTGATGATCAATAAAAAAAGAAGGTATATCAAACATATTGCGATCTTTGATTATTCAGTAAAATCGGGATGCAGCACGACATCTTGTTCAATTTGATCAAGCGCTTCGGAAAATTGCTTTTGCGCCGGTGTAATCAGCTTAGGATTTTGTGTTTCGATCACGCGTTCAAACTCCGCAATCTGATGACTCAGCCAATCACGTGCCTCGCCTTTCAATTGTTGATACACGCGATCTGCACGCGCCAACAAAGTTCGAACTTCGAGCGCATCACGTGGATGCATTTTCAATTTTTCCAATTCAACCAGACGCTTAGCGATCTCATCCTCGGTGAGTAAACCGGGATTACCTTGAATGAGCATCTTTTGCACTTGTTGCGTGCGAATAACGGTTGCCTGCACTTCCAACAAGCCATTTACATCATAAGTGAAGCGTACATCGACACCGTTTTGATCGCGTGGTAAAGGCTCCAAATTTATTTCCAATGAGCCCAATAAAATATTATCTTTAACGAGGCGTGATTCGCCTTGGTAAATATCAAGCTGCAATAACTTTTGATTGTCTTCAATCGGATAATATTGCGCTACGCGACTGATAGGCACTGTACTATTTCTCTCTATGATCGGTGAAAAGTGTCCACTAACATTTTTGTTATTCGCCAAACGCATTGCCACTTCCACACCTAAAGAATACGGCGCAACATCCGTCATCACCACTTCATCAAGTGCAGCATCTTTCATCTTTAAACCAGCCTGAACCGCAGCGCCCATCGCCACCACTTCATCAGGATTAATCTCGCTGGCAGGAAAACGTCCGAACATCAAAGTCACCAAACGCTTCACAATCGGCATACGAGTTGCGCCACCAGCCAACACAATACTGTCGAGCTGATTACTGCGTCGATTGGTATCACGTAATGCACGTTCGACTGGTTCACGGAGACGCTTGATCAGTGGCGCAGCTAATTTCGACAAGCTTTCTTCATCAAATTCAAGTTCCAGAAGTGCATCCGTGGTCTGCACTTCCATCTTGGCTTTTTCTTCGGAGGAGAGATCGCGTTTCGCCTTCTCTGCGGCCGCGAACAGTTGTTGCATAAAGCGAGGATCGTTACGTACTTTGGTCGGAAATGCGTGCTTTTCAATAAAGGCATCGACCATGATCTTAGTGATGTCTTCACCACCCAAATAATTATCCCCAGCAGAGGCCCGCACTTCCATCACGCCATCGAACATCTCCAAAATCGAGACATCAAACGTGCCACCGCCCAAATCAAAAACCAGAAAGCGACATTCGTCTTTGAACTCATGCATGCCATAAGCCAAAGCGGCTGCGGTTGGTTCATTCACCAAGCGCTCGACTTTTAAACCAGCGAGTTGTCCCGCAGTGCGCGTCGCTTTACGTTGCGCATCAGAAAAATACGCGGGAACCGTGATCACCGCTTCTGTGACAGTTTCACCTAAAAAAGCCTCGGCATCTGCCTTTAAACTTTTGAGAACAAAAGACGACAACTCTTCCGCACGAAACTCGCGCTTGCCTAATTTGATTTTTTTGTCGCTCCCCATATAGCGTTTGAACACAGCTGCGGTCAATTCAGGGTGCGTTTGTAAGCGCTCTTTCGCGGCGCGTCCAACCAAAATACTGCCATCTTCATCGACACTCACACAAGACGGCGTCAAGGTATCGCCCAGACTATTGGGTATCAATTGCGACTTCCCATCCCGCCAGATCGCTACCAAGCTATTGGTCGTACCCAAATCAATGCCGATTATCATGCTGCCTACCTTTATTCTGAGCAAAAAAATAAGTGCACACTATCTTTCGCTGCAGATATTGTGCACTTGCTATTCACGTGTTGACGAATTTGAAGCATTGTAAAAGGATTCAGATTGCTTGACAATTTTTACATATCACGACGAGGGACATTTGCATGTTTAGCAGGCTTACTTTTTTCACGAATAATTTCCTAGCGATGGGATGTTTTTACCAGATCAAAGCAACATGACTCAATTCGAAAGATCTAGGCTAATCCAAAACATGAATGAAGAACAAGAAATCAATTCACTCATACAAATTCGTTCTTTTTAAAACAAAATTTGTTTTCATTAAAACGAAATGCTATAGTTCCACATCAATTCCTTTTTGGTATTTTGATCCTCTTTCGAATCAGGAGTACATCAATGTCAACCTTACTACGCCATCCAGAACCGCACATTCCCGCCTCCGAAGATCGTGGCGCTTTGGCAAAGATGGTGATGACGCTAATGGATCACTGGCAATTATCAACCGAAGATCAAGCGGCTTTGTTGGGCATTGCTGCTAGTAATCGCGCGACTCTGACGCGTTATCGTAAAGGGGAAGCGATAGGCACTAATCGTGATCAATATGAACGAGTCGGTCATCTGCTCGGCATTCACAAAAATTTGCGACTTCTCTTCCCACAAAACCGTGAGCTGGCTTATTGCTGGATGACGACCCGTAATCGTGCTTTCGATAATCTGTCGCCAGTACAGGTTGTGCGGGAATGGGGATTTACTGGGCTGTTGATGGTGCGCTCTTATCTTGATCGTGCTCGTGGCGTTTAGTTTTTTCGTCCGTCGCCACTGCATTTCATCGACACCATCTAACTCTCTCCGCACATGCAATCTCTATTTTCCAAAGTCAAACTGCAAGATGTTCATGAAAACGTCTTTCGGAATATCGTCTCCCTCCAAGTTTCACAAGACCTGTTCGACGACTTAAGTGATAGCCCAGAAGATTGGGCATTGGCGCAAAAAGTCGAGGATGAAGTAAAGCCACCGACATTCGTATCCGCCACACCGATCATCCACCGACCATTCGAAGACGCACATTGGTTTAATGCAATCACCTGGCCTTTTCAACATTGGCAGGCAAGTCGTTATTCTGATGGGCAATTTGGCGTTTGGTACGGTGCCGAATCGATAGCAACCACCGCATATGAAACAGCTTATCACTGGTATTTCGGCTTATTGGCGGACGCGGGTTTTCAAGAGAAGGATGTGCGAGTGGAACGCAAGGTTTACACCGTCGCTTGCGATGCAGCGCTACTCGATTTACGCCCTTTCCACAAAAGCCAAGCTGGACTGATGCACAAGACTGACTATAGCTACACCCAAGCGATAGGCACGCGATTACATCGTGAAGGACATCCGGGATTAATCACACACTCAGTGCGCAATCCATCCGGTCATTGCTATGTGATCTTGAATCCAAATGTGTTATCTCATCCGCACCACTGCTGTCACTTATCTTATCGCCTTGATGGCGATGTCATTTATGTTGAAAAAAAGGTGGGGGATAACTGGTTGAAGATTGCGATTTCTGGTTTGTGACAAATCTTTTATTAGTCAAAGTTAAGTATCAAAAACCAGACCTACCGTGACTCTGTAAGTGTAAGCAAAACAGAGAGACAGTTTTCCATCCCAACTTCACTGTCGATAAATGCAAAGCGAGGTGATTTGCAACTTCGATCAATATTGAGTTCTTGATGGATTCACATTCATTGCACAACAATCAGATTTACGTCCGCCAAAATATCATTTAACAAAACACATAGCGATTCGCCAAATCAACAACGAACTCCGGCTGCAGATACGCAAAAAAAACCAGCGCAAAAATCGCTGCGATCGCAAACACGATCAGAAATTGACGAGTTGTAGAAGTGAATTTCATCTTAAAGTCATTAGACAGCAAGCGGCAATTTCGCATCGCGCTGTATCGCTGCTTCATTGATAGGCAAATTAATCAAAGTGGCAAAGATTCCCAAGCCAATCACAATCAACCAGACCGCATCATAATTCCCATTTTTGGTGTACATATAACCGCCCAACCACGCTCCGATAAAGCTGCCTAACTGGTGTGAGAAGAAAACGAAACCCGATAGCATGGACAAATATTTCAAACCAAAAATTCCAGCAATCACACCATTGGTCAGCGGTACCGTGGACAGCCACAAAACACCCATTGCTGCGGCGAACACATACACGCTGTAGCTACTCAAAGGTGCCAAAACAAATAAAGCGATCACGATGCTACGGCTGAGATAAATGCTGGACAACAGATAACGTTTAGGGAATAAGCCGCCTAATCTGCCTGCACCATAAGAGCCAAAAATATTAAATAAACCAATCAATGACAAAGCAATGACGGCGACACTAGGATCAACGATACCTTTGTCTTTCAAATACGCTGGCATATTCATACCGATAAATACCAATTGAAATCCGCACACAAAATAACCCGCTAACAACAGTAAAAATGGTTTGTGGGCAAATGCCTCGCGTACGGCTTCCATCGTGCTTTGTTGAGGGCCTGTATCAGCCTCACGCGGTGGCTCGCGTAATTTCCATGCCATGGGCAGCATGACAATCAACATCAAAGCTGCCAATACATAAAGTGCGTTTTGCCAACCAGCATGTTGGATCAATTGCTGATCGACTGGCATCATGAAAAACTGACCGAACGAACTCGCCGCGGATGACATACCAAAAGCCCAAGAACGCTTGGCTTCGGGTGCGGTGCGACCGATTAGACCACTGACTGCACCAAAGGTCGTACATGCCAATGCCGCACCGATCAACACACCAGAGCCGGCGATGAAAGCAAATGGATGCTTGACTAGCGCCATCCAAACCAAGCCTAACGCGAACAAAATCGCACCCAACACAATTACTTTTGCCGTACCCAATTTGTCTGCGGCCATGCCTGCAAACGGCCCAAATACACCCCACATTAAATTCTGAATCGCAATCGCCATTGAAAAAGTTTCACGAGTCCATTGGTGTTCTAGTGAAATTGGTTGCAACCAAAATCCAAAGCCGTGACGTACGCCCATTGATAGAGTAAGTACAAAACCTGTCGCTAACAGGACGGTCGTTAAGTCTGGTGCGAGACGGGGGCGAATTGACGTGGTCATCGAATACTTTCATGTCAAAACCAAATCGCAAGATATTGGCTTTGCGTTAAACGGAAACGACGATTATAGTGAAAAACTCAGTTTCGCTCCCGGCAGCGCCAATTTATGACAAAGATAGCCACAAATTATCCCAATCCTCCCCCTGAAAAGCGCCCTCGCGTTTGAACACTAATTGATGCTGCTTATTGAGGACAAAGTGAGTTGGCGTAGTGTTGATTATGCCAAAATTGTCTTTATGGGCAGGATCGTTACGCCAGACACTGGGAAACCGTTGTGATTTGGGATAAGCCAGAGTCGTGACTTCATTATATTCATCGAGCTCTTTTTTATTTTTATCGATATTCACACCGAGCAGGATGAATTTTTTATTGCTGTTACCGACATAAAACTCGCGCATCAGTTTCAAGTCATTGGTACAAACCGGGCAATCAAAAGTAAAAAAACTGACCAATACTGTCTTACCCGCATAATCTTTCAATTGGACTTTTTTGCCACTAACGTCCGTACCTAGTAGGTTATAAGACAGAGCTTTACCCTCGTTCGCTGCCAGCACGCTGCCAGATAAAGCCAGACTAGACACTGCCACTGACTGTAAAAAATCTCTTCTGTTCATGATGACCTTCCTTTGTGGGTAAGCACTTCAACAATTAGCGACAAACTACAACTCAGTTTTGGCAAGCATTAACTTCCTTTGCTGCACTACATAGTCAAGCAGATCCGGAAAAAAGTCTATAAAGCCTTGTTCCAAGACCTCATAACTCGAACATAAATCCAACGACGTCTGCTGTAGCAATTCGGCATTACGGGATAAACGACTTGAAACACGATGAATGGCGATTTCGACACCAGAAAAGTCAGCATACGATCCCAACCAGTCTTGTTCTATCATGCGAGGAACCGCATAGGCTAGGGTCGGCGGAAATTGGTCTCTTCGCTTTGATAAAGATTGATAAAAACCAGCAATAAAGTCGCTTACATCCCCATCTGAATAACGAGTCCAATGCTTGATTAACACATGGTCATAAAAAATATCCAACGCGATACCTGCAAACCGGCGCCGCGGCGCAGCGAATAAACTACGGGCATGTTGAATAATAGGATGCTGATCAGTAAAGCTATCGACTTTACGATGCAATAGAATTTCTTGTGCGATGGGCAAAGCAAACTTTGAAGCACCATCCATTTTGACAAAATCGCCGAGCAAAGCACCAAACATGGCATCGTCGCTATGGCTTGCCAAATAGATATGTGCCAGATAATTCATAAACGCTCAAATAAAGTTCGGTCTTGTATTGTAGCGAATTACGCTGTACCCAACTACGCTGCTTATTCAAGCATGTAAGTTTCACTACACCCAAACCCAGCAACTGTTGCTGGCCATTGCGATGCCGAGCTGATCGTCTCATTTCCAGTCTCAAGATAATACCGCAGAGCCCGCATGACACCCGCATGTGTCACGCAAAGAATTTGCTGACTGTGCTGAGTCGCTTGCGTATTCACTTCCAATGTAGCCCGCATATCACGATAAAAATCGATCACTCGTGTCAATACCTGCTGACAGCTCTCCATTCCGCCAAATTGATAGTCGGGGAAATTTTCTATCCAGCTATCATATTCAGCCTTGGGAATGTCATTCCAGGCATGGCCTTCCCAACACCCAAAATTCATTTCTCGCAAACGCGGATCGGCTATCAAGGGCGTTTGCAAAAAATGCGAATGAATCGCATCAGTCAATTGTCGCGCTCGCTGCAAATCCGAAGTGTAGATCATATCGGGCGTCACTCCCCGTGCGCTCATGCGGTCCAGTATAGTCTGTGCATCTTGCGCGTTAGCATTGACTTCAGCACTGACATCAAGATGCCCATAACAAACGCCACTTTCTATCAAAGGTCGCGCATGACGTAGTAAACACAGCGTATGCGCCATCAATCAAGCCCACGCTAAAAGTACGCCGAAATAAAATGCCAACTCACTCACCTGCTGAGTCGCCCCCAAAGCATCGCCCGTAAATCCTTGAATGCGACGTGATAAGAATCGATACATCCAACAAGTAGCAAATAATGCCCCGACAGTTCCTGTTACCCATAGTCGACTTGGATGCCAGTACACAATCAGCGCGAATGCAGATATGCACCAAAGCGCAGCGACCAATAAGGTTGGATAATCAATCGCATCCGCCAGCGGTTTGGATTTTGACTGCGGTGTGTCGCCAACATGCGGTAAATTCCTGATGATCAACAACGGCATCGTGCGCGAAACAACATGCGCCAAAAATATCGTCATTAGGCATACTGGTATGTTTAACTGCCCCAACAAACTGAGCAAAGCAAACTTAGTCGATAAGGCTAAAATCAAAGCCACCGCACCGTAAGTACCGATGCGCGAATCCTTCATGATTTCTAAAGATTTTTCGCGACTAACGTGACCGCCTAGTCCATCGGCCAAATCGGCCAGACCGTCTTCGTGAAAGGCACCGGTCAACATCACACTAAAAACAGTACTCAACACAACGGCAATAAACACCGTTGCGGCCTGTTGCGGCAATAAAGCGTGCACGCCCCAAAAACAACATGCCGTCAAGCTGCCCACCAGCCAACCTATCCCCGGAAAGTGCCCAGCACTAGCACGCAACATGGTAGGACTATAGCCTACCCACGTCGCTAATTTTCCGGTGACGGGAATGCGGGTAAAAAACTGTAGCGCCAATAAGTAATGTCGAATCATGATTGGGCAATCCTATTCATTTCGCGCCACACCAGCACTTTCAAAACTCGCCATATCACACAAAATGTCACTAGCCGATTGTAATAAAGGCCATGCCAAGGCTGCGCCAGAACCTTCACCTAAGCGCAAGCCTAAATCCAAGAGCGCAGTCGCTTGCAATGTGTCCAGCATTAAGCGATGTCCACTTTCGGCGGAGCGATGCGCATATATGCAACGTTGCTGCACTTTCGGCGCCAGACGCGTTGCCACCAACACGGCAGAACTAGCAATAAATCCGTCAACGACGATCACACGATTATCGATCGCGGCCTGCAACACGATGCCGACTAACGTGGCGATTTCAAAGCCACCCAGACAAGCTAAGGCTTCTAATGGTGTCGTCGCACTTGCATGGCGTTTTAACACTAAACGCAGTGTCTCTACTTTTCTGGCAATCGCAAAATGATCGAGTCCCGTACCTGCACCCGTGCAATCAGCAATATCTAGGTCGCCTAAACGTGCCAGCAGCAAAGCCGCTGCGGAGGTATTACCGATACCCATTTCACCTAATAAAACCACATTCCCTGGCAAGCTCTTTACAATCTCGCGCCCATGATTCATCGCTTGCTGACATTGTTCCTCGCTCATTGCTGGTTCTTTCAGACTGTCTACTGTGCCGTACCCGACCTTGCGGATAATCAAACCTAGACGCGGGGCGAAGTCGTGATTCACACCGCAATCAATGACGTTCAAGGCAATCCCGTGTTGACGCGCCAACACACTCACTGCTGCGCCACCCGCTAGAAAATTTTCCACCATCTGCCAAGTCACGTCACTAGGAAAAGCCGACACACCATGTTTGACGATGCCATGATCACCAGCGCACACTAACATCTGCGCCTGTGTCAAACGTGGTGACTCTGTGCCCAAGATCAATCCTAGTTGTATGGCAAGTTGCTCAATTCGGCCAAGTGAACCTAGCGGTTTCGTTTTGTTGTTAATTTTATGTTGCAGACGCGCCAGCAATTCTGGATTTTGCAAATCCGCCATCGCAAACCATGCTTCATTTACTACGTTCATACTGAACCTTTACTTAATCAAAAAAGAAAATTTAAAAATGCGGTGAATACTGTTTCACTGCACGATGAAAAGCATCTTGCATAGGTGGAGATAACACGCGCATTCGGAAACAGGCATCCAGTCCAAACGAACCGGCATGCCGCAACTTAATACCCTGCGCGCGCATCGCATGTAAAAAATCGGTACGATGTTCTTGAATTTTTCTGCTTGGTGTGACGCAGAAAAAATTCGTATCACTTGGTTCGATCTGCCACCCCAAATCCGCGCACAAGGCAATTTGCCTTTGCTTCCACTCGCGTAAGGTTTCCAGACTTTTCAATAACCAATTCTGTACTGATGGCAAAGTCCATGCGCTTAACATTGTCACCGCATGACTACCCAGCGGCCATGAGGCTGCCATCTGTTCCAATTCCTGCTGCCAAACTTCTGCTTGTAAAGGTGCGATCACATAAGCACCGCGAATTCCCGTTAATCCCAGTGCCTTATTTGGGGTAAATAATTGCCAGCAAGCGTCACGTTGCTGTGAACTCAAACTGGCACTACCTGATAAGCGCAATGGCTGATATGCGCAATCGAGTACCAACTGCGCTTTGTCAGACTTCGCCATAATCATCTGCGCTAAGCCAGCTTGATTTTGTCCCAATGGACTGCCTGGCTCACAAGCCCAGATCAAGTCTGCAGCGCGAAAATCTTCGACTACATTCAGTCCAGCAGCCCGTCCGGCTAATACATAATCACCATAACTATGGGGCGGTATCCAAACGTTTTTTTGAGACGGCGCTAGTCGCCCTCGTTGGTCAATCTGCCCCACCAACATGGACATCCGAAAAATGAATTCACTCGCGCTGGCAGCGAACATGAGGCGCTGTGGTGACACCTGATGCCATGCTGCCAGTGCGTTGCGCAAGCTGTGATAGTCAGGATCAGGATAACTGGCACAATCACTTAAACGAATCTGCGTCAGCACTTCAGGACATGGACCTAGCGCATTGCTATTGGTCGAAAAATCGTAAGCTGGCTTCCCTAAAGTATCAGTACCACCATGCATGCGCGATGCTGGTCGCTCACTTTTATGCAAGCGCATTGGCGGCTGTTGTGGCAGGCGTTTTACAGTCAACATAGTTTGATTTCTTCCAAAAATTCAATACCAAGCACTTAGCAGTAACAACACACCGACACAAAGAAACCATACGCAAATCGCTCGTTCACACAATTGCACAGCTAGGTCAATGTGCTGGTGATCGACTTCCAAACCCTTGGCATGCAAAACGTAGACGCCAGGTTTTGAGAGCCGTATATTTAAGAGCAATGCCATCGCCCCCATAGGCCAGCCACCATTTGGTGACGTGGTGACACCCGCTTCTCGCCATAGCTGACAGTTCGGCATTCTGGCTACGCTCAAGTACATCATGAATGCTGTGAGTCGCGCGCCAGGCCAAGATAAAATATCATCTGCATGCGCCGCCCACTTGCCAGCCCAAGTCCACACCCGACCACCACGCTCACCGCGATAGCCCCACATCGCATCCGCAGTATTCGCAAATCGATAAAGCAAAACGCCAGGCAAGCCAGCCAAGACAAACCAAAACAAAACCGAAATGACGGAATCGTTTAGATTCTCTGCTAAGGTTTCGATTGCGCTCTCGCGCACTTCATGCGCTTGCAATTGGCGAACATCGCGGCTCACCAAACGTGCTAATTGTTGACGACCCGCATCCAAAGAGTCTTGCAAGGCCAGCTCTACCGCAAGCACTTCATCTCGCAACATTCCCCAGCTAAACAATGGTTTGAGCAAGAAACCCAAGATGATTCCCTGCCAATACCACGCCAATGCACCAAGTGCTTGCTGTAATTTCCAAGCAATACCGACCAAGACGATCGCCGCAAGCAACCAGAAAAAAGCCCCTAAGAAAAACGCTAACATCTTTCGCTTAACGCTCGAACTTTCAAGCTCAAGCGCCTCAGGCGCAGCGAGAGGAGCACTGAGCTTTCCGCAAAAATTTAAATAGTGCCCCATCCAAACCACAGGATGCCAGGCAGCTTTTGGCTCCCCAAAATAGAGATCGATCAGCCAGCCGACTAACAATGCTAGTGCGAGTATCTGTGCATGTTCAGAAGTTGACATACTTAAATTAAGCAACATGCATTCGACCTCTAACGAGCGTTATGAACAGACATCGTGTGTATCAATCTTCGATACCACGTTGCGCTGGAATTCCTGCGCGAAACGCGTGTTTGACCAAAGTCATTTCGGTAACCGTATCGGCTAAGTCGATTAATTCAGGTGGGCAGCGGCGACCTGTCAACACCACATGCACATCCACCGGGCGGGCGCGCAAAGTTGCCAAGACATCGTCCAGTGGTAACCAACCGTAAATTAAAGGATAGGTAATTTCGTCCAAGGTCACCATGAAATACTCGCCACTCATGATCGCGACCTTGGCCTTTTCCCAACCGTCACGCGCTAGCTGCGCAGAATGATCTAAGTCCTGACTCTTCCAACTGAATCCATCACCCAAGCCTATGACCGGCAGACCTAGTTGTTCAAACATCCGGTGCTCACCAAAACGCGCGGTCGGAACCTTCATGAACTGAAAAATCTTCACTGCTTTTCCACGTCCGTGTGCGCGCAAGGCTAAGCCGAATGCGGCGGTGCTTTTACCTTTGCCATCACCGGTGTTGATGATCACTAAACCTCGACGCTCACCTTGCGGTTTTTCATAAGGTTTCTCTGCTGGTGGTGTTTCAATTTGCATTTTTATTCTCCATTTTTTTACATTTTTAGTTTCAATCCCGCGACACAGGAATGACGATTACGTTGACTACGACCTTGGCTTTCAATTTGGCAAAGCAACCCACTGCCCTGCCACCGAATGTATCGCTATGCGCTGCTCAAACACCTCGCGCAAAGCCTGATGACTGGCGGGATCATCACACGCTCCTTGATGAACTAGCTGCCCTTCCTGCATGATTAATAAATGATCAGCTTGCAGCGCAAAAGAAATCTCATGCAGGACGCTGACCACGGTTTTTCCTTGCGCGACTAGTTGTCTGACCAACGCCATCCAATCCGCCTGATGCGGCGGATCGAGATTGGCTAAAGGCTCGTCCATCAATAAAATCTCGGCGTGTACCGCCAAAGCCCTTGCCAATAGCACGCGTTGTCGCTCGCCCCCAGATAATTGCCCAAGGCTACGTTCGCGCCACTGCCAAGCTTGGGTATCGCGCAGTGCTTGTTCTACCGCGGCATGATCGGCAGCACTTGGCGCTGCCAGCCAGGCTTGATGCGGTAAGCGCCCTAGCATGACGACATCCCACACGCGCATATCCTCTGCCGCACTTTGACTTTGCCCTAACCACGATAGGCATCGTGCTATGTCTCGTCGTGATATCTCAAGCACCGACTGCCCCAACAACTGCACTTTGCCGTCGCACGCCAATAGCCCCGCCAGCGCTTTGAGTAGGCTCGATTTACCTGCACCATTCGGCCCCACAATGCTAGTCCATGCCGCGCGTGGAATTTGCAAGCTCAGGTCGCGTAGTATGTGCGCCCCATCAAGCATTGCATGAAGTTGTTCGGTCTGAATTGCTAGCGTAGTTGCGACCGTAGTTGATTTTGATTGAGTCGATTGCATCATCAATGCCCTTCCATCCGGCGCTGTTTATGCATTAATCGCAGCAGATAAGCACCACCCAAAATTGCTGTCACGACACCCACTGGCAATTCTTGTGGTGCGATCATCCAGCGGCTAAGAATGTCGGCTGCACTCAACAAAATCCCACCTGCCAAACTCGATAAAACAATCAAACCAGCATGTGTGGTCTTCAACATAGAACGCACCAAATGTGGAGCAGCCAAACCGACAAACACGATTAAGCCAGTTTGTGCGACCGCGGTACCTGCGCTCAAAGCAATAATCAACACCAAGGCCATCCGCATTTGTGGCAAAGGCAAACCTAAACTACTGGCAGTCGCTTCCCCCAACGACAAGCCATCCAATACCTGACTTAAAGCGAGGCTAATCACCAAACAAATCACGAAAACCAACAACATCACGCCACAACTAGACCACCCCACATAGCCGGTACTGCCCAACATAAAAGCCTGCATAGCCTGAACAATATCCGGCCGCATCATCGTCACCAAAGACCCAACGGCGCCTAAGACCACCCCAACGATGACGCCCGCTAATAACAAGCGCAAAGTGTGTTGCACCCCACGAGCCAATAGCAGCGTCAAAAATACCGCCAACACCGCACCACAAAAAGCAGCACCAGTCAGCCCCAAGCGCACCACCCAAGCCGTGGCGAATGGAGATCCACCAAAAGCAACCAAGGCCGTCGCCACTCCCAGTGAAGCACCAGAAGCACTACCAAGTAAATACGGATCCGCCAAAGGGTTACGGAATAAGCCTTGCGCCACTGCGCCGGATAAACCAAGCAAAGCGCCTGCAGCCCAAGCACCCAAGGTACGTGGCAAGCGTATATCCCACACAATTTGCATAGCCAATGACTGCTGCCACATACTCGACAAACTCTCCCAGCCATTACTGCCAACGCCCAATCCGAGCACGATCAAAATCAGACTGAGAAGCAATAGACTGATCAGCGTAAACAATAATTTGCCGCGTTGATGCGGTATGGCAGCAGAATGCGATTCAAGCTTGGCCTGAATATCCAATCCCGTCACCATCGCACTTCCACTCATCGGTGTCATGGTGCTTTACCCACTGCATCAGTCGGTAGCTTACTCAACAAGCACTTAGCCATAATCGCTGCAGCTTCTGCCATGCGCGGTCCTGGACGTACCAGCACATCTGATTCCGCAGACGTGTACACGCACACACGGTTTTCACGTAGCGCGCGGATACTTGACCAACCCGGGCGTGTGGGCAAAGAGGCATAGCCACGTTCGCTAACCATGATCAAATCAGGATTGGCGCGCACAATGTATTCGGGGTTCAATTTCGGAAACGGCCCTTGACTGCGAGGTACGATATTTCCAGCACCCAATCGAGCCAAAGTTTCACCGATAAAACTACTTTCACCAGCTGCATGCGGTGCACTACTGACTTCAAAATACACTCGCAAATTTTTCACCGAGGCCGGCAAGGTTTTCGCTGCTGCCGTAATACCATTGTCCATCTCACGCCATATGCGTTCGACATCAGGCACTTCTAACAGTTGTCCTAACTTAAGCAAAATACGATGGACATCCGCCTGACTATCCGGATTCATCGCTAACACTTTTATACCCAAGGCTTGCAAGCGATCCGCGGCGCGTGTCGATGTCGACATCAAGACCACATCCGGTTTCAATGCAGCAATTGCTTCAATCCCTGGGTCGAGACCACCACCAACCTGCGGTAAAGAACGCACGCTTGCAGGGAAATTCGAATATCGATCCACCCCAACCAAACGTGCACAGTGTCCCAGAGCACAAACAGACTCGGTCAACGACGGCAATATGCTGACGATACGCTGCGGTGCTTGTTTAAAATTCACGGTGACTTGTCGATCATCCGTGATGTCAATCGCCTGTGCAAAATTCGCTATAAAGGCGATCACCGACACAACCATTAGACGCAGACATCCCCGTTTAAAAATTCGCTTCGAGAATACATTTGGATTCATTGACTACCTCTCTTTGTCTTTTAAGCTCAACCGCATACCAGCCACCATCAAACTGACACGCTCGACAGTTGCTGCCAATGCCTGATTCAACTTGCCCAGATGATCGACATAAGCACGCACTTCTCGTCCCATAGGAATCACACCTAAACCAATTTCATTGCTGACGATGACGATAGGACCTTGCGCGCTTTTTACCACATCGACCAGCTCTGTTATCGCATGTTCGATGGCATTCAAATCCAAGGCGTCGTGATCCAACGGCATCAGCCAATTCGTTAGCCACAAGGTCAGGCAATCGAGCACAATCAAACAATCTGGCTGACTATGTGCACGAATAGCCGCCGCAACCGCGAGCGGCTCTTCTATCGTGCGCATGGTTGGCAAACGTAATGCGCGATCTGCCTGATGACGGGCAATACGGGCCTGCATTTCATCATCCCAAGCTTGCGCGGTGGCGATGAAGATCGCACGATGATCAGGGCTCGCTTGCAACCAACTTTGTGCCAGCATTTCTGCACGCGCTGATTTGCCACTTTTTTGCCCGCCCAAAATTAACTCTGAACGGGCAATCGACAGATTCGCACTCACTTAGTATTTCCAGGAAAGCGAAACGAAGGCATTACGTCCTGGCGTGGAATAATTATTCGCCAGCGCATAGCGCGTATTACTTAGATTGTTAATACGCACCAGCAATGCCCATTGCGGGCTGATTTGCCAATTCGCACCAACATTCAACAAGCGATAGGCGCCTAATTTGTCGCGACCTGTAAAGCTCAAGTTATTGTCCTCACGATCACTCGAGAATTTCACTTCCGTGAATAAGGACACATCGGACCACTGGTGCTGAACACGGAAATTCGCCACATGACGCGCAATTCTCAGCAGACGTAAATTATTCGGCTGAGTACGCGGATCTGCATAATCGTAGGAAGCACTGATTTGACTAGCACCAATTTGCCAAGCACTGCTTAGGCTGATGCCACGCAAAATCGCCAATGCACTTTGCACATTCGTCGAAGGAGTAATAAAACCACGTACATCATTTTGATACACCGTAGCTTCAAAATTCAGATTGGCGTGGCGATATTTCAGGCCGACCTCATTCGACTGATTTTGTTGCGGCGTTAAGGCTGCGTTGCCGAAACCGGGGTAATACAGCTGATTAAAACTAGGTGCCTGGAAGCTGGTGCCAGAACTCAGCACTGCACGCCAGTTGGCATTGAATTGGTAACCGCCCGACAAGGACCAATTCGTGAACGAACCGAATTGCGAATTATGATCACTACGCAAAACAGCCAGCGCACTCCAATCACCCGTGCGCAGAGCATAAGACAACATCGCACCGGTTAAATCACGCGCCTTAACCGAATAATTCATGCTGCTATCGACTTCTTCACGTCGCTGTTCAATCGCGAATGAAAGTACATCCTGGCCGAGGCTAAGATCGTTTTGCCAACTGGCTTGACGACGGTTGGTGTTAAATTTGCCGCTGCCACCGAAAGCACCATCCGTGCTGCGGAAATATTTCGTCACCGACTGGTCTTCGGCAACCCCAAGCGCCAGCGTGGATTTCCAGTTAGGCAGCCATTGCGCTTGCCACTGTGCAGACAGATTATTCAAGGACGAATCCGCGCGAGCATCGGTATTGGCCTTGGTGAGTTTCAAAGGATTTGGTGATGCAGCTCCATCAAATTGATAATCGGTATCGCTATGCAATAAGCCCAAACTCAATTGATGTTGCGGCGTGACTTGATAACGCAATTTGGCATCCACACTAGTCGCTTGAAATCCATCGCGATCAGGATTAAATGCTGACGATAAAGGATTCACCAATACTGAAATACCGTCTGCTTTTTCACGCGACCAACCCAGACTGTAACCAAGCTCACCAACACTGCCCCGCACAGCCAAACCAGATTGTTGCTGCCCATCGCCGCCAACACCGATGTTTGCGGTGTAGACAGGTTTAACACCAGGTTCACGGGTAAAGATGTGGATCACACCACCGACAGCGTCAGAACCATACAATGCGGACGCTGCGCCGCGTAATACTTCGATACGCTCAATGCGATCTAATGGCATATTTTCTAAAGCTGGCGCGCCTGATGTCGCTGAACCTATGCGTATGCCGTCCAGTAATATCACGGTTTGCGAGGATGTCGCACCGCGAAGAAAGACACCACTGGAAGAACGATAGCCGCCATTACGAGAGATTTGTATGCCAGGCAGATTCGACAATACATCAAGCAGAGAACTTTGCCCAACAAGATCGAGTTCGGTACGATCAATCAACGTCACATCGGCTAATACATCCGTCAATTTGGTAGGAATTCGATTAGCGGTAATCACGACATCTTGCAATGTAGGTGCTACTGAAGTTTGTGCTTGTACGAAATTGAACGGCAAGGCGACAGACGAAGTGATGCAGGCGAAGCAGAAACCTGCTCGCGAATTTAACAACAAAACAGAATTTTTCATGGCACATCATTAGAGAAAAATCTGATAGTCCCAAATGATTAGGCGCGATTGCACATACAGTTGATCTGCAATAGCCATGTAAGCAAAAAAGCATTTCACCAAAACTCGTCGATATGACAAAGCTTGCTAAAGCCCTCAGCAAATTACAATAAAATCAAATGTGAAATAAAAGATTTCGATCAGCTCTCATCGCCATCCCCGACAATGAAAAAGCAAAACACGCGATGCGTTTGAATACGAGACGCATCGCAACCTCGTTGGCCGGTATCCGGGCTGGCGGAGACTACCTCTGTCGCCTTCCCAGTCGCTTGTTCAAGGCGTCCAGTGGCTTGTGTGACAGAAGCGGAGTCGATGAAGACTCGTCCGCTTGACCGTTGCGGGGGCAGCGCAGGTGAGCATTTTGTAAGGACAAAACACCTCCTGCTTCCCGTTGAACTGCGACATGTGAACCACATCGCGAGCACCAACGACGATATTCTAACAGCTTAATGCGAAAAATAACACCGTGCTATCAACACGGCATCTAGGGCCTGTTAACATTTAAATCGGGAGTGCGAATGCGGAAAAACGGGCGCAGGGCTAGGCGTCAAGGCGCGCCACAGTGCGAGCACTGTAAGCGACTTGCAACAACGCCATGTGCCCGCGAGTTTATTCAATTCGCCCATTCCCGAAGGGTTCAAGCCAAAACGCGCGATGGACAGCGCGAGGTCTATTTCTGCTCTTGCCGAGGCACCAGTCTCAGCGGCGAACTACGCCTTGCCATCCTGCCTTTTGGCTTGAACGCATCTCCTGATTTAAATGTTAACAGACCCTCGGCGATGATCGAAATCTATTTTTCTTGATTTCACACGAAGGCACTTAGTTAACAAAATCGGCAAGAAAATACATGCAATATTTAACGCTATCTTTGTGCAGACCTCATCGTCAAAAAAGATCGGGGGATACACCCCGATCTTTCCTCACAAACACATCACCACAATCAAAAAAATTACATCAAGATTGGTGTCCCATCAAGCAATGCTGCGGCAGTCTGCAAATTTTGACCACTATTTCCAAATGCTGCGCCTGCTAATAACACTAATGCTGGTGTCATCGACATCGTCGATAAATTACCGTTCATCGCATACTGGTAAGTGAGATCACCGCCGATGGCTGAGGTATCACCGCTCGTGATGTAATAGTTCAAGAGCGCGCTTGACAAGCCCCAGGTCGACAAATCGGGAGTGGTTGCACGTGCTTGATCAAAGGCCGTCACTAAACCATCAAAATTGAATCGTTCAATTTTATGTTTATTCAACTGACTGTTCGAGGTACTGATGTAATCACTCGTGCCTTCAATGACGATCTGCAAGTTTGCAACACTATGATTATTGACACTGGCATACCAGTCTTTGAAAGTCACTTGATCACCACCACCTGTCAACAAAATTAAATCATTCGCACTTTTCGACAAAAACAAATCAGCATAAGTAATGCCATGACCTAATGAAAGCGTATTGTCCTTACCAGTGCTCGCATTAATTACATCCATGCCATCACCACGATTAAAAGCAATGACGTCTGCACCAGTACTGGTAATTATGGTGTCATTGCCGCCGCCACCAATAAACAAATCTTTGCCTGTGCCACCAGTTAAAGCATCATTGCCCAGCCCGCCATCAAATAAATTATTGCCTGAAGTGTCACTTAGGTTGTCGTCACCAGCTGCACCTTGCAAGAGATCGCTGCCAGAGCCGCCATTCAAAGTATTATTCGCACTATTACCTAACAACAGATTTTGACTAGCATTTCCATTCCCGTTGATCGCTAGACTGCCTTTTAAGTTCAAGACTTCAAGGTTGGTTGTCAAGGTGTAGCTAATCATTGACTTCACAATATCGAGACCTTCTCCAGCATACTCAGTAACAAGATCATTAGCATTATCGATTTCGTAGGTATCATTGCCAGTTCCTCCGTACAACCTATCTGCGCCAGCTGCACCATCAAGCATATCGTTGCCTGCGCCACCCGACAGCACATTTACTCCTGAGTTACCAATGAGAATATTACTCGCCATATTACCAGTGCCATTAATCGCCAAGGTGCCCGTCAAACTGAGGTTCTCGACATTAGTTGGCAGTGTATAAGTAACGTTAGACTGAATCGAGTCACTACCCTCATTCAGGTTCTCAATCACATTGTCGCTCAAACTATCCACCACATAAACATCGTTCCCTTTACCGCCACGCATCTCATCTACACCGCTTCCTCCATTGAGAGTATCGTTTCCATCTAAGCCAGTGAGTTTATCGTTTCCTGCCATCGCATTAATTTGATCATCACCGCTCGTCCCAATCAGATTATCGATTCCGCTTGATCCGTTAATATTAGACGGCGCAATCAAAACATCAAAAACATCCGTACCAAATAAACCTGCACCATCAATCGCTTTGAGCTTAATACTCAATTTCCCTGTACCCGCTGAAGTCGGTATGCCATTAAAAGTCAGCTTTGCAGCATCAAAGCTCAGCCATGCAGGCAGTGCAGTACCATCCGACAGTGAAGCACTATAACTGAGCGTATCACCAGCATCGACATCTAAAAATGTATTCGCAGGTACTGCGTAATTAAATGAAACGCCGACTTTAGCGTTTTGATCGGGCACAGCGATGGCGACAACTGGTGCATCGTTGACATTCTGAACAGTCAAAGACAATGTAGTCGACGCCTTCGCTCCCGACAGATCGCTTGCATTGACTTGAAACGTGTAGCTAGCAACAGCGGCATTGTCAGGCGTTCCGCTCATTGTGCGCGTCCCCACATCAAACTTTATCCAACTTGGTAATACGTCGCCATTCAACTGGAAAACGCTATAAGTCAAAGCATCCCCGACATCACTATCAATAAAGGTATCAGCAGAAATCGTATAACTAAATGCTGAATCTTCATTCACCAACACCGTTGGCAATGGGGTCGATAAGATAGGACTATGATTCACTGACAATAATCGTATCTTCGCCGTATCCCAAATCGTGCCATCGGCAAACTGAATCTGCTGAATCACAGATTCGCCAATACCATAGAAAAAATCAGCAATCGTCAAGGTATCGTCACTACCCGACAAGTGCAAGACCGCATTGTCTGAATTTACAGGATGTATGACTCGAACAGCACTGGGGTTAATATCATAAGCAAAACGAATCGTATCGATGGCGCCTGGCTCTGCAATCCAGTTTAGAATGGTATCGTGTCCATCACCTCGGCCGAAGTAATAGGTATCAGAGCCCTCCCCGCCTTTCATGACGTCATCGCCGTCCCCGCCATATAAATAATCATCGCCATCGCCACCTGAAATGAAATCATTGCCTAAACCTGCATCCAAGGTCTCGTTTTTATAACTACCGACAAGCGAGTCATCATCGGAAAATACTTTGCGCTCCAAGGTGACGCCATCCCAGATCACACCATCGGCAAACTGAATCAACATCCGCTCTTGCTGTGCAATGAAAAAATAGCCCTCCAAGGTCAGTGTCTCAGTGCCCGATTTCAGGCTCAACACCAAATCATTATTCACTCGACTAACACTGACATCTGGCATAGTAATCCCAGCAGCGAATTGAACTCGGTCACCCTTAGTTAATCCGTCATTTAAAATGACGTCGTGGCCATCACCACGAGCAAATAAATAAGTATCCTCCCCTAGACCACCAATCAATTCGTCATCACCACTAGCGCCGTAAAGTAAGTCATCACCATCCAAACCTTGGATAACATCGTCCCCTAATCCACCATCAATCACATCGTTGCCTGGCGTACCAGTAAGAACATCGTGACTTGAGATGACTTTGCGTTCCATGCTCAATCCGTCCCAGACGACACCATCGGCAAATTGAATCCGTATGCGATTTTGTGGTGCCTCGAAAAAATAACCTTCCACGGTAAGAGTATCTGCACCAGATTTCAAACGCAGAATCAAATCACCGTTGACCTGACTTACCATCACATCACCCATCGTAATATCCGAGGTAAATCTCACGGTATCTTCATGCGCAAAGCCGCTCGCCTGCACCAGGTCATTTCCATCGCCACGACCAAAGAGATAGGTATCTGCACCAAAACCGCCACTGAGTAGATCATCACCGCTATCGCCGTAGAGTAAGTCATCGCCATCCGAGGCAAAAATCATATCGTTACCTAGTCCACCATCAAGGATGTCATTACCAGGGGTACCGAACAAATTATCATTAATGAGATTTAGTTTTTGAATGACGCTCACGCCATCCCACATACTGCCATCCGCAAATTGAAACCGTAAGTTTTCGTGCGGTGGCATGAAAAAATAGCCTTGTATTGTCAACGTATCCGTACCAGATTTCAAGCTCAAAACCAAATCACCATTGTCGTGGTTAAGGATCACATCAGCCATCGTAATATCTGATGCAAATTGCACTTTATCTGCTTGCGTAAAGCCACTGTTTAGCACCAGATCCCTGCCATCCCCACGCCCAAAAAAATAGGTATCCGCACCTGCGCCACCAATCAGAGTATCGTTACCGGTGCCTCCATAAAGTACATTATCTCCCTCCATACCATTGATAACATCATTCCCTAAGCCACCATCAAGAATGTCATTACCGGACGTTCCGTTTAGATTGTCATGACTGTTAAATACTTTACGATCTAGAGTGAAACCGTCCCAAATGGTCCCGTCGGCAAATTGAATCAACATACGATAAGGAGCAGCTGAGAAAAAATAACCTTTCAGCGTGATACTGTCATTACTCGCTTTCAGGCTAAGAACTAAATCACCATTATTTTCACTAGCATTGACATCGGCAATGTTAATGCTGGCTCCAAACCTCAACATTTCATCGGGCGCAAAACTACTAGAAAGCACTTCATCTCGACCATCCCCACGTCCAAACAGATAAGTATCTGCGCCTAAACCACCGATCAATGTGTCATTACCTGTGCCGCCATACAGGATGTCGTCACCGTCCATGCCATTGATCACATCATTTCCTAAACCCCCATCGAGAATATCATTGGCTGCGGTACCGTAAAGATTGTCGTGATTCAACAAAATTTTACGATCTATGGTCTCCCCATCCCAAATCGATCCGTCAGCAAAATGAATTGACATGCGCTCATGCGGCGCAAAGAAAAAATAACCTGGCACTGTCAGAGTGGCATTACTAGATTTCAGACTCAATATTAAATCACCATTGATTTGACTCACGACCACGTCAGCCATGCTAATGCCTGGAGCAAATTGCACTTGATCTTCAGGCGCGCTTGCGCCCGCCAAGATTACGTCCTTACCATCGCCACGACCAAACAAGTAGGTATCTGCACCATCACCTCCATCAAGCATGTCATAGCCTGAACTGCCTGATAGCGTATCGTTTCCAGCCAAGCCTACCAAGGTATCGTTACCGGTTGAGCCAACTAACATGTCATCTTGTGCGGTCCCGACGATGTATTGATTGATCATATTGATGCCTTTTCAAAGTTATTGTGGTTTATGTCAGACGAAAAAAAGATAATCCAAGATGTAATTTTCAATGGCCTAGAAAAGCTTATCCAATTAATTTAAGAAAGTGATTCTAAACTTGAGATCAGTCCACCATTGCACAAATAACGAGACAAAAATACATATATTTTTTTAATTCTTATTTAAATAAAATACGCTTTAGTTACAAGATTCAAAGAACGCGAACTAACAGAGCACCCTCGCGCCACTAAGCAAAAAAAGAAATCCTTCGACACCAACACGCTTTGCTGCGGAATCACAAATCACTTCAAATCAAATCAACAAAAAATCGCAAAAAGAGGCGCAAAAAAAAAAGCACTTATCGCAAAATACAATAAGTGCTTTTTCAAGAATTAGTTCCCACCAGTGCCGCTATGCCGGCATCCTGAACCCGGCGGTTCAAGTCGGCCAAGGTCAGTTCAAATCGGGTTCATCGGACATAAGCGACGCTCACACCATTGAACAATTTCCAAAGCCTATGCACATAAATGGTTCAAGGAATATATGGCACTGGCGAACACGGTAGGAGACTGTAGTTTACTCCTTCCTCAAAAAAATCACATCAACTTTTACAGATTTTTTTGATTGTTTTAAACAATAAGGAGCAAATTTAAAATAGGTTTTCTTGCGGTGTTAATACTTGGTCTATGGTGTCGTTCATATTCTGAATTTTTTGCTTCACTTCGCCAATGCTCAGACCCGATAAAGGTCCATCATGGGCCTTGGTCGATAGCAAATCAGCTGCCATACCGAGTGCCGCCATCACGGCGATTCTGTCTGTGCCTTTGACTTTAGAGGCATCACGAATCGCGCACATTTTTTCGTTCAGATACGAAGCCGCTTCACGCAGTGCACGATCCTCGCCTTCTTTGCAAGCGAGTTTGTAAGACAAGCCCATGATGTTGACATCAATCTGAATCGATTTTGGCTCGCTCATGCTGCATCCTTCTCGTCATCGTTGGGTAGTTGCGCCAAGATAGCTTCGACTCGGCTGTGTGCTTCGGATACACGCTCACGCAAATCTTTATTTTCCGACGCCAGTTCGACCGCAGTCCGGCGTAATGCAGCATTTTCCAAACGCAAGGTTTGCGTCATCTCGGCGAGGCGATTAAGCTTTTCAGCTAATAATTCAAATTCGGAAATCATCTTGGCTATCTAAAGAACTTCAAGTGGTTGAGTTTGCAATCGAGTATCAAGCGAAATTTACTGGACTTATGCAAAATTGCGCTAGCTAGGCGCGTCGCCGAAGACAGTACTTTTGTACGGCGAGGCGACTGCAACAACGCTAGCGTCTGTTTTGCGTAAGTCCTAACTTGAACTCTAAAGAGAAACCCATTAATTATAAAGGGATTTTTCTATCATTTACCATCAAATCAACGAAGCTCAGAGATTAATTCATAGGAATAAACTGTCCATCCGCCAAGATCAAGGCTAGCCTTCGCTTTTTGGCAGGATAAATATTGGCGAGTGCCTCTGCGTAAATGTTTAATTGTTGCTGATAAGCGAATTTTTCCGATTCCAATAACTGTCGTTTGTAATCCAAAATCCACAGATCGTCATCCAACACCACCAATCGATCTAGGCGCATTAATTGCTCTTGATACACGACATCCATTTCATTGCGGGCGAAACTAAATTGCTTAGGATTAAAGAAATGCTCTAAAGCAGGAGCATTCAAAATCGCCACGGCTTGCTCACGTACGACTTTGGCAACGCTGAGCGCGCAAGGCAACCATGCCGCAATCACCTCTGCAGATGGAATACGAATCGGCCAATCGCGAATATCGTTGGTCAGGCGTTCCATCAAGGCATGCAAGGCCACGCCCTCGATTTGCTCAGCGGACATGACGGATGCGCGCCTAGACTCTGACAATACCGATTCTGGCAATGCCAAATTCGGTGGCGTAAATGAATTCAGAACAAATGAAGCATTTGCAGCATTATTTATTATCACCGCTGCGCCAACGTCGCTTTCATCCTCCGACATCGCTATCTCGATTGGCTCCAAGGACACGAAACGTTGATACCAACTTCCTGTTTGTACGCCGGTTTCATCGGTGGCTCTGTCACTGGCGATGCCACTGACGATGAGAATTTGCTTTGCTCGCGTCACCGCCACATAAAGCATATTCCAATTCTCTTGCTTGGCTTGTTCTTCTTCCGCTGCAAACAAGCGATCTCGAGCCGCACCACGATCATCTTTTTTACCAAACACCGAGAAATGCTTTTGCTCACCCGGTTGTAGAGGCCACGCGCAAAGCACACCAATATTGTCTTTTGCTGCCTCACTATGATTGCAATCTAACATCACCACAATCTTCGCTTCCAAACCTTTTGCGCTGTGGATGGTTAAAATTCGTACGGCATCCAAACCACTGGCAACACTAGACTCGTCCGGCGAATCGGTCTCTGCGCCTCGGTCAAATTCTTTGAGTGCCGCAATGAATTTTGGCAAGCTGGGATAACGTCCGCCATCCATATTGAGCGCCAGCTCGGTAAACGCGGTGATGTTACCGATTATTTGTTGGCGATTAGTCGCCGATGCATGTTGTGCATAGAGATTGACCAATTCCCCTTGGTGCAAAATACGATCAAGCAAATCATGTACGGGCAAATCATGCGCAGCTTGCATCCAATCTGCTAACAACCGCACCGCCCTTTGTAAATGTGGCAGCGTACCTTTGTCCATTGCCAACAAGCGCTTCCACCAGGCGCTCTCCTCGCGCTGGGCGAGCACAATCAAATCTTCATCGGTCGTGGCAAACATCGGCGATTTCAACACATGTGCCAAGGCGCGGTTATCGCCAGGTGTCATCAAGAAATTCAATAAGGCAATCAGATCGGCGATTTCCAAAGTTTGCAATAAACCGCCACGACGATTTGAGACAAATGGGATTCCCGCTTCACGCAAAGCCTTTTCATAAGACGCTAAGTGGGTGCGGCGTCTGACCAATAGCATCACATCCGACCATTGAAAAGCTTCCGACGCCTCTTTTCGCAATTGCAAAAGTTGCTGCGCAACTAGCTGCCCTTCCTGATACCGACGTTGATCGTCTTGCTCGACGACTGGCGTCGTCAATGGATCACGAAGTGGAAACGCTGGGACATTTTCGTCTGAAGAATTTTGAACATCTGCACGAATCAAGGGCAAACGTAATACCTCGCCTTCGCTACTTGCGGCGGTAGTCTGCGCCGTGTAAATCGCATTACCGATCATCGCCTGATTTAAAACCTCAACAATCGCAGGCGCGTTCCTGCGCGTTTGATTGGTGCGGAGAACGACGGCACCTTGCTGGGCCAACATGTCGCGGGCGGCGACAAACACACGTGGATCAGCGCGACGGAATCGATAAATCGATTGTTTAGGATCACCAACGATAAATACCGTCGGCCTCGCGGTATCTGCACCATAAGCATCCAACCAAGCGCTGACGATATTCCATTGCAAAGGATTGGTATCCTGAAATTCATCTAGCAAGATGTGCTTATATTTGGCATCTAATCTGCCATGCAAATACGCTGCAAATTCTTCATTCGCCAATAGTCGATAAGCTTGCCATTCAAGATCGGCGAAATCCAGCATGCGCTGTTCTGATTTCAAACTTTGATAGCATTCAACATAGGCTTGCCCGACCACAAACAAGGCTTGATTCAAACGTAGTACCGACGCTTCTTTGCTACGACGTTCAAATACTTTCAGGGTCTCGGCAATCGCATTACACTCATCATGAAAAGCTGATTCATTATCGGCACCCAACCAAGCTTCAATCGCGGCACTCAAATTCTTAGTCTTCCGATTTTTGCGATTGACGCCTTCACTGCTATAGAACTCATTCGCTAAGGCAGAAAAATGTTCTACGCTGACGAGATCGTTCGCTTGTCTCGCATTTGTTATTGCCGTCTCTATGGCAACACCGCGCTTTTGATTTTCTGGACTGCCCTTGCCTAAACAAATACCAATGTTTTGGATACGCTCTAGCAAAGCCTCATCCTGCCAAACGCGCAAACGCGCATCGCTGATCGCGTCCTCGCCCATCAAGTCTTGCAGCTGTAAAATTGCAGCATCACTTGATGCAGCGTCTTCGCTGACCGCCCACCATTCTGCCCGTTTCGCGAGAAACGCATCAAGCATCAACTGCGTGCTGAAATCGCCTAACTCTTCATATAGATACAATAATTCCTGTTTAAGGCCGTTTGTTCCACTGTCGGTATTCTCATCTCTCATTCCCGCAGCTTGCATCAACTGTCCCCAAGCTTCACGCTGTATGCTGCTGGTCGATTCCAATAAATTGAAACCATGCGGTACGCCAGAAGCCAAAGGTGCCAACTTCAGCAAACGTCCAAACCAGCTATGGAAGGTATCCATCGATAAGCCTTGCGGATTACCAAGTAAGTTCTCATACAGTTGACGTGCACGTGGTAGGCTGCTTGCCAATTGTGAAGCAGGAACCCCACGTTCAAGCAAAATAGTGCTGGCCAGCTCTTCATCTGCCAATGCCAACTGTTGTAGCAATTCCATCAAACGATGCTGCATTTCTTGTGCGGCCTTGCGGGTAAATGTAATCGCCAATAATTCAGCAGGCTCTGCACCATCAAGTAATAGACGCAACATGCGAGCGACCAATAGCCAGGTTTTTCCGCTACCAGCACAAGCTTCAACCACGACCGAGCGGTGCGGGTCGCAAGCAGCTGCAGTAAAACGCATCGCGTCCACCACTTGCCCATTTAATTCATAGGCCTGCGCCTGATTCATTTCATTCATCACCAGGCTCCTTTACGGCACAAACCACGCACATCGCAATACGCACATACACTTTCTACCCCTTGCGCGGGCAAACCTGCGCCATGCTGTATCGCCTGCATATTTTGTCGGATCGCAGTTTCTAATTCGCTTTTCCAAAGACTGTAATCTTGCGCTTCAACGTCGCCTGTTTTGTCACGTTCAGTTTCTAGCGCGACGTAATAGGCAGTATCGACAGGATCCAACACAGTCATATTAAGTTCATTAGTATCGTCACCCTGTGGAATCTTGGCTTGTAACAAACCATAGAAAGCTAATTGATGATCTTCAAAATTTTTCAATCGTGCTCTTAGCGCAGTTTTGTTTTTGGTTTTGTAATCCAATACGGCACGCTCGACTTCACCATTATCGAGATGACGTTCGTCAATTCGATCGACTCGCCCGCGCAAAGTAATCGCACCGTCGTCCCATGCCAATTGCGCCTCAGCCCAGACCTCGCCAAAGGCAAACTGCCAGCCATCGGCTTCACGCTCATTCGCCCAAGCGACGTAGGCCGGAATCACTTTACGCCAGCGTATGCTGTAGCCCAAAGCCGCTGGACTTTGTTTTAATACACGCGTGAACCAAGTATCAGAAATCGATTGCAATAAGCCGACACGATCATCGGTCAAGCTCAATTGATCCGCCAACAAGCGATCGTGATAGGTTTTTAAGATAGCGTGCAACCAATCACCGTAATCGCGTTTTTCAGGCATATCCGACAACTCATCGATCGCAGAAAGTTTCAGCATACGTCCGGCGAAAAATTGATATGGGCAGGCAATCAAGCTTGATAGTCCGCTAGCAGACAGTGTTGTTGGCATCAAAGACGCGGCACTAGGTCGCGGTTGTTGGGGAATGACGGGGACCAAGCGATGCTCGGCCAGCGCTCGCTTACTCATCAATAAAGGACTCTGTTGTTGACGCGCCAGATGCAGTCTGACTTGTTCAACCCAAGGACTCAAAGCGTTCAATTCACCATTGATTTGCGATTGCCAGGACAACACCACTTCATCGTTCAATAAAATCAATTCGGCAAAATCACGCAATTGCTGCAACTGTCTTTGCTCACGCGTTACCAAGCCACATTCACGTCGCACCGCATTGGTGAAGAACAAAGTCTCTTGTGGTTTTGACGGTAAATGCTTAGCATCACCACCAATCAAATACACCGCATCAAAAGTTCGCAAACGTGCACCATTTAATGGCAGCATCACGACCCGTTGATCAAACTGCTCCTGCTTAAATGGGGTTGATTCCATTTGCAAATTAATAAATGCGCGCCATTCCGAAAAACTAAAGTGCATGTCCAGTCCATGACAATCACTACTCAAGGCCTGCAACATTTGCACCACCTGCGCACCAGCGAGATCTTCCTGCAAGGGATTCAACTTGCCAAGCTCTGTCAGGGTCTGAATGCTAATTTGTGTCCAATCTTTCAAACTACGGCGTGACGCACCCGCGCTACTACCATATTGATGCGCTAAACGCGCGATCTGCGCAATCCATTCTCTCGCTTGCGGTTGACGTTCCAATGTGAAGAGCACCGCCTCCCAATTACCTACTACATTATTTCTGCGCAAAGCTAATTCGATGTCCATTACCAGATCGGCTTTATCAACAACTTCAGCTGCTTCAGAAGCATCTATTACGCTAACACCCAGCGGTAAAAATGGCGACTTCAAAAAATCTAGCAAAGCCATCGTATCTGCCCGCGTTGCCACGACTTCAAACCAAGCAGCCAGACAAGCTGCTGCGCGCGTGGTCGACAGTTTCCAACCTGTTTCATCCGCAACATAGACTTGTGCGCGCTCCAACAATGCGCGCAATCGGCGCGAAATTACACGGTCTTGTGCGATCACTGCGATTTTCTGCTTACCCGCTTGCAACCAATCAATAATGCGTTGCGCAGCTTGCTCCGCCTCGTCTTCCAGACTACTGACTTCGCATAAACGCAAACGTGACCAGTCAAATTGAGCACCGCTGCTCAAGTTCTTTTGCAGCGATACTGCGGGATTCGATTCCGAAGTCGACGATAGATCAGCCCATGCCTGCCGCATCGCCTCTGGCAAAGCCTCGCCTCGCCAATCCACACTCATCACATGCACTGCCTGTCGCTGTTCATAGGCTTGCAAAAAAGCATTTTCCAGCGCATCTGGCATGGTTGGTGCGATCCAGAATAACTCCATATTGGCACTATCCGCGAGACGCATCATTTGCTGAAATTCTTGTACCGTTTTATCGTGTTGATCGAGTTGACCTTGCCACAGTGTCCACACCAATTGCGTTTCATCCGAAACCAACTTTTGCACAGGCAAAGGCAATTGCGCTAAAGCTTCATGCCAGGTAGCTTGCATTTTGAGCGGATCGAGTTCTTTGCCATCCACAGCCTGCGGTAACCAAACCTGCGTTAATTCGTCAGCCAAGCCCAATAAAGTCTGCGCCAGTGGCAACAAATCCGTATTACGTTGCGCGCCAAATAAAGTTTTCAGCCATGCATGCTGTCGCAACTCCGCGTACAAACTCATCAAACGTTGACTATTTGCCGAAACAGACACTGGCAGCGGTGAC
The DNA here is from genome assembly GCF_014284305.1 of Affinundibacterium seohonense. Taxonomy (GTDB): domain Bacteria; phylum Pseudomonadota; class Gammaproteobacteria; order Burkholderiales; family Burkholderiaceae_D; genus Undibacterium; species Undibacterium seohonense. Next base: position 83,385 of record NZ_JACOFW010000021.1, read on the forward strand.
TGCATGCCGAGCCAGGCAAACATGGTTTGAATCTTAGGAGGAATAAAATGATCACCAATCTCCAAACGCAAAGCGCGGTTCAACAAATGCGCATGTTCAAATGTGGGAACGATCACGCGTACATGAGAAAAATCCCTTCCAGCAGCGGGGTCTGGTTCAGCAAACAAATCACTAGGGATGCCAGCCTTTTTTTGCATCGCCAAAAACTGCTGGGCGACTTGTGACCAAAATTGAGCAGATGCTGGAATCAGATAAGTTGTTCGCGCCATGGCTTGGTTTCAATCAAAATCAAAGTGAGCTGGCATTTTATGCGAGTGGAACGTGAAAATAAAAAAGCATCCAATAAATTCGGACAAAAATTCACAAAAATCAGTAAATAAGCCACTTTTTAAAAAATAGGGTATTATTTACCGCTGTGTTTCCTATGTTGATGCCTGCGCAGACGCGAAAGTGGCACTTGAAATAAGCAGAATCACCCCAAAATCGACATTCCTGCTTTAATTTATTGAATAATCCCCCTCTTTTAGAGACCAACCAGAATAACGAGAATTCTATGAGCGCAAATATCATTTATGTAAGCGATGCATCTTTTGAAGCCGATGTGTTGAAATCTGACAAACCAGTCTTGGTCGACTTCTGGGCTGAATGGTGCGGCCCTTGCAAGATGATTGCACCGATCTTGGAAGAAGTTGCCAAAGAATATGATGGCAAAATCACTATTGCTAAGATGGACGTTGACGCGAACCAAGCTGTACCAGCTAAATTTGGTATCCGTGGCATCCCAACTTTGATCTTATTTAAAAACGGCGAAGCAGCTGCACAAAAAGTTGGCGCGCTGGCAAAAGGCCAATTGACCGCGTTTATCGACGGTAATATCTAAGTTAAATCTGAGCTAGAACTAAGTTAGAGTTACATATCTTCGGCATTTATTTCAGACGGTGTTACAAGAAAGTTTTTACATCGTCTGAATTAAGTCTTACAATACGCTGAAATTGAAGCACCATAATTTATATAAGTAGCGACCGGCATCAAACCCGCTCTGCAGTTTTTAATCATCCAGTAGTTCGTTTTTCACTTCTGCTCACTCCCCCACCTCACTTTCCCATCCCGGGACACTCACAACATGCATTTATCTGAACTAAAGGCCTTACACGTCTCCGCACTGTTAGAAATGGCCATCGGTCTCGACATCGATAACGCTGCGCGTATGCGTAAGCAAGAATTGATGTTCGCGATCTTGAAAAAGCGCGCCAAAGGCGGCGAACAAATTTTTGGCGATGGTGCACTCGAAGTCTTGCCTGACGGCTTTGGCTTTTTGCGCTCGCCCGATGCCAGCTACATGGCATCCACCGACGATATTTATATTTCTCCTTCTCAAATCCGCCGTTTCAACTTGCATACTGGCGATTCGATCGAAGGTGAAGTCAGAACACCAAAAGACGGCGAACGTTATTTCGCTTTGGTGAAAGTGGACAAGGTCAATGGCGAAGCGCCAGAGATGTCCAAACACCGCATCTTGTTTGAAAACTTAACACCGCTGCACCCGAACAAACTCTTGCAATTAGAGCGCGACATGCGCGGCGAAGAGAACACCACAGGTCGTATCATCGACTTGATCGCTCCGATTGGTAAAGGTCAACGCGGCTTGTTAGTCGCTTCACCAAAGTCTGGTAAATCCGTCATGCTACAACACATCGCTCATGCGATTACGACGAATCATCCAGACGTCACGATGATCGTTTTGCTGATCGACGAACGTCCAGAAGAAGTTACTGAAATGCAGCGTTCCGTACGCGGTGAAGTGGTGGCGTCGACGTTCGATGAACCAGCAACACGTCACGTACAAGTCGCTGAAATGGTATTGGAAAAAGCCAAGCGTTTAGTCGAAATGAAAAAAGACGTGGTGATCTTGTTGGACTCCATCACCCGTTTAGCTCGTGCGTACAACACTGTTATTCCAGCATCAGGCAAAGTCTTGACTGGTGGTGTGGATGCCAACGCATTACAACGTCCGAAACGCTTCTTCGGTGCTGCACGTAATGTTGAAGAAGGCGGCTCATTGACCATCATCGCAACAGCTTTGATCGAAACTGGCAGCCGTATGGATGACGTGATTTACGAGGAATTCAAAGGCACAGGTAATATGGAAGTGCATTTGGAACGCCGCCTTGCTGAAAAACGTACTTACCCAGCAATCAATCTGAACAAGTCCGGTACACGTCGTGAAGAGTTATTGATTAAGCCTGATCAACTCCAGAAAATCTGGATCTTGCGTAAGCTTTTATATAGCATGGACGAGATCGAAGCGATGGAATTCATCCTCGACAAAATGAAGGCAACCAAAAACAACTCAGAGTTTTTCGAAATGATGCGTCGTGGCGGGTGATTAGATTATTCGCGATTGGTTAGCTTTAGGCGAGAAAGCCGGACTTTATGTTCGGCTTTTTTGTTTTTGGTTTTTGTTTTTTACGCGGCATATGAAATTAGAGTAATCGTCGCCTGAAGGAATACGTATGTGCGCTTAGAGCCTGTGAATAAATTTGTGTAAATGTCCACGGTCTATTAACCTCTCGAGCGAGGAATTACCGATGGACATTTTAATGGATAGAGAAAAACTGAAAGCTTTGGCAAAAGAGCTTGCCAAGGATATC
>NZ_JACOFW010000022.1 GCF_014284305.1 Affinundibacterium seohonense
TGGATGAACGATTACAACGAGCAATGCCCACATGATTCACTCAACGGGATGACCCCTGTTGAATTCCGGTTGTTTCACCAACCTCAAAACTCTAGTAATACCTGGCACTGATTAAGGGAGGTTTACACGTGTGATTCGGTATTTGTACAAAATAATATTTGGAATATGTTTCAAATTTCTAGCAAAACCAAAGTCGATGTCGTTTTTTAGATGTGTATTTTTGAGAAAAGCTATTGTGACTTTAAGGCATGAATACATGATTATCTGGAGTCGGTAATACGCTTCTAAAAATTTTATACGTTGCAGACTTCAGAAATACGAGGAAACCCCAGAGGTAGCGAATGGTGGACTAGTGATGGTGTTTCGTACTGACAGTTTGGCGATAAATAAGACTTCATTAATATTTTTAGATGCACTTTAATAATGTCGGATTGCGTGCTCAATTCGCACCAAGCAGGTGTTGGCAGCAATCCATAATGCATGAAAAACATATCTAATCTTGGGAGAACATCATGAAGAAGACATATCAAAGCGTAGTCGTTGCCGCACTGTTGGCAACTAGCTTGGCGCAGTCGGCAAATGCAGTCACCGTCAACGCCACTTACATCAACAAAACCGGTAGCGAAATCCGCGGCATTTTCGGCGGTTATTCCAATCCGACGATTTACATCGATCGTCGTGCATGTGGTGAATCCTCACTTTCCGCATTTGCCTGTGGCCCATACACGATCAGCGTTGGGACTTCGTTCTTACAGGGTGCGGAAAATAATTATGGTAACTATTCAGCGAAAGCCATCTTAGGTCATGAGTGGGGCCATACCATTCAATTTGCCCGCAATATTCGTCAACCTCAGCCTTACATGGAATTGCAAGCCGATTGCGCTGGTGGCTCTTTCATTCGCTATGCAGTTGATAGCTTGCGCTATGCGAATTTTCTGACGTCAGCGGTGAACACAGCTCGCGCTTACGCCGGTGGTGATCACGGCACGCCAGCGCAGCGCGATTATTACACGCGTTGGGGCTACACCAATGGCATCACTAAGTGCTTGAACAGTTTGCCACGCGTGTAATCTAGACAAAGCAAACGCATGTTCGTAGTCGGTATTTCGTGACGTCTTCCGCGACCGTAGTGGTGGAGGACGTCCACAGTCAACAGGTGATACATGAAAAAAATGATGCTGATAGGGATAGGTGCCGGTGCACTATTAATGACAGTTGCGGCTTGGCAGTTGTGGCAAGGCGAGGACACTAACTCTGCGAACGCATCCATGACCTCGACGAATAAGCGCGCATCGACCCCAAGTACGGTGAACCCCCATCAAGTCATAAATACCCACGCCGAGCACCAACATGGCACTGGTTCACAGGCATCACCATTTGGATTAGCGAATCTTAGTCCCGAAGCTCTAGAGCAACGCGCTGCCGACATCAAAAATCAGCCGCAAAATATGGCAGCATTACCAGTGGCAGAAGTGGTCTCACCAGCGGAGGCGGAACGCACCAAAAAACTACAAGAATTAGGATATATGCTGCCGCCTGAGTATTACAGCAAAGATTTAAAGACACTGCGTCGAATGGCAAAAGCAGGCGATGCTTTTGCGATGATGCATATTGGTGAAAAATACTATTTTGAAATACAGGGGCAAACTCAGCATCCCGATTTCGATAAAAATATGGATTACGCCAAGGCCGCGAAACAGTCTTTCCAAGATGCCTTAGTTGCGGGCAATATTCGATCTGCAGGCATCATCGCGGAATTGTATTTCCAAGAAAAAAATCCCACCGAAGCCTATGCATGGCACCTAGTTTCCGACCAACTCGGCGATAGCATCAGCGCCGATTGGTTCCGTCGTACAGAGATGGCGATGCAGGCAAGTGACGCATTAAAACAAGCAGCGGCCGAGCGTGCAGCACAAATTTTGGGAGAGTTGAAGTTGAAGAAGAAAACAGGCTAGCGATAAGTTGTTCGATATCGAAAAAAATGGCGGGCTCCGAAGAGAGCGCGCCATTTTTGAGTCCATGACCTAGCTCAAACCACTGACTATTTTTTATCAGTTTTCACCACCACACCAGCTTTGATCACCACCGCGACATTTTCCAATAAGCGCACATCTTTACTAGGGTCGCCAGCGACGGCAATCAAGTCTGCCAGGCGACCGGCTTCAATGACACCAACTTCTTTACTGGCCAAAGCTTCAGCCGCATTGATAGTGGCCGACTGTATCGCTTGTATCGGCGTCATGCCATATTTCACCATTGTGGCAAATTGTTTTGCATTATCACCGTGGGGATAGATGCCCGCATCGGTACCATAGACCATTTTCACACCCGCAGTATGGGCGCGACGGAATCCTTCGCGCTGGATCTCACCGATTTCGCGATCTTTACGCAAATTGTCTTCTAACACGCCGTTCTTCTTACCTTCGGATTGGGTGTAATCGGTGTTATAGATATCCATCGACAAATACGCGCCATGCTTCTTGGCGAGCGCGATACCTTCATCATCAATCAAGCTTGCATGCTCGATCGTATCCACGCCAGCACGAATGGCATCTTTAATACCTGTGCTGCCGTGTGCATGTGCGGCGACACGTAAGCCCCATTGATGGGCTTCTTCGGCAACCGCCGTCATTTCTTTCAGGCTCATTTGTTGCTGTCCAGGCTCGGTGTTGTGAGAAAACACGCCACCGGTAGCGCAGATTTTGATGACTTGGGCGCCATATTTACGTAACTCACGGACACGTTTGCGAGCTTCCTCTGGATTATCCGCATTAAAGGCGCTCTGCTGATTCATGGATGGTGGGAAAAACGTGGAATCACAATGGCCGCCTGTGGCACCGAATGAGTACGCGGCGGTGACCACACGTGGACCACGTACTTTGCCTTCTTCAATGGCCTGACGTAAGCCGACATCGTTCCAAGCATCCGCGCCTACATTTCTCACCGTCGTAAAGCCCGCATCCAAGGTGCGGCTGGCATGTGGAACAGTCAAGATAGACCAAAAGCGATCACCAAATTGCAATGTGTTATAGCCGCCATAGGTCGGATCAGAATCGAGATGCACATGCATGTCGATCAAACCAGGCAAGATCGTCATTCCTGCTAAATCAATTTTTTGTACTGAGGCATCGACGCTGGGATTGGCGCCTTGTTTAACGCTGATGATACGGCCATCGCGCACAAGAATTTGCGGATTGCTGAGCATTTTGCCGCTACGCACATCTAACATCTGGCTAGCAGTGATCAAGGTATCAGCAGCAAATGCATTACTGCTAAAGCTAAACGCAGCAGCGATTAAGGCGGCACATAGGGTGTTTTTCATCTAAGACTCCGAGATTATTGAGATTGCCGTAAAGTATGTTTTTGGCAGGCGCTCAGTATCGTGCTTAGCGTTGTTACGGTCAAATTTGATTTTGTAAGTGATGTCAACGACCAACATCGGCAAAGGAGCCGCGCTTTAAAAAGCAAAAAGCCCACCAAAGGCGGGCTCTTCATGCATTGCGATAATTCATTAACAACCAGGGCTATCTGCCAAGTATCACTAAGTTTCCGGCACCCATGCTATCTGCGTGGTGTACCTTCGGAATTATGCGGCTGCGGCTGTTTGATCACACAGGAGCAGTGCAAAGTACAAATTATTTGCAGCAAATTATTGCGTTTGACGACTTATCGTCAAATCACAAAGTACACAAATCAGCATGTTATTTTGCGAAATTTTAGCTTTGCCTGATGTTTCATATTGCACCAATCACGAATGATGGTGACATCTTGAATTTCATCAGGCCTGGCTAAACCATTTTCTATCGCCCCACGCTATCTGCGTAGTGGCTGTAGCCGGTTAGAACCAGTTTGTGCGGTCTGTGTGTCGGGTTTATTGCCCGACTTACGGCGACCATTTGCAGTTTGAATGTGGGTGTGAATCTAAATTAAATTCACCCAAGCTATCTGCGTGGTGTGAACTCATTTTAGCTGTCGCACATAAGGGCTTAGCCCAGTGCTGACCTGCATTCGTTTTGATATGTCATGCGAACATCACACATCAAATTTGTTTAGATTTTGTAGTAATTACAAAATCTGAATGTTGCTGGCTTTGTCGCCCTTTGGACTAGCGCTGCGTTCGAAAGAAACGCGTTGATTTTCCGACAGGCTCTTGAAACCAGAAGATTGGATGTCTTGAAAGTGAGCGAATAAATCCGCGCCACCAGCGTCAGGTGTGATGAAGCCGAAGCCCTTAGCATCGTTGAACCATTTGACGATTCCAGTTTGAGTACTCATTTTATTTCCTTTAGATTAGTGGCAGTATCCACTGCGCAAAACAACGTTTGTGCGTGATTGACGGCCGATAGGCAACATTGCCTGCTAGGCACTTAAAACCAAGAGATGAAACCGAAGGAGATAAAACAGAACGACTAGAGAAGAACAGCCATGCGGAATTGGGACCAACAATATTACGACCTGATGCAAGTACAAACCGGAATATACAGGCTTTATCACAATTCACCTAATCTTTTCTTTCATCGTTCAAAAATAAAGCTATTTCAGTTTAGGCATCAGCCGGCTTAGATCCGTTGGCATACATCAACAAAAACCTAGATCTGTTGCAGATGTGTCCTATCTCTGGTGACTTATATTTGGTATCGCAATCGATTGAGTGATAATGCAGGCAACAACATTCTTATTCGAGCCATTCCTTACGCTGAGAAAGATGGAAATTATGCAGGCCAAGCCACTTACGTCCACAGCAAAAGCAGACAGTGCTGCGCAGCGGCTGTTGTTCTTCAAACGACTGCAAACTTTGACTAACAAAATTCATGCAACCAACGCTGTTGACCAGATTATGTTGGACTTGAGTGCGGATATTTGCGACTTGTTTGATTGCGACCGGTTGACGATTTATGTGGTGTCTCCTGATGGCGCTAGTCTGATTTCTAAAGTGAAAAAGGGTTTGCATACGTTCAAAGACATTCGTTTGCCGATTTCGGATCAAAGTATTGCGGGTTATGTCGCCATGCATAAAGAAGTGCTATGCATTAACGATGTTTATGACGAAGCTGAATTATTGGCGATTTCACCGCATTTACACTTTCAAAAAGCCATTGATCAACGCACTGGTTATCGCACCAAAGAAATGTTGGTAGCGCCGATTATTGATGCCGATAAGGCGGAATTGCTGGGCGCGATTCAATTTATCAATAGTCGTCACGGGCTCGCCTTCACGTCGATCGCACAAGAAGGTGTGCGTGAATTGTGTGAGACCTTGGCGATTGCCTTCACGCAAAAAAATAAGCCAGCGCCGATACCACCATCGAAATTTAATGGCTTAGTATCCGATGGCGTTTTGTCAGTGCCAGAATTTGAATTGGCGATTAGTTCCGCACGTCAAAAGCAACTTGATTTAGAAGATGTTTTGATCGATGAATTTCAAGTCGCACCGGCGCAAATTGGTCGCGCTTTAGCCCGTTTTTTTGGCGTGCCCTATGACGCCTTGCAGCATGACCGTGTGACTGATGTGGAGCTGGTAAAAAAGCTCAAGCGGCAATACGTTGAAGAGAACAATTGGCTGCCTATTTCCGAAGATAAAAACGGCATGACAATTTTAGCGGTCGATCCAGAGCAAGTGAAAACCACCCGTGTGGTTAATCTGATTTTTCCCGGCGCCCGCTTGCACTATAAAGTCACCACCAAGCGCGAATTTAAACTCACTGTGGATCAATTTTTTGGTCAAACTGGCGACACTGCCAGTGTTGGTGAATTACTGTCTGGCATGGAAGATGATGAGGACGACAGCCATGCCAACGCCACTGAAGTCTCTGCCGCAGTCGATAATGAATTAGTCAAATTACTCAATAAAATTATCGTGGATGCCTATCAGCAAGGCGCCTCTGATATTCACATCGAGCCACGCCCAGGCAAAGAAAAAACCCTGATTCGTTTCCGCAAAGATGGCTCGCTGTCACCGTATATCGAGATCCCAGCGAGTTATCGCAGCGCTCTATTAGCGCGTATTAAGATCATGTGTGACTTGGATATTTCGGAAAGGCGAAAACCGCAGGACGGCAAAATTAAGTTCAAAAAATACGGTCCACTCGACATTGAATTGCGCGTCGCCACCATCCCTTCCTCAGGAGGAATGGAAGATGTGGTGATGCGGATACTCGCAGCGGGCGAACCAATTCCCCTCGATAAATTAGGCGTGCTGCCACACAATCTAGAACGCTTGAAAAATGTCGTCGAAAAACCTTACGGCATCTTCTTTGTCTGTGGTCCAACCGGTTCCGGCAAAACCACGACCTTGCATTCGGTGTTGAGTTATTTAAATCGACCAGAAACTAAGATATGGACGGCGGAAGACCCGGTTGAGATTACCCAAAAAGGTTTGCGTCAAGTGCAAGTCAATCGTAAAGCAGGAATGGACTTCGCGACTGTCATGCGGGCGTTTTTACGGGCCGACCCCGACATCATCATGGTCGGTGAAATGCGCGATAAAGAAACCGTCTCCATTGGCCTCGAAGCCTCGCTCACTGGACATTTAGTGTTCGCCACCTTACACACCAATAGTGCACCAGAATCCATCATCCGCTTGCTCGATATGGGCATGGACCCATTTAATTTTGCCGATGCGCTATTGGGAATTTTGGCGCAACGACTGGCCAAACGTCTGTGCGGCAATTGCAAAGTCGCTTATCACCCCAGCACAGTGGAATTGCAAAGCTTACTTAAGGAGTATTGTGCCGAGTTGCAAGCGACCAACGAATTTCAGCGTGATGCCGAGGCAGGTGAGCGGCAGGTGTTGAAAAAATGGACTGAAGCTTATGCCGATGACAAAGGACAATTCACACTGTATCGCCCGCAAGGCTGCGACAAATGCGGAAATGGCTATAAAGGACGCGTTGGTTTGCATGAACTGATGGTCGGTACCGATCCGGTCAAAAAACTGATACAAGAACACGGCCGCGTCTCAGAATTATTTACCGCCGCTTTAGAAGATGGCATGCTGACTCTGAAGATGGATGGCATCGAAAAAGTGTTGTCGGGTGTCACCGATATGAAACAAGTTCGGGTGGTGTGTATCAAATAAATTAGATTGTCTGTTTCGCTATCTCTCAAATTCGCATCAAATGTCTCAATAAAAAAATCCGGCGACCAAGCTTTTTCGCCTCTTAACTCTTGGAATCTAACATGTCAAAACTTGTAAGCCCATCTTTGGATACCTCCAGTTTTTCATTCTCTCGCCATGCCATTTCGCAAGCTGTTTTGCTGTTGATGGCGATCACGGCAGTCCCCGCTTTCGCACAAACGAGTAGTGACAGTAAACCGCTGGCGCGGGTGGAAATTACCGGTTCGGCGATTAAGCGTGTCGATAGTGAATCAGCCTTGCCGGTACAGTTGATTACCCGCGAAGATATTCAAAAATTAGGCGTGACAACTGCTGCCGAATTAATGGCGAAAGTGTCCGCAAATATTGGTGGTTTAACCGATGGCATCAGTATCAATGTCGGCGGTGATCAACGTGGTTTCAATTCGGTGAATTTACGTGGCTTGGGCACGTCATCGACCTTAGTGTTATTAAATGGTCGACGCATGGCAAACTTTGCTTCGCCAGGCGATGATGCTGGCGTTGACTTGAATAATATTCCTGCTGCGGCGATTGAGCGCGTCGAGATTTTGCTCGATGGCGCTTCCGCCTTATATGGCACCGATGCGATTGGTGGTGTCATCAATTTTATTACCCGTAAAGATTATCAAGGTGTTGAGGCCAGTGCCTATGCCGGCAGAACACAAGAAGGTGGCGCCGAAAAACGTAGTTTCACTTTGGCAGGTGGTATCGGTGATTTGAGTAAGGATGGTTACAATGTATTTGCCGTTTTTGATCAACAACATACGGGCAGCTTGTTTACCTCACAAAGAAAATTTATTCCTGAATTAAAAATTCCCGAGCGACTCGGACATTTGTTATCGGGCTATACCGATCCAGCGAATATTCGTTTAACTTCGAATCAGCTTGATTACTTGCAAGAGCAAGGCTTTAAAATCAACGGCAAACCAATTGAAAATCGTCTGATCAATTTCTCTATTCCCACCTGTAAACCCGCGGCAAATCTGTATCTACCTGCGGGTACTGGCGGTGCCGATGCCTGTACGTATGACTACATGGGGGATACCGAGTTGTATCCTAAGTCGGATAAGTCGAGCTTACTAAGTCGTGCGGTATTCCAACTCAATCCTGAGCATCAATTGTATGCCGAGGCGACTTGGAGTAAAGCGAAGACCTATTACGTAGGATCGTCTGCGCGGGTCACTGGTTATGTCGACTATCGACTGATACCGCAGTTAGCCAATACCAATTTACACACCTTGACCGACGATGAATATCCTGGTGAAGTGACCTTGCGCATGCGTCTGAAAGAAGCAGGTAATCGCACCAGCGAATTGACCAGTGAAGCACAGCGTTTTGTAGTCGGTTTAACAGGCACACTCGCAGGCTGGGATTACGATGTTGGTGTTAATCAAAGTCGCAATGTCGTACGCGATCGCGATACGCACGGCTATGTTTTATACAATGAACTGATGGATGGCATTGAAGACGGCTTGATCAATCCTTTTGGCCCGTCTAGTGCTGCAGGAATCAAATTACTCAATAGCCTGCAAGTGAATGATGAAGTCCGTTACGCGCGCGGCACGATGACTAGCGTGGACTTTAAAGCTGCGCGTCCTTTAATGCGTCTTGATGGCGGTGATTTATCGTTGGCGGTGGGGGCAGAGTGGCGTCGTGAGCGTAGTATCTTCACGCCCTCAGCCTTGTTAATGAGTGACAACATCAATAATGATTTTGCGCCCGAAGGCGGCACAGGCACTGCAGATTCCCGTACTGTCGAAGGCATCTATACGGAATTGTTGGCACCGTTGAGCAAGCAATGGGAAGCGCAACTTTCTTTGCGCCATGATCGTTATCAAGGCGTCGGTGGCGCATCCAGCCCTAAAGTGGGTTTGCGTTACCAACCTAGTCAAGAACTCTTATTCCGCGCCTCCGTTGGTCGTGGATTCCGTGCACCATCGATGTCCGATCTGTATCGACCAACCCAATACAGTTCAACGGCTACGTTGCCTGATCCAGTTTATTGTAAGGACAACGATAATGATTTGTCGGTATGTGCAGATAGCTGGGATACACGCCGCTACAGCAATGCCAATCTTAAACCTGAGCGCAGTCAACAACATACGGTGGGAGTGATTTTTGAACCCGTGCGTGCCTGGACTTTTAGCCTTGATTATTGGAATATCAAACGCAGCAATTTGATCAGTGAAATTGGCGATGATGTGATTTTGGGCAATTTGGATAAGTACGGCGATCTCGTTCATCGCGATGAAGATAAGTATATCGATTACATAGAATTGCGCAAAGAAAATCGTGGCTCTCAAATCGCCTCTGGCCTCGATCTGGCAATCGAAATGCATGGCATTAACACGAGCTGGGGGAAAATCAGTGCCCGCATGTTAGGCACCTACATGCTCAACTCCAAATTGCAAACCAATCCGGGCGATCCTTATGTCAGTAACCTCGGCAAATTTGTCACCGAAGGTGTAGTGCAACGCTGGCGTCATCGTTTGTCCATGAGTTGGGAGCACGGTGCTCTGGGCTTGAATCTTGGGAATACTTATTTCTCTGGCTATCAAGATCAAAACTCAGCGATCAATATTGACGATGGCAGCATTGTCGCGGCCAATCGGGTGAAAGCGTATTCTTTATGGGATTTGTCAGCATCGTATGCGCTGGGCAAAAATCTTAATCTGCGGGCTGGGATACAAAACTTGCTCAATACCACGCCGCCATTTTCTAATCAGGCTAATTTCTTTATCTCTGGCTATGACCCAAGCTACACCGATCCACGCGGCCGGTTTTTCTATGTGAGTGCGCAGTATTCTTTCAAATAGATTCAGTTAAGCTCAAAAAGTCAGTGCGTCATCCCTGCGTAGGCACATTGCTGTCTGGAGTAATTTTTTTTATAGCTTTGGCTAAATCTCCCTTCTCCCGCAAGCGGGAGAAGGGACTGGGATGAGGGCGCGTCAGATTGGATTAACGATATTTAGAAATCTAAACAACGCTATCTCCTTGCCACGTAGTTGTATGAAATCTTACTGCAGCTTCTGAACCACACTCACCCTAACCCTCTCCCGCTCGCGGGAGAGGGAATATTTACGCCCACTACGTATCGTTCTTTTTCACGTCCATTCATGCAATGTCATCGTGTATGTCAAGCGCCATCAGCGCTACACGATTGTCCAAAATCTTATTCCGTACAGCAGTGTGCGCAGGCAGGGATCCAGTGACGTTAGGCTTTTACACCGAGGGATTGACGCTATGGAGGACAAGGTTTAACCGAACATCATTCCCGCGGGTTTAATGCTCTTATCTTGTAATTCCTCAATAATCTTTCAATAATCAACTAATCGCCCACTGCAAGTCCGCAAGATTTGTCAAATCACTCCATGATATTGTTCTCGTCATTGATACAGACGGGGACGATATGAATCAAGAACTCACTTCCATCAGCGCCCATCGCGCTAGTTATGAACGGCGTTTTCAGCGTGTGATTGATTACGTGCATGAAAACCTTGAACGCGATTTAGATCTTAATGTGTTGGCTGACATTGCCTGTATGTCGCCATATCACTGGCATCGAATTTATCAGGCTTTTTGTGGTGAGAGTTTAGCCGGCACCGTGAAACGCTTACGCTTGCAACGTGCCGCTGGCTTGTTAGCAAAAACGGAGCAAAGCATAGAACAGATTGCCCAGGCTTGTGCTTATCCGAATGTGCAATCTTTTACTCGTATTTTTTCCAGTGTATATGGCATGCCGCCAGCGAGGTATCGCAAAGAGGGGAGTCATACACAGTTTTATTCACCACAGCACTTGAGGAGCGACACGATGTTTACTGTAGAGATTAAAGAGGTACCAGCGATGTGTTTATTGGCGCTGCCACATCACGGCGATTATATGGGGATAGGTCAGGCGTTTGATCAATTGCAAGGACTTGCTGCTAGTCGACAATTGTTTGGTCCGCACAGCCGATCCATCGGCATTTATCTCGATGATCCATCTCTAGTGGAGGAGGCTAAATTGCGTTCTTGGGCTTGTCTGACGGTCAGTCCCGAGCAGCAGGCAAATCAAGCGCAATCACCCTTGCAAGCTTATGATATTGCTGCCGCCACCTGTGCGGTGCTGCATTATCAGGGACCATATTCTGACATGCATGCGGCGTATGAATGGTTATTTGGTGTTTGGCTGCCAGCGTCGGGGTATGAGGCGGCGGATGTGGCAGTGTATGAAGAGTACCTCAATGATCCGCGTGAGACCGCGCCTTTGGATTTGCGCACGGATATCTATTTGGCTTTGCGGACTAATTAGGTTGTAGCGGAGTTTGGCGGGAAAAGAGGGCGAAAAAAAAGCGTAGATCAAAATAATCTACGCTTTTGTTGATGAGACTACACAAGCATTAACATCCGCCTGTCGTTGCCGTAATATCCGGCGCTGCACCAGCTGATGCTGCTTGGGTATACACGACGGAGCACGTCCCCGCCGTATGTACGGTAGCACCAGCGCTTTTTGGTGATATTTTGACCGTAGTGGCTGTGGCGGTAATGTCATAATCAGCGACGGTAATACCAGCACCAGTCGCGATGGTGGCGGCACTTGGATATTCATTGACAACCGCCACTGCGAAGCCTTCCATGTCCACGGTGGTTGGTGAATTTCTCACCAAAAATGCACCGTGTACCATGGCGGAAGTCGCTGCCAATGAGCCACGTGCAGCATTCACGCTAGCGATACGGGCGTCACCACCGAGATCGGCAAAGCGCGGTAATGCCGTCGCTGCCAAAATTCCCAAAATCACGATCACGACGATCAATTCGATCAAGGTAAAGCCGGCTTGTTTTTGTGTTGAATAAGTTTGCATAGCGTTCTCCAAATTCATGAGCGAATACCACTAATCCGCTGCTTGATTTTACGTCAGATAATAGACCAAATGTTTCAGGAATCACCCGGTCAGCTTAACAGGGTTTGTCGTAGATCAGGCGGTGTGGTCGCATTGCTCTACAGCATTATCTGCATTATCAGCCTATTTCCCCACAAAACTCAACATAATCTCTATGCTTGTATCTAAATTGCCATGTGAAATCGACACGCCGCTTGGAGAAAAACAAGTGCCTAAACTACTGGCTACTGGGTAATTGCCGGGCGAGAGCGAATCCGCGGACTTGGTGCATCTTCGCCACGCCGCTTTGCGTCCGTTCTGGAGTAATAATTCTAACTGTTGGAATTTGAGGCTGGCTTGTATTTTCTATGGTGAAAGCGGCAACGGCATCGGTCAACTTTGCCGCTTGCATCCGCATACTCTCGGCTGCTGCTGCAGCGTGTTCCACTAATGCCGCGTTCTGTTGTGTAATGTGATCCAGTTGGCCCAAGGTTGCATTGACCATTTGGATACCATCACCTTGCTCTAAGCTGGCATCGGTAATCGCTTGCATATTGTTGTTGAGAGCAAAGATAGAGTCGACGATTTGCTGCATCGTATTGCCTGCCTGTTGCGCTTGACGATGACCTGCTTCGACTTGATTGACCGAATTATTGATCAGAGTTTTGATTTCTTTGGCGGCATTGGCGGAACGTTGAGCCAGATTGCGTACTTCAGTCGCCACCACCGCAAAGCCACGTCCTTGCGCGCCAGCGCGGGCTGCTTCTACCGCCGCATTGAGTGCCAGAATATTGGTCTGGAAGGCGATACTATCAATCACGGCAATGATGTCATTAATCTGCTTGGACGATTGCTGTATCGCCTCCATCATGACCGTCATTTGGGCGACTGCCGCACCACCTTGTTTTGCAATCATGGTGGCATTATTCGCCATCACATTGGCTTGTTGTGCACTTTGGCCATTTTGTTTGACGGTGACGGTGAGTTCCTCCATGGAGGTGGCGGTTTCTTCCAACGAACTCGCTTGTTGTTCCGTGCGTGACGAGAGATCCGCATTGCCGCTGGCAATGTCATGCGAAGAGCTGGCGATCTGCTCGGTACTGTGGCGAATATTTTGTACCAAGCCGATTAAGACTTGGCGCATGGCTTCAAATTCATGCAACACTTGGGCAACTTCATCTTTGCCTTGGGATTGCGTGGCGATGCTTAAATTGCCATCACTGACGCGATGCATCGCTTGCGTCAACAACGTCAGCTCGCGGGCAAAGGCTAGGTAAAAACCGGCTAACAAATACGCCGCGATGAATATCACAGCGGCGATGGCGAGAATCATGGCATTGCGATTCCACACATGATTCTCGATGCGGTGATTCAACGTCGTCTCAATAAGATCAGCCAAATTCGTACTCAGGCCATACCAGCCATCGAGTGCCTGCTGGCCAGCCTTAAGATACTCTGTGCCACTGGTTTGATTGAGTGTATTTAAGATTTCACTTTTAGTCCGCTCTAAAAAAGCCAAGTGGTCATCGATGACGTTTTGTTGTCGTTGCCCAAGAGTTTTTAATGCAGGATACGCTCGTACTACCGCGTCTAATTGCGCCTGCACCTTAGGCAAGTCACGTTGACTGAGCATGACATTGGCGTTGATTAATACATCTTCATTGGCTTCCATCAAACCGGTATCAATATAAGGCGCACCACGCGCCGCGGTATCTGCTAGTACATTGGTCAATTCAGGTAAGGACTTGGCGTATAGGCCAATCAGATAATAGGTGTCGACTTGCGGATCTAAACTCAGTTTGCTTTGATCGGCTATCGCGATAGCCAATTTTTGAAATTGCTGTAGTAATAATGTATGCGCCACATAGCTGTCTTTGGCCTTGCTTTGTTCTAAAGGCTCCTTGATTTGAGCCCATATGGCTTGGGTTTGTTTAAAATCCTCGGCCATTGTTAGTTCAGCTTGTTGCTGTTGCAATGACTGTAATTGTAAAAATTCTTGGTCGATCGTTCCCGTTAACTCGCTAGCGGCTTGCTTCGCATTAGTATTGCCAGCCAAGGCTAAATGGCGTAAGGCGCGGTGTTGTTGCAGATGTAAATTCAGCGTCTGCAGTTGGCGCAAATGTTGCAGTCCAAGCTGTTCTGTTTTGCTGAGATCGATGGCCTTATTTAGTTCCTGCACAAACAAGCCAGACACCAGCACCGCAGGTATCGCAAACAGACAGGCTACTATGAGAAATTTAGGCAATAAGCGCAATTGACGCATCAAGGCAATCGCAGGAGACAAAAAAAATGGCATACGCACTCCGCAGATAAAGTTGGCTATAGGAAATAAAACCGTAACCCGACTGTACGTATTGTTTGTGACTTCCTAATGACAGTTAGCTGTTGTGCTAGACATAAGTTTGCTTGCTATTCCAGATGACAAGCGACGACACTCGCCCCCATCAAATCCGCTTGCAAATGCAGTGTCTGTAAGATTTTTTGGCGACTGGCGGCATCGCGCGGAAGCGCTAGCTTTAGATGCAAATAGGGGAAATCTTGTGTTTCAGCAGGCGGCGTTTGCGCAGTGTGGGGTTTGACTTCTGTATGAATAGGCGCTTCTAATAAGCCCTGTTTTTGCATCTCTGCGATTACCGCGGCAAATGGTATCGTGATGCAATCGTGCGGCTCCAGCCAACGCTTTGCGCCATTACTGATAGCGACAATGCCGCCAGTTAACTCGACTGCGCTTTCAGAGATTTTCTCATAGTGAAACGCTTCCCAATCCGCCAAACCACGCTGGCGCTTCGCAATCTCGGCCATGATTTGCGCGACTTGACCACCGTGCGCCACCATACCCACTGGTAGCATTTCTGAAAAATCGATCATTATCTTTTCTCTCCTGAGCGTCATTGGTAGACAGTAGCGGATCATACAAATTTTTCTTCAGATAAATATTTACCTAAAAAAATCCGTTGATTCACTAGAAACTGTGCGAATTTTAAGTGCAATCGCGAAATCACAGGTAAAATTCGCAGTTGCTTTTTATTGCTTCACTCAATCCACAGCGGCATTCACCGCTTTATCAAAATATAGAAAATCATAAAGGAAGACCAAGATGTTGATTAAATCTAGTTTCATGATCGGTAGCGCCATGGCAGTGTTGGCATTGACAGCATGCTCCAAACCAGCTGACAAGCCAGCGGATGCAGCACAAAGTGTCATCGCCGCTACAGTCAATGGCAAACCTATCAGCAAAAAGCAAGTTGACATGATCATGAAACAGCAAGCCGCACAAGGCATGCCAGACAACCCAGAAATGCGCAAAATGGTGATCGACAATTTGGCAATGGCCTCATTAGTCGCACAAGAAGCGGTTAAAAAAGGTTTGGACAAATCTGGCGACGTTGCTGATCAATTAGAAATGATGAAAACCAATGTATTGGCACAAGGTTTCGTTGATGACTACTTAAAAAATAACGCGGTAACAGATGCTGACTACGCAGCTGAATACGCAAAAGTTAAAGAAGCGACATCCGGCAATGAATTCTCTGCTCGCCATATCTTGGTAGAAAAAGAAGCCGATGCGAAAGCCATCATCGCTAAACTCCAAAAAGACGTGAAGCAATTCGCAGCGTTGGCAAAAGCCCAATCGAAAGATCCAGGTTCAAAAGACAAAGGCGGCGAATTAGGCTGGTTTGACCCACGTGGCATGGTGCCAGAATTCGGCGCAGCAGTAGCCAAATTAGAAAAAGGTAAATTCACAGAAGAACCAGTGAAATCCCAATACGGCTATCACGTCATCGTATTAGATGACAGCCGTGCGAAAGAAGCCCCAACTTTAGAACAAGTTAAACCACGTTTGACACAACAAATCCAACAGCAAAACCTGAAGAAATTCTTGGACGGCCTGAAAGAAAAAGCCAAGATCGACATCATCGGCGAAAAAGCAGCTTCAGCCTCCGCGTCAGCAGCAGCTACGACAGCACCAGCGTCTGCAGCAGCTGAACCAGCAGCGGCACCAGCAGCTAGCGACAAGAAATAATTCGTCTCTGCGTTTGTGAAAAAACCGCCTTTTTTAGGGCGGTTTTTTTATGGGTGTTATCTGAATATTTTCGTTCGAGATAGTGCATTTACACAAAACAAAATTGCGGCAAAATAGATGAAGCGTGGTTCCTGCGAAGGCAGAAGTTCAGGGTTTTTGGCCAATCGATAACGGTATTTAATTTTGCTAAATTATTGAAGAGTTCGATGGTCTTCTTGTGCGGGCAAACACTACAGCGCTAAGTTTAAACCCATCGAATTCGATGGGTTTAAATGCTTCGGATATTTAGTCAGTTATACAAGCTAAACTAAGTAACCTTGTAAATAGATCGCACATCTCGATTAATGAAAGTGCTAAGTAGAAAATAACCGTCGATACAATCGAGACAAAAAAGCACAATAACAATGCCAGTTATCGTGCGAGATTAAAGTCACGTTTATGGATTAGTACCAATTCTGTCACTCCAAGTATTAGACTCTTGAGTCACTTCTTTTCACGTAATTTTTCGGTTGGTAGGCGAGGACGTAAATCTAAAACTTTCGTCGCCAATTTTAATGACAAACCCATTTCAGTAACAATTTTCTGAGCCTCGTCCTTCAGCATGTCGCGTAATCCATCGATATCAAGGGATATGCCAGTGTCAGGATGAGACCAACGTTTATCGCTGTTGACAGTTACAAGTAAACATCCGGCTCGGCGATATTCTGGTTTCATGTATTTTGTGACGATCTGGTCTTTTAGTGTGTCTCGTAAATCACGACCACTACGCCCGTCACCAAGTTTCAATTCGATAACACCTTGTAAATCGCAATTGCATAGTTGTATTCGAATGTCTGTTTCCTTTTCTTCGGCGGTCACTCCCTCCTGACTCACGTGGTAATTGTTTCTTGAGATGCGAATTAACTCGTGAGAGATTGCTTGACGCATTATTTTTTCTTCGGAAATTGTTCTCCATAGCTCCTTTAGTGAGTCGTCTTGCATGAGAGAGTCCTCTAAGTCATCTAGGTGATCTAACATTATCTTAAAGAGTTCATCCCGCGTTTTTGGACTTACTTCGTAGCTTTTGTAGAAGGTGGAAATTTCTGCTGGACTATAGATCTGATCGTCCATTTCTCCAGCGGCACTCTCTATCGCCAGTGACAAAGCTCGATCTTTAAAGTCTGCAAGTAAAGGATCCCCCGCTAATTCATGTTTCGCATTCCAACCTTCTGATCCAGTCAAATTTAGAATTGCGTTTAACAATGCGCCTCGTCCACGCTTCGCGTTGTCTCGCATATTAGGCGTAAAACTGCCTTTATGTAATGGGTCATTTTTGGGAGGAGCATGCTTATAAGCTAAGCGTAGAAGCTTTAATAACACTCGTGGAGTGAAGTTGGTATTTGCTAACGTAAAGAGCCTTTCATTCAATTCTTTCCCAAAAAGTTTGGCAATCCATTTCACACCAGAAGAGACTTCATTTGATTCATCCACAACCAATTCATTCTCAAGTATGGTAGCGGCGTCAGTAGGGGAAATCGCTAATAGCGTTGAAATCCAAACAAAAGAGAAAGGTGTATTCAATCCCTTATTCAGTTTTTCCTTTGCATTACTAAGAACAAAATCGACAACTGTTTCATTACCATATTTAAGCATTAAATTTACTACCAGATGTAGCCGTTCACTTGCCGACTTTTCATCGTCGGTTTCTTTAAGTTGAGATACAGAATTAAAATTTTGCAACAATACGGGTATGAACAACTTTACGAATGAGGGTGATTCTCTTTGTAGTTGCTGAAGAATCTTGAAGTAGGAAATTGATTGAGTAATTTCATTTAACTCACCAGCTAATTCTGAACCTAGAACTGTTTCGACGGCAAGTGGGTGTGTACTTATTAAATTTGTCAACCATGCTGGGAATTCGTTTAAAGCTATCGCTACGTATCGTGCGGCGAGTAGTGCTTCTTCGTGACTCAAATTAGTTGCCCAATCGGGATCTTCGGATTCCGCGGAAATTGCCCAAAGTCCTAAATTCCAACTTTCGCACCATGTGTTTTTATCTTCGTCTCGGCGTTCAACTCTAAGTACCGGTTTTTCACTGCGCCAGACATTCATCAAAACGTGTTTGAATTGATTTGTAATCTCTTCGCCAAAATATTTTTCAAAAAATAAGCGGTTCCAGGCAGCACTTTTTGGGCTATTGTCGTTCAACGCTGCATGCCATAGATTCCACGACGTATTCCACATCCGTTCATTGCTAAATACGTTATGTGGTGCATTCCAAATTTCTCTGTGCAGAGCAGTCCAACTTGCCCTATTTTTTGCATCTCCTCGTCGATTTTTTTCGTCATATTTCTTCGCTTGATTTTCCCAACGAATTTGTTCTGCATATACTTTGGGAGGCTTTGAGTACTCTTCGAGTTGTTTTGTTAGATCTTCATTATCGGTAACTAATGATATGAAATTATGAAAGTACTCGGAGCTGTTATGCTGTGCATTGCTATGAATATTGATCATCAATTTTAAGAGATGCGCGCGCGTATCAGTGTGGAGTGATTTTGAGGCTAGGTTTTTTCTAATCCAAATATCGTCTTGTTGAATATTGTATTGAATTGGGCTTTGACGGCTTAGATGATAAAACTGATAGTTTCTATTTTCCGCACTGTGAAAACTTTGTATGAATGCAAGATGTGCAAAATAAAATGTTTCCCTACATTGCTCTGGAATAGAACTAAGTGCTTTTCCTAGTTCAGATATTGGTTCCTTTTGACTCGAATAGTGATCCTCTGAAAAGTGCTGCGCTACAATCGATGAATTGAATACAGCATCATCAAAACAATTCTTGGTCAATAACCGTAGACACACCGCGGCTAAGGCATTCAACAAGTCGGCTCTTGGGGTTTTATCGATTAATTCAGTTCTAGTTGGTATTGCATTTTCCAGCACCAGATCATTTAGTTTTTGTCGCAACTGTTCAAGAGCGTGTTGCGTTAAATTGGATTCAGCAATGACTTTAGGCCAACGCCATTTTAGGTCGCCTATCTCATTGGGTGGTTCAGAGACATGCTGCAATAGGAAACCTACTTGCTCAATCGAGAGCTGAAGAGGAAAACAATCCACAATCGCAGATTTAATGTGTCGCTCAGGCCATTGTTCAGGATGCCTTAACATGTCATTAAGTACATCCAAGATGCCGGAGTCATTGAACTGAATTAATGCCGTGATGGATGACTGACGCTCCTGCCATTCTGCCGAGTGGTTCAATGCTATGGTTAAGGCTAAATTAGCACATTCCTTTATTTTGCCAATTTCTATAATTTCTATGATTAACTCTCGAACTTCGTGGTTTTCTATATTCAACTTCCAAAGTTCAAGGATTAACGGTGCCAGTTCTCGGCTTGCAATACGATGCACTTGCAAGCGCGGCACATGTAGGCCTCGCCATTTCCCATCTTTGTAGCGATTAACATAGGTTTTGAGCGCTTGGCACCGTTGGGAGAAGGACAGAGATTCTGGGTCGCCAAAATTTAATAGGACTTCTGGCTCGCGCTCTAACACCTCTTTAAAAATACTGTCATCATTTGCTGCCAACCAAGCAATGATTGGCCTCAAACTTGGTTTGATGATTTTGATACCTTGTGGCGTCTCTGCAAACAAGAGTCGCTTAAGGGCTTTCATCGTCATTCCAGCTCGAAGTAAATTATTGAGCTGTTTAGCGGCAAGAAATTCGATGACAGAACGGTGATGGAAACGAATCCGTCCATAATTTGCGAATCCAAAAAGCGCCCGTTCGAGTAAAGTTTTTCTTTCTTTCTCATTCCAATCAATCAAAATAGATGATGGATCTAAAGTGCTTTCAGTGTTCGCTACTTGTTCTGATTCTGCGCTATGCCGTATCGTCAGTTTTTTTGAAAGCAAACAAGCTAAAGCGAGTTTAGATGCACCGTCCAAAGCTTTTTCTGGAGATAATGGAGTCAGTTCTCCACGATCAACGCGTGGCTTCAATTTGACACGAATATTGTTTTCGAGCTGTTCTTGGTGAGTACGAATACGTTTGTGTTCTCGCCAGTCTATGCATAGTTCAATTAAATCTAAGGGGCGATGTGTAAAATCTTCCAGATCACGTTGATGAATTGCGTTTAGAAGTTCGTCAATGTTTTCGATTTTTTGTGCATGCGCAATTTGATGAATATGCTCTGTTGATAAAGGCATTAAGTAAACGTGTCGCCAATTGGGCACTTCAGGTGCTTTTTTTTCTTGACCGTTAGATGAAATATGGCCAGCCGCAATTCTTGCAAAGCTTTCTTCTAGCGAAATTTCTCCTAAGTTTGCCTCTTCATTACTCTGCGGTACAGGTAATATCCTTTTAATTTCATCGCCGTCAAAAGGAATTGGTCGAGTAGTGATGACGATGCGTGCTCGATGCAAATTTTTTGATAGTTTTCTTTCTAGTCGGGTCAGGGCTACTGTGAAATTACCTTGGGTTAGTTTTAGTTCGTCAATTGAATCTAAAAAGAAGGTGGCTATATCCGTATGCGAACTTTGCCATGCTTCAAAGCGCTCGATTTCACAAGAAGAAAGTTGATCGTATACACCAATTTTCGCTAACTCTGCCAATTCCAAAAAGAACGCAGGTTGGCCATTTTCCCAAAGTTGCTGTTGTATTTGTTTGCATTCGTAGGTTTTACCGGAGCCCGCTTCAGAAACGATGAGTATCCGGCGAGATTCTAATAGCTTTTGCCAGTTTAATTTGCCTGCTATGCCCATCTGTTTTTGTATTTGAGCATATTCGATATGGCTATTGATTTCCTCCGAGATGTCGCAGAAATTGCGTTGAATCGGTGATGGCGATTTTGTTTTGTCGTTCATGCCGAGTATCTGAATAGTTATAAAGGGTAATGATGAAAGAATTTCTCATAATAATAGAAACAGACATGCGCAAAATAGTTATTTTTTCAATCTCTTGTTTCTAAACTTGGAGTCGCACAAATGAATTAGAAATACCAATTAACTGGTAGAAATTTCTAAAAATTTATCTCATTGTATGTATTCTAAACCCGTCGAAATCGACGGGTTTGAACGAAAGTGCTCGTTTATTTTTTTGTTGTTAAATCTAAATAGTATGTGATGGCAGTCATTCGGAAAAATCACTACCGCACATCAGATTGCAACAATCCCCAATGATATTGTTTAACATGTCCAATAGTATTGCTATGCCGTCAGTTTCTGGCATGTGCTATCCGGACAGAAAGAGTAACAAACCAATTTCCCTAACTCGCCAACACTCCACCCACATTGTCCAAAGTCAAACCGACGCCAAAAACCGCAAAAAATGATTTACGAAAAAACGACAGATTGCGCTGGCTTGCATAAATGTCGGCGATGCTAAATTGCGCGCGGCTACAATGATGGTTAAAGGAAAAATCAGTTCAATCTATGCAGATTTCAGAAAAAAACAATCCGGCTTCGGTGTCGACTATGGAGCCACGCACGGTGGCGGAAAATGCGCAGCTTATGCGTATTTTGGCGCGCATTGGTTGGGCGACTTTGATTCTTCTGGCTTTGATTGGTGTTGGTGTCCTTGGTTTTTATTTTATTGGCGACCAGACTAGCTGGGAGAATGCGATCTATATGACGTTGATCACGATCTCCACGGTTGGCTATGGTGAAGGGGTGCCGCTCACATCGTTTGGCGCCAAGGTGTTTGCCGGGTTGATGAGTATTTCAGGCTTGGGTGTGTTGACCTTTTTGTTCACCAGTTTGACGGTGTTTTTTCTTGAAAAAGATCTGGACTATTCCTTGCGGAGACGACGAATGGAAAAACGTATTAAAAAATTGCGGCAGCATTATATTGTTTGCGGCTTTGGGCGGGTCGGTCGTAATGTGGCAAATGAGTTGCAAAAGACCGGGCGTCAGTTCGTGGCGATTGATCCTGATCAAGTTAATTTCGACGAATTTTTAGACAAATTTCCTGATTTGCTTTATCTGCATGGCGATGCGTCTGACGATGATCTTTTGCTTGGTGCCGATATCACCGATGCTCACGGTTTGTTTGCTGTGACTGGTGATGATTCACGCAATTTGATGATTATCATTACTGCTAAGCAGTTGAATCCGCGATTGCGGATTGTGGCGCGTTCACATGAGTTGCGTAATGTGGAAAAAATGCGTAAAGCGGGGGCCGATGAAGTGATTTGCCCCGACTTCACTGGCGGCATGCGTATGGCGTCGGCAATGGTGCGGCCGCATGTGGTGAGCTTTTTGGCTGAGATGTTAAAGTCTGAAAAAAATCTGCGGGTCGAGGAGGTCGCGACACCACATAATTTTCCTGCTACAGCGATGGGCAAGCTGCGGCTACGTAGCCCTGACTATATTTTAATTGCAGTTCGTGCTGACGGTGATTGGACTTTTAATCCTAATGACGATTATCTGCTTCGCGCTGGTGACGTGATTGTGGCGATGACTAGCACAGAAGGGCGTGCCGAGATTGAAAGTCATTTATTGGACGTGATTCGAGCCTAGTTCGACTTGGGTAGGAGATACCTGATCCATTTGCTAGAAGCGGACTTGTCTCGTCGTTATGCTCCATCTAGTTTGGTTGAATTCAACGGGGTCACACGCGATCACCAAGTCCGAATTTAGGATGTCAGCAGTCAGCATCACGAGTGTTTGCGATGTATCTCGGTTGCATAAATCGACTATCGCTAACGGCAGCCCTTCGTATCCGTCACGGTACTAAACTCCTCCACCATTGCATCAATAAACACACGGGTTCTCGCGGGCATTAAGCGGCGTCCTGGGAATACGGCCCAAGCGTTGAATTCTGGCGAGTGCCACTCCGGTAGCACGCGGATCAGACTGCCGTCGTGCAGGTGGCATTGGGCGAAGTGTTCTGAGATCAGGGTGATGCCAAGACCCGCTAGTGCTAATCGGCGCAGCATTTCTGGGGAGTTGGCGGTGGCGATGCCGGGTGGGATGCCATGCCAGCTTTGGTCGCCGTTCTTTAAGCGCCAGACCGCTGGCTCGCCATTGCGCGCTAACAGACGCAGGGTTTGATGTTCCATCAGCGCTTCTGGCTCTTGTGG
Source organism: Affinundibacterium seohonense (assembly GCF_014284305.1). GTDB lineage: Bacteria > Pseudomonadota > Gammaproteobacteria > Burkholderiales > Burkholderiaceae_D > Undibacterium > Undibacterium seohonense. Next base: position 23,062 of record NZ_JACOFW010000022.1, read on the forward strand.
CTCGCCGTGTTTTTCCAAATAGCTGGGTGCGGCATAGATGGCTGCGGAGAACATGGCCAACTGACGCGCAGCCAGCGAGGCGTCATCGGGCAGGCTGCCCATACGGATTGCTAAATCAAAATTTTCCCCGATCAAATCAACCCGGCGTGGTGACAAATCTAACTCTAGCGTGATGGCAGGGTATTTTTGTAGGAAACGGGCGATTAAGGCCGTCATGGTTTCGTTGGCAAAGTCGGCTGGCATGGAAACTCGCAGCCGACCGCTCGGTTGTACCTGTCTTTGCTGGGTTAAGGCGAGTGTCGCTTCAACCTCCGAAGTGACTTGTTGGGCGTGGGTCAAAACCGCATTGCCGAAGTCGGTGACGACAAGTTTTCTAGTTGTGCGCAAGAGTAAGCGCTCGCCTAGCTGGGCTTCTAAGGCAGTCATGCGGCGCGATAAGGTCGATTTCGGCATGCTGAGCCGTTCGGCTGCGCGGCTAAAACTGCCCTCCGCGACAACGCGCGAAAACAATAAAAGATCGTTGGGATCGAGCTGCATGATTTCTTTCGTAAACTCTATTGGTTCATAAATGGAACAATCATATCCATTTTACAGACTTCCGCATTGAATTTGGAACATATAAAGTGACAGCACATTCACAGAATCATGTAGTCCAAATTCAAAGGAGCAATACCATGAACATTTTGCAAATCAATTCTAGTGCCCGTATCGTCGGTTCTCATTCCAGTAATTTAGCTAATCAACTGAGCGCACGCTTACTTGAGCAGCATGCCAGCGCGAACTTGGCTGTGCGGGATCTGGCAGTGACACCGCAGCCGACTTTAGATGAGAGCGCGTTGCAGGCTTTGTTCACGCCAGCCGATCAACGCACACCGGAGCAAGCGGCACGTGTGGCTTTAGATGATGCATTGATTGCTGAAGTTCAAGCCGCCAATGTATTGGTGATCGGTGTACCGATGTATAACTTTGGCATCTCTTCGCAACTGAAAAACTGGATCGATGCGATTTCGCGTGCCCAAGTCACTTTCCGTTACACTGCGAATGGACCAGAAGGTTTGTTGACAGGTAAGAAAGTCTATGTGGTCTTGACCCGTGGTGGTTTGTACAGAAACACCCCGAATGACACGCAAATGCCTTACCTGAAAACCTTTTTTGCCTTCCTCGGTATGACCGATGTGGAATTCATTTATGCTGAAGGCTTGGCGATGGGAGCCGAAAGCGAACAACGGGCAATAAGTGATGCGCAGGCACAGATCGAGGCAGCGTTAGCGTAAGACTTGAAGAAGATTAAGGAATACAACATGAAACATGAACTCACTCCAGACACCGTCAACCTATCGCGCGCCGTTGAGCAATTGGTGGTCGGACAAGCGACTTCTGATGGTGCGGGGGTGAAGTTGACGCGGGTGTTGACGCAGCCTTATCAATATCGGCTCGATCCATTTTTGATGCTAGACGCTTTTGGTAGCGACAATCCTGATGAATACATTGCAGGTTTTCCCGATCATCCGCACCGTGGTTTTGAAACCATTACCTATATGCTCGAAGGTCGCATGCGTCATCGCGATAGCGCAGGTAACGAGGGTTTGCTGGAAAACGGTGGAGTCCAATGGATGACGGCCGGACGCGGCGTGATTCATTCCGAATTGCCCGAGCAAGAAAACGGTCGCATGGAGGGTTTTCAGCTATGGTTGAATCTGGCAGGTAAGGACAAGATGATCCCAGCCTGGTATCGCGATTTTAAGCAAGCTGATATTCCCGAATTGACGACTGATGCTGGTGCTGTAGTGCGGGTGATTGCTGGGCAAAGTCAAGGCGTACAAGGCGCGATGCAAAGAGCAACGACCGAGCCGATCTATCTTGATGTACACATGCCAGCCGGTGCGATGTTTAGCCAAAACATACCAGCGGATTTCAATGCTTTCATATATGTGTATCGCGGTGAAGTCAGCATCGGTGAACAGCAGGTTCCTTTGCAACGCATGGCGATCTTAAAGAAATGGCCATCTGCAGACGGGGTGAAAATTCAAGCCAAAGGCGATGCCCGATTTATTCTGATTGCTGGTAAACCTCTGGGCGAAACCATCGCGCAGTACGGCCCGTTTGTGATGAATTCGCAGGAAGAGATTTTTAAAGCGATTGATGATTTTCAGAATGGGCGACTGGTGGATGCCGCGTAGGTAAAAAAAGGTTCTTAGATAATTTTGGATTTTATCTACTGTATTTGCCTAAGCTGATTGCTGAGGAGTCAGTCTAGGCTTTGTAAGCAGCCTTTGTCTCCTCCTTATCAGCGGTTACAATACGGCCTTAATAGCAATCGGTAGTCTCCATGTCCCACGGTCTGAATCAACCCCAACGCGACGCAGTCAATTATATGGATGGCCCATGCCTAGTCTTGGCAGGGGCTGGATCAGGCAAAACCCGTGTGATCACGCAAAAAATCGCTAATCTGATTGAGCTGCATGGCTATGATGCCAAGCACATTGCCGCTTTGACCTTTACCAATAAAGCTGCGCATGAAATGCAAGAGCGTATCGCCAAGCTCTTGAAAGAACCGAAAAAAGCGAAACAAATCACGGTCTCGACTTTTCACTCTCTGGGAGTCAAGATCCTCAGACAAGAAGCGCGCGCATTAGGATTGAAAGATCGCTTTTCCATCATGGATAGTGATGATTGTTTTTCCTTGGTGCAGGATTTGGCAATTACCACAGATAAGCAATTAATCCGTCGCATACAAACCGCCATGTCCTTGTGGAAAAACGGTTTGATCAGTCCCGAGCAAGCTCTGGCACAAGCCCAAGACGAAGACGAAGCGCAAGCAGCGCGCGTGTATACCAGTTATGTCGCTACGCTGTCGGCTTATCAAGCGGTGGACTTTGATGACCTGATTCGCTTGCCGGTCGAATTATTTCGTCATAACGAAGAAGTGCGAGATAAATGGCAACGTCGTTTGCGTTACTTGCTGGTCGATGAATACCAAGACACTAATACCTGCCAATACGAGTTGGTGAAATTGTTGGTCACTGGCGTTGGTAAAAAACCGATGTTCACTGCGGTCGGCGACGATGATCAGGCGATCTATGCGTGGCGCGGTGCGACGATCGAAAATCTGACCACGCTGCAAGTGGATTTTCCGAATCTGCGTATCATCAAGCTCGAACAAAATTACCGTTCCTCGACCCGCATTTTGCAAGCCGCCAACTCGGTGATTGGCAATAATCCTAAGCTATTTGAAAAGGCCTTGTGGTCTGAACACGGCTTAGGGGATCCCGTCAAAGTCATGGGCATGCACGATGATGAACAAGAAGCCGCGCAGATCGCTATCATGATTTCTGCGCACCGATTTGAACGTCGTGCCGCTTGGGCCGATTATGCGATTTTGTATCGCGGCAATCATCAGGCGCGTGTGATCGAACAAGCCCTGCGTAAAGAACGCATTCCTTACACCATCTCTGGCGGACAAAGCTTTTTTGATAAAGCTGAGATCAAAGACATCATCGCTTATTTGCGTTTGATCGCCAATGAAGAAGACGATCCTGCATTCATCCGCGCGATTACCACACCCCGTCGCGGCGTAGGGCAGGCGACCTTAGAAGCGCTTGGTTCCTTCGCCGGGCAATGGCAATGTTCCTTGTTCGAGGCTGTTTTCAAAGGCGGTATCGAAGCGATTTTGACTGAGCGTCAACTGCGACCTTTGCGCGATTTCGGCAACTTCATCAACACCGTCGAAGCGCACGCGCATCGAGAAGGTCATGCCGAACAATTGCTCGATGATTTGTTGAAAGAGATTAATTACGAATTCTATTTGTATGACAATTTCGACGACAGAGCTGCCCAATCCAAATGGCAAAACGTGCTCGACTTTACCCAGTGGTTAAAACAAAAAGGCAATGGCGGCAAAGACGGTACTGATGATCATCGTAGCCTGTTAGATTTGACGCAGATGGTAGCTTTGATGAGCATGATGGAAGGCAAGGACGAAGACCCCGATGCGGTGCGCATGTCCACTCTGCATGCGTCCAAAGGATTGGAATACCCGCACGTATTTTTAGTCGGCGTTGAAGAAGGCATCTTGCCACACAAAGGCGACCCCGACGCCCCAGTCGAAACCATCGCCGCCCGCATCGAAGAAGAACGTCGACTAATGTACGTCGGCATCACCCGCGCCCAGCGTAGCTTGCACATCACTTGGTGCAAGAAACGCAAACGCGCTGGCGAAGCGGTACATTGCGATCCTTCGCGTTTTATCAAAGAGATGAAGCTTGACGAAGGCGATGCCGTGCCAACCGACGATGAAATCATTACGCCACAAAATCGTTTGGCGAATTTAAAGGCTTTGTTGAGTCGGCCTAAGGAATGATTCGATAGTGAAAGACAGCTGTCGACATCATGTTTGTCATGGCGTTGGTGATCTCACTGCTATCCCGATTCATTTTCATGACAGTGTTAGTTTGTAACTCCCTTCTCCCGCAAGCGGGAGAAGGGTCGGGGAGTCAAAGCATGCTTTGACGGACTTTCGGGTTCGATAAAGTCATGAAGACTAAGTTCGGCATTCACTTTCAAGTCGGTTTATGCAGCATCACGATCCCATCTAAGCAAAACCAAATCGCTACTTCTTCTGCACAATTTTCAATAAAGCCCCTTCAGAAAAAATATACACGGTATCTTTATCGTCGATCGTTAGCCCAGAGATGAAAGACAAGCTAGCGGGTAACTTACCTGGGATAACACCGCGAGAACCCGGGGTTCCAGCAATCGTCGTGACCTCACCTGCTGGGGTGATTTTTCTGATCAAAAAATTGCCGCTATCAGCGACATAGAGATTGCCATGACGGTCAAAAACAATGATGTTGGGCGTGTTAAAGCTCGCCTTATTACCAAGCCCATCAGCAAATCCTGTTTTTTCGGGTGTGCCAGCAAAGGTGCTCACCATGCCATCTGGACTAATTTTGCGGATCACATGATTGAGTGTGTCTGCGACAAACATATTACCGTATTGATCGCCCGCAATACTCATCGGTGCATGAAAACGGGCTTTGCTACCAGGGCCATCAACATGACCGCGTTCGTCCAAGGATCCGGCAATGGTGGTGACCACACCAGCGGGGGTGATTTTGCGAATTAAGCCGCCTTCTTGCAAGTAACCAAGTCGGCCTGGCATTTCCCAAGGCGTAGGGGATGGAACACGGTCGCGGTCGATCACATAGATATTGTCTGCGTTATCCAAAGTGAGAGCCGTAATGTTGAAAAATTTGGCTTCCCCGCCGATGCCATCTTTAGGTTGGTAATAGGCCCCAACACCCCCCGCTAGGGTTTGCACTTCGCCCTTGCTGTCTTGCATAAAAATTGCGCCCGAGACAGTCCTGGACTCACGTCCTGAGGTCTCCGTACTAAACCAATACTTATTCATATTTTTGGCAACGGCATCAGGGTTACTGCTTCCCCAAGGCTCTAGACTAGTGACCATGCCGCTAGGGCTCACTTGCCGTGCAACTTGTTTCGGTAATGCCCAGCCGCGACCTGTGACGATGACATTGCGATTGTTGTCCATTCTTAGACTATAGTTTGTTTCGAGACTAGATTCGGGTAAATCATTAACATCGAAAAGCATAGTAAAAAATCGCGCAGCACTGCCCTGTCCATCTAAGTGCCTCCAATCATTATTTGGCTTGATTCCTGCGATCGTCGTTACTGCACCTTCAGGACTGATTTTTCGTATGCAATGGCCAATGGTATCGGCAAAGTAAAGAAAGCCCTGTTGATCAATACTTAATCGTCCTGGGGTCCACATCGCCATAGAGTCCTCGCCCACGCCTCTTGCCCATGCCCCAAAGTTTGCTTTTTCTCCTTGGCCATCAAATGGGTAATGACTCCAATATTCCCCAGCTAGAACTCGTGAATTTCCATTGGGGGAAATCTTGAGTATTTGTGTACCGCTCATAACATAGATGTTGCGAGCTTGATCTGTAACGATGGCACCAAGGAGATCAGTAAATTCGACCGGAGTCTTCGTGTTTTCCCAATGAGGATTCAGGGTAGTGACAAGACCATCGGGCATGATTTTTCGTATCTTTTTCCAATTATTATCAGTAACATATAGGACGCCCTGATTATCCACGGTGATTCCTAAAGGATTGGTAAATCTTGCCAATTCTTTCATGCCATCGCTTGCGCCAGTTTCCTTGACTCTGCCTGCCAAAGTACTGACCATGCCATTGGTATCGATTTTGCGAATTAGTGAATTTTCAGGGTCTGTCAAATAGAGTGAACCAAAACCATCGATCGCTATGGAACTAATTTTGCCGAAAAGTGCCTGGCTTTTATGTCCATTGGCAAAACCACAAGTCGTTTGCCCTGCATAAATACTCGTCTCGCCGTTGGCTGCAACTTTGTGAATCAGGCACTCATTCTCCACCGCATAGTACAGATTATTCGCACTATCGACAGCCAAGCTGCGCGAAGGAGGAACATTTCGATAGAATTTTTCAACCCAGAATTTGTTTTTTGCTGTATTCGGAAGACTTGTCACCACCCCGTCACTGTCTATACGTCGTATCGGTTCGTCCGTGCTTTCGCTGACGTAGATGGCACCATCTGCGCCGACAGCAATACCCTGCGGACTGGTAAAGCGCCCAACTGCACCATCGGCATTGCCTTGGCCGCCTAATTCACCAGCGACAAACTCTAGAGTCAATGGTGGCGTCGGGGCGGTAACTGGGTTTTCATTGCGGCCACCGCAGGCTGTGAGCGCTAGGCAGCTAGTAAAGAGAAAAGCATAAAGTGTGAAAGTGAATCTATTTTGGGGCAGGAATAAGGGCATGGACGTGGGGATAGCAATTAAGTGAATTTAGTAAAAGTAATCAGCAGACCTTTCAAGGTCTGCGACCTGATGGCCATGGTATTGCGTAGAACGACAAGTATTGTTCTGTTTAGACGCATCAAGCTTGCTGTTACCGCCGTGCTGATAAGATCAAGGCATAGCAGAATTAAACGTCATATCTGTAAACTCTTCCGTAGCAGGGTCGTACTCCAATCCCCAAAAACTAGCACCACCATCACAGATGATCATCGCTGTATGTCGCCAGTCGGGATTGGTTTGGGTGTAGTGATCTAGCGTATTGATGTAGATGAATTTTTTCTTGTTGCGAATTAGGCCTGCATATTGAAAATAGACTTGGCCAATATTTTTGCGGATTGCTGGGTGATGTTTTCCCAGGTATTGATCCAATTGTTGCTCCATTAATGTGATTTGATTTGCCGATGGTATCCACGCGCCTTTGATGTTTTTGAGCGGGGGACGCGAACATTGTTTGCTCAGGGTTTTTGCCTGATCTCCATACAAGACGCTGCCATGAGCATGCGGCCATGCTGGCTGATAGCTTGGCTTGTCGCTTGTTTTGGTTTGCGCAGATGCTAGTCCGAATAGCAGTATTGCTGCGGTCGTCAGTACCATTTTTCGTACGAGTATGTTGCTCATCTGCGCCTTCCTTTGTCGGTTTTTTTGCGGTTTTTTTGCATCATCTTTAATTCCTTAGGAATTGGGGATCTTAGTAGAAACACGGCTGTTTTGGTGGCAATCTTTTCTAGTTTTAAAAATCATTAAATAGTAAAACGCTTAATTTTCATTGTAGATCAAGCACTTAAATCAAAAAAATAGTTGGAAATACCGATCAATATTAGTGAAATGACCTTTCAAAATTTCTTTCGGGCAATTAAAGTGCAAACTATGGGCAAACTTATCGAAAGATAAGGACGCAAAGCTTCCGGCCTAAGGTCTTTGATCATGGCAGCGGGGTTTCCAATCAGACATTGCAATAATGTCGGTTGATGGCGTTAGCCCTTTGTTTAATCGAGTTAACAAAGGGAGAAAATAATGAAACTTAAAACCCAATCGGGGCGCGCTGCTGTTAGCGCATTAGTGCTTGTGTTGCTAGTTGGCGCAGGTGTCTATTTTGTAGAAAATATCAATAATTCTGTATCAGGCGTGATTGATTCAGCCAATCGTTTATCGGCGAGGGTTGCTGGTAATGCCAACTTAGATCCAAAACACACGAATGGCAAAGTCACGGAATCGGTGCCTGCTCTGACAAATCAAGCAGATGCAGCCAAGTTGGCTTCCATCCAATCTCCAAGCACACCAGTGAGCGCAGAGCGTGCGCAGTTCATGGCGCAGATTACCGTTCCTAACGATTTTGTTCCGAGTAATGCAGAAGGCAGTATCGAGAATGCGCCGTTTAGTCGCATCGATTTGCCAGAGATCGCGTCGGGACAGCGAGCTATTGATCTGCTCGGTGACAATATTGCTTCGGTTGCACAATGGTATGGCCTAAGCACCGACGGTTTGAAACAACTGATGCTAAAAGATCTTACGGTTCATATTGATCGTAAGGGGCGGATGTTGACTATTGATGATGGCGTGGATGACAAGCAAGCATCGTTGATCGTTGAAGAGCCAAAAGATAAGCCTTTTCAATTCGATGCGGAGAAGTCGGCGGTTGGCAATGCCGTGAATAATAGTATTTATCCATTGGATCAAACTTTTAAATTACAAAGCAAGCCAGAATCGACGCGCATTTTGTATTTGAATTTTAAAGGTGTTGGTACCGATCCAGCCTTTGATCTAGATAAGAATAAAGGAACGTTTAGCACCGCGGAACAAACCATGATCCAAAAGATCTGGGCGCGTGTGAAAGAAGATTTTTCACCTTTTGATGTGAATGTGACGACCGAGCCGCCTACCAGTTTGGTTGGTAAAACCGGAACATCGATCTTAATTACGAATAGAGTGCATCAGGCTGGTGGTTATGCTTACCTCAACTCGTTTGGTACGATTAATCTGAGTAATCCACCCGCATTTTGTTTCCAGAATAATCTTGCAAACGCTGAAAAATATATCGCCGATTGCGTCTCCCACGAATTAGGCCACACCCTTGGACTCTACCACCAAGGTACGGCGACTGTCGGCTACTACACCGGCCATGGCGATGGCGAAACTGGTTGGGCGCCCATCATGGGCGTGGGCTATTACAAAAATTTGGGGCAATGGGCAAAGGGCGAGTTTAATGGTGCAACCAATAAAGACGACGCCTACGCCATTATGCTCAAGCGAGGTTTGAATCCGCGTGTTGATGACGTTGGTAACACGACAGCGACTGCGATGGCGATGACCAGTGTTATCAGTAATGGTTTAAATAACCTTAGTGTTGCTGGCATCATCGGAAAAGTTGGCGATATTGATGTATTCCGTTTTACCGCAGGTGCTGGCACGCTTAATTTGAGTCTGGCAGTATCAGCCTTTGCCGGCAATCTTGACGCACAAATGCAATTGCTTGATGCCGCCGGTAAAGTAGTCGTGACATCGAATAATTTAACAACATTGGGTACTGCCATTAGCACCAAGATCACCGTCGGCGGTACTTATTATCTGAGCATTAGTGGAGTTGGAAAGGGAGATCCGAAAACCAACGGCTATTCCACTTACGGAAGTTTGGGGCAATACTTGATTACTGGGACAGCACCTTTATACGTGATGACCCCACCGGTGATAGCGGTGACCACTTCCGCATTGACAGGAAAGGCCGCACTGAATGTGAATTTTGACGCCAGAAAATCTAGTGCGATGGTCGGTGCACAAGTGACCAAGTATGAATGGAATTTTGGTGATGGCACTGCGGTTTCTACGCTGCCGGCTGTGCTGCATACGTATAGCAAAGTTGGTACTTACAATACGGTGCTCAAGATTACGGATAGTAATAATCAGACCAAATCGCAAACATTTAAAGTCACTGTGAATAAATAGTTCTCGAAATTTAGGACCTAGTAAAAACGCCAAGTCAAAGCGACTTGGCGTTTTTATTTTATGTTTGTTCAGAGGCTTCTAGTTTTCTTAAGACACGAAAACATAACCATACGCCGGCAGCGCCAAAGAACACGACCCCTAGGCCATAGCCAGCAATCACACCGCGTGCGCCAAACCACAGCCCACCAAACCAAACAAAAGGAATCACGCCCAGCGTTGAGCGCCCCCAGTTGAGTGCGGTCGAATATAGCGGATAGCCAAGATTATTAAAGGCGGCATTGGCGACAAACAGACTGCCGTTAAACAGAAAACTTCCGGCGACAAACATACAAAAAAATGTAATGACCTCAGCCGCGACACCTTGCGCATCAAAAGCACGGGCGATCAGTTGACTACAAATCGCTAATAAAAACCACACCACCAAAACATAAATCAAGGTCAGTTGTAAGCTATCGCGCATGGTAGAGCGCAAGCGGTCATAGCGCTTAGCGCCCAGATTTTGCCCAAGGATAGGGCCGATCGCACCTGAGAGTGCGAACAAGCCTGCAAAAGCCATTGGAATTAAGCGTGAAATCACTGCCCAACCAGCGACAGCTTGGTCGCCATATTTAGCAATCACGGAAGTGACGGCGGCATTACCAAATGGTGTGGCGACATTGGTCAAAATTGCCGGTATCCCGATGTTGGCAAAGGCTTTAGCACCACGTACAAAGACCGCATGATCAGGCCGCGCATACAGGTGGTGAACTTTAAAAACACCATAGCAACCAATACTCATCAATACTAGGCGAGCGCAAATATTGGCATACGCAGCACCATCTAAACCGAGACCAAAACTAAAAATAAACAGGGGATCTAAGATCGCCGTGGCTGCCGCCGCACCTAATGTGACGTACATGGCTAGTTTGCCATCACCGGCTGCGCGCAGCAAACCACTCAAGCCCATGCCTAGGCTGAGTAAAGGAAGCGAAGGCAGAACGATGACGCAAAAGCGTTGTGCCAGACGGGCTGTCTCGCCTTGAGCGCCGAGTAGCTGTAAAAGACTGGCCAGAAAGGGGTAGGTCAGAATGATTAGGCTGACGCTAATGCCAGCAATTAAAAAAAGTGAACTAGCGGCTAATTGTTTTGCCAGCGAGATGTCGCCACTACCAATGGCACGCGAAACTGTAGCAGTGGTCGCAATCGACAGGCCGATTCCGATTGAGGTATGAAAAAACAAAAGGGTACTGGCATAGCCAATCGCAGCGGCTAGTTCTGCTTTTCCAAGTTGGGAGATATAGAGCAGATTTAAGACATCAACTAAGAACACGGCAATTAAACCTATGGAACCAGTCGCTGTCATATTGATGACGTGTCGCATGGTGGAACCATGCACAAATTTTCCTTGTATCGTTGGAGTACTTGCCATTGCGATTTTTGCCTAAAACGTCGATAAACTGGCAGTGTAGCGGATTAATTTACATTCGATACAGGTAGGGGCCGAATTACACCTTCTTTGCGACCTTTGTTGAGTGCTTGATTGATGCGAGCTAATAATTGTTGATTGCTTGCGTTAATCCGCATGGCGAAATGATTGGTCACAATCGAGACAGGTTTTGGTAACACACAAAACGGTTCTGCATTCTCTGTGTCATTGGAGTCATGTTGTATCGCATAAATGCGATTAATAACCGCTTGCATCTCTTTGACCTCAATGGCGACTCCAGACCAGACTAGAGCGTCCATCCGCTTTGCCATTAATTTTCTTAAGCGAGATACACCAGTACTAGTATCATTTTCAAGTTTGAAAATCTTATTAGCTTGTGCGTCAAAAGCTTCGCCTCCGCTGGTACCATTAACGACACCAATCAATTTGCCTTTTAAATCTTGCAAACTGTCGAAAGGAAAAGTCGCGTCGCAACGGGTAATGAGCCAATTGCCATTCGCATTAATGGCTTCGGAAAATGCATACTTCTTGACCCGTTCTGTCGTCATCGACATACCCATCAATAGTATGTCACTACGCATTGCGGTTTCCATTGCACGTTTCCACGGCACCAGTTTTACATTAAAACGGATGTTGATGGTTTTTTCGATATAAGTGAGCATCTCAGTGCTTGATTTTGATAGTGGCACTGGCCTGCCAAGATGATCGAATTCTTCTATCGTTTGCAACTCAACGACTTCTTGAGCCCAGACCGGTTTAAGAAATAAACCGAGTAACAAAAAACCAGTGCAAAGAAAAAATGGAATGCGAGGAATTGACATATCGATTGGAATCATTATTTGCGTTGATTGTAGCAAGCTCACATTGGTGAGACTGGATTTTGCGATGTTTGTTCCGTATAAAACAGGTAAATGTTGTTTAAAAATCTTTGATTGGAAAAATTAATTTTGTAAATGATATGAACCATATTTAGTTGGTTTTTGTTCTGACTGTTTTTGCTTTTCATTTCGGAATTAAGTGGCAACTAAATTGTTGTTTGAGATGTCTAAGCCTTTTTTTCGCCCCGTCTTAAAGGAACTGCAATGCATGCCTTGTCGTCAGCCCCATCATCAAAGTTCGTGTTGAAATCTCTCGCTCTCAGTAGCGCCATATTAATGCTGACAATGTCCGCACAAGTGGCCGCTCAGCTTGTACCGGCTGTTGGGAGTCCATCCACGGCCAGTGTCAGCGCTGCAGCAGCGTTCTCTCAACATACAGTCGGCATGAAGAAACAGGCAGGTCTGTTTGATATCTGGACTCATAGCGAGCAGGCTAAAGTATTGATGTCAGTTGCTGAACTAGATAAGACTTTTTTGTTGGTGACATCGTTACCATTTGGTCTAGGATCAAATGATGTGGGCTTAGATCGTGGTCAAGTTGGTAGCAGTAAATTGGTTCGTTTTGAGCGGCATGGTAAACGTCTGTTTTTGGTGCAGGAGAACACGCGCTTTATTGCTAACTCTAGCAATACTGATGAACGCGCCTCAGTGCGTGAGGCTTTTGCTGGCGCGGTGTTGTGGGCTGGGGACATTTTGGCGAGCGAAAATAATGTCCACCTAATTGATTTCTCTTCTTTTTTATTGGCTGACCGTCATGGCGTCGCGGACAGTCTAAATCGCACTCGCCAAGGTAATTATGCCGTGGATGAAAAACGCAGCGCGGTCTTGAGCCAGCAGGCAAAAAGTTTTCCTGATAATACTGAGTTAGAAGCCTTACTAACTTTGGCCGGTGCAGGTGAAGGACAGTTTGTACGTCAAGTTGCTGCCGATGCCAAAAGTCTCCGCGTGCATCAGCATGTGAGTTTGATTCGTTTGCCAGAAGCTTACACGCCGCGAGTCTATCATCCAGGCTCTGGTGGCATCGATAGCGAGCGCATGGATTTCGCTACGCCTTTGGCGGACAGCATTATGGTGCAATGGCAGTTACGTCATCGCCTCGAAAAAACCGATCCGAATGCTGCTGTTAGCACGGTGAAAAAACCGATCGTGTATTACCTCGATCGCGGCGCTCCAGAGCCTGTGCGTTCTGCATTGTTAGATGGCGCACGGTGGTGGGGTAGCGCGTTTGAAAAAGCGGGCTTCAAAGACGCCTATCGTGTCGAGTTATTGCCCGAAGGCGTTGATCCTATGGATATCCGTTACAACACCATCATGTGGGTGCATAGAGCAACGCGTGGTTGGTCGTATGGCAATGCGGTGAGTGATCCGCGTACAGGGGAGATTATCAAAGGCGCTGTGACGTTAGGTTCGCAAAGGGTGAGGCAAGATATTTTGATTGCCGAAAGTTTGTTAGCGCCATACGGTAAATCGACCGACGCAGAAAAGAAAAACGCGGCAGAACAAATGGCTTTAGCACGATTGCGTCAACTCTCAGCTCATGAAGTCGGACACACCTTGGGCATTGCCCATAACTTCGCTCCAAGTCGCCAGGGCAATGGCTCGGTGATGGACTATCCTCACCCAATCATGGGTATTAACAGTAAGGGTGAACCAGAATTAAACAACGCTTACGGTGTGGGTGTTGGCCCTTGGGACGATTTTGTCATTAAGCATTTGTATGCAAATTTCCCCGGCCAAGACGAAGCACAAGCTTTGGCAGCATTACGCAGTGAGGCCAAGGCCGCTGGTTTGCAATACGTTGCCGATAGTGATTCGCGCTCGCCTGGTGCTGCGCATCCGAATGGCTTACTGTGGGATTTTGGCGCGGATTCCATGAAGACCTATGATCAATTGATGACCGTGCGCCAGCGTGCGCTCGACAATTTTTCGACCGCGGTTTTACCACCACAACGACAATTGGGTGAATTAGAAGCGCGTTTGGTGCCAGTCTATTTATTGCATCGCTATCAGACCGAGGCGGTCGCACGTTTGATCGCTGGCGTTGAATATGAATATGGTTTGGCGAAAGATGCCAATGAAGGGCGGGTAAAAGCGGGCACGCAAGTCGTTCCTGCCAGTACGCAAAGGCAGGCACTGCAAAAGCTGATTAGTAGCTTGCGTGCAGAAAATCTCGCCTTGCCAAAAAATGTATTGGATATTTTGACTCCACAATCAGAAGGCTATAGCCGTACGCCAGAATATTTTACCGGGCGCATGAATGTGGTATTTGATGCTTTGTCTGCAGTCGAAGCAGGTGCCGCACAGAGTAGTTTATTTTTATTTGATGCGGCACGGATTAATCGTTTAGCATGGCAGCAATCACGCGATGCGCAACAATTGGGTGTCAGTGAATTATTCAAACAGGTATTCGATCAAACTTGGAAGCGTGATGCAGTAGCCCCTAAAGTGATCGCCGGTGAAGCGGTGCAATTGGCAGCTAACTGGGTCGTACTTGATGCCGTGTTAAATCTGATCGATGGCGCGCGTTTGCATCCACAAGTGCAGGCAGACGTGCGTCAAAGTGTTAACGAACTCGCGCTTTGGTTGCAAAAAAATCCTGGTAAAGGCAGTACCGCCAGTAGTCGTCAGCAAGCCGCCGATTTGATACAGGCGTATTTGCGGAATCCGGCTAGTGTGAAATTGCGTCCTTTACCAGCGATTCCACCGGGAGCACCAATTTAAACTCCCATTTGGTCGCGCTAGGATTCAGGCGTAGAATGGAAAAAACCATTCTACGCGGGAGTTGCCATGAGCCTGATCCAATTAGTTTACGCTAGTCGTTTAGTTGGCGATGAGTCGGTGTTGAAAGCGATCCATAGCCATGCTGTCAGAAATAATACCGCGCATACCATCACCGGACATTTGTTGTATGCCAATCGTCGTTTCTTGCAAGTCTTGGAAGGTGAGGCGAAGCAGGTACATCAAACCTTCGCCTATATTAAGGACGATCCACGCCACGAACACGTGACTTTGTTGTTAGAGCAAAGTATTGCGGATCGCGCCTTCATGCATTGGAATATGGAATTCCGCCAGATCAGTTCTGAAGAGCTTGATCAATTCCCTGCCTATAAAACCTACTTCCAAGACGATTTCAGTGCTTTCAAAGTACAACCCCTGATTGCTTTAGATATTCTGAAAGCCTTCGTCTAGTCATCTGCCTCGGCTTGAAGGAACGGTTGCTATCCTGTGCATTTTAGAGAATCTCACCTAGGCAAATCGTCGCCATTTACCCTCAGCTTGTGTATTCTTGTCCAATCTTGTTTTCTACTGTAGGCAACCTCATGGCTAATCCACATTTCCCACATTTGTTAGAACCGCTGGACTTGGGTTTCACCCAACTGCGTAATCGCGTCATGATGGGTTCTATGCATACTGGCTTGGAAGACCGTTTTTATAACTATGGCAAGTTGGCCGCCTATTTCAAAGAGCGTGCACGTGGTGGGGTAGGTTTGATCGTGACTGGTGGTATTTCACCGAATCGACGCGGTTGGCTACTGCCATTTGGCGGCACCATGAATAGTTTGGGTGATATCTTTAATCACCGTAAAGTGACCCGCGCGGTGCACGAAGAAGGTGGCAAGATCGTGATGCAGATTTTGCATTCTGGCCGCTATGGCTATCAGCCCTTTATTGTTTCCGCCTCTGACAAAAAAGCCCCGATTTCCAAATTTAAACCAAAAGCCCTAACCGAAGCCGGCATAGAAAGCACGATTCGTGATTACGTGCGTTGTGCCAAACTGGCGCAAAAGTCTGGCTATGATGGTGTTGAAATCATGGGTAGTGAAGGTTACTTGCTGAATCAATTTTTGTGTGTACGCACGAATCAGCGCACTGATCGCTGGGGCGGCAGTATCGAAAACCGTATGCGCTTGCCCGTCGAAATCGTACGTCGAGTGCGCGCGGCAGTCGGCGCAAATTTCATCATCATGTATCGCCACTCAATCTTGGATTTGGTGGAAGGCGGCAATAGTTGGGATGAAGTGGTCGCCGTCGCACAAGCTCTAGAAAAAGTTGGCGTGACTTTGTTTAACACCGGTATCGGTTGGCATGAAGCGCGTGTGCCGACCATCGTTACTTCGGTACCGCGTGCCGCTTTCGCCGCGGTTTCAGGTCGATTGAAAGAAGCTGTATCGATCCCGGTGATTGCCTCTAACCGTATCAATATGCCAGCGCAAGCGGAAGACATTATTGCCAGTGGTATCGCCGATATGGTGTCGATGGCGCGACCGTTCTTGGCGGATCCTGAATTTGTGCAAAAAGCGGCAGAAGGCAGAGTCGATGAAATTAATACCTGTATCGCCTGCAATCAAGCTTGTCTCGATCATACATTTTCGAATCAACGTGCCAGTTGTCTAGTGAATCCACGGGCGGCTCATGAGACTGAATTACAGTATCTGAAAAAGGCAGTGGCAAAGCGGGTGGCGGTAGTAGGTGCTGGTCCTGCGGGTCTGTCTGCGGCTACCGTGGCGGCTACTTGCGGCCATGACGTTAGCTTGTTCGATAGTTCGGATAGCGTTGGTGGACAATTTAAAATCGCCATGCAAATTCCCGGCAAAGAAGAATTTAAAGAAACACTGCGCTACTTTACCAAGCGTTTAGAGATCACCGGTGTGAAAGTCCATTTAGGTAAGCGCGTCACACGTGAAGAATTGATCGCGCAGGGATTTGATCACATCATTGTCGCTACCGGTATCACACCACGTACACCAAGAATCGAAGGCGTGAATCATCCGAAAGTGATGTCTTACCTCGATGTGCTCCTGCATAAAAAGCCAGTCGGCAAAAAGGTTGCCATCATCGGTGCGGGCGGCATCGGCTTTGATGTAGCGGAATATCTTTTGCACGATGCTAATACACCATTGCCAATTCCTTTATCAACTTGGCTGGGCGAATGGGGCATTGATCTGCAAGCAAAACAAAATGGTGGTTTGGTTAAACCTGATGAGGCTCATCCGATTCGTGATATTTATCTATTGCAGCGTAAAGCCAGCAAAGTCGGCGCAGGCTTGGGCAAGACGTCGGGCTGGGTGCACAGAGCCACTTTACAACGTAATAAAGTGAAAATGTTAGCGGGCGTTGATTATCAAAAAATTGACGATCAGGGTTTGCATATTAGTGTTGGCGGGCAGATGCAAATTTTGGACGTGGATCACGTAATTTTGTGTGCAGGTCAAGAATCCTTAACGGAGTTAATGCCTGAACAAGCGAATGAAGCGGGGCCGAAGTTTCACAAAATTGGTGGTGCTGCTTTAGCCTCTGAATTGGATGCGAAACGTGCGATAAAAGAAGGGGCAGAATTGGCAGCGTCTTTGTAGAGACCTCTGCAATACGGTAGACGTTCCAGACAATAAAAAAGCCAGTCAATCGACTGGCTTTTTTAATGAATGCAAATTTGAGATTGCTGATTCGGCGATCAATTATTTCGCAGAAGCTTCTGCAGATGCTGCAGCAACTTTCACTTCTGGTTCTTTAAATTTACCACCACTAGCATTTGCCATATGCACTACGGCACGAGCGACTTCGATATTATCCAGATCAGGATTGCCACCTTTTGCTGGCATCGCACGAATACCTTCGATTGCATGCTTCAAAACTGTATCGTAACCCTGAGCAATGCGCGGACCCCAACCAGCAGCGTCACCAAATTTAGGTGCACCTGCGGCGCCTGTGCCATGACAAGCTGCACAAGCAGCTTTGTAGACGGCTTCACCAGTTTGCAATACTTTTGGTGCATTCGCGTCTGTGAAAGTATAACCTTCGTTAGCAACTGGGCTGATGCGAGCTGCGATCGCTTCTGGTGTTTGGGCGTTTGAGCCTGCACCTACCGTGTGGTTGCTGGAAACGTATTTCACCAGCAAAACGATAATCAAAATTGGGACAATAAATCCGGCAACAACGGCAACGATAAGTTGCTTAGGCGTTTTGATCGCTGATTCGTGTTCGTCGTGGGCGTCGCTCATAGTTTCCTCAATACAAAAATAATGTGAAATTTGCTTGCCACACAATATTTCAGGCTAAGCGTAAAACATCAGATTATAGAGCTAAAGCTTGTGTTTTGGAATGAAAAATCGGCTTTTGCGTGCGTGGAGTCGGTTCAAATCCTGAAGAAATACACAAAATAGCAAAAAAACAGGAAAGTCTCTGTGCCTGATTTTCAGTCAATTGTGTGCAAATATTCTCAATGAATGCGTTCCTTTAGTGATGTGACGGTATGAAGACTGAAGACGTCAAGCAATTTAGCGCATATTGCTCATGCATATTTTGCTTCAAACAGCTACAATAGCGGTCTGCAATTTCTCCGCACACGCGACCGTCTTCCAACGGATAGGATACGAGTTTCCGAAGCTCGCAATACAGGTTCGATTCCTGTCGGTCGCACCAAATCCCCATCGACATCACCACCGTTTGTGCCCGCCTAAGACTTTGAAAAGTGTTGACACCTAGCCGTTCGCGAGTTTGATCTGTGCGTTAGCACAATCGGTGCGAACTTAATTTGCGAATTTGTGCGATTTGATTAAACTTTTCGCGAAACTCTCCGATAAACACTATACGGCGTAATCCGCTTAAGGTTTGATTTGTTGATGAATTTGTCAGTGATTAATCAGTGATTAATCAGTGATTATTCAATGATTGTTCGATAGCTATCGGGGAAAATTATGAGTATCAATCAAATTACTGCAGCTGTTTCCAGTGTTGCGAATATAGCGGCAATCGCTCCTGCAGCAGATGCCCGTGTGGCGATCAAAGCAACTACGGATTCAAAAAAGGTGAATCAAACGGATGCCAGTAATGAAAAAGGTGACGCGGTCAGTGATGCGGAATTAAAAAAATCCGTGGATGCCATAAATCGTTTTTTTAATGCCAACAACAGTGTGAATTTGAATCTTGATAGTGAGTCTGGCAAAGTCATAGTGCAAATTGTTGATAAAGAAACCAATACCTTGATCCGGCAGATTCCATCTAAAGAAGTGCTGGAAATGGCCAAAGATTTGGAAAAGAAAAACGGCATGCTGTTGCGCGATCAGGCTTAGGCGAACCAAATTTGTGATTATTGCAACCGAGCCGGATTTTTGGCGTGCACATAGCAAACACCCTTTACTGGACAGAATCGGTACCGCACCCAAAGAATTACTTCACTACGTCACAGCAGTCAATGCTGCGGCCTATCCCGAAGCTGTGTCACAACCAGTTTTACCTTATCAAATACCTTCAGATTTTTTAGATGATATACGGGGCGCGATTGCGCAGCTTCCTGAGATTGTGCAGACAAAACTGGAGTCATGTTTGCTTGGCGTTTTCTTGGCATCGGGCGTTGGCTCATCTGCCATTACGGATGTCGTGGTACAGCAAGATGGACGCCTGCTTGGCTCGGTAGTATTGCTGGATGCCGAGGTTTTTTTGACACGTTCGGCAAATGTCTGGATGACTTGGAAGGAATCAACGCCAT
Organism: Affinundibacterium seohonense; assembly: GCF_014284305.1. GTDB lineage: Bacteria > Pseudomonadota > Gammaproteobacteria > Burkholderiales > Burkholderiaceae_D > Undibacterium > Undibacterium seohonense. Next base: position 42,651 of record NZ_JACOFW010000022.1, read on the forward strand.
TTGCTGCACATTCGGATGTTCAACTCAATGCGCAGATTGCCTATCCTGAAGATGATCATCGCCAGCAAGCCCTGCAATATTTGTTATTACACGAATTTGGTCATGTCTTAAGTGTCGATACGGAGTTTTTGCCCAACTGGTGGTTAGGTTCGCAGAAGTTTAAGGATACTGAAGAGTATTCTTTTCTCTCCATCTGTTGGCAAATTGCGATGAATGGCGACATCATTCCCTTAATTCGACATAACTTTGAACAGCGCAGCAAGATTACCTACTATACGAAGCCTCAATTAGACGCTGAGTGCATGTCCGCTGTTTATCAATCCTTAAGCCATACCTCGTTTCCAACTTTGTACGCATCAACCACGGTGTATGAGGATTTTGCTGACAGTTTTGCCAGCTTTGTTCATGTGGTTTTGATGAAAAAGCCATGGCAGATTCAAATTTTTCAGGCGAATCAGCCTGTTTTGCGCTTTTTTGATTTTTGGAGCAGCTCGCGAGCCCAGCGAAAAGCACAAATATTTGCGAAATTCTTGCAAGCATCACCATAAAACCTCTCCCTAGTTTCGGCAAGACAAGAAAATACACGCTATTCTTCGCTTTAGATTTGCCCTGCCCATTAATAATGTTAAGTCTATTTGCACTGCACATTAGCGCACTGCATAGAGGTAACTTTTCTGCAATCACATAATATGACAGAACCTAACCACAGTTTAGACCCCCAAGACTGGAGCAACCTGCGTGCCGAAGGCCATCGTATGCTCGACGATATGCTCGACTACATTGAGAAAATTCGCGAGAGACCAGTGTGGCAAACTATTCCTGATGAGATCCGCTCAGGCTTTCGACAAAACTTACCGCAACAGCCTAGTGACTTAGCGCAGATACACCAGCGATTTATGCAGGAAGTGTTACCGTATGCCGTCGGAAACTCGCATCCTGGTTTCATGGGGTGGGTGCAGGGTGGTGGCACGCCAGTTGGCATGTTGGCGGAGATGTTGGCTGCTGGCTTAAATGCCAATTTAGGTGGCAGGGATCAAATGCCGATTGAGGTGGAAAAACAAGTGACGCAATGGATGCGTGAATTGTTTCAATTTCCTGAGAGTGCGAGCGGCCTGTTTGTGACTGGGACCTCCATCGCCAATTTTATTGCTGTTCTGGTGGCGCGCACCAAGGCATTAGGACTCGCAAGCCGTCGTCAAGGTTTGGCTGCTAGTCCACACAAGTTGGTCGCCTATACTTCTGCCGGTGCGCATGCTTGTGTGTCACAAGCCATTGATATGGCGGGAATTGGAATCGATGCCTTGCGTTTGATTTCTGTGGACGCCAAGTTTGCGATGAATCTCGACGAACTAGAGCAACGCATCGCCGCCGATCGTGCCGCTGGTTATACCCCTTTTTTGATCGCAGGTACTGCTGGTACTGTTGATGTTGGTGCGATTGACGATTTGGATGCACTGGCAGATATCGCGCAACGGCATCAGCTGTGGTTTCATATTGATGGTGCTTATGGCGCTTTGGCGATGTTATCGACAAGCATTGCCCCACGACTCAAAGGAATAGAACGCGCAGATTCCATTGCATTTGATTTCCACAAATGGGCACAGGTGCAATATGACGCTGGTTATATTTTGGTGAGAGATGGTCAGGCGCACTTTGATACTTTTGCGACGCCGACTAGTTATTTAAAAAGGGAAACGCGTGGTATCGCTGCTGGTGAGCGTTGGCCGTGTGATTTCGGGCCAGATTTATCGCGTGGTTTTCGTGCGCTGAAAGCTTGGTTCACGATACAGGTTTATGGTGCTGAGCAATTAGGGCAAATGATTGCCCACACTTGCGAACTTGCACAATATCTGAAAGCTCGTGTTGAGCAAGAGCCCCAGTTAGAATTACTTGCGCCGGTCAATTTGAATATAGTTTGTTTCCGTTATCGCCCCTTAGCTGATGCGCACATTGAATTGTCGCTCGATGATCTCAACCGCGACATCGTGTTCGCCCTACATGAATCCGGTATTGCTGCGCCTTCAACCACCAGTGTGAATGGTGTGTTGGCGATTCGTGCGGCGCTGGTGAATCACCGTACTACAAGGCTAGACATAGATCGCATGATCGATGCGACTTTGCGTTTTGGCGATCAACTTTTAGCTTTTTAATTCCACTTTAATAAATCAGTAAATCGCTGCCACCAGCTAAGGATAATCAATGACTGCACCAAACACCGTCATACCAGATTTGATTGGTCTGGCGCCACTCATGCGCAAAGCGTTTGCCGAAGAAGACCTAAAGCCGCTCGCCGCTGAGTTGATTGCGAGGGCTGGTAATAATCCAGACGACGCTCATGCCTGTATGGATTTAGCCACAATTTTACTGCTGTCTGGACATGCCGATACTGCTTTAGCGACGCAAATGTTGGCGCTACAAACGCAGGCTTTGTATCAGATCGCTCCAAAGTCTGAGGCGACCATCAAACTTCTGGTATTGATGACGAATGGCAACTTGATGGCAAATACGCCCGTCGAATTTTTGCTGGAGAATTCAGATATCGCACTTGAGTTGTTATATGTCGGTGAGGGAATTCCGGCGATCACTGAGTTGCCTGAGCATGATGTGTTATTCGTGGCTATTGGTGAGGCTGACGATAAACGTGATTTGTTGTTGAATCTTGAAGAAATCCTGAAAATCTGACCACGTCCAGTGTTAAATTATCCTGCCAGAATCGCGGAGCTTGGACGTGATCGCGCTTGCGCCTTATTGCAATCAGTGAGCGCTATCGAGATGCCCACTGCGGTGAGAATTACCCGCGTTCAAATGCAAGACTTGGCTGATGAAAAATGTGCTTTGTCTGATTTGATTCCTGCCACCGATTTCCCGATTATTGCCCGCCCCTTGGGCTCGCATGCTGGCAATGGATTGCGAAAAATTGCTTCTGCTGATGCGATAGCAGACTATTTACAAGCGGTACCAAGCGCTGAGTTTTATATCGCACGTTTCGTTGACTATCGTAGCGGTGATGGGTTCTTCCGTAAGTACCGAATTATGCTGATTGATGGTCAAGCCTTTATTTCACACATGGGTATTTCTAAGCATTGGATGATACATTATCTGAATGCAGGGATGACGGAGAGCGCCGAGAAGAGAGCTGAAGAAGCGCACTTTATGGCGACTTTTGAGACAGATTTTGCGCAACGTCATGCCAATGCTTTTGCAGAAATTCATCAACGAACTGGACTGGATTATGTCGGCATCGATTGTGGCGAAACGCAGGATGGTAAGCTGCTGGTTTTTGAAGTTGATAGTGACATGATTGTGCATGCTATGGATCCGGTCGACATGTTTCCCTATAAGCAGGAACCTATGCAAAAATTATTTGCTGCCTTTCGTGCTTTGTTGTTGAAAACCGTCTCCTTGGATAAAGTGGCCAGCACATTGGAATAATTCATTCAAATAGTTTTAATTGTTCATCGACGACTTTATCGCTAATGCCTATTCCTAAACCGATCAAACGGACGGGGCGTTGGCGTCTTTGATAGCCGATTTGTAAGAGGTCAGCGAACACTTGCTGATCGAGTTGACTGGCACGGCATTCGACTGTGGTTTGCTTGAAATCGTTAAAGCGAATTTTGATGTTGAGTTTATGGATTTGTTGTGCGGTACCAGTTCGTGCAACTTGCTTTTCGAGGCTAGCGTAGAGGATAGGAAGCTCAGCAATACAATGCTGAAAATCGATCAGATCGTTTGTGTAAGTTTCTTCTATACTTACCGACTTACGCTCAGAACTGGCGACCACGGCACGTTCATCGATTCCTCGGCATAAGGAAAATAGACTAGCGCCAAGTTTGCCAAATTGGTGTAACAAATCGGGTAGTGACCAGTTCAATAAGTCCTGGCAGGTTTGAATCCCTAATTGCTGCAATTTCGCCGCTGTGACTTTACCGACACCAAATAAGCGCGCGACTTCGAGTTGAGCCACAAATTCTTCGACTTGCTCCGGTAAAATCACATACAGGCCATCGGGCTTATTCCAGTCACTCGCGATTTTGGCAAGAAACTTATTGGGTGCCACGCCCGCAGAGACCGTGATGCCGACATTATCTGCAATGCGATGACGTAGTTCTTGCGCAATGCGGGTGGCACTGCCCTGTAAGTGCTTGGTGTTACTGACATCGAGATAGGCTTCATCTAAGGATAGCGGCTCGACCAAATCCGTGTAGTCACGATAGATCGCCAATATTTGGCGAGATGCGATGCGATATTTTTCCATGTTGGGTCGCATCACGACTAGGTCGGGGCAGCGTTTTAGCGCTTGGGAAGTTGGCATCGCTGAACGTACGCCGAATTTGCGGGCGGCATAGTTGCAGGTAGCGATGACCCCACGTTGATCGGCTTGTCCGCCAATGGCGAGCGGCACATCACGTAAGTTGGGGTCATCGCGCATCTCGACCGATGCATAAAAACAGTCGCAATCACAGTGAATGATTTTGCGTTGAACCGGCTTCATTTTCTCGCTAAAACACTGGTTATTTATTCAGTGCTTATTGTAACTGAATTCATAGCTGAATTTGTAGCTGAAATCGTAGCCGATTACGTAGTTACCTCTGTTGCCGATTTATGCTCGGATAGCACAAGTTGATTAATACTTATAGCCAAACCCAAACGTAATCAGGCTGCTAGTTTTGTTGAAGTTATTGCTGGGTTTGCTGGTATAGCTGATTGCTGCACTGGCATTCATGGTCCAACCATTGGCGACCACGGTGGCGAGGCTGATATCAAAGGTGCTACGTGTGCCAATATTGGAACTGCCCGGGTAAATTGCCCAACGCTGCTTGATGCTCGATGTGCTGCTTAGCTTGTGGGTTGATTCTTCCCCTATCAAAAATTCCACACCCTTTTTATTGCTCGGCGAAGGTGGAATGGTGGTGCCAAAGCGCGTATCGGAATAGCCTAAACCGGTGAACAAATCGAAGGAGGTTTCGTCCGTTTTGATTAATTTAAAACCCGCACCTGCATTAATGGAGTAGCGTGAGTCAATGTTTTGTATCTTGTTGGTTTCGATTTCACTACCACTAAAGAAGAAACTGTTTTCCGATAAGTTGTAATCATAGCGTCCGCCGAGACGAGCCAATTGTGCTGTATTGGTTTTCACTTTATTGACGGTATTGCTGCCGTAGTTCATAACGGCGTACAGGCCTAACTTATCTTCTTTGCTAGCCTTGGTGCCGTTCGCACTCAGGTTGAAGGTCTGAGCGATGGTATTACTGGAAGCATAGCTGCCGCCAATCGCAATGCCACCGTGCCATTGATTGTCTTGGACTGTTTGCGCTTGTGCTAACCCTAAACTACCAGCAAGAAGTAGGCTTGATACGAGAGTGTGAATTGAATTACGTTTAAGGCTTTGTAACATGAGTGATTCCCATCATAAGAACTGAGTTAAAGGTGAAATTATAAATCCTCGCGGGATTTTTCTAATCGGCACAGGTTCCGCTAACGTCTCGACATCCTTCGGCGTTGACTACCAATTTGATCTTTATGATGACGGCCGTTGGGGATTCATTAGCACACGTTGTGTTCAAAATGAGATGTAAAAATAAAAATCTCTTCGGCAGGCGAGCATGTTGTACAGTTTATGTTTTACACTAAGTGTGGTGATGAGATTACCTTACTACCCAAGTGTGATTGTGATAGCATGAATTTCCAAAGTTTGAATGAATCAGTAAATCGGTGGTGCCATGTCCAAGTATTTAAAATATTTATTTTGCCTTAGCCTATGTAGCCTGACCGCATGTGAGCGGCTGGGCTTGGCCGATCCTGCGAAAGAAGCCGCTTTAAAAGAAGCAGATGCGCGCGCTACAGGTAGTGCATGTCGACATGCTGGACGAGGCATCGAAGATTGTTATGCATTAAATCCAGCTGCTGCTCGCGCCGCAGTGTATGCGGGTTGGAAAGAAATGAATGACTATATGCGTGAAAATAATATCGCGGATGTGAAACCAAGCATTGAAGTTCCTGTTAGCGCCGAGACAGAAGAGTCTGCCTCTGATTCTGCATCGGCATCTGCCAGCGCAAGTGCAAGCGCAAGCGCCCATTAAAGGAAATAATATGCACCCAAATGCCAAGTTAATAGAACAGTTTTATCAAGCATTTCAACGTCTTGATGGTGATGCGATGTGTGCATGCTATGCGGAAGATGTGGTTTTTTCTGATCCAGTTTTTCCAGAATTACGTGGAGTTGAGGCGAAAAATATGTGGCGGATGTTGACTTCACGTGCACAGGATTTTTCTTTGGTTTTTGATTCCATCGAAGCGAATGATAGTGAAGGCAGCGCACATTGGGTTGCCAGTTATAGCTTTAGCCAAACAGGGCGTTTTGTGGTGAATGATATTCACGCCAAGTTTAGATTTAAAGATGGAAAAATAATCCAGCATAGGGATCATTTTGACTTGTGGAAATGGAGCCGTCAGGCGATGGGTTGGAAGGGTTATTTGCTTGGGAGCTTACCATTTGTGCAGAACAAAATTCGCCAGCTAGCAGCAAAGAATCTACGTAAATTTTCTGCCAAATAGCGTGTAAATTGTCATGCGCCGGTGCAGGTTCTTTTACCACTTGATTTGCAGTATTTTTCTACTGATTATGAATACGGCTTGCGTCTCTGAGTCTGAACGTGCAAGCAGATCTTCGCTAGTAAAAAGTGTGGCATCCGAGCCTGCCACCATTTTTTCTGAACACGAGGTTCATTCTCCCTACGTGCATGTCGATATGAGTGATGCCAATTGTAATTTACTTGGAGCTCAATTTTTTCAAGACGAAGCACTTACATTGGTCAATCAACTGCGTGCTCAAGATCAAGTTTGTGGTGGACAAACTATGTTGGCAAGCAAGCCGCTGACATGGAATGCAAAGTTGCAAATCGCTGCATATGAACATTCAGCACAGATGGCAGCGACAAACTTAGTCTCTCACGTTAGCTTAGATGGTCGAAGATTGCACGATCGCGTAGCCATAACGGGCTATCAACACATACTCTTGGGGGAAAATATCGCAGCGGGTAAAATCGATGTGCGGACCGCGATACAGCGGTGGTTCAATAGTCCGCCGCACTGCCAGCAAATGCTGACGTCTGAGTTTACAGAAATCGCTATCGCTTGCGTAGCGAAGGACAACTCGTTTTATAAGCGCTATTGGACGATGAACTTAGGCCGTCCATTGTCCTTGCCTAAACCCATCCAATAGGTCTATTGCAGTTCTATCGTTAAGGGAACCCAAAATAGACCGACTTGTCCTTCGCTGCAATCAAAATTACTCTCGCCACTCATTTTCTCGACTAAGAATTTGGCAATATTGAGCCTTAATTCGATGCTGTCTTTTGCGGTTGTTGGCGCCGCTAGCTTAGGTAGACTTAGAAGAAATCCGGTCGAGAAACACCTTAAAAATGCCCGTGCTGTGATCTTGTATTGCGATGACAATCGATTGAGAATCGCCAGACATATTACTTGCTCTGGGTATAAGCAAATTGACGATAGCACAGGTGTGTTTTTAAAAAATATCGACGTCCCGTGCGTATCGTCAGCCTTTGCTCAATCAATTGAACTATCGGCTTAGGCAGAATTCTATTTGGAGATGGCTACTTTTTTAGCATTTTCTACGATTTTTCGTACATCAGCCAACAACTGCTTAGCATCATAAATAATGCCATCCTTGACAGTATATTTGACGCCGCCTACTTGGCTTAGCTTGCCAGTTTTATCTAGGCGCATATGTCCGGTACCGTATAACAGTTTGAAGTTAGCTAAAGGGTTTTCGTCCAAAATCGCTAAGTCAGCCAGTTTGCCTGGTTCTATACTTCCCAGACTTTGTTGCAGCCCTAATGCTTCGGCACCAGACAAGGTCGCCGACCTCATCACTTCCAAAGGATGAAAGCCCGCTTCGCGTAACAATTCTAGTTCTTCGATCGTGCCAAAACCATATACCTTGTAGATATAGCCAGAATCAGACCCAACCGTGACACGCCCACCGCGGTTTTTATAGTCATTCACAAATCGCATCCAAAGGCGATAGTTTTCTTTCCAGACGACCTCTTCTTCCGTGCCCCAGTCAAAGAAAAAGGAACCATGCGAATCAGGATTCGGTGTGAAAAATTGAGTTAAGCTAGGCAAGGTATAGGCGTCATGCCAGTCTGCGCGACGTGCCCGCATGACATCACGGGAAGCCTGATAGATGGTGAAGGTTGGGTCGATCGTGAAGTCTAGCTTTAAGAGCTCATCCATGACCGAGTTCCATTTGTCACTGCCAGGTTTCGCTGCTTGTGCCCACAGGCGGCCAGCTTGTGCAAAACGTTGTTGTTCGTTTTGGTAATTGTAATCGGCGGGATAATTTTGTACGGTTTGTCCATCAAATAAGGCTTCTGGTAATCCATACCAATGTTCCATCGTGGTCAAACCCCAACGCGCGGTGTTGACAACATTGACACGTGCCACATCAATTTGTGCGTGGTGACAGGCGGAGCGTAGTCCTTGTTTTTTTGTTTCCTCCAAGGCCGCCTGTAAAATGTCTGGGCGATATCCAAAACACTTTAAGCCATCAGCGCCTTTGGCTTTGATCTCGCGTACCCAGGTGCGTGCTTGCTCCGGATCGGTGAAAGCTTTGCTTTGTCCTTGTCCAAAGACCGGGTAGGCAAGTATGCGCGGTGCAGTGATTTTGTTTTCCGCGCTACGTTTCTTTTCACTTAAACAAAATTCCAGACCATTGCCGCAAGAAGGATCCCGAATCGTGGTGATACCGTGTCCCATCCACAATTTATAAACATATTCGGCAGGTGTGCCTTGTTCACTCCCACCGATATGACCATGCATGTCAATGATGCCGGGCATCACGAAATGGCCTGCGAGTTGTAGTTCTGTGCCGCCTTCTTTAAGTTTTGGACGGTTACTACGCACGCTTGATGTGGGTGTCCCAACGATGCTGATTTGACTGATTTTATTACCTTCAATCACAATGTCAGCAGGGCCGAAAGCTGGGGCACCGGTGCCATTGATAACCATCACTTCACGCAGAATCAATTGGGAATAGGGACCTTGTCCTTCTTGACGTGTTGGGGCTGGGCTGACGGTGTATTTATGTTGCTCGGCAGCGAAGCCAGTCGTGCTCACTAAACATAAAATAGAAAGTAGGAACTTGTAATGCCGATTCATCTTGGTGTCTCCACAGTGGTCGTGTTGGGTCTAGTTTCTTTAGATGCTGAGTATCAAACTTAAGTTTGCTTCCATCAAGAAATATTCCTTGTTTTGGGGGAAATTACGACAGCAGCAGGAAACTGCCGGAATTGGGAATCTTAAAAAATGAGAGCCGAACTCATAACAGTCTCAAATTAGCGTAGTATTTAACCCAGATATCCATCGGAGTGCTTGCAATTTTCGCAAATCCCAATCGGAATCTCGGTTTAATAATTATTTTTCATTTTTATCATTGATCGAACTATGGCAGACATTATTCCTATCTTGAACACAGGCGACAGCGCAAAGCGGGTTGATATCGTGATTGTTGCTGAGGGTTACACTCAGGCAGAGCGTGACAAATTCATTTTGGATGCCAATACTTTTGTGACGACCATCTTAGGAGCTGGCAATGCCCGCTTGAATGCGCCATTTTCGACTTATGATGGATTTTTTAATGCCAACGCACTATTTTTTGCCTCTGCGCAATCTGGTACCGATCAGCCGAATAATAGTATCCAAGTGGACACGTACTTCAATGCTTCACAGCATGGTAGTGACGGTCGGCTATTGTATGGTGATGGTGGCAGGGTGGAACAAGAAGTCGCAAACGCTCTGGCAAGTAATGCGCGTGAATTGGTCATTGTGCTGGTGAATACGCCGTTATATGGGGGTGCCGGAGGCTCGATAGCATGGGCGTCTGCCGGAAATCGCTTGGCTTCGGAATTAGCATTGCATGAGATTGGACATAGCTTTGCTGAGTTGCAGGATGAATATGTCGACTCGGTCGTCGCGAAGGACTTTCCTTTAAGCGCCACAGCGTTTCGTAACAGCCCACATGTCACTGATTCGCTAGCGCGCATTCCGTGGCAAGATTGGATGGGCTACCGCGATGGCGAATTAGGTGCAGTGGGCACGTTTGAGGGCGGATATTATCGGGCGACTGGTGTTTGGCGCGCGACTCAGCGTTCGAAAATGTTGAATTTGGATGTACCGTTTAACGCCCCGGAAAAAGAAGCTTTTGCGCTCAAGTATTATCAGGCGATTGGCGACTATTTGTCTGTCAATACGAGTTTGCCAGGTCTGTATATGCCTGTCACACCAAATAACTCTCTGTTTTCATATACGTGGAAATATGCCGGGAACATTATTCGCATGAATGATCAGGCCAAGTTGTTTGATGCTTATGCAAACGATGCGTATAGCCCAGGTAGCGCGCTCAGCCTGACGACGATAGATACAACTGGGACCATACGAAAAAATCTGAGTTCGACACAACAGACAGAATCGATCTCTGTAAGTAACCCGGTAAAACAAATAACTACGCCAAGTTATGCAGTGGGGGCGAGTGATGTGAACCAAGTCTTGCATTTTACCGATGCTAATAATGTCATCGAGATTTTGGATGCCCAGACTTCCATCAAGGTTTATATCGATGGTGGTGCCGGAAATGATGTGTTGCGATTCTCTAATTCTTTAAAAACCATCCAAAAACTGCAATTAGAGCAACTGGAAAGTGGAACATTTCTGGTAGCTATGCAAGGCGCGGTCAATTGGGCTACACGTAATATTGAAAATCTGCAATTCCAGGATTTCACGGTGAATCTCAATATTCGCCAAAATGCAGCAAGTATTTCTAAGCAAGGGCTTACCGCACTCGAAGATTTATATGTCGCGTTTTTTAATCGTATTCCAGAGGCAGACGGCCTCAATTATTGGATAGACCAATACAAAGCGGGTAAATCCTTGCAGCAAATTGGTGATTTGTTTTATGAGTCTGCGATCAGTTTTAGTCATTTGACCGGCTACAGTGCGTCGATGTCGCCTGAGAGTTTTGTCAACATCGTTTATAAAAATGTACTGGGACGGAATGAAGGCGCTGATGCCGAAGGCTTGAGCTACTGGTCAGCACAGTTGACAAGTGGGAGTGATACGCCGGGAAGTTTAGTGCATTCGATTTTAAATAGCGCACATAGCTTTAAAGGCAATGCGACTTGGGGCTGGGTTGCTGATCTATTAGATAACAAAGCCGCAGTGGCCGACAAGTTTGCAGTTAGCTGGGGATTGAATTATCTCGACTCGGACACCTCGATTACACAGGGTATGGCTATTGCGAAATTAATCACGCCGACCGATACACAAGCGGCAATTGCTTTGATTGGTTTGGCTGAGGGGCAGGTTTTGTTTGTTTAATTAGAATTTGCGTTGTCATGATGTACCGCCCTCGGCTATTTCACAGTTTGTGCCTTGATCAATTACCTGCTTGCATCGATCAAGAGCCTACCGCAAGTTTCACCCCATCATTGCCTACTAAGTAGATGAAGAAAACTGTCAATTAATGTTAATTCAGTCACTTAAATAGCTATTTATTTGAATCAGAAGCACTTCATGATCGAAATTTGCAGGCGGTCTTCCTGATTCGGCCCAATCCTCATAGGCGTCTTAAATGTTGTTTTTTTGCATCAATTTGGTAAATAAAAGACATTTAATGCTATTTTTTATCAAAGTGAAATATCGAATATCAAGGAGGTAAAAGTAAACAGTAATCGCGATTTCTCAAAATATATGTTGGTTTTTTGATCTAAAACCAATAAACCTAAAATTTAGACGTATTTTTATTGTTGAAAATTTAACTTAATGCCGGTTTTTCACGGGTTTTTTTTTATAATTACTTTACTGATCATTTTTGAATCAAATTGACAGGCCGACGAGAAAAATGTTCTCATACCTGAGCGATTTTTTTTGCAATTTGTACGATTCGATTTTTTTACAAATACAGCTCAATTATCGTAAAAAATCTCGTTGTGAATTAAATATTTGTTTTATGTAGTAAAAAGATAATTGGCGTATGTTCAAAGAAGTATCGATTTCCCAAAAGGTCTCGCTATAACTTCAAAAAAACATGGAATCTCGTTAATAAATTTAAAAGGTAATTACATGTCAAAAAGAAATATGATTTTTAAGAAAAAATTAGTCGCACATGCGCTTGTATTTGCGTTCGGCACAAGTGCTCTGACGATCGGCGTAATGCCAGAAGCGATGGCTCAGTCAAGCAACGGTGCAGTTAATGGACAAGCACCTGCAGGTGCGGTTGTCACAATTGAGAACAAATCAATAGGCTTATTGCGTAGCGTAAAAGCTGGCAAAGATGGTACGTTTACGGTCAGCCAATTACCACCTGGCACTTACCTTTTGAAATCTGGCAATGAAGAGTTGACGGTCGCTGTCAATGCTGGTGAAGGTACCGCTGCGACTTTCGTGGGTTCTGCACAGCAAGTGGTAGTTACGGCACGCTTGACGCGGATTGACGTTAAATCCCCAGAGTCAAGCTTAGTTATGAATAAGGCCGCAATTGACCGTGTACCAGTATTGCGTGACGTCACAGCCGTCGCATTGTTGGCACCAGGTGCTGTTGCTGGTGACTCACGCATTGGACAGACTGGTTCACGCGCTGGTAACGTTCCTTCATTGGGCGGCGCATCACCAGCAGAAAACGTCTACTACATCAATGGTTTTAACGTCACAAATAATCTGAATGGTGTGGCGTTCAATCAAGTGCCATTTGACGCTATTGGTCAGCAACAGGTAAAAACTGGTGGTTACGGCGCTGAATTTGGCCGTTCCCTCGGTGGTGTGTTGAGTGTGACGACAAAGCGTGGTACAAACGAATGGCATGGTGGCGCAAACGTTGTGTACTCACCAGAATCTTTGGAAGCCTCTTCAGTTTACACTGAAAAATCAGCTATCACCGGCAAGTGGGAACTCCATAACCGTCCAGGTGGCACCGATGACTTGAAGTCTAACGTTTGGCTGGGTGGTCCAATTATTAAAGATAAGTTGTTCATTTTTGGTTTGATACAAGCTGCGAATGTGAAGCGTGAATCGTATTTCACGACCGAACAGGAGACCTTAAAAAATTCAACTCCTCAATATTTGATGAAGGTGGATTGGAATATCAACGAATCGAACTTGCTTGAGTTCACTGGCTTCAGTGATAAATCCGAAGACAAAATCGGTACTTATAAGGCAGCTACTCCGTATGGTGGTGCCAAAGGCGCTGTGGTCGGCAATGACACGCTTACTAACGGTGGTCAAAACTTAATCGGTAAATATACAGCTTGGGTGACAGATGATTTGACAGTGTCTGCTATGTATGGTGTTGGTAAGTATGACCGTAAATCTGAAATCCAAACAGCATCCTGTCCGCGCATTACAGATGCACGTACTTCTCCAAGCATTAAACTTGGTTGTTCGACGGTGACATCGATTTCTGACCCAAATGCAAATGACAAGCGTACTGCGTTCCGTATCGATGCTGAGTGGAATTTAGGTGCGCATAGTCTGCGTTTCGGTATGGATGATGAAAAATATGAAGTGGTTGATGGTACAAAGTACCCAGGTGGTGATTCATATACTATCCGTAACTTAAATCCTGGCTCTAAGTTATCAAATGGTTATGTAAATAATACGGCTGCCGTTCAACCATACATGGCTATTCGCCATTTTGAAAATGGCGGTATCTTTACTACTAAAAACAGTGCTTTTTACATCGAAGATAACTGGCAAGCAACTAAAAACGTGATCGCTAATATCGGTTTACGTAGTGAGTCCTTTAATAACTTGAACGCTAATGGCGTTGATTTTATTAACGTGAAGAACACGATTGCTCCACGCTTGGGCTTGGTATGGGACATGAAGGGCAATGCAGAGACCAAAGTCTTTGCAAATGCAGGTCGCTACTACATCCCTGTAATGTCGAATACCAATGTGCGTTTAGCGGGCGCTGAACTTGACTATACTGACTATTTCGCGTTTAACGGCACTTATGGCGCAGACAAGTTCCAGTTGCCAGGTCGCGGTGCTCAACTAGGTACACGTCTAGAAGTCTCTAATGGCAAGGCTGCTGACCCACGTACTGTGGTTGATCCAAACATTAAGCCTATGTATCAAGACGAGTTCATCCTTGGTCTACAGCAAGCTTTCGGTAACCGTTGGTCAGGGAGCGTCAAGGTTACGCACCGTAAATTACAAAGCGTAATGGACGATATGTGTAATGACGAAGGTGCAGGCGCATGGGCTGCTGCAAACGGTTACAACGCAACTGATGCAGCCAAAATCGCTGATACAGTCGGTCATTGCTTCTTGTATAACCCAGGTAAGGATTTGACAGCGAATGTTGCTTTTGCATCAGGTCTGAAGGCAATCACGATCCCTGCTGCTGCATTGATGTTCCCTCAGCCAGTACGTACTTTCAATGCGCTTGAGTTCGGTTTTGATCGTGCATGGGATGGTAAATGGAGCCTGCAAGGTAACTATGTATTAGCATTCAATAAAGGTAATACAGAAGGTTACGTGAAGTCTGATATTGGTCAGGATGATGCTGGTATTAGTCAAGATTGGGATTACCCAGGTTTGGCTGAAGGTTCAAATGGTTACTTGCCAAATGATCGTCGCCATACATTGAAAGTGTGGGGTTCTTACCAAGTTACGCCTGAATTCCGTTTAGGTGCAAATTTAGTGGTGCAAAGTGGTCGCCCACGTAACTGTCTCGGTTACTATGCTGGTAATACGGATGGTGTGTCGATTCTCTACGGCGCGGCTTCATTTTATTGCACGGCGATCAAGCCAGGCTTGCAACCACGTGGTTCTTATGGCCGTACCGACTGGACACGTGATCTGAGCTTGCAGGCGCACTATGCACCATCTTGGTACAAAGGTTTGACATTCGCGGTTGACGTTTTGAACGTTTTCAACGAACGTACCGTGAAGAGCCTCAATGAACAAGGTGAGTCTGCGTTAGGTACGATCTCTCCAACCTATCAGCAGCCACTGAGTATCCAAAAGGCACGTACTGTTCGTTTCACTGCACAGTATGAGTTCTAATTACCACATAGCCACTCCAGCAATTGCTGGATTGTTCTGAGTTAGTTCGAAAACCCCGCTTCAAAGCGGGGTTTTTTTTGGGCGTTCTCCAAGCATGGGCGCACATCTGAAGGTGCAAGTCCTTTCGCAAGCTGACCACAGTGAGCGAAGTGCAGCGCAACCGCATGAGGATGACTGTTTATGGGAAGGAAACTTCGAGCAATTATCAAGAGCCGAGAAACACGAATCGCATAGAAGGCGCGGTAGAGCAAGGCGAGCAGGCCAAAAAACTGCAAAGCTTTTGTGTTCAAAGGTCTGTTACGTAAATGCGGCGTTTGTGTGATGAAGGTAGGGTTCTTACCTAGTGAGGTCTCGCTTTATACCTGAAAGGTCGACATTTATCGTAGCGTTGCACGTGCGGATAAAACTTATGATGCATAGGGAATTATCTTAGCATCTCAGGAAAAAATGCCAAGGTCGTTTTTCGGCCGAAAACAAACTGGAAAGCCCAAAGAAAATTTAAAAACAGTATTGTCTTGATCGCAATGTCATCGAAAAGTTTTTTGCGTGGATCAAACAGTTCAGAGGAATTGCAACGCGATGCTATAAATTGGCTTCTCGTTTTAAATCATTTTTCTGCACTGGTAGATTGAAAATATCTGTCTACCGAGTGGTTAAAACAATAGAGAGCTCCGCACAACCTACTGCGAGACCGAATTTCGAGCCTGCCATGCACAGCAAAGGTGGCAGACTTCGACCGCTCGCTAGGTTGTGTGGAGACCTTTAATATGTCAGCACGTTCTAGCGATACACGACACTGGCATGCAATCTAAATTACTGCCTGAAAGGGAATCGAAAAGCGGTTTCAGATTTGAGACGGGGAATCATCTAATGCGATTTCCTCCTCGTCATTAAATTGCGCCATATTCGTCTCCCCCAATACTCGACTAGTTAAAGTCCCCGCAGCAATCGAACCACTCACATTCAAGGCAGTACGCCCCATATCTATCAATGGCTCTATCGAGATGAGAAGTCCAGCCAATGCCACTGGCAAATCTAAGGATGACAAAACAATGAGGGCGGCAAAAGTCGCGCCACCACCAACACCAGCTACACCAATCGAGCCGATGGCGATGATGCCGACCAAGGACACAATGAATGAAAACGACATCGGATCAATGCCGACTGTCGGTGCAATCATAAAGGCCAGCATCGCTGGATAAATACCTGCACAGCCGTTTTGTCCCATCGTTGAACCAAATGATGCGGCAAAATTGGCGATGCCTTCAGGCGTGCCTAAGCGTTCGTGTTGAATTTGCACACTCATGGGAATTGCACCAGCACTGGTACGTGATGTGAAGGCGAAGACTAATACTGGAAAAATCTTCTGCAAGTAGCGCTTTGGGTTGAGACCACAAGCAGCAACAATGGCAAGATGGACACCAAACATAATCAAAATTGCGCTGTAGGAGGCGAGTACAAAATTAATCAAATTGAAGACGTCGTCTTTGTTCGATTTCGCCACCACTTGCGTCATCAGCGCAAATACTCCGTACGGTGTCAACCTTAAAATGATGGTGACTAGACGCATCACGATGGTTTGAGCCACTTCGATGAAATGACTAAAAGATTTAAAAATGTCAGCTTTCTTCTCTGCGATACCTGTGGCGGCAATGCCGATCAAAATCGCAAAGACGACAACTGCAATGGTGGAAGTCTTACGAACCCCAGTCATATCTAAGAATGGATTTTCTGGAATGAAGCTGAGTAACATACTTGGTAAAGTAATGGCTTTGGCGCTAGCTAAAGTCCCTTCCAAATATTGTCCACGGGCGAACTCAGCGGAGGCGTAATTCAAGCCTATGGTGGTCAGTCCAAACGCCTTTGCCATGAACAAGCCAACTAAGGCTGCGATCATGGTGGTGATGATCAATGTTCCTATAGTCAATACACTGATTTTTCCGAGGGAACTGACATCTTTCAATTTAAGGATTGCGCTGATAATTGATACCAAAATAAGTGGAATCACAATCATCTGCAGAAGTTTGACATAGCCGCTCCCGATGACATCAAGATATGCATTGGTGCCAAGAATCGCCGGCGACCCAACACCGTACAAAAACTGGAATGCGGCACCGAGCACGATGCCAAGGCCAAGGCCGACAAATACGCGTTTGGTAAAAGAGATGTGCTGCTTCTGCAGCCAGTAAAGCAAAACGCATACACCGAACGCGGCGCTAAGGTTGAGTACGATAGGAATTATTGGAGTGCTCATTGTCTATTTTTTCTTTTGTAATCGGAGAGGGCATTCTAGCTGAAATTTTTGCAAAGATGCCATGAGAAAAATCTGCTTGTAAATGCGTTTTAGTTCTAAAGTCTCGTTGTAAAACTATGCTTCACAATTGAATTGCACTTATGGCCTGGACTCGCAGAATCGTAGTATGTTTTGAAATGCTGCTTGAAAGTACAATTCGTAACTATCTTTTTCCACATAACCAAGATGTGGAGTGAGTAAAATATTGTCCTTGCCGCGCAGGAGGGAGTCAGCCGCCAGCGGTTCGTTTTCAAAAACATCAAGTGCGACCCAGCCGGGTCTACCTTGATTAACCGCTAGCTCTAATGCATTTGGTGCGATTAACTCGGCACGACTGGTATTTACCAGCAAGGCATCGATCTTCATGCTTAATAAATCTTCTAATTGCACTATGTGTTTTGTCTGTTGATTCAATCGTAAATGCAAAGAAATAATATCTGATGATGCAAAGAAGTCTTGCTTTGAGGTGGCAACTTTGAGGCCGTCAGAGAGTGCTTGTTTGCGGCTTGCTTCACTCCCCCAAATTATCACCTGCATACCAAAGGCTTGCCCATATCCCGCAACTAGTTTTCCAATTCGACCATATCCCCAAATGCCCAGTTGACGGCCTTTGAGTACCCGACCAAGTTGATTATGTTGGGGGTGAAGCGATGCCATTTGCCATACGCCCTCTTGCAGTAGGTTTGCATACTGCGAAATTTTGCGAGA
Source organism: Affinundibacterium seohonense (assembly GCF_014284305.1). GTDB lineage: Bacteria > Pseudomonadota > Gammaproteobacteria > Burkholderiales > Burkholderiaceae_D > Undibacterium > Undibacterium seohonense. The sequence goes on from NZ_JACOFW010000022.1 coordinate 60,739, forward strand.
GGAAGCCATGATCAACGCCCAAGTCAACTCTGCAGGCGCTGTTGGGTCACCGATTCCTTCCAGAACAGTAATGCCGAATTTCTTAGCGGCCTCCAAATCGATATTGCCAGATACTTTGCCGGTTTGCGAAATTAGTTTGAGATTGGGTAGTTTACCCAAAAGCGCACGATTGAGGTTGGTACGCTCGCGGATCAATACCAGTGCTTCGAATTGTTGTAATCGAATTGCCAGTTGACCGAGACCGACAGCACGATTGTTGAAGACTTTTACCTCGTGCTCTTTAAGTAAATTGAAGCAGTCTAAACTTCGGACTACATCTTGATAATCATCTAAGATCGCTATCTTCATAAGTTTGCTTTTGTCATCTGGGTAAGTATATTTTCAAAATCCGTTCTATTTTGCTATGAATTGTGACGCAAATTTCGCCAGTTTCTGGCGGGTCGGTGTAGAATACGCTGCACGTAGCTTTTTGAATCTTCCGTACCGTGCATCTACCACCGGGCGAAAGCTTGGATCTCAGACCCCCTCTTTACTCTGTCTGTCTTCCTGATTCCGACAAAAAATGCCGCTATCGTGCCAGTTGTTTGAGAACTGAAGTATAACCAGAATAATACCAGTTACTCTTTCGACTTGCTTCCCTAGCCGTTCTTGCCGTGCCGCTACACCTATTTTTTTATTGAAATGGCATTGGAGTATTTATTATGAATCAACCTAGCATGCAAGGTGTCACGGCAATCAATGTGCCAGCACACGTCAAGCACCAAAAACTGATTAATTGGGTTACCGAAATGGTCGCATTGACCAAACCGGCTAATGTGTATTGGTGCGATGGCACACAGGAAGAGTATGACCGCCTGTGCGGACAAATGGTGGCAGCTGGCACCATGAAAAAACTGAACGAAGCAAAGCGCCCAAACAGCTACCTCGCTTGTTCCGATCCTTCTGACGTCGCACGTGTTGAAGATCGCACTTATATCTGCTCTGAAAAACAAGAAGATGCCGGCCCAACGAATAACTGGATGGCGCCAGCGGATATGCGTGCGACGTTAAATCCACTGTTTGATGGTTGTATGCAAGGCCGCACCATGTACGTGGTACCTTTCTCGATGGGGCCTTTGGGCTCGCCAATCGCCCATATCGGCGTGGAATTGTCTGATTCTCCTTATGTCGCTGTTAACATGCGCATCATGACGCGTATGGGCAAGGCGGTATTTGACGTTTTAGGTACAGACGGTGACTTCGTTCCTTGCGTGCACACCGTTGGTGCGCCATTAGCAGCTGACCAGCAAGATGTCGCATGGCCATGCAATAGCACGAAATACATCGTGCACTACCCTGAAACACGTGAAATCTGGTCGTTTGGCTCTGGTTACGGTGGTAATGCGTTGTTGGGTAAAAAATGCTTCGCGCTGCGTATCGCATCGACCATGGGACGTGATCAAGGTTGGTTGGCTGAACATATGTTGATCTTGGGCGTTGAATCCCCAGAAGGCAAAAAACACTATGTCGCGGCAGCATTCCCGTCCGCTTGTGGCAAAACCAATTTTGCAATGTTGATTCCAGCGATTGCAGGTTGGAAAGTGACTACTATTGGCGACGATATCGCTTGGATTAAACCAGGCGCAGATGGCCGCTTGTATGCGATCAATCCAGAGGCTGGTTATTTTGGCGTTGCTCCAGGTACGAATACCGCGACCAACTCGAATTGCATGTCATCCTTGACTGCCAACACGATTTTTACCAATGTCGCTTTAACCGATGATGGTGATGTTTGGTGGGAAGGCATGACCAAAGAAGCACCCGCACATGTTGTCGACTGGCAAGGTAAAGACTGGTCTCCAGAAATCGCGAAAGAAACTGGCCGCAAAGCTGCGCATCCAAATGCGAGATTCACTGTGGCCGCGACACAAAATCCAGTGCTTGATCCAGCATGGGATGATCCAGCTGGAGTCCCAATTTCAGCTTTCATCTTCGGCGGCCGTCGTTCGACCACGGTGCCATTGGTAACAGAAGCGCGTAATTGGGTTGAAGGCGTATACATGGCAGCGACCATGGGTTCTGAAACCACCGCAGCGGCAGTTGGTCAACAAGGTGTAGTGCGTCGCGATCCATTTGCAATGTTGCCGTTCATGGGTTACAACATGAGCGACTACTTCCAACATTGGTTGAATATGGGTGAGAAAGTCACTGCGCTCGGCGGAAAACAACCGAATATCTACTGCGTCAATTGGTTCCGTACTGACGCTAACGGTAAGTTCGTATGGCCTGGCTTTGGCGACAATATGCGCGTGTTGAAATGGATGCTGGAGCGTATAGACGGCTCTACTAGTGGCGCAGAAAATATCTTCGGTATCAGTCCAAAATATGAAGATCTGACTTGGGATGGATTGAATTTCACTGCCGAACAATTTGAAACTATCACTTCTATTGATAAAGACGCATGGAAAGCGGAGTTAGATTTGCATACAGAATTGTTCGACAAATTGAAATATCGTTTGCCAGCAGCTTTGGAAGCGACTAAGGCAACATTGGCAGGTCGTTTAGCATAAAGTTCTTGTCGTCCTGAGAAAAAAGCGTGATTTCAGTTTTTGCTGAATCACGCTTTTTTTGTGCATCGCAACTATTTAGCTTAAATCTGGGATAATCTTTCTCTCCATTGCATAAGCGGAAAGGCTGCCGATGAATTTTCTGACTTTAGATTTGAATCTATTGCGCGTATTTGATACCGTGATGGTCGAGCAAAATCTGACCCGCGCTGCTGATAAACTTGCGATGACCCAACCTGCGGTGTCGAACGCGATTAAACGTTTGCGTTATTCGCTCAACGATGAACTCTTGATTCGTACGGCTTATGGAATGAAACCAACGCCGCGCGCTGAAATTTTGTGGCCATCAATTCGCGAAGCACTATCAACTTTAGAAGCAGCGATTGCGCCTAGTAGTTTTGATCCATCCAAAGCTGTTGCGACTTTTAGGATGGCGATGGCAGATTCCACCGCTGCTTTGTGGATGCCAACCCTCATTACCGCATTTGAACGCGAAGCGCCGCATATGAATGCGCGTATGGTGCCACTAACCACGCGTGAACCGCGACCTTTGCTCACCCAGGGCGATATCGATATCGCGGTAGGTTTTTTCCCGGGCGTGGTTGCCCAATTATCTGGTGGACAAGGCGCTGCGCGTAGTCCGATCCGGCACGAACGTTTGTATTCTGGCCATTACGTTTGTGTGATGAGTAAATCGCATCCGCTTGCGAATCAAGAATTAACGCTGGATGCGTATTGCGCCGCGAATCATTGTTTAGTGAGTTTTTCTGGTCGTGCGCATGGCTTGATTGATGATGAATTATTAAAGATGGGACGCGAACGTCGCATTTTGCTAACCGTGAATCAGTTCTTTACGGGGGGGAAAGTGGTGGCCAATTCGGATTTGCTGACAGTCTTGCCATTCCACTTTATCGCTTCGACTGGGATGAGTGACGCTTTGGTATGGAAAGAATTGCCCTTTGAAACGCCCGATGTCCACGTCGATATGTTGTGGCATGAGCGCGATGCGCGTAATCCGGCACACAAATGGTTGCGCGATCATTTTGTGAATATGACCAATGAGATGTTTGCGCCATTGGCCGAGATGAAGAAATCTGGCAATCCAAATTTGAATTAATGAAACGAATTACACACTATGTTTACAGGAATTGTACAAGGCGTCGCCACCATCCAAAAAATCCAAGATCAAACGGGTTTGCGAACGATACAACTGGCTTTCCCAGCAGGTTTTGATCATCAACTACAAATCGGTGCCAGCGTCGCTACCGATGGGGTTTGCTTAACCGTGACGAAATTGTCTGAGAATGCCGCCGAATTTGACATCATGCAGCAAACCTTGGCAATTACTACGCTTGGTGGCTATGCCGAGGACGCGCAAGTGAATGTGGAGCGCGCAGCGAAAGACGGTGCGGAAATTGGTGGTCATCCCTTATCTGGTCATGTCGATTTTGTCGCCCTTCTCGCACAGATTCGTCAGTTGGAAAATAACTATGTGTTGCGCATTGCCGTTCCGAAAGAGTGGATGCGCTATATTTTTGCAAAGGGCTATATTGCCATCAATGGCGCTAGTTTAACGATTGCCGAAGTCAATCGCGAAGAATGTTGGTTCGAGGTCTGGTTAATTCCTGAAACTTTGCGCATGACCGTATTCGGGCAAAAGCAGGTTGGCGATAGCTTGAATATTGAGATTGAAAGACAAACCCAAGTGGTGGTCGATACGGTGCGAAGTATGCTGCAAGAAACGCTGGGACCTTTGATGCCAGCGTTGGAAACGCTGTTAGCGCAGCAAGGAAAATCAACGCAGGATTTGCTATCGAAATAAATTTTTTTCTTAAATTGGTTTAACCCAGTACACGCAACGGCGGGCGCCACTTTGCAAATGCTCGGTGCGTTCAACTACGCAGGCGTCGCCTAAACTTTTTTGGAATATCGTAAGCTCTGAGCGGCAAAACTGTTGACATTCTTTAGCTGCAGCACAGATGGGGCAGTGATTTTCTACGAGTAAAAATCCACTATCTTCATGTGGCAAAATTTCTGCCATATAGCCTTCTTGGGTGCGGATTTCGGCTAAGACTTTGAGTTTGGATTTAAGGGTCTTAACTTTACTCGTCGCTTGTGTGTAGCTGTTTAATGTTTCGGATTCACGAGCAGCGATGATTTGATTCAGACCTTTTTCACCGAAAATTTGACGTATTTGTTGCAGCATTTGTACCGTCAAATCACTATGTCGATCAGGAAAGCGCGCGTGCCCAGCTTCACTTAATTGCCAACGGCGACAAGGACGACCCTGTTTTTCCGCACTGTCTTCAAACGTCACCATGCCTTTTTCGAACCAGCTTTCTAGGTGCTTGCGTGCACCCATAGAACTGAGCTCTAGTTGATCCGCTAGCTCTTGTGCGGTTTGTGGACCACGGGTTTTGAGCAAAAACAAAGTACGTTCCGCGGTATTCATGCAGTTATCGCCTCTCTTTTGTCGAGTTCAGCTAATTCTTTCTGCCAATGACCAATACGCCACGCAGCCCAGGTACTCATCGCCGCACCTAAAATCAGAATCAAACGGGTATCAATTAAAGTCAGTACCGAACCAATAATCGCCATGATGATGTTCGCCAGACAAAAAGTGGTTGAGATTAAACCCATGACTGCACCTTGGCCATGATGACCAAAACGCTCTGCACACCAACTTGGTAAGAGCGCATTGTAAAAAGCATTGGGAAAGCCAAACAGAATAATTGCTGCTAATCCCAACCAGACGTTGCCTAGGCTCACGATAGCAATTGCTGCAGCCCCAAAGTAGGCGTGAAAGCGAACTCGTTCCAAAGGCATCAACTGACTAGGACGACCTGCAACTAAAGAAGACAATGTCATCACACCGCATAGCGCTGCCGTCATCCATGCGATTCCTTTCGAGTGATAGCCTGCAAATTCCACCAACCATAATGGATAGAATTCATAAAATGCGGTGACGCCACAGGTGTAGGCTAATTGAATAATGAATAGCTGGCGCAAGCTAGGTATACGTAGCAAATGAAACGCGTGTTTCTGGCGAGCGACTTGTAGCCAAGATGTTGTTAGGGTGGATGGTGTTTCGCGTGGCAAAGCGATGGCAATCAGAGTCGCCGCTAATAGCAAGGCAATCACGGCGATCCAAAATGGCACGGTGATGCCCCATCCTAAGGTAAGTCCCGCCAATAAAGGACCTGCTAACCATCCAGTGTAAATTGCGCCATTGAGCCACGACAGGGCTTGCACCCGCAGATCGCCTTCCAGACGATCCGCTAACATTGCACGCGCCACTGGCGCATTGCCTTCTAGTAGACCAGTAATAAATCGTGCCACGATAAATAGAGGATAGGATTGTTGCACCAAAGCCCAAGCTGTGATTGCGTGACCAATCGCAGCGCCGACTGCACTCGCCAACAAAATTGGACGACGACCAAAACGATCAGATAATGGGCCAAGTAAGGTCGAGCCTATCAACAAGCCAAGCGGGTTAATGCTCAGCGCGATTCCAAACAAAAGTTTTGGTGGCAGTCCTAGAAAGTGGTTCAGATCATTTGCCGCATCCGAGGCAAATAGCGGCGGCAAAATTGGATAAGGCAGTGCAGCGCCGACGGTCGAAAGTAAGGCAAGCAGACAGGCCGCCGCGATTAATAGAGGAGTTTTCATGCGCAACTTCTAGCAAAAGTGAGGCATGAGGATAGTTGAATTCATTTATTAAGTAAACAAAAATGTTTACTTAATAAATGGCATTGAAATCCAATTCAATCTTTATTTTTAAAGTGTCGTGCTATCCATGCACCGATTACAGTGATAAGGCTGACTAAGGCGACTACGATCCAAAAACCAAAGTCATTTTGTCCCCAAGGAATTCCGCCCACATTCATTCCCATCAGGCCGGTAGTGATATTGATCGGCAAGGCGAGCACAGTTACGATCGTCAAGACAAACAATGAGCGGCTATTTTGCTCACCGACATGTGCAGCAATTTCTTCTTGCAATAACTTGATACGTTCTTGTAAAGACGCCATATCACTTAGTACCACGGAGAACTCTTCAGTCGATTGGCGCAATTCGTGAACATCGCTGTCGGCCATCCAACCAGGCGGTTTTTGTAGCAGACGAAACAGTGCAGCAGGCTCAGGTGCGAGCAGTCGTTGCAAACGTACCAGCAAACGACGTAGCTCACCCAAGTTGGCGCGTTTTCTACTCAATCGTTCTGCCAATAAGTGATCTTCAACTTCATCGATTTTGGCGGTCGCATCTCTGACGATGCCGGTTAACACATCAGCCTGATCGCGCAGCAAGTGCGTGAGTAGCTCCATTGGTGAAAGAAAAATCTCGCCTGCATTGACCGCGTTGCGCAAATGGTCAACTGACTTGAGTGGTTTGCGGCGGGCGCTGATCATAATGTCGCGCCCCACATTGAGCCACAAGGTGGCAATTTCTGAGGGGTCAAAAGTGAAGTCATGCAACACGTCGTTGATGACCGCGATCAAGTGTTGGTCAGCGTGCTCAATCCGCGTCGAACGTGAACCTTGGTGTAAAGATTCATAGAACTCTTCGGGAGATTGGCTATTTTCGCGCAACCATTTTTCGGTTGAGGCATTCGCCAAATTGAAATGCAACCACAAAAAATGAGACGGCTCTAGTCGTTGTGTTTGATTGAGATATTGCAAAACATCGGTGGTGTGTAAGGCTTTGCCCGCGTGCCGACCGGTAAATAGGTATCCACAAATCAGTCCCGATTGATCGGAGCCATACTGTAAGCGTTCATTGTTCATAGCCTTCCTGTGCACTGGTATATGTGACTATTGTAAAGGGATTCGATGATGACAATGTGACAGTTCTTGCAAATTGCCTTAATTGGTTATCGCAAGAACTGTGGGGGACTTAAATCAAGATTGAAACACTTGTCCAGCCTTTAGCGGAAAGCCTTGCAAAAACTCTTGTGCTGGCAAGCGCTTGCCACCTGGCTTTTGCAGTTCCAATACACGCAAGACTGATTTGCCATTGTCACAGGAAATCAAAACGCCTTGTTGTCCTGACGCCTCGATGATGCCGCCGCTGGGTGATTTGCTGTCGCCATTGGCAACTTCGGCGCGCCAGAATTTGATGGTAGTGCCGTCGATGTTGGCATGGGCGGCTGGGAAAGGATTAAATGCTCGGACTCTTCTATCGATTACCTGTGCGCTAGCTCGGAAATCAATGGCCGCTTCTTCCTTGCTAATTTTCGCTGCATAGCAGACCCCTTCTTCCGGCTGCGTTACTGCAGAAAGTGGTGTTACATCACTTTGCGCGAATTGTCTTAAGACATCGACCACCATGTCGCCACCCAATGTCGCAAGTCGGTCATGCAAGCTTGCAGTCGTGTCATGTGCGTCGATAGTGACTGCTCGACGCAACAGCATAGGTCCTGTGTCCAAGCCTTCTTCCATTTGCATAATTGTGATGCCGGTTTCCGTATCGCCAGCTTCAATCGCGCGATGGATCGGTGCTGCACCGCGCCAGCGCGGCAATAGGGAACCATGAATATTGATACAACCTAAGCGTGGAATAGTCAGGCACGACAAAGGTAAAATCAATCCATACGCCGCGACAACCATAATGTCATGCGGCGTATTGTGCAGTAGCTCATGCGCTTCTTGCGCAATTTCTGGGTATTTACCGTTGAGCCGCAGAGAGACTGGCTGCGCGACAGGAATTTGATGCGCCAGCGCTAATTGTTTGACTGCTGATGCATGCATCAGCATTCCTCGTCCCGCTGGGCGGTCTGGTTGCGTCAGCACCAAAGGTACTTCAAAGCCAGCATCAATGATGGCCTTGAGTGCGGTAGCGGCAAATTCAGGTGTGCCAGCGAAAATCACTTTCATCGACGGCCAGCCTTTTTGTTCAAGTCGCGTTCTTCTTTTAGCATTTTGGTTTTGATGCGATTGCGCTTCAAAGGCGATAAATACTCGACGAACACTTTGCCTTTTAGGTGATCCATTTCGTGTTGAATGCAGACAGCCAACAAGCCGTCAGCATGAACTTCAAAAGCATTGCCTTCTAGATCGAGTGCGCGTACTTTGACTTCCGCAGGGCGTTCAACGCCATCGTAAATACCAGGCACCGACAAGCAACCTTCGTCATACACTTTGCGTTCTTCACTTTCCCAAATAATTTCAGGATTAATGAAAACCTGCAATTGGGAGTTATCTTCCGAGGTGTCGATAACGACTAATTGTTCATGGACATCAACTTGCGAAGCTGCCAAACCAACGCCTGGAGCGTCATACATGGTTTCCGCCATATCGGCAGCAAGCTGCTTTAGGCGCGCATCAAAAACTGTGACAGGCTTAGCAACTTTGTGTAAGCGAGGATCAGGGTAACGGAGAATATTTAGTATGGACATAAGACAATTCACAACAAGCCAGAGGCGCTAGAGTGCGGTTTCTCTTGCTAGTTCAAGGATTTATGGGCAGAATTTGATTCAATTTGGTAAGTTTGGCAAGAGCCTGTCAGTCGCGAAAATAAAATCAGATTTATCTCGACGAGAGTTTATGGCTTGCCATTCCCTAGAATCAGCTACCTGCATCGGAAAATTTCATGAAAAAGTTTAGCACAATCGCCCTCGCTTTTGCCTTTCCTCTCGCGGTTTCTGTGCCCGCACTTGGTCAAGAGGCTGAAAATAGCCAAGTCCCAGCATTAAGTAGTAAGTGCACATTTCTACCTGACGCTCCAGATAAACATGTGGTTGTGAAAGGCGATACCTTATGGGGTATCTCTGGAAGATTTTTGCAAAATCCATGGTGCTGGCCAGAAGTTTGGGGCATGAACAAGGAGGAAATTCGCAATCCACACTGGATTTACCCTAAGCAAATTGTGTACTTTGACCGTGTAAATGGCCGTTTGCGTTTGGCTAATCCTCTGGGAGAAGGTGGCTCTCAAGCCTCTGGCATTACAAAATTGAGTCCCCAAATTCGTAGTTTATCTAATGGCGGATCTGAGGCCATATCCGCCATACCTAATAACTTAATTGAACCGTATTTGTCTCAGCCTTTGATCATCGAGAAAGATGAATTCGTGAATGCGCCTAGGATTGTAGCTGCGCCTGAGGGACGAGTTTACATGGGCAAGGGCGATAAAGTGTATGTGAAGGGCGATCTAAAAAGCGGTACCTCCTTTCAAGTATTCCGACCTGGCATTGCGTTGAAAGACCCTGATACCAAAGCGATTATTGGTTACGAAGCGGTATATATCGGCGCGGTCAAGTTGGAACGTACGGCTAAAACAGAAGATGGTGTTGATTCCTTTTTAATAGTAACTTCCAAAGAAGAAATGGGCATTGGTGATCGATTAGTGCCAATTCCACCAACGCCTATTATTAATTATGTACCACACGCGCCGGAACAAGAGCTCAAGGCGCGCGTTGTGGCCGTCTATGGTGGTGTGAACTATGCAGGTCAGAATAACATCGTCAGTATTAATAAGGGATCGAGTTCAGGTATCGATGTGGGAACTGTTCTAGAGTTAGGTCGTTTTGGAAAAGTCATACCTGATCGTACGAATGACAAAAAACCGATTCGTTTGCCCGATGAAATGTATGGACAGCTGTTCGTCTTCCGCGTCTTCAAAAATATATCCTATGGTTTGGTGATGCAGGTGACAGACGTCGTCAGTGTTGGCGATATTGTGCGTACGCCTGTGAAGTGATTCATTGCTAATGAATCTGGAGCAGCGTTTGTTGCCGACGAAAGATGATCAAGATTGGCGTGATTGGTTGCGCCTATCAATGACCAAGGGCGTTGGCAATGAAACTGCTCGCAAACTGTTGAGTGTGTTCGGGCTGCCGGCACAAATTTTCCAAACTGAATATGCTGCTTTAGCTGAGCATGTGCCTGCAAAAATTGCGCATGCTATCCTGCAATGTCCTGATGCCATCCTGCTATCGCAAATGGATCGCACCGAAGCTTGGCTGCAGCAACCAGGTAACTTTTTGCTTAGCTTGGCTGATCCAGGTTACCCACAAAACCTGTTGACGATTTCAGATCCTCCAATACTGTTGTATGCCAAAGGCAAAATAGAATTGTTGGAAAACAAAACAGTTGCGGTCGTTGGCAGTCGAAATGCAAGTACTCAGGGCGTTTTAAACGCTGAGAAATTTTCTGAGTGCTTAAGCCAGGCGGGGCTATGCGTCAGCTCTGGCTTGGCAGCCGGGATTGATGCCGCAGCCCATACCGGGGCATTGCGCGGAAACGGTTCAACGATTGCCGTGATAGGTACCGGAGCCGATATCGTGTACCCGGCCAGGAATCGGCAATTAGCACATCAAATTGTCGAACATGGTTGCCTACTAAGCGAATATGCATTGGGTATGCCGGCCGTTGCGAGCAATTTCCCTAGGCGAAATCGGATTATTTCTGGCTTGGCGCAAGCAGTATTGGTTGTGGAAGCGGCAGCACAATCAGGATCTTTAATTACCGCGCGAATGGCCGCAGAGCAAGGGCGTGATGTCTTTGCGATTCCGGGGTCGATTCATTCTCCCTTGGCAAAAGGTTGTCATCAATTGATTAAGCAAGGTGCGAAACTAGTTGAGTCTGCACAAGACATCTTGGATGAAATAGGCTCCTCGGTCAAAATGTTAAGCCCAACATTGCAAGAGTTTTCGGTTGGCCGGAACATGCCTAGTCACAAGTTGCTGACAATTATCGGGTATGATCCGATCCATATTGATGTGTTGGCAATGCGGAGTGGTGATAATGTGATGGAATTGTCGGCACAGTTATTAGACTTGGAGTTGCAGGGGCACATCGAAACTCTGCCAAATGGCATGATTCAGCGCATTAATGCTAATTAGGCCACCAAATGGCTGGCAATGCGTAAGGTCAGCCTGCTTTTGAATTTATGAATGAAGTTTATGTTTGATATTTTAGTTTATCTCTATGAAACCTATTACCGACCGGATACCTGTCCTGATTCGATCGTTTTGGCGAAGAAATTATCTGCTGTCGGGTTTGATGATGATGAGATTATTGCCGCACTCGATTGGCTAAGGGGGCTTGCCGACACGACTAATCATCTTGCAATTGCTGATCTAGATGCGCTTCTATGTCCCGCATCTTTGCTGGAAAGTACGGGATTTCGGGTTTATACAGAAGAAGAAAATGCCTTGCTTGGTAGTGAGGCCATTGGCTATTTACATTTTCTTCAGGACACTGAGATGTTGAATGCTCAACAACGAGAAATTGTCATTGAGCGTGCAATGGCAGTTGATGAATCGCCGTTAAGCCTGGCAAAATTCAAGGTTATTGTATTAATGATACTTTGGAGCCAAGGGTGTGAGTCGGATATGCTTATGTTTGACGAATTATTGTTGAGTGATGCCGAAAATTGCCCACGATTGTTGCAGTAGCTTTTAACAAAATTTATTCTTTATTTGTGGCAAATACCGAGCTTCTATTGCCGTAGTTGATTCATTCCGTTTATTATTCCCCGCTGATATATAGCATTTCCCTTGTTTTAAGTGGCAAGGATGTCGCTAAATTAACGCCATACTGCAATCAATTGCATAACAAGACTATAAAAAATTAAGCCCAATATGACTAAAACCCTCATCATTGCCGAGAAGCCCTCGGTTGCGAATGACATCGCAAAGACCTTGGGTGGGTTCACCAAACACGACGATTATTTTGAATCAGACGAATATGTATTATCTTCGGCCGTCGGTCATTTATTGGAGATTGCAGTCCCCGAGGAATACGATGTGAAGCGCGGCAAATGGACATTTGCGCATTTGCCGATGATTCCACCGCATTTTGCCTTGAATCCTATCGCCAAGACCGAGTCGCGTCTTAAAGTTCTCAATAAATTAATTAAACGTAAAGATGTCTCCGCCTTAATTAACGCATGTGACGCGGGCCGTGAAGGCGAATTGATTTTTCGTTTAATTGCTCAGCATGCCAAAGCTAAGCAACCAGTTAAACGTCTCTGGTTGCAATCGATGACGTCTGATGCGATTCGTAGCGGGTTCAAAAAATTGCGCAGCGACGAAGAAATGTTACCTTTGGCCGATGCTGCTCGTTGCCGTTCAGAGGCTGATTGGTTGATCGGTATCAATGGTACACGTGCTATGACCGCCTTTAATTCGAAAGAAGGTGGGTTTTATCTGACCACCGTTGGTAGAGTGCAAACACCAACTTTGTCGATTGTCGTAGAGCGGGAAGAGAAAATTAAGAATTTTGTTTCCAGAGACTTTTGGGAAGTGCGGGCTGAGTTCGTTTGTGCTGCTGGAATTTATGAAGGCCGTTGGTTGGATCATCAATTCAAAAAAGATGAGACTGATGGTGAGAGGAAGGCTGAACGACTCTGGAGCAAAGCGGCAGCCGAGTCGGTTGTTGCCGCTTGTCGTGGTAAGCAAGGTAATGTCACTGAAGAGTCCAAGCCAGCAACACAAATGGCGCCAGCCTTGTTTGATTTAACAAGCCTACAGCGTGAAGCTAACTCGAAGTTTGGTTTTTCAGCAAAGAATACCTTGGGCTTGGCACAGGCCTTGTATGAGAAACATAAAGTCTTAACGTACCCTCGTACCGATTCACGTCATTTACCGGAAGATTATTTGCCGACGGTGAAAGAGACAGTCAGTAAAATTAGCGAAATCAACAATTTCCAACAATTTGCCGCCAAGATCCTGAATAACAATTGGATTAAACCCAATAAGCGGATTTTTGATAATACGAAAATTAGTGATCACTTTGCGATTATTCCGACTGGACACGTACCAAAAAATTTATCTGAACCAGAGCAAAAATTGTATGACCTGGTTACGCGCCGTTTTATGGCTGTGTTTTTTCCTGCCGCGGAATATCAAGTCACAACCCGCATGACCGAAGTCTCTGGACACCAGTTCAAGACTGAAGGCAAGGTCATGACTAACCCAGGCTGGTTGGCGATTTACGGTAAAGAAGCGCAAGACGAGACTGATCCTGAAAATAAAGGCAACCTGGTCGCCGTAGCCAAAGGTGAAAAAGTCAAAACCGAAAAAATTGTTGCCAATGGTTTAGTTACTAAACCTCCTGCGAGATATTCTGAGGCAACTTTGCTGTCAGCGATGGAGGGCGCGGGCAAGCTCATTGATGATGAAGAGCTTCGCGAGGCTATGTCTGGTAAAGGTTTGGGTACACCAGCAACCCGTGCCGCCATTATCGAAGGTCTTTTGTACGAGAAATATTTACTGCGTGAAGGTCGTGAATTAATCCCGACAGCAAAAGCTTTTCAGTTGATGACCTTGTTACGTGGCTTAGGTGTTGATGAATTAACCTCGCCAGAGTTGACCGGTGAATGGGAAAATAAGTTAGCGCAGATGGAGCGCGGCAAGATTACCCGCGATGAGTTTATGCGCGAAATTGCCCAAATGACGCAGATCATCGTCAAGCGAGCGAAAGAGTTTAATAACGATACGATTCCGGGTGATTATGCGACTTTGCATACGCCTTGTCCGAATTGTGGTGGCGTTGTCAAAGAAAATTATCGTCGTTTCGCTTGCACTAAGTGTGAGTTCTCGATGAGTAAAACGCCAGGCAGTCGTCAATTTGAGATCGTCGAAGTGGAAGAATTATTGCAAAAACGCGAGATCGGTCCTTTACAAGGATTCAGGTCAAAGATGGGGCGACCATTTGCTGCGATTTTGAAAATTGTTCGCGATGAAGATATCAAAAATCTCAAGCTAGAATTTGACTTCGGACAGAATCAAGAAGAAGGCGAAGACGGTGAGGAGCATGACTTCTCGCAGGCTGAATCATTAGGCGCCTGCCCTAAGTGTGGTGGCCACGTCTATGAGTTAGGGCTAGCTTATGTCTGTGAAAAGAGTGTTGCCAAGCCCAAGGCTTGTGACTTCAGAAGTGGTCGGATAATCCTCCAGCAGGAAATTTTGCCTGAACAAATGCGTAAACTTTTGGTCGAAGGAAAAACTGACCTCTTACCTGGTTTTATCTCGCAGCGGACGCGTCGGCCATTTAAAGCGTTTTTAGTTCGCGGCAAGGATGGCAAAACGAGTTTTGAATTTGAAGAGCGTAAGGCAAAAGCGCCATCAAAAGCGGCAGCAAAAACCAAAGTGGCAGTCGCCGAAGATGCTCCGGTGAAAAAAGCGGTAACAAGGAAAAAGAAAGCCAGCTAATTTCGCTCGTTTTTTTGATTAAAGGAGGCTGCTTGAACAAAGGAAGTATGGATCAGAGCGTATTATTAACCAATGCTCGCATTGAATTCACGCGCAGCTTTACTGAAGCAATGCAACGCACGATTCCGCGCTGCATCGAAGATTGCTTCATTAAAGCGGACGATACTTATTCTTCTTTGGAGCAAGGGCGACTGCTTGATGCGCGTACCGTGTTGGTCGAGCAAGGAGCCAGTATTGTTCAAAAATTGACTAGTTCAATGGAACAGTTATTAGTTCGAAGTTTCAAGACAACGTATAGTACTTACCGGCCAACCGCCAATTTTAATCCAGAAAGTTTGACCCTCATTGATCCCACCGCTTTCGAGGGAGGCCTGCGGCTCGAAGAAATTACCAATCGTTTTCGTCGAGAGGCTGAAGATCAGTTGCGTGATTTGAACATTCGAATTGCACTGATTTTTGAGCAAGAAGTGACGAATGAGAGGGAGAATCCATTTCGACCCTATCTATTTTCTCGTTGTATCTCGATGACCGTAGATGAGTTAGGCGTCAGTCCGATGTTGACTGACATCTTGATTGAGCAGGTCTCAAGCAATTTTCTCAGCTTTGTGCCATCGATTTACGCGTCCGTTAACAATTACCTAGCGCAGCATGGCGTGGCTGCGCAACTGCAATTGAAAATCAAGAAGTCACCGACTGCGAGTAATTCGGCAGGCAATTATGCGGACGAGGGGCAAGCCTCAGCAGAATCCGAGCAGAGCAATGAGGATGAAAGCGCATCATTAACGAATTCGCAGATGCCTAGCAGACGCAGCAGCCAGATCGAACAGTTCTTCCATTCTGCAATGAATCGAGCGGCAAATCTAATCTCTGGAAAGCGGGTCTCTAATACGACGGCGGTTAATGAAACCCATTCCTCTTCAAACACAGCACCATATTCCAGCGAGACAAATAACGCTGATGATCAACCGTTTTCATGGTTGAAGAATGGTGAGGCTGTTAGTGATGCGATCCGAGGTTTTTTTGGACGAGATGTCACGCCTGGAGCCCAAGCTAATCTGCCACCGACCAATCTAGATGGGAATAGTGTCGATACTTCGGGAGGAAATTTTCCAGTACATTCAGATGCATCCGGTTCGCACTCGGATGATACTTCTCCAGATGTTGGTGCCCCAAGTGGGACGCAAGCAGCACGTATGGGGCAGTTTGATGGCGGCAATTTAAGCAGTACGATTCCAAAGTTTCAAAAATCCTACACGCCATCAGGCGAAGATATGTTTGATAGCCGAGGTGGGGTTCGTAACCTTATCTTGGAACAAAGAAGTGCACTGAATGACTTAAGTTCGACAGTGGATGAGCAAATGACGATCGATATCGTTGCGATGCTGTTCGAATTCATTTTACGAGATACCCAAGTGCCTGCGGAGATTCGTGCGCAACTCGGACGTTTGCAATTCCTTGTACTGAAGGTAGCGCTAAAAGACCATAGTCTGCTGACGCAAAAAGGCCATCCAGCGCGCCTTTTAGTAAATCGCATCGGATCGATTTCTTTGGGTTTGAAGCAAATTGATCCAAGTGGGATCGAGATTACCAAAGAGATTTGTCGGATAGTTGAAACCTTGCTACAAGATGAAAGCGAGAATCCGCAGATTTTCTCGCGGATGCTTGATGAATTTGACGTATTTATCGCGCGCGAGTTACGTGCTGGTAGTGCAAGTACTGAAAATGCGATTGAAAGTGTCGAGCAAGTACGCAATCGGACATTGCGTTTTGCTCATACGTCCGCGCAATTGCATGAGGCTTTACTTGGACTTACGATCGATCCTTATCTACAAAGCTTTTTCGAGACTATCTGGGTTTACGTCCTAGAATTAGCTGATAGGGAAGATGCAAAGCGTGCACATCGTTTTCGCTTGCTAGTTCCCGATTTGCTTTGGAGTATTATTCCTAAAGCCAGTGAAGAAGAGCGCATCCAATTGTTGGCGTTGTTGCCGATCATTTTGAGTACGTTAAAAGAAGGTTTAGCGAGTATTCAGTGCGATCCAACTGTACAAGAAGGGCTGATGAATTGGCTTGTGGACGCCCATACAAGATCAATGCGTATAAATCATTCCGCGCAAAAGCAAAAATTACCTTCTTTATCTGCGATCCACAATCACTTCAATAATTTTTTTGCTGATCCTGATCTAGAGAATTTTGCAGTTTTACAAGATGAGGAGTGGTCTAATGTCAATAAGTTTTTGGACAATGCTATTAAAGAACTGGATATGAAAGTCCAGTTGCTTGATCAAGTTTATGTGCAAGAGCTTCCGAAAGACACTATTGATGGTGAAACGGAAAAGAAAGATGCCGCGATAGACTTGGTGATGGAGCAGTTAAAAGCAGGTGTTTCTGTTGAAATTAATTTGGGTGGCGAGCCTAACCAGGGCAAACTGAATTGGATCGACCCCGCTTTGACCAATTTGATCTTAACACTGGAGGGGCAAGAACAACCTTCACTATTAAGTGTAAGGATGTTCCGTCGCATGATCGCGCACGGACGGGTGAAATTTTTAGAAACAGAACCACTCTTTGAGCGAGCAGTTCAATCCCTATTAAAATCAGCCGACATAATAGATCTGCAAAAAGCTGCTTGAATAAAGACTAAAGCGACAAAATGAAAAAGCCATTCCGCATATAGCTTGCGGAATGGCTTTTGTTTTGCTATAGTTCGCCTCCCGCAGAAATGCGGGGTTGAAATAAGAGAAATGCAAGTAGCTGGTCGTTGAGTTCCTGAGGTTTAAATCGAATAAGTAAAAACGATTTAAATGAAATAAAAAACAGGGGGTTGACGGAAATAAAGAAGTGCTGCATAATCTCGTTTCTCTGCTGCTGACGAACACAACGCTTCGTAGCAAAAACAAAAACCTTCGGGTGAGTTTGAGTAGAAAAGAATAAGATCTTTAACAATTAACAGTCAATAAATGTGGGCACTTGATAATGAAGCGACTAGCTACTTCGGTAGTTAGGAAACTTAAAAAATATCAAATGTTCACAAGAAGTAAAGATAAGACGCGATAGTGAGCAATCATTATCGCAACTGTCAGTATTTTGAGTGAGCGACTCGTTCGAAAGAACGAATTCCAGAAATGGAA
>NZ_JACOFW010000023.1 GCF_014284305.1 Affinundibacterium seohonense
TGAACTCATGATGATTTCCTTTACCAAAACCGGGGACATTCCCAGCTTCAGAGTAGAAAACCATACACTTTTTACTAGTGATAATTCGTTGAGGAACAGCCCACCGCGTAGCGGTTTAGTTCAACTTGTTTTAAAGTGAAAAAACCAACGTTAACACATTCTTAAAAATCTATCAATAAAGTTCCATATCCCGCGAAACCCTTGTCCAGCTTAGTTCAAATCATGTACACCAATCTAAATCACGGTATAACAGAATCGACAAAAGAGGCGTGATCCTCTATTTCATTTTTATTCGGTGGGTCGCCCCAAAATACACTTTTTCAAGAAACCTCTCACCCATTTTTCTACCAAATTAACTGAATCGGCAATTAGTCGCTTGCACAAAATCAGCCCAAGAATATATACTTCACATACGATTCATATTCACTTCATATCAAGGATATTTCATGGGCATAGTCAATATTGACGAGGAACTGCACGACCAGATGCGTAAAGCGAGCACGGTTTCTTGCCGGTCGATTAACGCGCAAGCGGCGTATTGGATCAAGATTGGCATGCTGTGTGAAATGCATCCGACCTTGAGTTTTCAGCAAATCATAGCGGAAGAAATGCGGGCTGCGGGGGTGGAGACGCAGGCTTTACGGGTGGCGAGCGCATGAGTAGTGCCATCATTAAACAACCCGACGAAATTGCCTTGATGGCTGAAGCGGGCAAATTGTTAGCGCAAGTGTTCACCCACCTAGATCAATGTCATTTGATTGGGATGTCGACCATGCAAGTGAATGATTTGGTTGATCATTACATCACGCATGATTTACAGGCGCGTCCGGCGAGCAAGGGGCAATATGGCTATGCGTATGCATTGAATTCTTCGCGCAATCAAGTTGTCTGCCATGGTGTGCCCTCGCCTACTGAGATTTTACAGAATGGCGATATCGTGAATTTTGATATCACGCTGGAAAAGCATGGTTTTATTGCGGATTCTAGTAAGACGTATTTGGTCGGTGAAGTTGCGCCTGCGGCAAAGCGTTTGGTGCAAGTGACGTATGAAGCTTTATGGAAAGGCATCAAGACTGTGCGGCCTGGTGCGCGTTTAGGCGATATCGGCTTTGCGATTGAAAGCCATGCGCGCAAACATGGTTACACGGTGGTGCGCGAGTATTGTGGTCACGGTATTGGTCGTGAAATGCACGAAGCGCCCGAAGTGCTGCATTGGGGTAAGCCGCGCACCGGATTGACACTACGTGAAGGCATGGTGTTTACCATTGAACCCATGATTAACCAAGGTAAGGCAGCGGTCGATACCGAGGATGATGGCTGGTCGGTGGTGACGGTCGATGGCAAATTGTCTGCGCAATTTGAACATACTGTTGCAGTGACCAAGGATGGTGTGCGTGTGCTGACTTTGCGCCCTGATGAAAAGCTTGGGGGTTAAGGGAGCTTCACAAGTGGGATTTCTGATAATACCCCCTCTCCCGCGAGCGGGAGAGGGTTGGGGTGAGGGAGGTTGAGAGGCGAGAAATCATATCGCCTGCATACGCTTTCAATACCGAACGCAGCATTTAAATGCATTTCGTCAATCTGAACTCCCCTCATCCCTGCCTTCTCCCGCACGCGGGAGAAGGCGTTTTTAATCGAACTTGAACTTATGTAGACACCTATGGCTTGTGGCAGAGAGGACATTGACACCTCTACTTTTCGCTGCGGATCAAAGGCGAAACGCCTATATCCAAATTCAATTGGAAAATTGTGGCTTTTTCTATCACAATGACGGAATACGAAGGAGGATGCAATGACATTCCCTCAATTCCCCAACCACGATGCGGATAGCCCATGTTAAGCGACCATCAACGAGAGACGGTGCATAGCGCGATTCTCGAACACCAGTCTAAGCAATTTAATCAAGGCAGCTTGCTGCCGATTCTTCATGCGATTCAAGATCGCCTCGGTTTTATTCCAGCCGACGCAACGCCAATCATCGCCAAGGCCATGAATTTGTCGCGGGCGGAAGTCCATGGCGTGATCACGTTTTATCACCACTTTCGTCAAGAGCAACCAGCTAAGACCATCGTGCAAATTTGCCGTGCGGAAGCTTGTCAGTCTATGGGGGCAGAAGCTTTATGGCAGCACGCTTGCCAACGTGCTAGTAGCGACGGCGCTATCACATTGGAACCCGTGTATTGCTTAGGACTCTGTTCGACAGCACCTGCAATGAGTGTGAATGAACGCCCCTATGCCCGAGTGAATGTCTCACGATTTGATCAACTGCTTGAACGCCATCACGATGCGCAAACTCGCAGTGCGGCATTAGCAGAATCAGCACAATCTGCGAAGGAGAACACATAATGGGTGTGCGTATTTATGTGCCTGCAGACACCGCAGCCATCGCCTTAGGTGCAGACGAAGTCGCGGAAGCGATCCTCGCCCAAGCCCAACAGCGCGGTGTTTCAATCGACTTAGTTCGCAATGGCTCACGCGGCTTATTTTGGTTAGAGCCGCTGGTTGAAGTACAAACCGATGCAGGTCGTGTTGCCTATGGTCCAGTGCAAATAGAAGATGTGGCTTCGCTATTTGCAGCGAATTTCTTGCAAGGCGGCACCCATGCTTTATCGCTAGGCTTGACCGAGGAAATTCCTTACCTCAAAAAACAAGACCGCTTGTGCTTTAGTCGCATGGGCGTGACCGATCCCTTGTCTTTAAGCGATTATGAAGCGCATCAAGGTTATGCTGGCTTACGCCGCTGTCTACATTTAACGTCGACGCAGATTGTGCAAGAGGTCTTAGATTCGGGTCTGCGCGGACGCGGTGGTGCAGCTTTCCCAACCGGAATCAAATGGAAGACCGTGGCCGCAGCGACAGCGCCACAAAAATACATCGTCTGCAATGCCGATGAAGGTGACTCCGGCACATACTCGGATCGCATGACGATGGAAGGCGATCCCTACATGCTGATCGAGGGCATGACGATTGCCGCCATTGCGACGGGGGCGACACGCGGTTACATTTATATTCGTTCCGAATATCCACGAGCCTTGACTGTGATGCAAAGCGCGATTGAACAAGCGACAGCCGCAGGCTACTTGGGTGACAACATCGCTGGCTCGAACTACGCGTTTCATCTGGAAGTACGCAAAGCCGCTGGTTCGTATGTATGCGGTGAAGAAACCGCGATGTTAGAAAGCATAGAAGGCAAGCGCGGCGTGGTGCGCGCCAAGCCCCCTATTCCAGCTTTACAAGGTTTATTCGGCGCGCCGACGGTGATCAACAATGTGATTAGTTTTGCATCGGTGCCATTGATACTCGAACGCGGTGCGGCGTTTTACAAAAACTTTGGACTCGGTCGTTCGACTGGAACACTACCTATCCAATTGACTGGCAACATCCGCTTTGGTGGCTTGATAGAAAAAGCCTTCGGCGTCACTTTGCGTGAACTCTTGTTTGACTTTGGCGGTGGCAGTGCCAGCGGCCGTCCTATCAAAGCGGTGCAAGTGGGCGGCCCCTTAGGTAGTTATGTGCCAGAACAGTATTGGGACCTGCCTTTTGACTACGAAGCCTATGCCGCGGTCGGTGCAACCTTGGGGCATGGCGGCATCGTCGTGCATGATGATTCGGCGGATATGTCGAAACTAGCACGCTATGCGATGGAATTTTGTGCGCTGGAATCTTGTGGCAAATGCACACCATGTCGCATTGGCTCCACGCGTGGTGTCGAAGTGATTGAACGCTTGGTGCAAGCTGATGCGAATTCTGCGCTCAAACCTACGCAAGAAAAACTCTTACGCGATTTGTGCAACACCATGCAATACGGCTCGCTGTGCGCGCTCGGTGGTATGACGCCGAATCCGGTGATCTCTGCACTCAACTATTATCCGCAAGACTTTGGTCTAGCTGCGGCAAATCCGGCGTCGGATCAAACCAAGGCCTAGGAGAACAACATGCTTTCTCATTTAAAAGACAAAGATTTCGGCACGCCACGTCGAGAATCAGACCAGACCGTCAGCCTAGAAATCGACGGTGAAATGATTACTGTACCAGCGGGCACCTCGCTGATGCGCGCCGCCGTCGATGCTGGTATTCAAGTTCCAAAACTCTGTGCCACCGATAGCCTAGAACCTTTCGGCTCCTGTCGCTTATGTTTGGTGGAAATTGAAGGTCGCAAGGGTTTTCCGGCATCGTGCACCACGCCTGCTGAAGCTGGCATGAAGGTCAAAACCCAAAGCCCACAATTGCAAGAATTACGCAAAGGCGTGATGGAGTTATACATCTCTGATCACCCACTCGATTGCTTAACTTGTTCTGCGAATGGCAATTGCGAATTGCAAGATATGGCTGGCGTGACAGGCTTGCGCGAAGTACGCTACGGCGTCGGTGCTGGCAACGGTGTCACAAATGGTGGCAAACATCATCTCGATAGTAAAAAAGATGAGTCGAACCCGTACTTCACTTATGACCCGTCCAAATGCATCGTCTGTAATCGCTGCGTCCGCGCATGTGAAGAAACACAAGGCACCTTTGCCTTAACGATCAGCGGTCGTGGTTTTGAGGCACGCGTTTCACCGGGCCAAGATCAACCATTTATGGAATCGGAATGTGTGAGTTGCGGTGCGTGCGTTGAAGCCTGCCCTACCGCGACTTTGCAAGAAAAAACTGTGATCATGTTAGGTCAAGCTGAGCACAGCAAGATCACCACTTGCGCGTATTGCGGTGTGGGCTGCGGCTTTAAAGCGGAGATGAAAGGCAACCAAGTGGTACGTATGGTGCCGTGGAAAGACGGCAAAGCCAACGAGGGACATTCCTGCATCAAAGGTCGCTTTGCTTGGGGCTATGCGACACACAAAGATCGCGTGACCAAACCCATGATACGCAAGAGTATTCACGAAGCGTGGCGTGAAGTCAGTTGGGACGAAGCCATCAACTATGCCGCTTCGGAATTCCGCCGCATTCAAGCTAAGTATGGCAAAGACGCCATCGGCGGTATCACCTCATCACGTTGCACCAATGAAGAAACCTACTTGGTACAAAAGCTGATACGTGCCGCGTTCGGCAATAACAATGTCGATACTTGCGCGCGCGTTTGCCATTCACCAACAGGTTATGGCCTCGGTCAAACCTTTGGTACCTCGGCAGGCACGCAAACTTTCAAATCAGTCGAACACGCTGATGTGATCATGGTGATCGGCGCGAATCCGAGTGATGCGCATCCGGTGTTTGCATCACGCATGAAAAAACGCCTACGCCAAGGAGCCAAGTTGATCGTGATCGACCCACGTCAAATTGATCTGGTCGATGGGCCGCATGTCAAAGCGGATTATCATTTACAACTCAAACCCGGCACCAATGTCGCGATCATCAGCGCACTGGCGCACGTGATCGTCACCGAAGGCTTGGTTGCCGACGCGTATGTGCAAGAGCGCTGCGACGATAAGTCATGGCGCGAATGGAGTGCATTTGTCGCACGTCCCGACAATTCGCCAGAAGCGATTACAGCCATTACGGGCGTCCCCGCAGAAACCGTTCGCGCAGCCGCGCGTTTGTATGCAACCGGCGGCAATGCAGCGATTTACTACGGTTTGGGCGTAACCGAACATGCGCAAGGCTCGACCATGGTCATGGGTATCGCCAACCTCGCGATGGCAACGGGCAATGTCGGGCGTGAAGGCGTTGGCGTGAATCCACTGCGCGGTCAAAACAATGTGCAAGGCGCTTGCGACATGGGTTCTTTCCCGCACGAATTACCAGGCTATCGTCATATTTCTGATAGCACAGTACGTTCGCAATTTGAAGCGGCATGGGGCGTGACATTAAACCCTGAGCCGGGCTTACGGATTCCGAACATGCTCGACGCTGCACATGCTGGTGAATTCAAAGGCATGTATTGCGAAGGTGAAGATATCGTTCAATCTGATCCGAATACCCAGCACGTGACATCAGCGTTAATGGCAATGGAATGCTTGGTCGTGCAAGACATTTTCTTAAATGAAACCGCCAAATACGCGCACGTGTTTTTACCGGGCTCGTCTTTCCTCGAAAAAGACGGTACTTTCACCAATGCTGAACGACGCATCTCACGCGTTCGCAAAGTGATGCCACCGAAAGCTGGTTACGCGGATTGGGAAGTGACGATGAAGCTCGCGAATGCACTCGGCTATCCTATGCAATATCAACATCCTAGCGAAATCATGGCCGAGATCGCCGCACTGACACCGAGCTTCCGCGGAGTTAGTTATGAAAAAATTGATCAACACGGCAGCGTGCAATGGCCATGTAATGAGAACACCGAAGAAACGGGCACCGCGATTATGCACGTTGACAAATTTGTGCGCGGCAAAGGCCGCTTCATCATTACGCAGTATGTCGCCACCGATGAAAAAGTCACGCGCAAATTTCCATTGCTCTTAACGACGGGGCGTATCCTTTCGCAATACAATGTGGGCGCACAAACGCGTCGCACAGAGAACAGTCAATGGCACCATGAAGACCGTCTGCACATTCACCCACACGATGCAGAAGAACGTGGCATCCAACATGATGCGTTCGTCAAAATCGAAAGCCGCGCTGGCGATACGGTCTTGCGCGCGTTTGTTACGCAAACAATGCAGCCGGGTGTGGTGTACACGACTTTCCATTTCCCAGAATCGGGAGCGAATGTCATCACCACTGACAACTCAGATTGGGCGACGAATTGTCCTGAATACAAAGTCACTGCGGTGCAAGTGTTGCCAGTGATGGCGACGGCGCATCAATCAGAATGGCAGCACGCGCAACAGCAATTTGATGCCGAACAATTGGCGCTGGCGCAAGCTGCTTGGAGCAGTAACAATGTGAGACCAAGCACTTGAACACCGTGACCAATTCCATGCAAGGCGAGGAGATGAGCGCCGATGAAAAAGGCTCTCAGTCTCAAAGCGTGACACGCCTGCGTGATGGTCAATGCCAACATGGCGAAGACCAAGTCGCGCAAGAAATCGCGGTGGCGTTGGTGTTCAACGGGATTGCCTTCGCCGTCATGATGGCAAGCCCGACCGCACTCGAGGACTTCGCCTACGGATTTGCTTTTTCTGAAGGCATCATCGAACACGTTGCTCAGATCTATGATGTTGAAGCGACTGAGAGCGCACAGGGAATCACGCTCGATATCACCATTGCGGCGGTCTGCTTTGCCGGTTTAAAAGACAGAAAACGCCAATTGGCAGGACGCACAGGTTGCGGCTTATGCGGCGTAGAAAGTTTAGCGCAAGCGATACGTCAACCTGCGCCTGTTCTATCCAACCTAACTCTGCACGCAACAGCCATCTCAAGCGCCATCGCTGCGATGCGCGAACAACAAATTTTGTTGCAAGCAACTGGCAGTAGTCATGCTGCTGCGTGGTGCAGCGCTGACGGCACTGTTCAAGTCATTCGCGAAGATGTCGGCAGACATAATGCACTCGACAAAGTCATTGGTGCTTGTCTACGAAAAGGAATCGCCCCATCGCAAGGTTTCATTTGCATCACCAGCCGCGCTAGTTACGAAATGGTGCAAAAGACCGCATCTGCTGGTATCCCTGTGCTCGCCGCCGTATCGGGCGTCACCAGTCTTGCTATCGACATCGCACAACAAGCGGGCGTCAGTTTATTAGGATTCACCCGTGGTAAGGATTTGAGTATCTATAGCCACCCACAACGCATACACATTCAAGACCATGAATAATCTCGACACTATCAACAAGTTAATCAAAATGGCGAACCAGATCGGCACATTTTTTGAGAGCTTTCCGGACCGTGAAGAAGCCTTGGACGGCATTGCCAATCATTTGAAAAAATTTTGGACACCAGCGATGCGCGCCAACTTAATTGATGGGATAGATGCAAACACCGCCAGTGAGCTGCACCAGATTGTGACGCAAGCCATCCTCAAACATCGGGCAAGCTTGCTGAGTGGTGTTGCGAACAGCCATTGATTCGCTAAGAAACAATCAGTGCAATATTGGCCAATCAAACAAATCAGAGCACATCAACACTTTCCACTCGAATTAACTCACATGCACCAGCGCCAGTGTCCTCACGCGTTAGTGAGGATTGCCAACGCCAACCATCTGGCGCGCTGACAGCGACTAATTTTCCGCGCAATTTAATAACTTGGCCGGCACGTAGCTCTTTCAATGTATTTTCAATCTGTGCGTTTGCCGGAATCATATGCATGTTCGCGCTATGACTCGCTATCTCCGCTGGTGGGCGTGGTGGTTGGTCTTCCCATCGATAATAGTAGAAACGATTACTCTGCGAAATCGTCAACGAAGACAAGACTTCAGAATCTGACATTGATCCCCACCCCAAGGCCAAATCGACAGGCGATAAATCGGCCTCGCGACCAATCCGATACAGCTCCTTCGCCAAGACACGCGCTTCAATTTCAAAATCGGCCAAGGCTTTTATCGTGTAGTCGCCTTTTTGCCAATTATCCCCGCGATCAAGCATGGTTTGCACCGGCTCACTTTGCACCAATACACCATTCGAACGCGGAATCGGTTTTTGCGCACGCTGCTGATACTGATGCCAACCGCCAAATACGATCACGGCCGCGAAGAACCAACGCCAAGAAAACATGTTTTATCCTTAAAGCTTCATATGCAAAATCGGAAATGGTTTTCCCATACTATCGAGCGGTGAGCGAGCAATGATCTTAAAGCCCATGTGCTGATAAAAACCGACCGCCTTTGGATTCTGCTCATTGACATCGACCTCGGTTGCGCCAAGTTGTTCCATAGCATACTGCAACAGAATCTTACCCACACCTTGTCCTCGCGCTTCATTTAAGATGAACAGCATCTCAATCTTAGCATCGTGTACACCGACGAAACCCACAATCGAACTAGCTTCATTTTTCACGCATCTTAATGTGAACGCCGGAAAAGCCTGTTCAATGATCATCGGTTTAAAAAACGCGATATCGTCTTCAGTAATGAAATCATGCGTCGCGCGAACGGAGTTTTCCCAAACATCCAGCATCTCTGCGTAATCTTCTGGGCGCACATTTTCTACCTGCATCTTGTTTCCTATAAAATTGATTTGGATTGCTTCGTTTGAGATCGCAGTGCATTCATCGCGCCTTTAGATTGTTTACTCTCAAAAAGACGACAAGCGCAACATGTTAGACCAAAGAATTCATAATTCAAGAAACTTGTTATTTAGCGTTCTGACGAATCTCTTGAATCTTTTGTCGAATGTGCGTCCAGTGATCTTGCGTATAACGACGTAAAATCCACGGCTTTCGCTTACCAAAGCGATGGTGAGCAAGCACCCGCTTTACCAGCCAATCCAATTGAAAGCCAGCCCACTCTGGCGCAGGCAGAATGAACATATTAAATCTAAGAGCAGGCAGTACCTCATTAAACAATATGTTCTCCAACTCGTCGATATTGTATTTAGATTCAGCGCATCTTTGAGCGATGAAGTCATAGGATAATGTGACATCCGTATCCATATATAAATCCTGCATACAATCCCAGATTGGGGTTCTATCTTCTATGTCATGTTCGGGAGGATTCATCTTAAGCCGAATGCAGAGTGCGTAATGCAGTAGTGAAAGTAGGCCGCGCACAATTTAATAAAACAGGGAATCAAGTTAAGATAAGTCCAATCGCTTTTCCTAATTAGGCAACATAGGCAATATCTTCGAGACAAGCGTAATACGCTTGGTCCTCGTTCGTAATAATGAGTGTCGCCAATAACTCACCTGTATCGTTATCGAGCGGTAAAAAACACTCTACCAATCCGAAAAGACCAGAGCTATTAGGCTGCCCAAAATAACTCACCTGTATCCGTGGTTCATGAGCTAAACCGATAACCGAGGAACGCCCTTCACCCCCCAGACAGAAATCAATATCGGAAGCGATCGCTTCTGCAATTGGCCTATCATAAGCTAAGGCATAAGCAAAACGTTCTGCAATCAAATGGTAGTCACGATCTTTGATCATTCTTACCAGTTCCGCGCCAATATCGGTTAATGGTGCTTGATAAGTTTGGTTGTGTGTGATCTTCATAAAAAATCTAACGTGATAGGTAAAATGCGCGCAGCTTTTTTTGCGACCGGCACCGCAGGCGCGTAGTTGATAGAATTGTTAGTAGCGATGCTCGCAATGAGGCAAGATACGCTGCCACCTTTGCAATTCTTCTTCACCCTTAAACCCGTATTTTCCATTCGTATATGAATCGATCATAAACTCCACAGCGTATTGGTAGCGTTGTTCGGCAGCCATGCGGATATAGCGAAGGCCTACTATTTCGTTTTTCTCAATGCCATTGCCATGCAATACATCTAGACCGTAACACCATTGCGCTGGAGCATAGTCTTCTTGAGCAGATTGAAAATAAAAATCGATGGCTTCAGATATTTTGCCTTCATCATAAAGTTTGCAGCCATGACTATACTGAGCCTCAGGGCAGCCACCTTCAGCGGCTAAACGTAACAGCTCCAGGTGTTTAGAATCAAATTATTGCTCGCTTAAAGTGGAATCCTCGCCAATATTAGGCATTCCTGACTTAAGCCATAAAGCTCTAGGATGGGCAACTCTCAAATACGGTTCTAGAATTTTCTTAGCCATCGACAGTAGAGAATCATACTGATTTTCGTCAGAGCACCAAACTAGTGCATTCAATATAAATTCTGCTTGTCTTAATTCACTATCGTTTTCCATGACTCGGATCTTATGTGCTAATAACGCCGAGCTAAACGGAACTGCGCGCAACGCGCCGTAACCGAAAAGCAGATGGTTGAAAAAATGCCGAGCGTCGTGTTAGCGAAAGCGATCACTTGCCCCCCAATTCTGTAAGCCATTGTTTAAGAAGTGCAAGCTCACTTTTCTCATTAAGCTGAGAAGAAATAACCTCGAAAACTCTTTCACCTTTATTTTCGGCATCGTAGCGCCACAAAGTTAACCAGCCCTCTCGGTTGTCACTTACGATTTCGTAGCGCTCCCGTTTAAACTTGAAATGGGCACGCCAATTACCAAAAAATTGAGGATGGTCTTCGAAGACAAGTATCTCACAACCTAATGCTCGAAATGTCGTATAGAGGTCGATTTGATTCATGCGCGCTATCGTTTGAGTTAACCGGCAGGCGACAAGCACTAAAATGAGCGAAGCGCTCGGCCTTGTTGACTGTGCGCGTTGAACAAGGGATTAGGCCGTGATCTGAATTCATTTTTTTGCATACTGTTTCAAGACCCCGTTCAAATATTTTTGAAATTCATTTTGCTCTTCCACCATTTCTGGGCCGAGATCAGGCATGGTGTAAGGGTTTTCTAAGCGATACTTTACAGCTTCATGAATGTTTGTTGAGTCTTGAGTTGCAAACTCGGGAAATAACCATTTGAAGTTGCTTTCAACCCAGCGCCCATGTAAAGCAATTTGCCCATTTAGGCTAATTTCTTTCTCAGTAATAAGTGGTTCGATGCACCCCTTTTTAAGGCATTTAAGCGCATAAACGTCAAGAAGGGCTTTATTTTGAGCATCGCCGATCATGGCTTGGTAGGCGCCAACACGAGAGCCAATAATAAAAGCTGCACCAAAGAGCACAAAACTGTACAGAGCAAATAGTGTTAACCGTTTCCAGTTCATAAAGGTCTAGCTTGTTGTAAAGTTAAAAAACCGAAATTAACACATCACCAACTTTCCATCAACAAAGTTCCAAACCTCTCTAAACCCTTACTACTTGGGAATGCCACTCAGTTAAGGTAGCAAACTCAGAGCTTATCGTTTCTGCGCACGCGCACCTCCGTCTTGTACAAAAACAGGTGTGTCGTGAAGATGCCAGTTACTAATTGCTTTCAAAAGAGTATGGTTCAATTTGACTTGAACTTTCGAAGTTCATCGCGAGAGCAATTTGAGCGATGAGTTCCCTCCCTCTTCAAGAGGAGAGCTAGGGTGGGGATGGGTTTTGTTGATGAAACCTAGCAAGCAAATGACAGAAACCCATCCCCATCCCAACCTTCCCCTTGAAGGGGAAGGAGTTAGTCTAAGCAAACTGAAATATCAGGAATAGTATTCCAGAATGCAGTGCGCCTACACGAGAATAACTGTCTACCTTGTAGAACTTAGTAGAACACGCACCACGCCCTACTCTTTTTTGTTAGGACTACCGTGAACACCTTCACTATTTCACGCGCCAAGGCTTTAGCGGAATCACAAGCTGACTATCCGAGAACCATTTGATTTGCAAAGGCTCTTTACCATCCGCACTCGTTTCGTCGCTCACGTCTTTTCCTGTTCCCATATTCACTTGCGCGTTAGGGTTCTTGTTCACGTCCAGCACCATGACAAGTCGGCTACCCGGTGGGAGTAATTTTGCCGTCATTCGCGCGTTCACAATCGGCAATTGTGTTTTCTTGCCGGGGGTCAGCAATTTGCGCACCGACATATCATGGGCGTAACTGGCGCGACCTATGTAGTAGCTGAGAAAGACTACTTCACCTTCAGGCGATATCGCATAAAAATTGTAGCCAATATCGACATCACGTTTATTGATGGCGATTGAAAAGTGACCGGTGATGCTTCCCGCTAGTTGCATCGCTTCCGTCAATGGTTCGGTGATAAATACGAGTCCATTACTTTTTGGAAGCTGCTTATGAATCAGCGGCCACATGCCAGATTCATTATTGATGGTATCTCGATCGGCTAAATCCACTGTTTGCGAAACAAAATCAAGCGCCCGCGGTTTGCTTCTCGACAGGAAATAATGGCCATCCTTATCTTTGGTTGTATTCAGATAAAAGCGCTGACCTTCTTGATTTAATTTCTGCAAAGATGGATGGTGCTGCCACGTGTTACTGCCCATCAGTTGATAATTGACTTTGTCTTTGAGCAGCGAAGGACGAGCTTTGTTGTGGAACACATAGTCGAACCATTGAAACGTAATTTCTTCCGTGTCTTTTTCTAAGGCGACTGGATCAAGTTGGTAATTACTATGATGAGAATACGGTATACCTTGCGCGGTGCCGTGACTATACGGGCCGATCAGCAAAGTGTGATTCGCTTGTGGATTGTATTTGTAGTGCTGCTTTAAGAAATCGATGGCTGAAATTTGCCCACCATCGAAGTAGCCAGTAATCGACAGCACAGGGATAGTGATTTTCTTGTAGTCATTTTTGTAGGGCAGCATTTGTTGGTAATAGCTGTCATAGTCTGGATGCTTGAGCCACTTTTGAAACCACGGATTCGGTTTGCCTTCGACTTTGTCGATGTCTCGGAAAGCGCGACCACTTTTATATAAAGTTTCAAATACATCGTCCCAATACTTCCTATCGGCATACACAGAGTGATCCATCGTCTTATTATTTGTCACATGAAATGCCCATTGATAATTGGGCGTGATAAAAATGTTGTTCTCGATAGGCAAACCCGTCAATGGATTAGCTGCAGCATAAGGTACGATGGTTTTTAATGCGGGGTGCATGTATTTAGCAGCAGCCCACTGCGTGAATCCCAAGTAGCTACCGCCATACATGCCAACACGGCCATCACTCCACGTTTGTTGGATGATCCAATCGATCACTTGCGTGGCGTCTTCGCCGTCTTTTTCCCAGGGAATGATCTCGTCTGGGCTAAGTCGTTTTCCACGCGTATTGGCGATCACGCCCACATAACCGTGTGCGGCTGCATGGATTGCCGTTTTGATGTGCCACGCTTCATCGGCATAAATCGAAAACTGAAAAGCAGTCGGACGTTTGCCTGCGTTTTGCTTTGGCCTCACCACCACCGCCGATAAGCTCACGCCCGATTTTGTCTTGATGAGCACATTCGGTTCGATCACATAACGCTTTTCATTTTCGGCAGACAAGACTTGATTTCCAGTCGCTAAAATGCGCTCGTACACTTTGTAGAGCTGGTAGTTGGTCACGAGTTTGACGATGTTATTCTTATCGAGCGTTGGGTTGGACTGAAGTTGTTTAAACAAACCCAACATATAGTCTTGCCCCATCTCAAGTGACCAGCCTAGGCAATAGCTCACCTTGTATAAATCCTCGTTAGAAAAAGCACTAAGCTTTGTCGTCATGAGCGCGTGCAGTGCTTCTGTAGCATTCTGATTTTTGTCGGGCGTGGTTTGGCTCAGCCATGCATCGCTTGAATAATGAAAGTAGCCCAAGGGATTTTTTTGTTTGGCGATGAGGCGATGCGTTTGTTTAAAATCATCTAAGAAAGAAGCAACAGCGATTTTGTCGTCATCCCTGCTGGCATCATCAACGCTGAGGTTCGCGCGCTTGACTAAATCCTTCAACTCTTGGTGAAACAGATCGGATTGCAATAAATGATAGGCATCCGCTCTTTGCTCCATTTTGGCGCCAGCTAGACTAACAGGCTTTAGATAGGTTTCATTAGACCAAGTATTGGCGGCGATCAGCATTTGCAAAATTAGCACGATGAATGTCATGATGCTGGTCGACTTTATATTTCTCATAAGTACACTCCCTGTTGAATGAAGTGAATGAGCATAAAAAAACACCACAAAAATGTCGTGACGTAGACATTACTTTTGATGACTTTTGATGACTTAGGCGGTTTTTCGCCAATTCCTCCTATGATGCTGCCTCACAAAACACGCTGAACGTGATACTTTTCTAACTGATGACATTTCTTCACCCCAAAAATTCATGCGCTGGCAAATCGAACAATTCCTTTTTTGCGATCAACAACAAACCCTGAGCAGCAATGAGCAAGTACAGCAGCTTGAACCTATGGCGGTCGAGTTGTTAAGCTATTTCTGCCAACATCCAGATAGCATCGTGAGCCGGGATGAACTCATCAATTCGGTTTGGCTTGGTCGCGTTGTGACAGATAGCGCCGTGAATAAAGTCGTCACCAAACTCAGAAAACATTTTGACGACGATGCCAAAAGCCCGCGTTTCATCGCCACTTTTCCAAAGAAGGGCTATAAGTTCATCGCACAAGTTCGCGCCATAGAATCCATCAAGCCCTTTGCAGACATCACAGAACTTGGTCAGTCCGAAACGGATCAAATAGATAGCACGAACATCAATACAAATACGCATTCATGGGAATCCACTACAAAAAAAATATCACAAAAACCATCCCACAAATTTGTTTGGGCAGCCGCTGCCATATTTGTGATTGCGTGCCTCATTGGTCTCGTCCAATTCATGTCATTCAAACAAACGCCAGTGCTCACCACCACTGGCAAATCAGTTGCACTCACGCGTGACGCGGGTGCCGATGTGTTTCCTAACTTGTCTACTGACGGAAAACTATTAAGTTATGTAGAAGTGCGTGATCGCAAAATGATCCTCAAGGTGAAGAAGCTGTCTGATGAAAGCGTGTTCGTATTCGACCATGGTGATGAGAAAACGACCTCGGTTGGCCCGGCCGATTGGAGCGATGACGGCACGCAGATCGTCTATTTGGTCACCACTCCCGAATCCTGCCAATATTTCATTCGAACGGTTCAAGCGCAATCATTTTCTGAGCCGCAGCTGATTCATAATTGCCCGGTTGGCAGTTACGGAAAAATAGAATTCACCCACGATGTGAATAGACTAATTTACGCCGAATCTGAAGGGCACAATGCGCCATATTCTTTGTTTGAACTCGATCGAAAAACCGGGAAAAAACGCCGGCTTTCACAACCTGAATTAGTCATTGGCGGCAATAGCCAGTTTGACCTACATCCAACACAAAATAAGCTATTGATCTCCTCTCCCGACAAACAACAATGGGAAGGCTTTTATGAACTGAATTTAGATACTGATCAACTCAAGCTACTATTCAAACTTGACGCCTATATTTGCTGCGGCATTTGGAGCCAGCAAGGAGATCGCGTGATTCTGATGGGTGAACATCCGGCGAATCAATTACTCAGCTACGATTTAGGCGGAAAGAATGTCTACCCGATTTATTCTGGAAATTTAAATTTAAGAGCACCGACACGACATAGCAACGGCAAAGATTATCTCTTTCCCGCTGGCGAATCGAATCAAAACATCCTTCAATTTCGCTTTGACACACAAGACTCAGTAGAACTGGTAACGAACTCAGTCGATGATAGGCTGGCGACTTTTTCTGAGAAAAATCAAACCCTCGCGTTCATTAGCTTAGCGAGTGGTGGCGAGGAAATATGGCTGCGACAGATCACTCCCAATGCCGCATCCAATATTGCTTCAAATATGGCAAACAACACCGCAAAAAGGCTAAGTCAATTCAATGACGGCAGACATTATATTGATCTGCAATGGCGTCCCGACGGCAAGCAATTACTGGCACTTAGCCTCAATGAAATTCATCTCATCGATGCCACATCAGGCTCATGGTCGAAAGCAAAATTGCCCCAAAGAGAAATGCGCGCAGTTTCATACAAAGACAATCAAACCATCGCATTTAGTGTCAACGTCAACGGCAAGTGGCAGATCAACTACTACCACCTCGACACTGAAACAACTTCGCTAGAAAAAGACCAATGGCAGTATGCTAAATTTTCTGAACGAAAAGACGACTCGCTTTGGATCGACCAAGCAGGCGATCTCTATGCGGGAAGCACGCCAGAAAAAGTGCTGGAACTCGATGAGAAAAAAATAGATTGGCTAGCAGGACGAGTTTTCAATATACAAAAACATGGCGATGCTTGGTACTGGCAACGCCGTTCTGATCATCGCTTGCAACTCCTACAAAAGAAAGCAAATCAATCACCAAAAATCATCGTGAC
This sequence comes from Affinundibacterium seohonense, assembly GCF_014284305.1. Taxonomy (GTDB): domain Bacteria; phylum Pseudomonadota; class Gammaproteobacteria; order Burkholderiales; family Burkholderiaceae_D; genus Undibacterium; species Undibacterium seohonense. The sequence goes on from NZ_JACOFW010000023.1 coordinate 16,691, forward strand.
CACCGACAGCTATCACTTCGATGTGAGTAAGAGTGGCGTTTACTATCACCAGTCACCACCGCAAAATATTGATATTTATCGGACGGGGATAGTGCAGTAAAGAGGCTGTTTTTCATTGTTATTCAACTTAAAGCGTCATCTGTTTTTGCGACAATAGAGCACTACCTTGTGGGCTTGACGCAATTTCGTGGTCATTTCAAGTGATCAGAGGCGACATTGACATTGGGAGTCAGTGATTAAAAATCTGGAGTGAAAAATGTATATATGACGACTCAAATAACTATAGAGATTTCAGTTTTCTATGCATATTCATCTATTCAAATGACACCTAAAAAAATTGTAGGTTGCGGCAGAGCATAGTGAAGCCCAACGTAGGAAATTCACTTAAAATCAGAAGCCAACATAATCGTACGTGCTAAACAATCCAACTTAACATTTTTTCAAAAATTAACTCGAGTTCATCCCTAAATGTGGTTTCACTAAATAGATCTAAAATAAAAACGGTTTCGAAGCACAATTTTTATCGTTCCAGAAAGTACAGTGACAAAATAGATCTACATTAGATGAATGTTTTTGGCCATTACAACTCTCAAAGAATACAAAAAGAGATGTGAAGTGGAGTCTAAAATTTGTTGTCTGCTATACAGAACTGCAACAACCATCATCGGCACGACTGTTATCCGGATTTGCGCCAGAACAAACGTTAATTTTGAATTTGAGTGTGACCAAATTCTGCCCCGTTGTCGCCTTCGAACTTGGCCTTAGGTATTTTCAAACGTCGATCAGTATTTCCCCAATCTTGTACGTAAGCGCATAGCCAGCAACAACCACGGTATTTTGCTGATCCTCACAATACAGATCGCCTATTCTTTGGGAAACTTGTCTGGCTGTCAGTACCGTCTTGCCCAATCTGTTTGCCCAATAGGGAATGAGCGTGCAATGTGCGGAGCCTGTAACAGGGTCTTCAAGGATTGTCGATTGTGGCGTGAAATACCTTGAAACAAAGTCGACCGTAGACCCGGGAGAAGTCACACACAGTCCACCAGGATCGAGGTTAATTTGATTAAACAGCTCTGTTTTGATCCAGATGTTTTTCACATCCTCTTCGTTATCGTAAACGAATAGATAGTCACGAGATTTTAAAACTGCAACTGGCTTTACGTTGACGGAATCTAGCAATATCTGCGGAGGTATCGCGATTTCCGGAATTCGCCTTGGGAGCAACATTGATATTAATCCGTCTTCAATTTTGATATCGAGTGTATCGGTTGAGGATACAAATTGGATATGGCTAATACTCTCCAGGTAGTTAGCGACCACATGTGCCGCTGCGAGCGTTGCATGTCCGCAAAGATCCATTTCGATATCAGGCGTGAACCATCTGATTTGGTACTTACCATGAGCCCCGATGATGAAAGCAGTTTCCGCCAATCCGTTTTCTCTGGCGATATTGAGCAAAGTAGCATCTTCAAGCCAACTGTCGAGGATACAGACACCAGCTGGGTTGCCACCAAAGGTTTTTTTTGTAAAGGAATCAATGTGATAGTAAGGGATCTTCATTCCTCGTCCATTAATGAATCATTCTATGCAACGCATGCTAAAAAAATGCGAAATATTCTGGGTATTGCGGGATCTATTGAACATAAAATAGCGTGAGCTACTGAAGGCTTCATCGCTTTAAACTAGAAAATTATCTGACCAAGTCGCGATCACTACGTCTGAACCAATTGAGAAAAAATGTAATTGGCTGCAAGCATCGATCTTACGATCGCTCATACCTGCGCCAATTAAATAGTTATCCGGTCGGTGTCTCATCGAAAATCGCGTTAAGACAAAGCTTTATGCATCAACAAATAGAACTTGGCCAGTAACAAAACCATCGACAGATCGTTCAAATGCCTTTCCGACCAGAGCCCCCGGAACCGGCTGAAATCCGCGCAACATGTCTCCATACACATCCATCGCCTCCTCCAATACAGTGGGATTGACTACATTAATGCGAATTCCACGAGGCAATTCATGTGCAACGCATTTTACGAAGGTGTCAATCGCCCCACTTGTAGTAGCGTCAGCGATGGCCTGCGGCACCGGTTTCATGTTTAGTATTCCAGAAATCAAGGTAAAAGAGCCGCCATCCTTGATATATTCAAGGCCAACATGAACGACATTGATTTGGCCAAGCATCTTACTTTGAATCGTTGTTGCCCATTGGTCAGAGGTCATTTCTTGAAACGGTGCATATTCGCAATGGCCCACGGTATTAACAACCGCATCAAACTCGCCAACAGATTCAAACAATTTGCGCAATGAATCCTTATTTGTAATATCTACTTGAAAGTCACAGCCCTTACCCGATCGACTCGCTGTGACTACCTTGTGCCTCGTTAACCCACTAAGTGCTGCTTGTCCCATCATGCCAAGTGCTCCGATTACGACGACAGTTTTCATAAATTTATCTCGAATAATTGAAAGAGAGGAGATTCTAGGAGGCGGGTGATACAATGACAAACAGAGATTACCTGTAAGAGATACAAATATTTATGATGGACAAGATAGAAATCAGGCACATGAGAGTTTTCGTCAAACTCGTCAAAGAAAAAAACGTCTCCAAGGTCGCGTCCGAGACCGGTTTGACACAGCAAGCCGTCAGTGGGTATTTGAAGAAATTAAGAGAAGAATTCAAAAACGAGCTATTTTTGCGTCAAAGCAACGGCCTAAAACCTACCGACTTTGCCTACGAACTTTGCTCAAGGTTTGAGCGTGTCATACACGAGTTCGACAATGTCTATGAAACTCTTCCATTTGACCTGGCATCCATCAAAAAGACATTCACCATCATAGCGAATGAATACGCACAGCTTTCTTATGTACCACTCATTGTGCAAGCCGCCGTAAGATCTGCACCAAATATAAAATTCAAAATCCTGGACTTTGATCAAAGAACCCACGAAGAAATGCTGGCATCGGGGGAGGCCGACATTTTAATTGGCTTCAAAGATTTTATTGATGACAGGCTTAACCAGACATTGATCAAGGAGGACTACTACTCGTGCATCGTCAACGCAAAATCAAGAATACCCGATGCAGTACAAAATCTCAGTGACCTGTCAAAATTTCCTCATGTCGCTATGAACAATAGTGCTTTTTATTTTAGCGATACGGTCGATCATTTTCTAAATCAGCAAGGTGTGACGAGGAACGTCATTGCCACATTGCCGTGCTACACATTCTTACAGAGCTTCCTGTCTGTAAATGACGTAATCGCCTTTATTCCTTCTGCGATGGCTCGCCTTGGAAATTTTAGAACACTCAAATTTGATGCAAACCCACAATCCTTCGGTGTAGTGGCGGCATGGCACCGGAGGGTAGCGGAAAATCCTCTTCACAATTGGGCTATTGAGACAATCCTCAGTATCAGGTAGTAAGCATTGCCGTTCATTTCATCTTCGATTTCAGATCAAACAAACATCGCAGTATAAGAACCTCGCCTTTGGCTATATCCATCACTGCGATGACCCCGACTTTCGGTTTCGTCGCATAGATCCCCCCAAGTTTACCTTGCGTGGTTGACAATGATAGTATTCGCCACGCCTCTTGGTGTACCGCTATTGCTAAACAGATTATGTTGATACTGTTACTGTCGGCTGGTCCGCGATGCTCGATGCAAGATTCTTGTGCCGTCGTCACACCAAGTGGAAACAGGCACTTGCCAATCAAGACCAGCCATCTTAAACGCGCTTTCGGCGCTACATTTACCTTTTTCGACTACTATGAAATTTTTCTTTTTAACTTTGCTAACAATCTCTATCGCGTCATCGGCATATGCTGCCCCATCGGACACGGCCACAAACAAAAAGATCGTTGTCGATTTTTACGATATGGCTTTTACCCAGCGAATGCCGACAAAGGCTGCATTAAAATTCATATCACCAACCACTTATATACAGCATAACCCTGAAGGAAAAGATGGGCGCGACAACTTTATCAATGGTTTCGCCAAGTTCGTCGAGAATGGCACCTTGAAATGCGTCATCAAACGTGCCATCGCAGAAAAAGATCTCGTGGTGATTCATAGCCACTGTTTAGACAATCCAGCCGACCTCAATGAGCGTGGCCAAGCCTATGTAGACATCTTCCGTGTGCAGGGCGGAAAGATTGTCGAGCATTGGGATGTTGGTCAGCCAATCCCTGAAAAATCAGCAAACTCGAACACAATGTTTTGAAGTCGATATTTTTTATAACGCAAACATCGCTTAAATGTGGACTTCCCCTAATTCAGTAGACATTTAATAATGTCAAAAACTGAGAAGGAAGTGCATCATGAGAAAAAGTCGATTTACCGATGAATTTAAAGCTGAAGCGATCAAACAGATAACGGAACGTGGCCATAAGGTGGTCGATGTAGCGCAAAGGTTAGGTGTCTCAGATAAGAGTCTCTATCTATGGTTGAGGCAAAGTAACGGAAAGCAATCGATAGCGTCAACCGATGATGTTGTTGCTTTGAAGGCAGAAATGTCACGTCTAAAAGCCGAGTTAAAAAGAACGACCGAGGAGCGAGACATCCTAAAAAAGGCCACCGCGTACTTTGCCAGGGCGTCAGAGTAAAGTACGCATTCATCGATGCACATCAAAACCGATATCGTTTAACTAGTATGTGCCGGGTCTTAAAAGTGAATCGCAGTGGATATTACGCTTGGAAGAAAACGCCTCTATCGAATCGTGCGATTGAAGATGCCCGGATTTTGGAGGAGATAAAACAGGCACACGTTGAAAGTGGCGGTATTTATGGTAGTCCGCGCATTCACAAGGACTTAAAAGAAGCGGGCATTGCTTGTAGTGCGAATCGAGTTGCAAAGATCATGCGCATGGCGCAGATCAAGTCAGCACGGGGATATCGGAAGCCAAGATTCAAGGCTGGCAAGCCAGTGATCGCAGCACCGAATCGATTGGAACAACAATTTAATGTTGAACAAGCTGATACAGCATGGGTCACCGATATCACTTACATCCGAACCTACGAGGGTTGGCTTTATCTTGCAGTTGTGATTGATCTCTACTCGCGTGCAGTTGTTGGCTGGTCGATGAAATCAACGATGGCAACAGAAATTGTTCTCGATGCGTTATTGATGGCTGTTTGGAGACGACGTCCAAAGAAACCGATCATTATTCATTCAGATCAAGGTAGTCAATTTGGCAGCGATGATTTTGCTCGCTGGTGTAAAGAGCATCAACTTGTTCCAAGCATGAGTCGACGTGGGAATTGTTATGACAATGCGGTTGCTGAATCCTTCTTTAGTAACCTAAAGAAGGAACGCGTCAAACGGAAAATCTATGCAACAAGGGAAGAAGCGCGATCAGATATTTTTGATTACATCGAAGTGTTCTACAATCGCAAACGGCGGCATAGCTATCTCAATCAAATGAGTCCCCTAGCGTTTGAGCAACGCCAATTTGGAAGTTAAGTGTTGTCTACGAAATTAGGGGAAGTCCACTCTTTGCTCTATCGTATTGGTGGAAAAAACAAGGTCAATACATCTTTCGTCCATTCTCCGTTAGTTGCGGAATAGATTTCAATTAGCATTTACGCCTTATCTGGCTATCGAAAGACTCACCCGCATTCGCGCTGGGCGTCAGACCGATATAAGGAAAGTGGTCATCTCAGTAAATCAAAATTAGCAGATATTTGATCAAATTAGCACAATATTTGCACATAGACATCATGCACCGCTGTCTATGCTAGTGTATAAGCCTAACGCATACTGTTAGCACAACAAGTGATTGGCGTAGTTCAATGCCACCTATGACACTTGCGAAGCTAACTCAATTTAACTCAATTCGTTAAGCTTCACTCTCATAGTTCGAACGGACTCTCATGACAGCAAATTTGACACAAAAGAACGGACTATGGTGGATACCAAGCTTGGCATTCCTTGGCGCTATCCCGTTTATCATTGCACAACAGCTTTCTAGCGTCTTGTACAAAAACTTGGGTGTTTCGAATAGCGACATTACTTTTTACACTAGCTTGCTTTACTTGCCATGGGTGATAAAACCATTATGGTCACCACTGATCGACATTTTCAAGACTAAGCGTGCTTGGATTATCGCCTTGCAAATGGCAATTGGTGCAGGATTAGCGGCACTCTCCTTAAGTCTGCATACGCCCTATTTTTTCGCGATTAGCCTACTGGTGTTTTGGTTCATTGCATTTGCCTCCGCCAGTCATGATATTGCAGCAGACGGTTTTTACATGCTGGCACTCAACAGCTCAGAGCAGGCGGCTTTCGTCGGTGTCCGTAGTTTATTTTTTCGTGTAGCAAACATTGTCGGTGGTGGTGTGCCGGTTATTTTTGTCGGACGACTGACGCAACACAATCAAGATATCACGCAGTCATGGTCGATTGTATTGATGGTCATAGCTGCTATCTTTATTGCACTAACCCTCTACCATGCAGCGATATTGCCGCGCCCGACGAGTGATCAAAGTACTCTTGCTGCGTCAGAGTGCAAGCTGACTAGTCAACAGGTTCTTGCTGAATTTGCCGCGACTTTTCGCGAGTTCTTTCAAAAGAAGCAGATTCTTTTTGCGATTCTTTTCATCCTCTTATTTCGCCTCGGCGAAGCACAGGCCTTAAAGGTCGTGAGTTTATTTATGCTCGACCCACGCGCCAAAGGCGGCTTAGGTCTCAGCAATCAAGAGTTTGGCATCGTCTATAGCATCGTTGGAATCGCTTTTTTGACGATAGGCGGATTGCTCGGCGGTTGGTTGATTTCGCGGTATGGCCTAAAGCGAATGTTATGGCCTATGGTGCTGACTATGCATTTACCCAATCTGGCGTTTGTTTTCTTAGCGCTGGTACAACCGGAAAGTTTAACGATCATTGCTACTGCTCTGGCGATTGAGCAATTTGGGTATGGCTTCGGCTTTACCGCATTTTTAATGATCATGATGATGATTGCCGACGGTCCGAAAAAAACCTCACACTATGCGCTTTGCACAGGTTTCATGGCTGCAGGCATGATGATACCGGGCGCTTTTAGTGGTGACTTATCCCAATATCTTGGCTATGGAAGTTTCTTTATTTGGGCTTGTCTTTGCACAGTGCCCGGCTTGATATTGACCGCTTTTTTAAAGATAGAATCGGATTTTGGAAAAAAAGTCAGTGGCGCCTAAGCCCTTCATAATGACTGCGTACTTTATACACGGATTTAGCACGCGTTATCCACACTAGATCTCGAACTAGCCCTCAGCCATAACTTGCGGTAATGCGAACCCAGTAAAGTCTCATTAGTAAGAAACGTTCTGACGGTCTATCCTAGCATTTCACGTACTTGATATGGTGGAGTTATGAGATGGACTTTTTCTCGCTTGCTGATGGCTTTGATCAGCTTTGCATTGCTGCTAGCTAGCTTGTCCGCATGCACCTCAATGACCAAATCCGCTACCAATGCGAAAGCACAACAGCAAGTGCTACTCGTGTCTGTGCCCGAACAAAAAATGCTGTTCATCGAGAACGGTCAAGAACGCGAATTTTTTCTCATTTCCACCGCAAAAAAAGGCATCGGTGATGTGCCTGACAGCTATATGACGCCGGCCGGCACGATGGAGATCGCTGAAAAATTTGGTGACAATTTGGCGCTCGGTAGTGTCCTAAAAGACCGTGTAGCTACTGGCGAAGTGGTACCGATAGAAGCCCCTGGACGAGACCCCATCGTCACCCGAGTTTTGTGGTTACGTGGACTAGAGGAACGCAATCGCAATGCCTATCCGCGCTTTATCTATATCCATGGCACGCCACAAGAAAGTCTATTGGGGACAGCGGCTAGTTTTGGTTGTATCCGTATGCGCTCTGTCGACATTGTCAGACTTTACGATGCTATCGCTGTTGGCGCGAAAGTGGTGGTCAGCGAAGCGCCATTGGAGTCGCTCAAAGCACATTGGATGCTGGCGACAATGAGCGCAAGTGTGGATGAGTAACGCCAATCAACGCGAACTTACCTGATCATTTTTTGAATCCTCCTTCCACCTACCACACAAATCGTATGCATAGTTGCGTTCTCGGAGCCGGTGTTATCGGCGTCACTACGGCTTATCAGTTGTTAATGGCCGGGCATGAAGTTAGTCTGATTGAAGAACAGAGCCAAGTCGCGCAAATGACTAGCTTAGGCAATGGCGCGCAGCTCAGCTATTCCTATGTTGCCCCATTGGCCGATGCGTCAATTTGGAGAAAGTGGCCTGAATATTTATTCAGTCAGCATTCGCCACTGCGCCTTAAACCACAACTTGATCCTGCTTTGTGGCACTGGTTGTGGCAATTCTTAATGGCATGTAATCATCAAAGAGCCAATATCAGTAGCCGTCAACTTCTCACATTGGCGCAATTAAGCCAGGTGCAAATCGAACAGATTCGCGCACAACATGGATTTGACTTTCAACATCAAACCTCTGGCAAATTGGTGATGCTGAGCGACCAAGCGTCAATCGACGCGGCGGCTGGCCAGATTGCGTTTCAAGCGCAATATGGTTGTCAGCAGTCAATCTTAGGTATCAATCAATGTATAGAATTGGAGCCCGCATTAGCACACGCGCAAACCCGCTGGCTCGCTGGTGTTTACACCCCAGCAGAAGAAGTCGGAGATTGTGCAAGTTTTTGCCAACACTTATTGGCTACCATGGCGCAGTCACCGCGTTTTCAGTTTCTACCCAATGCACGTATCGAGTCGGCGCACCTCGTGGGCGGCAAGGTAAGTCACATCAACTTACGTCAAACGGAGACTGCAACTGGTTCTCCAACAACCCGTCATACCGCTGATCATTTTGTCGTCGCCATGGGGATAGAGAGCGCGCGCTTTGCTAAGATGCTCGGCTTTCGGCTTCCGGTGTACCCATTGAAGGGATATAGCATTACGGTACCGATTCGCGATGCAAATAGCGCATCGGCGCCACATATTTCCATCACGGATCTGTCCCAAAAGATCGTGTATGCACGGCTTGGTGATCGTCTTCGTGTGGCGGGCCGGGTCGAATTGGTTGGTCACGATTTACGCATACCGCCAGAAGCGATTGCCGAGTTGGTCAAAGCGACTCAGACTTTATTTCCTGAGAGTGGAGACTTAAACGCTGCAGAGCAACTATCGCCATGGGCGGGCTTGCGTCCCGCAACGCCGACCGGCGTTCCTATCTTGGGTAAATCGCCTATTGCCAATGTGTATTTGAATGTCGGTCACGGCGCACTCGGCTGGACATTGGCCTGCGGTAGTGCAAGCTTATTGCGCAGCGTTATTTGTGGCGAAACACCCGCCATTGATATGACGGGCTTTGCCTTCCGCTAGAACATTTTTTTCCTCGCGAATTCCGCTACGATTATTGTAGAGGTGCGCTGACCGAGGATTGGCGACTCATAGGTTCCGCTGCGGCTTGTGCTTGCGTTAGTCCTTCCACTGCTTCACTTTCGACACCCGATGCCACCCACGCAATCAAAGCATCGAGCGCAGGTCGCGCTTTTGCTGCGTATTCGTGGTTAATCATACCGACCACGACCCAATGACGGTTTTGTTGATCGCGCACATAACCAGCCACCGCTACGGTATCGCGTAAAGTACCGGTTTTAATACGGGCGCGCGCTGCTGCCACTGTCCCGACTAAACGCTTACGCATAGTGCCATCCACCGCCACGATCGGCAAACTAGCGCTAAATTCAGCAAACCAATTGCTCTGGCTTAGATGCAGCAAAAATGAACTCATTTGTTTGGCAGAGATACGTTCACTGCGAGACAACCCAGAGCCATTCTCGATCACAAAACCTTGGTCATCAATCCCTTGCTGACGCATCCATAGACGTACCCGCTCCTCTGCCGCATTGAAGCTAGTCACACCAGTCATCTTCGTACTCAATCCAGCGCTCAACTCGGCGCCCAGACTTAAGTACAATAAACGGGTCATGGCATTGTCGGAGCGTTTATTGATGATTCTAAGATTGTCCGCCAAAGTATCCGAGGATTTTTCCACCAGGGCGGTGGCAGTCGGAGGCACAGTGCCATCGATAGCGCGCCCTTTCCATTGCCCGCCCATTTCGGTCCAGAGTTGGCGCACCAAACTCTCGATATACAAGTTGCGATCAAGGATATTGAGACTATTTGTGATCTTGCAATCGCGCGGAAATTCGCCGCTTAGCGTGATTGTGGTGCGATGTCGGCGATCGGTTTTGATGGTAGGCGGGATCCAACGTTGTTCCCACTGCGCGCAAGGAAAGTCTCCAACAGTCATGCGGTTATTGAGTCGTACTCGCGCCATCGGCGAAGACAAGCGCGTTTGCATTTTTTTCTGCGTACTGTCGAGTTCAAAACTCGTCAAATTACTATTCACTAGCAAGGCATCAGGAATCACGTTGTAGTACGCATCCGGTGTCTCATCAAATGGGGGCAAGTTCAGATCAAAACGACTCGGTTCAAAAAAACTACGATCGAGTATCAGATCCCCCTCAATACGATGAATACCTTGATCGTAAAGTGTTCTCAACATCATACCGAGGCGTTCCCAGCTCAAGTCAGGTGCGCCACCGCCACGCAAGTACAAGGGGCCACGCAAAGTATTTTTTTTCGTACTCCTATTCGATGGCATTTTCCATGACTCGTCGCTGAGCAATTGCGTCTTCCATTTATAGGTTGGCCCCAGCACTTCCAAGGCAACTCCGCTGGTGACCAATTTCATGGTCGATGCTGGACTCATAGGGACGTCCTCATGTATCGCCAATTTGGGTGCGCTACGATCGACAGGCTGTACTATCACCGCCAATGCAGAAGTGGGTACACCTGCCTGCTGCAAGGCTAGGGTCACACTTTGCGGCAAACTCTGCTGCGCTTGTACTTGTGCAGATACAAAGGGCAAACAACACCCGATGAATCCAAGACAAAGTTGACGGTGCATCGATCTAACAGTAATCATCCTATGTTCCCTCATTTCCTCAAGTGCTCAGGCAAACCATGCTGAGCCTACATAGGACTTACGCAAAATTGCGCTAGCTAGGCGCGTCGCCTAAGAAATTGTGCGGCGAGTCGACGGCAACGCCAGCGTCTATTTTGCGTAAGTCCTGTTACAAAGTCATAGTCTACGGGCATGAATTACCAATCGCCTATGGTTTTTTTGCATCTGCCTATAACGCTTGGGTATAGCATTTTTTATGAAAAATGCCGATCTTAATAGTTGAGTGCATAACTTTTACCTATACGTCATGATCAAAAAATCAATCGCATCAAATCGTAAAAGATGAAAACATAGACTTCATTCTTCCGTGACTATTCAGCTAATGCCAATTGAACTGTACTACGTCAAGAATAGGCGCCTCAACCCCCCACATTTGAGACGTTTAACTATTCACCTTCTCCCCAAGACTGGTGAATCTAGAAAGAGGGCGCGCAAGCGCCCTCTTTTTTCAAATTTTGGTGAGAATCGACAATGCACGCTGCCAAGCCTAGACTACTGTCCTTAGATGCCTTTCGCGGGATGACGATTGCCGCCATGTTTTTGGTAAATAATCCTGGTGACTGGGCGCACATCTATCCGCCATTGGCGCATGCCGCCTGGTCTGGTTGGACTCTGACCGATTGTATCTTTCCATTTTTTCTTTTTATCGTCGGCGTTTCGCTGCAACTATCAATCGCCAATAAAACCGATTTACCCGAACATCGACGCCTACACTATTCGAAATTATTGCGCCGTGCGGCGACTATTTTTTTGATCGGTCTAGTCCTCAACTTCATCCCGAGTTTTGACCTCTTGAGTCTACGCATTCCTGGTGTTTTGCAACGCATCGCGCTTACCATCATGTTGGCTGGCGCTATCCTTATTTACTTCACGTGGCGTCAACAATGCGCGTGGATCTTCGCCATTCTTATCTTCTATACTGGCGTGATGTTACTAGTGCCAGCTCCTGATGCCGAGGGCGTTTGGGGGCGCGGTGTATTGGAACCAGGGCGCGACTTCGGTGCTTGGTTGGATCGTAGCCTCATGGAAGGACATCTCTGGAAGAAATCAAGAACCTGGGATCCGGAAGGTCTGTTTAGCACATTGCCTGCGACTGCGAGTGTGCTGTTTGGTGTATTGACCGGGCGTTTTTTAGGTAGCGCGATACCGCCACGTCAGCAGGTTTTCGCGCTCATCATATTCGGTATTGTTTGCATATTGCTAGGCCAAGTGATGGATCACTATTTAATGCCGATTAATAAGAGCTTGTGGACCAGCTCTTTTTGCGTCTTGATGACAGGTTGGGCTGTGCTCACTTTCACTGTGTTCTATTATCTACTCGATGCCAGCACGTCACTCCACTTAAAACAAAGGATGCGCACACTCAATTTGCCATTCACAATGTATGGACTCAATGCGCTATTTCTGTTTGCTTTAGCCAGTCTCTTGGCCAAGCTGATGGGATTTATACAGATTGGGCAAAGTGATGGCAGTGTCATGTCTTTACAAAAAACCTTATTCACACCGCTGACGACACTTCCCATTTCTGCATACAATGCGTCATTGTTGTTCGCCATACTGTTTAATTTACTGATGCTGACGATTGCCTATTTGATGTGGAAAAAATCGTGGTTTATTAAAGTGTAATGTCGGTGAATCCACCCTTTTCTTTTACTTGTAAAAATGATCAATTGTCACCTTTCAAAGACGTCGATTCTTACGCGTATCAACAGCATCTCAGGCAAGCAAGTTGGCAGCATCATCGTCAGTTTCTTACTACTATTGTTAATGCTATTCTTGCTCAGTGCCTGTACCACAGCGGTGCAAGCTCCCGTTAATAAGATCCCAGAAACCGCAAACCCGAAGACGGCATCCTTGCCTCAAGATTTGGCACGGACGGCACCAACATCACTTGCAGCTGCACCAGCAGCACCGCGAGAATTCCGCGCGGCATGGGTCGCAACGGTATCCAATATTGATTGGCCAAGTCGACCTGGTCTAAGTAGTCAGCAGCAGCAAGACGAGATCATCGCGATTCTCGATCAAGCCAAAGCAATTGAACTCAATGCCATCATCTTGCAAGTGCGGCCTAGCGCCGATGCCATTTATCCTTCCGCGCTAGAGCCTTGGAGCGAATACCTGAGCGGCGAACAGGGGCGAGCGCCACAAGTTTGGTACGATCCTTTGCAGTTTTGGATAACACAAGCGCATCAACGTGGTCTGGAATTACACGCTTGGTTTAATCCCTATCGCGCCAAAACCGCGCTTTCAAAAGCAAACCTTAGCCCACAGCATGTCAGTAACAGAAAACCATCCGCCGTCAAAAAATATGGCGACTTACTATGGATGGATCCCTCTGATGCCGACGCCGCAACGCAAACCCTCAACGTGATCATGGATGTAGTACGCCGATATGATATCGACGGGGTTCACATTGATGACTATTTTTATCCTTACCCGATCAAAGACGCGGCGGGCCAAGAAGTCGATTTCCCCGACGAAGAGAATTGGGTGCGATATCAAAACGAGGGTGGCGCACTCGCGCGTGCTGACTGGCGCCGCCAGCATGTCAATCATCTTGTTGAAAACATCGCACATAAGTTACGTCAAGAAAAATCGTGGGTAAAATTCGGCATTAGTCCATTTGGCATCGGGCGACCAGATCGCTTACCGCCGGGAATCACGGGCTTTAGTCAATACGATAAATTGTATGCCGATGTCGAGCTGTGGCTAGCACGTGGCTGGCTTGACTACCTCGCACCGCAATTGTATTGGCCTATCGACCAACCCGCTCAGGCGTTTCAGGTCTTACAAGATTATTGGACTCTTCAAAATACCATGGCACGTCATGTGTGGCCAGGTCTTTACACCAGCCGAATCGATCACAGCGACAAGTCTTGGACAAGTGAAGAGATACTGAATCAAATCAGCATCACCCGCGCGCAGGCGAGTGCCGGACATATTCACTTTAGTATGGTGGCATTGATGCAAAATCGCAAAGACATCGCCCAGCGACTGCGCCAAGAACGCTATCTCACGCCCGCGCTTGTCCCGGCAACGCCATGGTTATTTGCTGGCACCGTCACAACTCCGCGATTAATACGCACGGCAGATCCACAACATATCGAGGTCGCGTTTGACGATCACCAAGCAATACGCTCAATAGCCATTTGGCGGCGCTATGAACATGATATGAAATACGAATGGATTTTCTCGTTACAACATCCTAGTGCAAAAAGCATTGATCTGAGCGACGACCTTCAACGAGGCAAGCTCACCGAGGTCGTCGTTAGCTTGGTGGATCGCGTGGGTCAAGAGAGTCAGCGCGCTCACTTCATTAAGTAAAAAACGAGGGCCAATCTGATAGGCTTGGCTATTTGTCGCTATTTGTCGCTTTTTGACAACCATTGTCAAACATCCGCCATCCAAATTTGATAAATAATATGGCTGAAATTGCGCAAACACCCACCTTTTACAAGCTAACATCATGATCTTGCATGGCACTTCACGCCAAACGAATAGCTTTTGGCGAGACTATATCTTTTAGTTATTGAGCGCATGGGTTTTTTCATTTGTCACGCTATCAAAGAAACCTCTACTCTTGACCTGAGTCTGCGATTATCGTTGCCGATTTTGAACCGAAATTTTCCATTCGGTGCAACAGAAGTGGTATTTAAGCTTTGACGTCGCATTTTCAGTAGGATTTGACTTTCTTCGAAGCCCATGGCATGCCGTGAGTTCCCAATGCAGGCCAAAACAGTTTCGAAAAGTGCAGTCATCATCAATTCCAATCCTAATGGAGAATTTCGGTTTAGCTGAAGCGGTACCAAGCTCTCCTACTTTGTGAGAGTAGTCCAGGACAGACATGTTTCTGAAAAAAGCGAATAATTCATTAATCGAATCAAATAGGAGAATGTAGTGAAACTAACAACCATAGCCCATTGTATCGCTTTAATCGGTGTCTCAAATCTTGCTGCTGGCATCACTTATGCACAGAGTTTGCCCGTTGAGAAATTACAAAAAGTCGAGATCACCGGCTCAAGTATCAAAGCGGTACAAAAAGAAGGCGCACTGCCGATTCAAGTCATCACCGCGGAGCAAATAAGCCGTTCAGGAACCACTAGCGTCGAACAATTAATCGCGACCTTGTCGGCCAATGGCACCACGGCGGATAACTTATCCTCACAAGCAGGTATTCAGCTTGGCTCCAATGATCGCAATAACAATGGTAACTCGAGCGCCAATTTGCGCGGTCTGGGTGCTGGTAGCACCCTAGTACTTCTGAATGGTCGTCGCGTTTCTTTGCATGGCGCTAAAGGCAATGCAGTTAACCTCAACTCGATTCCATTAGCGGCGGTTGAGCGTGTTGAAGTTTTGACCGATGGTTCCTCCGCGATTTACGGTACCGATGCGATCGGTGGCGTCATTAACTTTATTTTGAAGAAGAATTTTAATGGCGTAAATCTCAGTGCGCGCACCAACGTCACCCAAGGTGGTGGCGGCAATACCAAGGGCATTTCTATCGTTGGTGGCATGGGCGACATGGACAGCGAAGGCTACAATCTAATGGCTACGCTGAGCTACGATAAACAAGCCATCTTAAATTCACATCAACGTTCATTCGTAAATGGTTTTCAACCTGAACGTGGCTTATCACCGGACACGACTGGGACACCGTTTGCTACGCAAACAGGTGGCGCTGGGACGGCGATTGGTTCCAGTTACAAATTACCGACAACAGGCGCACAAACCTACAACCGCGCCAACTTATTGAGCTTCCAAGGCAAGTGCGAGTCTGGCTTTGGCATGACGCAATATCAGAGCACTTTATGGGGCAATCCACAGTTCGGAACCTCCTGTGCCTACGATTACACCGGACAGGCAGTGTTGATTCAGCCTGTGGACAATCTTAATCTCGTGACACGCGGCACTTTAAAGATCGATAACGATACCAAAGCGTATTTCGAGGTGGTTGGTTCGCGTTCAACCGCCACCAAGCAATTTGAGCAGAGTCAAATCACCACCAGCATTGCGGCAAAAAATGCCTATCCAGTTGGCGGTCCGTATTATCAAGATCTCTCGAGTTACATTCCCACCTTTGATAAGACCAAGCCCATCGCCTATCGCTGGCGCTGTTTGGAGTGCGGTGGTCGCACCATCCAAACCGTGTCTGAGCAGTCGCGCATTTTAGCGGGCATTGATGGGGTGATTGGCGGGTGGGACTACAGCTTAGGCGTATCTACTGCCAAGAGCTACGCCAATTCTGTCTTAGGCGAAGGCTATATGAAGCGCGCAGAGTTTGATGCGGCTTTAGCCTCAGGCAAAATTAATCCATGGTTGAAGGCAGGAGAGACGCAGACTGCCGAGGCATTAGCCTTGATTCAAGGAGCAAAAGCTGCCGGAACATCGCTTTTCGGCGGTAGGGCTTCCTTGACACAAATTGACGGAAAAATTTCTGGTGAGTTGTTTTCACTCCCGGCTGGTATGGTAAGTGCCGCCGCCGGTTTTGATTTGCGTCGTGAATCGTATCAATTCAAATCCGATGAGAGCGCAACTGTGCCAGTGCGTGACGCGCCATTTGATGCGACGTTTGCAAAGGTGTCACGCGACATTACGGCGATCTATGCAGAAATGGCGGTACCAGTATTTAAAGGCTTTGACGCACAACTGGCGATTCGAGGTGATAAATACAGTGACTTTGGTAACACGGTCAATCCAAAGATTTCTTTCCGATATGAGCCGATAGAAAAAACCCTGATGTTCCGTGGCTCTGTGAACTCTGGTTTCCGCGCTCCGAGCTTCTTCCAATTGTATTCTGGCGTTTCGATTTCACCTTTGCCTGGCAACGTAGATGACCCTGTTTTGTGTCCAAAAAATCCAGGCAATTTGCAGTATTGTGGTATTCGCCCAGATCAAAAAGCCGGTGGAAATATCAATTTGAATCCAGAGAAGTCTAAGCAATGGTCGATCGGTACCGTGATTCAACCGCTTAACTGGATGGCAGTAACAATCGACTTATGGGATATCAAGCGCGATGGCATCATCACCGAGCTTGATGGTACTGCAGTCATCAAGAACCCAGAAACTTTCCCGAATAGTTTGATCCGTGATGCCAATGGCGAGATCGATTATATTCAAGCTGGCTACGTGAATGCCGATGGCGATAAATTACGCGGCATCGACCTTGCATTGAAGATGAACGGCAATCTGGGAACAGCGAAATGGGATGCTGGCATAGAAGGCACTTACATGAAGAGCTTCAAATCCCGTATCTTTAAGCGCGACACGTACACAGAACTGGTGGGCGAATGGTATCCACGAAATCTCTATGTGCGTTGGAAGCACAATGCCTTTGTCACGTACTCAGAAGGCAATTGGAGTACCACATTCTCACAACGCTACACAGCTGGTTACAAAGATGAACGCCCTAGTGGCGTTGTGCCAGCAGGCTTTGTTGCCGACGTTAAACCGTACACGACCTACAATTTATCAACCAGCTATTCGGGCTTCAAAGACTTGTCTATCAATGTTATCTTGATTGACCTGTTTGATCGGACACCGTCCTTTACTGCTCACAATGTGGACTTCGCAGGTGGTGCAGGTTGGGATCCACGCGTCGCTAGCCCACTTGGGCGTCGCTTATCAGTCAGCGCGAATTACAAGTTCTAGTCCGCATCTGCACTTGACCTCAGTATCATGCCGGATTGGATCCAGCATGATACTGAAGCGGGTTTCAGGGTCACTCTCCTTAAGCCTGAACATTCCGCAAATTGCCCGTTCAATTTGGTATGATCTAAGAACAAAGTCGTCATCGGCGAACAGGAACCGCTCGTCCACAGGAATGTCATGAACAAACAGCTGGCTTTTTTTTCTCTATTTTTTTTGATGGGCCTTACTGCCAATGCGACTGGTAATGCATCTGGTAACGCATCTGGCAATACTTCTATCGCTGGATCTATCTCGACCAATAAACCTATCATCTATTGCGCCGATGCGTCGCCCGAAGGATTTGATCCAGGCTTATGGGACAGCGCCAGCACCAGTAATGTGACCAATCAAATGTTTCAAGGTCTTTTGACGTTCAAGCGTGGCACCACTGAACTAGTGCCGCAACTTGCGCAGTCGTGGACATTTTCTAGTGATGCGAAGAGTCTGCGTTTTGTTCTGCGCGATAATGTGCGTTTTCATCAAACACCGTATTTCACCCCAACCAGAACACTCAATGCAGATGATGTGATGTTTACATTTGAACGCATGACCAACCCGCAGCATGTGTTTAATAAGGCCTTTCCCGCTTCTTTTATCTATCCGCAAAGTTTAGGCTTGGCGGCACAAATCAGTTCAATAAAGAAGATCGATCAGCGCACCGTGGATTTTGAGTTAAAGACCGCCAATGCGGCTTTTTTATCTTATTTCGCGATGGCGTTTTCAGCCATCCATAGTGCTGAATATGCGCAACAATTACTACTCAAAAAGCGTGCTGCAGATATCAACAACTATCCGATAGGCACCGGCCCCTATCGTTTTCGTAGCTATAAAAAAGACGATGTGATCCGCATGGAAGCCAATCCAGATTACTGGCGCGGTCCACAAATCACCCAAAAACTGATTTACTCCATCAGCCGCGAACCCAATGTGCGTGTACAAAAATTGCGCTTGGGCGAATGCAATATCACGGCACCAATTCGTGATGTCGACATCACGGTTTTAGACGGCAACCCACGCGTCAAGGTCGCCAAAATTCAAGCTTTAAATATCTCTTACCTCTCCTTTAATTTAAGAAAAGCACCTACTAATAATCGCTTGGTACGAGAAGCCTTAGATATCGCGGTGGATCGGGATGCCCTGTTTCGAGTGCTGTTTCCACGTGGCGATGCGATGCAAGCGATCAGCGCTTTCCCGCCTTCAATACCTGGTTACAACAAGCAATTACGGAATGAATACAATCCAGCAAGAGCGCGCCAATTGCTCGCCAGCGCGGGCTTTAAAGACAATATAGAACTGGACTTATGGGCTCTTCCAGTGAGTCGCCCGACCAATCCCAACGGGCAATTGATGGCGCAAATGATCCAACAAGATTGGGCGAAAATTGGGGTCAAGGCTCATATCAAAACTTACGAATGGGGCGAATATCTGAAGCGCGCTGCCAAGGGAGAACATGATGTATATATGAGCGGATGGTCAGGTGATAGCGGCGATCCCGATGATTTTTTAGCGACCAATTTGACCTGTGCATTAAACAAAAATGGCGTGAAGTTTTGCAATAAGGAATTCGACGCCATGGTGGAAGGCGGACGCTCAACCACAGACCCAAAACGACGTGCCGAATATTACGAAAAAGCCCAAGTGATTTTCAAGTATGAGCGCCCGTGGATGACGATGGCACATTCCACCGTCTATATCCCCATGTCACAAAAACTGGAGGGATTTATCATGGCGCCCAATGGCAGCGTGTCGTTCGAAAATGTGTATGTACGTCCATAGGACTCGTTACTTTACACAAACAAAAACTCAAACCAATTCAATAAAACCAGATCGATACGCTCATGCTGCTGTTCATCACAAAAAAAATTCTCAGTGTCATCCCGACTTTTATCGGCATTACCTTGGTCGCGTTTTTCCTGATTCGTTTAGTTCCAGGTGACCCTATCGAGGTCATGATGGGTGAGCGTCAAATGGACCCAGCCCAACATGCCGAGATGATGCATCGCATGGGGCTCGATTTGCCTTTGGCTGAGCAATACTGGGTGTATCTTCAAAAACTGGTACAAGGCGATTTTGGCGTCTCGCTAGTCTCTCGCGAACCAGTGGCAAAGGAATTCGCTGCGCTGTTTCCCGCCACGATGGAGTTAGCTTTATCCGCGCTACTTTTGGCCTGCGTTTTCGGTCTTGTATTGGGTGTGATCGCGGCACTCAAACGTGGCTCTTTAATTGATCAAGGCGTGATGGGTTTGGCGACGGTCGGTTATTCGATGCCGGTGTTTTGGTGGGGCTTAATCTTGATGATGTTTTTTTCTGTCGATTTGGGTTGGACACCGGTTTCTGGACGGATAGCGATTGAATATGACATTTTGCCGCGGTCCGGTTTTATGCTAATTGATAGCCTATTATCCGATGAAGATGGTGCTTTTGGCTCTGCCCTGCGCCACCTACTGTTACCCACCGTGGTGCTGGGTACCATACCCATGGCCGTGATCGCCCGCATGACGCGCTCATCGATGTTGGAGGTGTTACGCGAAGACTATGTGCGTACCGCGCGCGCTAAAGGATTATCGCCAAGTCGTATCGTCATTATTCATGCAATGCGCAACGCGCTCATTCCAGTATTGACCGTGGTCGGCATGCAAACGGGTAGTTTATTGGCAGGCGCAGTGCTCACTGAGACAATTTTTTCTTGGCCCGGAATTGGAAAATGGTTAATCGATTCAATTGCGAGGCGCGATTATCCCGTCGTACAAACGGCTATTTTAGTATCAGCCAGTATTTTCATCTTCGTCAACATGATGGTCGATTTACTCTACCTCGTTGTCAACCCACGACTGCGCTCAGAATGAAAATACAATCATCATGAATAAAAACCACCTCAATAATTTAGCCAACTCAGCAAACACAATGAATCTCAGCGCTGCCGAAGACAAAGTCGCGATGCTCAAATCGCCACAGCCTGCGTGGCGACTATTTATTCAACAATATAGCCAAAATCGCGGTGCCTTGGCGGCGACCATTGTGTTTCTGCTGATTGCATTCGCCGCACTCTTTGCGCCTTGGCTAGCACCTTATGATCCGATTGAGCAATTTCGTGATCACATGTTGGTTCCACCGGTATGGGACGCGCGGGGCAGTTGGCAATTTTTGCTAGGTACCGATGAATTGGGGCGCGATATACTTTCGCGCCTAATGTACGGCGCTAGAGTGTCGCTCATGATAGGAAGTCTATCAGTGATTTTTTCGCTGATACCTGGCGTTTTCCTTGGTTTGCTAGCGGCTTTCTTTACGCGCTTTGCTAGCCCGGTGATCGTCCGCCTAATGGATATTTTATTGGCCTTACCTGGCTTACTGTTAGCGATTTGCATCATCACCGTATTGGGCCCAGGTTTAGTTAATACGATGATCGCGATCTCGATTGGTGCCCTGCCCTCTTACACCCGTTTAACGCGCGCCGCTGCCTTAGCAGAAGTGAATAAGGACTATGTGATTGCCAGTCGGGTCGCCGGTGCGGGTACGCTACGTTTAATGTTAAACACGGTTTTGCCGAATTGCATGCCGCCCTTAATCGTGAATGCCAGCCTGAGTTTTTCAGCCGCCATACTCGAAACCGCTGCACTCGGTTTTCTGGGTTTGGGCGTACAAGCCCCAACACCAGAATGGGGAACTATGCTGGCAGCCGCACGCGATTACATTGATCGTGCGCCTTGGGTGGTGACCATGCCAGGCTTGAGTATCTTGATTTCTGTATTGAGTATCAATCTGATGGGCGACGGTTTGCGTGATGCACTTGATCCTAAATTGAAACGTCTAGGATAAAACCATGAGCTTACTAACTGTCAAAAATCTCAGAGTCGAATTCGGCGAAAAAAAGCAATCAAGCATCGCCGTCGATGGCATTGATTTGAACGTAGCGCAAGGGCAACGCATAGGCATCGTCGGCGAATCTGGTTCAGGAAAATCCGTCAGCATGATGGCCATTATGGGACTGATCGATGCACCAGGGCGCGTCAGTGCGGATGTCTTAAGCTTCAACGGCCAAGATTTGCTAGGTTTATCAGCCAGCGCCCGCCGCAAAATTATTGGCAAAGATATCGCCATGATTTTTCAAGATGCACTGAGTAGTTTAAATCCCTCGTACACCATTGGCGATCAATTAATGGAGGGGATGAAAGTCCATTTGGGTTTACGCGGAAAAGCCTTGCGTGAACGGGCCTTGGAGCTATTGAGCTTAGTCGAAATACCAGCCCCTGTGCGTCGCTTCGATTGCTACCCGCATCAATTGTCGGGCGGAATGAATCAACGTGTCATGATAGCGATGGCACTCAGTTGCGAACCAAAATTACTCATCGCTGACGAACCGACCACCGCCCTTGACGTAACGGTGCAGGCACAAATTATGGATCTTTTATTGCGTTTACATCAGCAGCATCAGATGGGCTTAATTCTCATCACGCACGATTTAGCCGTGGTCTCTGAAATGACCGATGAAATCCATGTCATGTATGCAGGCCAAGTGATGGAACGCGCGCAAGTGGCACAAGGTTTAGAGCAAGCCAAACATCCATACACCCGCTCGTTGTTGGCGGCGATCCCAGAACACAATAAGGGCGCGCAAAGACTGAACGCCTTGGCTGGTGTGGTGCCGGGACGAGATGATCGACCGTCCGGGTGCCTATTATCACCTCGTTGCGTACTAGCTGACCAACTATGTGTGAGCCAACGGCCTGCATTAATTTCGGGCTTACGATGCCATCATGTTCAGCCTGTGCTGGATGAAGCAAATTCACCAGTAGACAACATGACACAGTCGTTAATGAAGCAGGTTTGATTTTATGGAAGCTGAGTATCTTTCTATGCAAGACCAATTAATTACCAATGTCCCGCCTGTTTTAGAAGCACAACAATTGACGCGGCACTACAGCGTGAGTCAAGGATTGTTTCGCGACAAGGGCACCGTAAAAGCACTCAACGGCGTCTCTTTCACTTTGAAAAAGGCGAGTACCTTGGCCGTGGTAGGTGAATCAGGCTGTGGCAAATCGACCTTAGCGCGCCAATTGACCATGATAGAAAAACCCAGCTCGGGTCGCTTGCTGATTGATGGTGTCGATGTCGCCACCAACGGCGGTGCCAATAATCCAGCCTTACGGCGCCAACTACAAATGGTGTTTCAAAACCCTTACGCTTCACTTAATCCGCGTAAGTCTATCGATGCGACTTTGCAAGAGCCTTTGCGCATCAATACCGCACTCACCGCCAGCGAGCGACGTGAGCGTGTCGATGCGATGCTACAACAAGTTGGTTTGCGTCCAGAATTTGCTTCGCGTTATCCGCATATGTTTTCTGGTGGACAGCGACAACGGGTAGCGATCGCGCGCGCCATGATGCTCAATCCGGCAGTGGTGGTGGCCGACGAACCGGTCTCGGCATTAGACGTCTCAATTCAAGCGCAAATTCTCAATCTCTTCATGGATCTGCAAGCCTCGTTTAACACCAGTTATGTATTCATCTCCCACAATCTCAGTGTGGTGGAGCATGTGGCAGATGAGGTCTTGGTGATGTATTTAGGCAGCGCGGTCGAATATGGCAGCAAGCAAGCGCTATTTGAAAACCCTTTGCATCCTTATACGCGCGTATTGATCAGCGCCACCCCAGCGATACGCGCACAAGACCGCAAAGAACGTATACGCATTACTGGCGAACTTCCTAGCCCCTTACACCCACCAGCAGGATGCGCGTTTTCACCTCGCTGTCCATTTGCCCAAAGCCGATGCCACACCGAAGCCCCTGCCTTGCGCCAAGTCGAGGGACGCTTGGTGGCTTGTCATATTGTTGGCACTTGAGATTCTGATTCGCAAGAGTTACGAGCTAAATATCCTGATCATTGACCCGGATATTTAGCGCTGCAATTCTTGCATTTCCTGACGTCGATCCACGATTAACTCGACACGCGAACATCCAGCAGGAACTAGCACATCGACCATGCCCTTGTTAGCCGCTGAAATCGTCACAACTTGATCAAGGTAGCGCCAACCGTGCTGGTCATGGACGATCACTTGATAGCGCCCGACTTCCATTTTAGGCGACTGCCAGCGCTCAATTTTCGCTGCATTTTCCGTTGCGTTTTGTTTGAGTAGTGGAATCGATACCTGTCGCCATCCTGCCGGAAAATGCGGTGAAATCGCGGCACCGCTGTCTTGATAAAACGCGCGCAATTGTTCTGGGTAGAGATCGAGTACGCCACGGCTATACCACAGCACATGTCCCGCATTTTTATTTGTTCGAGTCAATTCTATGGATTGTCGTAGCTGCTCCCAGCTTGAGTCTCTGCCATCCCCAACGATACGAATTCCAGCAACGAGTTTCGCTGCTTGACTATCGCCATAAACTCGCATTGCGTCTATTTGTTGCTGCCATGTTTTTGCAAAATCAGGATAACTAAAACGATACGCTTGTGGAATGAATTCATCCCAATCAGCCTTAGGCTTTAACGTGGAAGTTGACCATACACTCCACTGCGGCCAAGCCAATAGATGATGCTGCCATGACCAGGGATACACAGCGGGACTAAGGGAAATAATCAAGCCCGGTCTTTTTGCGCGCACTGCTTGCACAAATCGCTGAGCAAATTGTGTCACTTTATCCGCCCGCCACTGCATCCATTCAGGATCAAGATAATTGTTTGGTGGCGATTGCCCCGCATGCTCTTGCGCATAGAGCGCCATCGTATAAGCATCGTAGCCCATACGAATATCAGGCCAGACAATACGGTCATCCAGTTGAATCCCATCAAGATCATAGACATCAACCGCTTCAAGTACGAGCTCAAGTAAGAATTGTTGGGCTTCTGGATGTAAAGGATTTAGCCAAACAAAACCGTTACTCGCGACCTCATTGCCATCGCGGTCTCGACTCAACCACGCTGGCTTTTGTATCCGGAGGTGATTCATGGTGGACTTATGCGCTGCCATAAAACCATATTCAAACCAAGCGACGTAGATTAGCCCTTGGCGATGTGCGGCTATCAGTGTTTCTTGGAGTAGATTACGACTGGTCGTGCTTTGGCTTTGTTGTACATCGCTAGGATCTTGCAAAAGGTATGGAGGACGTTGAGTGACTCCTAAAGTACGCTGCAATACCTTTGACGGGAACTGCGTATAACCGTTTTTCCAGCTTTCCACATAGACCGTGTTTAGCCCGATCTCTTTGATTCGGCGCATACTTTGTTCTGTGTTTTCAGGGTTGGAAATTGCCGTATTGGCTGTCGTTGTCAACCATGTTCCACGCACCTCACGCTGGATCGCAAACAATGAATCGATACTTCCTAGCAGGCAAAGCAGAACCGCACATTTCAACAGAAACATACGACCTAAAAATCGAGGCGATGTAGGCACCAAGACGCATAAGTGATCAATCATATCTTTGAACGAAAGACATCCAATAACCCAGACGAATGTCTGCTTGCCATTGAATTGTTGAGAGGACAAAAAGTTCATCAATGAGAATGAAAATTGAGGCGGACAATCGAAGAAAGCTAAAGCTATCACCAGCGCCGTGTAGGTGACACAAGCATCATAGACGAAAATCCGCCAGTAGACTGCGTCGTTCGCCATCCATCAACGATACCAATGATGGCGCATCCATACCCAAAAGTTATAGTGTGAGCACAAGCATTCATTTGTTATTCAAATCCGCGAGGGATAAGGTATGGTCAGTGCATGAGTTGCTTAGTGAATATTTAAGTAAATACACAAGTGCGCGCGTTTTACACAGGAGAGCCCCTTTGAAACTGCAAACCGAAATCCCAAGTACGCAACACCGCGAGCTTGATTTGTATCCTACCGAGCAGCTAATTGACGCGCTAATCGATGATCAATTTGATGCGGTGCGTGCGGTACGTTTAGCCTCACCACAAATCGCGAACGCCGTCACCCAAGCCTTGCCACGCATTCGTGATGGTGGTCGTTTGATCTATGTCGGTGCAGGTACTTCTGGTCGTTTGGGCGTACTTGACGGGGTTGAACTGACGCCCACTTTTTCATGGCCAAATGAACGGGCGATTGGTTTACTGGCGGGCGGTCATACGGCCATGTTTACCGCCGTCGAAGGCGCGGAGGATGATGCGCAACAAGGGGCAGACGACTTACGCGCACTCAACATTCAAATCCAAGATGTGATCATCCTACTAGCCGCCTCTGGTGCCACTCCGTATGTATTGGGTGCTCTGCAGGCCGGACGCGAGGCAGGTGCGCTGACGATAGGCATCGCCAATAATGCCGATGCCCCCATTACCCTAGAAGCTGATATCGGTATCACATTAGAGACGGGAAACGAGATCATTTCTGGCAGCACGCGACTCAAAGCGGGCACCGCGCAAAAGATCACCTTAAATAGCTTTTCTAGCGCTTTGATGGTGCAGTTGCATAAGGTATATGGCAACTTGATGGTGGATGTCAAACCAACCAATGCCAAGTTAGTACGCCGCACGATTAACTTGACCATGTTTGCCACTGGCTGTGATGAGGCAATGGCAAAAGACACTTTGTCCCAGTGCCAGTACCATGTCAAAACCGCCATCGTGGCGATTCTGAATCAGTCCAGCGTGCTTGCAGCGCAGGCGCGATTATTGGCAAATGACGACGACGTGCGCCGTGCAATACAACAGAAAGAGTGACAATACATTTCCATGCGGTAAAATGATTTTTCCTTTTTCACTGCATCATCTTCCATCTTATTCACTATGCGTTTACGTCATATCGAAGTGTTTCACGCCATCATGCAAGCAGGTACGATCAGTGGTGCTGCGCAGATTTTGAGTATTTCTCAACCGGCAGCAACTAAAGTCTTGCAGCACTGCGAATTGCGACTTGGTTTAAAATTATTTGAACGCATCAAAGGCAAATTACATCCGACACCAGAAGCACGCAAATTATTTGTCGAAGTCGATAAATTAAACCGTGATTTACAAGCAGTGCGCCGCCTAGCATCGAATCTAAAAAACAATCCCGACGAAGCGGTCAGATTGGCATCAACACCCACTTTGTCGATGACAATTATTCCAGCCGCCTTATCAGCATGGCGAAGCAAATTCCCCAAAGTGCATTGTTCTTTAGCCTCGCAACACACGAGTGAAATCGTCAGTGCTTTATTGCTTGGTGATGTGGATTTTGCGATTTCCTTGTACGATCCGAATCACCCTAGTATTGCCGCAGAATCCTTAACGCAAGGTCGAATGACGGCGATTGCGCCCAAAGGAACATGGGCAGCCACACTGGATAACACACCACTACCGATTAAAGAACTGCCAAAAGAATTAATCGCGCTTGATTTGGATGATCACTTGGCGGGTCGGGTTATGGACGCTTGCTCTGAACAGGGCTTGCAATTTAATACCTATACCGTGGTGCAAACGTATTTATTGGCACGCACGATGGTCGAACACGGTGCGGGCTCGGCTGTGATCGATCCGTTTACCGCTGCCACTGCTGATCATCAACGCGTGCAATGTCGCCCCATCATCCCTGTGGTGCCAGTCGATTTGTATTTATTGACGATGAAGTCAATTCCTCTATCGCGCTCGGCTTTGGCCTTTGTGCAAAATCTGCGCGACGTCGCCGCCGACTGCATAGCCAAAACTAACGGCGCTAGGTCATAGTCATTTAGTCTCTGATAGTCTCAGCGCACAAGGTGCTGAGATTACGTTCTTACGACCGCGCAAGACCCTAGTCACTCAGTCTTTGATAATCTCAGCGTACAAGGCACTGAGTATGCGTTCTTCCCATGGGCTCAGACTAGAATATTCACCAAACAAAGCTTCGGAATCGGCTGACAAACCGCCTAACGCAAAGATCATGCCGTTTCGTGTGACAGGGTCAAACATAAAACCGGAATTCAAACCATAGGCTTCACCCAAATGTCCAAAACCAGTGAACGACGGCGTCTGCCTGACTAAGCGATCACCATAATGTGCCGCGCTAACGTCGGTAAAATGTTGAAAGCCCAAACTCCAAGATAGAAACATACCACGATCATTATCGCCGTTCTTGCGTGCCGCATCGTAGCGCCATTGCACCTGCAATAGTTGTGCGACGCTGGCAGGCTGCAATATACGCACGCCATCAAGCTCACCTTGATTCATCAACATTTGCATTAAGCGCGCCAAGCCCCGCACAGTGGTGCGAAGTCCACCTTGCGGACTAAAGAGGCTCGCATTTGCGCCTAACACATAGCTGTCTATCCCAGCTCGCTTGAGCGGTGCTTTGCCGCGATAGTCATCGACTTGAACGATCCACGGCCCACTTGGATTCCACACAGTGTCATGTTCTTTTTTCTTGCGATAAAGGACGGCGACATTGGCGAGTTCTTCCACACTCAATTCCTCAGGATTGTAGCCACCGGCCATACCCAAAGGACGCAACAACTGATCGCGCATGAAATGATCAAAACGTTGACCACTCACTGCTTCCATCACCGAGCCGAGGATGCCCCAATTCAAATTAACGTAGCGAAAAAAATGTCCGGGGGCATGCGACGATTCTTGACTGGCCTTATCCCATTGTGACCCGTCGCCGTAATGCGCTCCGCCCGGCACCAAGAAACTCTTCAAATTGACCTTGATTGGAAAATTGTAACCAGCATCATCGCGCAATGACGAGGTATGGCTCAACAACATACGGGTAGTAATCGGCGCAGTAGGAAAATGAGGATTGCGGATCTGAAAACCGAGATAGCGACTAATGTCCGCATCCAGATCGAGTTTGCCTTGTTCAACCAAAATCATCGCACCAACAGCCGCCACCATCTTTGACACCGAGGCCATGCGGTACAAGGTCTGATCATTAGCCAGCATGTCTTGCGCAGCATCCTCAGGATGAATATAACGACGACCAAATTGGTTTTCGTACACCACCTTGCCCTGCTTGATCGCGATCACGGAAAGACTAGCCAGAGCTTGGCTTGGGTGATTGACAGTTTGCTGTAGAACTTGATCGGTGTTTTGCGTCATGGGCGTACTCCTTTGAGGCGGCGACATCGCTTGTGTCTGCTCGTGGCAAGTCAGGGCAAAGAAAGAAAACAGCAGCATGGCTGCACTTTTTTTGTGGGTATCGTTCAGGCTGAGTAGCGTAGACATACGATTAATCGATTCTTAAGTAAGTTTGCCGAACCACATCGGGATCGCCAAAATTAAAATGCCACC
This sequence comes from Affinundibacterium seohonense, assembly GCF_014284305.1. Lineage (GTDB taxonomy): Bacteria > Pseudomonadota > Gammaproteobacteria > Burkholderiales > Burkholderiaceae_D > Undibacterium > Undibacterium seohonense. The sequence goes on from NZ_JACOFW010000023.1 coordinate 45,556, forward strand.
ATTCACTATTAATGCCACGAAACCCAGCACCAAACATGGCCTCGCGCAATAACTGACGATTTTCGAATTGACTAGGTGTGAGCGTGCCATTGGCCAAAAATTCTAGTTCCTGCTTGGGGTGCGATTTCTCTACCAATGCATCAAATCCTGTTCCCATATCGAGCTCTTGCCCATGTTCATCGAGTATCGTCACGTCCAAGGCCATACCAAAAGAGTGTATAGAACCGCGCGCAGGATCGGCGACATAAGAGCGCAAAGTGGTTCCCTCTAAATGCTTCCATAACATTTCTTGCACCCGATGCGGACGCAAAGCATCGAGTACCACCAATCGATAAGTCGGTTGTTTGGCGCGCAAGATCGCGACCGCATCGACTAGTCCTTGTGCCGCTTCCCTATGCAGCCAACGACAATCTAAACTGCCATAAAGATCGCGTCCAACAAAATTGTTATCTCCTACGTAACGCAGATCGATGACAATGCCAGCGATGTCATCAAGGCGTTTAAATTCAGCGTGATCTTTTATGTCTTCACACAACATCTAGGTTTTCCTTATTGGTGGCGTTGCTCAGCTTGGCTTGATTGGCGCTAGATTGAAAAATTCAAAAGCAGGATAAAGGCGGTGGATATGCCCGACAAATGAAAATAATCATAGTCGCCATAACATCAAGGTATGACTCAGGCACCAGCTACCGACTACCCCCTCTGCAAGCGTTGACTGGATTTTGCCAAGTAAAACCATTCTTCATTTTTTTTAGCATTGGCGTCGGGGAAAATAATTCTGGCATCCATCTCGGCTCGTATTTCAGTCCCGTCGTCACGTACCCCGATAACGTCACCTTGTTTGAGCGTATCAAAACTCGCCCAAGCGCGGACAAAGCGATCATCGTCATGCTGTTTATCGACGACTTCATAGATCCGTAAAGTCTCCATGTCACCAGGTGCTTCACCTGTCGGTACTTCATTCATCGGCGCAGCGATCAATTGCAAGCAAGCCATCGCGTTGATGATGGCCTGATAAGCAATCTCCTTCGACTTTGGGTCTTGATGTTGGCCACATTCTAAGGTGAGTGCGTAGCCGCCAACGCTGCGCATATACTCGGTGGTCCCCATACCAAATGCGGCATCAATGGCGCAACTCGGATCGCCATCTTCAACAGTGATTTGATCACGCCGCCGCGCTACGCCTTTCGCATACGTCGTCAACCAACCATCAACAAAACGCTGTACGCCCAAAGCTTGTGCTAATTTTTCTTCTTGCGCGGAGAAACTAAAGGCTTCAATTTCACCTTGATTATTTTCAGGGCCGACCATAACAAAGGCCTGCCCTTCACCGCGAAACGAATGCAAATCCAACAGGACTTCATGTTGCTGCATCAAAGGGCATAGCCAATTGGCGACATGATCTTCAAATTCTTGCGGCGTCGATGTCGGACGTAAGCGCCGGTTTAAGTTGCGATCGCCCTCACGCTGCTGACGCTGATAGGCAAGCGGATTCGCCACTGGCACAAACGTCACGCTGCCACGCTGAAGTAAAATTTCCCCAGATTCGATTTGCGCCATCACTCTCCGTATCGCTTCGGTGCCACAAATCTCATTACCATGCACTGCGCCGGTGATCAACATCCGCACCCCAGCTTGTGGTGAAGTGAAATTGTGACTTTGAAAATGCAAGGATGGGCTTAACTCGCCGCCTGCCGCTGGTTGTGTTGATGTCATAAAGCTCTCTCTGAAATTTGGCACGCAATCCTCACAAGCGCTGCTCGCATCGCGCTCAATCTATTGCTGATCGACGCACCTAAACCTCTGGTAGATATTGTTGATATGTAGCAAGCATTTTCCCAGAAAAAAGCAGGTTCCGCGAGTCACTTTTCCTCGGCTATCCATACATTAAGGTTATGGCACTAACGCTTCTTTTCATTGTTACGCAAAGCTCTTCACACTTAGACTAAACGCATCTCACCTGAGGTTTGCTTCTAACTTTACAAGTGTCTTACTCATTTCCCTAGATGCAGAAACATCGGCAATGTAGTCAGTCAATGTCTTTAGCTCGTTTTGGATACTTTATTATGCACATGATTACCGACCAACAGGTCGCTCAAGTCTTGACTATGCGCGAGGCAATTGATGCGCTACGTCAGGCGTTCATTCAATTTGGCAATGGCGCTGGTGCCGTCTTAGCTAGAGGACGCGCCACCGCAGAGTTTGAAGGCCGCGCAAGCACCATCAGTGCGATGGGGGCCGCCTTGCCTGGAACGGATGTAGTCGGTACCAAGGTGTACTCGACCGTCAATGGCCAATTCAATTTTGTGATCGTCCTATTTTCAGCAACAACTGGCTCTTTATTGGCGACGATGCAAGCGAATCAACTCACCAGATTGCGCACAGCAGCAGCCACTGCGCTTGCAGCTGAAAAGTTAGTGAGAAAAGATGCCCGTGTTCTGGCAATTTTTGGTAGCGGTGTGCAAGCACAGGCCCATATCGAAGCCTTGCTATTGGTGCATCCCTTCACCCAAGTTTTGGTTTGTGCGCGTAGCAACGCCCAGCAGTTCGCAACCGACATTACCGCCAAGTACAAAATACCAACCGCGGTGGTTGATGCCATGACCGCAGCATCGACTGCAGACGCCATTGTTACTTGCACCCGATCTAATGAGAGTTTGTTCGATGGGAACTTAGTCAAAGCAGGCTGCTTTATAGCAGCGGTCGGCTCCAGTAAACCCATCGCGAGAGAAATCGACGATACTTTATTGTCTCGCGCCGCCCGCATTGTGGTGGAATGGTTGCCTGCGGCAAAGGCCGAAGCGGGCGAGTTTGTGCGAGCCGCCGCCGGTATTATCGAAGACGATAAAGTCGTGGAACTAGGTCACGTACTAGCAGCCAACGAGGTTCGCAATGACCATGACATCGTGATTTACAAATCGGTCGGCATTGGTCTTGAAGATATCGCGATTGCCAAATTGATAGTTGATAAAATTGGGTGAAATTTTGTGTGCAATACGTTCGTTTCGATTTGACTCGCCTCAAACGATCAAACGCTAAGTATTCAACTTCGACATTGTTTTCTAGGAAGCTATCGTATTTATGGAATCGACCACAAGCACCATGCCAGGACAGCATCGCCCACAAGCGATCAGCGCGACTGGTTTGGGGATAGACATGGGCGGCACGCAAACCCGTTGGGCCTTAGCGGATGAAGCTGGCACTATTTTGTCGGAAGGTGCAGTCGATGGCGCGACCGCTTTGCAACTAGGCAATCTGGCTGGGCAGGTGGCACTACAAGCTTTGTTTTCTTCAATTGCCCAACAATTACAACGTGCGACAGATCTGCGCCACGAGATTTTCTCACTACAAGCAGGACTGACTGGCTATAGTGGTGATGCGACCGCAGCAAAGCAGATGTTGAGTTCACTCTTTGCGCTACCTGAGAACGCTATCCACATCAGTAACGATATTGAAATTGCTTACCTCGATACCTTTCAACCGGGCGAAGGTTACCTTGTTTATGCTGGGACGGGATCGATTGCGGCCTTCATCGATCAGGCAGGCAATTTTCATCGTGCAGGCGGTCATGGCTATGTGTTGGACGATGCTGGCAGCGGGTATTGGATCGCCCGCGAAGCACTCAAGCGCATTTGGCGAGAAGAGGATTTTCACCCTGGCGCATGGCGCTCATCTCCCATGGCGACAGCAATGTTTGCCCTAATTGGTGGCGAGGAGTGGAAGCATACGCGCGAATTTATTTATCAACGATCGCGCGGCGAAGTGGGTAAATTGGCTTTAGCACTTGGCACAACCGCCGACATGGATAGAACTGCTTACACCATTTTAGAAAATGCGGGTATCGAATTGGCGCGTTTGGCACGTGCCTTGTGTCACCGGTTTGGCCAAAAGCCCATCGCCTTGTCAGGGCGTGTACAAGAACTACATCCGATTATTGCCGAAACGATGAAAAAGCACCTGCACGATACCAGCGACCTCCGACTCTGCGAAAATCTCGGTCATCACAGTGCGGCCCGCATCGCAGCATCGCGCATCCCACAAGGTCCTGAACGCATCGCTGTTCGCACCGAACAAATCAATCGCACATAAATACTCATAGAATCGACCATCGACATGAAATCTCTACTAGTCTTATTCCTTAGCTTAGGTCTACTCAGCGCGTGTTCAACAACGCGACCTTTTACGATGGATCAGCTCAATACCTCGATCACGGCGAAAAGCCAGGCGAGTCGCGCCCGGTTTTTAATATTGCACTACACCGCTTTAGATCAAGCGCGTTCCTTGCACGTGCTAACAGAACAAGCTGTCAGTAGTCACTATTTGGTGGGCGACGACCAACCCAACACGGTCTACCGATTAGTCGATGAATCGCGCATGGCACTCCACGCGGGTGTCAGTAGTTGGAAAACACACGCGCAACTCAATGCCAGTTCGATAGGCATAGAGATCGTTAATTTGGGATATGTAGAGACGCCGACGGGACGGCAATACCAAGCCTTTCCGCAACAACAAATTGATACGGTGATTACCCTCATCAAGGACATCGTGGCACGGCATGGCATCAAACCAGAAAACATCTTGGGACATGGAGAAATAGCGCCCCAACGCAAGCCAGATCCGGGACCGCTCTTCCCTTGGAAACAACTTGCAGACGCGGGTTTGATCGAGTGGCCAAACGCGGACGCGGTAGCAGCTCAATTACTGATCTTTCAACAAGCCTTGCCCGATGCTGTTTGGTTTCAAACAAAATTAGCTGAGATTGGCTATGCGACACCCAAAACTGGCATTTGGGATCAAGAGAGCAAAAACGTCTTAATCGCTTTTCAATGCCGCTACCGACAACACACATTTGACGGCATACCAGATGCAGAATCTGCCGCCTTGTTAGAAGTCATCACGAGCAAGAAAAAACTTCCATAAGCGTGACAATATGAGCTTGATAATTTTAGAAGAACTAGGAATCGCTGAGGAACTCATACAGCGACGTGGCTTACCGCTGCATGCTGAGGAAAGCGACTTGATCGTGGCAGAAACGCAGCAAGATGGTCGAACATTTTTGTTGACACCAGCGACCGCCCAGGCTTGGCATGCCATGAAACACCAAGCATCGATAGACGGCATAGACCTAGTGATGATTTCTGCCTTTCGCAGTGTCGAAAGACAGGCAAGCATCATTCGTGACAAGATCACTGAGGGATGTGAGATCAACGCCATACTCGAAGTCTGCGCACCACCCGGCTATAGTGAGCACCACACAGGACGCGCGATTGACATTGCCTCGATTGACGATCCACATTTAGAAATTCGCTTTGAGCTTACACCGACCTTTGATTGGCTCACAAAGCATGCGGCACAATTTGGTTTCTCTATGTCCTATCCGAGAGAGAATCCTTTTGGATTCCAATATGAACCTTGGCATTGGTGTTTTAGGCCTTGAAGTAGGATGACTATTCAGCCCGCTACAGTAAGCTGTTTTCTTCATGATCCAGATCCATGCTTCAAGGGCTTAATATCGAATTTTGCATAAAAAAGAGAAGTTTTCTTTTTTAAATATTCTTTTTCTTCCATTAAATTTCTGCTTCCAAATCTTCCCAAAGCGCGACATAGCCCAGCTGATCAAGAATGGCATTGTCTGCTGGAATTTCCCGTTTTTTAACCGAGCGCTGAAAGAAGAGGTAGAGGAAACGCACAAATCTGATTTGGATTAAATCACCGCGTTGAGCATTCCCTCGGATGACAATGCAATCTACTAACCAGACACGGTCCGTTTCTCTGTGGACGAAAGTAGTTTTGCTATTGCAAGTCGTTGGCCTACCACTTACCGACTGAATTAGGGAAAATCCAGAATAGTCACAAAGTTGATATGTCGGACTTAAATAGCGGCATGACCTGTCTCTTATCTTACAATAAGTCAGTCATCAGTTAGAACCACATCGCGGTGAATTTAGTGAATTGACCTCAATCACTTTACAAGAATTTTCGAGAAAATCAACGAATTGGAAGACTCAAATTTATGCAAAAAAGCCCAAATTTGAATATCTCAAATTTGGGTTTTGAAATCTACTTTTTAAGTTTACGACTCTAATATCTAGTTCACGACATTAATTGCAAAGAATACTTGTTTTTGAACGAACCGCGCCTATTCGACTGTGACGCTCTTTGCGAGGTTACGAGGCTTGTCTACATCTGTCCCACGCGCTAACGCAGTGTGATACGCGAGCAATTGCAAAGGCACAGTATGCAAAATCGGTGACAACATGCCGTAGTGTTCTGGCAGGCGAATCACGTGTACGCCTTCGCTTGGGGTAATGCGTGAGTCGGCGTCGGCGAAGACGTAAAGTTCACCGCCACGGGCGCGGACTTCTTGCATATTCGATTTGAGTTTTTCAATTAGCGTGTCATTTGGTGCGACGGTGACTACTGGCATGTCTTTAGTCACTAAGGCTAGTGGGCCGTGTTTGAGTTCGCCTGCTGGGTAGGCTTCAGCGTGGATATAAGAAATCTCTTTGAGTTTTAATGCGCCTTCGAGTGCGATCGGGTAATGCAAACCGCGGCCTAGGAATAAGGCATTTTCTTTGCGTGCGAATTCGTCTGCCCAGGCGATGATTTGTGGTTCCAATGCGAGGACTGCGGTGATCGCAACTGGTAAATGGCGTAGTGCTTTGATGTGATCTTGCTCTTGCGTTTCACTCAAACGACCTTTGCTTTGTGCTAGTGTCAGCGCCAATAAAAACAAGGCTGCGAGTTGTGTGGTGAATGCTTTGGTCGATGCCACGCCAACCTCAACGCCTGCGCGTGTGATGTAGGCAAGCTCGCACTCGCGTACCATGGCGCTGGTCGAGACATTGCAGATTGTCAGGCTGTGCGGCATGCCGAGTTCGCGTGCGTGTTTGAGTGCTGCCAAAGTATCTGCCGTTTCGCCACTTTGTGAAATGGTGACGACCAAACTCTTTGGATTTGGCACGCTGTCGCGATAGCGATATTCACTCGCGATTTCTACGTTGACTGGAATTTTGGCGATGGATTCTATCCAATACTTTGCTGTCATGCCTGCGTAATAACTGGTACCGCAAGCGAGGATGAGGACATTGTCGATCTCTTGAAACACGCGGTAGGCTTTATCACCAAACAACTCAGGCATGATGTTGGTGATGCCTTCTAAAGTATCGCCTAATGCGCGTGCTTGTTCGAAGATTTCTTTTTGCATGTAGTGACGATACGGCCCTAGCTCTGCCGCACCCGTATGGGCGTGCACTGTGCGCACTTCACGCTCTACTTGTTTGCCATTCACATCGGCGATCCACACGCGTTGTAATTGCAAATCGACGACGTCGCCCTCTTCCAAATAAATGATTTGATCGGTGGTGCCTGCCAATGCCATGGCATCGGATGCCAAGAAATTTTCGCCTTTACCAACGCCGACGATTAATGGTGAGCCTTGGCGCGCACCAACTACGCGGTGTGGTTCATCACGACAAAATACGGCAATTGCATACGCGCCAGTTAAACGCTTGACCGCTTGTTGTACGGTTTCAAATAAATCGCCGCTGTACAAATGATCGACTAGGTGGGCGATGACTTCCGTGTCGGTTTGACTCTCGAATACATAGCCCGCTTGCGTGAGTTCTGCGCGTAGCTCTTCGTGGTTTTCGATAATGCCGTTATGCACGAGTGCGATGCGGGCGTTGTCGCCATTGCGAGAAAAGTGCGGATGCGCATTCGCAGAGGAAGGCGCACCGTGAGTCGCCCAGCGTGTGTGCGCAATGCCTGTGAATCCTGCCAAACCAGTTTGCTCAACCTGCGCTTGCAGTTCAGCCACACGTGAAGTGCTGCGTGAGCGCTGCAATTTGCCATCCACATGCAATGCCACGCCGCAGGAATCGTAGCCGCGGTATTCGAGGCGCTTAAGGCCTTCTAACAAGATAGGAGTGATATTGCGTTGTGCTACTGCGCCGACGATGCCACACATAGAGACCTCCGCTGAAAGAATGAGTCAAACCTGACTGATGATTCGCATCCTAATATAGACCAGATGAAATTTTCTTCCAAAATTTATCAATCAATGATTTAATAATTCAACAGATCACTTCAATGCCTATTTATTTCATCAATAGTCACAGTGTGAAATATTTAATCATATAAATTTACTCAAATGACAATACTAGATGAATTAGATAAGCGCATCTTGCAGGTATTGCAAGTCGACGCCTCACTTAGCAACCACGAACTGGCGCAGCGCGTCCACGCATCGCCACCCACATGCTTACGCCGCGTCAGTCGTCTGCGCAAAGAAGGTGTGATTAATAAGCAAGTCGCCATCTTATCGCCGGACAAAGTCGGTGCTGGTCTCACGGCGATTGTCGAAATCACGCTTGATCATCAAGCAACGGAATACCAAATCCATTTTGAAAATCTGGTCGCCAACGAGGCCGCAGTGCAGCAGTGCTATCGAGTTTCACCCGGGCCAGATTTTGTACTGGTGATCCAAGTGGCCGATATGACGGCCTATCATGCTTTAGCCCATCGCCTGTTTGCAACGCAGGCAAATGTGCGCAATGTACGCAGTTTTTTTTCCATTACGCGCAGTAAATTTGAAACGCAAATCGTGATTGCGTAGACAAAAACGCGATACAAGTGATCGCAATCAATGTAAATTATTTACAAGAGCATCCAAACACTTTAGCAATTGGTATGCATCAACTCGCTCAAAAATATTACGTCGAAAAAAAAATAAGCTTGGCCTATCAAGGTGCCGATAGCATCACATCGGCTTACCACATCATCGAGACGAATAACTTACACGTTAAAAAAAGATGACGCCCGCAATCCACGTGAAAAAATAGCTCGCCAATAACAATTGGATAGTAAAAGATCTAGAAAACATCGCAAACTGTCGATTTCGCTCATAAAAAAAGAGAATAAAAGATAATTTTTCGTATTAAAACAGAGACAAAATTCCAAATTTCATCGTCATTTTATGCAAATATTTCTTGACGATGACAAGATATACAATTTATGAATGATTGACATTACTAATCAAAATTATATTTATATTTATCGCCTTGCTATGATTCTGCCTGTCGCAACGATGCAAGAAAAAACGCAAAGAAACGACAAATTTAATCACCAATCTTAATCACTAAATAAGGAAATATTATGTTGAACGCATTCGTAGAAATCCAACTGGTAGTAACAATGATCGCTGTAGTTGCTGCATTCTCCACCTACTTGCTCGATAACACGACAAACTAATTTTGACGCTTGTAAAGCATCAAATATTAGACGTAATTAGTAAGTCATCGTCACAAGTCGTCGTAAGCCATTAAGGCAACGAAAAAGGCAACAAAAACATTTGTAACATGTGTCGGTAGTTTAGGCACTAAGTCGTATAGCAGTAGATGACATCATTAGCTGAGTTGAAACCCAGGTTGGATCGCTAATGAGTAGTAAGTCGGTAGTAAAAAAAGACGCCTTATTCATGCATGCTGATGAAAATCGCCCCCATTATTTCGGGGCACATGAAGGGCGTCTGTCTAGGGGGAAATTCTTCCCCCTGTTTTGTTTTTGGAGCAGACGTTTTCGTTTGACTGCCAAACATCCACTCCACTGTTTTCCCAATTTATTTCTTCAATTTTTGTGGCCGCTGCCAACCTTCGATCGTCATTTGCTTGGCACGCGAGACCGTTAATTTCCCTTCAGGCGCATCTTTTGACAATGTCGTTCCCGCACCTAGCGTTGCCCCTTTACCGACCCGCACTGGCGCGATCAACTGACTGTCACTGCCGATGAAGGCGTCGTCCTCAATGATGGTACGGAATTTATTCACCCCATCGTAGTTACAGGTAATCGTACCCGCACCAATATTGACACGACTACCCACCGTCGCGTCACCGATATACGCTAAATGATTCGCTTTGCTATGCGCTGCAATTTGGCTGTTTTTGACTTCGACAAAATTACCAATATGAACGTCTTCCGCCAATTCGGCGCCCGGACGCAAACGCGCGTAAGGACCGATCTGCCCTTTCGCGCCAACCACAGCATTTTCTATATGGCAAAAAGGCTTGATCTCAGCCTCCTGACCAATCTTGGCATTTTTAATGAAACAATGTGCTGCGATCTTGACGCCATCAGCGAGTTCAACATCACCCTCAAACACACAACCCACATCAATACTGACATCGCGCCCACATTGCAAACTACCACGCACATCCAGACGTGCGGGATCGAGCAATGTCACGCCCTGCTCCAGCAAGGTCATCGCGATATTTGTTTGATGCAGCCGCTCTAGCTCGGCCAACTGTACTTTGCTATTGACGCCCATGGTTTCCCAGATTGCGTCGGGTTGTGCGGAAGTGACTTCTACACCGTCCGCTACTGCACTGGCGACAATGTCGGTCAAATAGTATTCCGCTTGCGCGTTATGATTCGACAGTTTTCCTAACCATGTTTTTAAGGCGATTGTCGGTGCGATCATGATGCCGGTATTGATTTCTGTCACTGCGCGTTCTGCCTCATTCGCATCTTTTTGTTCTACGATCCGGCGGATTTTTCCGTCTTCACGAATGATGCGTCCTAAGCCTGTGGGGTTGTCCATGTGCGCCGTCAAAATAGCCAGTTTATTTTCTCCAGCAGCTTCCACCAGCCGCTGCAAACTACTGGCACGCGTCAACGGTACATCACCATATAAAATCAAAGTCGGTACGGCATCATCTAAATGCGGGATAGCTTGTGCTACCGCGTGCCCTGTACCGAGCTGCGGCTCTTGTTTGGCGAAACAAATGTCTGCCGCAGCAACTGCACTAGGAACCTGTTCCCCGCCATGTCCATAAATAACACAGATCTTCGCCGCATGATGGCTATGTAATTGACGAGCGGTACTGATCACATGCTGCAACATAGGCTTGCCTGCAATCGCATGCAAAACTTTCGGTAAATTTGATTGCATGCGTTTGCCCATGCCGGCAGCGAGAATGACGACGTTCATATGATTTTTTAAAATAAGAATGGGGAAACAACAAGTTTAGCATGCGCATACGTCTTGGAGCATGCGAACGACAGTGTCATAATCAAGCATTCATTTGATCAGAACGCCATAGCATGACACCAGAACTGCGCAAAGAAGCTTCCGAGCTTCAACTACACAAACGCGGCATACGCATTAATGTACAACTACACGTGATCGAAGCCGATGAAGAAATTCAAATCCGTGATGCTGAACAGCTAAAACATCGGCTACTCGCCCTTTGGGCTGTGAGCCAGGCAGCCATCAATGACAATCGCCAGGTCATGTATCTCTATCTCAAGACTCAAAACTTATTGCCAGTACTGTCAAAAAACGAGGCAAACTTCCTGCAACAAGATGTGGTGACGGAGGAACAAGTGCAAAGCTTCCAAGACCGACAACATGCATTTCACTTCCTTGCTTGGTGCGCGAGCCTGTTAGACAAGATCGATCTTGGCAATAAACCGATTGACCATGACAAAATCTTGCAGCACTTTCCCGCTCTGGATCAGCCAAATCAAAGTGACAGCAACATGGCAATTCACTTAGCTGCTCTAAAAGTGCGCCGCAAAGACGTCATTATGGACTGGTCAGATCTACTATATCGCTTACATTGGGCAGTAAGGCACGCGGCACTCAATCACAAACCTAGCCCCGGGAACATCGATGCAGTCATGGTGCGGGAATGGCACCAAGCCGTGAATTGGATGTGTCGCTATGATGACGAGAATAATTGGGACCAAGTTAGCACCGAAACCACGGCGTAATCAGGTATCGACGGGAACCTTGATTAAACATCATGGTCTGACAATCTGACTAAGAATCACGACGAGTAGCAAAAAAAATAGCAACAATCAACCGGCAATTATTCATACGAAAAGGAATAACATGAGACTACGCACCCGCACCAAACTACCGATGGCTGTGATCATCGCAGCACTCTTCGTCAGCGCTTCCGGCACAGCTATCAGCTACGCGACACCATCTACCCAAAAAGTCTCTGCCGAACAAGCTTTGATTGCCAAGGCAAAAGGTATTCATCAACGAGTGCTAACCCTCGACACGCACGATGATATCGACATTAATAATTTTGCTTACTCACGCAATTATTCACAGGATTTAGAAAATCAAGTCACGCTGCCCAAGATGATCGCGGGTGGTTTAGATGCCTCATTCTTTATTGTGTACACCGGACAATCGACCGAACCCGATGCGTTCGAAGCAGCGGGCTATAAACGCGCCTACGACAATGCCGTGAATATGTTCGAAGGCATCCATCGCATGACCACCGTGCTGGCACCGAATCAAATTGAATTTGCTCGCAGCGTTGCAGACGTCAATCGAATTTATGCCAAAGGCAAAAAAGTCGCACTCATTGGCGTTGAAAATGCCTATCCACTTGGCGACGACAAGGTGGCGATTAAGCGCGTCAAACAATTTTATGACCGTGGCGCTCGCTACATGTCTTTGGCACACCAAGGCCATAGCCAACTGTCTGACTCCAATACCGGCGAGCAAATCGGTTGGAAATGGAATGGCTTATCGCCACTTGGCAAGCAGGTCATTGCAGAAATGAACAAGTGGGGCATCATGGTCGATGTCTCACATCCATCCAAAGAATCGATGATGCAAACCTTGGCGATCACCAAAGCACCTATCATCGCCTCACACTCGTCCGTACGTGCCTTGTGCGATGTCAGTCGCAATATGGATGACGAACAATTATTGGCATTAAAAGCAAACAACGGCGTAATTCAAATCGTTGGCTTCAGTGCTTATTTAAAAACTGATTCCGCTGAAAGACGTGCAGCCTTAAAAACACTGCGCGACGAATACCAGCTCCCCAACAATGTCTCCACACAAGCAGTCAAGCGCGGCCCTGTCGGCGGCATCAGTGAAGAGCAAAGAGAGACACTCATTAAACGCTTGGCGGAAGTCGACGCTAAATTCCCGCCACCGAGCCGAGCTACCGTAAAGGACTTAGTCGACCATATTGATTATGCCGTCAAAAAAATCGGCATCGATCATGTTGGCATTTCTTCAGACTTTGATGGTGGTGGCGGTATCGATGGCTGGAATCATGCAGGCGAGACGTTTAACGTCACACTAGAGTTAGTCCGTCGCGGCTATACCGAAGCGCAGATTGCCAAACTATGGAGTGGCAACTTACTGCGCGTGATGGCAGATGTTGAGAAAGTAGCGAAAGAAATTCAGAAATAACATTAAGCTAGCGCAAAAAAGCAAACGCAGACCAGAACATCATTCTTGGTCTGCGTTTTACTTTGCATTCGAAACGCCAGCAGCTCTGGCGCAATGGCGATCGACAGCTTACTATTGCCTCACAAACGACTGCACACTCACAGCTGTTGTTTGAACAAATCTGCCAGCCTTCGGGCTATTGCGTGACTACCAGAGAAAGAGTCGTAAACTTCTTCCGCCCAACGCCACACCAGATCGATGTATTCCTCTTCATCGTGACTGGCATCAACATCAATCACAGTAATAGTCGGTCGATGATTCGGATCTTGTTGAATAATTTTTTCATCTGGATGCGAAATTTTATACGCGTCCAGCACTTCCTGAAGTAGGGGAGACAATTCAAAATCCCATTCAATTTCATCGACTAAGATTAAATGCAAACGTGCCAGATGAAAATGATTATTCCAGCGACCATGAATTAAAGTATGTTGCAAGGCATGCGCATCAACACAGAGAAAAAGCGTCATGTGTTCAATGCCTTTTTCCTGACTGATCTTGTGCGTAATTTTGCTCGCAGTAGCGACGCATTCGGTGATGCCATGAAAGGTATCGGATCCACAAAGTTGGCATTGGCCATCTTCGAGTATCTCTAAATCATTCTTTGCTGCCTGCTCTAACCATTTTGGCATAATCAACCTCCATTGCTATAACGCACATTGAGACTTCATATTCATCATAAAACAGGCAGCAAAATTAAACTAGCGTTGTCGTTCTTTTTCCCACAATACATCACTACCGCCCGCAAAACGATTGAGTACGCGCGACAAAACGAATAACAAATCTGACAATCTGTTCATATACTGGCGTGGTGCCTCATTGATTTGTTCTGCTTTGCCAACACTAACGATTGCTCGTTCGGCACGACGGCAAACGGTGCGACAGACATGCGCCATCGATGCTGCGCGTGAACCGCCTGGCAAGATGAAATCCTTTAACGGTGGCAAATCAGCATTGTATTTGGCAAGCAATGCATCGAGTCGCAACACCTGCGCCTCAGTGATCATGGTGTAACCAGGAATACACAACTCACCGCCCATATCAAACAGATCATGTTGAATTGAAAACAGCTCGTGCTTCAGTGCTTCCGGAATATCCTCGCAAATCAAGGCACCGATATGCGAATTGAGTTCATCGACATCCCCCATCGCGTGTACACGCAAGGCATCTTTATCAATTCGCGTTCCGTCACCTAAGCCGGTGGTGCCCTCATCACCCGTACGAGTGGCGATTTTTGAAAGTCTGTTACCCATAATAATGTCTCAGAAATTTAATCAAGCCGAAAGGATACGCGAATTTATTGCGGATGCGCGTATGCCCATTTCGAATGCAGGGATTTACCTCAGCCGAATTACCTCAGCCGAATTACCTCAGCTGAACTAGGTCGGCAAAATCAGACTAACGATCAAACCACCGCCTTCACGATTATTCAGACTGATGCGACCGCCATGGGCTTCGATAATTTCGCGTGTTAGTGCGAGTCCCAATCCAGTGCCATGTCGCTTCGTTGAATAAAATGGAACCAAGGCGTTTGACATGACCGCATCGCTCATGCCGGTACCACGATCAGCAACTTCGATACGCACGCCTTCAACGATAGGCTTTACTTCGAGCGAAACGCCATCTATTGAAGAACCAGACTCCAGCGCATTTTTTAATAAATTCAGCAATGCCTGCTCCATTTGTGCCAGATCGAATTGAGCAATATCTTCAGGCAAATGACCATGCACTTGAAAGTGAATTTGTGATTGCAAGCGTTCGATAAAGTGTTGCCAGCTAGTCGATTCTAAACGGGGCGTCGGGAGTTTGGCGAATCTCGCATAGCCGTGAATAAAGCTCTCCAGATGCTGGGCGCGCTCTTCAATCGTTTTCATGATTTCTGGTAATCGCTCATATTGACCACGACTGATCAATGCACCTGCGGAATTTGCTAAGGACGCGACAGGCGCCAAAGAATTATTTAATTCGTGACTAATTACGCGTATCACTTTTTTCCAGGTTTGTACTTCCTGCCGACGCAATTCCACCGTTAAATGACGGATCAAAAATAACTCGTGTTCAGCGCCATTCAAAATAAAATGCCGACGCGACAGATGATAAATTTCATCTTCATCACTCTCCTCGGCAGAAGCAACGGCATCTTTCCTTACCGTATCTGCACTCACGGTAAACAAGCCATCACCGCCTTGTGCCATCGCTTCACGCAAGGATTGTGAAACTTGTTGCAATACCTCTTCTAAGCTATGACCTTCTAATTTACGACCATGATTGAGTAACTGCCTCGCCGTGATATTCCCAAATACAATGTGGCCGCGCATACCAACTAACAACATCGCAACCGGTGTATTTTGCAGCATACTATCGAGCAGTAATTCACGCTGCACCAAATCCAAACGCTGCTCGCGCAAAACCTGCCCCAACTCGTTATGAGCATCGACCAAATCAGCTAATTCGTCATTGCGTCGCCAATGTAAACCGAATGAAAAATCTCGATCCTGATAGCTCAACACAGTGCCACTCATTGCACGAAATAATTCTAAAATAGGTCGCAACTGTGCTCTAACCAGAGCAATTGAGATCGGTATAAATACCAACAAACAAGTCGCGGCAATCAACAAATTATCGTGTGGGAAAAAGTGAGCCGCAGTCATCACACAAGCTAAAGCCGCACTTAATATACCAATCAGCAATAAGGAAAAACGTGCTGCCAAAGACATCCGGCGAGCACGTTTGCGCTTAGGGTTTTGCCCAGCTTGGTTTGCCTTATGCACGATAGTCAATCATCTTCAAAATCAATCGGCATCCTCAATCAGATTCAGATTGATCATCGTCGTAGTTGGCGTTGCGCATGGTTCTTCATCGAATGCGATATCACCGTTTGGCATCGTCTCACCAGTCAAAGCCAAGTCGCGGAAATTGAACAAGTCTTTGTCCATCAAATGTGATGGGACTACCGTTGATAAGGCGGAGAAAATATTATCGACGCGACCTGGATGCTGCTTATCCCAATCGCGCATCAATTGCTTGATGTGCTTACGCTGCAAATTCTCTTGAGACCCGCAAAGATTGCAAGGGATGATAGGAAACTGTTTGACTGCCGCATAACGTTCGGTATCTATCTCCTTCACATAGGCCAAAGGGCGAATCACAATATGACGACCATCATCTGATTGCAATTTGGCAGGCATGCCTTTTAGCTTACCGCCAAAGAACATATTCAGAAAGAAGGTTTCCATGATGTCGTCACGATGGTGGCCTAAGGCGATTTTAGTCGCACCTAACTCATCGGCAACACGATACAAAATACCGCGACGCAGACGTGAACATAATGAACAAGTCGTTTTACCTTCAGGCACCAGACGTTTGACGATGCTGTAAGTATCTTGATTTTCAATGTGATAGGGAATGCCTAATTTATCTAAATAAGCTGGCAAAATATCTTCAGGAAAACCGGGCTGTTTTTGATCGAGATTAACTGCCACGATGTCAAAGTTAATCGGTGCACGTTCCCGTAACGTCATCAGAATATCGAGCAGAGCGTAGCTGTCCTTCCCTCCCGATAAACACACCATGACTTTATCGCCGTCTTCAATCATATTAAAGTCGCCAATCGCTTGGCCGACTAGACGACACAAACGCTTATGCAATTTATTATTTTCGTAAGCGATCTTTTCAGGCGATCTGGTCGAAGCTGTTTGCGCATTCGTAGTAGGCATTGGCATAGAGATGACTTGCATATGTCGACTCACGCTTCCGATTTAATTTGAAACACTTCGACCCCAACACCTTCACAGTCTGGATAGACATCTGGCTTCATGGTTGAGACTCGCACGGCGCGTACCCGTGGATGCGCCAACATAATTTTGGCAACGTCATCGCACAAGGTTTCTTGCAAATGTACATGACCTTGCGCAACTCGGGCAGCAATTGTGCCGCGCATAAAATCGTAATCCACGACCTCATCAAGCTGATCGTCTTTTGGTGTCGATAAGGACAATGGAATGTAAAGATCGACATTGATCATCACACGTTGTTCACCCTTTTTTTCAAACTCATGTACGCCGATGTTGATTGAGATTTCGTAGTTGCGTAAGAACAAACGACGACAATCGGTGAGTTGCGGGTGGTGAAGAATGGATAACATAGATGCTCGCTTAAAAAACTAATCAATAGAAATAAATAAAATGCCGCGTCTAACGCAACATCAAGAATTTGCTTTGGCTGTCGCCAAAAACATCACGTCGCGCTGAGTCGGGACTAGATGCTGTCCGCCATCCACTAAGATGGTCGTGCCAGTAATTGCCTTGGCGGTCGCTACATAACATACCGCTTCGGCGATGTCTTCTGGTGTGCTAGAACGTCCTAGTGGCGTCACTTTATGCGCCGCTTGAAAATCATTGGCACTCTGGTCTCCTGACATCATCGACAAACCAGGGGCGATCCCCACGACCCTGACCTTAGGCGCCAAGGCTTGCGCTAACATCGTCGTGGCCGTCTCTAAAGCTGCTTTCGATAAGGTGTAGGAGATGTAATCAGGATTTAAATTAAATAATTTTTGATCCAAAATATTAATCACCGATGCGATACCGGCGGGCGCATCGTCAGGTACCGCAGCATATAGAGCTTGCGCCAACATTAACGGCGCCATGACATTGGCATGCATGTGCTTGTCTAGGCAGGCCTGTGAAAAATTATCGATACTATCTTCTTCAAAAAGTGAAGCATTATTCACCACACAGTCGAGCCTGCCAAATACCGCTAGTGCTTTTGGTATTATTGCTTTAACTTGTTCTGGATCACCCAAATTCGCCTGCACGGCGAATGCACGCCTTCCCAATTGTTCAATCTCTGCCACGACGTCCACGGCTTCCTGTGCAGACTTTCCATAATGCACAACAATATCCCAACCGCGCTGCGCCAGAGTCAAGGCAATTTGACGTCCAATACGTTTTGCGGCACCGGTGACCAATGCTACCGGGGTCGATGAAATGTGTTCCAGACTCATAGTCTTCGTTCTTTCTAGATAACTCAATGCGATTACATAATGCCTTTAACAGCACGGATAACACTAATAATTCGAAATTCCTACGAGCTCAAGCACCATATCAGGATTTCTCAACTTGTTTGATACCGCAATAAGCGAAAATGTTTTCACTTATTAGTGGGATTCGCACTGCTTTTTAATACAATGCTGGTATGCAAAAACTTAATCCTACACCCCATCACCAATTGACATTGCCTGTACCATCTCAAGATGCACTGCAGGTGTCGCAACAACTCCAAACTTTGATACACACTGAGATTGCCGCCAATGCTGGTGTCATTCCGTTTTCACGCTATATGGAAATGGCCCTTTACACACCGGGTCTGGGTTACTACAGCGGCGGCTCCGCTAAGCTAGGTGCTGACGGCGATTTCACTACGGCGCCCGAGATGAGTTCCCTCTTTGGTGCGACATTGGCTCAGGTGGCTCAACAGCTATTCGAACAAACAACAACAGAAATCATGGAGTTCGGCGCTGGCTCGGGTAAGTTGGCTTTTGATATTTTGTCAGAGTGCCAGTTTTCGAATATTCCAATCACGCGCTATTTTATCGTGGAATTGTCCGGCGAACTGAGAGCGCGACAAGAACAACGATTAAAAGATTTTCCACAAGTGGTGTGGTTATCGGAAATGCCAGATGCATTTTCTGGGGTTGTCCTCGGAAATGAAGTCCTCGATGCCATGCCAATTGAGCTTGCAGTAAAGTCTGAAGAAGGCTGGACTCGCTTAGGCGTCGCGACCAAGCAGTCAGAAGCACAAGATTTTCAGCTAGTCAAAATGGACGCAACGGCAGACAATGCGATCAACTTAGCTGCCCAAATCCCAGACGCATCAGAACTAGCAATCGGCTACATCAGTGAAGTCCATCCAGTAGCAATCGGTTTTATGCATAGTATTGCCGCGATGTTATTGGCAGGAAAAGCTGATTCTGGTCATGCAGGTGTTGCAATCTGGCTCGATTATGGCTTCCCAGCGCATGAGTATTATTTACCGCAACGCGACAAAGGTACATTGATGTGCCACTATCGGCATCATGCGCATCCAGACCCATTTTATCTGCCAGGTTTGCAAGATATCACTGCCCATGTCGATTTCACAGCAATGGCAATCGCTGGCGTCGAGGCTGGCTTGCACTTACTAAGCTACACCAGTCAAGCAGGATTTTTATTAGGTGCAGGAATCACTGATGTCCTTTCCAGAATTGCGGTAGAGGATAGTCGGGACTATTTACCCGCCAGCAATGCTGTGCAAAAAATGGTTTCACCGGCAGAGATGGGAGAATTATTTAAAGTATTAATACTGGGAGCCGCCCCTGAGCTAACAGGAAAACTTACCGAACAACTCCTGCACCATGATCGCAGCTATCGGCTGTAGGTCAGTCAAAACAGGCCAAGCATATTGAAAACTTACAAGGAAGACAGATGATACGTTGGGTAGTGGTCATATTTATCGGATTAGTGGTATTTGCTAATCTATTGCCTTGGTTACAAAAATTAGGAATAGGTAAATTGCCTGGAGATTTACGTTTTAAACTATTTGGCAAAATCTTCACTATTCCATTTGCCTCAACCGTTTTACTTTCGCTCGCGATACTGTTAGTCGCAAAATTTCTCAAATGAAACATAGCGTGGCATTCCAGCGACGTTGCGTCTAGAGTCTTGAAGAAAATTGCTATGCAGCTACATTGTGAAGAGGTAATCGGTTAAAGTTTTAGCATAGGTTGGTCGTCAACAATTAGGTGGTAGTCACATTTATTTCTTTTCCTTAGATTTGCCAATAAATAAAAGATCAATGCAAACGACCCAAGTTCAGAAAAGGCTTTCATGAGCAATTTAGGTGAAATACGTGCACTGTTGGTGGAGCCGCATTCAGGCATGCGAGTCAGTCTGCATAATATGCTGAACTTGTGCGGCATCACCAAAATTGAGCATGCACTTACAGCAGGCACGGCTGTACGCACGATTCAAAATAAAATTTTTGACTTGGTACTTTGCGAATACGATTTGGGCGTTGGCCAAGATGGGCAGCAATTACTGGAAGATGTACGTCATCACAAATTAACCCCGCTTTCCACAATTTTTATCATGGTGACGGCAGAGCGCGCCTATGCAAAAGTTGTCAGTGCCGCAGAGTTGGCGCCATCGGATTATTTACTCAAACCGTTTACCGCCGATATGCTGCTTGAACGAGTCTTAAAGGCGATTGAAAAACGTAAAGCTTTTATCGAAGTCTATAACTTGATGGAGCAAGGCTTTGTACGCGAGTCTATCGATGCCTGTCTGGAAGGCGAAAAAAATTACCCTAAATATGCGGTTGACTTCATGCGCCTGCGCGCCGAATTGCATGTCACCCTAGGTGAAGCCAGCGAAGCAGAACAACTTTATGTCCAGTTGTTTGAAATGAAGGCCGTTGCTTGGGCACGTTTAGGTTTAGCGAAAACACTTTTCATGCAAGGTCGTTATCAAGAGGCAGAAAGTATTCTCACCAACTTAGTTGCCGAAAATAATAAATACATGGATGCCTATGACTGGCTATCCAAAACTCACGAAGCGATCGGGGAATTACCGCAAGCAAAGTCGGTGCTGGACACAGCAGTGACGATCTCACCTCATGCCGTCAGACGCCTACGAAAATTGGGTTCTCTAGCATTAGAAACGGGCGATATTGAGACAGCAGAAAGCGTACTCAAAAAAGTTGTCAGCAAAGCCAAATACTCAGAATTTCGCGATCCTGAGGATCATGTTAACTTGGTCAATGCCCTGGTTAAAAAAGGGGATCACAATCAAGCCAAATCAGTCATTCGTGATTTGGAAAAAAGCATGACAGGCGTGAAGAAAACAGAGGCCTGCCGTGCCATTTCAGCGGCAATGATCCATGCCTCCACTGGCGATACAGCAAAACTAACGGAAGAACTCGAAGCTGCTGTGTTAGCCAACCGGGAAGATATAGGACTGTCCAATAATCTCAAACTCGGCTTGGCGAAAAGCTGCCTAGAAAACAACAAAGAAGATGCCGCCTCCGAAGTCATCATGGAAGTCATGCGTAACGCGCCAAATCAAAATATGGTGAGCAAAGCGATGGGCATTTTCGAAGTTGCGGGCAAAGGACATCTAGGTAAAGAACTTGCCCAACGCAGTCAAAAAGAAGTTAAAGATCTGGTCGCATTGGGTGTACAAAAAGCCAAAGAAGGCGACTTCCGTGGCTCCGTCGACTTGATGTCTAGTGCAGCGAAAAAATCTCCGGATAATCCACAAGTTGTGCTGAATGCAGCATTGGCAGCGCTCAAATGTATAGAGAACTTGGGATGGGATCCGGCTACCGGCAGTCTCGCTAAACAGTTGATTGAATCTGCCGCCCGTCTAGATCCGATGAACAATCGACTGAAAGCCATTCGAGGCCTACATGAGGACTTACAAAAGCGATTCGGCATTGATGCTGTGCGCGCAAAAATGAGTTGACTTCCCAGTGATCTCGACAACCTATTCCGCAGCCACACCGCGCGAACAACTCTTAGAAAAAGTGCGCAGGGATAAATCACTCCCGACACTGGGTGTGGCGATTAGCAAGGTGGTGCAAATCACCTCATCAGGTGAGGATTCGGTTTCCGAGTTAGCCCATTTCATCCTGTCAGATGTCGCACTTACCCAAAAAATCTTACGCCTATCCAACACCATAGCCTACCGAACATTGGGTGGCGTTTCGGTCACCACTATTTCACGGGCGATCTTTTTATTGGGCTTTGACACGATAAAAGCCAGCGCGATGGCCAGCTTATTGGTGGATGGCTTTAATGATAAACGACAAGCCCATTCGGTACGGAAAGAACTAGTACAAGCACTTTGTGCAAGCGTGACCGCTCGTGAAATCGCCAAACGCAGTCATCATCCCAAGGGTGAAGAAGCGGTGGTAGCCGCCTTATTTAAAAACATAGGCCGAATTTTGGTCGCATCATTTGATCATATTCTGTACGAGAAAATTCAAAGCAACACCCTACTCGACCCACAACATGCCAGTGAAATATGCAGTGGCCTGCTTGGAACGAGTTTCGAACGTTTTGGCGAAAGCGTATTACAAGACTAGAAGATTCCGGATAGTATCATTCATGCTTTGCAGCCAATTCATGGCGATCAGAAAAAAACGTCGCTAGGGACTGAGTGGATGAAACAAGTGGCTAGTTTTAGCGAATCTTTAGCCTTGGTATTGGTGCAAGGTGAGGGTAATAAATCGTCCTTAACAGAACGATGCCTGCCTTTAATCCAACGCTTTGGCAATGCCTTGGAACTTAACGCAGAACAATTCGAAGAGATTCTCAAAAGTGTCGACAAAGAAGCTCGACAACTAGCAATTACCTTGGAAGTTCCGCTCGCAAACCTGACTGAATTACCACCTGCTAATGCATTAAACGATAACGACTTGTGCAATGAGTTTATGTTGCCAGCATTTGACACACAACAATTGCAATCAATGAGCCGCCATCCCAGCGGCAAGCCGAGTAATGCCCGTGACTTATTGCTGGCAGGCGTTCAAGATGCTACCCAGATGCTGGCATCAAAACAATTGAAACTCAATGACTTAGTACTGTTGGTGTTAGAAACACTTTATGGTGCGATGGGTTTTCGTTTTGCCACCGCTTGCCTGCGCGACTTACAACTAGCGAAATACTCAGCGCGTATTTCGGTAGGTGAAAAATATATGGAGCGGCAAAAGGATTTTCATTTTCCAGCGTCAGGAGAAAACTCGATTTTTCACCTTGCCATGAATAACAACGTCGATCTAATGATCTCAGACGCATTAAATCCTAAAATTCAAGCAATCCTACCTGCCTGGCACAAGCGCTTACTGCCTGACACCCGCAGCTTTATTGTCTTGCCCTTAGTCATAGAGAATAAAGCCTTGGGTCTATTTTATGCCGACCGCGCTTTAACAGCAGAAGAAGGTGTTCCTGCAGATGAAACTGCACTAATCAAGACGCTCAAAGGGCAACTGATGAGCGCGATGATAAAGCATTAAACCTACATTACTGTAAAGGGATTCCCTGCTTCTTCGCCAATGCGTCAATATCCTGCCAAATCGTCATTTGGTTCAATAAACGGGTAGCAGGATCGAGCATGCTATTAAAATTAAAGAAGCGTTCCAACGAGTTAGTTTCAAATGCTAAGCCTTGAGAGAAATTGATATTCCCATACTGCCTTCTGAAGGCCATCAGCAAATCTGCTGGCGAATCTTTGTGCCATGCTTGCATCAAACCACCGACCATCAAGGCGCAATCAATCGTTTGCTCTAGCATTCTAGGTGTTTTATTACTACTGAGATCTCGATAATCTAGAAGGCGTGGGAAATAAAATTTCTTAATCCATGCAGCCGGAATTCCACCAGCACGTTTCAGCATCACACTACGCCAATGTTTCCATGATTTTTCGCTTTGTTCAAGGTTCTCAAAATGCCCGTCCGCAAGGACTTCACAGTCTTCGTCCAATACGATTTCCAATACAATTGGTAACCCTATCTTCATCGACACCGCTTCCAAACCATCCATCAGAGGCTTTTGATCACGGACATTTTGTAAGCGCTCCACAAATTGGCTCAATAATTCCTCATGGGCTGCAAAAACCTCTGCTGTGGATTGACAAAATTCAGCCGCTGCAGCGAAATATGCCATCAACTCTCCCACATAAATTCCCTCTGACTTAGAGAACGCAGGCAATTCGACTTGAGACTGCAATCCCACTCTAGGTAGATTTTCTGGTATTCCGTTATTCAAGAAGGAATAAAGCGACGTCGAAATCGCACCAACTTTAACGACCGTGCCTTTTGGTAAAACATATGCGCTCATAGCGGGCTTTCAGAGTGTGTTGCCAATCATGCTCAACTATATCGACAATCAGATTAATGACCGTAAAATCGGAGAATTTCAACTCCAAAAAAGTTTACTCTTTACTAGCTCAACAAGCAGTGATTTTGTAAAAATAACCCATCTTTAATAAGGTTTTACGGACAAGTCAGGACACAGGAACAAAGGGGATGTTGAATAGCAAAAGCCCCGTATTCTGCGAAGAATACGGGGCTATGCGGAATAAAAGCCTGACGATGACCTACTTTCACACTGGTTGCAGCACTATCATCGGCGCAAAGT
>NZ_JACOFW010000024.1 GCF_014284305.1 Affinundibacterium seohonense
CAATTTGGCGCTCGGATCGGATGCCGAACAGGTAGCCAATAAAAAGCATCTTAAAAAGCAAAACCGGATCAAACGCGGGACGACCATTGTCGGCACAGTAAAGCGCTTGAGTGCGTTCACGGATGAAATCGAAGGAGATGTGACGATCAATTAAACGAAGCAGGTGGTCTTTCGGAACCAGTTGTTCCAAGGTGACCATTTCTAATTCGTGTTGGAAAGGTGTCGGTGTTTTTAGCATGCCGCTATTAAACCAAAAGACCTCGCACTTGGCGAGGCCTTTTGGGGTTTGTCAGCAGTCTGAAGCGCCAGAATTTTCTGGCGCTTTTTTCTTTTATCAGATATTCGTAGCGCACGAAGATGACTTTCAGTTTGAGGGAATCTTCTATAGGAAGGCTGTGATAATACTGTTAAGCTAGAAAACAGAAGCAAGGCAGTGTCAAATGCGATTGAAAATAGCATTTAGAGCTTCTCCCTATTCCCCATTTACAGCAACAGGAGATTTTATGAGCCTCGTCGACCAATTTAATCAAGCTCAGGCTGATTCCAAAAACTTACCGGAACGCCCTGACAATATGACGTTATTGAAAATTTATGCACTCTTCAAACAAGCCAGCACTGGCGATGCCAGCGGTGATCGTCCAGGCATGACCGATTTTGTTGCACGCGCCAAATTTGATGCTTGGGCCGAGTTAAATGGCACCTCGAAAGATGCAGCAATGCAGGAATATATTGACCTGATCGAATCTCTTAAAGACTAATCTTTTTAGAGATTCTCTATCTGAATTTGCTGCAGGCACGAAACAGAAATGTTAGTGCCTGTTTTGTTTCTTGCCCCCCAATCTTAGTGTCCAAGTATATCCCGATTCAGCAAATCCGGCGGCACCTCGCCGCGCACGGCGGCAATAACATTCTTGATCGCTCGATTCACCATAGCCCTACGGGTGCGCTCTGATGCACTGGCAATATGCGGGGTCAATACGACATTCTTCAAGCCTAAAAAGTCAGGATGCAAACGCGGTTCGTTTTCAAACACGTCTAATCCCGCTCCAGCAATTTTTCCTTCTCGCAAAGCCCGAATTAAGGCCGTATCGTCCACAATTCCACCACGAGCAATATTGACCAATGTCGCACTAGGCTTCATTTTCGCCAGCTCAGCTTCTCCAATAATATGGTGCGCTTCTGGCGAATAGGGTAATGCTAAAATCAAATGATCCGCCTCACGCAGCAACGTCTCTTTATCGACGTACCGCGCATGATGCGCCGCTGATTCTTGCGCAGGGCTAAGTTGGCTGCGATTGTGGTAAATCACTTCCATGCCAAAACCGGAGGCACGACGCGCAATTGCCTGCCCAATACGCCCCATTCCCAAAATTCCCAAACGCGATCCATGAATATCGGCACCAACAAATAGATCTACACCCCACTTTTTCCATTCACCCACACGAAGAAAATGCTCTGCTTCAGTCACCCGGCGTGCAGTTGCCATCATTAAAGCCCAAGCGAAATCTGCGGTGGTTTCATTCAAGACATCAGGTGCATTAGTTGCCATCACTTGATGGCTCGTACATGCTTGCAAATCAAAATTATCGTAACCGACAGCGATGGTTGAAACAATTTTCAATTCGGGCAGTTTTGACAATAGATCAGCACTGATTTTTGCACTTGAGGTGCAAATCATGCCAAATTTGCCTTGCAACCTATCACATAACTCCTCAGGGGAGAAAATACGATCATCTGGATTTAACTCAAGCTCAAAATACGCATTCAAACGAAACAACTCCTCTGGAAACATCGCTCGGGCCACCAGTAGTTTAGGTTTAGAAGTATTCATAGATCTCGCATTAACAAAGCAGAATATAGGACGACAAACCAATTATACGGCGATCAACAGCATACACCGCGACTCATCCATCCCAACTCAAAAGCACTACATCGAGACGACCGATTGCCGGAAACTACATTTACTTATGCTAATTTTATCTAAGCCGCAATTGTGAGTTGAGACGATTTGCCTTAAAATACAAGGCTTTGCAGCTACATCGATTTTTCCAGTAGCGCTTCACCCCCGATTTTTTTATTGATAGGCCTGTTATGACCCACGTTGTGACCGAATCCTGCATCCGTTGCCGTTATACTGACTGCGTTGATGTTTGCCCAGTGGACTGCTTCCGTGCAGGTCCGAATTTCCTTGTAATTGACCCAGA
The DNA here is from genome assembly GCF_014284305.1 of Affinundibacterium seohonense. Classification (GTDB taxonomy): domain Bacteria; phylum Pseudomonadota; class Gammaproteobacteria; order Burkholderiales; family Burkholderiaceae_D; genus Undibacterium; species Undibacterium seohonense. The sequence goes on from NZ_JACOFW010000024.1 coordinate 2,205, forward strand.
TGAGTGCATCGATTGTGCAGTTTGTGTTGCAGAATGCCCGGTTAATGCGATCTATGCAGAAGAAGATGTGCCGCAAGATCAGATGCCATTCATCAAAATCAATGCTGATTTGATTCGCAGCTGGCCTTCAATCACGAAGACAACCGCCCCTCTGGCCGATGCCGACGAGTGGAAAGATGTGAAAGATAAATTGCAATATCTTGAGCGTTAATCGCTTCTTTGCAATCATTTAATTTTTGCGTGATCGGCACATTGATTCGGTGGAATCGATTTGCCTAATTTTCTAAAGAATATAAAGTCGTATGGACAATACATCAAATCCAGCAATAACAACAAACAATGTGATCGAGGCCGATGCAGTCATCGTCGGCGCGGGTCCAGTTGGTTTGTTTCAAGTCTTTGAACTTGGCTTACTCGAAATCAAAGCACACGTTATTGACTCTCTCCCAGTCGTTGGTGGTCAATGTGTCGAGTTATATCCTGACAAGCCAATTTATGATATTCCAGCTGTTCCAGTTTGCACTGGTCAAGAATTGACCGACAATTTACTCAAGCAAATTGAGCCATTTGAGCCGACTTTCCACTTGAATCAAGAAGTCACCTTGGTACAACGTCGCGCTGATGGTCGCTTTGACCTTGAAACGTCTATGGGTACCAAGTTCATCACCAAGACTATTTTCATTGCAGCTGGCGTGGGTTCTTTCCAGCCACGTACTTTGAAAGTTGAAGGTATTGAAGCTTTTGAAGGTTCACAAGTTTTCTATCGTGTAAAAGACCCTAGCCGTTTTGAAGGTCGTAATTTGGTCATCTGCGGTGGTGGCGACTCTGCGTTAGATTGGGCTTTGGCATTAGCTGGTAAAGCGGAGTCCGTCATCGTATTGCACCGTCGCGATGACTTCCGTGCAGCACCCGCTTCTGTCGCCAAAATGAAGGAAATGTGCGACAACTACGAAATGCAATTGATCATCGGTCAAGTCACTGGCATAGAAACCAAAGACGACAAATTGGCAGAGATCAAAGTGACTGGTGCAGATGGCGTCACACGTCGCTTGCCACTTGATGATCTGTTGGTATTCTTCGGTTTATCACCAAAACTCGGCCCGATCGCCGATTGGGGTTTGGAAATCGAACGCAAGCAGCTGAAAGTGATGGACACTGAGAAATTTGAGACCAATGTGCCTGGTATTTTTGCAGTTGGTGATATCAATACTTACCCAGGTAAGAAAAAATTGATTTTGTCGGGTTTCCACGAAGCCGCATTGGCAGCGTTTGGTGCAGCACCGTATATTTTCCCTGAAAAGAAAATCCACATGCAGTACACCACGACATCACCAAAACTGCATAAGATCTTGGGTGTTGAGTCACCAGTATTTGATTAAATATTTCGATCATCAAAAACAAAAAAGCGCAAAAGAAATTCTCTTGCGCTTTTTTGTTTCAGGCAACGATATCAAAAAACCTCAGTTTCACCACCTTCGCTCTCTTGATACCGCATTGCAATTTCCTTGAACTCATCGGTAATTTTGAGGAATACATCTAAGATATCTGGATCAAAGTGACTTCCACGTCCTTTACGCATGATATCTATTGCTTCTTCATGGCTGAACGCCGGCTTATACACACGTCGAGATATTAAAGCGTCGTAAACATCAGCAACGGCCATCAAACGAGCAGAAATTGGGATCGCGTCCCCAGATAAATTTTCTGGGTAACCAGAGCCATCCCACTTTTCTTGGTGAGAATAAGTAATTTCGCGAGCAAATCTAAGAAATTCGTTACTTTCCCCCAGATAGCGTTCAACGGATAAAATCGTCTCACGACCATAATTCGTGTGCAGCTTCATAACCTCGAATTCTTCCGATGTCAGCTTACCCGGCTTCAATAAAATATTGTCGGGAATACCAACTTTACCAATATCGTGCAAAGGTGCTGACTTATACAATAATTCTATATTCTCGTCCGTTAACTCTGCTGAAAAACGCGGCACGGTTTTTAGCTGCCGGGCAAGTGCAGCAACATAGTTTTGGGTTCGGCGAATGTGGTTTCCTGTTTCATTATCGCGAGTCTCGGCAAGTGAAGCCATCGCCATAATGATCGCATCCTGCATCTTTGCCAGCTTGAGTGTTCGATCCTTGACTAAGCCCTCCAAATTCTTATTTTGGTCCTGCAAAAGATTGCGCGCCCGCACCAAGTTCAATTGTGTCGCCACTCTCGCCAGCACGATGGGTGGGCTTACTGGCTTGCTGATATAGTCAACTGCACCTAGTCTTAGACCCATTTCCTCATCGGAAACTTGACTTTTGGCAGTCAAAAAAATGACAGGTATCTGATGAGTCTGCGGATTGTCCTTTAATCGACGGCAAGTCTCATAACCATCCATTTCGGGCATCATCACATCCAATAGAATCAAATCCGGACTTGGCTCAATGGATGCAATATGTAAAGCTTTAAGTCCATTGGTCGCAATCTTAATTTTGTACTTGTCCTTTAAGAGTGCTGAAAGCAAGGTGATATTGTCAGGCGTATCGTCGACAATCAATATCACTTGCTTAGCATTCTGGTCGTGAGCTTCGTTCATATTTCACCCTAAAATAAATTGCAGCATCAATTCAATTTCTTCATCTAATGAATTACTCGAGACTCATTCCTATCATATGGGCATTCCCTTTCATAATCGACTGAATAACATCAAAATCATACTGGGAAGCAGCTCGCATAATCTGTTTTTGTACGTCCGAGCCAAATGCTATATTTAATTCTTCAACCGAATCATTCAGCAATTCCATTGCGTCAATATCGTAACTGGCCACCAACCGATAACAAATTTTTAATTTTTGATAAACCTCGACGGTGGACAATTGCTTTGATTCGCCGACTAAGGCTCCCAAATCAGACACTGCCGGTTCATTTTGCAGACTCGACTCAATCGCCTCGATAGTTGCCTGCAATTGTCGCTCTGCACTATCTAATAAACTACTAATTTGCTCAAATGGAATCAAACCTTCAATTTGTGATTCAATTCTTGCTGCAAGAAGTTGAACATCGGCACCGATCAAGCCAGACACACCTTTCAATGTGTGGGCAATCCTTTCTGCGGTTTTATAATCGGCCTTTACCATTGCATCGCGAATTTGATTGATCGCGGTCCGTTGATCCATCACAAATAATCTGAGCAATTTACAATAAAGTTGCCGATCTCCCATGGTGCGACTTAAACCCAAGCGCGTATCAACCCCTTGTATGTTCAATGATTTATCGGTCGCGGTAGAGTTCGCAACAATGCGATGATCTGTATTTGCAACCACATAGGAACTACACCAATCCGCCACCGTTTGATACAACTCATTCGGATTAATTGGCTTGGCAATATGCGCGTTCATTCCTGAATCAAAACACTTCTCGCGTTCAATCAACAGCGCATGCGCCGTCATAGCGACAACAGGCAACTCCTGAAATTGAGGGTGCTGACGAATCAGTTTCGTCGCCTCATGTCCGTCCAATTCAGGCATTTGTACATCCATCAAAACCAAGCCATAGTAGGTCGCATCCAAAGACAATAATCGCTCAATTGCAATTCGTCCATTTATAGCGACATCCACGACAATATCTGCGGCCTCTAACAACTCTTTTGCAATTTGCTGATTAACTAAATTATCTTCCACTAAAAGTACGTGCAGATTTCTGCACTTAAATGCGCCATGCAACGAACTCGCAGCATTAAAGTGGCGATGGTAGGAAAACATATTCACAAGACAATCAAACACACTTGAGGAATTGAAAGGTTTATCCAAGTAGGCATCCGTAATTGTAGCCTCCTCACGATAATTCAAACTCTCGCGCGCAGTCGCTCCCACTAAGGCAATTTTAGGCAAAAGCCGAAACGGTTTCTGGCGAATCTGAGCAATCAATTCTGCGCCATCCATGTATGGCATATGCAAATCGACAAAGATCGCATCAAACTGTCGATTTTCAGACTCAGCTTCGGTAAGAGCCGCAAGTGCTTCCTCGCCTGATTGCGCCATACTACTTCTGACTCCATACATGTCTAATTTTGCTCTGAGCACTTTCGCAGCATGCGGATGATCATCAACCACCAACACATTAAATTGATCAAACAACTCTCGATTAATATCAACTGGAGCAGATTCCACAAATGAAAATGGAATTTCAACACTTACGATAGTCCCCTCCCCAATTTGACTACGCAAGGAGATTTCACCATGCATTAAATTGACCATGCCTTTTGAGATCGATAAACCCAAACCAGTACCACCAAATTTTCTCGTCGTAGACTCATCCCCCTGACTAAAGGGCAAAAATAACTTGGATGATTGTGCCTCACTCATACCTAGCCCGGTGTCTCGAACATCAAATCGTAATCTTATTCGTTTAGCGTCACTATCAAGGCTCACAGACTCACTTATGCTGCATTGAAGGCAAACTTCACCTTCCTCTGTGAATTTGATCGCATTGTTCACCAGATTAATCAAAACTTGCCCCAAACGAAGCGGATCCCCCTTCAAACGCGTTGGCACATCCTCACCAATATCAAACAAAAACTCTAAACCTTTTTGTTCTGCTTTTTCGCTAGTAACAACTGCGACGCTATTGAAAACCTCGTCGAGATCAAACTCAACTTCTTCAATATCGAGCTTTCCAGCTTCAATTTTTGAAAAATCTAAAATGTCATTAATAATTCCCATTAACGACAAACCGGCTTTATGAATTTTTTCGACGTAATCTTGCTGCTTGACCGTTAATTCCGTCTTCAACGCCAGGTGTGCCATGCCAATAATTGCATTCATTGGGGTACGAATTTCATGACTCATATTCGCAAGAAACAAGGACTTTGCTTCCGTCGTTTCTTCGGCGTGGCGCCGCGCAAGTTCAGAAACCTTCAACTCATTTTGCATCTGCAAGGTTTGCAAACGCATCTGTTCATCCGTACTCTCTTTCAACTGCGATTCAAGCAATTTTCGTTGCGTTAAATCCGAGATGAAAGTCAATGTTGCCGGCTGCCCTTCCCACTCGATTAAGACTGACGATATCTCGACCCATATAAGTTGCAGAGTCGTAAGGTGCTTTAATCGTATTTGATAATACTGCTCGACGGATTCACCTCGCAAAAGACGCTGATGGCGCTCGGTTACGACGGGCACATCCTCACTGTAGATAGAAGAAGTAAAAGATAAGCCGATCAACTCTTCGTGGCTATAACCCGTTAAGGTCTGAATCAGACGATTGGCAAAAGCGATTTGCGCATTTTGTACGACAACAATTCCCTCTGTCACGTTGTCGATTAGAAGTCGATAGTTGTATTCCGACTTATGCAAATCATCTTCGAGTTGACGGCGTGCCGAGATATCCATTACTACCCAAACGGTACCGTAAGACAAATCGCTTTTATTCACCGCTCGACCAGAAAATTGAACCCAGAACAAACGCCCATCACTGCGCCGCATTTGCAATTCAGTCTCAAACGCTTTGCCTAGCAACACCGCCTGACTAACCGCAGCACCACTTGCCAAATAACTCTCGCGTGACGCATAAAATGGCTCAAGAGAAGCACCCAAGACCTGATCACGCTCCACACCAAATATTTGGCACAAAGGCGTATTTACCCATTGCACACGCCCTTGACTGTTGAGGAAAATCATACCGACGATAGAGTTTTCGAGAATCGTTTCGCGCTCCGTCAACATGCGCTGCAACTCATCTGCGAGATTCTTTCGCTCCAAAGTCATGAGTTCATTGAGACGCCTATCATGTTCGGCTTCCTTAAATTCGTTGCGGATCCTTAGGTTCTCCGTTTGAACTCGATTTGCGTGCTCCCTTACATGCATAAAGGAAGCCTGATAGCGTTTTTGTTCAATATAAGCAGCTTGCCATTGCCCGAGTTCTGCGTAAATTTCTGAAAGTTCGTTGATCGCGCATAGGGGCAAATGCTGATAACCGCTATCACCCAATTCATCGACGGCCTGCCGGAGCTGGATAATCGCCTGATCGTATTGCCCGAATCGTCTATGCAAAAAGCCATTGACCCAACGTATATAGGGTTTTAAATGGGGGTCCTCTATCATGTCCATCGACGTTAAGGCATTTTCACTAAAACTCATTGCCTCTTGTAGGTTCCCACGCATCGCCAAAGTATATGCCGCTACCGACAAATAGAACGAACGGTAAGAATTGATATGTTCTGCATAAACATGCTCGTTTTCTATGTAGTGAGCGATTGTTTGGTAGGCTTCATCAAACTTTCCTAAAGCAATCTTACATAAAGCTAACATGGTGGAACTAAATGGCAAAAGCCATTTTTCAGAAGATGAAGGCGCAATTTCACAAGCAATTTTTAAAAATTCTTCTGCATCGGCAGCATTGCCAGTGACATATAGCACCTCACCAAGATTCGCGGTGATCTGAGCGATTCGACTCACAGCATTTATTTTTTTGGCTTCATCAAGTGCACGATAGAAATAACGGATCGCCCGCATTGTTTCCCCGCGCTCTTGACAAAGGATCGCGACAATATTGAGCGCCAGTGCGGCTAATCGAGAGCCAACAACATCGAGATTTGGAATAATTTTTTGTTCAGATAGTACAAAGGCCGTTTGAACTTCACCAATTTTTCTCAGAACAATGATCCGACCAGTATCAGCGAGAAAGCGTCCCTCAGTTTGCCCACACGCATCAAACTGCTGCGATAAAGCCTCAAAAGCACGGACCGCTCGCTCCAAATCATTTTGAAAGTAAAAGGCAAAAGCATCAATCAGCTCAGCTGAGGCAAACAATAACTCATCACTGTTCAGACGCGCCTCTTCACGCAAGGCCGTCGCCACAGCGCGGCCATCGACAATAGAATCACGAAGTACATCTAGTCCATTTAATGATTGCTCGATCCAGTCGCTATTATTTTGAATAGTAGATCCGTGCATGTCCAAATTTTTTCTGAGTGTTGATACCGATGAAAAATCAAAAAACGCCGATGCGCCTCTGATTTTAGCGTGATTGAAGTAATAAATACATGAATGGCAGCACGAAGCATAAAAATACAGAAATCAAAACAAACCTATACAACATTCAGTTAGTATTTGATCACATCTTCAAATCAAATAGCACAGAGAGTACCAATACAATTTGACATGACTATTTTGCGCATGCTTAAATCTTCGACAGAGCTCAGGTAATTTTCTGGCGCTTGCAAAGCCAACTATTCGCATTCGATCACAATGACGGCACCACCAATTTCAAAAAAATAAATTGACCACCGCACCTACACCAAAGCATATCTTAATTGCTGAAGATAACGACTTCAATCAAGAGCTTGCCGTTGAACTTTTAACGGATGCGGGCTATCTCGCGACAACAGCAAATAATGGTCAACAGTTAATCGAAGAACTGCTTGCAAAGCCGAACGACACTTATCATTTAATTTTGATGGATCTCGAAATGCCAGTGCTTGATGGTCATCAAGCCACTACAGTCATTCGCAAGAATCGACAATTTGATCATATACCCATCATCGCACTCACCGCGCATACATCAGAGACGACGAAGGCACAATGCGCCCAAGAAGGAATGCAAGATTTTCTCGGCAAGCCATTTGATCCCGACAATTTGAATGCAACACTGAGCAAATGGTTGAAACCAGAAGACGCTTTTCCACGACAAGCCAAAGTCGTAGGTAGCGGTTTTTCATCGAATGACTCAGTCTTTGCAAAATTGAAGACGATCAATACCGTGCGCGGTCTGCAGCTATCTGGGAATAATCTTCAACTATACTTAAAGCTATTAAAACGCTTTTGTGACTCCCATACATTGACCCTATTCAAAATTCGCAACTACAACCAAAGTGATCTGTTCAGCGATGAATGCAAACGCCAGTTGCATACCCTAAAAGGACTTGCTGCAACAATTGCTGCAGACAAATTGGCGGACGATATCGCGCATTTCGAAATGGTTTTAGAAAATGCAAAAAAAATCGTCCTAAGTAATCAAGACAGTAACGGCTATCTGCAATCCATCGCGAATCACCTTGATGCCACCATTAAAGAGCTGGTCATTTTTTTTGATACGCAGGTAGAAATATCAATTGCGCCTGACAGCGCTACAGCAGTAAATAACTCGCCGTCCAAGTGTATAGAAACTCTCTTGGAGCTATTGGAGTCAGCCAACCCGGATGCCGTAGATTTTTTTCAGCAACATGCCTCAGAATTGAACAGCATGACCGCTAACAATGACTTCGAAATTCTGTCGAAGACCATTCAAGATTACGAGTTTGACCTCGCAATCGTAAAGTTAAAGTCAATGCAATCACGCCAATGAGCAATTAGAAATCAAAGTGAAATGCTTATTTCACAATTAACTCGTATAAAAATATATTTATGCCGCAGTGCAATAATTTAGCGTTATACTAGAATCTAACTTGTCCTTTGCGTCAATTCAAAAAACTCTCGCAACAGGGAAGCAATTCCGTCAACAACCAGGAAAATGCGAACATGCTTTATCAACTTCATGAATTAAACCGCTCGTTTTTGAATCCTCTCACCAAATGGGCAGAAGCTTCCTCAAAACTGTTTGCGAATCCGATTTCACCTTTAGCCTACACACCGTATTCGCAAAGAATGGCGGCAGCTTATGAGCTCGTATTTCGCTTAGGCAAAGAATACGAGAAGCCAGAATTCAATATTCAATTTACGAAAATCGGTGAACAAACAGTCGAGATCCAAGAAGATCTGGCGATTTCCAAACCATTTTGCAAACTCATCCACTTCAAGAAAAATCTATCGGATGCGAAGCTTAAGGCGTTGAAACTAGATCAACCAAAAGTGTTGATTGTTGCTCCACTCTCTGGGCACCATGCAACATTGTTACGCGACACGGTTCGTAGCTTGTTACCGACTCACGATGTGTATATCACTGATTGGATCGATGCACGCATGGTGCCATTATCGGCTGGCGCGTTTCATCTACACGATTATATTTATTACGTCCAAGAATTCATTCGTCATTTAAGCCCTGATTTACATGTCATCTCAGTTTGCCAGCCCACCGTACCTGTATTGGCTGCGATCTCCCTAATGGCGAGCGAGAATGATCCTGCACTGCCAAAAACGATGACCATGATGGGCGGACCAATCGATGCTCGCAAATCTCCGACCCAAGTCAACACGTTGGCAACTGAGAAAAAATATTCTTGGTTTGAAAATTCTGTTATCTACAATGTGCCAGCGAATTATCCTGGTTTCGGGCGTAAAGTGTATCCAGGTTTCTTACAGCACACAGGTTTCGTCGCGATGAATCCAGATCGACATGCACAGAGCCACTGGGATTTTTATCAGCATTTAGTACAAGGTGATGATGAGTCTGCCGAACAGCATCGTAAATTTTATGATGAATACAACGCCGTGCTCGATCTGCCTGCCGAATACTACTTAGAAACGATTAAGACCGTTTTTCAAGAATTCAGTCTTCCGCGCGGAACGTGGGAGGTACAAGGTAAATTAGTACGTCCACAAGATATCAAAACGGTCGCACTATTCACCGTCGAAGGTGAATTAGACGACATTTCAGGCACTGGCCAAACTCAGGCTGCGCATGACCTTTGCTCCAATATTCCACCGAGCATGAAGCAAGATTTTGTCGCACCGGGTTGCGGTCACTATGGTATTTTTTCTGGCCGTAAATGGCGTGAAATCGTGTGCCCAAAAGTCATAGCCTTTATGGAAAAACACGCGTAACTTTAATAAAGTCAACGTAAAAAGAGCGGATTTCTCCGCTCTTTTTGCTTTTAAAGGATGGGCGAAATTAGACTCTCCCGTTTATTCTAGGCTATACTCACTTTTTACATAAAACAAGATTGCTTGATTACCCGCTAAAGTTGTCTACGGCAGGTTCGTAAAAAATCAATCCCTGTTTAAAAATACATGAAAAAAGTCAAGCCTGTCATCACGTTTCTGAGCTTATGTTTTTGTTGGCATAGTGCCTTCGCGCAATTAGAGACGCCAGCAGAAAACTCAAAAACATTTTCAGCATTTAAAGAATTACGCGATCGCACTTCGGATCTCACAATCAATGCCATGAGTTTGCTTGGAATCAAATACAAACGTGGCGGGGATAGTCCAGAGAATGGTCTTGATTGCAGTGGCTTTGTGCGCTTTGTCTTTAAGAATGCCAACGAGACTGAACTACCAAGAACAGCAAAAGAAATCAGTAACAAAGGTGACAAGATAGATACGAAAGATATCAAACCAGGTGATTTGGTCTTTTTCAATACACTCAAAAAAAGCTTCTCCCACGTCGGGATTTACCTGGGAGATAGCCAATTTATCCACGCACCATCTGCCGGTGGAAAAGTACGCATAGAAAGTATGAATGTCGCCTATTGGAAAAAACGTTTCAATGGAGCGCGCCGCATCAATGAAGTGGAAGCGAAAAACTAAGGTTCACTTCTCTTGAAAGACGCGAATTTTATCCTTTAGCTCGGCGATCACTGACAACGCCGCTTTTTCGCCCGCCAAGATCGCCAGATTTCTTCCATTAAAATCATTACCCTTCATGCTTGGCAGGTCTGGTTTAATCACAATATCAGCGTTTTTCAACTCAAACTGATTTAAACTTTGCCCCATAATGGTGAAAGTTTGCATCAAGACCTCCAAAGAACTGGTTGCAGCCTGGCCCTCTGGTGCGGATGAGATATTGACCGCGATCACGATATCGGCGCCCATTTCACGGGCAAATCGTACCGGTACTGGCGACACCAGTCCACCGTCAACATAAAACCTGTCATTTATTTTGACAGGTTGAAAAACACCTGGCACGGAAGAAGAGGCACGCACTGCCAAACCCGTATTGCCTCTTTGAAAAAGTATAGGTGTTCCGGTGTTCAAATCAGTGGCTACGGCACCGAAAGGTTTCTTGAGCTTTTCGATCGATGCCTGACCTACCATTTTATTCACGTAATTTTGTAACGCTTCGCCTTTTAATACACCGCTACTTTTGGAAAAAAAAGGCAAGGACCAATCTGATATCGTTGCCTCATCCATATCTAGCGCCATCTTTTGCAAGACGAAACCATTATTGCCAGCAGCATACATAGCGCCAACAACACTACCGGCGCTAGTACCAACGACTATATCAGGAACGATACCCTGCGCCTCCAAGACTTTGATCACGCCAATATGCGCGAACCCACGTGCGGCACCGCCACCAAGCGCCAAACCGATCCGAACTGGCCTTAAAGGTTTTTGTTGCAAAGGTAAATCGAGCTTGGTAATTGCTTTACTAGCTGGTGTCGCCATCGGAGGCGAACTTGCGCACCCGAGCAAAACAGCAGACACAAGAAATAACGCAATAAAAAAACGTGATGAGCCAGCGAGCAGACTGTGCATGATAGTTTTAAGGGAATTTAGAGGAGTCGTTTCCTGCACAGGACGCACTAAGGAAAGAATGAAAGCTTGAGTGAAGATAAGAAAAGCTAAATTGGCGGAAGCGGTGAGATTCGAACTCACGAAGGACTCTCATCCTCGCTAGTTTTCAAGACTAGTGCCTTCAACCGCTCGGCCACACTTCCGTCTTTAGCTAGTTATAAAAAAATGCTGGTTTTCACAAGCAATCTTCTAAGCCCGAAATTATATCTGACTTTCATAATTTGTGGTAACTTTTTTCACGAACTTAATTTACATCGCCAAGCTAGGGAGGGTGAATTTTTTCGAAATCAAATCAGAAAATTTATCCACTTCTAATGGCCGAGAAAACAAATAACCTTGAATTTCATCACAGCCCATTTTTTGCAAAAAAGCGAATTGCTCACGATTTTCTACACCTTCGGCAATGACTCTATGTTTCATTTGTTTTGCCATGCTAATAATCGCACTGGCAATTGCACAATCATCGACATCATCTGGTATGCCCTGAATAAATGAACGATCAATTTTCAAAGTATCTATAGGAAATTTCTTCAGGTAGGACAAACTGGAAAATCCGGTACCAAAATCATCCAATGCCAGCGTTACGCCTTGCGCGGTAATTTCATCCATGATTTTCACTACCCCATCGGTGTTCTGCATCAACATGCTTTCCGTGATTTCCAACTCCAACCAGCTTGATAAAATCTGATGTCGCGATAAAGCTTCTGCAACTCGCGCCGGCAAGGAGGCAGTAAACTCCTTAGCAGAGACATTTACAGCAATCCGAAATGGTGTAATTCCAGCGTCTTGCCAAATTTTTGCCTGAGCACAAGCTGCATCCAATACCCATGCATCGATGTGCAAAATCAAATTCGTTTCCTCGGCAACAGCAATGAATTCACCGGGAGAAATGATGCCATCCAATGGATGAGCCCAACGAATTAATGCTTCTGCACCGAGCACCTGCCCAGAATAAATATCTACTTTTGGTTGATACAAAAGAAAGAACTCATTTCGTTGCAAAGCGCGACGCAAGCCAGACTCAAGATACAAACGCCCTGCAATCATCTGGTTCATTTCAACATCGTAAAAGGCGTAACTACCGCTAGCTTTTTCGCTGTGGCATTTTGCTTTAAACATCGCAATATCAGCCTTCTGCAAAAGCTCTTCCGCATCATTACCATCTTGCGGATAAATGCTAATGCCGATACTTGCACCCAAGCGTAATTCATGTCCTTCAATATGAAATATTGACTCCAGTGTGGCTAACATTTTCTGGGCTACTAAGCTCGCGTGGAAATGCTGCTTAATATCATGTAAGGCAACCGCAAATTCATCACTACCTAAACGAGCAATCACATCGTTTTCGCGTAATATCGAGCGGAATCGTTCCGCCACCTGACGCAACAACAAATCCCCGATACGGTGTCCAAGTGTGTCATTGATCGGTTTAAAACGGTTTAAATCAATGAACATGACTGACATTGAAATATCTGCCCTATGTCCCTGCTGTAAAGTGTTATCAACTAATTTCTTAAACAAAGTCCGGTTCGGTAAGTCCGTTAAAGGATCATAATAGGCGAGATGATTAATTTTCTCCTCGGTGAGTTTTCGCTCTGTAATATCACTGAGATAACCGATCATACCAATCGGCTGCATGTGTTCATCAAACAATGTAGACAAACTCAAACTTGCCCAAAAAATATCCCCTGTCTTTTTACGGCGACGCACTTCCATTTCGCGCCCCCCTTGCTCCAAAAACACGTCCCGACTTAGCTCATCCTCAATGGCATCGGACTCATACAAAAACAAAACATTTTGCCCAATTGCCTCACTTGCGCTATACCCAAATAGCTTCTCGGCACCAAGATTCCAACTCAAAATAAAGCCGGCCAAGTCCATGGTAATCACGGACTCATGGATTTGATCAAGGATTTGTGTGTGAATGGATTGCGAACGCATTGCCGCATCAAACTTGGAATGCAGAGCTAAACGCGATGCAAACAGACGCGCCGTCAATGACGTTAAAAAATTTAACTTTTTTAAATCCTCTTCTGTCAAAGAGGATTTACCGGAAAGAACGTAGTAACTTTCAGCGCCGATTTGCCGATAAACCAAATTCTCGTGAGCTATGGGCAAACACCGAGTAAACTGAAGTTCGCCATCAAAGAAGATTAACTTAACAACCCGATTGACCGCCTTCACCAATTCGTCACCTGAAAGACACAAAATTGCCTCGCCTAATTCAGCCCCAAGCGAAACATCTTGTTGCAGTTCAATAGGTGGACGCATTACATATCCTGACAAACTTGATTAACCCAAGTGTAGGCTTGAGCTAAATTTTGATAATAGTTTTCAGCTACTAATTGCGCTTCAGAGGATGCTGCAACAAAGCCATCCGAAAATGATCGATCCGAGCTTTCTACCAAGCGTAAATTTTGCCCCAAAATTCCAGTTCGTTCTAGCAAAGCAGCTCGGACATCGTCATTCAAACTAAGGGGTTTCAAAATTTCCCACAAGGGACAAGCAAACAATAGATCCAATAGGGAGAACATGCCAACCATAAAAGCGGCATCTTGCTCATCTTTATCTCCGCCTTGTTGACGGCATAGCGCTTCCATGCAACTTGCCCGATAAGCCGCGCGTAGCATTAATGGATTTAAACTGGCACCCTGTCCATTTTGACGTGCATAAAGCAATAATTGCAACCATCGTTGCAATTGTCGGCGTCCCAACAAATTAATTGCCTGAATAAAACTGCTCACCTTCACGGTTTGCGCAAATGCTGCGGAACTCACCAGCTTAAACAACATAAAGGAAAGTGTCGGATCTTGTTTAAACAGTGTTTCTAACTCTTTGGTTTCCGCATCTTTAGATACTAAACCCAGTAGTTTGAGCAAACGAGAGCGCGCTGTGGCATCCGAAGCTCGCGAAGAATTGGTAGAACAAAAAGCAAAGTCACCGGAAAAAAAACTAAATCCAGCATTCTGTGCTTGTTCGAAATAGTGCAAAGAATTCAGATTTTTTGCCAGATGTTGGCTGTGTTGAAGGCTGAAAATCCATGGCTGGATATGCGAAGGAACACCTGATTCACAATTAACGGCAATCCCTCGCGTGTCCGGCCATAACAATTGCGCTTTAGAATTAAAATCGTCCATCATCAACCTAACCCCAGATTGATGTAAATGCTTCAAGCGTTGCTGCACCTCTTTTGATTCGCAGCTAGACTCCTGTATGCAAAGTACGACATGTTTGGCGTAATCACGCGTTTCAAAATCCAAGGCTAAATTATTGGGATTACTCAATGGTACAAAAAATAACAGCGGAGAGATTGCCTCAAAAAAAGAAACTTGGTTTAAATAGCTTAAAAGACTCAAGCAATGTGCATCATTCGCTTCCTTGAAGCTCGGCATTAAACCAAGAATTTTGTGCTGACTGTTTACTATCGGCAATAAAGTTGCAATTGGAATCATTGAATCCGCATTCCCCGTCGTCTAAGTTTTTAAAATGAAGTGCCGTAAAGCAATTTATATCCTGATAGTAAGTTGAAATTTACACAATTGCAAGTGCATTTTTGGCATATATTTTAAAATCTTGCTGATGTTGGTAGGGCAACACAAAAATACCCCGCATCAAAGACTATTTGATCGACAAAACCACAAAAATGCTTACAAAAATAATTGCTGAAGGTCATTCAAAAAGCGACGACCAAGCTCCGTCGGTTGGATCTTTACGTGATCTCGCAATAACAAGCCTCGGCCTTCGGCAAGATTCAATGCAGACTCGATTGAATTGATGAGCAAACCGGTACGCTCAAAAAATAAGGCAGTATCAAATCCCTGATTTAATCGCAAGGCATTGAGCATAAATTCAAACGCCAACTCATCTTTAGGAATTTCGCGGCTGTCTTGAATGGGATTACCAAGTGCCGCGGCTTCCATGTACATCTTTGGTTGCTTATGCCGGACTTGGCGAATGATTCGATGCGGGAACGACAACTTAGAATGAGCACCGGCACCAATGCCCAGATAATCACCAAAGTTCCAATAATTTAAATTATGCCTCGATGCCTTGCCTGGCCTAGCAAAAGCGGAAACTTCATAATGATCATAACCAGCCTCAGCCATCCTCGCCTGAATTTGCTCTTGCATCTCGGCACTGAGATCATCATCTGGAATCGCCGGTGGAAACTTAGCAAAGTACGTGTTCGGCTCTAAAGTCAAATGATAGAGAGATAAATGATTCGGTTTGAATCGCAAAGCGATGTCTAAATCCGATATAGATTCAGTTAATGTTTGCGAAGGCAAAGCAAACATCAGATCCAAATTAAAATTCTCAAAATTATCTTGGGCAATTGCAATCGCTCGTTGTGCCT
Organism: Affinundibacterium seohonense; assembly: GCF_014284305.1. GTDB lineage: Bacteria > Pseudomonadota > Gammaproteobacteria > Burkholderiales > Burkholderiaceae_D > Undibacterium > Undibacterium seohonense. Next base: position 17,985 of record NZ_JACOFW010000024.1, read on the forward strand.
CATCGCCGTTATGAATACGACCAAGCGCTGACAAATGGGCTGAATTAAAACTTTGGATGCCGATCGATAAACGATTCACGCCACTCCGACTATATTGCTTGAATTTCTCCGCCTCAAAAGTTCCCGGATTCGCTTCCATCGTAATTTCTGCGGCGGAATCAATTGGCAATAAAGTTCTCACGTCAGACAACAAACGATCTAGGCCTGCGGCGGACATCAAACTGGGAGTACCGCCACCAATAAAGATGGTATAAATCTTCCGTCCCCAGATCATAGGCAACGCTGCCTCCAAATCCGCACGAACGGCAGATAAATAGGCATTTTCATCGAATTGATTCTTCACTTCATGCGAATTGAAATCGCAATAGGGGCATTTCTTGACGCACCAAGGGAAATGAATATACAAAGATAATGGCGGGAGCGACTGCAAAGACAGTCCGCCGGGACTAAGATAGTTATGCTGCACCATTGCTGGTACATCACTGATATTGATTGACCCGTTTGACCCGGACTCCTTGGATGTAATTTGCGTGGCAGAGATGGGTTTGATTGGGATCATCTTAATTTTTTTAGTAATTCTTGCAGCGCAAGCGCGCGATGTGACAAAACATTTTTCTTGACTGAGTCTAACTCTGCGACCGTTTTACCAAACTCTGGCAGATAAAAATAAGGGTCATATCCGAAACCGCCAGTGCCTCTAGCCTGGTCAATTATTTCGCCTTGCCAGCGCCCGTCTGCAATCACGGGTTGCGGATCATGAGCAGATCTCACATACACTAGCACGCAATAATAATAGGCCGAACGATCGGTTTGTTGACTAAGGGAAGCAATCAATTTTTCATTGTTTCGCAAATCTGACTTTGGTTCCCCTGCAAATCGCGCCGAATGTACGCCCGGCGCACCTCCTAACGCGCTCACACAAATACCAGAATCATCAGCGATCGCGGGCAAACCAGTCAGCGCAGAAGCATGTCTGGCTTTCGCCAAAGCATTCTCAACAAAGGTGAAAAATGGCTCCTCTGCGTCAGGCACACCGAGTTCTGCTTGTGCATGCAAATCCATATCCAAAGACTGAAGAATCTGCTGAAATTCTTTGAGTTTGCCTGCATTATTAGAGGCTAGTACGATTTTTTGTTTCATGGTCATTGAATGCTAACTCACCATTAGATAGCCAGTGCTTGCTTCTGCTTAGTAATAATCTCTGCAATTCCTGCTTGAGCCAAATCTAGTAATTGATTCAGAGCCTGCCGATCGAATGCGACGCCTTCGGCTGTTCCCTGGACTTCAATAAAATGTCCTTTATCGTCCATGACGACATTCATGTCAGTGTCACAATCAGAATCTTCCAAATAGTCGAGATCGAGCACCGGAACCCCCTTAAAAACACCAACCGATATCGCTGCAATAAATTGCTTGACCGGAATGGCGCTAATCACGCCCTGCGCTTGCAATTTTGCGAAAGCATCATAGGCTGCAACCATCGCACCAGAAATCGCCGCGGTGCGCGTCCCACCATCGGCTTGAATGACATCACAATCCAAATGCAAAGTGCGCTCACCAAAACTCTCTAAGTCAAATGCTGCACGCAATGAACGACCAATTAAACGTTGAATCTCTTGGGTACGACCAGATTGTTTACCCTTTGCCGCCTCGCGATCCATACGCGTATGAGTCGAGCGTGGCAACATGCCATATTCAGCAGTTAACCATCCCTGCCCTTTCCCCTTTAAAAAGCCGGGCACTTTGTCTTCAATCGACGCAGTACAAATCACTTTCGTATCGCCGAACTCGACCAACACTGAGCCCTCGGCATGCTTGGTAAATTGACGTGTTAACGTAATTTGGCGTAAAGCATTGGCAGCTCGTCCGCTCGGACGCGCTACATTTGAAACTTCTGACATAGATTTAACTCTTATTTGTTAATTTGGTGGAATTGTGAATCGCATTGCGAATTTCATCGATGGCTTTCTCGATCTCTTCGTCGTTGAAGATATCGCCATCGCTTGTATCCTCTTCACCATCCATAGGCACTTGTATCGTGGTAGCGATGGAGCCAATAGGTAGTGTATTGGTAGAAATAATAGAAGAATTTTGGAGAATATCATTACCCTCCCACATCATTGCTAAGGCAGTCGCATTATCCCCCTGACGACCAGCGATCTCTACCGCCGAACGTACCAACTCGGGAATTGCTCGTACGATGGTTTGCTCATGTAATCGTTGCGCCAGCATATGGTCAGGCAAGACGCCCCATAAGCCATCGGAGCACATCAAAATGACATCGCCCGCTTGCAATGATGCACGTCGAGATAATTCAACAATCGGCGCATTTGGCGCGCCGAGACAATTAAATAACTTGTTTCGGTCTGGATGCGTATTGCGCTCCGAAGGATCAACTTTACCTTGTTCGATCAAAGTTTCTAAGCGTGAGTGATCTTTGGTGCGTAACAAAATTTGTCCATCGCGCATCCAATACAAACGCGAGTCACCACAATGCGCCCAATACGCATTGCCATTCTGAATCAGACAAGCAACGATCGTGGTCCGTGGTGTTTCAGGTAGATTTTTAAGTTGGCGAAAACGATGAATTTCGTTATGCGCTGCCAGAAAACCTTTTTCCAAAAAGCGTTCAGGCTTATCAATCATAGGATGCGCCTGTTTCTGAAATAGACTGCCTATGGTTTGCATGGCGATCGTCGCCGCCATTTCGCCCATAATATGCCCACCCATGCCATCGGCTAACAACAACAAAATCGCATCACGGGTAAAACTATAGCCCATCCGATCTTGGTTAACCTTACGTCCGCCGATGTGACTCTCTTGATAGACTGAGAAGCGCATAAATTTTATTGTTTCAAGTATGAGTTAGTTCAAAAAATCATTAGACCACATCAAGTCTTCAAAGTGGTTCAAAATCAGGAAATCGTATCTTCTTGTATCGTCGTAAAATCTTTGTCATCCACGCTCTTGTTTCCTTTGCCAAGCAAGGATGACACTTTCAGTTTTGCACGCTCAAAAAAGCCAACTTCACGTTGTGGCGGTGCCTTTGTACTCAAGGCCTTTTGTAAGGCAAATACACTTTGCGGGCGCTCCATAGGATCTAATTTTAAGCACATACGCACAACATCAATCAACTCTGCCGAGTAAGTTCCTTCGAGTCGCTTGTAATGTGCTTCCATTTTATCGTTGGTCTTACGTTGGTCCGCCGGTTGTGGCGGTGCGCCCACCATACAAGCAAACATAGAGGCACCTATACTATAAATATCTGTCCAAGGCCCTAAATTACTATTTTTCACATAGAGTTCGGGTCCTGCAAAGCCTGGCGTATACATTGGATAGAGTTTAGGCATATCGGTCTTCAAAGTTTGGCGTGCAGCGCCAAAATCGAGCAATATCGGTGTGCCATCCATACGCAAGTAGATATTTGCAGGCTTTAAATCCAAATGCAGCAGCTTATTGGTATGCACTTCACGCAAGCCATTCATGACCAGATTAAACATTTTTCGAATAAAGCGCTCAGAAACCAAAGGCTTTTCGCCCTTATCGCGACGCCGAAGGATGTGCTCTTGCAATGAACGCCCTGATTCATAGGCCATCACCATGTACACGGTTTCGTTCGCGCGGAAAAAATTGATAACACTGACGACATTGGGATGCGAGATCCGCGCCAATGCTCGACCTTCCTCAAAAAAACACTTTAGTCCTATGCGATAGACTGGGAAATTTTCTGCAGAAATTGCCGGAACTAACTCACCTGTTTGCCGTAAAGCTAACGAACTGGGCAAATACTCTTTGATTGCCACCGCATTTCCATCTTCATCCGAAGCCAGATAAACAATACTAAAGCCACCAGAGGCAATTTTCTTTACAATACGGTACCCGGCGATTTCTAAGCCGTCCGGCAAAGGTGCGTTATTTTGTGCTGCCATAATAAATGTGGTCCCACTTAGAAAAATAGCTGATGGTTTATTGTATGCATTGTACAGTGTCACTTTTGCAGCATTAAGAATTACCCGGCAAATTGTGATTTAAATAATCCACAATTCGCATAATCGCAACACGAAATAAAGGAATTCAATTGAGCATCTTTAGCATGACTGGCTACGCTACCAGTACCAAAGAAACTGAGAACGGCACAATAACAATCGAAGTGAAGAGTGTCAATTCACGTTTTCTCGATCTACAGTTCCGCATCAATGACGAATTTCGCTCTATCGAACCACTATTTCGCGATGCACTGACCAAAAAACTCACGCGAGGCAAAGTGGAATGTCGCTTCAGCTTCGGCAAAAAAAGCGGTGAAGACCAACAAAAATCATTGAACCAAACGGTCTTGCGTCAACTAAAAGAGTTCCAAACAGACTTAAAGATGCATTTTCCAACCGCAACGGAATTTTCGGTGAACGACCTACTACGTTGGCCTGGCGTGATTGAAGAAGCGGAAATCAGTTCTGAACATTTACAAGAAACCATCACATCGGTCATCGATTTAACAATCCAAGAATTCATCGCCAGTCGTGAACGCGAAGGTGCTGCGTTGGCGGCAGTGCTTCTGCGCTGCGTAGATGACATGGATGCTATTGTTTTGCGGATCACGCCTTTATTACCCTTAGTTTTACAACAGTTCCAACAAAAGTCTATTAATCGTTTAGAAGAAGCACTTGGTCTGGCCTTGGATAAACCTGATTTAAGTAATGCGCCTAGCATTTCTCGTGATGAAGTTTTGGACAGAATTCGTCAAGAAGTCACCATGTACGGCATTCGTATCGATGTCAACGAAGAATTAGCGCGTCTATCTGGCCATTTGAATGAAACGCGCCAGATTCTCAAAAAAGGCGGTCAAGTTGGAAAACGTTTAGATTTTATGATGCAAGAATTGAACCGTGAAGCCAATACCTTAGGATCAAAAGCCGCGCTCAAAGAACTAGCCGATGCGTCTATGGAACTAAAATTATTGATTGAACAGATGCGAGAGCAGGTTCAAAATCTCGAATAAAGAGCATCTGGTTAGATGCAAAATTATGTTTTATTTTCAAAGAAAACCTTTTTGGGCGAGTTGATATGTCACCTCACACGTTTACTTCTGGCAGTCTTTTTATGGTGTCGGCCCCTTCGGGCGCGGGCAAATCATCTCTAGTCAATGGACTTTTAAAGCTAGAACCAAAACTCAAATTATCTATCTCTTTCACCACCAGACCTCCGAGACCTGGCGAAGAAAACGGTCGTGAATACCATTTCATTACGCCAGAAGATTTTTTGATCCGAAAAAATCGCGGTGAATTTTTAGAATTCGCAGAAGTCCACGGCAATTACTATGGCACCTCAAAAATCTTGATTCAAGAAGCCATGGCAGCGGGCACAGATATTTTATTGGAAATAGACTGGCAAGGCGCGCAACAGGTTAAAAAACAATTTCCCTATGTCGCCAGCATTTTTATTTTGCCGCCCTCAATTGAAGCATTAGAAGAACGCTTAAATAAACGTGGTCAAGACGCGCCGGAGATCATCACCAGAAGGATTTTAGCGGCTGGAGGTGAAATGGCGCACGCTCCAGAGTTCGAATATGTTATCATCAACCAAGATTTTGATTTAGCTCTATCAGAATTGAGTGCTATCGTTAAAGCCACTCGCTGCCGAACCTCGCAACAAACTGTGCGCAATGCTGCAGTATTCAAGCAACTAGGCATACAAATCAATACCACGTTCTAAGGAAATATCATGGCTCGCATTACCGTTGAAGACTCTCTCAAACAAATTCCAAATCGCTTCCAATTGACGCTGTGCGCAACATATCGTGCACGCCAATTGTTGCAAGGTCACACACCAAAAGTCGAAGCAAAAAACAAACCAACAGTCGTTGCTTTACGCGAAATTGCTGAAGGTAAAATCGGCATTGAAATGTTGAAAAAAGTTCCATTCTAATTGCGTAGCGCGGCTAACGTGAAACGGCTAAAGATAACAAGATATGAATGTGCAAGACGACAAATTATCCATCGCCAACGCCACAACAGCCGCGCTAAATCCACCGGTTGAAGCTAATCCTAGCCCGCAACAAAGTAGTAAGAAAAACCGCATCAATACTCACTCCCCGGCATTACCCAGCACAAATACTGCGGTCGCCTCAATTACCGCACTGACAAACCGCCTCGCCGACTATCTGACACCAGCGGATCTAAAGCAAGTCAAAGAAGCCTACCGATTTTCTGACGAAATGCATCTAGGGCAAGTTCGCAAATCAGGCGAACCTTATATTTCGCACCCAATTGCGGTAGCGGAGATATGCGCAGAATGGAAATTAGATGTGCAAGCGATTATGGCGGCCTTGTTGCATGACGTCATGGAAGATCAAGACGTAAAAAAAGAAGAATTAATTGAACGTTTTGGTGCTCCCGTTGCAGCGCTGGTCGATGGCTTATCGAAGTTAGAAAAAATTGAGTTCCAAAGTCATATCGAAGCACAGGCAGAAAATTTTCGCAAAATGCTGCTGGCGATGGCTCGTGACGTTCGGGTCATTTTAGTAAAACTCGCTGATCGTCTACACAATATGCGCACCTTAGGTGTCATGTCGCCCGAAAAGCAGAGACGTATCGCTAGCGAAACCATGGAAGTCTATGTGCCGATTGCCCATCGCTTGGGACTGAACAATATTTATCGCGAATTACAAGACTTATCTTTTGCCCACATTTACCCTCTGCGCTATCGTACGCTTGCCAAGGCAATTAAAGCAGCACGTGGCAATCGCCGTGAAGTTGTGAATAAAATCATGGCGGCGGTCAAAACAACCTTGGCTGACGCTGGCCTCGAAGCGCAGGTCGACGGCCGTGAAAAAACGCTCTATGGCATTTACTGCAAAATGCGTGACAAACAATTGAGCTTTTCTCAGGTCCTCGACATTTACGGTTTCCGAGTGGTAGTCGACAATTTTCAGAATAGTTATTTTGCGCTCGGCACGCTGCACGCGCTCTATAAGCCTATGCCCGGTAAATTTAAGGACTATATTGCGATTCCTAAATCGAACGGCTATCAATCGCTCCACACCACGTTGATTGGTCCATATGGCACGCCAGTTGAATTTCAAATTCGCACAACAGAAATGCATCGGGTCGCCGAATCTGGGGTGGCTGCACATTGGCTATACAAAAACGAAGATGCCAGTCTGACTGATCTGCAACAGCGTACCCACGCGTGGCTGCAGTCATTACTGGATATTCAAAAACAAACTGGCGATTCTGCTGAATTTTTGGAGCACGTTAAGATCGATCTCTTTCCAGATTCTGTCTACGTGTTCACACCAAAGTCGAAGATTTTTGCCCTACCACGTGGCGCTACCGCACTAGACTTTGCTTACAATATTCATACTGATATTGGTGATCAAGCGATTGCTACTCGTATCAATAATGAGCCGGTACCGCTACGAACTGAATTAAAAAATGGCGACATCATTGAAATCATCACCTCGCCAAACTCACGTCCGACGCCGAATTGGCTAACCTATGTCAGAACTGGAAAAGCGCGCTCTGCCATCCGCCATTATCTTCGCACCATCAATTTGAATGAATCAACCGAGTTAGGCAAACAACTACTCGCACAAGCTTTAGTCTCTTTGCATCTCAACCCAGAATTACCCGATTCCTTAGTTGACAAACTACTCAACGAATCCAGCGCCAATTCCTTAGAGGAACTACAGACGGATATCGGCATTGGCAAACGCATGGCAGCTTTAGTTGCACGTCACATTTTAGATTTGGTAGAAAATGATTCACCATCCATTCCTTTCCAGCATATTGGTGATGAAAAACTCAGCAAGCCTGATCCTGTCATCATCTATGGTAGCGAAGGTGTGTCGGTGCAGCTGTCTCCTTGCTGTTTACCAATCCCTGGCGACAATATTGTCGGTCAACTCAAACGAGATCAAGGATTGGTCGTTCATAGTAGTGACTGCAAAAATGCCAAACGACTACAAGTCAAAGAACCGGATCGTTGGATCGATGTGACATGGGGTGAAGATTTGAATCGTCGTTTTGATTGTCGGATTTCTGTGACGGTCAACAACGAGCGTGGTGCCTTAGCGAGAATCGCCGCAGAAATCGGCGAAGCGGATGCCAACATCATTCATGTCAATATGGAAGATGGCGAATCTAAAGACATGACCAAGATCCATTTCACGATACAAATTGATGACCGGGTTCACCTCGCACGCATCATCCGCAACGTCAAACATCTCAACGGTGTCGGCAAGATTCGCCGCGAATACTCTTCAAACTAGTTCTACTCAATTCTTCGCGGGATACTGCACATCCAAAATCACCAATTCATCAACACCGTGTGGCGTGCGTAGAGGTACGGCATCGCCTACCCTCGCTTTAGTCAAAGCGCGCGCGACAGGAGAAATCCAGCTAATTTTCCCATTGAGCGGATCAAACTCGTCAACACCCACTATCCTCACTTTGGTAACAATACCATCTTGATTTTCGTACTCCACTGTCGCACCGAAAAATACTTGGTCAGTTCCATAATGAACAGTAGGATCAACGATTTCGGCTAGGTCTAGTCGTTTAGTCAAAAAACGGATGCGCCGATCAATTTCACGCAAGCGTCGCTTACCATAGATGTAATCACCATTTTCTGAACGATCACCATTTGACGCAGCCCAAGACACGATTTTGACCACTTCAGGGCGATCGTTATCAATCAAATTTAACAGCTCGGTTTTCATGCGATGATGGCCTTCTGGCGTTAAATAATTTTTTACGCCAGGCGGAATCGGTGGAGCACCAAATTCATCTTCATCATCCTGATCGGTCTCTTTTATAAACGCTTTACTCATAGTCTGACCATATCAAAAAAATCATGCGGGAGACAGATTTTACTCCCTTCCTGCGCTGCAAGATTAATTCAGTTATTTGGTTCCAGCTAACGGGATTAAGATCCACCAGCTCTGGCTCAAAAAATGATCACGACACAATCCCACTTGCCAAAACTACGCAAAAAATTTCTACTTTACTTATTGGTACTTTATTTCCTATTTGCATCATGCAATAATGCTTTGCAAACAGTTAGCGACCTTATTCGCATCAACCACTGTTTGGATTACCAACCAATCACTAAGCAGAAAGATCTTGCATGTCCGAAAATTCCCGCATCAAATTACTCGTTGTTGACCACCACCCTGTAGTTCGAGCTGGCATCGAGTTTTGGACTCGGGACGAAAATGATATTGCCATCGTCGGTGAAGCAGCCAATGGTCAAGATGCCTTGAAAATTGCAAGACAAATCGAGGTGACAATGATCTTAATGGAAATTGCCCTAAACGATAGAAATGGCATCGATGTCTTAAAACAGATCAAACGCGAGTTCCCCGGCATCAGTCTCATCATTTTTTCGTCACATCGCGAAGATCAATATGCGATCCGCGCTCTGAAGGCTGGCGCATCTGGCTTTCTCACCAAGAATGCCTTAGGTGCTGAGCTAATAGGCGCAATAAGGCAAGTTGCCTCTGGACTCAAATTCATCAGTCCGGACTTAGCGCAAGAAATGGCTAACAATCTCAACAATGAACATGCGAATGAGCCACATAAACTGTTATCAGATCGAGAGTATCAAACCATGATCATGATCGCATCAGGAAAAAGTGTTAGCGATATTGCGAAAGAATTATCTCTGTCCGTCAAGACCATCAGTGAATATCGTTCCAGAATTCTCCTGAAGATGAAATTACGCCACAATGCAGAGTTAACGCATTATGCAATTAAGAACGAACTGGTAGAATGATCCGCTAATGCGGTGTCATCAACGACCTTCAATCCCCCCAAGATTTGCATGGCGTTATGGGATAAGGTAATTCATTGATTTTGCTGAAAGCGTATCATGTCCGACAAGTTAAGCTCGACTCCCCCAAAATCTCCGACTGATATTGCGCGTGAAACGTTTAAGCGCCTAGCTTTAGAACGGATCGCCCCTACCCCCGAGGCTTACCGTAGACTCTATGTCGAAATTTCTGGCGTGAGTGATGATGAACCCGTGAAAGCCGACGTGCCGCAAGTGCGTTCAATTGACGACATATTGCCATCCGATGCGGAAAATTTATTAAGTGGCTTTGCAAGAACTTTACAAAAATCCAGCGGCGAACTGGCAAGTTTCGGCCATCGTTTTGGACGCGCACTCAAGACAAAAAATTGGGATGATTACGCCAAAGGTCTCAACGAATTAGCAACAAAAGTCACAACAAAACCCAGCACTGGCAATCCAATCGAGTTAGTGGATTCCATCGCACCAACGGTTAATCCACCAACAAAGAAATTTTCATTAGTCGACGATGATACAAATACGGGTCAAAAAGAAGCAATCCTAAAAGATCTTCTATTTAGAACCTTGGGCATGGCGCTAGCTTCCCTACTAAAGGCAACGCCTCAATTGGCTGCCGAATCGGAATCGCTCGCGGGTGCTATCAAAGTCGCGGGTAATGAATCAGAGCTAAATCATGTCAGCGCCCGCCTTAAACAGCTTTGCTTCCAAATCGAATTAAAGAGTGGCGACACCGCTGAACAACAAGAGTTACTTCTCCGTCTATTCACACTTTTATTAGAGAATGTTCGTGAATTACTTGATGATGATAACTGGCTACGGGGTCAGATTGAAGTCGTGCAAAATCTGATCTCTGGCCCGATTGATCATCGAGCATTACAAGAAGCAACCCGCAGTTTAAAAGACGTCATTTATAAACAAGGCGTACTCAAACATAGCCTAGCTGAATCCAAAACCTCAGTCAAAAACATGATGGCGACCTTCATTGATCGCCTTGACGTGATGACCAACACCACCACGAATTACCAGAAAAAGATCGATCACTACTCCCATAAAATTAGCAATACACGTGATCTCAATGAAGTGGAAAGCATCATCCATGGAATCTTGGATGAGACGCAGACCATCCAACTTGAGGCCACCAACTCGCATCAAATCATGTTAGCCGCGCAAAAAGAAGTCAAAGAAGCTGAGGTGCGCATCAAGGAATTAGAAGATAAATTAGCGCATATGAGTGAGTTAGTCAGAGAAGACCAGCTCACTGGTAGTTTAAATCGACGCGGTCTCGATGATGTTTTTGAGCGCGAGGCGGATCGCGCTGACCGTCGCGGAACACCCATGTGTGCAGCGATGCTCGATTTGGACAACTTCAAAAAACTTAATGATACACATGGACATTCCGCTGGCGATGAAGCCTTGATTCACGTCGTCAGAATTGTGAAGCAAACCCTACGCTCCATCGACGTCATTGCCCGCTATGGTGGTGAAGAGTTTTTGATTGTGATGCCAGAGACCAGCTTAGAAGAAGCCGCCAATGCCATGACGCGCGTACAGCGAGAACTCACTACCCATTTCTTTATGGCGAACGATCAACGCCTATTCATTACTTTTAGTGCGGGGGTCGCCTTACGTGCACCGCATGAAGCGCAAGACTCTGTTGTTAAGCGTGCCGATAAGGCAATGTATGAGGCGAAGAAATCGGGGAAAAATCGGGTAATCGTGGCGAATTAAACATGTCGAAAAATGTCGCCAAGGATATTCTTCGAACATGGTTTAAATTCCAACGCACCTGAATTTGATTGAAATACATAGCTGTTCGGCATTGTGTCCTTGTTTATGACACTGACTCCTTGAGCGATCACGCTCCGCGCCTTCACGTGGCAATCGCCGATGATTGCGGTGTTTGGGTACATGATGACGCCTTCCTCGAGCTTTGGCGCAATACCATGATTTTTTCCGACAGTGGAATTTTGGTACAAGACCAGATAATTCGCATAGTCGGCTTTTGCGAGGACAATGCCAACCGAATGCCCAATAAAAAATATGTCCGGCATCTCAATTTCATAAAAACAATCGATGCCATTAAGCGCCTTATTCAGATAAAACAGCTTTGTACACAGCCGTTTATCCTGGCGACTACGCCAGATTGTATTTGACAGGAAATACAGAAAAATCGTGTACTGACTAGAATGCAGATAATCGAATTCACCCTTTCGCCAAATCTTGACAGCATCAATACAGACCTCCAGACGTGCAAGCGCCTGATCCAGATCTTTTTCTATTCTGAACGACAAGTCATGCTGACCATCCGGAAAAAAGTGTTCCAATTGTCGCACCAGATACTTAACTAAGCTGCTACGCTCCATGCCAGCCAGATCGATCATATTTTCCCCTTCACCATGTTCGGTAATTGCTCACAAACTCTCCTTGCCATCCATCCAAATTCGTCATACATTTTTGCGACTGAAATTTGTCTAGGCGGCACATAGGCCTCATTATTGGGAATCGTGGCGACAATCGGGACGCCTGTGATGTCCGAAATAACATCAAATAATTTGCTATTACTGGTATTGGCACCACTGGCTACGTTATAAATCCCCCCTGTTTCCGACGCCGCCAAATGCAACAATGCGGAGACCACATCATCAATCATCACATAATCACGCACAAACTGGCGCGACGACTCGATGAATAACGGCTCACCAGCTGGCTGATGCACGACTTTCTTCAGGAGCGATGCAAGGAAACCTTCTGCATCCAGATCTGAGCTGACGACGCAGGATAGGCGCGCAACGCTGGCCTTATTTTTTCCAAGCTGCAAACACAAGGACTCGCCCAAGGCCTTTGACAAATCGAACAAATGGCGTGGATGATACGGGTTGAGTTTTAAGTCGTCAGATTCTAATAACAGAGCCGACGCAGATTGATCATACAAACGCGCCGATGACAAATACACGAGCTTACGGAAGACACCTGCATGCATTATCTGATTCAGGCAACTGACATGAGCATCCACACAATCAAACCCTCGCTGTGCAAAATCAGCAGTCACACCGGCACAATAAAACACTGTACCCAAATCGAGTCGAAACAAGTCCGGATCATTTTTCTCTGGTACCCAGCAATTCCATCCATCAGCCTCCAATCGGCGATGCAAGTGCTGACCAATGAATCCATGGCCTCCGACTAGGGTCGCAACCCGCTTTGATGTATTGCCCATTCGTTCACACTCTTTCTATCAGCAATCAATCCTGATTATGCATGCGCACCGCGCTCACCCAGTTTCCGCAACGGGTTTCCACCTTGTATGGTGTAAGCGGGAATCTCACCACGTACGACTGACCCAGCCGCAATCACACATCCCTGACGCAACACTGCACCATCGAGCAAGACACAGTTCGCACCTATCCACACATCATCTTCAATCACGATGCCACCCTTGCTGGGCAAAAATCCTTGTTGATTAATGCGGATGTCCCGCGCCATATAAGCATGATTCACAGGCGCGAAAGTACAATTAGCAGCTATCGCCACATCAGCACCGATACGGATACCATTACCGGTATAAAGTACACAACCTGCATTAATCACACTGCGCTCGCCTATCGACAAATCTCCACTGCCGCCTGCCGGTTTAATTTTGACAAAACTATCAATCACAGCCCGGGCAGCGAGTACGATGCGGCTTCCCCTCACCGAATCTTCAATATCTGCCAGACGAGAAACTACTGCTTCGGGATGAATCTCAATCATAAGTTGCCTTTTATACGATTTTCCATTCCGGAATCGCGAACACCAGACGTCCGCCCCAGTCGCGTATCATGTGCAAATCCGTGCTAATTTCCTGCTCCAAATTCCAAGGCAATACCAGCACAAAATCCGGCCTGTCTTGGATTAGATGATCCAGATGAACGATAGGAATCCGGCTACCCGGCATACATTTACCTTGCTTATGTGGATTGATATCCACTACATATGGCAGTAAGTCGGCCCGTACTCCAGCAAAATTGAGCAAGGTATTGCCTTTTGCCGCTGCTCCATATGCCGCAACTTTAAGACCTTGTTCACGACTCGCAATCAAAAATTTCAGTAAGGCATATTTGGTTTGCTCAGCACGCAGCTGAGCATTGCGGTAGAAAGACAGACTATTGACGCCAGCACGACGCTCTTTTTCCAACAAAGCATTTACACGCCCACTCCGCTCATACTGTCCTGTATCTGAGCGTTGCGCCAACACCCGTAAACTTCCACCATGCGTAGGCAATTGTTCCACATCAAAAACACTTAAACCCTGACTGTTAAAAATACGTTCTACTGCAATCAATGAGAGATAAGAAAAATGCTCGTGGTAAGCAGTATCAAACTGATTCAGGTTCACCATATTCAGCAGATGAGGAAACTCAAAACTGGCTACTCCCTGAGGCTTAAGCAGGGCAGTAAATCCAGCCACAAAATCATTCATATCCGGCACATGTGCTAGGACATTATTTGCTACAGTCAGATCCGCTGATTGAGCTTCGGCACACAACCGCTTTGCCAACGTCAGTCCAAAAAAATCCTCGCGTATCGTGAGCCCTTTATCACGAGCGGCAGCAGCCGTACTTGCGGTCGGCTCTATACCTAAGCAAGGAATACCAGCCTGCTGTACATATTGCAGCAGATAACCATCATTGGCGGCCACTTCAACCACATGACTGCCTGCATTCAGTCCAAGACGCTGTTGCATATCCTCAACAAAGCGTTGTGCATGTGCCAGCCAGCTTGATGAGCAAGAACTGAAATACGCATAATCGGCATCAAACAGATTTTCACGACCAGTGAAATCCAATGTTTGTACCAGCCAACACTGTTCACATACCATTAGCTTGAGCGGCAACCAGATTTCGGCCTGCTGTAGCTGCTGCGTAGTCAAATAGGCATTCGAAGGAGGCGCGCTACCGAGATCGAGAAAAGTATGCATTAAGGCCTGGCCACAGTGTCGGCAAATCATCGCCCTACTCCCTCAAAGTGTTCATCTAAAAATGGAAAACGCTGATCGCGCTCTGATTGTCGGCCAATTGGTAGTGGCCAATCGATCTGCAGGCGTGGGTCATGCACATGCAAGCCAAATTCGCTATCCGGCACATAGACCTGACTGTGGCAGTACAGCATTTCTACCTCATCACAGAGTGTCTGAAAGCCATGCGCGAAGCCCTCTGGTATCAAATAAGAGCAAGCCTTTTCGGCGATCAGATGAACCGCATGCCAATGCAGAAAAGTTGGTGAACCTGCACGCAAATCCACCGCCACATCCCAGACTTCACCGCGTAGGCAGGTTATCAGCTTTGCCTCGGCATTCGGTGCCAATTGCATATGCAGTCCACGCACACTGCCTTTCTCTCTGGTGTAGGTATGGTTGATCTGCATTACAGGGTCGCGCCAACCAAATAACGCAAGTTCTTCAGCACAAAATAAACGCTGAAAGTAGCCACGCTCATCACCCAGCGGCAGGCGCTGTATTAAATGCAAATCCCTGAGAGGAGTCTCTATCAATTCAAATCTTTGAGCCATATCCCATCCTTTCAGGCCTCAAGAAAATCCTGCAGATCGCGGTCACACAAACGCGCTGCCGCTATTCCCTGATAAAATTGCTGATACCAGAACATCGTGCGCTGCACCGACTCAGCCAGTTGCCAGCGTCCATAGATATTCAGTTCCGCTTTCGCCTTGCCAGCATCCAGCGCTAACAAGCCGGCTTCATGCGGTCCTTCCGGCTGGGTTGCAAAACGCAAACCTCCACTTCCAAATGCGGCATGTGCAGTCTGCACCACTTCTCGCACGGTAGCTGCACTGTCTGGACCAAAATTCCATGCACTGGCAAACCGAGCATCAGCCCACAGCGACTCGGCTAAGCACAAATAAGCGCACAATGGCTCTAGCACATGTTGCCAAGGGCGCACTGCATCAGGGCGTCGAATCAACACCTCCTGTTCCTTGTGCCAAGCTTTGGCAGCATCAGGTAATAATCTGTCATGCGACCAGTCGCCACCACCGATCACATTTCCCGCTCTAGCAGATGCGACCCGGATATCCTTTTCTTGAAGGAAAGAACTGCGGTAACTGGCAATCACCAGTTCAGACGCTGCCTTACTAGCGCTGTAAGGATCATATCCACCTAACTCAGCAGTTTCAGGATACGACTGACCTGTCTCCAGATTTTTATACACTTTGTCGGTTGTGACCATGACGCCAACCAGCACACTGGGCGTCAGTCGCATCGCATCGAGCACATGCGCTGTTCCCATCACATTGGTGGACAAAGTTTCAAGCGGCATCTGATATGCAGGTCTGACCAGTGCCTGTGCAGCCAGATGCAATACAATTTCCGGCTCGGCCTGTTGGAAGCTGCGTTTCACCGCTGCAGCGTCGCGGATATCTACCAACTGATGACGAATACCCGACAACGACAGCGCCTCAAATAAATTCGGGTTGGTTGTCGGAGCCAGCGCCAGTCCATGGACATGGGCCCCCAACACAGACAACCAGTGCGCCAACCATGCACCTTTGAAACCAGTATGTCCGGTCAGTAAGACTCGCTTACCCCGCCAAAATGCAGGATCGGGCAGACGAGGTCTGGCTACCAGATTTTCCATGGCGCCCGTCCAGAAATCCACAGTTCCTCTAGCATATTTTTTTCGCGTAAGGTATCCATAGGCTGCCAGAAGCCACTGTGCTCGAAGGCCATCAATTGCTGTTGACTGGCTAACTGATTCAGCGGATCACTCTCCCAACTGCAACTATCATCCGGAATCAAATGCAACACATCGGGCGACAACACAAAATAGCCGCCATTGATCCAACCGCCATCACCACGTGGTTTTTCTGTAAAACCTGTAACCTGTGCGGCCTGGCGTTCCAACGCACCATAACGACCTGGCGGCAACACAGCAGTGACAGTGGCGGACTTACCGTGCTCACGGTGGAAGCGTATAGACTCTGCAATATCGACATCAGAGACACCATCACCATAAGTGAAGCAAAAGGCTTCTTCATCCTGTATATAGCGTGCGACTCGCTTCAGACGTCCGCCTGTCATCGTTTCTTCACCCGTATCTACTAAGGTGACTTTCCAGGGTTCGGCGTGCCTTTCATGCACTTCCATTCGATTGTTTTGCATGTCGAAGGTCACGTCTGACATATGCAAAAAGTAATTAGCAAAATATTCTTTAATCATGTAGCCCTTATAGCCACAGCAAATCACGAAATCATTCACGCCATAGGCAGAATAGCTTTTCATGATATGCCACAAGATCGGATGACCACCAATTTCTATCATAGGTTTTGGCCGTAAATGAGTTTCTTCCGAAATCCTTGTGCCAAGACCACCCGCTAAAATCACCGCTTTCATACTTGATTTTCCTCACAATAACGCAACCACATCTGACGTAACGCATGATCAAAACTCTGCCCAAATGCCACTTCATTCATTAGCGATGATTCGCGCATACTCTGCCGCAATGTCCGCCGATAATGGACCAACCTCTCAACATCATGCGCGAGTATCAATGCCTTCTGCGCATACTCCATTTCGGTTTCTGCAATCCACTCAGGGAAGCCGGCTGCATGCAGAATACTGGCACCAAGCCGACCCACGCTCGGGCGGCCTACTAGGGTGATATAGGGTACACCTGAATACAAACTCTCAATCAGAGTAGTACCGGAATTATGTGGAAAACAATCTAAGCTGATATCAATGTTCTGCAAAGGTACCCAAGAAGGCGATGCATAACCGATATCCAGACGCGAACGCTCTATGCCATAGGCTTGGAAGCGTTCCGCCATTTCATCTTGTATGCCAGCATCCTGGAAATCACCACTACTAAGTACCAGACGTGAATTCGGCATAGCGTCAAGGATAGCCGCCCAAACCTTAATCACTTTGTGATTGATACGATTGGCGCGCGAGAGGCTACCAAAAGTCACAACGCCGTCTTTGAGGAATGGTGATGCGCTCACTTCAGGCTGGCCCGGATCTGGGCGATATACGATAGTCGGCCCATTCAGACGCCAAATCTTCTCCGAAAACAAATGATCGCAGTGATCAGTGACTGAATACTGGTCAGTCACGTAGTAATCGATAGCCTTCAATCCTGTCGTGTAGCCGAAATCCAACCAGTGAAAGGAAACCGGTGCCGGTTTGCGCGCAAATACACCTAACCTGTTGTCCGTAGAATGGCCTCCAATATCAATCAGGATATCGATTCCATCGTTACGTATCTGCGTAGCCAGCTCGGCATCCGACAAATGATTAGTCACTCTCCAGTGATCAGTACATGCCTTATATTTTTCCGTCACCACGTCTTCCATCGGCGGATCTGAATAGGCAAATACTTCGATATTGTTACGATCCAGATGCTCCATCATAGGCAACAGGAAATAACGACAAACCTGATTGTAAAATGCTTGCGAGACCACACCGACCTTTAGTTTCTTGCCTGGATCGCGTTGATTCAGAAAAGCTTGCCATTCACCGCGGAACGGCGCACCAAAACGCTGTTCGAACTCTTCATAGCCACCATAAATCACCTCTGCCGATAAATCTGGATGGTAATTCAGCACGAACAACAAAGAGCTATAGACCTTGCGACTGAATTTAGATTGCGGATCTTGCTCTAAAGCCAAGGCTTGCATATACGCATCCAGTGCTTTATCGGACTTACTGGCTCTTTGCAAAGAATTCCCGTAGGCGGCCCAGATTTTTGAGTTACGCGGCTGGTTCAGAATTTCATTCTCGGCAAAATCGATCGCCTCCTTGGCCTTACCTTTGAGTGTCAGAACGTCAATCAATGCTGGAACTGCAATTGGGTTATCAGGCATGACCGCGATTGCTTTGCGATAGCACTCTTCTGCCTTGTCGTATTCTTTCTGTACCGTGTACACCTCAGCCAGATTGCTATAAAAGAAAGGTACTTCTGGATTAATGCTAATGGCTCTCCTATAAGAGGCAATCGCCTCCTCTTGCTGACCATTGCCATTGAGGGCGTTACCTAGATTATTGTGCGCATTCGCCAGCCCCGGCTCGAGCTGTATCGCTTTTTTTAACGCCTGTATCGCTTCAGGAAAACGCTGCAATCCATTGAGCGCTGCACCCACATTCCCTTGTATGTGTGCGTTCTGCGGCATCAGCGATAAGGCGTGCTTTCCAACTTCAAATGCAGGTTCAAAATTTTGTTGTTCAATGTGACTGATAGCAAGGTAATCCCAGCCGTATGGATCTCGCGGTAAGGCTGTCGTCAGCCAGGCACTTGCCTTTTCAAGTAAGCCAAAGTTCTTGACTTCAATCAGAGCATTCAATAAGTCGTAATAGGCATAGGCGTTTACCTTTGACGCTACGCTGCCTTCAAAAGCTTTTTGCAATGCGAGCCATGCGGCCTCAAAGTCGCCCTGCTGTATACCTATTTTGGCCAAGAAATAATGGGCGTCCGCATTTAAGGGATAACGTGTGGTGATTTGCATACACAGATCAGCAGCATGAGCAACGTCACCTAGTTTCAGACTTGCCTTGGCTTCTGACAGAAATTTTTGCGGATTAATTGCTTTCACTATAACTACCTCTTTCAAGTCCAGACACGGGAAATTAAGCAAAAATTCCTGCAACATGTGTGAGTCAACTCAGAATTCATGCATCGAAAGCTCAAGAAGCCAATTTGACGCCTTCATTCTATCGAGAAAATTTCTTTTTCAACAGCAAAAAAGAGGCAAGATTACAGCCCAAATCACCCTAAAGTATTTCAAAAAACTGTCGTAGAGCGGAAAAAACCGAAAAACTTGAGCAAAAAAAATAATGTTTATTTTCGGTAACTTCCTAAAAGTTTTCAAACCTTGACCGTTACCCTTTACAACGGCGGTGCAACAGTCAACAAGACAGACCAAAGTTAGAGGCTAAAACGCCAAATTGAATAACTTAGGTAAGGAGAAACAACATGGCTTCATTTATCAACACAAATATTGCGTCCCTCAATGCACAACGCAATCTCACAACGTCACAATCGTCTTTGAACACGTCTTTGCAGCGTTTATCTTCTGGTTTGCGTATTAATAGCGCTAAAGATGATGCTGCTGGTTTAGCGATCTCTGAACGTTTATCGTCACAAATCGGCGGCTTGAATCAAGCCGTTCGTAACGCCAATGATGGTATATCACTTGCGCAAACAGCTGAGGGTGACTTATCTCAGATTGGTGCAAACTTACAACGTATTCGTGACTTGTCTGTGCAAGCAGCTAATGCATCAAACAGTGCATCTGATCGTGCAGCGTTGAATAACGAAGCCAGCCAGCTGATCTCTGAAATCAACCGTGTTGCCAGCAGCTCGAACTTCAACGGTGTCAATTTGCTGGATGGTTCTTTTGCCAAGCAGACTTTCCAAATCGGTGCCAACGGCACATCTAACGATCAGATCACTATTGATTCCATCGCTAGTGCAAAATCCAGCTCTTTGGGTGTGGGCTCAGGCTCTAGCTACTCCGCCAATTTGGCAGGCGCAGCGAATACCAATGATGCGCTCGGTGCTGGTTCGCTCGTGATTAATGGTGTCGGTATCGGCGCATCCAGTGCTGATGGCGTCTCTTATAAAGACGCCAACGGTAGTGCGATTGCTAAAGCAGCAGCGATCAACGCAGCATCTGGCAACACGGGTGTATCTGCAGTTGCCAATGCAACGAGCGTTGCAGGTACAGCAGTCAGCAGCGGTGGTCTGACTGCGATTACTTCTGGCTCCATCAAAATCAACGGAGTTGATATCGGTGCAGTTGCTTCTGCAAGTACAGCAGCAGAGCGCGGCTCTCAAATCACAGCGGCGATTAATGCTAAATCTGCGCAATCCGGCGTATCTGCAAGCTATGACACATCGACTGGCGCTGTTAATTTGTCGGCTTCCGATGGTCGAAACATCACGATCGAAAGAACGCAAAGTGCTGCGACAACTGATGCGCTGACCGGACTGACAGCTAGTACCGCTAGTGGCGCCACCACTTCTACGGTATCCGCTCAAGTCAGCCTGACTTCCAGCAGCTCCAAGGGTATTCAAGTAACCAATGGTTCAGAAACTAGCGTCACAGCAGGTGGTGCAGCGACTACATCCGGGTTATCCGCAGGTGGAATCACTATCAATGGCTTTGATGTTGGTGCAGTTGCAAGTGGTGCGACAGCAGCGATCGCCGGTCAGAATATCGCAGATGCAATCAATGGCTCTTCTGCCAAAACTGGCGTCACTGCAACCGCAGACTCGAGTGGCACATTGAAATTGACATCGCTGACTGGCGGCAACATTGTTGTTGCTGGCTCAGCTGGTGGCCTCACAGCCTCTGGTTTGTCTGCAGGTACAACCACCTCTGCAGCGGGCAATGGCGCAGCAGCAGCAGGTCTAAGCACAACAGCAGTATCGGCTTCTACGACAGTCGGTGGTGGCCTGTCCTCACTGGATCTGACATCGGCATCTGGCGCGACAGCAGCGCTGGCTACGATTGATGCTGCCTTGTCTGCTGTCAATACGTCACGCGCTTCGCTCGGTGCTTATCAGAACCGCTTCGCATCTGCGGTCAGCAGCTTGAATACAACTACTGAGAACTTAACAGCTTCTCGTAGCCGTATCCGCGATGCAGACTTCGCCCAAGAAACTGCGTCTCTGACACGTGGTCAGGTCTTGCAGCAAGCAGGTACTGCAATCTTGGCTCAGGCGAACGCGTTACCACAAGGTGTGCTCTCACTCCTCCGTGGATAATCAATGAGCAGTTAGTAAGTTATCATTGATAAATAAGTGGTCCCCTGGTCAATTTATTGATCAGGGGAATTTTACTTTAAGGAAATTATCATGAACATCCCATCGCTTAGCACCGCAACGTCGAGCGCACCACTGTCAGATCGCATCACAAACATCCCTCGCCCGATCAATACTAACGCTACTGCGACGCAAGTCGCGAACCCGGTTGCGGAAGCTGGGGCAAGTCAAAAGACTTATACGCGCGAACAAGTAAACGAAGCCGTTGAAGCTATCAATAAAACGATTCAGGCCGCTTCACAAAACCTTGAGTTTAGTGTTGATAAAGACACTAGCAATGTCATTGTAAAGGTTATAGATCAGCAGACGAAGGAAGTCTTACGCCAGATTCCCACTGAAGAAGCACTTGAAATTGCCAAGTCGTTGGATAGACTGCAAGGACTTCTCATCAAGCAAACAGCTTAAACATGAATAATTTTAAAAAATCTATTGCTGAAACTGGCATGTAAAATTCCTTCTAAAGTCTGATTTGCCTTTGCCGTTACTACAGTAAAGTATTACTAAATTTAAGGGGAATCAGGTGGGTATTCAATCTACAGGTATCGGCTCCAATCTTGACGTCAACTCGCTAATCACCAAGTTGATGCAGGTTGAAAGTCAGCCACTAACGGCGTTAGCAAAAAAAGAAGCAAGCTTTCAGGCTAAACTGTCGGCTTATGGCTCACTAAATGGTGCCGTAGCAGCGTTTCAAAGTTCGCTCACCACATTAAATAATCCGACAACGTTTCAATCACTCAATGCAACGCCAAGCGATGCATCGATTGCATTTGCAACAGCTAGTAGCTCGGCGACAGCGGGAAATTACAGTCTAAACATTAGTAAGTTAGCCCAAGCACAAACGATTTCCAGCGCTGGACAAGTGGATTCAACTAACCCTATCGGTACTGGCACTGAAACAACAATTACATTCCAATTCGGAAAAATTACGGGAACGGCATCTGGCGGAGCCTATCCTCCACTGACTACGTTCCAGCAAGATGCAAGCCAAACAGTAGGCACAGTCAAAATTAATAGTAGCAATAACACTCTGCAAGGTATTCGCGATGCCATCAATGCCGGCAGTGTCGGCGTGACAGCTTCCATTGTGGGAGATGGTAGTGCTACCCCGTATCACTTAGTACTTAGCTCTTCCAAAACTGGAGAATCATCGAGTATTAAAATCAGCTCATCCGGCGAAGATGCGGCAATCACTTCACTATTAACTTACGATCCGGCTGGCACGCAAAATTTTACAGAAGTGAGTACCGCTCAGAATGCAAACCTTACCGTCAATGGAATTGCTATTTCTAGTGCGTCAAATACGATTCTAGGTGCAGTTCAAGGTGTATCACTTACATTATCCAAAGTTGGCACTACATCCATTTCTGTAGCAGCGAATACAACCGGAATACAAGCAGGCATTACTAGTTTTGTAAAAGCATACAATGATCTCAATTCCACCATTAAGAATTTAACTGCATATGATCCAAATACAAAAAAAGCGGGTTTATTGCAGGGCGATGCAACCACTCAAAGTGTTCAGAATCAAATTCGTAGAACTTTAAGTACCGCGGTCAATGGTCTCGGAGGGGGCGTTACATCTCTTGCGCAAATTGGGATTAGTTTTCAGAAAGATGGCTCACTAGGCGTCGATTCAGGCAAACTTACCACCGCGTTAAATACAAAATTTTCTGAAATTGGTGGCTTATTTGCATCACTAGGCTCAAGCTCCGACAGTCTCATTGCCATCTCCGGATCGGGTAGTGCCACAAAAGCGGGAACCTATGCGGTCAATGTTTCTCAAATTGCGACCAAAGCAAAGTTAACTGGTGATTTGCCACTTCCAACGACAACAACCATTGACGCTAATACCAAGATCAAGGTCACGCTTAATGGATTAACTGCTGACGTCTCATTGGCTGCAGGTGACTACACCCCATCAGCTTTGGTCACACTCTTACAAACATCAATTAATAGCACCACAGCATTTTCCGCGGTCGGTTCAAGCGTCAAAGTAAGTAACTCTGGCGGAACTCTATCAATCGAATCAGATAAATTTGGCACGACATCCAATGTTAGTTTGGCCGACAGTTCAGGATCAAGTTTTGCGCTTTTGACTGGTACAGTTGCCCTTGGTGTTTCTGGACTCAACGTGGAAGGAACCATAAACGGCATCGGTGCTACTGGCAGTGGACAGACTCTGCTTGGTGGCAATGGCACTGGCGCTGAAGGATTAAGATTACTCGTCTCTGGCGGCTCAACAGGCTCGCGCGGCAACATCAATTTTTCGGTTGGTTATGCGACGACCTTAAGTAGTCTAGTTAGCGGTTTTCTAGGTGCAAGCGGCACGATCCAAAACACGACCAGCGGAGTCAACCAAAACATCAAGAACATTGGGAAGCAACGCGAAGTATTAAACAGCAGACTTTTCGATGTAGAAGCGCGATATCGGGCTCAGTTCACAGCGCTCGATAAAATAGTGAGTAATTTAAACAATACGAGCTCCTTTCTTACACAGCAACTAAATGCACTAACCAGTAGCAATAATTAAACTTCAATCGTTAATCGGATTCAATAAAGGAATTCTATGTTTGGCTCCCCTAATTCACATGGCGCAAATGCCTACGCTAAAGTTGGTATTGAAACCGGCGTCATTTCAGCAAGTCCTCACAAGTTAATTATCATGCTATATGACGGTGCTATCACTTCGCTCGCTAATGCCACACAGTACATGAAAGACAATGACATTCCGGCAAAAGGCTACTCCATATCAAAAGCCATTGCCATCATTGAAACAGGATTACGCGCAAGCCTAGATAAAAAAGCTGGGGGCGATATTGCAGTAAGTCTGGATGCTTTATACGAATATATGAGCAATCGTCTTTTGCAAGCTAATTTAAACAATCAACCAGAAGGCGTAATAGAAGTACAGAATCTGCTGCGCGATCTGAAATTCTCGTGGGAAGCGATTGCGCCAAACAATAATCAACTGAATACCGACAGTCCTCCTCCGCCTATAGACGCGCTCGAACCACGTCGCACTACTCTTTTTAAGGCCTAAACCATGAATAGTTTTGAACTGTTAGCCGTGTACGAAAAAGTCGCTCTGATCACGGCGGATATGTTGGTGGCGGCTCGTGCCAATGACTGGGAATTATTAAGTAAATTAGAAGGCGATTGCAGTGATCACGTCAGTACTTTGAAGAAATTCGAAGGACCAACTGAATTGCCTGCCGAATTGAAAACAAAGAAAATTGCAATCATTAAGCAAATCCTTGCCGATGACCGCTCTATTCGAGATATCACCGAACCGTGGATGCAAAATCTTGCCAATCTCATGAAAAGTTCAAGCACCAATCGCAAACTTTCCCAAAGCTATGGTGCGAACCAAATGAGATAGTCGATGGCCATTAATTTTCCGCGCCTAGATCCAAACTTGATTATTACAACTGGTGTTGAAGCACCAACGTCCATCAAACCAGTTGATGCGATCAAACAAGATATCGCAGTAAAGCTCAATCAGATCGGCTTGGGAAATCAGGTAAAAGCAGAAGTCATAGCGAAATTGGAGGATGGTAGCTATATCGCCAAAATAGAAGGCGCGCCGATGCGCCTAGACTTACCGAAGGGTACGCATGTTGGTGATAACATCACGCTGAGACTTAATCGGCTCACGCCCCGCGTCAGCTTCTTATTGACGTCCTCTAGTCGAGCCCCTTCAGCTAATCCCATCAACAATAAGCCCAGTGCAAGCCAGCAAACAGTTTCTTTGTTGCCGCCATCAAATGGCGAGTTAAACACGACAATGGAATTGCAAAGCACACCGCTGTTCAATGCAAATCGTGCAAAAATCGAAGCACCAATTTCAGGCAAATTTATTGCAAATATTAAGCAAGACGATTTTGTGAAGCTGGCTAGGATAGGACTAGGAAATAGCGTTAGCGCAGACGTGACGGATCAATTTGAGGATGGGAGTTATCATGCTAAAGTCGGTGGCTTGATGTTGCAACTCGATTTACCGATGGGCACGCAGGTCGGTGACAAGCTCCCCTTAAAACTCAACCGCTTAAGCCCTTATATTAGCTTTTTAATCGATTCTCCCAAGACGGCGCTCTCATCGCCTGCGTTGCACACGAAATCTGGCAATATTCAACACGAGATCTTACTTCTCGCACCCTCAAGTGGCTACCAAGACTTAGAGGCTGATGTTCCTGTATTCACTGCTGGCACAGCCAATCGCAGCACGAGTATTACACAACCACTTATCAAACATCACGCTAGCAACGCCATTGCAAACTATGCTCAAGCTCTACAAAATCCACAGAGCATACAGACGGAATTGAGCTCGACCGGTCAACTGATCAGTCATCTATTGGGCGAGACAAATATGGCTTATCGTGAGGGTTTGAAGTTACCTGAAAATCGTCCGCTCATTAGTAACGCCACAGTAGGACAACTTGCAGAAAATTTACCTGCCATGTTGGAAACTCAACTCAAACAAAGCGTCGTTAAAAGTGGCTATTTTTATGAGTCTCATGTCATCGACTTTTTACAAGGAAAGAAAAGCTATCAAGAGCTGCAGCAAGAGCCACAATCCAAAATAATGAAGCATGCAATGGCTGAGGTCGAGCAACAAAATATAGAAACAAAAAAAGAAATCTATAGCCTTGCCTTGGATAATTTGAGCGCCGAAAAGGTCTTGCTGGATCAAAACGATAACAAACACCAAGAATTAGGGGAAATCGTTAGACAACAATTATCAATTTTGGAACATAACAAATTCGTGATGAGTGGCATGCTCACACCTAACATCCCTTTTTCTTGGGAAGTGTTTGGTCAAGACAAATTTGACGCAACAAGTCATACACATGAAAACCAAGAAGAAAGTACGATTCGGCATCACAGCTTTCTCAAAGTTGAACTACCCAATCTGGGTGTTGTTGCCATTCAAATTGACTTATTATCGAATCAAGTTCAATTATCCATGAAGAGTCAAACAGAGCTAGCCGCTCAAGAACTAAACGCGCATGCCAATCAATTAGTCCAATCACTTGAACTTTCGGGCACGCATCTTCAATCGTTTAAGGCTAGCCAAGATGAACAACTCTAAAGTCCCACCACTAAGTGCTGTTGCCCTAAGTTATGGCAATGATGACCCTGCGCCAAAAGTCGTCGCCAAAGGGCGTGGTCTCGTCGCCGAGGAAATCATCAAGCGCGCGAAGGACAGTGGTGTTTTTATTCATCAATCGAAAGAACTCGTCACCTTGCTGATGAAAGTGGATTTGGATGATGCCATTCCGCCCGAACTGTATCGAGTGGTTGCAGAACTACTCGCTTGGCTATACCATATAGAAAGCGAGTTGAATGCACTAAGCACTCCCACTCAGCCCCCTTAAAATAATCAAAAAATCACAAAAAGATACCAGCCTTATGCAAGTAAATTTCCCGTCCCTAGGAACAGAAAACCAAAGTCCATACCAAGTTGAATCAAGACGAGAAATTATCGCATTACTGCGTGGGTTTAAAGAAAAGAATCAATTGATTAGTATGTTCATCAATAACGGTGCTGAAGTTTTTATCACTTCAGTGTTGGAAGTTGACGACACCAATAATGTTGTCATCATTGACAGCGCCCCAGGCGTAGAAGCCAACCAAAGAATTGTGGATGCACCACAAGTATTTTTTGATGGCTTACTCGACAGAATTAGCATTCAATTTTCCTCATCGCGATTACAAAGAACAACTTTTGAGCAGCGCCCTGCTCTGCAAATGCTCATTCCAAGCAATCTGATACGCCTACAAAGACGAGAAAACTACCGCATCAATACGCCAGTCTCAAGTCCAATCAAATGTTTAATTCCAATGCTAGTGGACGAACTGGCATATCTAGGTAAATTTTCTTTGGTTGATATCAGCTGTGGTGGGATTGCCATCTTAGATGATCAGAGATCGTTAGATATCACGGTTGGAACTCGACACACCGACTGTCAAATTGATTTGCCCGGCGTCGGACTTTTAGAGATCAATATTGAAATTCGCAATTCTCAGGATTTGACTTTACTCAATGGAAGAACCACCCGTCGACTTGGCTGTGCGTTCTTAAATCTGTCGAGTCGGACTTTAGCAACTGTACAGCGCTATATCATGAAATTAGAGCGCGAACGCAATGCAAAAATGACAGGTATAAATTAAATTAAATTCATCATTCATTAACAAAATCACGACGTATCTATTTCTGTTCACGCTAGATCTGCATATTCATAATATCGTGATAGGCACTGATGAGCTTGTTACGAACTTGCACGGTAGTTTGAAATGAGATACTAGCTTTTTGCATAGAAATCATCATATCTGACAAACTAACACTTTCATCCCCCATTGCAAATTTCTTACCCATGTCTTGTGATGCACTCTGCGCTGCGTTCAACTGATCTAAAGACGATTTCAAAGCATCGGCGAAATCGAGTTTAGGCGCAGCAGCAGGATTAAGAGCGGTAACTTCTGAGGCGCCACCTTCCATTTTCGTCGCTGCAGCTCTCAGTTGCGCCACCATCGCATCGATCCGACTTTTGTCTATGCCTCCGATATTCACTTGCACTCTCCGTTTTTTATCAATGGTGAAAGCTTAGCACCGGAAAAAAAACACTTAATTCGAATAAGACGTGTGAAACTGCCGTTTTTCTGCCCTTTAATTAAGTCAAGAAGCCTCACAATTTGTACCAAGGAAGAAACCTTCATGGAACAAACTATGCAGCAATATGAATTAAGCCAGCAACATATCAGGAGCGCACATGGCAACGGCAAATGAAGCAACACTCGAGCCAGAGATAGCAGCACCAGGATTATCAGGCATTCTCCAGACTCCTGGCATGCGCACAATTCTCTTATCGATTGGCGCGGCCATCACAATTGCTGTGATGGTTGGCGTATGGATGTGGAGTCAGGCGCCCGACTATCGCGTGCTGTTTTCAAACTTTAATGATAGAGATGGCGGCGCAATAGTCGCCTCTTTACAGCAATTAAATATCCCTTACAAATACTCCGAAGGTGGTAGCGCCATTCTGGTGCCATCCAATCAAGTTCACGATGCACGCTTGAAACTGGCCTCACAAGGCCTACCCAAAGGCGGCAATGTTGGTTTTGAACTAATGGAAAACCAAAAACTAGGTATTTCGCATTTCCTAGAACAAGTTAATTTTCAACGCGCCTTAGAGGGGGAACTTGCTCGTTCAATTCAGGCAGTATCTGCAGTACAAACTGCAAGGGTCCATTTGGCAATTCCCAAAGCCTCTGTTTTTGTACGAGAACAACAAAAACCGACTGCCTCAGTCCTCTTAAATCTATATCCAAGCCGTGTACTTGATCAACAACAGGTTAGTGCCATTTTACATTTAGTCGCCAGCAGCATTCCTGAGCTACAAGCAAAAAATGTCACCATCGTGGATCAAAATGGCAATTTACTATCCGATACGAGCAAACAAGTCGCGAACAATAATTTGGATCCTTCACAGCTGAAATATGTACAAGAATTTCAACAAGGCATCGTGAAGAAAATTGAGTCCATCATTTCACCTATCGTTGGGATTCAAAATGTACGTGCCGAGGCAACAGCCGATATTGATTTTTCTCGTAGCGAACAAGCTGCAGAAACGTATCGCCCAAATTCACCACCAGAGGCGAGCAGCATTCGCAGTCAACAAACTAGCGAAATCTATGGTAAGCCAGCAGCTCCCTCGGGCACACCTGGCGCGCTCAGCAATCAACCACCAACACCGGCAACAGCGCCAATTACCGGAGGCACGCCCCCTGCTGCCAATGGACAGGCAAATGCTGCATCGGCCACAGGCTTGACACAAAAAGACTCGACCATGAATTTTGAAGTCGACAAAACGATACGTTATACGCAACAAGCAATGGGTGGTTTGAAACGTTTATCCGTTGCGGTCGTAGTCAATTACAAAACTGAAATCGACAAGTCAGGTAAGACGATTACCCGTGCACTAACTGAGATTGAAAAAACTCAGATCACGGACCTAGCCAGAGAAGCAATGGGATTTAGTAAAGAGCGGGGAGATTCCTTGAATGTGGTCAACAGTCCTTTTGCCCCTCCAGAAAAAATTATTGCTGAGGAAATACCGCTTTGGAAGCAAGCGGACGTGCTTCAAGCAGCAAAAGAAATTGGAAAATATCTGATTGGTGGTTTACTGTTACTCTATCTGTTCTTTGCTTATCTCAAACCCACTTTGAATAAACTAACTGGAAAAGATGAGGAAAAGTTAAAGAAAGAAAAAGAACTCAAACGCCAAGAAGAGGAAGAGGAAGAAGAAGCCAAACGCCAAGCAGAAGAGGAAGAAGCTGCGGTAGTGAATATTAATACCGAAGCGGAGGAACAGGGCAAACAACAAATGTCTACTTATGAAACTAATTTGGAGATGGCAAAACAACTTGCTGCTTCAGATCCAAAAATCGTCGCAAACGTAATTAAATCATGGGTTACCAATGAGTGAAGACGGCATACAAAAAGCAGCAACATTAATGCTCGCACTTGGCGAGGATGGCGCTGCTGAGGTGATGAAGCACCTCGGACCTCGCGAAGTTCAAAAGATCGGTGCAGCAATGGCGACCATCGGTGCGATTCCACACGAAGCCATTGCCAAAGTACTCGAAGAATTCAAATCCGAGGCGGATCTGAGCTCATCCGTCGGGTTGGATTCTGATGAGTACATTCGCAACGTGTTAACGAAAGCTTTAGGTGACGATAAAGCATCATCACTACTCAATCGCATTTTGGGTGGCAAAGATGCCAGTGGAATCGAAAGCTTGAAATGGATGGATTCTGCCTCCGTTGCCGAATTAATCAAGAACGAACATCCACAAATTATCGCAACAATTCTGGTGCATTTAGAAAGTGACCAGGCCAGCGAAATCTTAAATCACTTCAGTGAACGTCTGCGCAATGATGCGGTACTCCGCATTGCCACTTTAGATGGTATTCAACCCACCGCACTGCGTGAGCTGAACGATGTACTGACTAAACTGTTGACTGGTAACGAAAGTTTGAAGAAAAAATCGATTGGTGGCGTGCGCGCTGCAGCTGAAATTCTCAACTTTATGAGTGGTGAGAACGAGGCATCCATCATGGAAAATCTACGTAAGTATGATGGTGACATGGCTGAAAAAATCATGGACGAAATGTTCGTCTTTGATAATATTCTTGAAATTGATGACCGCGGCATCCAACTCCTATTGCGTGAAGTTCAGTCCGACTCACTGATCATTGCACTGAAAGGTGCCAATGCCGATATGCGCGAAAAGATTTTCAAAAATATGTCGCAACGTGCGGCTGAAATGATGCGTGAAGATCTCGAATCTAAAGGACCAGTTCGCCTATCTGAAGTTGAAGCGCAGCAAAAACAAATTCTCCTGATCGTTCGCCGCTTGGCAGATGAGGGACAAATCATGTTGGGTGCAAAAGGTGAGGATGCCTATGTCTAACGCCCTTTCCAAAGGACAACAAACAGCATTTCAGCGCTGGGAAATGGCATCCTTTGGTGACGAGCGTCCAGCCCAATTGGAACGCGTTGCGGAAGCGGTCAAAGTCAGCGAGACAGAAATCGCCGCCATCAAGGAGCAGGCACGAAACGAAGCGTACACCACAGCGTATAAAGAAGCCTACGCGCTGGGCTATCAGGAGGGTCAGGACGCAGGTTCGGCCGAAATGCAAATCAAAATCAAAGACGCCCTAGCTGGCATCGAATCAATCCAACACAACTTTCGACAGCAACTGACTCAAGCTCACGAAGATATCGGTCAAGATCTGTTGACATTGGCAGTCGATTTAGCCGGTGCAATGACCAAGCATCAATTTGAGCACCATGCCGAGGCGATTATGGAAATCGTCAAAGAATCGATCGAAATGCTGCCAGCGATTCATCAACCAGCACAGATATTTTTACATCCAGACGACTTAAATCTCATCAGAGAATTCATGGGAAGTAGTTTGGAACAAGATGGCTGGCGTTTGTTTGGCGACAAGCACTTAACCCGAGGCGGGTGCCGAATCGAAACGGCACAAAATTTGATTGATGCCACCTACGAAACTCGCTGGGCTCGCCTGACCGAGACACTGTCGAGTATGAGCTCCACCTCAAATCATCATCTATGAACGACGGATTTTCGCCACAACGTTGGAAAGAACAATTTGCGGCTAGTGCAAAATCGCTCTCCCATGTTCAGAGCGAGAACGTCTCCGGTCGCATCGTCAAAGTCACTGGTTTGGTCATGGAAGCGGTTGGCATTAAGCTTCCCGTCGGTAGCGCCTGCGTGATTCAATTACAAAATGGGGTAAAGATCGAAGCGGAAGTGGTTGGCTTTGATGGCGATCGCTTATTTTTGATGCCGCAGAGCGATTTGGAAGGCGTGATCCCTGGCGCGCCAGTATTTCCTGTGCAGGCCCCAGTAAGCGCCGATGAACAGGGCAAACATAGACGCAGTGCAGATAGGACCAAACACCTTCCCGTTGGAGAAGAGTTATTAGGTCGAGTACTTGACGCCAATGGTCGGCCTTTGGATGCCCTTGGCCCTTTAGTTTGCCGCGCCACTGCCCCACTTGGCGCGCGTATCTACAATCCATTATCACGCGCCCCTATCAAAGAAAAACTCGACGTTGGCGTGCGCGCCATTAATAGCATGTTGACCGTAGGACGTGGTCAACGCTTGGGTCTATTTGCTGGCTCGGGTGTGGGTAAAAGTGTATTACTCGGCATGATGGCTCGCTACACCACGGCGGATGTTATCGTGGTTGGACTCATCGGCGAACGGGGTCGCGAAGTTAAAGAATTTATTGAAGAAATATTAGGTGAAGAAGGCCTTGCCCGGGCAGTAGTCGTGGCGGCTCCGGCCGATGCGCCACCTTTGATGCGTATGCAAGGTGCCGCCTATGCAACCACGATTGCAGAATATTTCCGTGATCAGGATAAGAACGTGCTGTTGATCATGGACTCACTGACGCGTTATGCCATGGCACAAAGGGAAATTGCTTTAGCGATTGGCGAGCCACCTGCCACCAAAGGGTATCCACCTTCCGTATTTGCCAAGCTACCGATTCTGGTGGAACGGGCTGGCAATGGTCGGCTTGGCGGCGGCTCTATCACCGCTTTTTATACAGTATTAACTGAAGGCGACGATCAACAAGATCCGATTGCCGATGCGGCGCGCGCGATTCTTGACGGCCATATCGTATTAAACCGCACGCTAGCAGAAAGTGGACATTATCCGGCGATTGACATTGAACAGTCTATCAGCCGCGCTATGCATGGAATTACCTCGGTCGATCATCAGCGGCTCTCGCGGAAATTAAAACAACTGTACTCCCGCTATGAGCGTAGTCGTGATTTGATCAATGTCGGTGCTTATTCAGCGGGTTCTGATCCAATACTGGATGAAGCGATTCGAAAATATCCGCAAATTCAAGCATTTTTGCAACAAGAAATCACAGAAAAGTCGAGCATAAGCGAGAGCTTAGCGGGACTTTCAGCTCTATTCGACGTTTAGAAAAAATGACTTAGTTGTAAGATAGACGCGAGAATAAAATAAAAGAATAAAAACATGAGAAATGTCGTTAGTTTGGCTCGGCGCTAACATCCACGCACGAGTGATTTTGTGTAATTCTTGAATATCAGTGTGAATTGAGAACACCATGACAACATCTGCACTAACGACTTTGATAGAGTTAGCAGAAAACGATGTCGATAATGCGGCAAAAAATCTGGGACGTGCGATTAAAGCTAAAGACGATGCCAACGAACAGTTAAATTTATTAAATCAATATCGCGCCGACTATGTCATTCGATTTCAAAACAATGCACAACAAGGTTTAAATGTCAGTCAATTCACCAATTTTCAAGGTTTTATCGGCAAACTTGATCAAGCAATCGACGGGCAACAGCGCCTGGTAGCAGATGCAGAATATAAGATAGAAATTGCGAAAAAAGTCTGGCAAGAATGTGAAAAAAAACGTTTATCGTATAAAACTTTAATCGACAGAAACGCTGCCGCTGAAGTTAAGAAAGAAAATAAACGAGATCAAAAACAAACTGACGAGCGTGCGGGTCGCACCTTGTTCTACAAAAAATAAATGCAATAACTTAATCGTGTAGGTGTCAAAATGACTAATTCGCAATCGATCACACCCGCCTTACCCGTACTGAACGCCACAAAAACAAACCCGCCGCCTAGTGAAATGAAGGCGAGTAATACGTTCAATCAAGTATTTAAAAATGAGATTGCAAGCAAAACTAAAAAAAGTTTTGTGGAACCACCGAAAACGACTATTTCGAATCCAAATAAATCCCACACATCGACCGCGACAAACTCAATAAAAGTTAACAACACGGAGTCTCAAGGTCGTAATGAGGAAAGAATAGATGACGACGAGTCCAATCGAAACGATACAGCACTGGGTACCTTAAATGATACCGCTGCATTGCTTAATTTCGTTAATAACATCAATACATTCACGCAACCAAACAACGCTGGTACGGAACAAGATAGCGCTGCACTCGATGCTGGCAAAGGAACAGCAGCGTTCACCGCTACACCGATATTAGATATGAATTTCAACGCCGATGCGACTAACTTAGCGGCAAGTACAAAACCGTATGCAGCAAGCCAAGAATTACTGAACGGCGCACCACAAGAAGTGTCAACGAACACCGAGCTAAACCATATGATAGAAATGGCTCTGGGCGCTCAAAGCGAAAACACTAATGCGCCAATTGCAGCAACGCCATCGACGTCCGCAACTGTAATTCCAATGGCAGTCAACCAAGCGCCACCAACGAATCCATCGACACCAAATGATCAAACTTTGATCGAAGCCGATGTCGCCATCGCATCCAAGGCACAGGTGAATGCTGATAGCAAAAGACTTACAGACACACCTCAAACCGGCAGCGCCAATCTCAATGACACAAACCGTGTTACCGAAATAAAAATGCCTGTAACAACATTGTCGACCAACAATAAAACGTCCACAATCGTCAGTGAACTCAGTGGTGACAGGCTGCCAGCAGCAGAAGCGGCAAGCAATGCCACAACAAATGTGGCAAATGATCCTGCAATGTCTAACCAAGGTGGCCCAACAGCAACGATTGATATTGTGGATGTCAGTTCAAACCTAGAGACAATCAGCGCAGCCGCCACAGCGAATCTAAACGCCGTAGAAAAATCTGTAATGCAAGTCACCGATAGCCGAAGTCAAGAAGTACAGAATAGTTTCAATTTAAGCCAAACCATCCCGGTAGCGAAAATGCCTGGAGTCTCAGCCGCCCCAAGCACAAAACCTGAGATGACTTTAGCCGCATCGGCGAGGACAGATACAACTGTCAGCTCTGCGAAAACACTTGACGTTAATCATGCGACGGTAACACCAGCAGTGAATCCGGCAACACCACAAGTGAGTGAGAAAAATACCACAACAAATCTGCGTCCAGATCATGCGGATCTCAGCTTATCTGGAGTCGGAACGAATGCCCTATTTTCAGACAAACTGAGTGCCCAATTTTCACAAGTACAGCAAGAGCAGAACGTGTTGCAAAAGTCGGAAGCCATTGACGAGTTTGCGATCAGTGCAGCGAAACCCGAAGTAATAGCAGCGCCACCAGCAATCCAAACAGTGATGGCCGCGGCTAGTAGTTTGGCGACCGAGCATATCAGTGCGCGATTCGGCACAAAAGCCTGGGATCAAGCAATCGGCCAAAAAATTGTTTGGATGGTTGCAGGTGGAGAGCAGACTGCCCAGCTCACACTCAATCCGCCTGATTTGGGGCCGGTTCAGGTCGTGCTCAGCATCAGCGATAGTTTTGTAGATGCCAGTTTTGTGTCATCGCATCTTGACGTGCGAGAAGCAATTGAAGCTGCAGCGCCGAAGTTACGCGAAATGATGGATAACGCAGGAATTTCTTTATCAGGCTTCTCAGTGAGTGCAGACTCTGCACAATCAGGAAATGCGTTCAGCCCAGACAAATCTCAACAAAGTGCCAGCTCTCAGCTAAGAAATGCGAATAAAGTTGACGCGACGGTAGAGAACACAACTCAAAACATGCCGACATCACGTCCATCACAAGCGCAAGGCTTAGTCGACACATTCGCTTGAACAAGGCCGTCGCCTTCACAGCAAGCACTCAGATAACGGCAATATTGTTGTCGAAGCGTGATGAAATCAGTCGTTTTTCATCACGCTTGTTGCTTTGCGGTCTACACAAGCAAAAACGATACTATAATTGAACGCGTGAAAAATTCCTTTGTGAAACTTTAATGACGTAATCGATGTAAGATTCGCCAATCAAACGTCGTAAAGTTTAGCAATAATATTTCACCTACTTATGTCGTCCAACGTGACATCTGCATAAGTAGAGTTAAGCGACAAATCCCATTCTTATTTGAAGATCAAATTCAACCAAAATGCGGGATAATTTCTTCAATCGAAGCAAAACTTAAAATCGGTGAGAACTGAATATGTCAAAAGCACCTTCAAAACCAAAAGAAGAAGCGACTGGGCCGGCTGGTAAATCCAAAAAGAAGCTGATTTTGATCATCGTTGCTGCGGTCGTCCTTTTAGGCGCGGCTGGTGGTGGAGCAATGTTCTTTATGTCTGGCAAGAAAGCGCCAAAAGAACATAAGGAAGAAGTGGCCAAAGCGCCCGTCTTTTTACCGTTAGAACCTTTCGTGGTGAATTTGCAATCAGAAATAGGTGAAAAATATTTACAGGTGAACATGACTTTACAACTTCCCGATGACGAACAAGTTAATTTAATCAAAGCCAATTTACCTCAAGTCAAAAGCCGTTTGATTATGTTACTGTCAAGTAAAGATGCCGAAGGTTTGTTAACGCCAGAAGGCAAAGAGGTATTGGTCAATGAAATCACTGAACAGATCAACTTACCGTTCACCCCCAAGGGTCCGTCACAAAAAGTCAGTGGCGTTTTCTTCACTTCATTTGTTGTTCAATAATAATTGTGTCTGATAATTTTCTATCACAGGAAGAAGTCGATGCCCTATTAAAGGGCGTGACTGGCGATCAAGACGACTTGGAGTCGCTTGAAGATACCTCGGGTGTCCGTCCCTACAATTTGGCTACCCAAGAACGAATTGTTCGTGGCCGTATGCCAACGTTGGAAATTATCAACGAACGTTTCGCACGCTTGTTACGTATTGGTTTATTTAACTTTTTACGCCGTAGCGCAGAGGTTTCAGTCGGCACGGTCAAAGTTTCGAAATATAGTGAGTTCATTCGTAATCTGGTAGTTCCGACCAATTTGAATCTAACTCACATGAAACCACTCCGAGGCACGTCTCTCATTGTGCTAGATCCGGGTTTAGTGTTTTTGCTGGTGGATAATTTGTTTGGTGGCGATGGCCGATTTCATACGCGGGTCGAGGGCCGTGATTTCACCCAAACAGAACAGAGAATTATTCAGAGAATTTTAGAAATCATTTACGAGACGTATGCAAAATCCTGGGAGCCTGTCTACCCAGTGCAATTCGAATATATTCGCTCTGAAATGAATACCCAGTTTGCGAATATCGCTACGCCAAATGAAGTCGTGGTGTCAACCACCTTCACGATAGAACTTGGTCCCGTCAGTGGTGAAATGCATATGTGCATGCCCTACTCGATGATAGAACCGATTCGTGATTTATTGACCAGTAGTCTGCAAGGGGAAACACTGGAAATTGACAAGCGCTGGGTCCGATTAATGACGCAGCAAATCCAAATTGCCGAGGTCGAAATCGTCGCTGACTTAGGTTCTGCCAAAGTAACGCTGGGCGATATTTTGAATATGAAAGTCGGCGACGTGATACCAATCTCGGTGCCTGAAATCGTCTCGGCAAAGGTCGACGGCACGCCAGTCATGGAATGTAAATACGGCGTATTCAATGGACAATACGCCTTACGCGTAGACAAGATGCTAGGTTCGAGCGTCAATGAAATAGCACATGGAGAAAATAATGGATGAAAATGACAGCCCTATTAGCGAAGATGATTGGGGTGCTGCGATTGCCGAACAGGAGAAGGCCGATGCAGAAGCCGCAGCACGTGCCGCAGCTGGACCTGCGACGCAATCAAGCGCAGGAATCTTTCCAGAGTTTGGCAAAAGCCCACAAACACAAACACACAATGACATTGATTTCATACTCGACATCCCTGTTCAGTTAACTGTCGAATTGGGTCGAACCAAGATTGCGATCAAAAATTTGCTGCAATTGGCACAAGGTTCCGTCGTGGAGCTTGATGGCCTCGCTGGGGAACCTATGGATGTGTTGGTAAACGGATGCCTGATCGCCCAAGGTGAGGTGGTGGTCGTCAATGACAAATTCGGTATTCGTTTGACCGATATCGTGACTCCTGCCGAACGCATCCGCAAACTCAATAAATAATGACCAATTTAATTCGATACTTTTGCTTGGCGCTGATGCTACCAACATCGGCGTATGCCCAAGCTAACGCTGTCAGCCCTAGCACAGGTTTACTACAGATTTTTTTAGCTTTGGTTGTCGTCATCGGCATCATGCTGTTACTGGCATGGTTGGTAAAACGAGTCGGTCCAATTGCCAGCGGTCACAAGCTACCAGTCAAGGTAATCGGTGGCATCAGTATCGGCAATCGTGAGCGGGTTATGGTCATCGAAGTTGCGGATCAATGGCTGGTTTTGGGCGTGACTGCTCAACAGATTAATACGCTAGCCAGTATGCCAAAACAGGAACTACCCGATACGGACCACAACGCTATCACCGCCACCGCTCCATTCGCAGACTGGCTGAAGAAAACCCTGGAAAAGCGCAATACACCACAGAACTAAGTAGCTTATGAAAATCTTGCGCATCACCCTTTTACGATTTTTGCCGTTCAGTATATTCATATTGTTGTGCGGCTTCTCTGGTCACGTATTTGCACAAGCTGGCGGACTACCAGCGATTACTAGCGCACCAGCGTCAGGCGGCGGTCAAAATTATTCGCTGAGCATACAAACCCTGCTGTTCCTGAGTTCTTTAGCGTTTATCCCGGCAGTATTGCTGATGATGACGAGCTTCACACGTATCATCATTGTGTTGTCGCTATTACGCCAAGCACTCGGTACGCAATCCGCGCCACCGAATCAAGTTTTAGTGGGTCTATCCTTGTTTTTGACCTTATTCGTCATGGGACCGACATTCGATAAAATTTATGCGGATGCTTACCTGCCATTCTCCGAAAATAAAATCACCATGCAACAGGCAATGGAAAAAGGCGTAGAACCATTAAAGGGTTTCATGTTGAAACAAACCCGGGAATCCGATCTCGCACTCTACGTCAAACTATCCAATACGCCAGCTCTGCAAGGTCCTGAGGATATTCCATTGCGGGTGTTAATTCCTGCATTTATCACTAGCGAACTCAAAACCGCCTTTCAAATCAGTTTTGCGATTTTCATTCCATTCCTGATCATTGATATGGTGGTCGCTAGTGTTCTGATGGCGATGGGTATGATGATGGTCTCCCCTTCGATCGTATCGCTGCCATTTAAATTGATGTTATTTGTCTTGGTTGATGGTTGGCAGTTATTAATCGGTTCGCTTGCGCGTAGCTTCTACTAGGAAAAAACGATGACTCCAGACAGTGTTATGACCATGGGTCGCCATGCCATGGAAATCACCTTAATGATTTCTGCCCCTTTGTTATTAGTTGCACTCGGGGTCGGTTTGATCGTCAGTATTTTTCAAGCTGCCACACAGATCAATGAAACGACCTTATCATTTATTCCCAAATTGGTCGGTATCTTTGTCACCTTAATCGTGGCAGGTC
The DNA here is from genome assembly GCF_014284305.1 of Affinundibacterium seohonense. GTDB lineage: Bacteria > Pseudomonadota > Gammaproteobacteria > Burkholderiales > Burkholderiaceae_D > Undibacterium > Undibacterium seohonense. Next base: position 57,429 of record NZ_JACOFW010000024.1, read on the forward strand.
CGTGGATGCTCAGTGTGCTTGGTGACTATATGCGCGAAGTATTTACCAGCATCGCCTTTATGGCAGGCTAATCTAATCCCATGATTGCGTTTAACAGCAATGAGCTTATCGCCTTAATCGCCTCGTTCTTATGGCCTTTGACGCGTATACTCGGCTTTATCGCCATCGCCCCACCGTTTGGAAATAATGGTGTACCAGTCAATATTAAAATTGTACTAGGTGTGTTTCTTTCTTTGATCGTGGCGCCAAGTATCGCCCCACTTTCCAATGTCGATTTACTGTCCATCACTGGCATCGTCGTCTTAATTCAACAACTTATCGTGGGGCTGGCGATGGGTTTTATTGTCAGGCTCATTTTTGCTGGCGTAGAAATGGCGGGTGAGGTGATTGGCTTAACCATGGGTCTGGGCTTCGCTACGTTTTACGATCCACAAACACGTGGCAGATCTTCCGCGATCTCGCAACTTTTGGTGATCATTGCGACTTTACTTTTTTTGAGTATGAACGTGCATTTAGCCATGTTTGAGGCATTAATTAACAGCTTTAAAACAATTCCAATTTCTACCTCTTTAGAAATGGGTTTTAGTGTGCAAAGACTAGCGATTTGGGGCGAGGAAATTTTTAAGATTGCCATGATATTGTCGATGCCTATCGTCGCCGCACTCTTAATCACCAATATCGCGCTCGGTATTTTGACACGCGCTGCACCGCAGTTAAATTTATTTGGGATCGGCTTTCCGATTACGATTGCGGTCGGCTTTTTGATGCTCACGCTAATACTGCCGTATTATCTACTACCATTAGAAAATATGTTTCAACACGGCTTAGATAGCATAAAAGATTTAGGTCTATCTTCGCCTCCTAGCGCACCGAAAAAGCCTTAAGGATGCCCACATCGTATGCTTACCTCTGCTACATTTGCTAATTCGGTGCCGCAGATCAGTTCGACTGCACTCTTTCAAGCCAAGCAATTGCGTGAAATAGAAATCGACGCAAAAAAATTCTTGCCCGTAGGCGCCTTAATGCGCGCCGCTGGACTAGCCGCATCACGCTTAGCAACCCATCTGTTACCAAATACCGACAGTCGTATATTAATTTTGGCAGGCGCTGGCGACAATGGCGGAGATGCATTGGAAGTTGCGTATCTGTTAGCGGCGGAAGGGATAGAGATTAATCTCCTTTGGCTCGGAAAAGAAGATCAACATTCAGCGGAAGCGCGACAAAGTTTACAACGTGCGCAACATAGCACTGCAATCTGGCTGAGCCAGCAACAAATTGAGGACATGCCCCTAAGTCATTGGGATCTGATCATCGATGGACTGTTTGGCATTGGTCTCAATCGCGCGATTGCAGGGAACATTGCCACATTGATTTTCCACTTGAATCAACAAACCAAGATCCATGCTGTGCCAGTCTTGGCATTAGATATTCCAAGTGGATTAGTGAGCGATACAGGCCAAGCATTTGATGAACAACACTGCATTTTACGCGCCGATCACACCATAAGCTTTATCGGCAATAAAATTGGCTTGCATACAGCCATGGGCAAAGACTATGCGGGGGAAATTCATGTCGATTATCTTGGAATAGAGCCAAGTGTATTTCCAAGCCCGCATGCCCACTTATTGGTAGAAAAGTCGTTTCATCACAGTCTATCCAAACGCCAACATGATAGCCACAAGGGCACTTTTGGTGATGTCTTAATTGTCGGCGGTAGCGCTGGAATGGCCGGTGCACCATTATTAGCTGGACGCGCCGCACTGTACTGTGGTGCCGGTCGAGTACATTTGGGTTACGCTGGCGATGCACCTATGTTTGACCCAGTGCATCCAGAATTAATGTGCAGAATGGCGCAAGATTCAGACTTCATTCACGCAGTTGTGGTGATCGGACCAGGCTTGGGAACCTCAGCCGAGGTGAAGACGTTGCTACAACGTGCGATACAAGAAGCGCCGACTTTGGTGCTGGATGCAGATGCGCTCAACCTCCTTGCCATGCATGAAGACTTACAAGCGCTTGTAAGCTTAAGATCGCAACAAAAACGAAAGACGATACTCACTCCACACCCGTTAGAAGCAGCACGCCTTCTTAAAAGCGATGCCAAAATCATCCAGACCGATCGCTGTCATGCCGCGCAACAAATTGCCCAAACCATGCAAGCATGTGTGATTCTCAAAGGGACTGGAAGTATCATTGCGCATCACGATCAATTGTGGATCAATAGCAGCGGCAATCCAAGCCTAGCGACAGCAGGTACCGGTGACGTCTTATCCGGCGTGTGTGGTGCACTACTCGCACAAGGACTAAATCCAGAGCACGCAGCCTGCCTGGCAGTCTATTTGCATGGAAAAGCAGCCGACGATATCGTTGCTGACGGCACCGGACCAATCGGACTGAGCGCCAGCGAATTTATTCCAGCGATTCGACAAGCCTTAAATCGAATCTGATCGAAGCTGATCTGATCGGAACGAATGATTTGGTTTCTGCATTATGCAAACTAGGCCAAGATCTGAAATCTAGAAGAACAAACGGTGTTCAACGATGACATCATCGTAGGTGCAAACCCGCAACCGAATCTCGATCTATTGCAACGCAAATGTGAACATATCATTCTTCGCCCCTAGTCACCCATCACATATCGTCATGAAAGCAGCTTCGAAAAATCTGATGCTAGCTCCAAAAATCGAGTGTAAATTGTACTTGCTGCAGGCGTTCAGAAAGACTCCCTTCCACTAACAAGAAAGGAATCTCACGCTGTTCCAGCATTGCTAATAGTTGTTCATGGATATGCTGTCGAACCGCCGGTGATTCGCGTTGCAAACCATCTGCGATCCAAGGAAAATCTGGCGCGGTGACAATGCTAAAATCATATGTATGCTGCAGATCTAAACGCGCCAACTCTGGGTCCATGTGTTGAAAATAGTAGCGGCTATAAAGCGCTGTCATACTCGGTGTCGTATCACAAAACAACCAAGTTTTCGCCGCAGATATCATTGCACTTTCTCGCTGCAACTGGGTCTGTGCGATCAATAATTGATCAGACTCAGTCGGTACACGCTGCTGCACTTCAACAAATTCACGTAAATATTCAGGTACCCAAACGGTTTGATACTGCGTCGCCAAAGCCTCGGCCAATTGCGACTTCCCAGATGATTCAGCACCTAAAATTGCGATACGACTCACTGAAAAAGTAGACGCTAAGCCTGACATAATTTTCTCCACGCACGCGCACCAATCACAGCCAATACGACAAAAATGGCATACAACAATGCCGTCAGTATCAAATTTTTATACAGATAAAGCGCGACATACAACACATCCACAATAATCCATATATACCAGTTCTCAATTTTTTTGCGTGATAGAAGTATTTGCCCTAGCAAACTACCAGCCGTCAAAAATCCATCCGCCAAGGCGACATCCGTATCGGTAACAAAATGCAAAAAACCATACAAAATCGCAAAGATGCCGAGCCATGCAACACCAGCGAATAGTCGGTCTTGCCCACTTAAAAAACTCACAGGCAAAACCGATGTTCGATCACTAGACGCCAACCATTGTGACCACCCCCAAACCGACACAACGATAAACATGAGTTGTAAGGCGCTGTCGCCGTACAACTTGGCATCAAAGAAAACTAGTCCGTATAAAGCCGACGACAGAATCGCAAAAAGCCAAGCCCAATGCACCTGCCGAATAGTTAGAACGACCGTAATTAGCGACAGCAAAAATGAGAGTAATTCTAACGGGGTGGTTTGCAATCCCCACCAAAGGGACAAACTTTGATTCATAAGCAAACAATACAGGGTGAAGTGGAGGTGTGCCGCAGCATATCAAACTTTAAACAGGAAATACATCCAAACCCCAAAAGATGACTTACTTAACAAGTAACAATGTTTGACTTTCAAATCACTTCTAAATGATTACAATAAACATGTTCAGTCGACATCTATTTTTTACTTCTCTAAACACCTATAAGGACATTTATGAAAAAAATCGCTTTTGCCATTGCGCTTATTGGAACTAGCTGCAGCACAGCCGCGCTCGCACAAAACCTGGATCTCAATCCTTCTTGGTATGTAGCTCCAAGTGTCAACTACACAAACTCAGATAATCGTTTTGGAGTTACTAAAGATGGCCAAGGTTTGGGTCTGCGTTTTGGTAAAGCTTTAGATCAAGATTGGGACTTGCAACTAGGCGGTTCAACAGCTCGCACCAAACAATCTGGCAATACATATCGTCAAAACATGTTAAGTGTTGACGGCCTATATATGTTGACACGCGACACTATTCGCCCTTTCTTATTAGTTAGCGGAGGCGCGCAGGCGGACAAATTATCTAAGACCAACTTGAACAAATCAACAACCTCGCCATTTATCGGCGCTGGTGTGGGTGTACAAGCGAACTTGACTGAACAATTAGCTTTGCAAGCAGATATTCGCCGTAATCGTGCATTTATGGGGAATAACGATTTTGGATTTAATCGTTCATACACAACATACTTTTCTGTTGGCCTAAACTACTTATTTGACAAGGTTGCGAAACCTGCCCCAGTGGTCAAAGCAGAACCAACACCTGCACCTGTGGTACAGTCAGAACCGGCACCAGTGACACCACCACCACCACCAGCACCAGTTCCAAAATTTGAAAAATATACCTTGTCCTCAACCGAATTATTTGCTTTTGATAGTGCGGTTTTAGCCACTACCCAGCCAAAGCTGGATGAGATCGCTAAGGCGTTGAAAGAATCACCAAGCGTATCTAATGTCGTCATAAGTGGCTTCACTGACCGTTTGGGTTCAGATAAATACAATCTGACTTTATCCGAAAAACGTGCGAATGCAGTACGTGATTACCTCGTCAACAGCGGTGTTGCAGCGACTCGTTTGAATGCAGTCGGTAAAGGCGAAGCTAACCCTGTCGTTACCTGTACCAACAAAAAACGTACTGATTTGATCAAGTGCCTGGAACCAAATCGCCGCGTAGAAATCGAACAAATGACTTTTGAACGCCGCGTAAACTAATTTTTTTCTAACATGAAATCAAAATGGCGCTCTGATATGAGCGCCATTTCAGACTGCTGACAAACCCCAAAAGGCCTCGCCAAGTGCGAGGCCTTTTGGTTTAATAGCGGCATGCTAAAAACACCCACACCTTTCCAACACGAATTAGAAATGGTCACCTTGGAACAACTGGTTC